>CAWHUE010000014.1:0-108603 GCA_963832515.1 uncultured Alphaproteobacteria bacterium
GCCGAGCAGGAAGCGTACGAGGTAGAAGCTGGTCGGTCCGGTCACGACCGCCATGGTGGCGCTGATAAGCCCCCAGCTGATCATGATGCGCGCGATCCAGATGCGTGCGCCGAAGCGCTGGAGCGCCAGGTTGCTCGGGATCTCGAACAGGATATAGCCGATGAAGAAGATACCGGCGCCCGCGCCGAACACCGACGGCGAGAAGCCGAGATCCTCGTTCATGGCGAGCGCGGCGAAGCCGACATTCACCCGGTCGAGGAAGCTGATCATGTAGCAAAGGACGAGGAACGGCAGCAGCCGACGCGCAGCCTTGGCTATGGCCGATTGCGTTTCCTCGCCGTGCTCCACCCCCGTCCCCCCGCCCCGCTCGCTTCTGGATAAGCCACCGGAATGGAATTGCCGGGTCAAGTCCGGCAATGACAAATTGGGGCGGTCACTGGAAGGACGACGACATGGCTATGACATTGGACGAAGCCGCCGCGGTGATGCGCGAGGCCATGCGCGAGACCGTCAGGAAATATTCCACGTTGTATCTGCTCCAGGGAGGTTGAGTCGTCGCCGGGGCTGGCCTGCTCTATCCGTTCTTCGCCTCGACCACGATCGTCACCCTGCTCGGCTGGGTGCTGATCTTCGCCGGTATCGTTCAACGCATCGGCCTGATCGGCGCCGGCAAAGTGCCGCATTACTGGCTGCAGCTCATCTCGGCGGCGCTTGCCATCGTCATCGGCCTGCTCCTGCTACGCCAGCCGGACAGTGGGCTCCTGATCATCACCGTGCTGCTGCTCGTCTAATTCCTGGTCGAGGGCCTCTCGCAAGGTGATCTTCGCGCTGACCGTCAGGCCCTTCCCGCACTGGGGATGGGTGCTGCTGTCAGGTCGCGTCCGCTCGGCGACCGCTTGAACTCGCCCTCAGGGCGCCGACGACGTCTCCACGAAGCGCGCGTAGATCCAGCCCGTCTCGGACGTGGTGGGATCGCTGACCTGGACCCAGTTGCCCTCGCGGCTCATGACGCGGAGCTTGGCGCCCTTCGGGGCGACCCGCAGCGTCTGACCGGTGGCAGAGGGCAATTCCCGCACATTGACGGCGCCGGCGACCTCAACCCACTCGCCGCCCGACCCGAGGCCGGTTGCTGCTATGAGGCGGGTCAGGGCATTGCCGTCCGAAGCGGCTTCCGTCCCGCTCTCAGGCGCTGCCGTAGACGTTGCGGGTTCGGCGGCTTGGGCTTTCCCAACCGGCTGCGCTTCGTGGCTGGGCGGGTTTGCCCAGTCTTCTTTCAGCGCGGCGAGCTTCGCTTCCTGGTACTCGACGCCGAGCTCACGCGCGCGCCCGTACCAAAGCTGCGCGGCATCCGGATCGGCCTTGATGCCTTGCGCCTCGAGCGCTTCGATGAAGGCCGGGTCGTAGGTCGCACCAAGCGCAAGCGCCGCGTCGCCGCTGCCCGCCTCCGCCGCGCGCTGGAAATAGGCGCGGGCGCCGGCGAAATAGCCAACATCGATCATCTTCTGGCCGTGGTCGATCAGCCCATCGATGCGCCCGCTCTCGTCAGCCCTAACGATCAGCGCGGATTTCGGCGCCTCGGGTGCAGCTTCAACCCGCGTGACGGCCGTGGCGAGAATGGCGCCGTCGGGTGCGACCAGCTCGATGCGAAGGCTTGCGTCGCCGTTCGCGTTCTCAGGCATGCGCAGCGAAAGATTTGCAAGCTCATCCGGATTGAGGCTCCATTCCGCATCACCATAGGGGCGCCCCTTGGACAGTGAGGCTCCCTCCGGCATGGCGCGCGACGGCGAGGACGCTCCGCGCCGGCAGCGGTGCGGAGAAATCGATGGCTATGGGAAAAGCGATCGCCTCGCCCGGCTTCGCTTCGATGCTGACGGGAGCCGCGAGCTTCACCTCCGGCTTCGTGTGAGGCGCGGACTGCGGAACCGTGCCGGCAAGCGAGGCCGCCTGATGGCTCGGCGTGGGCTTGGTTTCGAGCGCTTCCTTTGGTTGAAGCGCTTCTTTTGGTTGGAGCGCCTGCTTTGCGGCCGTCGTCTGTGGGGGCGCGGGAAGCTTGAGGCCGCCATACCAGACGAGCGCCAAGAGCAGCATGGCTGGGAACAGCGAGACGAAGAACAGAAGCGTAAGCAGGCCGCGATTGGAGAACGCAATGCCGCGAGGCTCCATCGCACGCGGCCTGGCCATGGGGTCAAGCATCGGCCGGCGCTGAGTTGTCCTGGGCAGGCCTCGGCGGCTCGGGCGCGAAGCGCTCGGCCATCGAGGAAACTGTCGGTTCTTCCTTTGGCGGATCGAGCGCGTTCGGTACTGCGCCCGAAGGCGTGGGAAGCTCGGCGGCGATGCGCTCAGCTAAGCTCCTTGGCTCCCTCGTCATATGAGACAGATTGAGGGCCGATTGGACCATTTCACCCTCCTACGCGGGTACACATAAGCAGGGCTCACGACATAAGCTCGTTGGTCAATTTCTGTTCTGCGACTTGCTCCATTCAAGAAAGGCCTTGAACAGGACCGCCCGCTCCTCTTCGGAGATCGGGGTGCCGCTGGGGGCCGATTGGGCAAGGAACGTGTCGAAGCTCCGCCGCGTGCCGCTATCGGCCGTCGCGGTCGCCGTCGAGGCTTTGGCGCGGTCGATCCATTTCTGCGCGATCGGCGAGCGCTGCCAGTTCTCGAGCGTCGCGGCGAAGTTGACCTCCTGCCATTTCGGGTGATGCGGCGATTTGGTCAACGCGTCGAACTTGGTGAAGAAGCGGTCGATGAACTTGGCGATCTTGCGCTGGCGGACATGATCTCCGCTCCAGTTGAAGGACACGAGCACGGCGCATACGGCCACCGTATCGACGCTGGCCCCTTCCGGAACGAGCGCCGGATAATCGGCATGCGTCAGCGTTCCGGGGTAGTAGTCGGCTTCGAGCTGCTTGGCGTAAGGAACTGGCAGCAGCTTCAGCCCTTTGGTATCCCTGAGCGCAGCGATTACCGGCGCAGGCTTGCCGGTCACCACGATCGCAGCATCGATCTCTCCGGCCTTGAGCTGCTCGATCGCCTCGGTCTCGGGAAGATGCCGAGCCTGCACGTCGATGCCGAGCGCTTCGAAAATGAGGCGGCTCGTGATCTCGGTGCCGCTGCCGCTCGTCCCGAAATTCACCGGTTTTCCGGCCAATGATTTGATGTCGTCGACGTCGGAGCGAACGAGGATGTGCATCTCCTCGTTGAACAGCTTGGCGACGTAGGCGATCTGGCTCGTGAGGTTCGAGCCGATCTCGCCGGTCTGAGCGAAGTGCTTGAGGATGTTGGCCTGGGTCACGCCCATGTCGACGCCGCGCAGGAACACCACGTCTTTGACGTTTTGCGCCGGGCCCTTGCCCACCATGGGCACGACACGAAGCGCGTCGCCGTCGTCGAGCACGTCGGCGATATCCTGGACGATGGCGAGGTCCGTGCCGCTCGAGCTGCCCGCCATGATCGTCACGACGTTCTCGTTCATGCGCGAGCGCAGAGCCTCGCGCGAGGGCTGGCTAACCGGCTTCTTCTTGGCGGCGGGCTGAGCCTTGGCAGTATTTTCGGTGGTTGTTGCTGCGGGGCCGCGAGCAAGGTCGCGGCGGAGCCTGCGAGTATGCAGAGTCCCAATGCGAGGGCGATACGCATGACTACCCCTCTGTGACGCCGGGCGCGTAAACGCGCCCGTTCCCCATATCGCCCCGAGATTGCCTAGCGCAGGGACGTGGCAATATCGAGGCAGGCGGAGGGCCAAAGCCACACGCGCGAAGCGTGTTGTGAAGGACCTCTTGATCCCGCCAACGCGCCGTCCAGCGCAAGGTTCCGCGATGGTTCAATTTCAATTAAATTTTTTTGGAAGCGCGCTAGTCGCGCGTCCATCTTGAGGGCGGCGATGAAGGCTTCCTGCGGGATGTCGACCTTGCCGAAGCTCCGCATCTTCTTCTTGCCGGCCTTCTGCTTGTCGAGCAGCTTGCGCTTGCGCGTGATGTCGCCGCCATAGCATTTGGCGGTCACGTCCTTGCGCAGCGCGCTGATCGTCTCGCGCGCGATCACCTTGCCGCCGATCGCCGCCTGGATCGGGATCTTGAACATGTGGCGGGGGATCAGGTCCTTGAGCTTCTCCACCATGGCGCGGCCCCTCGCCTCGGCGCGCAAACGATTGACGATGATCGACAGCGCATCGACCGGCTCTTCGTTCACGAGCAGCGCCATCTTGACGAGATCGCCCTCCTCGTAGCCGATGATATGGTAGTCGAACGAGGCATAGCCGCGGCTGACCGATTTCAGCCGGTCGTAGAAGTCGAACACCACCTCGTTCAGCGGCAGCTCGTAGACCACCATGGCGCGGGAGCCGGCATAGGTCAGGTTCTTCTGCCGCCCGCGCCGGTCCTCGCAGAGCTTGAGCACCGCGCCCAGATGCTCGTCGGGAACGATGATGGTCGCCTCGATCCAGGGCTCCTCGATCTTGGCGATCTTCTGCGGCTCCGGCATGTCGGCAGGATTGTGCAGCTCCTTCATGGTGCCGTCGGTGAGATACACGCGATAGATGACCGACGGGGCGGTGGCGATCAGGTCGAGGTCGAACTCGCGCTCAAGCCGCTCGCGGATGATCTCGAGGTGAAGCAGCCCGAGAAAGCCGCAGCGGAAGCCGAAGCCGAGCGCGGCGGAGGTCTCCATCTCGTAGGAGAAGCTCGCGTCGTTGAGGCGCAGCCTGCCCACCGCCTCGCGCAGCGCCTCGAACTCGCTGGCATCCACGGGAAACAGCCCGCAGAACACCACCGGTTGCGCCGGCTTGAAACCGGCAAGTGCGGCTGCCGCGCCCCGCTTCTCGTCGGTGACAGTATCGCCCACGCGGGTGTCGGCCACTTCGCGGATCGATCCGGTGAAGAAGCCGATCTCGCCGGGTCCGAGCCTGTCGCGCATCTCCTGCTTGGGGCGGAAGATGCCGACGCGATCGATTTGATACACGGCGCCGGTCGACATCAAGCGGATGCGGCTTCCCTTGGCGAGCGTGCCGTCGAAGATGCGCACGAGCACGACCACGCCGAGATAGGCGTCGTACCAGCTGTCGACGAGCAGCGCCTTCAAGGGCGCATGCGCGTCGCCCTTCGGCGCAGGCAGGCGATGCACGATCGCCTCCAGCACCTCCTCGATGCCCTTGCCGGTCTTGGCCGAAATTTCCAACGCGTCGTGCGCATCGAGCCCGATCACGTCCTCGATCTGCTCGCGCACGCGATCGGGCTCGGCCGCCGGCAGGTCGATCTTGTTGAGGACCGGGACGACTTCGTGATCGTTGTCGAGCGCCTGATAGACATTGGCGAGCGTCTGCGCTTCCACGCCTTGCGTCGCGTCGACCACGAGCAGCGATCCTTCGCAGGCGGCGAGCGAGCGGTTCACCTCATAGGCGAAATCGACATGGCCCGGCGTGTCGATCAGGTTCAGCTCGTAGAGCTTGCCGTCGCGCGCGCGGTAGTCCAGGCGCACGGTCTGCGCCTTGATGGTGATGCCGCGCTCGCGCTCGATATCCATCGAATCGAGCACCTGCTCCTTCATCTCCCGCGCGGTCAGGCCGCCGCAGAGCTGGATCAGCCGATCCGCGAGCGTCGACTTGCCGTGGTCGATATGGGCGATGATGGAGAAGTTGCGGATGCGTGAGAGGGTAGGCGCCTCGGATGAACTCATGCGGCTTGGTACGGAGCAAGCGCGCGAGGGTCAAGCAGGCGCGCCGCCAAATACGGCAAGATCTTGGGGGGAACCGCCCTAGTTTCGCAGCCGTTGGGTTCTAGGGCTGAGGCCATTAGCGAATCGCAAGAACCACCACGGAGAAAGACATGCTCAAGAAGATGCTCATCGTTGCGGCCGCGGCCGGTGTTGTCGGCCTGGCTATGCTCCCCGTCCAGGCCGCGACCCCGGAGGGCGTGATGACCTGCCGGGATGCTGCGAAGCTGAAATACCCGATGGATCGCAAGGCGCGGCACGATTTCCGCAGGGCTTGCAAGGAGGCTTGGCGCGCCCAGAAGAACGCTGCTTCCGCCTAGACCTGACGATTTCCCAAGGCATTGAAGAAAGGGGCCTCCAGGGCCCCTTTCTGCTGTCCGGAGGGTAAAATGTTTAGGAAATCCGGGGATTTACCAAAGAAGCTTATTGACGAAAGCGACCTCGCTTGCGCCTTATGGCGCCGCATAAGGCTTCTTCATCACCCACTGGAGTAACCTAATGGTTAAGAAAGTATTTCTGGCAGCCGGCCTCGCCATCGCCATGGCTGGCTTTACCATGACGGCCGCGCCGACCGAGGCGGCGGCCTGCAAGAGCGGCTGCTGGAAGATGGCCAAGGCGAAATACGGCGGCGATTTCAAGAAGGTCATGGTCTACAAGAATGCGTGCAAGAAAGCCTACAAGGCCACGCACAAGAGGAAGAAGCTCTTCAAGCTCGGGCTGTTCCGTAGGGCCGCGTAGAACCGGCGTTTCCAAGGCGATTCGAAGGGACTCGCGAAGGCCTCGCGGGTCCCTTTCCTATTCGGGTTCCTGCTTCTCCCCGCTTGGGCTATGCAAAGGCATGCAGCCCCTCTCCTCGCCAACAAGCCTGCTCAAGCCCGGTTATGACGCCGTCATCGTGGGCTCAGGCTATGGCGGAGGCATCGCATCGTCGCGTTTGGCACGCGCGGGCTTGCGCGTGTGCGTGCTCGAGCGTGGGCGCGAGTTTCTGACCGGCCAGTTCCCGTCCCGCCTGCCCGACATCCGCCGCGAGCTGCAGCTGAATGGCGGGACGATGCGCTCGGGCTCGCGCACCGGCCTGTTCGACTTCAGGCTCGGCACGGACATCCATGTGCTGGTCGGTTGCGGGCTCGGCGGCGGCTCGCTGATCAATGCGGGCGTGGCGCTCATGCCGGACGCCCGCGTCTTCGCCGACGCGGCATGGCCCGAGGATGTCGCGCGCGACGGCTTGCTCGATCTCGGCTTCAAGCGCGCCGCTTCGATGCTTCGTCCCGCGCGCCATGAAGAGGCCGCCGCGCTCATCAAGTATCGGGCGCTCGAAATAGCGAGCGCGGCGTTCGACGTTCCGCCGGTCGCAGCGCCCGTCGTGGTGAGCTTCGAGGAGATCGTGAACCCGGCCGGGGTCGCGCAGCCCGCCTGCACGCTCTGCGGCGATTGCTGCTCCGGCTGCAATGTCGGCGCCAAGAACACGGTCGCCATGACCTACCTGCCAGACGCGAAAGCCCATGGCGCTGAGATCTTCACCGAGCTTTCGGTGAGCCACATCGAGAAACGCGACGGAGGCTGGCGCGCGCATTTCGCGCCGTCCGAGATGAACGGCGCCGGCCCCCGCTTCGTCGACGCGCGGATCGTGGTGCTGGGCGCCGGCACGCTCGGCTCGACCGAGATCCTGCTCCGGTCGCGCGAGCAGGGGTTACCCCTCTCCGACAGACTCGGCGAGAAGTTTTCCGCGAACGGCGACATCATTGCGTTTGCGCTCGGCGGACGCGAGCGCGTGAACGCGATCGGCGCGGGCCATCCGCCGAAATTCGTGGGCGATGCGATCGGCGCCTGCGTCGCGGGCCAGATCGAGCTGCCCGACGGCGCCGACCTCGACCGCTCGATGATCATCCAGGAAGGCGTTATGCCTTCCGCACTCGCGCCACTGCTGCCCGTGTTCTTCATCTCGGGCGGCAGGCTGGTCGGCGCGGCGCAGAGCCTGATCAAGGGTGTCTATCAGGGGCCGCTTTCGCATCTCCACACCTTCTTCGTGGTGTCGCACGACAGCGCCACCGGCCGCATCGCGCTCGAAGGCGGCAAGGCTCAGGTGCTTTGGCCCGGCGCCGCCGAGCAGCCCGTCTATGCGCGCGTCGACGAGGCATTGACCCGCGCGGCGGAAGCGGTCGGCGCGCGCTACATCAAGAGCCCGCTCGCCGCAACCACCATGGGCGTCAAGCCCGCGACCGCGCATCCTCTCGGCGGCTGCGGCATGGGCGAGGACGCGAGGGCCGGCGTCGTCAACCACAAGGGCCAGGTGTTCGCCGGAACGAGCGGCGAGGGCGCGCACGCCGGCCTGTATGTGTGCGACGGGGCGGCGATCCCGCGCTCGATCGGCGTGAACCCGCTGCTTACGATCAGCGCGCTTGCCGAGCGGGCCATGATCCACCTTGCCCGCGACCACAATCTCGGCTTCGATGATGAGCCTCGGCCGCGCGCCGAGGCGGCCGCCATGACATAAGGACCGGTCGGATGACGCGAGGCTGGGGCACGCCTCTTGGGATCGCAAGCCTGCTCGCCGCGCTCGGCGCCGCCGGCGCACTGCACGGCGCGGGCAAGGCGGCATCTTGCGCGACCACCGAGCTGACTGCCTCGATCGGCGCCGCGGGCGCGAGCCCGGGCGCGCGCGCCGCCGCACCGAAAGGCGCCGGACCACGACAGCCTGTCCATCGTGCTCGCCGGCGATACCGGGTTCAACCCGACGGAGGTTCCGGTTGATGCGGGCGGCCTCCACAAGGGCAAACAGATTACGGCGTTTCCCGACACGCTCTCCGCAATCGCGGGCGAGGTGGATGGCGACCTTGGCTTCGTCAATCTAGAGACCGTGGTCACGGACCGCAACGACATCCCGACCGACGGCAACAAGAGCAAGGGATCGTTCCATTTCAGGAGCCACCCGGCCGCGCTCAAAGCGCTGATCGATGCCGGCTTCAACCTGTTCGCGCTCGCCAACAACCACTCGATGGATTACGGCGCGGCGGGGGTCGAGGAGACGCTCTACCACATGGCCGTCGCCAACGCCGAGAAGGCGATCGCCTTTGCCGGCATCGGCGCCAATCTCGACGAGGCGCTCCGCCCGGGCTGCGTCGACATCGACGGCGCGCGGATCGGACTCAGCTCGATCGGCATCATCACCGGCGACCTGCCGCAGCATCGCGCCGGCCCGAACAAGCCGGGGCAGGCGTCCTATCGCGATCCCGCCGACTTCAAGGCGGCGGTCGAAAGGCTCGCCGCGATGCCGGCGGACTACCGCATCCTCTCGATCCATTACGGGCTCGAAGGCCGCGTCGTGCCGGACGACAAGCAGCTCGCCGACTGGCGGGGGCTCGCGGCGGAGCAGAAGGGCATCGACCTGATCGTCGGCCATCATCCGCATGTGGCGCAAGGGGTCGAGCTGAACGGCAAGTCGCTGATCTTCTACGGGCTCGGCAATTTCATGCATCCGGGCACCGCGGAGATGAAGCGCTTCGGCATCTGCCGCGACTACGGGTTGATGGCGAAGGTGCATCTCGCGCGTGCCGATACGGGCTGGACGGTCGGCGCCATCGAGGCGATCCCGCTGACTGATACGCATATGCGGCCCGCGCGCTTCGCCTCGGCCGAGGACTCGCAGACCCGCATCCATGTGCTGAACCATCTCGCTGGCGAGATCGACGACGGCAAAAACGCGAAGGGCGTGCGCTTCACGCCGCGCGCCGACGGCTCCGGACTTTACTGCGCGCCGGGCGCGGGCGCGCTGGGCGGCAAGGTCGCGACGCTCTGCACGAGCTGGCAGGAGGCCACAGCACCCCCGAAGCCGCTTGCCGAGAAAATCGCGCTCGCCTGCGAGGACAAGCCGTTCTACGGCAAGCCCGCGTTGACGAAGCGCCGCGCCAAGCAGCCGCGGCGGGCGCTGCGCCGCGCACCGCTGCCTTCTCCGTTCGGGAATTTCCGGTTCTAGTAGTTCGGCATACCTCCCCCTTGTGGGGAGGTCCGACTTCGCCTTCGGCGAAGTCGGGGTGGGGGCCGGCCTCACAATCTTGCGCTGGCCTTGGATTCTTCACCCCACCCGCTCGGCCTTCGGCCGAGCTGCTCTCCCCATCAAGGGGGGAGGGATGGAGCGAGATGCAAGCTCGGAGCCTACGAGCGCAGCGTCCCGCCGGTGGCTTTGACGACGGCGGCGACGACCTTCGAAGCGACCGCCTCGATCTCGGCATCGGTCAGAAGTCTTGTCGCGTGGCTGCAGCGTCACCTCGATGGCGAGCGACTTTTTGCCGTCGGGCACGCCTTGGCCGGTGAACACGTCAAACACGCTGACGGCGCTGATCAGCGTGCGGTCCGCGCCGGATGCCGCGCGCAGCACGTTGCCCGCCTGGACGTCGCGGTCGAGCAAGAAGGCAAAGTCACGCCGCACGGGCTGAAGATCGGACGCATCGAGCGCTGGCTTCGCCGTCCCCTTGCGCTTCGCTGCCGGCAGCGCATCGAGATAGAGCTCGAAGCCCGCGAGCGGTGCATCCGTGCCGAGCTTGGCAAGCAGGTCGGGATGGAACACACCGAACACACCAAGCACGGTCTTTGGCCCGAGCTTGAGCGCGCCCGAGCGGCCGGGATGGAACCAAGCGGGGGCCTCGGGCGTCACGGTGACGTTCGCCTGGTCGATGCCGAGCGCGGCGAGCACCGCTACGGCATCCTCCTTCGCGGCGAACAGGTCCGCGGCAGGGGCCTCGCCCGCCCAAGAGCGGCCCGAGCCTGCAAGACGCGAGTGGCCGAAGCGAACGCCTGAAGCGGCCACGAACTGATCTTGCGGCGCGGCGCCTCGATAGGCCTGGCCTAGCTCGAACAGGGCACCATCGGCGAAGCCCCTGTCGCGGTTCCGCTGCGCGGCGGCGACGAGGCCAGGCAGGAGCGACGGCCGCATCACGGCAAGCTCGGTCGAAATCGGGTTGCTGATCGTCAGCTCGGGGGCGCCGCCGCCGAAGAGCTTCGCCTGATCCGGCGGGATGAACGACCACGTCACCGCTTCGACCAGCCCGCGCGCGGCGAGCACGCGGCGAGTGAGGCGCTGGCGCTTCTGCGCCTCGGTGAGCACGGGCCGCGCGACGCCAGAGGCGCGCGACATGGGCGTTGGGGGGACTTGGTCGACGCCGGTCAGGCGCACGATCTCTTCCACAAGATCGGCGGGGCCGGTGATGTCGCGACGCCAGGAGGGCGGCTGGGCTTTCAGCTGCTTGCCCTTGCCGTCGAGCGCGATGCCGAGCGCCGAAAGCAGGCGCTTGATCTCGCCCGGCGACAGGTCGAGACCGCTCAGGCGCTTCACTTCGCGCGGGTCGAACTTGAAGGGACGGTTGGGCTTGGGCGGCTTGCCGGCGACGGTGACTTTGCTCGGGGTGCCGCCGCAAAGATCGAGAACGAGCTGCGTGGCAAGTTCCAAGCCGGGCACGACGAAATCCGGATCGACGCCGCGCTCGAAACGGTAGCGCGCGTCGGACTGGATGCCAAGGCTGCGACCGGTGCGCGCCGTGCGCTTCGGATCGAAATAGGCCGAACTCGATGAAGCCGTTTGTGGTGGCTTCGGTCGAGCCCGTGTCCTCGCCGCCGATCACCCCGCCAAGGCCGAGCACGGCGCGGTCGTCGGCGATGACGCACATGTCGCCGTCGACTTCGTAGGTCTTGCCGTCGAGCGCGAGGAATTTCTCGCCGCGCCGACCAAGCCGCGCGCGGATCGCGCCCTTGAGCTTGTCGGCATCGTAGACATGCAGCGGGCGGCCGCGGTCGTAGGAGACATAGTTGGTGATGTCGACCAGCGCGTTGATGGGCCTGAGCCCGATCGCCTTCAGCCGCCGTTGCAGCCAGTCGGGGCTCGGCCCGTTCTTGACGCCGCGCACGAGCCGCCCGGCAAAGACCGGGCAGGCATCGGCGGTGTCCTTGTCGAACTCGAGCTCGATCGGGATCGGGTTGGCGAAGGCGCCCTTGACCGGATTGATCGCGTCCTTCTTCAGCTTGCCGAGGCCGGCGGCGGCGAGGTCGCGGGCGATGCCGCGCACGCCGAGGCAATCGGGCCGGTTCGGGGTGATGGCGACATCGAACACCGCGTCGTCGAGGCCGAGCGCCTTGGCTGCGGGGCTCCCGATCTTGGCCTTCGGGTCGAGCGCGATGATGCCGGTATGCTCGTCGGACAGCTCGAGCTCGCGCTCGGAGAGCAGCATGCCGTTCGAACTCGACGCCCCTGATCTTGGCCTTGGTCAACGTGAAGCCGCCGCCGGGGATGGTGCTGCCGACGGGCGCGAACACGCCCTTCATGCCTTCATGCATGTTGGGCGCGCCGCACACGACTTGGAGCCGCTCCGAGCCGGTGTCGACTTCGCAGACGCTGAGCTTGTCGGCGTTCGGGTGCTTCTCGCATTTCACCACTTCCGCCACGCGGAAGGGCGCGAGCGCGGTTGCCGGGTCGAACATATCCTCGACCTCGAGCCCGATGCGGGTCAGCGTCTCGGCGATCTCATCAACGCTCGCTTTCGTGTCGAGATGGTCCTTCAGCCAGGACAGCGTGAATTTCATCGTCTAGCCCGCCCTTCGCCGGCGCAACGTGCTGGTGCCGGTCGTGTTCTGCGCAAAGCCCCATTTCGCATAGAACGCTTCAAGCTCCGGCAGGCAATGCAATTCGAGGCTCTCGATCCTCGCGAGATCGGGGTGCGCGGTGACGGCGTCCATCAGCAGCTTGCCGAGATCGGTCCTGCGCCGGTCATTGGCGACGATCACGTCATAGACGGTGCCGCGGTAGACGCGGTCGGTCAGCACGCGCGCAAATCCGACCAGCCGATCCGTCTCCGCCTCGACCAGGCCGAACACGAGATCGCTATGCGCGAGCATCTTGCGCACGTCCTCGCGCGTGCGGGCCTTGGACCACCACTCGTTCTGGTAAAGCGCCACCAGCTGCTCGGTGTGCTTGTCGTCAAGCCGATCGATCAAGCGATAGGCCTGCCCGGCAGCCAGCGCGCGCGAGATGAATTGTCCCTTTGCCGCGCGATAGGTGTCCATGTCGGCGCCTGCATAGTCGCGCTTCAGCGCATTGTACGCCGCAAGCAGCTTTTCAGATTGCGTCAGCCGGTCCGTGAAGCTGTGAAAATTGTCGTGCTCGGAGCCGCGCAGGACAAGCTGGATGCCGAGCGGGAATTCTCGCGGAACCGTCACTATAGCTCGCAAAGCTCTCATCCCGCGGCGAACCGAGATTCTTCTCGTAATGCGCGTCGAGGCGCTCGCGCACTGCAGCGAAATTCGCGGCGTCGGCGCGCACGACGATATCGATGTCGCCCTTGGTCAGACAGCCCGGCACGGCGGTCGCGCCGATATGGCGTATCTCCACGGCCTCGCGCAACAGCGACCGCAGCCGCGCGATGACCGCATCGGCGAACGCATTCGCTTCCTCGAACAGCTCGGATGAGTTGGCGAGGCTGAGCTTCGGCTCCGCGCTCATGGCGAGAGGCCGGCGGCGAGCGTGGGGATCGCAAGCGGCGCGAAGCCGTAATGCTTCAGCCAGCGCAAGTCCCCGGCGAAGAACGCGCGCAGATCCGGCATGCCGTATTTCAGCATGGCGAGCCGGTCGATCCCCAGCCCGAAGGCGAAGCCCTGATAGCGCGCGGGGTCGAGCCCGACATTCTTCAGCACGTTCGGATGCACCATGCCGCAGCCGAGGATCTCCAGCCACCGGTCGCCCTCGCCGATCCTGATCTCGTCGCCAACCTTGGCGTAGCCGATGTCCACCTCCATCGACGGCTCGGTGAAGGGGAAGTGGCTCGCGCGGAAGCGCATCTTGACCTGCTTCACCTCGAAGAAGGCCTTGCAGAACTCCTCCAGCACCCATTTCAGGTGGCCGAGATGCGTCTCCTCGTCGATCACCAGACCCTCGACCTGGTGGAACATCGGCGTATGCGTCTGGTCGGAGTCAGCGCGATAGACGCGGCCCGGCGCGATGATGCGAAGCGGCGGCTTCTCCGCGAGCATGGTCCTGATCTGCACCGGGCTCGTATGCGTGCGCAGCACCGCGCGCGTGCCGTCAGGCCCCGGCTCGAAATAGAACGTGTCGTGGTCCTGCCGCGCCGGATGCTCGGGCGGGATGTTGAGCGCAGTGAAGTTGTTGAAGTCGGTCTCGATGTCCGGCCCTTCGGCGATCGAGAAGCCCATATCGGCGAAGATCTCGGTGATCTCGTCGGTGACCTGGCTCACGGGATGGATGCGCCCCTCGGCGAGCGGGCCTTCGCGCACCGGCAGCGTCACGTCGGCGCGCTCATGCGCGAGCTTCTCGGCGTCAGCGCCGCGCGCGAGAGCTCCGCGCGCTTGGCTTCGAGCGCCTCGCCGACGCTCGTCTTCAGCGCGTTGACGGCCTGACCGTAGTCCTTGCGCGCCTCAGGCGGCAACGCGCCAAGCTGTTGCATCAGCGCCGACACGCTGCCCTTCTTGCCGAGCGCGGAAACGCGAACGTCCTCGAGCTTGGCGAGGTCGGGCGCGCGCGCGATCGCCTCGAGCAGCTCGCTGCGAAGAGTATCGAGCTCCGGCGCGCTCATGGCTCAGGCTCCCATGCCGGGCAGGGCCGGCGTGCCAAGCTCAAGCCCGCGGCGCGGCGGCCGCAGCAGCCTCGACCAGGCCTTTGAAGGTCACGGGCTCCTTCACGGCGATGTCGGCAAGCACCTTGCGGTCGAGCTCGATGCCGGCCTTCTTCAGCCCGTCGATCAGGCGGCCATAGGTGATGCCGTTCTCGCGCGCGGCAGCGTTGATGCGCTGGATCCAGAGCGCGCGGAAGGTGCGCTTCTTCACCTTGCGGTCGCGATAGGCGTATTGGCCGGCCTTCTCGACGGCCTGGCGGCCGGTGCGGATGGTGTTCTTGCGGCGGCCGTAATAGCCCTTGGCCTGCTTCAGCACCTTGCGGTGCTTGGCGTGGCTGGTAACGCCGCGTTTCACACGGGACATAGCGGTGCTCCTCTAAAGCGTGTCTCGGCCCTGGCCCTAGCGGGCGTAGGGCAGGAAATTCTTCTTCACGATCTTCGCGTCCTCGTCAGACAGAACCATCGTCCCACGCGCGTTCCGAATGAACTTGGTGGGGCGCTGGATCATGCCGTGACGCTTGCGCGAGGCCTGGCATTTGACCTTGCCGGTGGCCGTGACCTTGAAGCGCTTCTTGGCACCGCTCTTCGTCTTGAGCTTGGGCATTTGGCTTCCTTTTGGGCGTCCTGGCGCCTCATCGAGGCCCAGGCTGCGTCGTTGAGAGGTGGAAAGCATGCGAGCCGCCACGGCATGCCCTGCCGGGCGGCTCCTAGAGAAGCGCCTTATAGGGTCGGATTCGGACGCTAGTGCAAGGGCGTAGCTGCCTAGCGTGGCGCGAGCACCATCACCATCTGCCGGCCTTCGAGCCTCGGCTCGGACTCCACCTTGGCGATGGTCGAGGTGTCGCTCTTGACGCGGTCGAGAAGCTGGGCGCCAAGCTCCTGGTGCGCCATCTCGCGGCCCCTGAAGCGCAAGGTGACCTTCACCTTGTCGCCTTCCTCGAAGAAGCGGCGGATCGAGCGCATCTTCACGTCGTAATCGTGCGTATCGATGTTCGGCCGCATCTTGATCTCCTTGATCTCGACGGTGCGCTGCTTCTTGCGCGCCTCGGCGGCCTTCTTCTGCGCCTGATATTTGTATTTGCCGTAGTCCAGGATCTTGCAGACCGGCGGCTCGGAATTCGGCGCAATCTCGACGAGGTCGAGGCCCGCTTCCGCCGCGCGCGCAAGTCCATCGGCAATAGAGACGACCCCGACATTGGTGCCGGTGGCGTCGATGAGTTGGATTTTCGGAGTGTCAATGCCCTCGTTGATGCGGGGGCCCCCCTTTTCCGGGGCAAGCTTCATTGGGCGTCTTACGATGTCCTGCTCTCCTCTTCTCGGACCGGTGCGCTGTCCCTCTCTAGGCGATCAATCCGCCACCGTCCGGCCGCTCCAAACTTCGAACGTTCTATAGGAAGGAAAGCGCGGAAAGCAAGTCAAGCTGGACGCTTGGCAGCAGTCGTGGTGGGCTTTCCGGTGCGTGCATAGCTAACGCCCTGCTCGCGCTCGACCGGAAGCTCAACCAGACGCGAAGCCATCATCGCGTAGATCGGCGCAAGCCCGGTCATTGCCATCAACCAGCTTTGCCAGATGCCCCAGGCAAACGCGGCGATCACGAGATAGGCCGCGAACTGGGCGAGCACATAAGGCTGTGCCGCCGCGGGCAGGCGCGCGATGGACCAGAGCACGCCAAGCCCAGCAGCGAGCAGCAGTCCTGCGCCCACCGCGCCGAGCTCGTACCAGGCCTGCAGGAACCCGTTATGGGCGTGCGGACCTTTACCCCAGACGAAGGTCTGGCCGGGGTCCACGGTGTCGGCGATCGTCGTGGCGCCGGGATCGTCCTTGATCTTTGCGTGGAGCTTGCGGGTCGAGCCGAGCCCGATCCCGAGCAGCGGCGTCTCCGGAATCTTCTCCGCCGTGTAGCCCCAAAGGACGATGCGCGCGCGCGCTGAATAGGGGAGCCACTCGGCTTGGTGCAGCGACGCTTGGTAGGCCAAACTCGCCAGAGGCACCGCGAGCACGAAAGCGAGCAGCCATGCTGCCACCGCGCCGCGCCGCGTAAGTATGGGCCAAGCCAAAGCGAAGAGGAATGTCAGCACGCTCACGCCGAGCGCGATCTTGGAGGTCTGGTGCGTCGAGAGCAGGATCGCCGCGGCGGTGCCGACCGACAGAAGTGCCGGCCAAAGCCTGGCCGTCAGCTTGCGCATGGCGAGCAACCCAGGCCAAAGCAGAAGCAGTAGCACGGCGACGTTTTGATCAAGCTCGAAGGCCGAGATGTGGGTAACTTGGCCCTCGGAGAGGATCAGAGTTCTTCGGGCCCGGCCGGGTAAACGGCAAGACGTTGTAAAGGAATCGCGTGAGCGCCCGGTCCGTCAGAAGCTCGACGAGGATGAAAGCGAGGCCCGCGCTCAAGCCGATAAGGAAGGCGCGCGGCCGCGAGTCTTCGACTGGCTCTCGTCAAAGCGGGAGACGGCGCGGCAGGCCGCAAAAGCAAGCACGACAACCAGCGCAAACCAGGCGGATTTGCCGAAGGCATGAGGCGGGTCGAGCGACCATGTCGCGTTGACCGCGAGATAGAGCGCCGCGAGCGCGAACAGGCCAAGCGCAAGATCGAGACGGAACAGCTCGCTTAGCTTTGCGCCGTTGAGCAGCGCTATCGCGATACATCCGGCGGACAGCACGACGAGCACCGGCACGGTCGTCAAAGGCGCGATTAGCGTAATGAGCGGGGCGAGGAAAAAGAGCAGGCGGATGATGGCGCTCTCGCGCCGTAGGGCGAAATTGGCCGCTAACCGCATACGAACAATCGGCTTCCCGCTGGCGCAGGGGTCATCCCTCGGCGGAGATGAATAGCACTTCCTACGGGGCGGAGGAAGTTAGACGAGGATCGCCGAGCTGCCTTCGGCCGAGGGCGCGGGCGCGGGAATTTCCGGGCCGCCGACCTGGCCCCATCGCCGCTGCACCCGGCGCGCGATCTGGTTGAGGAAGCGGACGGCCTCGTCGGTGACGAAGCTCGTGGCGCGCAAACTGCCGAGAGCGCGCGGGCGAACGTGCGCCACGTCGTTTCTCGCATTGCGCCACGTCTCCCAAAGACGCTGGTCGATCAGATTCTCGCTCTCGATGCGGGCAATCGTGCCGGGGGAGAGGTCGCCGAGCTCGAGCGACTTCCACCGCACATGGCGTTCCCACTGGGCTTGCGTGTTCTTTGGCACGGCGCGGCCATCGATGCCGAGCTGCGTGCCGATCGCGCCGATCAGGTCGTCGCATAGACGGTAGTCGGCGACATACCAGAACTTCGAGAGGAACGCATTGACGATATCGTATTTGTCTTCGTCGCCAAGCGCTGCCACGCGTGCCCAGGACATTTCGAGGAAGTGCCTCAGGATGTAGTGCGTGATGAAGTTCCGATGCATCGCGCCATAGGCCACATCGAAGCTGTAGGGATGATAGCCGCGTGAGAGATAGCGCATCATGCGGAAGTTGTAATAGGACAGCGCGTGGCCGACGGGATCGCGCAAGAGGATGCTGCGCTTGATCGGGCGTCCGGCGAATTGCGCATCGAGCGAAATGCCGAGGAAGTGTCCGGCGACGACTTTGGTCGCGCTCAGATCTGGCAGTTTGCGGAAGTCATGCCGGGTGAACACGAACCGGCCCGGGCCCTGCCGCTTGGCCGTCTTGTAATAGGCACTATCGGGCAGGACCGAGGAGAAATGGCCATCGATGGTTTGGCCGGCGCACTTCGGCACATGGTAGATGAAATGGACCGGCACGTTGTTCGCTCTCCCCTCATGTGCCGCGGACAGCGCTACGCGTGACATCGCCGCGGTTGTCATTGTGAAAGTTTGCCCCGCGAGTGGTTAACAGAACCTCTCAACAACGCTTTTGTTGCAGCCAAACGGCATCTTCAGGGCCGAAAAATGTTCAGTCGTGGCGAACGCTTGTGCAGAATGCGGCGAAGCGGAGGCCAATGAAGTCTCGGGCCTAAGTTGGACGTTCAGTCTTAGCGGCACGTCCTGATTGAATCGTCTCGCAAGCTGCGAGCCGAGGAGCTCGTCATAGACGGCGAGGGTCGCCTGCTGGAGGCGGCCGAGCGTGAACCGGGCGACCGCGCGCGCCCTGCCACGCTCGCCGATCTTCGCGCGCTCTGCCGGCGAAAGGGCGAACGCATGCGCGATCGCTCCGGCAAGCGCGCGCGGGATCCGCGGGCGTCACGAGCCAGCCGGTGAATTCGGCGGCCGTTCCTGCCGCCGTCGATCGTTTCAGGCAGCGCGCCGAGATCGCTTGCGATGACCGGGCAGCCCATCGCTTGCGCCTCGATGCTGGCGCGCCCGAACGTCTCCGGCACGAGCGAGGGCATCAGCGCGACATGGGCGGCGAGGAAGGCCGCCGGCATGTCGCCGCAATGGCCGACGAGCCGCACCTTGCCTGCGAGCCCGCTCTGGGCGACGAGGTCGAGCAGCTCGCGGCGGTAGGCCGCCTTGCCGGGCGCATCGCCGCCGGCGAGGATCACCACCGCATCGGCAAGCTTGCCGTCGCGCGCAAGGCGTGACGCGGCCTCGATCGTCGGGCGCTGTCCCTTGATACCCGAGAGCCGCGCGGCGTGCAGCACGATGCGCGTTCCGGGCTCGACGCCCCAGGCCTGCCTGAGTGCCGCCACGCGTTCCGCGGGGACCGCTTGCGGGTCGAAGACCGCGCTGTCGACGCCGCGATAGATGACGCGGATGCGGTCGCGCGTCTCAGGCTGGCGCGAGGCGATCAGCGAAGCGGTGTACTCGGAGTTGGCGATGACGCGGTCGCCGCGTCCCATGACGCTGTTATAGAGCGCCTTGAGCAGGCCGGGCTTGCCGTAAGCGCCGTGATAGGTGGTGACGAAGGGACGGCCGGTCGCGCGCGCAGCGCGCAGCGCGCTCCAGGCCGGCGCGCGGCTTCGGGCATGCACGAGGTCGACCCCGCGCGCCTCGATGAGGCGTGCGAGCGCCCGCGCATTGGCGAGCATGGTCAGCGGGTTCTTGCTCGCCAGGGGAAGGGGCACAATCTCCCCGCCCGATCGCTCGATGGCGGTTGCCATGCGGCCGCCTTCGGTGGCAACGAGGGCGTGGGCGCCCGCGCGGGCGAGAGCGTCAGCGATCTCGACGGTCGTCTGCTCGCTGCCGCCCGCATCGAGACGCGGCACGACCTGCAAGATGGTCACCTTGGACATGGCGCAAGGTTCTTAGGATGGACGATCGGGAACCGCAATTCCTGGAGATCGGCGAGGGCGCCAAGCGCCGCCGCATCGCCTATCGCTTGGAGGAGCGCGGGGAGGGCGTTGGCGTTCTCTGGCTGCCCGGATTCCTCTCCGACATGGCAAGCACCAAGGCTGCCGCGCTCGCCGAATTCGCGGCCGCGCGCGACCTGACAATGCTGCGCTTCGACTATTCGGGGCACGGGCTTTCGGAAGGAAGCCTGCTCGAGGCCACAATCGGCGACTGGCTCGCGGAAGCGCTCGCCGTCTTCGAGCTCCTTAAGCAGCGCCGCGCGGTGGTGGTCGGCTCGTCGATGGGCGGATGGATCGCCCTGCTCCTGGCGCGCCATCTCGCGCAGCAGGGCGAACTGAAACGGCTCGCGGGGCTCGTGCTGCTCGCGCCCGCCTGGGACATGACGGAGCGGCTGATGTGGCACCAGATGGACGCTGAAGCGAAACAAGCGATCGCGCGCGACGGCGTCTATTACGAGCCCTCGCTTTACGGCGACCCTTACCCCATCACGCGGCGCCTGATCGAGGAAGGCCGCTCGCATCTGCTCGGCGAGGGATTGCTCCCGCTCGACCTGCCCGTGCGAATCCTGCAAGGGATGTGCGATGCGGACGTGCCGTGGGGCCACGCGCTCGACCTCGCCGATCTGCTCTGCTGCGGCGACGTCGAGGTCACCCTGATCAAGGACAGCGACCATCGCCAGTCGCGGCCGCAAGATCTGCGCCGGCTCGAAGCGACCGTCGCCGCGCTGATCTCAGGGCGCTGATGGCCGCTCGGTCATCATCGGGCAAGCCGAGCGTCTTCTGCAGCGCCTCGGTCAGCTCGTCCTCGGTCTCGACCGTGATGTAATAGCCGCCCGTCTCGTTGGCGAGGCACTTCGTCTCGGTCACGGACTGCTCGCCGGTCCAGGTGTAGTTCTTCACGCGCAAGCCGATAACATGCACCGTGAGCTGGCGCGCGGCGGAGCGCAGGAGCTTCGCGACGCTGCACGGCGATCCACCGCAGGTCTCCTCGCCGTCGGTCAGAAGCACGACCACGCCGGCTTCGGTCCTGTAGTGGAGCACCTCCGCGGCCTGCACGACCGAGGCCGTGAGCGGCGTCTTGCCGGACGGGGTGAGCGTGCTCACCACGCCCATGATCTCGGCAGCCGCATTCGCGGTCGGCTCGAGGTTGAGATGCACGTTGCATTGCTGCCACGGGCCGGGCCCATAGGTGATCAGCCCGACGCGGCGAAAGCGCGTGATATTCGGCAGCACCTTGCCGAGCGACGCGCGGACCTTGTCGATGCGCGTCACGTGTCCTTTCGTGTCGCTGCCATGGCCCCAACCGTTGCCCGACATCGAGCCCGACGCGTCGAACACGATCATGGCGTCCTCGGTGCACGGTGTTGGCGGCCCGGTGTCTTCGGCGCGCGCGTCTGGGACAGCAGCGCGGCGAGCGCCAGTTGCGCAGGCGACCCGCAGGATGCAAGGAAGATCACGAAGCGTTCCGCGCCCAGTCCCCACCCGGCTGTTCGCGGAATGATATCTCGTCACAGCCAGGCTTGTCGTGGCATCCGCGCTTCCGTTTTCCGGTAAGCGTTCGTGAATTCCGGGAACTTACAACTAGCGGCCGCGGGAGGGTGGTGTCTCCTCGAGCAGAGCGGCGAGGCCTTCGCGGAAGGTGGGATAGCGCAGCTCCACGCCAAGCTCGGACTTGATGCGGGTATTGGCGATGCGGCGGCTGCCCTCGTAGAAGCTTCGCGCCATCGGCGTGAGGTCAGCCTCCTCGAAGGGAACCTCAGGCGGCGGCGACACGCCGATCAGCTCCGCTGCATAAGCCACGACATCGCCGGGTGCCGCCGGCTCGTCGTCGGCGACGTTGTAGATGGCGCCGGCGCGCGGCCGCGCGATCGAGGCTTCCAGCACGCCGGCAATGTCCTCGACATGGATGCGGCTGAACACCTGCCCGTCCTTCTTCACGCGCCGCGCTGTGCCGTCGCGCAGCTTGTCGAACACACTGCGGCCGGGCCCATAAATGCCGGCGAGACGGAACACGTGCACGGGCACGCCAATCTCCGCGCCGAAGGCGAGCCACGCCTGCTCAGCTTCGACGCGCGCCTCGGTGCGCGCGCTGTTGGGCAGTGTGCGCGTCGTCTCGTCGACCCAGTTTCCCTGCTGGTCGCCATAGACCCCGACGGTCGAGAGATAGCCGATCCATGCAAGCGAAGAGAGGCGCGCGATCGCGGCCCGGTAATGCGCGAGCACGGGATCGCCGGAACGCTCCCGGCGGGATCGAGTGCAGAAGATGCGTGGTGCCGCGAAGCTGCTCGACAAGCGCGCGATTGTCGGGCTCGCCGGCGAAGCGGACCATTGCGTAGCCTTCCGCCGCAAGCCGCTCGACATTGGCGGAATCACGTCCCGTTCCCGCGATCTGCCAGCCTTTGCCCGCGAGCCTTGCGGCGAGCTCTTGCGCCGAATAGCCGAGGCCGAAACAGAACAGCCGGCTCACGCCGCCTCTCCCATCCACTCCATGCGGACATCGGGGTCGGGATCGTTCGCGCCGCTGAGGCGGAGCGCGTGGAAGCGCGACGGCGCAAGCCGCGCCAGTGCCCACACTGCCATGGCGCGCACGAGGGGTGACGGATCGGCGAGCCGCGCCTCGACCAGCAGTACGAGCGTGGCGTCGCCCGAGTTGCCGGCGGCGATGAGCACGTTGCGCAGGAAACGGTCGCGGCCGGTGCGCTTGATCGGCGTGCCGCGGAAACGCGCGCGGAACGCGGCATCATCAAGCACCAGCAGCTCGGCGAGCGGCGGGTTCACGCTTTCGGCGCGCACGGCGAGCTTCGTCTCGCGCGCGCTTTGCGCGAATTTGTTCCAGGGGCAGACGGCGAGACAGTCGTCGCAACCGAAGATGCGGTTGCCCATGCGCTCGCGAAACCGGGGCGCGATGTGCCCTTTGTGCTCGATGGTGAGGTAGGAGATGCAGGCGCGCGCGTCGATGCGGTAGGGCGCGGTCAGCGCAGCCGTCGGGCAGATATCGAGGCAGCGCCGGCACGCACCGCAATGATCCTCTTCGGCTGCGTCGGGCTCGATCTCGGCGCTCGTGAAGATCGAGCCGATGAAGAGCCACGAGCCGAACTCGCGCGACACGAGGTTCGTGTGCTTGCCCTGCCAGCCCAGCCCTGCGCGCGCCGCAAGCGGCTTCTCCATCACAGGCGCCGTATCGACGAAGATCTTCACCTCGGTGTCGGTGAACATCTGGACCCGCGCCGCAAGCTGCCTGAGCTTCGCCTTGATCACGTCGTGATAGTCGGCGCCTTGCGCATAGACCGAGATCGCGCCGCGCGAACGCTCTTGCAGAAACGCGAGCGGGTCTTCGCCGCGCCCATAGTTCACGCCGAGCAGGATCACACTCCGCGCCTCGGGCCAGAGCGCGCGAGGCGCTTTGCGGCGCTCCGCGGTCGCGGCGAGCCAGTCCATGTCGCCGTGCCGGCCCTCGCCGAGAAACACAGCGAGCGACGCGCCCGTGCCTTCGACCGCGTCGGCCGTGGTGAAGCGCACGGCATCGAAGCCGAGCGCCTTGGCCTCTTCGGCAATGCGCTGCTTGATTGTCTCAGCCATAGCCAATCCTATGTCATTCCGGCGCAAGCCGGAATCCAGACCCAGCTCCTCTGCCTTGGACGTCTGGATCCCGGCTTTCGCCCGGATGACCTAAAAGTCGAGGTCGGCGTAGGTGCCGGACGGGGTGAAGCCCGCGACGCGGTCCTGCAGCAGCGGCCTGAACGAGGGCCGCGACTTGAGCAGCGCGTACCAGTTCTTGGCGGGCTCGTGCTCCTCCCAGGGCACTTCGCCGAGATAATCGAGCGCCGAGAGATGCGCCGCGGCGGCGAGGTCGGCGAAGCTCAGCGCATCGCCCGCGAGCCAGCTCCGCGTCTCGGCGAGATGGCCAATATAGGCGAGGTGATAGCGGAGGTTCTCGTGGCCCGCCCGCATCGCCTCCATGTCGGGGGAAGCGCTTTGCGGCCCGAAGCGCCGGAACACCTTCTCCTCGATCAGATAGGCCGTGACCTCCTCGTGGAACTTGCGGTGGAACCAGTCGACCAGCCGCCGCACCTCGGCGCGGGCCGCCTCGTCGCCCGGGAAGGGCTGGAAGCCCCGCGGATCCCGCTCGCCGGCCGTGTCGCCGAGATATTCCGAGATGGCGTAAGCGCCGGCAACCGGCCCTTGCTCGTCGGTGAGGAGCACCGGCAGGGTGCCCGCCGGGTTCAGCTCCAGAAACTCCCGGCGCCATTCCCACGGTTTCTCCTCGGCGAGCTCGGCCTCGACCCCGCATTCGGCGAGTGCGAGCCGGATCGACCGGGAATAGGCGCAAAGGGGATAGTGCAGGAGCGTCGCCATCGACCCATTCGGTGGCTATTTCGTTCGAATTGAATCGCGCGGGACTAGGGCTCGGTATAGAACCTGCTCGCGCGAGGAACAAGCGGGGCGGCTAGGCGCCGAGGGGCAATGACGGTCGAGCAGATTATCGTCCTGGCGATAGTGCAGGGCATCACCGAATTTCTGCCCATCTCCTCGTCAGGCCACCTGATCCTTGTCCCGAACATCATGCACTGGCCCGATCAGGGTCATTTCACCGATGTGATGGTGCATCTAGGGACGCTGCTCGCCATCCTCATTTATTTCTGGCGCGACGTGTGGCGGCTCACCGTCGGCGCGCTCGAGCTGTTCAAGGGCAAGATCACCGACGACGGCAAGCTCGCTATCTACATCGTGCTTGCCACCATCCCGGCCATCGCCTTCGGCCTGTTCCTCAAGAAGTTCGGCTTCGAGGACCTCGAGCGCAACGTGGCCGTCGTGGCCTGGAACACGATCCTCTACGGTCTCTTGATGCTCGTCGCCGACATGGTCGGGCCGCAGGAGCGGAGCATGTCCAACATGACGCTCAGCAGCGCCCTTATCATAGGTGTTGCCCAGGCGCTTGCCCTGATCCCCGGCACGAGCCGTTCCGGCGTCACCATCACTGCTGGCCGCTTTCTCGGCTTCACCCGGCCGGAGGCGGCGCGCTTCTCGTTCCTGCTTGGCATTCCGGCCATGGCCGGCGCGGGCGTGCTCACGATCGGCGACGCGATCGCCGACGGCGAAAGCATCACCATGGATGCGTTCTACGCTGCGATCCTCACCTTCTTCGCAGGGCTTGCGGCCATCGCCTTCCTCATGGCTCTCGTCAGGCGCATGAGCCTGCTGCCCTTCGTGATCTACCGCATGATCCTCGGCGGCTTCCTGCTGGTGATGGTCTACTCTTAAGTTGAGCATGATCCCTCGGGTCAAGCCCGAGGACATGCTTTTCCGAAAACCGGTTCCCACTTTTCGGGATCATGCTCTAGGGCCGGTAGGTCGAGAACTGGCCGCGTGGGCGGAACTGCTCGAGGTAATCCGGCACGACCGAGGCGACCGCGACCGGCTCGATGCCGAGTCCTTCCAGCGTGCGCCTTGCGCGTTTCGCTTCCTCGCTTACCACGCTGTCGCTCTGGAGGAGCCGCACCTGGTCGACGGTCAGCATCGGATTCGGGAAGAGCTGCAGGAAGGCCGCCTTCGTCTTGGCGAGCCAGAAGGGCATCGGCGCGAGCCAGCGCTTGCGCATCGTGTAGTCGAGCACGCGCTGCATGACCTCTTTCATGCTGAGGATCTCGGGGCCGCCCAATTCGTACGGCGCGCCTGCCTTCGCTTGACCCGTTATCCCGGCCAGCGCCGCTTTGGCCACGTCGCCGGCGAAGACGGGCTCGAGCCGCGTCTTACCGCCGCCGATCAGCGGGAGCGCGGGCAGCGCGCGCGCGAGCGCGGCGAAGCGGTTGAAGAAATCGTCCTCCGGTCCGAACACGATGGAGGGGCGAAGGATCACCGCCTGCGGAAAGATCTCCCGCACCGCCCGTTCGCCTTCGGCCTTGGTGCGGGCATAGACGGATTTCGCTTCCGCGCTCGCGCCGATCGCCGAGACATGCACGAGCACTTTTGCGCCCGCCGCCCAGGCCGCCTCCGCCACATGGCGCGCGCCTTCGTCCTGCACCGATTTGAAGGTCTGCTTGCCGGTCGGGAAGAGAATGCCGACCAGGTTGACGACGGCGTCGGCGCCGCGCGACGACGCGATCAGCGAATTCAGGGAAGCGGACATTGGCCTGCACCAGGCTGATCTGGCCCACGCCGCCGAGCGGCTGGAGGTGGCCGGCAAGCTCGGGTCGCCTGACCGCGACGCGCATGCGCGCGCCGGTCCTGGCGATGGCGCGGACGACATGGCGCCCGATAAAGCCCGAGCCGCCATAGATCGTCACGAGCGCCCTGTTGTTCAGCGTAATCGCCACGACTCGCTCCGGCTCTCGCAGGTGCAGCAATACACGACCGGGGCCAAGGGTTGAAGGCGCTTCGCCCGCCGATTGACTTTGGCAGGGGCCGACCGTACTTGAGGGGCCATCAGCCCAGGTGGCGGAACTGGTAGACGCGCTAGCTTCAGGTGCTAGTGCCCGAAAGGGCGTGGAAGTTCGAGTCTTCTCCTGGGCACCATTCCGGCTTTCTTAAGCGCCGCTGCGGTAAGAATGCCGCCGCCAAGGAGAGCTTGAAGCTTGAACACCGCCTCGCCCACCATCGAACTCTACAAGGGCGACCTGCCGCCGGGACGCTTTTCCGGCCGGGCCGTCGCCATCGACACCGAGACGCTGGGGCTCAATCCCAATCGCGACCGGCTCTGCCTCGTGCAGCTCTCCGATGGTGACGGGACGGCCGCGCTCGTCCAGTTCGCCGCCGGGCGCTACGATGCGCCCGAGCTTACCCGCCTCCTCGCCGACGAGAGCGTGCTCAAGATCTTCCATTTCGGCCGCTTCGACATGGCCGTGCTCAAGCATTTTCTCGGCGTCATGCCGCAGCCGGTCTATTGCACCAAGGTCGCCTCGCGGCTTGCCCGCACCTTCACCGACCGCCACAGCCTCAAGGACCTTTGCCGCGAGTTGCTCGGCATCGAGCTCTCCAAGCAGCAGCAATCCTCGGACTGGGGCGCGCCCGAGTTGACCGTGGATCAGCTCAATTATGCCGCGAGCGACGTGTTGCATCTGCACGCGCTAAGGGAGAAACTCGACGCCATGCTGAAGCGCGAGGGCCGCGAGAAGCTTGCGCGCGCCTGTTTCGAGTTCCTGCCCATGCGCGCCGAGCTCGATCTTGAAGGCTGGTCCGAGATCGACCCCTTCGCGCACTAGGGCTTAAAGAACGGCCAAAAAGGCCGGAGAATGGCGCGCTCGGGCCGCTGGCCGCCGTCGCAATGTGAGCAAAGTCCTAGGGCTAGCTGACGGACCGGCTCGCCGGGCAGCGAGCCTTTGCATGGGCGAGAAATGTCGATCGAGGCGAATGTCGTTCCGGGAGGCTCGCACTACCGCATGCGCACGGCCGAGGAGCGCGAGTTCGCCTTTCTCGCCGCCGAGCGCCACACGCGTGTCGTCTCGTTCTTGCGCAAGGTGCTTCCGATCCTCGCAGTGCTCGTGCTTGCCGCCTATTTCATTTCCACCCAGTTCAGCGTCAAAGTCGGCATCGGCGATATGACCGCGAGCATCGAGCGGCATCCAGGTGTCCGGCGGCAAACTGCGCATGATCAACCCGAAGCTCAAGGGCGCCGACAAGCGGAACGGCGCCTATGTGGTGAGCGCCGACTATGCGGACCAGGACGTAAAGAACCCGAAGATCGTCAAGCTCAATGCGCTGAAGGCAGACCTATCCAATCCGTCCGGCAACTGGTCGCGCATGAATGCGACCCGCGGCGTGTTCGACAGCACCGCCGAGCGGCTCGTGATGCAGGACAAGATCACCATCGCCACGAGCTCGGGGGTGAGCGGCGAGATGACCCACGCCACGCTCGACATGAAGACCCAGACACTCCGCTCGCACAGGCCCGTCTACTTCAAGACCACGGGCGGGACGGTGCGCGCGAACGCACTCACCTTCCGCTCGGCCGACAGCACGCTCACCTTCCGCGGCAAGGTGCATGTCCACCTGACCAGGGACCAGAAGCCGGGCCGCGAAGCCGGCAAGGGCCGGCGTGCCGAACAATGACGTTCCGCCGCTGCCAAGCCCTACCGCGAGCAGGACGCGGGCGCAAGTGAGGTTGGGCGCGCAATGAGCGGCCTGCATCTCGGCTTCGCGGCCCGGCTCGCACGCATCGTCGCAAGCATCATGCTTGGCTTGGCGATATTGGCTTCGGCCGTGTCTGTCTCCGCGGAAACCACGACCAACAAATTTGGCGCGCTGTCCGGCGACTCCAAGGAGCCGATCGACATCGAGTTGGACATGCTCGTCGTGCGCGACAAGGAGAAGCTCGCGACCTTCAAGGGCAACGTCAAAGCCGTGCAGGGCAAGACGACGCTCCAGCGCAACCGAGCTCGACGTCCATTATAGCGGCGGCAACCGGCTCGGGATTGGCGGCGCCGAAAGCGCCGAAAGCACCGGCGCAAGCGACGCGCCGACAGCCGAGGGTAGCGCCGACGCGGCGAAGAAAGCCAAGGGCGACGACGGCACGCAGATCACCAAGATCGAAGCCAAGGGCAATGTCGTCATCAACACCCAAGACAATCAGACCACGACCAGCGAATGGGCGCTCTACGACGTGCCCTCGCAGTTGGTAACCGTGGGGGGCAATGTGGTGTTAACCCAAGGGGAGAATGTGCTAAAGGGTGACCGGCTCGTCATCGACCTGAAGACAGGCCAGAGCCGGTTCGAAAACACGGCCAGTTCCTCCACCGGAGGCCGCATCCGCGCGCTTTTCATGCCGAAGGGAGGACTGGGCGGCCTCAAGCCGGGCGACGCCAAGCCGGAAGATGGTGCGGCGCCGGCGGCCAAGCCTAGTGCCGACGCAGCCGGCGGCAAGCCGGATAGTGGCACATTTGGAGATGCCGCGCCGATGCCGCTCGATCCCATGCGGCAACAATAGAGCGCGCCTGCCGTTCGCCGGACATCGACCGGCCGGCGCCTCAACTGAAGGAGCAAGGGGTCAGTGGGCAAGCTACTGTCGTTCCCGGGGCGCGAGGCACTCGCCGTGCAGGGCATTACCGTTCCCCTGCAACAGCCTGCCCAGACGGCCGCGCCTTCGCCCGATCCCGCGGCCGGCCGACTTACAGTCCAATCCGTCGTCAAAAGCTTCAAGAAGCGCACCGTGGTGCGCGGCGTGAGCCTCGAGCTCGCGCGCGGCGAGGCGGTCGGGCTGCTCGGACCGAACGGCGCCGGCAAGACCACCGTCTTCTACATGATCACGGGCCTGATCCCGGCCGACGAAGGAAGCATCAAGATCGACGGCCGCGACGTGACCAAGCTGCCGATGTACCGGCGCGCGCGCCTCGGCATCGGCTATCTGCCGCAAGAGGCCTCGATCTTCCGCGGTCTTACCGTCGAGGAGAACATCCTCGCGGTGCTCGAGACGGTGGAGCCCAACAAGCGCGAGCGGTACGCGCAGCTTGATGCCTTGCTCGAAGAGTTCCGCATCACGCGCTTGCGGAAATCGCCGGCGATGCGGCTTTCGGGTGGCGAGCGCCGTCGCGTCGAGATCGCGCGCGCTCTCGCCACGCGTCCCTCCTTCATGCTGCTCGACGAGCCGTTTGCCGGCATCGACCCGATCGCCGTCAACGACATCCGCACGCTGGTGCGCCACCTCACCGACCGCGGCATCGGCGTGCTCATCACCGACCACAATGTGCGCGAGACGCTCGACCTCGTAAGCCGCGCCTACATCATCCATGACGGCATGGTGCTGACCCACGGCACCGCGCAGGAAATCGTCAACAACGAGGACGTGCGGCGCGTCTATCTCGGCGACCAGTTCAGGATCTGAGTGAAGTTGATCGCGGGTGCGTTCGGATAATGGCGATCACCACAAAGCTCGAACTCCGCCAGACCCACAGTCTGGTGATGACGCCGCAGCTCCAGCAGGCGATCAAGCTCCTGCAGCTTTCCAACCTCGAGCTTGCGAGCTTCGTCGAGGCTGAGCTCGAACGGAACCCGCTGCTCGAGCGCGAGGACGCCGAAGAGGGCAGCGGGCCGTCGGAAGTCGCCAGACACGAAGAGCGGCAGGAGACGAACGGTGCGGCGGTCGAAGCGCCCCGAGAGGCGGAGGCCGAAGCGGGCGACGGCGAGGAGTGGATCGATCTCGGATCCGACAGCGGGCCGGGACGGACCGCCGAACTCGACATCGAGCCGCAGGACGCCTTCCCCGACGCGGACAATTTCTTCCCCGGCGCGTTAAAGGACTCCGGCTGGAGCACGCTCGGCCAGGGGCAGCCTGCGTCGGACGGAGAGGTCGCGAATCTCGAAGCCTATGTCACGGCGGAACGGACGCTGCGCGACCATCTCACCGAGCAACTTGACGCTCGCTTTCGCCGATCCGGCGCGACGGCTGATCGGCCAGCATCTGATCGACATGACGGACGAGGCCGGCTATCTGCGCGGCGACCTCGAGGCGCTTGCCGAGCTGCTCGGCGCGCCGCTCTCGCTCATCGAGGAGACGCTCGCGGTCATGCAGGGGTTCGAGCCGTGCGGCGTGTTCGCGCGCGACTTGCGCGAATGCCTGATGCTCCAGCTCAAGGAGCAGGACCGCTGCGACCCGGCGATGGCCTCGATGATCGACAATCTGCATCTCCTGGCGGCACACGATCTACCCGCGCTGAAGCGCGCTGCCCGCGTCACGGACGAAGATCTCTGCGACATGATCAAGGAGGTGAAGCGGCTCAATCCGAAGCCCGGGCTGAAATACGGATCCTCACCCACCCAGCCGATCGTGCCTGACGTGCTCGTGCGGGCGCTGCCTGACGGGAGCTTCCATGTCGAGCTGAACAGCGACACGCTGCCCCGCGTGCTGGTGAACCAGAGCTATTACGCGACCGTGTGCAAGGCTGCGACGCGCAAAGAGGACCGGACCTACCTTTCCGATTGCCTGCAAACCGCGAACTGGCTCGTGAAAAGCCTCGACCAGCGCGCCCGCACCATCCTCAAAGTGGGACAGGAGATCGTGCGCCAGCAGGATGCGTTCTTCACCTATGGCGTGCGCCATTTGCGGCCGCTGAACCTGAAGACCGTGGCCGACGCGATCTCGATGCACGAATCCACGGTGAGCCGCGTTACCGCGAACAAGTACATGGCGACCAATCGCGGCCTGTTCGAGCTGAAATATTTCTTCACCTCGGCGATCGCGGCGACCTGCGACGGGGATGCGCATTCCTCCGAGGCCGTGCGCCACCGCATCCGCGAGATGATCGAGGCCGAGCCCGCAAGCGACGTTCTCTCGGACGACAAGATCGTGGAACGTCTGAAGGGCGACGGCATTGATATCGCGCGCCGGACGGTGGCGAAATACCGCGAGGCGCTGCGAATCCCCTCTTCGGTGCAGCGCCGGAGACTCAAGCGCATCGAGCTTGGCGCAAGCCTTTGATGACGGTATAACTTGCTGTTCTACCAAGTGAATTCTGTAAAGAGGGAATTGAAGGTTTGACACTCCGGGGGCTCGCGTCTAGCCTCAAATCGCGCGGGTGAGAGGCCGACGATTTGGGCCCAGGGTTGGCGAAAGCGCCCTGGTGGAGGATCGGCTCCGCGAGAAACATGCGTCCCGGGAAGTGTTGCTGAAGGGGCCTGTTCGACAGTCTTCCCAAGGGCGATGACGATACAAGTTACCGGAAAGAACCTGGACGTCGGTGGGGCGTTGCGCAGTTACGTCCAGGAGCGGGTCGCAACGACGGTCGAGAAATTCATCGGGCGGCCACCTTCCGGGCATGTGCGCATCGAGAAGGACCATGGGGGGTTCAGAACCAATTGCACGATCCATCTATGGCAGGGCATGAGTCTCGAAGCCCATGGCGTCGCGCCGGATGCCTATCAGAGCGCCGATCTCGCCTGCGAGCGGCTCGAGAAGCGCGTCGGGCGCTATACGAGCCGGCTAAAGAAGCATGGCGGGGGCGAGAGCCCGCTCAAGCAGACGCCCGCCGCGGACTACGTCATCCAGGCTCGCCACGAAGAGCAGGAGGTAAGCGATGAGGACAACCCGATCATCATTGCCGAGGCCGAAACGATGCTGCACGAAATGGCGGTCAGAGACGCCGTGATGCAGATGGACATTTCCGACCGGCCGTTCGTCGTATTCCGCAACGCGAGCAGCGGGGATCTCAATGTGGTCTACCGGCGCGACGACGGCAATATCGGCTGGATCGACCCGGCGGGCAAAAGGCGCGCGAAGCGCCGCTAGGCGGACGCGCCGGCATGGAGCCGGCGCCGCCAATCGGATGTAGGGACATGAACCCAAGCAAATTCATCGTGCCAGACGCTGTGCTGACTTCGCTTAGGGCGAAGACCAAGAAGCAGCTCCTGCAGGAACTCTCGGCGCGCGCCGCTAAGCTCACCGGACTCGGCGAGCGCGAGATCTTCGATGTGCTGTGGCAGCGCGAGCGGCTGGGCTCCACCGGGCTCGGCCAGGGCGTCGCCATTCCCCACGGCAAGCTCGCGGGACTCAAGCAAATCGCTGGTTTTTTCGCGCGCCTGTCCGAGCCGATCGATTTCGACTCGGTCGACGGCGACAAGGTGGACATCGTGTGCCTGCTGCTCGCGCCGGAAGGCGCGGGCGCCGATCACCTCAAGGCGCTTGCCCGCATCTCGCGGCTCTTGCGCGACGGCAGGGTCGTGGAGAAGTTTCGCGCCTCGAAAGATGCGGCCGCAATCTATGCGGTGCTGACGCAGGAGGAAGCCTCCTCCCATGCGGCTTGAGCGCGTGGCCCCAACGAGAGGCGCCCCGCTCAACGGCGCGATCGTCAACTTCCCTGACTGAGCTCGCGCGCTCGCGCTAATGCACGCTGACGGGGACGAGATCGTTCTCGATGGCGTTAGCGATCGCCGCCATGCGGCTGTCGGTGAGCGCGAGCGGCGTGCCGTCGGCGCCGAGCACGGCGTAGAGGTCGATGCCCTTCGGTGCCTTCTCGAGCGAAGGGAACAGGCTGCTCGGCGGCCACGGGGTCAAGCTGCTTGATATAGGCCACCTCGCCGTCGCCGAGGAGCGCAAGCTCCTTCATGCTCATGGGAACGCGCGGGTCAGCTTCTTTTTCGTACTCGTTCATCGGCTTTGTCAGTCCTCCTTACGAGGTTGCCTCGGCACCATGAGGCGTCTGTCTAGGACGTTAAGTGGGGGTGGCGGTACCGCATTTTCACTACCCGTCGCGCGCCCTTCTCCGATCGTCATTTGGGATGGAAACAGCGCGGCCGTGCTTGAGCCATCTTCTAGCGCCGTGCCGCTTGCAGTAAGGTGCCCCCCAAGTCAGGGGGATTTGAAACACGATGATCTGGTACGTCAGCTCTAAGCAGGGAAGCGATACGAATGACGGCCGCAGCACGCTGACGGCGTTCAAGACGCTGTCACACGCGATCGCGGTCGCCAAGTCCGGCGACACAATCAGATCGCGCCCGGCGCCTACGACCAAAACTTGCCCAGCAGGTTTCACGGGCCCGCGCGGCGGATATCAACGTAACGGTCGAAGGCGCGCACTAGACTCGACGCCGCTTGTGCCGTTAATCTTGCCGTCCGAAAACTTGAATAGCTAACGGCTCCTCGCGCTGAACGCGAGTGATCATCCTCTGCGAGGCCAGCCATTTGACATCAAGGACCAACGCGTCATCTTCTATGATCTGCGCCCGCGCTCGCTCCATGAGCACGTCCACAGGAAGGAGGAGCGGTTCACCGACACGGTGTCGGCGGGCGCGCTCCCGCTCAAAGTGATCCGCGAGACGGAACGCTCCTAAGGGTCCAGCCCGCGTGTCCTCTCAGCGGACTCGATCAGTGCAGGCGCTTGACCCTTAGGTCTCGCTTCCCGGGCGAGCGCCGCATGGGCGGCTCGACGCGTTCTCAGTTCGAGACTTGCGCGGAGACGAGCACCGGCTCGGCGCGGTAAGATCCGGGAACAGCCGCTTCAGGCTCTCGAGCTTCGGCCGGTCGTGGATCACGATGTAAGGGTAGCTCGGGTTCAGGACCATGAAGTCCTGGTGATAGTCCTCGGCCGGATAGAACGCCTGGTCCGGCTCGATCTTGGTGACGATGGCCGCATCGAACACGCGCGCACGGTTCAGCTCGCCAATATAGGCCTTGGCGATCTTCGCCTGCTCGTCGTCCATCGGGAAGATCGCCGAGCGGTATTGCGTGCCGATGTCGGGGCCTTGCCGGTTGAGCTCCGTCGGATTGTGCGCAACCGAGAAATAGATCTGCAGCAGCCGGCCGTAACTGATCTCCTTCGGGTCGTAGGTGATGCGGACCGCTTCGGCATGACCGGTGTTGCCGAGGCCGACCATGTCGTAGCGCGCGGTCTGCTTGTTGCCGCCGGCATAACCCGAGACGGCATTCCTCACGCCCTTCAGGTGCTGGAACACGCCCTGCACGCCCCAGAAGCATCCGCCCGCAAACACGGCGACTTCCTCGCGCGCATCGGGCTTTCGCCTGCTCGTCGAGCGTGGGCGGCGGGATGGATCGAGCTCCCTCGGCCGCCTGCCTGGAGAGGCCGACGCCAGCCGCCGTAAAGATAAGCGCGGCGGTGAGGCCGCGAAGAGACCAAGCCTGGCGAGGGTGTGCGATGCTTTGTTCATGGTGACTGCTCCGATGTTATCCGAAGGTGAAGGCGTAGGCCTGGACGCCGGGATCGAGGAACTTGATCTCGAAGGTGCGCTCGCCGACATCGCCCTTCTGGCGGACGAGCTGGTAGAGGCGCTCGCCGGTGACGATACCTTCGCCGCTCGCGTCGACATCCATGCCGTGATCGTCGCCCGGCGGCGCGCCGTCGAGCGTGACCTTGAAGCGCACCGGCTTGCCGTCGGTCGCGGGCGCGAGCACGAGATGCAGGTCGCGCGCATGGAAGCGATAGACGATGCTGCCGTCCATCGCGTTGAGGCGTGCGTGCTCCTTGTCGACCGTCCAGTCTCCCGACAAGGCCCATTCGTTGAGGCGCGGGGGCTCCGGCGCATAGACATGGGCCGCGTTCTCGACGAGGCCGCCAGGCGAGATGAAGTTCTCAGCGCGGTCGTAGCCGATATAGGTCTCGGGCGACTTGACGGTCTCCATCGCGGCCGGCGCCTCGGCGCCCGTGGCGTTCACCGAAACGAGGTCGCCCGCGACCTCGGCCTTGCCGGCCTCGGCGAGAAGCTCCTGGATCACGCGCTCGGAGACGTCGTAGCTGCCTTCGCCGAAATGATGGTGGCGGATGCGGCCCTGCGCGTCGATGAAGTAATGCGCGGGCCAGTAGCGGTTATTGAAGGCGCGCCAGATGGCGTAGTCGTTGTCGACCGCGACGGGGTAGGCGATCTTCAGGTCGGCGATCGCGTCCTTCACGTTGCCGATGTCCTTCTCGAAGGCGAATTCCGGCGTGTGCACGCCGATCACCACGAGGCCCTGGTCTTTGTACTTCTCAGCCCAGGCGCGGACGTAAGGGATCGTGCGTAGGCAGTTGATGCAGGAATAGGTCCAGAAGTCGATCAGCACGACCTTGCCCTTGAGCTGCTCCGTTGTGAGCGGCGGGGAGTTCAGCCATTCGACCGCGCCTGTGATGGGCGGCATGGCGCCTTCGACCGGCAGCGCTTGCGCGCCTTCAGCGGGCTTGCCCTGCATCATCATGCCGGACTACGGTCATACGCTCGAGCCGCCGGTCATCGCGGGGCCGCCCGTCATCACATTCGGGCCGCCAGTCATCGCAGGGCCGCCGGTCATGACGGTCGATGCCGGTTTCGCGTCGGGATGGAGCCTGTCGATCAGGCTCTGCTCGAGTGCCGCGGTGCTCGCGGTCGAGAGGCGGGTGAGGAGGCCCGTATCGAGGCCGAGCGCGATGGCCGCGACCGAGGCCAGCACGGCAACGCCCAAACCCCGCCTGACCCATTCGCCGGCGCCGAGCGATCGCTTCATCGCCTGGAAGATGCGCCCGCCGACAAGAAGCGCAAGCGCGAGCGAGGTCGCCGCGCCTGCCGCGAAGGCGAGCAGCAGAAACGTCGTCTGCATGTTCGCTCCGTGCAGCGCCGCGCCCGTCAGGACAAGGCCGAGGACGGGTCCGGCACATGGCGCCCAGAGGAGACCCGTGGCGACGCCGAGCAGCGGCGATGGGAGGATCGAATTGTCGCCCGAGGCCGCGCGCTGCTCGGCAGAGTCGGAGAGACGCGCGCCGAGCCGAACGAGCGGCCGCGTGAGCCAATCGGAGAGCTGCGGGAAGAGAAGGGCAAGGCCGAACACGGTGAGCAGGATCATCGCGGCGACCCGGCCGTATTGGTTGGCCGCGACGGCCCAGCCTCCGGCCACAGCCGCGAGCGTGGCGACGGCGGCGAAGGTTACCGCCATGCCGAGAAGCAGCGGCAGCCCGCTCCTCAAGAACGGGCGATCGGCGCGGGCGAAGATGAACGGAAGCACCGGCAGGATGCACGGGCTCAAGATGGTCAGCACGCCCGCAAGATAGGCCAGCACGAACAGCGTCATGCCCAAGCTCCGCAGGAAGTACTTTGATTGATCACTTCATGTCCCCAGTTGTGCTCAGGTGAGCACACGAAAAGGAAATATGGGGGAAGCAGCTCGATTTGGTATCGAAAAGACCGTGAGTCACACGCATTTGATGCAGGACTGCACTCAACAACAACTTTCCGTGTAGCGGAGCAGGGGCGGCGCTGCGCGATGCTTAACGAAATCCGACCTTGACTTCACGGCGCCTGCCGCCCATCTTCGCATCATTCGAATTGCTCGCGATCGCGCGGAGCTGCCGCACATCTTTGCGGCGTTTCATCCCGGGTCAATTTTTCAATCAATCGGTTGGTCCCAGTCAGCGCGTGGGACTTCGGCTTAAATGCCGCCATCGCCCCGTTTCTTCACGGGGTTTTGGCGCATAAGGATAATTCTAAGTGACACTTGGTTCTTTCGACGACCTCGGCCTGAGCGAGCCTTTGCGGCGCGCTCTCAGGAGCGAGAAATACCTCAAACCGACCCCAATTCAGGTGCAGGCCATCCCTCGCCTGATCGAAGGCAGGGATTTGCTCGGCATCGCCCAGACGGGCACCGGGAAGACCGCTGCCTTCGCTCTTCCGATTCTGCAACGCCTCGCCACGCAGCGCCTCAAGCGCGAGCCGCGACGGCCGCACGCGCTCATCCTTGCCCCGACGCGCGAGCTCGCCGGCCAGATCGGCGAGCGGTTCCGTGCCTATGGGCGCGGCCTCGACTTGCGCTCGGCCGTCATCTTCGGCGGCGTGGGACAGGGACAGCAAGTTCGGGCGCTGGCACAAGGCGTCGACATCCTGATCGCCACGCCCGGACGACTGCTCGATCTCTGTGCACAACGCCATGTCAGCTTCGACGCCGTCTCGATCCTCGTCCTCGACGAGGCCGACCGCATGCTGGACATGGGCTTCATCCGCGACGTGCGGAAGATCGTCGCCGCATGCCGCAAGGAACGGCAGACGCTCCTGTTCTCCGCCACCATGCCGCCTGATATCGCCAAGCTTGCCCAGGAAATCCTGCGCGATCCCGTACGTATCGACGTTTCTCCGGCGAATGTCTCAGCCGAGCGCATCGATCAAAGCGTCTATTTCGTTCAGGCCCAGGTCAAGCGTGATCTGCTCACGGCGCTGCTCGCCGATCCGGGCATGGATCGCGTGCTGGTCTTCACCCGCACCAAGCGCGGCGCGGATCGCGTCTGCAAGTTCCTGCGGGAGGCCGCTCTGAGCGCGGAGGCGCTGCACGGCAACAAGGCGCAGAACGCCAGGGTGCGGTCGCTTGAAGCGTTTCGCAGCGGGCGGGCGCGCATCCTCGTCGCGACCGACATCGCCGCGCGCGGCATCGACGTGCCGCTGATCTCGCATGTCATTAATTACGAGCTGCCAAACGAGCCGGAAAGCTACGTGCACCGGATCGGCCGAACGGCCAGAGCCGGCGCCGAAGGAAGCGCCATCTCGTTCTGCGATTCGAGCGAACGGCCATTTCTGCGCGCCATCGAGGGATTGACCAAAAGCCCCGTCGCCATTGCCGCGCATCGTTTCGCGCAGGGCGAAACGGCATCCGTCGGGCGGCATACGGACCGCGCTCCTGCCGCACCTTCAGGCAAGCGGCCGCGGCGACCCGGCGGCCGGCGCACCAAGCCCCTGTCTGCGGCCCGGGGAGCCTCGGCCCGGCCTATGTATTCCTAGGAGACTTAACATGAGCAAAATCCCTACGCGCACCAGCGCCGCTAGGCGCAACGCCGAAGCGATGTTGAATCAATCCCGGAAGCGGGAATCGAACTTCATGCAGGAGCAGGCGCGCGAGCACGACGCGATGGTCGAGAAGACCGCGCGTTTGCGCGCGCTGCGGCTCGCCAAGGAAGCTGAAGATCGGGAAGCCGCAGCGCTTGCACCCGCGCCCGCGCCGCGTTCCAAGTCACGCAAGAAATAACGAGGAGGACGCGATATGGCGTTCAAGCCCAACTACAACCAGCAGCGCGCGGATCGCAACCGCGCGAAGGGGCAGAAAAAGCAAGAGAAGCAACAGCGCCGCGAAGAGGAGGCCGCCAAGCGTAAGGCCGCTCGCGGCGATACCCCGGAAATCCCCACGTCCGACGCCGAGAAAATCCCGAGCGACGGAAGGTCTTAGATCGGAGAGGCACATGGCCCGCAAGAAACAACAAATCCCCAATGGCTTCGTGCTGTTCGACGTCATCTATGAAGACGGGACGCAGACCTCTAACCGCAAAGTGCCAGCGGCAGAGCTGGGTGGACTCGACGGAGACACGCCGGCGCGGACCTTCATCGAGGTCCAGGACCGCAAGATCAGCGAATTGTCCGGCATGCCGCGCGGGCCCATCAAGACGATCGTGCGGTCCCGCAAAGCCGCCGATTCCGCGAGCGCAAAGACGAGCCAGAACCGCTACGCCAACTAAGCGCGGTGCGGTGCCGGCGCCGCATGATGCGCGGGCATGTAACGGTCTACTTCGTAGGGGCGTTATCGCCACAGATCAGATGGTTTAACTGCAAACGGGCACTGCTGCGGGCGTGATGGTTCGCCGCTTTAGACCGTCATTAGTTTTTCTTCTTAGTCCCGCCGGATACGGGTGGCTGCGACACGGGTTTGTACACGATATCGCAGGTAATGGCGTTTTCTTCGCAGGTGACACAATAATCCCGGCCGTTGTTGTCCGTTGCGCAACACAGTTTGCCGCTTCCGTCCACGCTGACGATTGCGCCCCCGCGTAGCACGCACTTGTCAAGTGCGGGGCCCGCCGCGACTGTTCTGGCCGACGCCGACGGAGCCATAACAGCCGCTGCCAACGCGAGGAGAACAACGGTTGGAGATTTTGCAGGCATGGCTTCCTCCACTGAAGAGCGCAGAATACCAGCTACCTTTGAGAAACTTGGTGGAGCCAGGCGGGATCGAACCGCCGACCTCGTGAATGCCATTCACGCGCTCTCCCAACTGAGCTATGGCCCCTTCCAGAAGTCAGAAACCGGAAATCAGAAGCCGGAAGCCAGCAAGGCCGGCGGATGGGTCGCGGCCATGATTTCCGGGATTGACTTAGGCTGCGAGGTCGGACGGTTCAAGGAAAATGCACCGGCTAGAGCCGTAGCCGGTGCTTCCGGCTTCCGGCTTCCGACCGTTAGGTCTCCTCGCCCGGCGTTCCGACGATGCCCGATACGTCGGCCTCGCCTTCCTCTTCCTCGAGGAAGGCGTTCTCGTCGTCGCCGCCGGCCGGAACCTCAACCGCGTCGTCACCGATATCGACGATCTCCTCGTCTTCCTCGATGGGCACTTCGGCTCCGGCCTCCTCGACCTCTTCCAGGCTGATGACTTCGGCGCCGCCGAGCACCGGGGCTTCCACCTCCGGCTCAACGACCTTCCTTGCTTGTACGGGCGCGGCACGCTCGCGCCGCGAAGGAGCGGGCGGCGTCACCTGATAGACCGTTTGGCAGACCGGACAGACGATCGGCGTCCGGCTTAAGTCGTAAAACCGCGCCCCACAGCTCGGGCAAACGCGCTTGCTTCCCCGTGCGGGTTTCGACATTGACTTCCTCGTGTTTGTCGTGAGTTCCGTGTCCCCATTGCCACGCTCGCTTCGTGCTGTCAAAAGCTATTGAGCCTCGCAAAACCGCCCCTGAGCGCCTATGCCGCAGCCTTTGACCGCAAGCCCTTCCGCGCGCCTCTCCGGGCGCGTGACGGTGCCCGGCGACAAGTCGATCTCGCACCGCGCGGTGATCCTAGGCGCGCTCGCGACCGGGCGCACGCGCATCGAGGGGCTGCTGGACGCCGAGGACGTGCTGGCCACGGCTCGGGCCGTGGCGGCGCTTGGCGCTTCGGTGGTGCGCTCTAACGGCGCTCTCGAAGTGGCCGGGCAGGGCGTTGGCGGATTGCGCGCGCCTGGCGCGCCTCTCGACTTCGGCAATTCAGGCACCGGCAGCCGGCTGATGCTCGGCGTGATCGCGGGTCATGACATGGGTGTCGAGCTTACGGGCGACGCCTCGCTGCGGCGCCGTCCCATGGGCCGCGTGCTCCAGCCATTGACGGCGATGGGCCTCGATGTGGAGGGCGACGAGGATCACGCCACGCTGCCTCTGCAGGTGCACGGCACCGAGGACCTGCTTCCCATCATCTACGACCTGCCCGTGCCGTCGGCGCAGGTAAAGTCCGCAGTGCTTCTTGCCGGGCTGCACGCGCCGGGCCGCACCACCGTCATCGAGAAGCTCCCGACGCGGGATCATACAGAGCGGCTGCTGAGGTTCTTCGGGGCTGAGGTTGCGGTCGAGGATCGCGGCGAGGGCGCGAGCGCGATCACGATCGTCGGCGATGCCGAGCTGCATGGCGTGCCCGTGACTGTGCCGGGCGATCCAAGCTCGGCTGCGTTTCTGATCGGCGCCGCGCTGATCTGCCCGGGCTCGGACATCGTCGTGGAGAACGTGCTGCTCAACCCCACGCGCGCGGGGCTCATCGAGACGTTGCAAGAGATGGGCGCCGAGCTCGAGGTGCTCGATCTGCGCGAGGCGGGCGGCGAGCCGGTAGGCGATTTGCGCGTCCGCTCGAGCGCGTTGCGCGGCGTCCACGTTCCGGCCGAGCGCGCGCCTTCAATGATCGACGAATATCCGGTGCTCTGCCTGCATCGCAGCGTTCGCCGAAGGCGAGACGCGCATGGAAGGCTTGTCCGAGCTCAAGATGAAGGAGAGCGACCGGCTCGCCGCCACGGCCGCCGGGCTTTCCGCCTGCGGGGTCGAGACGCGCATCGAAGGCGACGATCTCGTGGTGCAGGGCAGGGGGAATGTCGAAGGTGGCGCGTTGGTCGAGACGCATATGGACCACCGCATCGCCATGGCTTTCCTGACGCTAGGGCTCGGCGCAGCCAAGCCCGTTACCGTCGATGACACGAGCATGATCGCCACGAGCTTCCCGAGCTTCGTACCGCTCTTGACCAAGCTCGGCGCAAATTTCGGCTAGAAGGACTAGGCGGCGCGACAATGGATATTTCCCGCATCACGACCGGCGACAATCCTCCGCACGAAATCAACGTGATCATCGAGATCCCGCAAGGCGGCGTGCCGGTGAAATACGAGATCGACAAGAAATCGGGCGCCATGTTCGTCGACCGCTTCCTGCACACCGCCATGTACTACCCGGCGAATTACGGCTTCGTGCCGCATACGCTGTCGGAGGACGGCGATCCGGTGGACTGCATGGTCGTGGCGCCGACGCCCGTGTCGTCAGGCGTCGTGATCCGCGCGCGGCCGATCGGCGCGCTGCTCATGGAGGACGAGGCGGGGACTGACGAGAAGATCATCGCCGTTCCCGTCGACAAGCTGCATGCTTTCTACAAGCGCGTCGGCAGCTATCGCGACTTGCCCGAGATCCTCATCGAGCAGATCGCCCATTTCTTCGAGCACTATAAGGACCTCGAAAAGGGCAAATGGGCGAAGTTGACGCGCTGGGCCGACTCTGCCGAAGCCGCGGATCTGATCCGCGCCGGCATCGAGCGAGCGAAGCAGGCGGGCTGAGACGCGATCGAGCGGCGGGGGTAGCCTCTTATGATCATCGCCATCGACGGTCCGGCCGCCTCAGGCAAGGGCACGCTCGCCAAGCGGGTCGCCGCACATTACGGACTGCATCATCTCGACACCGGCAAGCTGTACCGCGCGGTTGCGCGCGACACGCTGGCCGCCGGCGGCGATCCCTCCGATCCCAGGCGCGCGCTCGCCGCGGCGCGCGCGCTCGATGCCAAGAGCCTCGACGATCCGGACTTGCGAACGCCCGAGCTCGGCGAAGCGGCGTCGCTCGTCGCGCGGCATCCGGAGGTCCGCAAGACCCTGCTCGCCTATCAGCGCGCCTTCGCCCGCAAGAAGCCCGGCGCCGTGATCGACGGCCGCGACATCGGCACAATCGTCTGCCCTGATGCCGACGTGAAGCTCTTCGTCACGGCGACGCCGGAAGAGCGCGCTCGGCGCCGCTATCGCGAATTCAAGGAAGACGGGATCGACGTCAGAGAAGGCGAAGTGCTGGCCGATATCCTCGCGCGCGACGCGCGTGACAAGAACCGGCCCGTCGCTCCGCTCCGCCAGGCCGAAGACGCGGTCTTGCTCGATACTACGAATTTGGCTATAGACGCCGCATTCAGGGCAGCCATCGGCTTGATCGATGCTGCAATGGGCCGTGCTGGGCAGGCCGGTTGAGGCTTCTGCCCGTTTTGCATTGGCCCGCCATTTCGACGTTTTCCGCGGATTGAGGAGCGGAGGGGCGGCGCCGAAGGGCATGCCGCCACCGATTTTCGCCCTCATCACAGGGGTTTGGCCGGTATGCCGGCACGAAGGAGAGATTGAGTATGAAGGGACGCCGAGTAGCCTAGATGACCGAGCCGCAAACAAGCTTAAGCCATCCGAGCCGGGACGAATTCGCAGCCCTCCTCGAAGAATCGCTCACCGGGACCGCGCTCCAGGAAGGCAGCGTCGTCAAAGGCACCATCGTCGGCATCGAGAAGGACGTTGCGGTGATCGACGTCGGCCTCAAGACCGAAGGCCGCATCCCCCTGAAAGAATTCGGCCTGTCGGGCCGCGCGCCAGATCTCTCTGTCGGCGATGAGGTCGACGTTTATCTCGAGCGCGTCGAGAATTCGGCCGGTGAGGCGGTGCTGTCGCGCGAGAAAGCCCGCCGCGAGGAGAGCTGGACCAGGCTCGAAGAGAAATACAAGGCCGGCGAGCGCGTCGAAGGCGTGATCTTCAACCGCGTCAAAGGCGGCTTCACCGTCGATCTCGACGGCGCCGTGGCCTTCCTGCCGGGCAGCCAGGTGGACATCCGCCCGATCCGCGACGTGGGCCCGCTGATGAACCAGACGCAGCCCTTCCAGATCCTGAAGATGGACCGCCGCCGCGGCAATATCGTCGTGTCGCGCCGCTCGGTGCTGGAAGAGACCCGCGCCGAGAAGCGAAGCGAGATCGTCGGCCGGCTCGAAGAGGGCCAGATCATCGACGGCGTGGTCAAGAACATCACCGACTACGGCGCCTTCATCGATCTCGGCGGCATCGACGGCCTTTTGCATGTCACCGACATGGCATGGAGGCGCGTCAACCATCCCTCCGAGATCGTGAATGTCGGCGACACGGTGAAGGTGCAGATCATCCGCATCAACCCGGAGACCCAGCGCATCAGTCTCGGCATCAAGCAGCTCGAGGCCGATCCCTGGCAGGGCATTGCTGCCAAATACCCGGTCGGCACGCGCTTCAAGGGGACTGTCACCAACATCACCGACTATGGCGCCTTCGTCGAGCTCGAGCCCGGCGTGGAAGGCCTGATCCATATCTCGGAGATGAGCTGGACGAAGAAGAACATCCATCCCGGCAAGATCATCTCGACGAGCCAGGAGGTCGAGGTGCAGGTGCTCGAGGTCGATCCCGAGAAGCGCCGCATCTCGCTTGGGCTGAAGCAGACCCAGGAGAACCCGTGGATCGCATTTGCGGCCAACCACCCGCCCGGCACGATTATCGAGGGTCAGATCCGCAACATCACCGAGTTCGGCCTGTTCATTGGGCTCGACGGCGGCATCGACGGCATGGTGCATCTGTCTGACTTGGACTGGACCAAGTCTGGGGAGGAAGCGCTCAAGGACTACAAGAAGGGCGACAACGCCAAGGCCGTTGTGCTCGAAGCCGATTCCGAGAAGGAGCGCATCAGTCTCGGCATCAAGCAGCTCACGCAAGACCCGTTTGCCGCGGGCGCGCCGAGCGGCAAACTGAAGAAAGGCATGCGCGTGACCTGCGAGGTGACTGCTGTCAAGGACAACGGCCTCGAGGCCAAGCTGATCGACCACGACCTCACGACCTTTATCCGCCGCTCCGACCTGTCGCGCGACCGCTCCGAGCAGCGGCCCGACCGATTCGGCGTTGGCGAGAAGTTCGACGCGGTGATCACCCAGGTCGATCCCAAGACCCGCAAAGTCTCGGTCTCGATCAAGGCGCTCGAAATCGCCGAGGAGAAGGAGGCCGTGGCGCAATACGGCTCGACCGATTCCGGCGCTTCGCTCGGCGATATTCTCGGCGCCGCGCTTAACAAGGCGAAGGGCGAGGAGGGCGAGGAGCCAGCCGCGGCCAAGCCGAAGCGCAAGCGCGCGTCGAAGAGCGAGGCCGAGGAGAGCGCGGCCTCCGAGGAGTAGCGTCCCTCTCGAGGGAGCACCCATGGCAATCGATCCCGAAACCGTGCTCGACCGCCGCCGCCTCAAGCGGCGGGTGACCTTCTGGCGCATCGCGGCGATCGCGCTTGGGCTTGCGTTCGTCGCGGCACTGCTATTGAGCCGACAAGCAGATGGGAAGCTCGGCGGGCTTCCTGCCGCATATTGCGCGCGTGAACGTCAGCGGCATCATCACCGACGACCGCAAGATGCAGGACCTAATCGAACGCGTCGGCAAGGCCGACCAGGTCAAGGCTGTCATCATCGACATCGACAGCCCGGGCGGCACCACGACCGGCGGCGAGGCGCTATACGACGCAATCCGTCGGCTCGCCGAGAAAAAACCCGTCGTCGCGACTTGCGGCACGCTCGCGACTTCGGCCGCCTATATCGCCGCGCTCGCGACCGACCGCATCTTCGTCTACGGCAACACCATCACCGGCTCGGTCGGCGTGATCTTCCAATGGGCCGACGTGAGCGAGCTCTTGAAGACGCTCGGCATCAAGATGGAAGACGTCAAGAGCGGGACCTTAAGGCGGTGCCGAGCCCATTCGAGCCCGCCGACGAGCGGGCGCGGGAAGCTCACTCGCGAAATGGTCGAGGACGCCAAGCGCTGGTTCTTCAGCCTTGTCCGCGAGCGCCGCAAAGTCACGCCCGAGGCCGTTCCGGGGCTTACGGACGGGCGCATCTATTCCGGGCGGCAGGCCGTCGACCTCAAGCTCGTCGACCAGATCGGCGACGAAAAGGCTGCGGTGAGCTGGCTCGAGAAGGAGCGTAAACTCGCCCCTGGCCTGAAGATCGTGGATTGGAAGCCCGAGACCGAAAGCAGCGGCCTTTTCGGCTGGCTGTTCCAGTCGCTCGCCGCCGCAATCGGCGTTTCGGGCGAGGCCGTTGCCAGTCTCGTCCACCAAGTTTCGGCCACCCTCAAGCTTGACGGTCTTGTTTCCGTTTGGCACCCTGCTCAGAACTAGCGGGGGAGCGTTGGGCCGCGCCGTCACGGTTGCCGGCCTTTGGGGCGTAACATGATCAAGTCGGAGTTGATTCAGCGGGTGGCATCCGCCAATCCGCATCTTTTCCATCGCGACGTAGAGCGCATCATCAACATTGTGCTCGACGAGATCACCGGCGCACTCGCGCGCGGCGACCGGGTGGAACTGCGCGGGTTCGGTGCCTTCACCGTGAAACATCGCGCGGCGCGCCAGGGGCGCAATCCGCGCACCGGAGACACGGTCTTCGTGGAGGACAAATACGTGCCTTTCTTCAAGACCGGCAAGGAGCTGCGCGAAAGGCTCAATCCGGACGAGCACGCTTGACGCTGGAGGGCGCGGGCGTAGCTTAGGAGCGGCTCCGTGTGGCGCAAGCTCATACTCGGCCTCTGATCGTGCCGCTCGGCGTGCTACTCGTTGCGCTCGCCGTGGTCAACCGCACGCCCGCCCAGCTCGTGCTCGATCCGTTCGGCGGCCATGAGCCGTCGATTTCCATCTCGGCCCCGCTGTTTCTGTTCCTGCTCGGTGCGTTTGCCGTCGGCTTGATCGTCGGCGGGCTCGCGACCTGGCTGAAGCAGGGCAAATGGCGGAAGACCGCGCGGACGCAGCGCCGCGAGGCCGACGAGTGGCACGCCCGCGCCGACCGGCTGGAGAAGGAGCTCGGCGACGTGGAACCCGCCACCAACCGCCTGCAATTGCCGGCCGACTAGAAGCCGGTTTCCGGCATCTGTTGTGCAGTGCGGTAGACTTTGGCGGCCCGTTTGGCTTAGGGTGGCGCGCGCGAGCCTTAGAGAGCCCGCGGACCCCTCTCCCCCGAGAGCAAGCAAAGTGGCGGTCAAGGTCAAAATCTGCGGCGTGCGGACGCCCGCCATCATCGAGACGGCGGCGGCTGAAGGCGCCGACTATGTCGGGCTTGTCCTTTTCGAGCGGAGCCCGCGCCATGTCGAGGTTGAAGAAGCCCGCGTGCTCGCGGCGGTTGCCCGCGGCAAGATCGGCACGGTCGCCGTGCTGGTCGATCCGGACGATGCGCTGGTCGATGCGATCGCCCAGCGGGTGCGCCCAGACCTGATCCAGCTGCACGGGAGCGAGACGCCCGAGCGCGTCGCCACCATCAAGGCGCGGACCGGCCTGCCGATCATGAAGGCGATCCCCGTTGCCGAAGCGGCTGATGTGGAACAGGCGAAAGCCTATGCGAGTGTCGCCGATATCATTCTGTTCGATGCGAAGGCCGCTCCGGATGCGACGCGGCCCGGAGGCTTCGGCGAGCGGTTCGACTGGACGCTGATCCGAGCCGCCAAAGCCCCGTTCGCGCTTTCGGGCGGCTTGACGCCGGAGACTGTCGGCGAGGCCGTAAGCCTCACCGCGGCCTCGCTCGTCGACGTGTCGTCAGGTGTCGAAGGCGAAGCGGGCGCGAAGGATGCCCGGCTGGTCCGCAGCTTCATTCAAACTGCCAAGGCTGCCGCTTCCGCGCCGAGGGCCAAGGCCTCATGAGCGCGCGCACCGAACAACTGAACACTTATCGCGGTGGGCCTGACGAGCGCGGGCATTTCGGCCTTTATGGCGGGCGCTTCGTCGCCGAGACCTTGATGCCGCTGATCCTCGACCTCGAGCGCGCTTACAACGACGCCAAGGCCGATCCCGCCTTCAAGGCCGAGATGGACCATCATCTCGCCACCTATGTCGGGCGGCCTTCGCCGCTTTATTTCGCCGATCGCCTGACCTCCCATCTCGGCGGCGCGAAGATTTACTTCAAGCGCGAGGAGCTCAACCACACCGGCGCGCACAAGGTGAACAACGTGCTTGGCCAGATCATGCTGGCCTTGCGCATGGGCAAGACGCGCATCATCGCCGAGACCGGCGCCGGCATGCATGGCGTGGCGACGGCGACCTTGTGCGCGAAGTTCGGCCTGCCCTGCATCGTATACATGGGCTCGGTCGATGTTGCGCGGCAGAAGCCGAACGTCTTGCGAATGAAGATGCTCGGCGCCGAAGTCCGCGCGGTCGAGTTCGGCTCGAAGACGCTCAAGGACGCGATGAACGAGGCGTTGCGCGATTGGGTCGCCAATGTGCGCAACACCTTCTACTGCATCGGCACGGTGGCGGGGCCGCATCCCTATCCTGCGATGGTGCGCGATTTCCAGTCGATCATCGGACGGGAGACACGCGAGCAGATGCTCGGGGCTGAGGGCCGGCTGCCGGATTCGCTGATCGCCTGCATTGGCGGTGGATCGAACGCGATGGGCTTGTTCCATCCCTTCCTCGACGAGCGCAGCGTCGAAATCTACGGCGTGGAAGCGGCAGGTCACGGTCTTGGCAGCGGTCAGCACGCGGCCTCGATCGCCGGCGGCAAGCCCGGCGTGCTGCACGGCAACCGCACCTATCTGTTGATGGATGGAGACGGCCAGATCGAGGAGGCGCACTCGATCTCCGCCGGCCTCGACTATCCCGGCATCGGCCCGGAGCATGCCTGGCTCAACGATGTGGGCCGCGTGACGTTTCTCTCGGCGACCGACGACGAGGCGGTGGCGGCGTTCCAGCTTTGCAGCAGGCTCGAAGGCATCATCCCGGCGCTCGAGCCCGCGCATGCGCTCGCCCGCGTTCTCGACCTCGCGCCACAGAAGCCGAAGTCGCACCTTATGGTGGTCAATCTCTCCGGCCGCGGCGACAAGGACCTCGATTCCGTCGCGGCCTATCTCGACGCCAAGACGCGATCGGCTTCATGACCCAATCGCGGATCGATAAAAGATTTGCAGCGCTGAAGCGTGACGCGCGCGTGGGGCTGGTCACGTTCATCACCGCGCGGCGATCCTGACTACGAGACTTCGCTTGCCGTTCTCAAAGGCTTGCCAGAAGCCGGCGCCGACATCATCGAACTCGGCATGCCGTTCTCCGATCCGATGGCCGACGGGCCGGCGATCCAGGCCTCCTCGCAGCGCGCGCTAAAGGCCGGACAAACCATGGAAAAGACGCTTGCCATGGTCAGGGCCTTCCGCGCCGAGGACCAGGCCACCCCAATAGTGCTAATGGGCTACTACAACCCCATATATGTGTATTCAGCCGCCCGCTTCGTCGCGGATGCGGCAGACGCCGGAGTTGACGGTCTGATCGTGGTGGATATGCCGCCAGAAGAGGATGCGGAGCTAAGCCCGGCCGCAAAGGCCGCCGGGCTCGACTTCATCCGGCTCGCCACGCCCACGACCGACGCGCGGCGGTTGCCAGCCGTGCTCGCCAATAGTTCTGGGTTCGTCTATTACGTCTCGATCGCGGGCATCACCGGTACGGCGGCGCCCGACTTGAGCGAAGTGAAGGCCCAGGTCGGCCACATCAAAGCCAAGACGAGCCTTCCCGTCGCGGTCGGCTTCGGAGTCAAGTCGGAAGCCCAAGTGAGCGCGATCGGAAGTCTGGCCGACGGTGTGGTGGTCGGCTCGGCGCTGGTCGCGAGCATCGCGGACAGCCTCGATCAGAACGACAAGGCGACGTCCGCAACCAAGCAGCAGGTGCTGGCGCTCGTGCGCCGTCTCTCCGCGGCACTCAGGCAACCGGCAGAGGCGACAGTCTAGGGAATGCACATAATCGCACTGTGGAAAGTTCGGTAGACAAGTGAACTGGATCAACAGCGTCGTCAGGCCCAAAATCCGCAGCATCCTTCGCCGGAAGGAGATGCCGGAGAATCTCTGGGTGAAATGCCCCGAGACCGGGCAGATGATTTATTACAAGGACCTAGAGGCCAACCAGTTCGTGGTCCCGGGCTCCAACTACCACATGCGCATGACGGCCGCGGCGCGCCTCAAGACGGTGTTCGACGACGGCGAATACGAGTCATTGCCGCTGCCTGAAGTCCCCATCGATCCGCTCAAATTCCGCGACGAGCGCCGCTACACCGACCGCCTCAAGGATGCCCGCAGCAAGACCGGGCTTGCCGATGCTGTGCTGGCCGGCGCGGGGCGGCTCGAAGGCGAGAGAATCGTCGCCGCAATCCAGGATTTCGACTTCCTCGGCGGCTCGCTCGGCACCGCCGCGGGTGAGGCTGTGATCGCCGCGATGCGCGCTGCGGTGAAGCGGGGGACGCCATTCATTCTGTTTGCGGCATCGGGCGGCGCGCGCATGCAGGAAGGCATTCTGTCCTTGATGCAGATGCCGCGCACGACCGTCGCGGTGCAGGAGCTGCGCGAGGCGAAGTTGCCTTATATCGTCGTGCTCACCCATCCCACGACCGGGGGCGTAACAGCCTCCTACGCCATGCTCGGCGACATCCATATCGCCGAGCCCGGCGCGCTGATCGGCTTTGCCGGCCCGCGCGTGATCGAGCAGACCATCCGCGAGCAACTGCCCAACGGCTTCCAGCGCGCTGAATATCTCTACGCGCACGGCATGGTCGACATGGTCGTGCACCGGCATGAATTGCGCGGTACGTTGGCCCGCATCTGCCAACTGCTGACCCATCGCCGTGCCGAGCGCGACATCGCGCGCCACGACGAGCTTGACGGCAAGGTCATGCTTGCCGCGCCCGCCTCCACCATTCCCGTTGCCGGCAACGGCCTCGATCACGACGCCCACGATCACGACGAAGAGCCCTTGACGGGCGGCGCCGGCAACGGCGCTAATCCCACTCCGCCGCAAACCGCCTAAGGGTCGCAACGCTTGACCCAGCTTCCGTACAGCGCCGGGCACGCGCCTGCCCGCTTTGGCCCAGCGTCGAGCGACACCCTGCTCGAACGCCTGAAGATGCTGCACCCGCAGTCGATCGACCTGTCGCTCGGGAGGATCGAGCGGCTGCTTGCCGCGCTCGGTCATCCCGAGCGGAAGCTCCCGCCCGTGGTGCATGTCGCGGGCACCAACGGCAAAGGGTCGTTCCAGGCTTTCCTGCGCGCCATCGCCGAAGGGCTTGGCAAGGGCGTGCATGTCTATACCTCGCCGCATCTCGTCAATTTCCACGAGCGCATCGTGCTGGCCGGACCTTCCGGCTCGGGCCCGATCAGCGAGGAGGTGCTGGTCGATTGCCTCGCCCGCGCCGAGGCCGCGAATGGCGGGGAGCTGATCACGCTGTTCGAGATCACCACCGCCGCGGCGTTCCTCGCCTTCGCGGAGACGCCGGCCGACCTCTTGCTGCTCGAGACGGGCTTGGGCGGCAGGCTCGACGCGACCAATGTCGTGGCGAAGCCGCTGCTGACCGCGATCACGCCGGTCTCGATCGACCACGTCTCCTTCCTTGGCGAGACGCTGACGGAGATCGCCGGCGAGAAGGCCGGCATCATCAAGCAAGGCGTGCCTTGCGTCGTCGGCCGGCAGGAGCGCGAGGCGTTCGCCGTGATCGAGCGGAAGGCGGATGAGCTCGGCGCGCCGCTTTACGTGGCCGGGCGCGACTTCGATTCCTTCGAGCAGCATGGACGGCTGATCTTCCAGACGGCCGAGCTTCTGCTTGACCTGCCGCTGCCCCGCCTCAACGGCCGCCACCAGATCGACAATGCCGGCAACGCCATCGCCGCAGCCAGCCTCGTCTTCGGCGAAGCGCTCACCACGCGCGCGATCGAGCACGGGCTCACGCATGCGCAATGGCCGGCGCGCATGGAGCGGCTGCCCACGGGTGGCCTCCATGCCTATGTGGACGCAGGCACCGAGATCTGGCTCGACGGCGGGCACAATGCTGCCGGCGGCCAGGTCATCGCGCACACCCTTGCTGAGCTCGACGAGCGTCTGCCGCGGCCGGTGCATCTCATCTGGGGCATGATGGAGACGAAGGACGCGCATGCCTTCATCGCGCCCTTCAAGGGGCTCGTCGAATGCATCTACACGGTGCCGATCCCCGAGGAGCCGAACGCCTTCGACGCATCGGCGCTCGCCGAGATCGCCAAAGCCGAAGGATTTGAGGTGGTGCCTTGCGAGAGCGTGCCCGATGCGCTGACGCGCTCGCACGAGGCTGTGCGGAGACCGGCGCGCGTTCTGATCTGCGGATCGCTCTACCTTGCCGGCCATGTGCTAAGACTTCACGGGTAAGACCGCGAAGGAGGGCGCATGCGACGAACAGGTCTTGGCTTGGCTCTAACTGCGGCTTTCGCTCTCGTGCTGCTTGGGCTGCAAGAGGCCGAAGCGGATCCGCTGCCGACGATCATCGGGACTTGCACCAAAACCACGATCGAAGAGATCGGCACGCGGCTCGGCACGCCGGACAGCGGCAGTGTGGTCACCTTCATCAATGGCGGCGTGCAGATCTCCTACGATCCCGATTCCCGCGATCATCAATTCGCAGGTCGGCGATCCGGTGCATGTCTGCCTGGCATTTATTCCGCAGAACTGCCCGCCGGGCGACGATCGCGGCAAGATCTATCGCACCACCAATCTCCGCACCGGCGAGAACTGGGAACTGCCCGAACTCGCAGCACTCCTGCGGCGGCGCCTAGCCTTCAGCACGAGTTCACTTGGCCGGGGCAAGAAATCCTCGATTACCCTTACCTTGCCGATCTCGCCGTGCGTGTATCGCCTTGTTTCCCGGCTCATAGCCCTCTTCCTGTCATGGCCGGGCTTGTTCCGGCCATCCACGACTTATTTGTGGCAAGGCTGATTTGTGGCGAAGGCAGAAAATAGTGGATGCCCGGCACAAGGCTGGGCATGACGAGGTTGATTTCTAGTCACGCCAAAAGCTGGAATCAGGGCTGGAAAACGTATAAAGAGTTCTTTATATCCTTATCAATTTCAAGGACCGAACTGGAGCGGAGCGTATGAATTACCACGTCAAGGACATCGGGCTCGCCGATTGGGGCCGCAAAGAAATCGCCATCGCCGAGACCGAGATGCCGGGTCTCATGGCGGTGCGCGAGGAATACGCGGCCAGACAGCCGCTCAAAGGCGCGCGCATCGCGGGCTCGCTGCACATGACCATCCAGACCGCGGTGCTGATCGAAACTCTGAAGGCGCTCGGCGCCGACATACGCTGGGCCTCGTGCAACATCTATTCGACGCAGGACCACGCCGCAGCGGCCATCGCCGCGGTCGGCATCCCGGTGTTCGCCTATAAGGGCGAGAGCCTCGAGGACTATTGGGACTACACCCACCGCATCTTCGAATGGGCCGTAGGCGGCACGCCCAACATGATCCTCGACGACGGCGGAGACGCGACGCTGCTCGTGCATCTCGGCGTGCGCGCCGAGAAGGGCGACACCGCCTTCCTCGACAAGGCGACCAACGAGGAAGAAGAAGTGCTGTTCGCGGCCATCAAGAAGACGCTGAAGGCGAAGCCCGGCTGGTATTCCGAGATCGCCAAGAATATCCGCGGCGTGACGGAAGAGACCACGACCGGCGTGCATCGCCTCTACGAGATGCAGAAGAAAGGCACGCTCCTGTTCCCCGCGATCAACGTCAACGATAGCGTGACGAAGTCGAAATTCGACAATCTCTATGGCTGCCGCGAAAGCCTGGTCGACGGCATCCGCCGCGGCACCGACGTGATGATGGCGGGCAAGGTGGCAATGGTCGCGGGCTTCGGCGATGTCGGCAAAGGCTCGGCGGCTTCGCTCCGCAATGCCGGCTGCCGCGTGCTGGTGGCAGAGATCGATCCGATCTGCGCGCTACAGGCATCGATGGAGGGCTACGAGGTCACGACCATGGAGGATGCAGCGCCGCGCGCCGACATCTTCGTCACCGCCACCGGCAATCTGGACGTGATCACCGTGGACCATATGCGCGCCATGAAGGACCGCGCCATCGTCTGCAATATCGGCCATTTCGACTCGGAGATTCAGGTCGCGGGCTTGCGCAATTTCAAATGGCACAACGTCAAGCCGCAGGTGGACGAGATCGAGTTCCCCGACGGGCATCGCATCATCCTGCTGTCCGAGGGGCGGCTCGTAAATCTCGGCAACGCCATGGGCCATCCGAGCTTCGTGATGAGCGCGTCCTTCACCAACCAGACGCTCGCGCAGATGGAGCTTTGGAACAATCCGTCGGCCTACAAGAAAGAGGTCTACACGCTGCCGAAGCAGCTCGACGAGAAGGTGGCGCGCCTGCATCTCGGCAAGGTCGGCGCCAAGCTCACCGAGCTTCAGCCCTATCAGGCGGACTATATCGGCGTGCCCTTAGAGGGCCCCTACAAGCCCGACACCTATCGCTACTAGCGTCATTCCAGCGCAAGCCGAATCCATGGCAAGCGCAGTGCGAATTGACGCTGGATCCCGGCTTTCGCCGGGATGACGCACATTGCCGCGATAATCGAAGCGCGATTAACCAATGCGCTCGGCTCTGTTGGCAAGCTGTGGGCAAGAGTTCCGCGAAGCAGTTAATCTTGCTGCTGATTCGCCTCGAGGCTCGCAAAGGGTCGATCCGGCCCGCGTCAGGTCTGTGGCAGCGTTAAGCGAGGCGAGGCCATGGGCAGCGGCGTGGAGCGAGGGGACCATGCGGACCAGCGGGGGGAAGGCTGCACCTTCATCAAGGTGGCCCAAAGTGCCGTTCCGCGTCTTCGCACTTGCCCTGCTTTGCCTTTTTCCCGTTGAGGCGCTTGGCGCCGACGGTTCCTTGTTCGAAGCGCGCACGCTGCTCGCGCTCGGCATCAATCTCGGCATCATCGCCTTCGCCGTGGGCACGGCCATCGCCTGCCTGCGCGCTACGGAACGCGCGCGTAAGGCCGAGGCCCGCGCAGCCGAAGAGGCCGATCGCTACCGCCTGACCGAATCGACGCTCGACACGGTGCTTGCGGCCGAGCCGCAGGCGCTGCTGGTGCTCGGCGAAAGCGGCGAGCCGGAAATGCTGGTTGCCAATCTCCCCTCAAGCTTCGGCGTGCCGCGCGAGGCGCTCCGGCTCCTGCATGCCGAGCTTTGGCTCGATCCACGCTCGGCGGCCGAATTCGACGCCGCAATGCAGGCGCTCGCCGAGCATGGCGACGCCTTCAACCTGATGCTCCGCACCAAGCGCGAAAAATATGTCGAGGTGGACGGCCGCGCCGCGGCGCGCACCATCGTGCTGAAAGTGCGCGATCTCGCCGGCCAACGCCTCGAGCTTGCCGATCTCGCCGCGCAGCACAAGCAGCTCGGAGAGCAGGTCATGGGCTTGCGCCGCCTGCTCGATGAGGCGAAAGCCGGCGATGCTCTACGCGAGTCGAAGCAGGCGGTTCCGCGCTTCAGGAGCTTCGACAAGCTCGCCACGTCGTTCGCCGTATTCGATACGGGCCAGCGGCTCGCCCATTTCAACCAGGCCTATGTCGATCTCTGGCAGCTCGATCCCGCATGGCTTGCGACCCATCCGCGCGACGGCGAGATTCTCGACCGGTTGCGCCAGGCGCGACGTCTGCCCGAGAAGGCCGATTACCGCGACTGGAAGAAGACTTGGCTCTCGGCCTACGGCTCCAACACGCAGGTCGAGGATCAGTGGCACCTTCCGGACGGGCGCACGCTGCATGTGATCGCCGACAGCGACGGCGAGGGTGGCGTCACCTATCTCTACGAGAACGTCACCGAGCGCATCGCGCTCGAAAGCCGCCACAACGCGCTGATGCAGGTGCAGCGCGAAACGCTCGACACCTTGCGCGAGGCCGTGGCGGTGTTCGCGCCGAGCGGCCGGCTCAGGCTCTACAACCAGGCGTTCGCGCGCATCTGGGAGCTGAACCCGCATCAGCTCGACCGCGAGCCGCATATCGAAGACGTGATCTCCTGGTGTCGCACATTGTATGACGAGCCGGAGGAGTGGGAACGCACCAAGGCGGCGGTCACCGCCATCGTCGCCGGGCGCCATCCATACGAGAGCCAGATCGACCGGCCTGACGGCCTCGTGCTCGCTTGCGCCGCGCTGCCGCTGCCCGATGGCGGCACGCTGCTCACCTACAGCGACATATCCGACTCCAAGCGCGCCGAGCGCGCGCTGATCGAGCGCGCCGAGGCGCTCGAAGCGGCCGACCGGCTCAAGACGGCGTTCATCTCGCGCGTGTCCTACGAGCTGCGCACTCCACTCACCAACATCATCGGCTTCAGCGAGCTTCTGGCGAGCCCGATCGTCGGCACGCTCAACGACAGGCAGCGCGATTATCTCGGCGACATCAGGCTCTCGGGCCGCACGCTGCTCGCCATCATCGACGACATTCTCGACCTCGCCACGATCGACGCGGGCGCGCTCGAGCTGAAGCTCTCGCCGGTCAAAGTGCGCGACGTGATCGACCAGGCCGTGCAGGGCTTGGAGGAGCGGCTCAAGCAGAATGAGGTTGCGCTCGACTTCGACATCGAGCCCGGGGTCGACACGGTCATCGCCGACGAGCGGCGCGTGACCCAGATCCTCTATAACCTGCTGTCCAATGCCATCGGCTTTTCCGAGCCTGGCGGCAGGATCAAGCTTGCTTGCACGCGCGACAGTTCCATGCTCGCCTTCACCGTCGAGGACCAAGGCGTGGGCATTCCCGAGGAGTACCAGCAGGTCGTGTTCGACCGTTTCGAAAGCCGCACCCAGGGCTCGCGCCATAGAGGCGCGGGGCTCGGGCTTTCCATCGCCAAGAGCCTCACCGAGCTGCATGGCGGCACGGTCACGCTCGCCTCCAAACCGGGCAAAGGCACGCGCGTCACGGTGTATCTGCCGCTCACCCAGCAGCAGGATTCGGGTGGCCTCGATGCTGCGGGCTATAGGACAAGCCGCGCCGGATGAGCGCGACTTGGAGCCTTGAGGACGTCGATCTCGTCAGACTCGACCTTCTCGCAAGCCGCCTCGCTCCGATCCTCAACGCAAGCGACGTGATCGCGCTGAGCGGACCTCTCGGCGCCGGCAAGACGACGTTCGCCCGCGCACTCGTATCGCGTCTTGGCGGCGGTGAGGACGAGGTGCCGAGCCCGACCTTCGCTTTGATGCAGCGTTACGAGGCGGACCGGCTCGTGCTGACCCATTGCGACTTCTATCGGCTGGAGCCAGGCGAGCTTGACGAGCTCGGGCTTGACGATGCGCTTGCCGAGGGTGCGGTGCTGGTCGAGTGGCCGGAGCGCGCTGAAGCGTGGCTCCCGGCGGACCGGCTCGACATTGCGATCGACGAGACGGCCGAGCCTCACCTCCGCCGCCTCGTCCTCACGGGTCACGGGAGCTGGGTCGCGCGCCTCGAACGGCTCGCGGCGCTTACCGCCTTTCTCGACAGAACACCCTATGCGGACGCGCCCACCCGCTATCTCCAGGGCGACGCCTCGACGCGGAGCTATGCGCGGCTCGTGCTCCCCGGTCGCAACGCGATCCTGATGAATTCCCCGCGCCAGCCCGACGGGCCGCCGATCCACGACGGCAAGCCCTATTCGGCGCTCGTGCATCTCGCCGAGGACGTGAAGCCGTTCGTTGCGGTCGCGGCTGCGCTCAGGGAGCGTGGCCTCTCCGCGCCCGCCATCTACGCCTTCGACCTCGAGCGCGGCTTCGTCGTCCTGGAAGACCTCGGCGACGGAGTGTTCGGGGCCGAGGTGACGAAGGGGCGTCCGCTGACCGAGCTTTGGGCTCCCGCCGTCGACGTCCTGCTGGCGCTCGCCGAAGCGCCGCCTCCCGCGTTTCTGCCGGTCGAGGGCCACGCGCCCTATCGCTTGCAGGCCTACGACGCCGAGGCCATGCTGGTCGAAACCTCGCTTCTGATCGATTGGCTTTGGCCCGCGCTGCATGGCGAGCCTGCGCCGGAAGCCTTGCGGGAGGAGTATTTCGCGCTCTGGCGTCCGCTCCTGGAAAGCGTTGCAAAACAAGACCTTGGCTGGGTCTTGCGCGACTATCACTCGCCAAATTTGATCTGGCTGCCGGACCGGGAGGGGGTGAAACGGGTTGGTCTTCTGGACTTCCAGGACGCGCTTCGCGGGCCGCTCGCTTACGACCTCGTCTCGCTGTTGCAGGACGCGCGGCTCGACGTGCCGGAAGCGCTTGAAGCGGAGCTTCTTGCTCGCTACTGTGCCGGCCGGGGTGCGCAAAGCCAGCATTTTTCGAGCGATCAGTTTCGTACGCTCTACGCGACGCTCGGCGCTCAACGCAACTCTAAGATCCTCGGTATCTTTGCGCGACTGGCGAAACGTGACGGCAAGCGCGGCTATCTCGCCCACATCCCGCGGGTTGCGCGCTATCTCGAGCGCGACCTTGCCCGTCCGGCGCTCGCGGAGCTGCGCCGCTTCTATGCACGAGAGCTGCCGCAGGCGGCAGACCTCCCGCCGATCGCGCTGTGAGCGGAATGACGCCCATGACTAAGGCAGCGACGGCGATGGTTCTGGCGGCGGGCCAAGGCGAGCGCATGCGCCCGCTCACTTTGACTACGCCGAAACCGCTCATTCCGCTCGCCGGGCGTCCGCTGATCGATCACGTGCTCGACAGGCTCGCGCAGGCCGGCGTCGAGACGGCCGTGGTCAATGTGCATTACCTCGCCGACAAGCTCGAGGCGCATGTCAAGAACCGCGACGGAAAGCGCCCGCGCATCCTCGTCTCCGACGAGCGCGGCGTGTTGCTCGATACGGGCGGCGGCGTCACCAAGGCGCTGCCGATGCTCGGCGCGGGTCCGTTCTTTATTCACAACGCCGATTCGGTCTGGAGCGAATCCGCGCCCGCGCTGCCGCGCATGCTGCGCGCCTGGGACCCGGAAAAGATGGACTGCCTCTTGCTGCTCGCGCCGACCGAAACGAGCATCGGCTATAATTTTGACGGGGACTTTTCCGTGGGCGAGGATGGGCGGCTCGTCCGCAAGGAAAAGGGCGAAATCGTGCCGTTTGCCTTCGCCGGCGCATCGCTGTGCGACACGCGGCTGTTCGAGAACGCGCCGCAAGGGAAGTTCTCGCTCAACATCCTGTGGGACCGGGCGCTCATCAAAGGCAGGCTTTACGGCATCGAGCTCGACGGGCGCTGGATGCATGTCGGCACGCCGGCGGCTCTTGCCGAAGCCGAGACCTTGTTCGAGCGCGAAGGTGCCTGAGCGCGCCAAGGCGCCTCCGAGGCTCTACACCATCCCGCCTTCGGCGCCGTTCCTCTCGACCCTCGCGCGAGCCGTGCTTTCCGGCGACCTGCCGCTTCCCGGCGGCGCGCGGCCCGATCCGCTCGCCCTGCCGCTCACGACGATCTATCTGCCGACGCGGCGTGCCGCGAGGGCTTTGCGCGCGGCGTTCCTCGCGGAAGCCGGGAGCGACGCTCTGCTGCTTCCGCGCATTAGGGCGCTGGGCGACGCGGACGAGGAGGCCGCCATCATCCTCGGCGCGGGCGACGCGGCGGGAGACGACGGCGAGGCGGGCGCGCCCGCCATCTCGCCGCTTGCACGGCGTCTCGCGCTGATGCACCTCGTGATGGCCTATCGTCATCGATCCGCGCCAGAGGCGTCCGCTCGCGACCTCGACGCGGTCCGCTGGGAGGTCACCGCCGGCCAGGCTTCCGGTCTCGCGGCGGACCTCGCGCGGCTGATGGATGCCGTAGAAACGGAGGGGGTCGATCTTTCCGCGCTCCATGCCATCGTGCCGGACGATCTCGCCGCGCATTGGGAAAGCACGGTCGAGTTCCTCAAGATCGTCACCGAGCACTGGCCGCGCTACCTCGCCGACAATGGCCTCGTCTCGCCGGTCGAGCGCCGCAACGCGCTGATGGCGCGTGAAGCCGAGCGGCTTACCGCCGAGCGGCTGGCAGAAGGCTCGCCGCACCCGGTGATCGCGGCCGGGTCGACCGGCACGGTTCCTGCCACGGCAAGGCTGCTCGAGGTCATCGCCTCGCTGCCGAACGGCGCCGTCGTGCTGCCGGGCCTCGACATCGCGCTCGACGAGGAGAGCTGGGCGAGCCTTGCCGATCATCCTGAGCATCCGCAGGCCGGCATGGCCGAACTCCTGCGCAAGCTGGACGCGACCCGCGCGGATGTCGCCTATGTGCCGGGCAGCGCGCCCGGGTCTGCTGCGAGCGCGCGCCTCAAGCTCGTGAGCGAGGCGCTGCGTCCCGCAGAGACCACCGAGCGCTGGCAGGAGCTGATCGAGACCGCGCGTGCCGGCGATTGCAAGGCGGATCTCGCAGTGGCGCTTGCCGGCATCAATCTGGTCGTCGCGTCGACTGCCCACGACGAGGCTGAAGTCATCGCGCTGATCCTACGCTCCTGCATCGAGGAGCCCGGCAAGACCGCGGCCCTCGTGACGCCTGACCGCGTGCTGGCGCGGCGGGTCGCGGCGCGGCTGGAGAGCTACGGCCTCGATATCGACAACTCGGCGGGCGTCCCCATCTCGCGCACCCTACCAGGCGCGTTCCTCGAATTGATTCTCGACGCGGTCTCGGACAATTTCGCGCCGCCCGCGCTCATGGCGCTGCTGAAGCACCCGCTCACCCGGCTCGGGCGCCGTCCGTGGCAGATCAGGACTGCGGCGCGCGCGCTTGAACGCGGCGCTTTCCGCGACGTCTATGTCGGCGAGGGCCTGGCCGGTGCGCGGGCCGCCATCACGGCGCCGCCCATCGAGCCGTCGCGCCGGCGCAGCCTCAAGCCCTATGAGCGCGATGCTGCGCTTGCGCTGATCGCCGACCTTGAAGCTGCGTTCGCGCCGCTCGTCTCGCTCTCTGCCGATGGCGACGCAGCGCGGAGCGCCGCGGAGCTTGCCGAATCTCATGCCGCGGTTGCCGAGGCTCTGGCGCGCGATGAGAGCGGGGCCTCGTCGCATCTGTGGGCTGGCGATGCGGGCGAAGCCTTGACGGTCCTGCTCGCCGAGCTGATCGCGGCGGGATCGAGCTTGCACATCGCCGCCTCGGACTATCCTTCCTTCTATCGCAGCCTGGTCGCGCACCAGGCCGTGCGGCCGCGCGCATCGGCCCATCCGCGCCTCTTCATCTGGGGACCGCTTGAAGCGCGCCTGCAGCAGCCCGACCTCGTCATCCTCGGCAGCCTGAACGAAGGCGTATGGCCGAGGCCGCAGGAGACCGGTCCCTGGCTCAGCCGTCCCTTGCGCGCGAAGCTCGGGCTTTCTCAGCCTGAACGGCGCACCGGGCTTGCCGCGCACGATTTCGCGCAGAGACCTCGGCGCAAGCACCATCTATCTCACCCGCGCGGAAAAGGTGGACGGCGTCCCGACCGTACCTTCGCGCTGGCTGCAGCGACTGAGCGCGCTCGCCAGCGCCACGGGCCTGGAGGAGGGGCTTCGGCCTGCGCTTCCTTTCGTTGCCTGGGCGCGCGAGCGCGACAACGTGCCCGAGTTCACCCCTGCCGGGCCACCCAGCCCTCGCCCGCCCGCCGATGCCAGGCCGCGCGGGCTGAGCGTGACCCGCATCGAGAAATGGATCGCCAACCCTTACGAGATCTTCGCCAAGGACATTTTGAAGCTGGAAGCGCTCAAACCGCTCGGCGCTGAGCCCGATCCGGCCATGCGCGGCAGCACCGTCCACCGCGCGGTGCATGATTTCGCCCGCGATTATCCCGCCACGCTCCCAGCCGACATCGAAGCCAGACTGATCGTTTACGCCGATAAATATTTCGAGACGCTTGGCGGCTCGCCACGCGTCGAGGCGTTCTGGCGACCGCATTTCCAGCGCTTCGCCCGCTGGTTCGCCGCCACCGAGCCGGCACGCCGCGCGGGCACCGCCCGCACCTATACCGAGCTGCGCGGCGCTCTCGATCTTGCCGTGGCTTCAGGCTTCCGCCTGACCGCGCGCGCCGACCGCATCGATTTGAGCGAGGACGGGTCGGTCATCATCTACGACTACAAGACGGGCAGACCGCCGTTGCCCGCGCATGTCGAAAAGCTCTACGCGCCGCAGCTTCCCCTCGAAGCGGCGATGGCCGAAGGCGGCGGCTTCGCCGATTTCGGCCCGCGCACGGTGCGTGCCCTGCGTTACATCCATGCCTCAGGACGACGCGACGGCGGGGAGGCGAGCGAAGCAGCGAATAACGCAACGCCGGAGGCTCTGGCCAGCAAGGCGCTCGCGGACTTGAAGCGTCTGGTCGAGCGCTACGCCGATCCCGAAATGCCCTACGAGGTGAAGCGACGCAAAGGGGCGGCCTTCACCAGCGTCTATCGCTACGACGAATACGAGCACCTCGCCCGCGTCCAGGAATGGCTCACGCTCGAAGCCGAGGAGGACTGGCGGTGAGCATCGCGGCCTCCCTTACTCATCAGATCGACGCTAATCAAGCGCGCGCTTCAGACCCTAATGCCTCGGCCTGGGTCTCGGCCAATGCAGGCACCGGCAAGACCGCGGTGCTGGTCAGGCGCGTGCTCAGGCTGCTGCTCGCCGGCTCAAAGCCAGAAGCGATCCTCTGCCTGACCTACACCAAGACGGCGGCGGCGGAGATGCAGAACCGACTGCTTGCCGTTTTAGCTAAATGGGCAACCACACCGAACGAAAAATTGCACGATGAACTCGACAAGCTTCTCGGGCACTCCCCCGATGAGAGGGAGATGCACCTTGCCCGGCGATTGTTCGCGCAAGCGCTGGAAGCGCGGGGCGGGCTCAAGATGCACACCATCCACGGCTTCTGCGAGCGGCTCTTGCAACGCTTCCCGCTCGAAGCGCAGATCACCCCGCATTTCGAGGTGCTCGACGAGCATCGCGCGGCGCGGCTCAAGCAGGCAGCTTACGAGGCCACCATCGCCCGCGCGGCCGAGGACCGCGGCAGCCCGCTTGGGCGCGCTCTGGCCAAGGCCATCACCTTCACGAGCGACGACTATTTCCGCAAAGTGGTCGAGACCGTGCTCGCCAAGCGCGACGAACTCGCGCGCATGGTGGCCTATCACGAGGGCGGCGGCGATTGGGCCGAGGTCGAGGCTCAAGAACTCAAGCGGCTGTTCAATGTCGCCGAGGAAGAAGAAGAGTCGCTGATCGTGGCGCTTGCCTGCGTGCTGTCCGACGTAGAGTGCGATGACGCCCTTGCCGCCTTCGCCGCCTTCGGCTCGACGGAGACCGACAAGAAGATCGAAGCCGGCTTGCGCCAAGCGAGGTCAGCCCAAGGCGAGGCTCGTGCGGCCGCGCTCAAATCCGTGTTTTTGAAGGTGGATGGCACACAGCGCTCCCGCATTTGTGGCAGTGCCTTGGCCAGAGCCGCACCAGCGATTTCCGCAACTCTCGACACGGCGGGAGGCCGTTACATTGCTCTTAGCGAGAAGCTCGCGCGCTTGCGCGTGGCGGAGGCCAGCGGCGCGGTGCTCGCCTTCGCTGACGCCATCAACGCCGACTATGAGCGGCGGAAGCGCGCCGAGGCCGTGCTCGACTATGACGATCTCATCGCCAAAGCGCGCAATCTGTTCCTCCAGGCGGGCGCCGCGTCCTGGGTGCTTTACAAGATTGACGGCGGCATCGAGCACATCCTCGTGGACGAGGCGCAGGACACCAACCCTGGGCAATGGGAGATCGTGCAGAGCGTAGCGGAGGAGTTCTTCGCCGGCGCGGGCGCGAGCGAGAAATTGCGCACCTTGTTCGCGGTCGGCGACGAGAAGCAGTCGATCTACAGCTTCCAGGGCGCCGACCCGTCGCGCTTCGGCGGCGTGGGCCGTGCCTTCAAGCATCGCGCCGTGACTATCGGCACCACCTGGCACGAAGTGCCGCTCAACCTGTCGTTCCGCTCGACCGTCCCGATCCTCAAAGCGGTGGACGCGGTGTTCGCGCGGCCGGAAGCGGCGCAAGGTCTTACCTTCGCCGAAACCACGTTCATCCAGCATCACGCGCATCGCCAGGGCGACGCGGGGCGGGTCGAGCTGTGGGAGCTTGAGAAAGAGGCAAAGCCCGAGCCGGTGGAAGCTTTCGAGCCGTGGAACGAGGCGGCAAGCGGCGCCCGGTCGGTCGATATGCTCTGCCGTCGCATCGCCGCGCAGATCAAACAATGGCTCGAAACGGGAGAAGTGCTCCCCTCGCAAGGCCGTGCGGTCCGTGCCGGCGATATCCTCATTCTGGTCCGCCGCCGAGATCCCTTCACCACGCCCATGATCCGCGAATTGAAGCGGCTGCGTATTGACGTCGCCGGCGCTGACCGCATGAAGCTGATGGATCAGCTCGCGGTGCAAGATCTGGTGGCGCTTGCCGATGTGCTGCTGATGCCGGAGGACGATCTCGCGCTCGCCGTGGTGCTCAAGAGCCCATTCTTCAATCTCGACGACGCGGCGCTGTTCGATCTCGCGCATCGCCGTCCGGGTTCGCTGTGGTCGGCGCTAAAGGCCAAGGCGGCGGACGACGCGCGCTTCGCCGAGCCGATGGCGCGGCTTACCGCGTGGCTCGCGCGCGCCGACCTGTTGCCGCCTTACGAGTTCTTCTCCGAGTTGCTCGGCGCCGAGGATCAGCTCATGCGTAAGCGTCTGCTCACCCGGCTTGGGCCAGAGGCGGCCGAAGCCATCGACGAATTTCTCGATCTCGCGCTCAACTGCGACCGCGAAGAAGCGCCATCCCTACAAAGCTTCATCGACCAGCTCCGTGCCGACGAGGTCGAGATCAAGCGCGACATGGACCAGGATCGCGATGAGGTGCGCATCATGACGGTCCACGGCGCCAAGGGACTTGAAGCGCCGATCGTGTTCCTGCCCGACACCTGCATGATGCCGCGCCCGCAGGGCCCGCGCATCTTCCCCCTGCCCCGTGCGGGCCAACCGCCGGACGAAGTCCCTCATCTTGCCTGGGCCCCGGCAGGGCATTCCGACCTCGCCGTGCTGGCCAATTCCAAAGCCGCCCTGACGCAGGCCGAGCGCGAGGAGCATAATCGGCTGCTCTATGTCGCCATGACCCGCGCGCGCGACCGGCTTTATGTCGCCGGCTGGACCGGCCAAAGGGAGAAACCCGAGACCCACTCCTGGTATCCGCTGGTCAAAGACGGCCTCGCCGGGCATCTCACCGAGATCGCCGATGCCGACGGCGTCACCGTGTGGCGCATGGAGAGCGCGCAAGAAAAGCCGGTCGGGGAAAAAGCAACGGGACGGCAAGACGCCGAAGTCGCGCCGCTCCCTGCCTGGGCGCGCACGCCTGCCCCGCCGGAACGCACCAGACCGACGCTTGCCCCCTCGCGGCTTGCGCTTGGGCCTGACGGCGCGGCTCACAGCGCCGAGCAGCCGCCGCTTGGACCAGGCGCGCTCGGGACGAACGATCGTTATGCGCGCGGGCGGCTGGTCCATGCTCTGCTCCAGCATCTGCCGAACGTCGCGGCGGAGCATCAGGAATGCGCGGCACGCGCCTTCGTCGCCGTGCGTGGTGCGGGCCTCGCTCAGGCTCTTCAGGACGAGATCGTCACAGAAACACTCGACGTCGTCCGCAATCCGGCTTTCGCGCCCTTGTTCCTGCCGGGCAGCCTCGCCGAGGTCCCGGTGGTAGCAAGGCTTGGCGAAGGCGACGGCGCCTTCGCGCTCGACGGGCAGATCGACCTGCTGGCCGTGCTCGATCGCGACCTGCTGATCGTCGACTACAAGACCAACCGCCCGCCCGCGGCGACGCCCGAGGAGGTCGCGCCGGCCTATGTCGCACAGCTTGCCGCTTACCGCGCGGCGCTTGCCCGCCTCTTCCCCGGCCGCAGCTTGCGCGCCGCGCTGCTCTGGACCGATGGCCCGACGCTCATGGAGATTCCGTCAACTCTGCTTGATGATGCGGAACGCCGCATCTTGCGGCGGGCTGGCGAGCCTTGACGGGTGCGTACCCCGCACCTAGGTTCCGGTCCTGAAGACAGCCGCCGTTGCGCTCGGCGCGCGAGGAGAAGCAGATGGCAACCGAAAAAATTTCCGACGACACCTTCGAAGCCGAGGTGCTCAAGTCGCCGATCCCGGTGGTGGTCGATTTCTGGGCCGAATGGTGCGGCCCATGCCGGCAGATCGCGCCCGCGCTCGAAGAGATCGCCAAGGAATTCGACGGCAAGGTGCGCATCACCAAGCTCAATATCGATGAGAATCAGCGCACCCCCACGCAATACAACGTGCGGGCCATCCCGACGCTGATCCTGTTCAAGGACGGCGAGATCGCGGGCACACTTAGGGGCGCCTATCCGAAGAACCATCTGGCTGCGTGGATCAGCGGCGCGATCGGCGCTGCCGCCTAGCTGCGACCGCTTCGGACTCAGTCTTCCTCGCCGAAACCGTTCTCGACGAGCTTGATCAGCGCTTCGAGCGCGGCGCGCGCGTCAGCGCCTTCCGCCTCGATCAGGATCGAGTGGCCCTGGCCCGCGGCGAGCATCATCAGGCCCATGATCGAGGTGCCGCCGACGGTGTGGCCTTCGCGCGTCACGTTCACCTTGGCCTTGAAGGTCGAAGCCGTGCGCACGAACTGCGCGGAGGCGCGCGCGTGCAGCCCCTTTTTGTTTGGAATCACGACCTCGGCGAAATAGAGCCCACCGACCGGCTTACCATCGTCCCCCTGCCGCATCCGGCTGCGCACGCTTGCGCCCATGCTTCCCTGCTCTCCCCGCGAAGACGTTCCGCTACCCCCGACCCTCAGTTGGCCGCGAGGATTTGACTTGCGACGCTGATATATTTGCGGCCGGCTTCCTGCGCCTTGGTGATCGCTTCTTCGAGCCCGCACTCGCCGCGCACGCTCGCGAGCTTCACCAGCATCGGCAGATTGACGCCGGCGATCACCTCGACATTGGATTGCTCCATCGCCGAGATGGCGAGGTTCGACGGCGAGCCGCCGAACATGTCGGTGAGCACGACGACGCCCGCGCCGCTGTCGACGCGCGCAAGCGCGGTCAGCATGTCGCTGCGACGCTCGTCGAGGTCGTCGTCGGGCCCGATCGAGATGGTCTCGATCTGCTCCTGCGGTCCGACCACGTGCTCGAGCGCGGCACGAAATTCGTGCGCGAGCTTGCCATGGGTGACGATGACGACGCCGATCATGTTGCCCTTTGGATTGCCGGCCCCCGGCGAAAGGCCGCTATCTTTGTCGGGAGAGAGTGTGCGCGCAAGTGCGATCCTTGCCTTAATTGGGATCGTGCGGCGCTGCCCGCAAGAGCGCCAATTTCAACTTAAGCGGCGCCGACGGCTCGAATGCGCTTAATTGCATGAGAGGCACGGAAACGCCCGCAATCACGGTCCTTTCCAGCGGTTCAGGCGCCATGCGCGGCATGTCGGGACGTTCGACCAAATCGCAAACGAGCACGAGGCGCGCTTCGTCAATGCACGGCACGTTCACGATGCCTATACCCCTCACCTCGATCTTGCCGGCGATCGTCTCGGGCGCCCCTACGAGCGGCGCTCCGTCCCCGCGCGTTTCGACGAAGACCTGATCGTCGGCGACGAGCCGCGGCGCGCTGGCCGCGTCACACGAAAGCGCGATGAACCTGAGCGCGAGGTCGGATTTGCCCGCACCCGAGGGCCCGCGCAGCAAAGCGGCGCGCCGCCCGAGCGCCACGCAAGTCCCATGCACCAGCTCACGTGCCAAGCATCCCTCTGCGCCGGTTACGCGGCCGGCAGGCGCATCACGAAGCGCGCGCCTCCGGTCGTGCCGGTTCCGCCATCGCCCTTGCCGCGTCCGAGGCCTGCTGGCGGGCGGTTCTCGGCCCACAGGCGGCCGCCGTGGCCGACCGCGATTTGACGCGAGATATTGAGGCCGAGGCCGGAGTTGTTTCCGAAATTCTCCTGCGGGCGATCGGTGTAGAAACGCTCGAAGATGCGCTCGATGTTCTCTTCGGGGATACCCGGTCCTTCGTCCTCGACAGCGACCTGGATCTCGTTGCCGATCCGCCGCGCGACCACCGCCACGCGCTCGCCCGGCGGCGAGAAGGAGATCGCATTGTCGAGCAGGTTGACGATCACCTGGCTCAAGCGGCTGTCATGCCCCGTGACGCGGTAAGGATGCGCGCCCGGCGCATAGGCAATGTCGAGCACGACTTCCGGCGTGTCGTCGCGATGGATGTCGTTGAACAGCGAAACCGTAGTGCGCAGCAGCTCGGCCATGTCGACCGGCCTCGCGTCTTCGCGCGCAAGCTCCGCATCGAGCCGCGAGGCATCGGAGATGTCGCTGATCAGCCGGTCGAGCCGCTTCACGTCGTGCTTGATGATCTCCATCAAGCGCTCCTTGGCGTCCTGGGTCTTGGCGAGCGGCAGGGTCTCGGTCGCGCTGCGCAAGGACGTGAGCGGGTTCTTCAACTCGTGCGACACGTCGGCGGCGAAGCTTTCGATCGCATCGATCCGCCGGTAGAGCGCGCTCGTCATGTCGCGCAGCGCGCCGGACAGGTGTCCGATCTCGTCCGAGCGGTCGGTGAAGTCGGGAATCTCGGCGCGACCCTTCACGCTATGGCGCACATTCTCGGCCGCGGCCGCCAGCCGCTGCACCGGCCCGGCAATAGTGTTGGCGAGGATGATCGACAGCACGATGGTCACCGCCGCCGCGAACAGCGACACGCGCACGATGCCCCAGCGCTCGGCGGCCACGATGTTGTCGATGTCGCCGCCGCGCGTCGAGAGCAGCAGCACGCCGAGCACGGCGCGCATGCGCTGGATCGGCACGGCGACCGAAACCACGAGCTCGCCCTTGTCGTTGATACGCACGATCGGAACCGACGTGCCGGTGAGCGCGGTCGCGACCTCGGGATAGGCCTTGCCGTTCGCCCCGCCGATCTCGGTATAGAGCGGCAGGTGATCGTACCGGCTCATGTTCGTCTTCACCGCCTGCCAGAACGAGACGAGCGCATCGGGCGCGTCGACATTGGGCGGCGGCAGGTCGTAGCGCAGCACTTCTCCGCGCGAGTAGAACGTATCGGAATCGAGGATCAGCGCGCCGTCGCGATTGTAGATGCGGGCGCGGCTTCCGGTGGGTTTTACCAGAGGCCTGAGGATCGGCGCCGCACGCTCGGGGTCGATGGTGAAGCCGAGCGCTCCGCCAAGCGCGTCGTCATTGTCGTTGCCTGAGGCGACGAACTCGGCCTCGAGCAGGCTCTCCGGATCGACCGGAACCTCGTTGGTGTCGACGCCGGCAGACGCCGCAATGGCGCGGGCGATGATCTCGCCTTGCGTGAGCAGGCTCTGCACCTTGGCGTCGATCAGCCCGGCGCGGAATTGGTTGAGGTAGAGGATGCCCGAGACGAGGATCGCGAGCCCGATCAGGTTGAGCACCACGATGCGGCGGGTGAGGCTCGAAAAGCCGTGACGGAACGGAAGATACTCGCCGAGCCAGGCGAAGGCCCGGCGTGTGCGGTCGGCGCCGGCACGGAGCGCTCGGACGATGCGCTCCTTTGCGCTGGGCGCTTCAGGCCGTTGCCAGGACCTGTCGGCCTCGGCGGTCATGGATGTCGTCCGTCACTCTTTGAAACGGTAGCCAACCCCATAAAGCGTCTCGATCACGTCGAAGCTCGAATCGACCGCTTTGAACTTCTTGCGCAGGCGCTTGATGTGGCTGTCGATGGTGCGGTCGTCGACATAGACCTGGTCATCATAGGCCGCATCCATCAGCGCGTCGCGGCTTTTCACCACGCCCGGGCGGGCGGCAAGCGCCTGAAGGATCAGGAATTCCGTCACGGTCAAAGTCACGGGCCGGTTGTCCCAGACGCAAGTGTGCCGCTCGGGGTCCATCTTGAGCTTGCCGCGCTCGAGCACCTTGGACTTGTCCTCGACCACTTGCGCCGTGTCGCGGGGCGCTGAGCGCCGCAGCACGGCCTTCACCCGCTCGACCAAGAGCCGCTGCGGAAAGGGCTTCCGGATGAAGTCGTCGGCGCCCATCTTGAGCCCGAACAGCTCGTCGATCTCTTCGTCCTTGGAGGTGAGGAAGATCACCGGCAGCTCGCTCCGCTGCCTCAAGCGGCGCAGGAGTTCCATGCCGTCCATGCGCGGCATCTTGATATCGAGGATGGCGAGGTCCGGTGGGCTCTCCGCGAAGCCGTCGAGCGCGCTTGCGCCGTCGTTATAGGTCTGCGTTTTATAGCCCTCCGCCTCGAGAACCATGCGCAGCGAAGTGAGAATGTTTCGATCGTCGTCGACAAGTGCAATTGTTGGCATTGTTGGGGGCCCTTGCGGCGATTGGCGTTAAGCAGGATGCAGGGATCAGGGGCTGCGCCAATTATGGCAGCTTTGGGGCGCGGCTCGCCACCCGTCTCGTTCGTGGTGCAACAATTATCGTTATGGCGCAAGTGAATAAGTCTCCAGAAATGCCCACGAAAATCGAGATCGCGGCCAATGCGCGCGGCCTCGTCCGGCGTGCCTTCAAGGGGTCGCTGGCGACCATCGACGCACGGAACGGCTACCCCTACGCCTCACTCGTCACGCTGGCGACCGACGTCTCGGGCGCGCCGACCTTGCTGATCTCGAACCTCGCCCGGCACACGGCCAATCTCGCCAAGGACACACGCGCCTCGATCCTGATGGACGAGACCGGCGCGCTGGCCGATCCGCTGCAAGGCGCGCGCGTGACCCTTTACGGCAGGGCTGAGAAGGCTGACGGGCGAAGCGTGCGGCGGCGGTTCCTAGCCCGGCATCCGGAAGCCGCCTTCTATGCCGACTTTCCGGATTTCGCCTTCTGGCGGCTCGCGGTCGAAGGCGCGCATTACATCGGCGGCTTCGGGCGCATCTTCGACCTCAATCCGGATGAGCTGCTGGTTCCGCTCGAAGGCGCCGACGCGCTGGTCGAGGCCGAGCCCGGCATCATCGCGCATATGAACGAGGACCACGCCGACGCCATCGCGCTCTACGCAACCGTGCTTTCCGGCGCCGAGCCTGGGCCATGGCGCATGGTGGGTATCGACCCCGAGGGCTTCGACATTGCCTCGGCAACGGACGTCCGGCGGATCGTATTCGCCGCGCCCATCGCCACGCCTGCCGAAGCCCGCAAGGAGCTGGTGAGATTGGCGGCCGCGGCGAGTGAGGGGCGTTGATGCGGCAGGTCTGCAAGGCCATGCTCGCGCTTGGCGCGGCCTGGCTCGCTTGGCCCGTTTTTGCAGAGACGCCCGCCGAGATCCTGCAGAAGACTTTGCCTCCCGTATTCGATCCGGCCGCGATCGATCACAGCGTCGCCCCTTGCGCCGATTTCTACCAGCATGCCTGCGGCGAGTGGCTCAAGGCCAACCCGGTACCCCCCGACCAAACCAAATGGTCGCGCTACAACGTGCTCGACGAGCACATCGTCGCGCTGCTTGCATCTGTCCTGGAGAAAGCGGACGCGGCCGGAGGGAGCGGGAGCAGCCGCAAGATCGGCGACTACTATGCATCCTGTCTCGACGAGGCGGCGATCGAGGCGAAGGGGCTCGCGCCCTTCGCGCAGAACTTTGCGCGCATCGAGGCGCTTCAGGATAAGCCGCAGCTCGCGGCCGAGATCGCGCACCTGCATCTTATCGGCGCGGCGCCGCTCTTCTCCTTCGCCTCGGTCCAGGACTACACCGACGCGACGATGATGATCGCTGGGGCGGATCAGGACGGTTTCGCCCTTCCCGACCGTGACTATTATTTGACCGACGCGTTCAAGAGCGAGCGGGCGCAATACCGTGAGCACCTGGCGCGCATGTTCGGCCTGCTCGGCGATCGGAGCGCGGGGGCAGATGCGAAGGCCAATGCCGTGCTGCGCGTCGAGACCGCACTCGCCAAGGCCGCGATGGGTATCGTCGAGCGCCGCGAGCCGAAGAATGTCCATCACAAGATGACACCCGCCGAGTTCAAGTCGCTTACGCCGTCCTTCGACTGGGCGGCCTATCTCGCAGGCATCGGCGCGCCCGCGTTCGCCTCGCTCGACGTCGCCGATCCTGGATTCTTCCAGGGGCTCGAAGCTTCGCTGCGATCGATCCCCCTCACCGACTGGAAGGCCTATCTCAAATGGACCGCCATCCAGGCGGGGTTGTCCGCGGCGCCGAAAGCCTTGGTCGATGAGGATTTCGACTTCTTTGGCAAGCGGCTCGGCGGACAGACCGAGATCAAGGCAAGATGGAAGCGCTGCGTCGACGATGTCGACACCCAGCTCGGCGATGCGCTCGGTCAGGCCTATGTCGAGCGTGAGTTCAGCCCGGCCGCGAAGGAACGTGCGCGCGGCATGGTGCGCCAAGTGGAAAAGGCCATGGAAGCCGCTATCAAGACGCTTGATTGGATGAGCGACACGACCAAGGCACGCGCGCTCGAGAAGCTCGCGTTGGTCGCCGACAAGATAGGTTATCCCGACAAATGGCTCGACTACGACAAGCTGAAGATCGTTCGCGGCGACGCGCTCGGCAATGTCGAGCGGGCCTCGGAATTCGAGCTTCGCCGCCAGTTGGCGAAGATCGGCAAGCCGGTCGACCGCGCCGAGTGGAGCACGACCGCGCCGACCAACAACGCCTATTACGACGCGCAGCTCAACGACATCAATTTCCCGGCCGGTGTGCTGCAAAGGCCGAATTTCGATATGGAGGCTGATGATGCGGACAACTATGGGAGCCTGGGGATGGTGATCGGGCATGAGCTGACGCATGGCTTCGACGACGAGGGACGTCACTATGACGCCCACGGCAATCTCGCCGACTGGTGGACCGAGGCTGACGCCAAGGCGTTCGAGGCGCGCGCAGCCGGCTTCGTCAGTCAATACGATGCCTATGTGGCGGTGCAGAACCCCGCGGATCCGAGCAAGGATATCCGTCTCGACGGTAAGCTTACGCTTGGCGAGAACACGGCCGACAATGGCGGCATCCGGCTTGGTTATGAGGCGTTCCTGGCCACGCCAGCCGCGGCGGGAGGGAAGGATTCCCTCGGCTACACGCCCGCGCAGCGCTTCTTCTTGAGCTTTGCCCAGGCCTGGTGCGGCAACCGCACCGACGAAGCGGCCAAGGAGGATGCAAAGACCGACCCGCACGCGCCGGGCAAATATCGTGTGAACGGCTCCTTATCCAACCTTCTGGCCTTCCGCCAGGCCTTCGCCTGCAAGACGGGAGCGCCCATGGCGCCACAGATCATGCATCGCGTCTGGTAAGCTTGGCGAAGGGCCTCGCAGTCGCATTGAGCGGGGTCCGCCGCCCCGGCGGGCCAATGCGAGCGCCCGCCTTGAAAGCCTTGCAACTTCAGTGCTAGCAAGGAGCAACTTTGTGCCTTCCCATCCATTCATTTGAGCCTGGGGATCCTGCCGCATGAGCGTACAGACGAAGATTGCGCCCGCCGAAGCCAAGTCTGCCAAGCACGACACGCCGAAGACCACCAACAAGAAGGTGCTCGCGTTCGTCGAGGAGGCCAAGGCTCTGTTCAAGCCGGAGTCCGTCTATTGGTGCGACGGCTCGAAAGAAGAATATCAGGCCATGCTGAAGGCCCTGGTCGACGGCGGCACGGCCATCTGGCTCAACCCCGAGAAGCGTCCCAACTCCATCCTCGTCCGCTCCGATCCCAAGGACGTCGCCCGCGTCGAGGACCAGACCTATATCTGCTCGAAGTCGAAAGACGACGCCGGGCCGACCAACAACTGGTTCGACCCCGCCGAAATGAAGGTAACGCTCAGCAAGCTCTATGACGGCGCCATGCAGGGTCGCACCATGTATGTGGTGCCCTATTCGATGGGCCCGGTCGGCTCGCCCATCGCCGGCATCGGCGTCATGGTCACCGACTCCGCTTATGCCGTCGCCAACATGCACATCATGACGCGCGTCGGCGACACAGTGTGGAAGGCGCTCGGCGACTCCGAGGACTTCGTGCGCGGCATGCACACGGTGGGTTATCCGCTATCCACGCCCACCACCGCCGACGTGCCGTGGCCCTGCAACGAGAACAAGTACATCTCGCACTTCCCCGAGACGCGCGAGATCTGGTCTTACGGCTCCGGCTATGGCGGCAACGCGCTGCTCGGCAAGAAATGCCACGCGCTCCGCATCGCGTCGGTAAAGGCGCGCGACGAAGGCTGGATGGCCGAGCACATGCTCATCCTCAAGCTGACCAACCCGGAAGGGAAGTCGAAGTTCATCGCCGCCGCCTTCCCGAGTGCGTGCGGCAAGACCAATCTCGCCATGCTCAACCCGACCATTCCCGGCTGGAAGGCCGAGACGATCGGCGACGACATCTGCTGGATGAAGTTCGGCGAGGACGGCAGGCTCTACGCCATCAATCCAGAGACAGGATTCTTCGGCGTGGCGCCCGGCACTTCCAACGAGTCGAACTACAACGCGATGAAGACCCTGCATGCAAACTGCATCTACTCGAACGTCGCGCTGACCGATGACGGCGACGTGTGGTGGGAGCAGATGGGGACGACGCCTGAGCACACCATCGACTGGATGCGCCGCAACTGGACGCCGAGCTCGGGCCGCACCGCCGCGCACGCCAACGCGCGCTTCACCGCGCCCGCTGCGCAGTGCCCGGTGATCGCGCCGGAATGGGAAGACCCCAAGGGCGTGCCGATCGACGCCATCCTGTTCGGCGGCCGCCGCGCCACCGTGGTGCCGCTCGTGACGGAAGCGCGCGACTGGAAGCACGGCACCTTCCTCGGCTCGATCATGGCGTCGGAGAAGACGGCCGCGGCCTCGGGCGTGAAAGGCGACATCCGCCGCGACCCGATGGCGATGCTGCCCTTCTGCGGCTACCACATGGGCGACTATTTCGCCCATTGGCTGAAGATGGGCGAGACGGCCGGCGCCAAGATGCCGAAGATCTTCTACGTGAACTGGTTCCGCAAAAGCCCGGAAGGCAAGTTCATGTGGCCCGGCTATGCCGAGAACTCCCGCGTGCTGAAATGGATCTTCGAGCGCTGCAATGGCCAGGCTGAAGCGGTCGATACGCCGATCGGCAAGGTGCCGGCGGACGGCGCGATCGACGTCAAGGGCGTGAAGGTCGATCCGGCCGACATGAAGGCGATGACGACGGTCGACAAGGAAGGCTGGAAGGCGGAGCTACCGCTGATCAAGGAGCATTTCGCGACCTTCGGCGACAAGCTTCCGCAGGGCCTGAAGGACGAGCTCGCCACGCTGGAAAAGCGCCTGAGCTAGTCTGGCCTTCTTCGTCATACCGGCGAAAGCCGGTATCCAGGACAGCATGTTCTGTGCCGGTCGCTCCTGGATTCCGGCTTGCGCCGGAATGACAGCTGCGGCGAGAAACCGAGAACCGCTCCACGCGGTTACACCGACGCCCGTCCAAGCACATCGGAGGAATGCTATGTGGTGGCACTCGACCGGCCTCGTCGCTTTGACCGCGCTTCTCGCCGCCCTCTCTCCGAACAGCGGATTGGCCGAGCCCTCGGAAGGCACCGTGCTGTTCCAGAACGTGCGCGTCTTCGACGGCAAGAGCAATGAGCTGTCCGCACCGACAAATGTTCTGGTGCGCGGCAACAAGATCGAGAAGATCACGACCGAGGATATTCCGGCAGATCGCAGCCCCGATACCACCATCGTCGATGGCGGCGGCCGCACATTGATGCCGGGTCTGATCGACGCGCATTGGCATGCGATGTTGATACGGCCAACCCCAGCCCAGGTGCTCGCAAACGATATCGGCTACACGACTCTCTTGGCGGGTGCGGAAGCCACGGCCACGTTGATGCGCGGCTTCACCACGATACGCGACATGGGAGGTCCGAGCTTTGCCTTGAAGCGCGCCATCGATGAGGGGCTATTGCCCGGGCCGCGCATCTATCCGTCCGGAGCCATGATCACGATCACCAGCGGTCACGGCGATTTTCGCCCGCTCTCCGACCTGCCGCGAACACCCGGGGCACCACTCAGCCGCATGGAGCAGATCGGCGGGAGCATCGTTGCGGACAGCCCTGACGAGGTCCGTCTCCGCGTGCGCGAGCAGCTGATGCAGGGCGCGTCGCAGATCAAGCTCACGGCAGGCGGCGGCGTGGCGTCCCCGTTCAGTCCGTTGGATGTCTCGACCTTCACCGAGGCGGAGCTGAAGGCCGCTGTCGAGGCTGCCGAGAACTGGGGAACCTATGTGTGCACGCATGCCTACACGCCTGTTGCCATCCAGCGGTCGATCGCAGCAGGTGTCAGATGCATCGAGCATGCGCATTTGATGGACGACGCGACGGCGCAGCTCATGGCCGACAAGGGCATTTGGCTGAGCACCCAGCCGTTCCTCGATATGACGAGTGCCGCAGCGCTTGGCCCCGAGGAACAGGAGAAGAAGCGCCAAGTGGTCGCCGGCACGGACAAGGTTTATGCGCTGGCCAAGAAGTACAAGCTGAAGACTGCGTTCGGCACCGACATCCTGTTCTCCCAGGCGCTAGCCGAGCGGCAAAACGCCAGGCTCACCGATCTGACCAAGTGGTTCACGCCGGCCGAGGCCCTGACCATGGCAACCTCGACCAATGCCGAACTGCTCGCGCTGTCCAGCCTTCGCAACCCCTATCCCGGCAAACTCGGCGTGGTCGAAGAAGGCGCGCTTGCCGACCTGCTGTTGGTCCACGGCGATCCACTCACGAATATCGAGCTGATCGAGGATCCGGCCAGGAATTTCGTCGTCATCATGAAGGACGGGAAAATCTACAAGAACACGCTCGCACACTGACGGCAGTCGCCCCGGCGAAAGCCGGGGTCCATTTTTTTCGCGCTTCGCCCGGGCTGGATTCCGGCTTGCGCCGGAATGACATCGCGTTATCCCCCTCTTATCCTCGCCTTCAAATCGCGATTAAACTCACACCACCTCATCCGTTGAGGGGCGCTTTCGCGAGGCGTCGTGACGGCGGGGTCGAGGCGCGGCGGCGGCGGGCCTCGTCGCAACAGGAGACACTGCGCTCTTGCCGCTCGCCAATCGACGCCTTAGGCAGGATTGATGGCCAAGACACAGAGCGTGGTTGCGGCGGGACATGAGCTGACCGCGCAAGCCGCAGCGGAAATTCTGCAGGATGGCGGCAACGCCTTCGACGCCGCGCTCGCCGGCGCGCTGATGACCTTCGTGGCCGAAGCGGTGTTCGCCTCGCCCGGCGGCGGCGGCTTCCTCATGGCGCGACAGGCGGGGCGTTCTGACGCCACGCTGTTCGACTTCTTCGCCGAGACACCGCTCAAGCGCCACGCGCCGGACGAGGTCTCGTTCTTTCCAATTGATGCGGATTTCGGCCCAACCAAGCAGGAGTTCCATATCGGGCTCGGATCGAGTGCTGCGCCTGGCGCCGTGGCGGGACTGTTCGCCGTACACGAGGCGCTCGGCACACTGCCGATGCAGCGGCTGGCCGAGCCTGCGGTGCGCGCAGCGCGCGCAGGCTTCGCGCTCACCGCGTTCCAGGCCTATCTCTTCACCGTCATCGCACCAATCCTCACCGCGAGCCCCGGCGTTGCGGCGATCTTTGCGCCCGGCGGCAAGCTGCTTGAAGCGGGCGAGACGTTCCGCAACGAAGGACTCGCGGAGACGCTTCAATGGCTTTCCGAGGACGGCGCGCGGCTCTTCGTGGATGGCGACGTGGGGCAAGCCATCTCGGAGCAGTCGCGTACGCTGGGCGGTTACCTTACGTCAGATGACCTCAGCCGGTATCGCGTCGAGCTGCGCGAGCCGCTTCATTGGCGGCACGCCGGCGCGACCGTGGCGCTCAATCCGCCGCCAGCGGCGAGCGGCGCGCTGATCGCCTTCGGACTCGCTTACCTCGAAGCGCTCACCGAACGCGGCCGCGCCATCGATGCCGTGGCTTTGCGGTACGCGATGGAAGCCACCAACGCGGCGCGCGCCACTCATGGCGAAGGACTTGCCGCGCGGCTTGCCGGAGGCGCGATCGCCAAAGAGCTGCGCGCGGCCGAGCGCCATCCACCGGCCTATCGCGGCACGACCCATGTCAGCGTGATCGACGGCGACGGCAACGCCGCCGCGATCAGTCTCTCCAACGGCGAGGGCAACGGCTTCATCGTCGGGAATTTCGGCTTCATGCTGAACAACATGCTGGGCGAGGACGATCTCGGCCCGCTCGATGCCTGGCGCGAGGGCACGCGCATGTCATCGATGATGGCGCCGACCATCATCCTTGCGCCTGACGGAACGGTGACGGCGCTCGGCACCGGCGGCTCGAACCGCATCCGCACCGCCATCCTGCAAGTCGCCGTGAACCTGCTCGATCGCGGCATGGATCTCGAGGGTGCCGTCGAGGCCGCGCGCCTGCACGTGGAACGCGACGGCAAAGTGAGCTTCGAGCCTGGGCTGCCGGATGGTGCGGAAGAGGCGCTGCGCGCGGGCGCGCCTGAGGCTCACGCCTGGCCCGCGCGCAATCTTTTCTTTGGCGGCGTGCATGCCGCGCGGCGTCATGCGAATGGCGGCGTGGAGGGCGCGGGCGACCCGCGCCGCCAGGGCACCGCACTTGTGATATGAGGGAGCGAGAGGGATCGATGCGAAACGCCATTGCCATACGTCATGTCGCCTTCGAGGATGCCGGCACATTGGAGCCTGTGCTCTCGGAACGCGGGATCGCGCTGCGCTATCTGGAAGCCGGGATCGACGACCTTTCGCCGGCGAAGGATGCCGATCTGCTGCTCGTGCTCGGCGGACCGATCGGCATCTACGAGGTGGATCGCTATCCCTTCCTCAAGCAGGAGCTGGCGACCATCGAGGAAGCGGTGAAGAAAAGCGTGCCGGTGATCGGCATCTGCCTCGGCTGCCAGGCGCTTGCCGCCGTGCTCGCCGCCCGCGTCTATCCCGGCAAGCAGAAGGAGCTTGGCTGGGACGAGCTCACACTGACGAAGGTCGGTAAGGAGTCCCCGCTCGGCGTGCTGGACGGCGTGCGCATCTTGAACTGGCATGGCGACACGTTCGATCTGCCGGTCGGCGCGACGCGGCTGGCCTCGACGCCGATCACGCCGAACCAGGCCTTCGCCTACGGTCCGAAAGTTCTGGCGCTGCAGTTCCATGTCGAGTTGCCGGAACGCGATCTGGAGAAATGGCTGATCGGGCATACGCTCGAACTCGCCACGTCCAAGGTCGATCTCGCCAAGATGCGCGCCGACACCGCGCGTTACGCGCCCGCCGTGAACGAGGCGAGCAAGACGCTGTTCAACACCTGGCTCGACGGCCTTTCTGCGTAACCGCGGGCGATAGACAGACGGCTGGCTGCGCAATAGCCTCAAGCACAGGAAACGCTCATGCTCTTTGCTGCGATCTGCACCGACAAGCCCGGCAGCTTGGATAAACGCAAGGCGAACCGGCCCGAGCATCTCGCTTATCTCAAGGGCCTCGGCGAGGCGCTCGTGCTGGCGGGCCCGTTCACCGAGGAGGACGGCACGAGCATGAACGGCAGCCTGATCGTGGTCGAGGCCGCCTCGCTCGAAGACGCGCGCAAGATCATCGCGGGCGACCCCTTCGCCAAAGCAGGAATCTTCGCGAGCGTCGAAATCCGCCCCTGGCTCTGGAGCATCAACAACCCGAACCGCAAGTAAGCGCGCCGCCATGGCCTATTGGCTGATGAAGTCCGAGCCCGATTCCTGGTCCTTCGACCAGCAGAAGAAGGCAGGCCGCAAGGGCGCGGAGTGGGACGGCGTGCGCAACTTCCAGGCGCGCAGCAACATGAAGGCGATGAAAAAGGGAGACCTCGCCTTCTTCTACCACACGGGCGAGGAGAAGGCCGTGGTCGGCATCGTCGAGATCGTGGCCGAGGCGCACCCCGACTCCACCGACCCGACCGGCCAATGGCAATGCGTCGACGTGGCGGCAGTCGAGGACCTGAAGCGGCCGGTGACGCTTGCCGAGGTCAAGGCGCACGCGAAGCTCAAGGACATGAAGCTTGCGCGCAACCCGCGCCTTTCGGTGCAGCCCGTGACGCCTCAGGAATGGGCTATCATCTGCAAGCTTGGAGGCTTGGCCAAGCCGCCAGAGGCCTAGCGGCAGGGCAAGTCCCACAACAAGGGGGAAATGTCATGCAGATTCCAGTCAACTATCTCGCCGTCGTCATTGCCACCCTGGCCGCGTTCGGTCTTGGCATGGTCTGGCACACGGTGCTGTTCAGACCTTGGCGCGCGTCGCTCGGCAAGACCGCCGACGTTGACGGCACGGACCTACGTGGTGCCGTTCCTCATCACCTTCCTGGCCCTGCTCCTCATGGCCTGGATGCTTGCCGGCCTGATGGGCCATCTCGCCCAGGTCACATCCCAGAGGCGGCGTGATGACCGCGTTCTTCGTTTGGGCCGGGTTCGTCATCACCGTCATGGCCGTCAGCCACGCCTTCACCGGCGCGAAGCCGATGCTCATGGTGATCGACGGCGCCTATTGGCTCCTCGCGCTTCTGATCATGGGCGCGGTCATCGGCGCGTTCGGAATGCCGGGCACCTGACGACGCAATGGCCTAAGCAAGCCTTTGCCCGATCGCCCAACCTGATCGTATGATCGGGGCATACAAGGAGGCGTCAGCCAATGACGCCGCGTTCTAGGGAGGATCGGGCTGATGTCCGAGCACAAGGTCTACAAAGTCGACGCCGTGAAGGTCCCCAAGAAATGGAAAGAGCGGGCCTTCATCGACAAGGACGAGTACGAGAAGCTCTACGAGAAGAGCGTCGAGAAGCCCGACAAGTTCTGGGGCAAGCAGGGTAAGCGCCTCGACTGGATCAAGCCCTATACGCGCGTCAAGAACACGTCGTTCGAGCATCCCGACATCTCGATCAAATGGTTCGAGGACGGCACGCTCAACGTCGCGGCCAACTGCACCGACCGCCACCTGAAGAAACGCGGCAAGCAGACCGCGATCATCTGGGAGCCCGACGACCCGAACGAGCCCGCCAAGCACATCACCTATCGCGAGCTGCACGAGAATGTCTGCCAAGCTTGCCAACGTCCTGAAGGCGCAAGACGTCAAGCGCGGCGACCGCGTCACCATTTATTTGCCGATGATCCCGGAAGCGGCCTACGCTATGCTCGCCTGCGCGCGCATCGGTGCCATTCATTCCATCGTATTCGGCGGCTTCTCGCCGGACTCACTCGCGGGCCGCATCGAGGACTGCAAGTCGCGCATCGTCATCACGGCCGACGAGGGCTTGCGCGGCGGCCGCAAGGTTCCGCTCAAGGCCAATACCGACGAAGCCATCAAGAAAGTCGGCGGCGTAGACCGCGTGCTGGTGGTCACGCGCACGGGCGGGAAAGTGCCGTGGACCGAGGGCCGCGATCTCTGGCTCAACGACGAACTCGCCAAGGTCGATGCGGACTGCCCGCCCGAGGAGATGAACGCGGAGGATCCGCTGTTTATTCTCTACACATCAGGCTCGACCGGACAGCCAAAGGGCGTGCTGCACACCTCAGGCGGCTACCTCGTCTACGCCGCGATGACGCACCAATACGTGTTCGACTATCACGACGGCGACATCTATTGGTGCACGGCCGACGTCGGATGGGTGACGGGCCACTCCTATATCGTCTACGGGCCGCTCGCCAACGGCGCGACGACCCTGATCTTCGAGGGCGTGCCGAACTATCCCGATGCCTCGCGCATGTGGCAGGTCGTGGACAAGCACAAAGTCGAGATCTTCTACACGGCGCCGACAGCGATCCGCGCGTTGATGGGCGCCGGCGAAGGCTTCGTGAAGAGCACCAGCCGCAAGTCGCTCAAACTGCTGGGCACGGTCGGAGAGCCGATCAATCCGGAAGCCTGGGAATGGTACTACCACGTGGTCGGCGAGAAGCGCTGCCCGATCGTCGATACGTGGTGGCAGACCGAGACGGGCGGCATCCTGATCACGCCGCTGCCCGGCGCGACCAAGCTCAAGCCTGGATCGGCCACGCTGCCCTTCTTCGGCGTGCAGCCCGCGGTCGTCGACAGTGAGGGCAATCTGCTCGACGGCGAGGCGACCGGCAATCTCGTCATCCTCGATGCGTGGCCCGGCATGCTGCGCACCGTCTATGGCGACCATAAGCGCTTCGTCGACACCTATTTCTCCACCTACAAGGGCAAGTACTTCACCGGCGACGGCTGCCGGCGCGACGCGGACGGCTATTATTGGATCACCGGCCGCGTGGACGACGTGATCAACGTCGCGGGCCATCGCATGGGGACGGCCGAAGTGGAATCGGCGCTCGTCGCTCATCCCAAGGTCGCCGAGGCCGCCGTGGTCGGCTATCCGCACGACATCAAGGGCCAGGGCATCTATTGCTACGTCACCTTGATGGACGGCGAAGTCTGGTGCGACGAGCTGAGAGGCGAGTTGCGCGACTGGGTGCGCAAGGAGATCGGGCCGATCGCATCCCCCGACCTCATCCAGTTCGCGCCGGGCCTGCCCAAGACGCGCTCAGGCAAGATCATGCGCCGCATCTTGCGCAAGATCGCGGAGGACGATTTCTCCAATCTCGGCGATACCTCGACGCTCGCCGACCCGTCAGTGGTCAGCGATCTCGTCGAGAACCGGCAGAATCGGAGACCGGACTGACAGGGCCGGGGCGCTTAGGCGGTCAGAGCGCGGGTGATCTGGTTCAGAAACGCGTTCCAAGCGTCCTTGGTCTCGCGGGTGAAGCGCTTCTCGAGCGACGTTTCGAGCGTCCAGGTCAGCGCGCGCGCCATGGTGCGGTAGTGGCGCAGCCTGATGCCGAGCTGGCGATGCCGGGCGCCGAGCAGCTTCAGGATCGGCCGCAGGCCCTCGTCATGGTTGAGCGTGATCATGGCGAGCTTCATCGCCGCGGAGAACTTCCGCGCCTGCACGTCTATCGGGCTTGCGAATTTCGTGCGCAAGGACGGGTCGAGCCGGAACAGCTTCATGCAGAAGAGCTGCGCGACGAGCTCGCGCGCGGGCTCGATCTTCTCGAAGCTCTCGCGGATCAGTTTCTTCTGTTTCGCGGTAAGCGTGACTTCAGCGGCGGCGCGCGGCTGGGCCCTGCGGCCTCGGGCGCTTCTTCCGACGGGCAGTTGGATTACGGCTGACATGGCAAGATTCCCCACGACGCAAGTTGAGGGTAGGAGCATGGGGGGACAGGGTTTGACGAACGGTTAAGGTAACCAAATTGGCAACCAATTCGCCTCCCCGGGCTCACGCCGGCTTCGGTTAACGTCTTGTGAACTCGGGGCCGGAATTCCAACATAATCGTCGCGCCCGGCAGACCGTGGAGCGCCTTGGGAGGACCAAATGAGCTATTTCCGCACCGCGATCCTGCTTGCAGCGATGACGGCGCTGTTCATGGGCATCGGCTATATGTTCGGCGGCCAAACCGGCATGATCATCGCCTTCCTCGTCGCGGCGGGCATGAACCTGTTCGCCTGGTGGAACTCCGACAAGATGGTGCTGCGCATGCACGGCGCGCGCGAGGTCGACGAGCGCTCGGCGCCCGAGCTTTACCGCATGACGCAGGAGCTTGCGGCGGCCGCGAATTTGCCGATGCCGCGCCTGTTCATCATGGAGAACCCGCAGCCCAACGCGTTCGCCACGGGTCGCAATCCGCAGAACGGCGCCGTCGCGGTCACGACCGGCCTGATGCAGCTCGTCAACAAGGAAGAGGTCGCCGGCGTGATCGCGCACGAGCTCGCCCATATCAAGAACCGCGACACGCTGCTGATGACCGTCACCGCGACGATCGCCGGCGCCATCTCGATGGTCGCCAATGTCGCGATGTTTTCAGGGGCGCGCGGCAACAATAACGGCATCGGCGCACTCGGCACGATCGCGCTCGTTATTCTCGCGCCCATCGCCGCCGGCATCGTGCAGATGGCGATCAGCCGGACGCGCGAATACGAGGCCGACCGGGTGGGCGCCGAGATCAGCGGCGATCCAATCGCGCTCGCCACCGCCTTGAAGAAGATTTCAGGCGCCGCCCAGAGAATTCCCAACATGGAGGCCGAGCGCAATCCGGCCTCGGCACATATGTTCATCATCAACCCGCTGTCGGGCGCGCGCATGGACAATCTGTTCTCGACCCACCCCGCTGTCGAGAACCGCGTGGCGCAGTTGAGTGCGCTTGCGCAGCAGATGGGCGGAAGCGGCGGGCGCGCGAGCCTCGCCTCGGATTCTGCCGATGCGGGGCCGTGGGCCTCGCGCCCAAGCAATCGTGGACCGTGGGGCTAGACCCGGCCTATTGTCCGAAACCACCAAGATGACATCCTCTGGCAAACAGGCGCGGCGGCGTTCGCCCACGCGCGACTTCCAGGTCGGTCTGCCGGCGCGGCGGGCTGCCGTGGAGCTGCTCGACGCGGTGCTGACCAAGAAGCAGCCGCTCGGCGAAGTGTTGAGCCGCTCGCTCGATGTGGGGCCAATGTTCGACCTGCCGCAGCGCGACCGCGCGCTCGCGCGCGCCATCGTGGCGACGAGCCTCAGGCGCAAAGGCCAGCTCGACATCGTCATCGACCGGTTTCTCGAGCGCGGCATGCCCGAGAAGGCTGGCACGCTCTATCCGATCCTACTGTCGGGCGCGGCGCAGCTCGTCTTCCTCAAGACGCCGCCGCATGCGGCCATCGACCTCGCCGTGACGCTCGCGCAATACGACCCGCGCGCCAGGCGCTACGACAAGCTGGTCAATGCCGTGCTCCGGCGTGTCGCCGAGCATGGCGAGGCGATTGCGGCTGCGCTCGATGCACCGCGCGTCAACACGCCCGACTGGCTCTGGGCGCGCTGGGAGCGCGCTTGGGGAGAGGCGCGCACGCGCGCGATCGCCGAAGCCAACCTCATCGAGCCTCCGCTCGACCTCACGGTGAAGAGCGACCCGTGCGGCTGGGCGGAGGCTGTCTCGGGCCGCGTGCTGCCCACGAACAGCGTGCGCTTTTTCCCAAAGGGACGCATCGAGTCCCTGCCCGGCTATCAGGACGGCGCCTGGTGGGTGCAGGATGCCGCGGCATCCCTGCCCGCGCGGCTGCTCGGCGATGTCGCAGGCAAACGTGTCGCCGATCTTTGCGCCGCGCCCGGCGGCAAGACCGCGCAGCTCGCCTTTGCCGGCGCCTCCGTGGTCGCCGTCGACGATACGAGGCCGCGTATCAACCTGCTCACCGAGAACCTTTCGCGGCTCGGCCTCGAAGCCGAGACGGTTGTGGCCGACGCGACGACATGGGACCCCGGCGAGCGCTTCGATGCCATTCTGCTCGACGCGCCCTGCTCCTCGACCGGCACGATCCGCCGCCACCCAGACATCCCCTATACCAAGTCCGCAAAGGACATGGCGCCGCTCGCAGCGCTGCAGGCGCGGCTCCTCGATAATGCCGCCTCCTTGCTGAAGCCCGGCGGCAAGCTCGTCTATGCCACCTGCTCGCTCGATCCCGAGGAAGGCGAGGCGCAGGTCGCGGCGCTGCTTGGGCGCAACGACGCACTCAGGCTTGATCCGATCTCGCCCGGCGAATTGGGCGGCGAGGCCGACTGGATCTGGCCCTCTGGCTGCCTCAGGACCTTCCCGTACCAGCTCAAGCTCGATACGCCGGAATGGAGCGGCATGGACGGGTTTTTTGCGGCAAGGCTCATCCGCGCTGGCTAAGGAAGCGCGGATCGCCCCTTGATCCCAAAGCTTTGCCGCCCGACAATGCGGACCTCTACAGCGGGGACGGTGGCCTTTGGCGCCCGGCAGGCGCCTGGTCCGGAGTAAGGATTCATGGCGGCGGATTCACAACCCTACGAGCGCGAGCGCCGGCAGGCGACGCGCTATAGCGGTCCAGGTCCGTTCCGCCGCTTCATGCTCGCAAGCATGGCGAGCATCAGCTATCCGGGCAGCCAGGCCGAGCAGCTTCTGCTTGCGCCCCAGGAGCTCCGCACCGCCGACCCGAGCTTCGCCACCGAAATCTACAACGGCCATTTCGGCCTCGCCGGCCGCCTCGCGGAGATCGGCGCGGAATCGCCCTTCGACATCAAGCCGCCGTCCGAGGACTGGGAGCGCGAGCTTTACGGCTTCGGCTGGCTCAGGCATTTGCGCGCCGCGGGCAGCGAGCTGTCGCGCGAGCAGGCCAAGGCCCTCGTCAACGACTTCGTGCGACATGGCCGCTCGCTCGGCGGGCTTGCCTGGCGGCCCGAGATCGTCGCGCGCAGGGTGATCTCCTGGCTGTCGAACTCGGTGCTCGTGCTCGATAGCGGCGAGCCCGAAGCCTACGAGGCGTTCCTCCGCTCGCTCACCGCACATCTCCGCTATCTCTCCGCAAGCTATCGCGACACGCCCGACGGTGTTCCGCGGCTGCTCACGCTCATGGCGTTGATCTATGCCGGGCTCTGCATCGCGGACCAACAGGCCGTGATCGACCGCTACGCGCGGCCCTTCAGCAAGGAGCTCGACCGGCAGATCCTTCCCGATGGCGGCCATATCTCGCGCAATCCCGAGGCGCTTGTGGAGCTTCTGCTCGACCTCCTGCCGCTCCGGCAGTGCTTCGTCGCGCGCGATCGCTCACCGCCCAAGGAACTGACCGACGCCATCGACCGCATCATGCCGATGCTCCGCTTCTTCCGCACCGGCGACGGGACGCTCGCGCGGTTCAACGGCGCGGGACCCACGCCGACCGATGCGCTCGCGACCGTGCTTGCCTATGACGACATCGAAGGCTCGCCGGTTCGCACCGCCGCTAATTCCGGCTATGTGCGGCTCGAGATCGGAACGACGCTCATCATCTGCGATCTCGCCGGGGCGCCGACGAGCTCGGTCAGCTCGTTGGCCCATGCCGGGTTCCTCTCCTTCGAGATGAGCTCGAACGGCTGCCCGATGATCGTCAATTGCGGGGCGCCGTCCGCCGAATACGACGATTGGCGTTCGTTCGCCCGCTCGACGCCCGCGCACTCGACGCTGAGCCTCGAGGAGTCCTCTTCGGCCGATTTCACCGTGGGCGGCGCCAATGGCGGCGCGCCGGCGAGCGACTCGCCGCTGCTTGGCCCGCTGCACGCGCAGGCCGCGTTCAGCGACCAGGGCGACAATTTCCGGATCAAGGGCTTCCATGACGGCTACGTCTCCCGCTACGGCGTCAGCCATGCACGACAGATGCTGGTGCCGCCGACCGGCACCCTCGTCAGCAGCGAGGACAAGCTCTCCGCGCCGAAGGGACTGAAATTCTATGACGGCCCGATCGCCGGTGCCTTCGCCATCCGCTTCCACCTGCATCCGAGCGCGCGCGTCACGCTCGCGCCCGATGGGCGGAGCGCCGATCTCACGATCGCCAACGGTGAGGTGTGGAGCATCAGCACTAACGCGCCCGAGATCGCCATCGAGGACAGCGTATTCCTCGCCGATGCGCGCGGACCCCAGCCGACCACGCAGGTCGTGCTCTCCGGCATGATGGGCGAGGCGAGCGAGGTGCGCATCGTGTGGAACATTGAGCGCACGGCCGAAGGCGGCGGCGGGCAGCTCGTCGATCCGAACGACGCCGCGTACGAAGCGGCCTAGAGCGTCGAAAAGCCGATGCCAAAGATTGCGCGCGCGCTGCTCTCGGTCAGCGACAAGACCGGTCTTGCCGAATTCGCCCGCGCGCTGGCCGACCGCCGCGTCGAGGTCGTCTCGACCGGCGGCACCGGCAAGCTGCTCAAGGAAGCGGGCATCGAAGTGACCGACGTGGCTGAGGTCACCGGCCTGCCGGAGATGATGGACGGGCGGGTCAAGACGCTGCACCCGAAGATCCATGGCGGCCTGCTCGCCAAGCGCGGGGATGAAGCGCATGAGCGCGCGCTCAAGGATCACGCGATCCCGGCCATCGATCTGCTTGCGGTCAATCTCTATCCCTTCGAGGCGACGGTCGCGCGCGGCGGCGAATTCGACGCCTGCATTGAGAAAATCGACATCGGCGGCCCGGCGCTGATCCGCGCAGGCGCCAAGAACCACGCAAGCGTCACCGTGGTGGTCGAGCCGGAAGACTATGCGCGCGTGCTTGACGAGATGGACGCGCATGACGGCGCGACCACGCTTGCCTTGCGTAAAGAGTTGGCCGCCAAAGCTTTCGCGCGGGCGGGGGCATATGACGCGGCGATTGCGTCTTGGCTCGCCGGCGCGCTTGGCGATAGGACGCCGCAAACCGTTCTAATGGCAGGAAAAATCGCGCAGGCGCTGCGCTATGGCGAGAACCCGCATCAGGAGGCCGCCTTCTACCGGACAGGCGAGATGCGCTACGGCGTGGCGACTGCCATGCAGTTGCAGGGCAAGGCGCTTTCCTACAACAATATCAACGACACAGACGCGGCCTACGAGCTGGTGGCCGAGCTCGATCCCGAGGCGAGCGCAGGCGTGGCCATTATCAAGCACGCCAATCCGTGCGGCGTTGCGGTCGGATCATCGCTGGCCGAAGCCTATGCGAAGGCGTTTATGTGCGATCCTGTCAGCGCCTTCGGGGGTATCGTTGCGCTTAACCGCGCGCTGGACGATCAGGCCGCGCGCGAGATAGTCAAGGTCTTTACCGAGGTCATCATCGCGCCAGATGCGAGCGAGAAGGCGAAGGCGATCGTCGCCGAGAAGAAGAATTTGCGGCTCTTGCTCGCCGGCGGCCTGCCCGATCCGCGCGCGCCGGGGATAAGTTTCCGCTCGGTGGCCGGCGGCTTCCTCGTGCAATCGCGCGACACGGGTTCCGCTTCCGACCTCGATCTCAACGTCGTCACCAAGCGGCGCCCAAGCGAGAACGAGCTTGCCGATCTCGTCTTCGCCTTCACGGTGGCGAAGCACGTCAATTCGAACGCCATCGTCTATGCGAAGGGCGGTGCCACGGTCGGCATCGGCGCGGGCCAGACGAGCCGCATCGATGCGGCGCGCATCGCCGCCTGGAAGGCGAAGGAGGCCGCGGAGCATGCCGGGCTTGCCGCCCCGCTGACGCAAGGCGCGGTCGCGGCATCCGATGCGTTCTTCCCCTTCGCCGACGGCATCAAGGCCATCGCCGAGGCCAGCGCCACCGCCGTGATCCAGCCAGGCGGCTCGCTGCGCGACGACGAGGTCATCGCCGCGGCCGACGCAGCGGGCCTCGCCATGGTGTTCACCGGAATGCGCCACTTCCGGCACTAGATCACGCTTTAGGCGCGCGCACCCACTGCAACAGCACGAGCCCCGCGATCAAAAACAGAATGCTCGCGCTGATGCCGACCCGCTGGCTGCCCGTCGCGGCGGTGACCACGCCGATGGCGAACGGCGCGGCGAAGGCGGTGATCTTGCCGGAGAAGGCGAAGAAGCCGAAGAACTCGGTCAGCTTCTCCGGCGGGCACATGCGCGCGAGCAGCGTGCGGCTCGCCGCCTGCACCGGCCCCGAGGCGATCCCGATCAGCGCGGCGAAAGCGAGATAGACAAGCTCGCCGGTCGAGGCGAACGGCGCGCTGCCCGGCACCTTCGGCTCGACCGGAACAAAGAGCAAGACATGGTCGTGGCCGACAGAGAGCACGCCCATGGACGCGATGATGAACAGGAGCAGCGTCCAGGTGATCACGGCCTTCGAGCCGAAGCGGTCGTCGAGCGGCCCGCCGATGAACGCGCCGATCGTTGCGGCAACCGTGATGATGATGCCGAACAGGCCGAGCTCGGACGCGCCCCAGCCGAAGATGTAGGCAGCATAGATTCCGCCGAAGGCAAAGATGGCGCCGAGCCCGTCGGCGTAGAGCATGCGCGCCAGCAGGAACAGCGCGACCTGCTTGTGCTCTCGCACCAGGCGCTTCAGCGCGCGGACGAATTGCGTGAGGCCCGCCTTCACGGCGCCCTCTTGCAGCTTCGTGCCTGGGCGGTCCGGCGTGTACAGGAACAGCGGCAAGACGAAGATCAAATACCAGATGGCGGAGAGCGGCCCGATCAGGCGGTCGCCCGCGCGCGTCGCGGGGTCTGGCGGCACGACCGGCGTCAAGCCGAGTAGCGTCTTGCCGGTGTGCGGATCGGCGACGATGAAGCCCGCGACCAGCGCAAGGCTGATGAGGCCGCCGACAAAGCCGACCGCCCAGCCATAGCCCGACAGCGTGCCGAGGCGCCTCGCCGGGATGAGCGACGGCATCATGGCGTTGGTGAAGACCGTCGCAAGCTCGGCGCCGATCGTGGCAAGCACGAAGCACACGAGCACGACCGGCAAGAAGCGCATCTCGCCCGGAATGGCGAGCCACAGTCCGAGCAACCCAACCACGAGCACCACCGAGAAACCCGCGATCCACGGCTTGCGCGGGAAGCCTGCATCGGCGATGGCGCCGAGCACCGGCGCGAGCACGGCGGCGATAAGCTCGGCAACGCCCGTCGCGTAGGCCCAAAGCGCCGCGCCCCGCACGGGATCGGCCATGAAGCCGTTTACGAAATAGGGACCGAACAGGAAAGTGACGACGAGCGTGTAGTAAGGCTGCGCCGCCCAATCGAACAGCGCCCAACTGATGATGCCCCACCGGCTGGCGTAGCCTTGCGGCGTCCCCTGCTCCGCGCCGTCTCTGCTAGGCGTCGCGGTACGCATCAAGCACGATCAGATGATTGGGCAGCTCGTCCGTATCGCTCGCGCCCGGCGGGAAATGCTCGGCGAGAATTTTTCCGCAACGCCCAATGGCCTTGATGAAGCCTTCCGCTCGTTGCCCGGCAGCGATGTGACCGGTCAGCTCCACGATCAAGTCGTTCCAGATTTCGGGCGAGACTTTGCGATAGATGCCTTCGTCGGCGATGATTTCGGCAAAGTGCTCGGCGAAGGAGACGAAGATGAGTACGCCCGTGCGGCCCTTGGTGGTGTGCAGGCTCTGGGCGAGGAACTGCTCGATCGCCTTCTGATGCGCGCGGGCCCGCATGATGCATTTCGGTGCGAGCGCGTAGCGGACCGGCTCCCACTGGAACAGGATGGCGAAGAACAGAAAGGTTGCGAGCTGCAGAAGGTAGATGTGCTCGACCGGCCATTTGGTGGCCCAGATCAGGGGGAGCGGAACGGCGAGCGCGAGCAGCGCCGCCCACAACACCGCGAAGGAGCGGTAGCCGTCCGAGGATCCCGTCACCACGACGACGATCTCGCCGCTCGTCTTCGCCTCGGCGCGGGTGATGGCCTTCTCGATCGCGGTTTGCTCTTTGCGCGTGAACGGGTCCATGACGCGCTCCTACCAACCGCCGGAGGCGCCGCCGCCTCCGAAGCTGCCGCCGCCGCCTGAGAAGCCGCCTCCTCCGCCGCCGCTCGACCACCCGCCGCCGCCGCCGCTCCAGGTCGGCCCCGGAACAATCACCGGCCCGCCCCGTCCGTGGGTCACGCGCGGCGCGCTACGGCTTGCCCGCCAGATCGTGTAGAGGACCCAGAGCCAGATCGCGATCCAGAGGATCACGAAGAACCAGTCGACTGCTGAGTTGTCGGCGTCGTTTCGGGCGTTAGCACGCGCCTCGACTTCGGCGGCGTCGCCCGTCAGCACCAATGTGACGTCGTGCACCCCGTCCTTGATGCCGGCGGCGAAATCGCCTTCGCGGAAGCGCGGCAGGATGGTGCTCTCGATGATGAGCCTGGACAGCGCGTCGGTCAGGGTGCCCTCGAGCCCGTACCCGACTTCGATGCGCACCTTGCGCTCGTTCGGCGCGACAATGAGCAGCGCGCCGTTGTCGAGCTTGGCGGTGCCGATGCCCCAGTGACGGCCGAGCTGGTAGCCGTAATCCTCGATGGTGTAGCCCTGGAGCGACGGCACCGTAACGACCACGAGCTGGTCGGTAGCTCTTCTCCTCGAGCGCTTTGAGCTCCTCGGTGAGCGCAATCTCTTCAGCGGCGTTCAAGAGGTCCGCATTGTCGACGACGCGGCCGGTCAGCTCAGGAAAGGTCGGCTGGGCGGCAGCGACGGAAGCGAGCCACAGCAACACGAATGCGAGGGCGGCTCCGATCGCGCCGAAGCGCCAGTGCTTCTGGCCATCAGCGCCCTCGTTCGGCCTTATGCCTAGAACTTCACCTCCGGCACCGTGGTGGTCTCCTCGGCCACGGTGAAGTTCTGCATAAGCTCCGCGTCGGGATAGAGCAGCGCCCGCCACCAGCGGCCGGGTATCGTTCTAAGCTCGGTGTTGTAGTCCCTGACAGCGGTGATGTAGTCGCGCCGCGCGATCGAGATGCGGTTCTCGGTGCCTTCGAGCTGGGACTGGAGCGCGAGGAAGTTCTGGTTCGACTTGAGGTCGGGATATCTCTCGACCACCACCATCAGGCGCCCGAGCGCGCCTGACAGTTGATTCTGCGCTTCCTGAAATTTCTGAAACGCCTCGGGGTTGGTGAGGACATCAGCCGGGAGCTGCATCTGCGTAGCCTTGGCCCGTGCCTCCACGACCTGGGTCAGCACCTCCTGCTCCTGGGCGGCAAAGCCCTTCACGGTCTCGACGAGATTGGGGATGAGATCGGCGCGGCGCTGGTATTGGTTGAGCACCTCGCTCCAAGACGCCTTTGCGTGCTCCTGCAGCGTGGGAATTGTGTTGATGCCGCAGCCGGCGAGCAGCAGGCCCGCAACCACGAGGCAAACCGCGCGGGATAAGTCCCCGCACCGGGCACGCGTCAATGCCAGCATGACATCCTCCCCTGGACAGCCCAAAATCCGCTAGGCACCCGTGTATTGAGCGCCTGCGTGCGAAGCAAGAGCGTTCTCGCGCGATGATGGGGTTGGTGCAGTGCACCACCTGAGCCGGTTGGCGCGGTCTACTGGCTGCCGCCAGAGGCACGCAGGCGCGGCGGGCGGCGCGGCTCATCGGCGGGGATCGGCCGTTCTTTCGGCTCAGGCGCCCGCGCGGCCGGCGGAACGGCGAAGTCGATCTCCTCGCGCTCGAACGTGCGCAAGATCTCCAGATTGATGGCCTGCTGGATGTCCATATACGTGTTCTGGTCGGGGCTGAGCACCCAATAGACCAACTCGAAGTGGATCGCGGTTTCGCCGAGGGTCCTGAGATGCGCGCGCTCGAACCGGGTGAGCTCCTGAGCGTCGATAATCTCCTGGAACAGAGCTGGCAGGCGCTCGAGCTTGCTTGTCGGCGTGTCGTAGACTACGGGCAGGGAGAATTTCACGCGCCGCTCCGCCATGCGCTTGAAGTTGTGGATACGGGAATCGATCAGGTCGGTGTTGGCGCAGATGATCTGCTCGCCGGTGAGACTGCGCAGCCGCGTGGTCTTGATGCCGATCTTCTCCACCGTGCCGCGCTGGTCGCCGAACACGATGACGTCGCCCACCTCGAAGGGGCGGTCGAGCACGATGGCGAGCGAGGAGAAGAGATCGCCGAGCACGCGTTGCGCTGCGAGAGCGACAGCGACGCCGCCGATGCCGAGACCCGCAACGAGCGCCGTCACGTCGAAACCGAGATTCTCGAAGATGAGAAGAAGCGTGAGCGACCAGATGCCCACGCGCACCAGCACCTCGATGACCGAGATCGCGTTGCGTATGGGCGCCTTGGACTTGCGCGGCGCGAACTGCCAGACCAGCAGCGCTGTGACGATGCGGTCGGCCCAGAGCGCGAACTGAATGAACAGTGCCACCGCGAAGATGGAGAACAGGACCTTTTCGATGGCGGCGGGCAGTCTGAGCAACGAAGCGCCGGCATAGATCGCGGCGATGATCAAGAAGAGCGTCGCGGTCCGCTGCACCAGGTCGTGGAACACGGCCGGCCAGTGGAGATCGTGGCTGGGACGCGATTCGGGCAGCCTTGCCAGCAGCAGCCATTTCGCGACGAGCGTCGCAGCGAGCAGCGCAGCGGCGACGAAGGCGGCGAACCCCCATGCGATGATGTCGTTGCCGTAGACCCTCGTTTCGAGCAGTGAGAGCATTCGCGTTCCTTAAGGCGCTCACTCGGGCGAGCTTAGTGGCTCAAACGCGCTTTGCCAGTCCTCGGGCTCTAGCCCTGGCATCACGGGCGAGAAGGCGGTTCGCGGAGCCGAAATCGAAACTTGCCCTAGAGTGTTGCGAGAATGGAACAAGCGCAAAGTTTCTTCGAGCGGCATGGAGATTTGCACAAGCATTGGCAGGCGCGTGGACAAACGGCCCTGCGCTCCCGCTAAACTTCTGGATTTACGCGACTTTTTTTAGACCCGCAAAATGCTGTCCGCTGGATCGGTAACGCCTTTCAAGCGTTAGGTTTTCAGAAGGCATCTGCTGGTCAAAGTGGGGAGCCTCTCTGTACTCTGATTCGTGAGTCGGGCTGTGCTCTGATTCGTGAGTCGGGGACTCACGGGGGAGGCTTCTATGCGGCCGGTTTTCCACGGGGAGCGAGTGTGTTGCGTACGCTGCGTATGACGAGGGACGACGTCACGAAGATCGTCAAGAAGACCACTTTGGCGCTAACAACGGGGCTCGGAGTGGCGGCCCTGATCGTGGCTGTTGCGGCCGCGCCAGCCGAGGCCAGGAAGAAATCCAGAAGCTCCAAGCCGGTCGAGGCAGCGCTTCCCGATCCTACCAACGGCGAGCCGATGACGCTCGTCATCTCGCTTTCCCAGCAAAAAGTCGACGTTTATCGCGGCATGACGCGTATCACGAGCTCGCGCGTGTCGACCGGCATGCGCGGCTATGCGACCAAGGCCGGCGTGTTTTCGATCCTGGAAAAGCGCCGCCTCCACCACTCGAACCTCTATAGCGGCGCGCCGATGCCGTGGATGCAGCGTCTGACCTGGTCGGGCACCGCGCTGCATGGCGGCGTCGTGCCGGGCTATCCGGCCTCGCATGGCTGCGTCCGCCTGCCCTTCTCCTTCGCGCCCAGGCTGTTCGGCATCACAACCGTCGGCGAGCATGTGGTTGTGGCGCGCGCTGCCGTGACGCCCCAGCCAATCGAGCACGCCAATCTGTTCAATCCGCTGACCCCCGCCGCCCCTTCCGTGGTGAAGCAGGAGGCCGAACCCAAGCGCAAGTCGAGCAATACCGTCGCGCCGCCTCGGCCGGCAGCAAGCTCGCTCCTGGTGGTGCTTGCGAGAGCCGATGTGGGCGGCGTCGCCTCCGACGTTACGCCTACGATCGGCGGCCCGGCGCCGAGCGAGGACGATACGGACCATGCCGCGATCGAGCCGGCGAAAGAGCCCACTTCGGGCGACACCCCGGCGGTCGAGGACACGCGCAGCCACGCCATCGACCCCTTTGCGCCTTCGGCAAATCCGAGCACGGATCACGCCATCATGACCCCCGAGGATGGTGTCGTCACCGACCACGCGGATACCGAGCGCGAGCCGTCTGAGGCTCCCAAGGTGCAGGCCGAGAGCAAGCCTGCGCCCGAGCCGGCATCTCTGATCTCAGCGCCGATCGCGGCCTCCCCCGAGACCATGCAGCCGATCGGTACGAGCCAGAGCGCGCCCGCGAGCGCGCCTACGCCTGCACCCGCCGCGGCGGCTGCCGCCGAGCCCGCCCCTGCCAAGGCCGAAATCCCCGCCGCCCCCGCGGCGTCAGACAAGCCAGCTACCCGCGGAAGCGAAGGCGGAAGAGGCCAAGCCTGAGCAAGCCCAGGCTGTCGAGGCCACGCCTGCCGCGACCGCTTCCCCCGAAGCCAAACCGGCGGAAACCACAACTGCCGAGGGCACGCCCGCCGCGACGGTTCCGGCAACCCCGAGCGCCGAAACGGCGTCGCCCGAGAAGGCCGCTTCCTCCGAGACGGCTCCGACCGATGCAACCAAGGCGCAGGAGACCGCGTCAGCTCCGGCGGCGCCGGCGCCCGCCCCGACCCCCACGGTGCCCGAGGCTGCTCCTGCTGCGACGCGGGAAGCCGCCAAGATCATCCCCGCGGTCGCCGTCGTGCCCGCGACGGCACAAGAGCCGAGCGCGCCTGCGCTTAGCGATACGCCCCCGTCACTTGCCGCGCTGAGCCTCGGCGCCGGCACCAAGGCCGCGGCCGCCGAGGCCGCCGAGCCGCGCTCCACGGCCCCGCTCCGCATCCTTGTGACGCGCCGGACCAAGACCGACCGCATCATCGGCGTGCAAAACGTCCTGTCGGAGCTCGGCCATCTCGAAGCGCAGAAATTCGACGGCACGCTCGGGCGGCCCACGGTCGTCGCCATCAAGGCCTTCCAGAAGGCGAATGGCCTGCCCGAGACCGGCGCCTTCACCGACGAGCTCGCCAAGAAGGTCTATGAGGTTGCGGGCAAGGGCGAGCCCCCCGCCGGCCATCTCTTCGTGCGGCAGGAATTCGGCCGCGTGTTCGACGCGCCTGTCTCGTTCAAGGACCCCGAGAAGCCGCTCGGCACGCATCTCTTCACGGCGCTCAAATTTGCCCCCGGCGACACCAAGGCGCGGTGGATTGCGATCAGCCTGCAGGGCGACGATCCGGCCGAGGCGCTCAACCGCCTGGAGATCCCCGAGACTGTCCGCCGCAACATCTCCGAGCGGCTGACCCCCGGCTCCTCGCTGATCGTCGGCGACGTTGCGATCAACTCGGCCAACCTGCCCAAGGGCGCGGACTTCCTCGTCTGGGCTAAGGACATGCCGGCCAAGATCACGGCGGCAAGCTACGAGCCCGAGGCGGCCCCGCGGAGGAAGAAGAAGCGGGTGGCGCGCGCCCCGCGGCGCCAGCAGGACTTCACCTTCCGCTACGCGCCCCGCCCCGCTATCAGCCGCGCGCGCTTCCAGCGCGACTATCCGCGCTGGCCCTTCTAGGCACGCGCTTCCATCTACGCTCCGAGACCGGGCGGCCCCTCTTCAGGGGCCGTTCGCATTTTCGGAGGAGCATGCCGGCCGCGCGGCTTTACGTTTGACTGAAGATCGGGTCGAACAGACCAACCCGAGAGAACATCCGAACGAGGAGAGTGACAAGAATGGCAGAGCAGAATTGTCAGTGTCAGTCCGGGGCGCACGGTCATCGCCCTGGCAAGTGTCCCCATCCGCCCGGACAAGTCGAGAAGGTCGTTAGGGGTAACGTCAAGGTCCGCACAAATTCGGACGAGCGTATCGAGAGAAGGATTGGTATCGCCGCGCTCGATATTTGCGGTAGGCGTGTGGGTCGAACCCCATCTTCTCCGCAAATTGCTGCGCCGACCCGTATGTCGAAGCGCAGCTCATCCGCTCAGGTCTTCATCGAACCAGTGCATAAGGTGCGAACCCTTCCTGCCGGTTAGATCGCTTCAGTGATAATCTCCTGGCGCAACTCTTGCAATTGGGGGGAAAACACCATGCCTTTTCGAATCAGCCCGCCTACGCAGATAACCCTGCTCATCTCTGTCCTCGTGGCAATCCTAGCCTTGGTTGCTCGCTATTCTGGGGTTGCGATTCCCATTATAGGAGAGCATCCGTTCGGCACGCTTCTGATCAGTTATCTTGTACTTCTTGCGGGCAACCTGATCGAAGGGATCTAGAATAAACTTGTTTGCAAAGGGCGCCGACAGAAGCCGCGCTAGTCGGAACTGATTTTAATCAGTCCCATTGGATGCGTTGCGAATCGGCGGCTTCTTCTTGAGTGTGAAAAATTCTCAACATAAGGGGGACACGATGAGAAAGCTGACTTTAGCGCTTGCAATTCCAGCACTGTCAATCGCTGCGTTCGTGGCCGTATCAGCTCAAGCCGCGCCGCGTATAGCTTTGCCGTCGCAAAACCAATCGGCAATCCGACAGATAGGCTGCACCAATGCTGGTCCGCGTTGCCCCTTGGGGCGCGCCTGGATCTGCACTCAAAAAGGCTGTGCGTGTGAGACTTGCGGTGTCCACTATGGCGCTCCATGGAGATACCCGTTACGCCCCTGGCGCTGGCGTTATTAGGCGGGCACCAAGAAGGCTTGTTTGCCTGATGGCGTTTGCGTTCTCGGTGACAATCTGAAGCATCACCCCCTCCTTCGGTTAGCCAGGAGGCGAGCGCATGCCCAATGCCGGACGCAAGTGCTGAATTGGTCATCGCGAACCCACTCTCCTGAGGTTTGCGTGGCAAGTCGGGGCGCCTTAGGTCTGAACCACCTGGGGCGCTGCGCGCATGGTGCGCCCATCGATCACAATCGGCAAGTGAAACGCACACGCTTTGCCCGCTGCTCACAAGCGGGCAAATATGGGCGTTTCAAGAGGGTTCGTTAGCACACCGTTAGTACGGAAACCGGAAGGGCTTAAAAATTGGAGCGGGCGATGGGATTCGAACCCACGACCCCAACCTTGGCAAGGTTGTGCTCTACCCCTGAGCTACACCCGCATCTCCAACTTGGCGCCATCAACAGACCATAAGCCGCCTGCGACAGCCCCGGTCTTGTAGTTGATCGGCCCGCGCGTGTCTACTGACGCGCCCCATCCGCCTAGGTGGGGCGGCGCGAATGTCCCATCAAGGCCGGAGCTCAGATGCCAGCCAGTCCCGCCCAGCTCTTCGCCCGCCTCAAGGGGCTCGGGATCGTTTCCGTCACCGTCGAGCACGAGCCGATGTTCACCGTGGAGCAGTCGAAGGCGCTCCGCGGCACCTTGCCCGGCGCTCACACCAAGAACCTGTTCCTGGTGGACAAGAACGGCCGCATGGTCCTCGTCGTGGCCAAGGAGGACAGCACAGTCGACCTGAAGTCGCTTGCCGCGAAGCTCGGGCTCGGCAGGTTCAGCTTCGGCAAGCCGGATCGCCTTGACGCCGTGCTCGGCGTCGAGCCCGGATCGGTGACGCCGTTTGCGCTGATCAACGAGACGTCGCGTGAGGTCACCGTCGTGGTCGACCAGGCTCTCCTTGCCTTCGCCGAAGTGAATGCTCATCCCCTCAAGAACAGCGCCACGACGCGGATTCAAACCGAGGAGCTGCTCCGCTTCATCCGCGCCTGCGGTCACGAGCCGTTGATCCTCGTACTCGGGTGAGGTTGCCAAATCGCGCCGCCCGGACCATCTTCCGGGCATGAGCATCGACACGCCCATTCTCGAGAAGGCCGGCGCCGGGGGCCCTGACGCAGGCCTCATCAAGGACACCACAACCAAAGACTTCATGCGCGACGTGATCGAGGCGTCGCGCGACGTGCCTGTGCTGGTCGATTTCTGGGCGCCCTGGTGTGGCCCCTGCCGCCAGCTCACCCCCATCCTCGAGAAGGCCGTGCGCGGGGCACGCGGCGCCGTGAAACTGGTCAAGCTCAACATCGACGAGCACCCGCAAATTCCCGGCCAGATGGGCGTGCAATCGATCCCCGCGGTGTTTGCTTTCCAGGACGGGCGTCCCGTCGACGGCTTCATGGGCGCGCTGCCGGAATCGCGCGTGAAGGACTTCATCGCGCGGCTCGTCGGCGACGCTTCGGCCGACAGCGCGGCAGAGCTCGAAGCCGCGGAAGCCGCGCTTGCGGCGGGCGACGCGAACAGTGCGGCGCAGGCCTTCGCCGAGATCCTGCAGAAGGACGCCGAGAATGCCGCCGCCGCGGCCGGCCTTGCCAAGTGCTACATCAAGACCGGCGATTTGACGCGCGCCGAGCAGACGCTTGCGCTCGTCCCTCCCGCCAAGTCCGAAAGTGCGCCGGTGGCAAGCGCGCGGGCCGCGCTCGAGCTTGCGCGCAAGGGGAGCCAGACCGGCGACGTCGACAGCCTGCGCGCCAAGCTCGCCGCCGACCCGAAAGACGCGCAGGCCCGTTTCGACCTGGCGCTCGCGCTCAATGCCAAGGGCGACCGCAACGGCGCGCTGGACGAGCTGCTTGCGCTCGTCGCGAAGAACCGCGCCTGGAACGACGACGGGGCGCGCAAGCAATTGCTGCAACTGTTCGATGCCTGGGGACCGAGCGACCCGGCCACGCTTTCGGGGCGACAGCGGCTCTCTTCGCTGCTGTTCGCCTGAGGGCTCAAAGGAGCGCATCTCTTGGGCGTGACCGACCGCTATAGCAGTCTTTCCGACATGCCGAAGGCGCTGCCGCTCTTCCCCTTGCGCGGCGCCATCCTTCTCCCGCGCGCAACGCTCACGCTCAACGTCTTCGAGCCGCGTTACCTCGCGCTCGTCGATCACGCGCTCGCGCAAGACCGGCTGATCGGCATCATCCAACCCGCACAGGACGCAGGCAGCGCCGAGTCGCCGAAAGGCAAGGACTTCCCCTTACGGCACGTGGGATCAGCGGGAAGGATCGCCGCCTTCACCGAAGGCGACGACGGCCGCGTGATGATCTCGCTCGCAGGCGTCGCCCGCTTCCGCCTGCTCGACGCGGTCGACGCGCGCGAACCGTTCCGCATCAGCGCGGTGGACTTCGCGCCTTACGCCATGGACCTGGTCTCCGGACATGGTGAGGACGAGGTCGACCGGCCGCGTCTCATCGCCACGCTCAGGAGCTATCTCCACGCCAACAGGCTCAATGCCGATTGGGACCGGATCAACGGCGCGAGCAACGAGCGCCTGGTCAACGCGCTTTCCATCATGAGTCCGTACGGACCGGAAGAGAAGCAGGCGCTGCTCGAAGCGCCTGACCTCAAGGCGCGCGCCGATACGCTCGTCGCGCTGGCCGAGATGGAGCTCGCCGCGACCGACGAGGGACCGGGCACCACGCTACAATGATCGGCAGGCAGGGAGACTTCGCATGAGCAACGAACCCGAACGAAGCGGCGAACGGCGCCTTGATCCGAAGCTTCTCGAGATCCTGGTCTGTCCGCTGACCAAGACCTCTCTCGACTACGACGCCGAGCGCCAGGAGTTGATCAGCCGCGCCGCGGGCCTCGCCTATCCGATCCGCGACGGCATCCCGATCATGCTGCCGGACGAGGCGCGTAAGCTCGACGGCTAAAGGGGCTCGCCTCGGAGAAGACGCGGGACGGCGCCGGTCGTGCCGGCCGCCTCTTGCACCAGGAAGCGCTTCAGCGGCGGTGCGCGGTCCACCAAGCCAAGCCCGAGATCGCGCAGCGCGCGGAGCGGTGCGCTGTCGCTGGAGAACAGCCTGTTCAGCCCGTCCATCACCGTGGCCGAGAAGGTGGTGTCGAATCTGCGCCAGCGCTCATAGCGTTCCAGCACAGGCGCTGTCCCGATATCGAGCCCAAGCCGCGCGGACTCGACGATCGTCTCGGCAAGCGCGGCAACGTCACGGAAGCCGATATTGAGGCCCTGGCCCGCGAGCGGATGCACCGCGTGCGCCGCGTCTCCTGTGAGCGCGAGACGGTCAGCCACGAAAGCCCGCGCGAGCTGAAAGTCCAACGGAAACGATTGCACGGGGCCAGCAACCGCGATCTCGCCGAGCCGCGAGCCGAACCGCTTGGAAAGCTCGGCGAGGAAGCCGGCGTCGCCGCCTTCGAGGATTGCCCGCGCGCGGTCCCGCTCCTCGGTCCACACGATCGAGGACCTTTCGCCCTTGAGCGGCAGGATAGCGAAGGGGCCGGCCGGGAGGAAATGCTGCGCGGCCTTGCCGCCATGCGGCTTCGAGTGCGCGACGGTCGTGACGATGCCGGCCTGCGGATAGGACCAGGCGATGCATTTTATTCCGGCGCGATCCCGCAGGCGCGAGCGCTTGCCGTCGGCCGCGACAAGCAGAGGCGCCTCCATCTCGTCGCCGGATCCGAGCCTGACCATGGCGCGAAATCCGTCGGCGCGGTAATCGGCGACCGTCTCGGGAGCCAAGACCGCGATCGCTTCGGCATCGCGCACGGCGCCGGCGAGCGCGCGGTGTAGATCGCGGTTCTCGACCATGAAGGCGACGACGCCCGGCTTGAGCTCCTGTTCGAAGCCGAGCAGATGCGGACGCAGCGTCGCGTTCAGCGCGCTGTCGGTGATCTCGATCGAGGAGATGGCCTGCGCGTTCGCTTCAAGCGCGGGCCACACCCCGAGCACGGCCAAAAGATTTCTGCTCGCCGCAGAGAGCGCCGAGGCGCGTGCGTCTTCGCAGTCCCCGCCCGACGGCTCGGCATCGACGAGCGCGATGCGGAAGCCTCCCGGTGCAAACTTGGCGAGTGCCACCGCGAGCGCGCGCCCGACGAACCCGCCGCCGGCTATCACGACATCGTAGGCGCGATCCTGCATGACAGAAGCAATGCCACGTTCCGCCAAGTGAAACGAAACTGCTAAAGGGCGGAGCTTGAGCAATCTAAAGGTCTCGGCCCATGAGCCGCGCGCTTGAAGAGCTTCTCTCCATCCTCGACATCGAGCAGCTCGAGGTGAACCTGTTCCGGGGCTTGAGCCCACAGGTCGGCTGGCAGCGCGTGTTCGGGGGCCAGGTGATCGGACAGGCTCTCGTCGCGGCGAACCGCACCGTGCAAGGCCGCAAAGCGCATTCGCTGCATGCCTATTTTCTGCGCGCCGGCGACCCGTCGCGTGCCGATCATCTACGAGGTGGATCGCATCAGGGACGGCGGCAGCTTCTCGACGCGCCGCGTGGTCGCCATCCAGCACGGCCAGGCTATCTTCTCCATGGCCGCCTCCTTCCATAGGGAGGAGCCCGGCCTGCACCACCAAATCAAGATGCCCGATGTCCCGCCTCCGGAGAGCCTTCCGAGCGAGGCGGAGCTCAAGGCGCGCTTCATGGAGCATATGCCGCCGCAGGTCAGGGCTTATTGGGAGCGCGAGCGGCCGATCGAGATCCGCCCCGTCGATCTTTCCCGCTATCTCGAGCCGGGCAACCACGCGCCGACGCAGCAGGTCTGGATCAGGGCGACGGGCAGGCTCGGCGACGACCTCGCCTTGCACCAATGCGTGCTCGCTTACGCCTCGGACTTCACGTTGCTCGACACCGCGCTCGTCGCGCATGGCCGCTTCGTGTTCGACCCCTCGCTGATGCTCGCGAGCCTCGACCACGCGATCTGGTTTCACCGGAAATTCAGGGCCGACGAGTGGCTGCTTTATGCCCAGGACAGCCCGAGCTCGGGCGCCGGACGCGCGTTTTGCCGCGGCACGCTGTTCGCCCGGAACGGAGAACTCGTCGCCTCCACGGCGCAGGAGGGGCTCGTCCGGCAGCGCTCTCCGCGAAATACAGCCTAATCCGTGACCAATAGGCCTTTTTTGCCTAATCGATAGGCAACCTATAGGGTGTCGGGCCCAGGGCCCAACCCCTCCTGCCCGAAAAAGAGTCATCAAAGCCAAGGACTTGCTGCGCCGCAGCGGAGTTGGCACGCGGCTTGACTCTGCATTCAGGTTCACGCGGCTCGAACCGGCCACTGCCAACAACCGGGCAGCCGCAAACATGGAGGGGTGAAATCGATGAAGCTGGTGATGGCAATCATCAAGCCATTCAAGCTCGATGAGGTGCGCCAAGCCCTCACCGAGCTCGGCCTGCAAGGCATGACCGTGACCGAAGTGAAGGGCTACGGGAGGCAAAAGGGCCACACTGAGATCTATCGGGGCGCCGAATACGCCGTGAACTTCCTGCCGAAGATCAAGATCGAGGTCGTCGTGCCCACGAAATTGGTCGACAAGGCGGTGGACGCCATCGTGGCGGCGGCCAAGACCGGGCAGATCGGCGACGGCAAGATCTTCGTCGTTCCCGTCGAGCAGACGGTGCGCATCCGCACCGGCGAAACGAACGAATCAGCGCTCTAAGGAGGGGGAGGTAGATGATGGTGACCCTTGCCAAATATTTGCTCGGCGTGGTCGCAGCGCTCGCTGTGTTCGCGCTGTTCCACGTCGACCTGGCGCTCGCACAAGAGGCGGCGGCGGAGGCAGCAGCAGAGGCTGCAGCGCCGCCCGCACCGACTCTCGATACGGGCGATACGGCCTGGATGCTCACGTCGACGGCCATCGTGCTGTTGATGACCATCCCGGGCCTCGCCCTGTTCTACGGCGGCATGGTGCGGAAGAAGAACGTGCTCACCGTCGTCATGCAGGCGTTCGCGATCACCTGCTTGATTACCTTGCTCTGGTTCCTTGCAGGCTATTCGCTGGCCTTCACCGATGGTGGCGAGCCTCAACTCCTATATCGGCGGCTTGTCCAAGGCGCTGCTCAAGGGAGTGCGGGAAGGATAGCCTCACACTGACAATTCCCGAGACGGTATTCTTCACCTTCCAGGCGACCTTCGCGATCATCACCGCGGCTCTGATCATCGGCGCGTTCGTCGACCGCATGAAGTTCTCCGCTGTGCTCCTGTTCATGGCGCTCTGGACGCTCTTCGTGTACTCGCCCATCGCCCATTGGGTGTGGGGCGGCGGCTTCCTCGCGAACGCGGGCGTGCTCGACTTCGCCGGGGGAACCGTGGTGCATATCAACGCCGGCATCGCCGGTCTCGTAACCGCGCTCTTCCTCGGGAAGCGCTACGGCTATGGGTCGGAGAACATGGCGCCGCACAACCTCGTCTACAGCGTGATCGGCGCCTCCTTGCTGTGGGTCGGCTGGTTCGGCTTCAATGCCGGTTCGGCGGTCGCCGCCAACGGCTCCGCCGGCATGGCCATGGCCGTGACGCAGATCGCCACGGCCGCCGCGGCGCTCGCCTGGATGTTCATCGAGTGGCTGGTCCATAAGAAGCCGAGCATTCTCGGCATCATCTCCGGCGCCGTTGCCGGCCTTGTCGCCATTACGCCGGCGTCGGGCTTTGTCGGCCCGATCGGGGCGTTCTGGATCGGCGTCGCCTCCGGTATCGGCTGCTTCTTCGCCTCGACGACGATCAAGCGGGCGCTCGGTTATGACGACTCGCTCGACGTGTTCGGCATCCATGCCGTTGGCGGCATCATCGGAGCGATCTTGACTGGCGTGTTTGCCGTCGAGGCTATCGGCGGCAAAACCGGCCTGCTCGAGGGCAATGCCGGTCAGGTCTTTACGCAGATCTACGGCATCGGGGCCACGATCGTCTGGTGCGCCCTTGCAACCTTCGTGATCCTGATCATCGTCAACATTCTGGTCGGCGTCAGGGTCAGTCAGGCAGCCGAGGTAGAAGGCCTCGACATCAACCTGCATGGCGAGGTGGTTCCGTAGCGTTTTCGCGCAAAAACTGAGGGACAATAACGCTAGACCTAAAGAGCGAAGTCTCCTCCTCCCTTGACCTAGCTCTTACCTGAGCCCCGGCCTAACCGCCGGGGCTCATCGTTTTTGCCCTATGCCGCTTTGTGCGTGGTTCGAGGCCCGGCCGTCATCCTGAGGTGCGAGGGCGAAGCCCAAGCCTCGAAGGACGGCCGGGCACCTCACCATGACGCGCGCAAGTTGGCGCGCCCCAGACGCGTTCTTATTTCATCGGTAGCAATCATGCTCTAACACCGAGCCATGATTCCGCGCCCAGCGCAGACGCATCTCGAAGCGGTTGTCGCTTCGCCCTTCCAGCGCCTCGCGCGTCTGCTCGACGGGATCGAGCCCGGCGCCGCACCGCTCGATCTTTCGCTCGGCGAGCCCAAGGGGCTCATCCCGCCTTTTCTCGGTCCCATCCTGCAAGAGCATCTCGGCGAGTTCGGCCGTTACCCGCCGGTCCGCGGCATTCCATCCTTGCGCCAGGCGATCGCCGATTGGCTTCATCGGCGCTATCCAGCACTTGCGGGCATGATCGATCCGGAAGCGCACGTGCTGCCGCTCAACGGCTCGCGCGAGGGGCTGTTTTCGGCGATCTTCCCCGCGCTTGTCCGCGAGCCTCTCATCGAAAGACCGGCAGTGCTGATCCCGAACCCGTTCTATCAGGCTTACGGAGCCGCTGCGGCGGCATCAGGCGCCGAGCCCATCTTCCTTGCCAGCACGGCTGAGACGGACTTCCTTCCCGACCTCGATGCCATCGACGAGGCGCTGCTAGAGCGCGTGGTCGCTCTCTATCTCTGCTCGCCGTCGAACCCGCAAGGCGCCGTAGCGAGCACGCCCTATCTTGCCCGCGCCATCGCGCTTGCGCGCCGCTTCGACTTTCTCCTCTTCGCCGACGAGTGCTACTCGGAAATCTATTGCGACACGCCGCCGCCGGGCGCGCTCGAGACCGCCTATGCCGGAACCGGAAGCCTCGCGAATGTCGTCACGTTCAACTCGCTTTCAAAGCGGTCCGGCTTGCCGGGGCTCAGGTCTGGCTTCGTGGCAGGCGATCCCGAGCTTCATTGCCGCCTTCTTCCGGTTCCGCAACGTCGCCTGCCCGCAAGTCCCGCTACCCATGCAGCATGTCTCGGCCGCCGCCTGGGTCGACGAGGCGCATGTGGAGCAGGGCCGCGCGCTTTACCTGGCGAATTTCGAGCTCGCCGACGAGGTTCTGGCGGGCCGCTATGGCTACCGCTGGCCTGCCGGGGCCTTCTTTCTTTGGCTGAATATGAGGGCTTACGGGGGTGGCGAAGCGGCCGCGACAACCCTTTGGAAAGGGTGTGGTGTCAAAGTGCTGCCGGGCGCCTATCTCTCGCGCGCGGAGCCTGACGGGGAAAATCCGGGCAAGGACTATGTCAGGGTCGCGCTCGTGCACGACGCTGACAGAACGCGCGAGGCCTTAAGGCGCATCACAGCCGTATTGGGTTAGGGGATGGCCAGCAGAGGCAGAGCGAAGGGACGGCGGAAACTTCTGCCGGGGGCGGTGCAAACCGGGCTCCAGCGGCTGATGCTGGGCTCCTATGGCCTGGTATTCGTTGCGGGCGCCTGCGCCGCATGGCTGAGCCTCGCCACCTGGTCGGTACACGATCCCTCCCTTAACAACGCAACCCGCGTGGCGCCACGCAACCTGCTCGGCGGCTATGGCGCGGTGGTCGCCGACCTCGCCATTCAGTCGCTCGGGCTCGCCTCGATCATCTTCTTCCTGCCGCTCGCCGCCTGGGGCTGGCATCTCCTCACCGGCAATAGGCCGAACCGGAAGCGGTTCAGGCTGCTCGCCTGGCCGGCTGCCGTGATTCTCCTCGCCGCGGCGCTGGCCTCCTTGCCGCAGCCGAAGAGCTGGCCGCTGCCGAACGGGCTCGGCGGCATCTTCGGCGACTTCTTCATGGCCGGCGCGCATGTCATCGGTCCGTTCCTGCCTGATGCCGCCGTCTCTTTCGTGGCCGGTCTGACGTTCTTCGTCATCGGCACGATGCTGTTGCTCTATGCCTGCGGCACCAGCACGTCGGCGCTGATCGCCGTCTGGGCGCCGCGCTCGGCCGCTGCCGGCGAATGGGCCAATGCGTGGCTTGGTGCCGCGATGCATTTCTTCATCGCCTTCGGCGCGAGCCTCAAGCGCATCTTCCGCCGCAAGCGCGCCGTTCGGCCCGACGATGAAGAGGACTATGCCGAGGAGGAGCGCGAGGAAGACTGGCAGGAAGAAGGGCCGATCAGGGAGCCGACGGCCGAATCGAGCCGTCTTTCGGCCCGGCGCCGATCGGTCCGAAGAGCTAGGACGAAGACGAGGACGAAGAGGACGACATCACCACGCCGAGCTACCGCATCACGCGCGGCAAGGAAAAGAAGCGGCATACGGGGCTCTCGCGCGCGCCGCGCATGGACACGCCCTACGATCCGCCGCCGCTCCGCCTGTTGCAGCAGCAATCACGCGCCCAGCGCGGCCGGGCCATCGCCGACGAGGTGCTGCAGGAGAATGCGCGCGAGCTCGAAGGCGTACTGCAGGATTTCGGGGTCAAGGGTGAGATCACCAATGTCAGGCCGGGTCCCGTGGTCACGCTCTACGAGCTCGAGCCCGCGCCGGGCACCAAGTCCTCGCGCGTGATCGGGCTCGCCGACGACATCGCCCGCTCGATGAGCGCGGTCGCCGCGCGTGTCGCCGTCGTGCCGGGCCGCAACGTCATCGGCATCGAGCTTCCCAACGATCGCCGCGAGATGGTTATGCTTCGGGAGCAGCTCGAATCGCCGGATTTCCAGGAGAGCGACGCGCGGCTTGCGCTTGCGCTCGGCAAGACTATCGGCGGCGAGCCGATCATCGCCGATCTCGCGCGCATGCCGCATCTCCTGATCGCCGGCACCACCGGCTCAGGCAAGTCGGTCGGTATCAACACGATGATCCTGTCGCTGCTCTACCGGCTGTCGCCCGACCAGTGCAAATTCATCATGATCGACCCGAAGATGCTCGAGCTCTCCGTCTATGACGGCATTCCGCATCTCCTCGCGCCCGTGGTCACCGATCCGAAGAAGGCGGTGGTAGCGTTGAAATGGACGGTGCGCGAGATGGAGGAGCGCTACAAGCGCATGTCCAAGCTGGCGTGCGCGACATCAAGGGCTACAATTCCCGCGTCCTGCAGGCGGAGGCCAAAGGCGAGGTGCTGACGCGCACCGTGCAGACCGGTTTTGACCGCGCCACCGGCCGCGCCATTTACGAGCAGGAAGAGATGGACTATGACGCGATGCCGTTCATCGTGGTCATCGTCGACGAGATGGCCGACCTGATGATGGTCGCCGGCAAGGACATCGAGGCCGCGGTGCAACGTCTCGCGCAGATGGCCCGCGCCGCCGGCATCCATCTCATCACCGCGACGCAGCGCCCGAGCGTCGACGTCATCACCGGCACGATCAAGGCGAACTTCCCGACGCGCGTCAGCTTCCAGGTCACCTCGAAGATCGACAGCCGCACCATTCTCGGCGAGCAGGGCGCGGAGCAGCTGCTCGGCCAGGGCGACATGCTCTACATGGCGGGCGGCGGGCGCATCATGCGCGTGCACGGGCCCTTCGTCTCGGACGACGAGGTCGAGAAGGTCGTGCGCCATCTCAAGAAGCAGGGCGTGCCGGCCTATCTCGAAGCCGTCACCGAGGAAGAGGATGATGGCGGGGAGGACGGTGAGGACGCCGAGACCTATGGCGAGTCGGGCAACGAGCTCTACGACCAGGCGGTGGCGTCGTGCTGCGCGACCGCAAGGCCTCCACGAGCTATGTGCAGAGACGGCTCGGCATCGGCTATAACCGGGCTGCCTCGCTGATCGAGCGCATGGAGAAGGAAGGGCTGATCGGGGCAGCCAACCACGCGGGAAAACGCGAGATTCTGGTCGGTGGTGACGAAGCGGCGCAGCCTTATTAAACTTATCCTAGCCGCATTCGACTGCCAAGAAGTTGACCAGACTTCTTGCAGACCGAAAAACTAAGGCCATTCCGCGCAATTTGGCACCGGATTGGCACCGGAGCTATCCGGGGACAAACTCAGCGAAGCATGGCATAATGCGCGCGGCCCCAAGGTGTGCGAGACTTCGCGCGCCACGACTTGCCACGCAAACCTCAGGAGAGTGGGTTCGCGATGACCAATTCCCATAATAGCACTGCGTCCGGCATTGGGCACGCGCTCGCCTCCTGGCTAACCGAAGGAGGGAGTGATGCTCTTGAGCGGATGCAGCCGAGACGAAGCGGGACTGGCGGGATTTCACGGGATTTCTCGGATCGAGGCGCAGGCAGTTCAAGCAGACGCGCACCGGGGGAACGGTTCTCCGTTAATATGTGGGCCGTGGCGTCCGGAACGGCCCTGCCAATGGAGCGGGGCCGTTTCATTTCGCCCCCCTCTCGCCGCGGCAACCAACTTCCCTCAATTAGTTTTTAGCGACAGCCGGTCCACGGACTTCATCTCCCCCGGGGAGCGTCAGGCCCGACGCCCCACCGAACGGCGTTGGGCGTTAGGCCGCCTAAAACTCCACGAACCAGCTCGTCATACCATTTATGTGGGTCTTCTAGCGCGACCATGCACGCTGCCCTTAATTCGCCGAGTTCAGCTTTAATTCGTGAGCAATCAGAGGAGGGCCATGTGGTGAGCCTGACCTCGGCGGCCCTGCCCATCGCTTTTCGCGGGGGACTATGGGCCGCCTTCGCTAGGCTAATGCCCGCACGAGCGCATCACTTCCACTCCGGCAGCCGATGCTGTGGCACTCGCCACAAAGCTGATCGAGGGCACGTCTGGACCGTTCCAGCCGGAGAAGATGCCCGATGAGTTCGCAGATGCTGTCCGTGAGCTTGTGCAAGCAAAAGTGGAGCAACGTCCGCCGGAGGTTGCGCCTGCACCTGACGGCAAGGCGCCGAAGGTCGTAAACATCATGGCCGCGCTAAAAGAGAGCGTGCAGGCCAAGGGCAGAGCGAAGGTCAACGAGGCGGTCCGAAAGCGTAGCGGCAAAGCGCCGATGTCACCCGCCGCACCGAAGCGTAAGCCCTCGCGCGATCAGCGCCGATCCATTCATTGACCCTACTATGGTGTTGGAGGAGCCGCAGGTGCGTCTGGGCGTGTGACTGCGGTTGGTTCCTTTGTTTGATCACCTGCCACCCCGTCTCTTACTACGATAAAGCAATAGGACTGGTTCAAATGTTACAGTAACATTAAA
>CAWHUE010000015.1:0-132800 GCA_963832515.1 uncultured Alphaproteobacteria bacterium
CTCGGCGACATGTCCGTCGATGAGGGCGAGGCGATCTACGAGACCGCCGAGGCGCCCGTGCAGGGCAGCGGTGTCTCGGTCGACGCCGGTGGCCAGCTCGGCAGCAAGATCTCGAAGTCGGAGGGCAAGACCTCCGAGCTGATCGGGATCGCGGCCGCGATGCTGATCCTCGTCCTCATCTTCGGAACCGTCACCGCGATGGTGCTGCCGATCGCCGCGGCGATCTTCGGGCTCATCTGCGGCCTCAGCGTCGTCTCGCTGCTCGGGCACCTCGTCGCCGTGCCGGACGTCGCGCCCACCGTGGGGGCCATGATCGGCCTCGGCGTCGGCATCGGTTACTCGCTGTCCATCGTCACCCGCGCGCGCTCGGCCCGGCATGAGGGATGAGCCCGTCGACGCCATCGGCCACGCCGCGGCGACCTCGGGCAGCGCGGTCGCGTTCGCCGGCATCACCGTGGTGATCGCGCTGCTGTCGCTGGCGGTGTCCGGCATCACGCTGATCACCGTGCTCGGGCAGGCCTCCGCGATCGTGGTCGGTCGTCGCCGTGCTCGCCTCGATGACGCTGCTGCCGGCGCTGCTCGGCCTCTGCGGCGACCGCATCGAGCGGCTGCGTGTCGGCCGCGACAAACGCCCGACGCTCGGCCACAGCGCCCTCTGGGAGCGCTGGGGCGCGCGCGTCTCGCGGCGCCCGGGCGTCTCGCTCTGGTGTCCGTCCTGGTGCTGCTCGTGCTCAGCGCGCCGCTGCGCTCGCTCGAGCTCGGGCTCACGGACCAGTCGAGCGCCGCGAAGTCCACCACGTCGCGCCAGGCCTACGACCTGATGACCCAGAACTTCGGCGCCGGGTCCAACGGGCCGCTGCTCGTGACCGCCAACAGCGGCGACAAGGCGGAGCTCTCCAAGCTCTACCAGGGCCTGTCCGCGACCGAGGGCGTTGCCGCGGTCGGCGAGCCGCAGGCTCCAAGGACGGCAGCGCGGCCATGATCAACGTCATCCCCGAGGGCTCGCCCAGCTCGGCCGCCACCAGCGACCTGGTCGACGAGGTGCGCGCGTCGGTGATCCCCAAGAGCGGCGTCGACGCCCACGTGGGCGGCGCGACCGCCCAGCTGCTCGACCTCGCCGACCTCATCGGCAAGCGGCTGCCGCTCATCATCGCGGTCGTCGTCGGGCTGAGCATGCTGCTCCTCCTGGTCGCGTTCCGCTCCGCGGTCGAGCGCTGAGCCAGCACTGGTGAACCTCCTGTCGGTGGGCGCCGCCTACGGCATCCTCACCGCGGTCTTCCAGGAGGGCCACGGCGCGACCGTCGTGGGCCTCGACGGGGCGATCCCGATCGTCTCCTACGTGCCGATGATGATGTTCGCGATCCTCTTCGGGCTCGCGATGGACTACCAGGTGTTCCTCCTCAGCCGCGTGCGTGAGGAAGTCGACGCCGGCAGGTCCCCCCGCCAGGCCGTCATCGCGGGCCTCGCCGGCACCGGCAAGGTCATCGCGTCGGCGGCGGCGATCATGGTCGCCGTCTTCGCCAGCTTCATCCTCAACGGCGACCCGACCGTGAAGGAGTTCGGCGTCGGCCTGGCCTCGGCGATCTTCATCGCCGGCGCGATGGTCTGCGTCCTCCTGCCCGCCGTGATGCTGCTCATGGGCCGCCACACGTGGTGGCTTCCGCGCCGGCTGGACCGCGTCCTGCCGCACATGCAGCACGCCTAGTTCCTCCCCAACCCAACCCCTCCCAACTTCTGACCCCCGCGAGGAGAAAGCAGATGTCAACCGCACCCACCACCCCCTACCCCCGCCGCTGGCAGGCGCTGATCGTGCTCGCGTTCAGCCTGCTGGTGGTGATCGATCGGCAACACGATCCTGAACGTCGGGCTGCCGACGATCCAGAAGGAGCTCGACGCCAGCGCCGAGCGAGCTGCAGTGGATCGTGGACGGCTACCTGCTCGTGTTCGCGGGGCTGCTGCTCGCCGCTGGCAGCCTCGGCGACCGCTTCGGCCGTCGCCGGGCGCTGACCGTCGGGCTCGTCGTGTTCGGCGCGGGTCGCTGCTCGCGGCCCTCGTCCGAGCAGCTCGACCGAGCTGATCGCGTCGCGCGCCCTGATGGGCGTCGGCGCGGCCGGGATCATGCCGACGACGCTGTCGGTGATCACCAACATCTTCCCGGAGCACGAGCGCCCGAAGGCGATCCGATCTGGGCCGCGGTGGCCGGCCTCGGCATCGCGCTCGGGCCGATCGCCGGCGGCTGGATGATCGAGCACTTCGACTGGAGCAGCGATCTTCCTGTTCAACATGCCGATCGTCGTCGTCCGCCTGATCGCCGCGGCGCTGTCGTCCCCGAGTCGCGCGACCCCGAGGCGCCGCCGCTCGACCTCCTCGGCTGCGGCCTCTCGTTCGTCGGCCTGACCGCCGTCGTGTGGGCGCTGATCGAGGCGCCCGAGCGCGGCTGGACCGACCCCGCGATCTTCGGCGCCTTGGCCGTCGGCCTCGCGGTGCTCGGCGCGTTCATCGCATGGGAGCGTCGCGCGCGCACCCGATGCTCGAGGTCAGCGTGTTCCGCAACCTGCGGTTCAGCGCGGCCAGCCTGTGGGTCACGTTCGTCTACTTCGCTCTGATGGGCGTCATGTACTTCATGACCAGCTACCTGCAGTCCGTGCTCGGCTACATGCGCGCTCGACGCCGGCATGCGGATGCTGCCCATCGCCGTCGGGATGGTGCTCACCGTCGCGGACGAGGGTGCGCTCGACCCGAGGTCGGGCACGAAGGTCCCGGTCGCGTGCGGCTCGCCGCGGTCGCGGGTGGCGCTCGTGATGGTCGCCGGCTCGACATGCACACGACCGCACGCGATGGCGCTCGGCGCTCGCGACGATGGGCGCCGGCATCGGCATCGCGATGGCCCCGGCCACCGAGGCGATCATGGGCTCGCTGCCGAAGGCGAAGGCCGGCGTCGGCTCGGCGATGAACGACGTCGTCCGCGAGGTCGGGGGCACGCTCGGCGTTGCCGTGCTCGGCAGCGTGCTCGCCAGCGCCTACGCGTCCGGCATGGACGGCGCCGTGAGTGGGCTGCCCGCGACGCGGCGGGCGCCGCGAGCGACAGCGTCGGCGCGGCCCACGCGATCGGCGGCGCCGATCTCATCGCCGCCGCGAACAACGCGTTCGTCGACGTGATGAGCACGACGGCGAGCATCGCCGCCGCGATCGCGATCGTCGGCGCGCTGATCGCCGCCGTGTTCCTCCCCGCCCGGGTGCGAGGCGCGTCCGCGCACATCGACGCGGAGCTGCCCGCACCGGCTCCCGCCTAACGGCTCAGCCCGCTTCGCGGCCCTCCGGCGGCCGTGAAGCGGGCCCTCGAGCCGCTCGACGTCCGGCAATCCGACCACGGAGGTGAAGTCCGCGAACGCGGGCTGGTCGGCGGCGATCGCCGCCGGCGTGCCCGCCTCGCGGATACGCGCGAGGGTCTCGCCGACCGCGGCCGTCGCCGCGAGCAGGGTGCTGAGCGGGCAGATGATCAGCCGGTAGCCGAGCTCCCGGAGGCGGTCGTGCGCGACGGGCGGCGTCCTGCCGCCCTCGACCCAGTTGAAGAGCAGCGGCGTGTCCGGGAAGTCCTCGGCCACGCGCGCCACCTCCTCCTCGCTCTCGGGCGCCTCGACGAACAGCATGTCCGCGCCCGCGTCGCGATAGCGGCGGGCGCGCTCGAGCGCCGCGTCGAGTCCCTCGACGCCCGCGCGCGTCGGTGCGGGCGATGATCACGAGGTCCGCCGAGCGCCGGGCCTCGACGGCGGCGCGGACCTTCTCCACCATCTCGCTCGCCGCGATCACCTCCTTGCCCGCCATGTGGCCGCAGCGCTTCGGCGAGACCTGGTCCTCGATGTGGAGGGCCGCGACGCCGGCGGATTCGTACTCGCGGACGGTGCGCGCGACGTTGAGCGGGTTGCCGTAGCCGTCGTCGGCGTCGGCGATGACGGGAACTCGACCGCCTGGACGAGACGGCGGGCGTGGCCGGCCATCTCGCCGAAGGACAGCAGCCCCACGTCCGGGCGGCCGAGCAGCGAGCCGACGCGCCGAAGCCCGTCATGTACACGGCGTGAAGCCCGCCTGCTCGACGAGCCGCGCCGACAGGCCGTCGTAGGCACCCGGGGCCACGATCGGCTCGCTGCCCGCCAGTAGCTCCCTCAGCCGCCGCGCACCGCCGTTGGGCTAACATCAGCTCCGCCATCGTCCAGCCCGAGGCTATCTAGGTCACGGTCGCCGCGCGGCCGCGCGGAATATTCCAGCGGCGGCGGCGTCCTTGGCTGCAGGATCGCGAACCTCGGGCGCGCCCGGAGTCACCTGATCGCCAGCGTCCAACGGGACAAGGAACTCACCATGCTCAGCCGCAAGCTGGTCGGGATGTCTGCCGCCCTCGCCGTCTCCGTGGCGATCCTTCACGCCGGTGCGGCTGTGGCGTCGGCAGGGCCCGACAACCGCCCGGTGCGGCTGTGGTCGTTCAGCGCGGTCAAGCAGGGCATTGGGAAGGTGAAGCTCGCCGCCGGCTCGCAGCAGGGCGGGCTGCTCCGCAAGCAGCGCACCTTCGGCGGCGCGGCGTTCGCCTTCCCCGAGAGCATCCCACAAACCTTCAGGGCATCTCTATCGCTTGTCGCCCATCCCCGCCGGCGCTGACTGGACCTCGTAGCTAATCTCGCTTTTTGCTCTGCAAAGAAAGAGCCCGTTCACCCGGCGGGCTCTTCCCTATGCACGGTCCTCATGGGGCCGCCCACCGCCGCGTCTGCGGCGTTGCAGCTACACAGCGCACTGCCCATAAGCCGCAGCCTAAGTCCGAGATCGCCTTGGACAGCGGCTAAACAGGATGATCGCCATGACCCACCCACTGACAAAGCGTGAATTGGCGTCGGCAGCAACGCCGCTGGTAAAAATGCAGATCGCCAGGACGTACCCAAATGAGTTTCTCGTGACTTTCGTAATCGCCAACGCGTGTCGCGGCATCGTGCTCGGCATTTCATTTGCCTTACTCGTGCTGATGACCGACGCGTTCGGAATCTTCACACTTATCTCGGCGCAACCAGCTCCGTTGACGACGGCGCTGATCTTCGTGCTCGTATCGGGTTTCAAATTCGTAGCCTTGACGATTGCAATTGCCGTAGGTCTCGTCGCGTCATCGCAATAGGCGCGTTCTAAACCGGCGACGGCTTTGCGCACGCAGGGTGGACTAAGAGAAAATGGGCAGATCAGTGCCAGGGTCGACCCACTTCAACCTGAGTAGCCCAAGGCTCGCTCAGGCCGATATCTGCTGAATGTTTTTCAGTCGGCTGAGAAAGCATGTCCCATGTTTGCCTTCGGTGTTCCCATCCCTGCGCTGAACAGGCGATTTTCGGAGTCGCGGAGGCGTCGGCAGACTTCCCTACCCATGTTCATCTGGATGAGCGCGAACTGCTTCAGATCCCGCGCATAAATTTGGTGGAGATTCGCGGCTGAAATGCGGATTGCGGTGCAATCTTCAATCGCACGGACCGAAGCGCTGCGGGGACAGAGGTCCATGACAGCCATTTCTCCGAAACAGTCGCCTTCCTTTAGAGTGCGGAGGAGGTAATCGCTCCCGCGCCAGGATTTCAGCACTGAAGCTTTACCTGCTTCCAAGACGAATAAGGAATCGGCTTGGTCGCTTTCGTGGAAAAAGAACTCATTGGTCGGCACTGACACGATCGGACACAAATTGAGCAGAAATTCGAGGATGTCTGCCCGGATTCCGCCGAAGACGGGCATGCGCTGCAGGAGTTCGATTCGCGCTTCTTGCATGGAGCACCACAGGGTCATGTCTCTCGGAGCACCAATTTAGCATTTCGTGGAGGCGTGCTTCATTCTACGCGAAAAGAAAAAGAGCCCGCTGGCGAGACGGGCTCGAGGAAAGTAGACGAAAGACCGTCGGAAGAGCGTCTCCGTGAGGTTCACCATCGGACCGCCTTGGACGATCTCCAGCGCCGACGATGTAAAGGTCGAGGCGAAGCGTATCCTGCAAGAGCTAATTTCTGACCTTTGATGCTCTACCACCTAAGGTTTCGGGATTAGCGCGTTAGAAGGGAGGTTGGGTCCATTAGGCGCGCGGCTTGCTCCGCACCCGACACCGGCAGCTTCGTCGCGTCGATCAGTCCGATCCTCCCAACTTGAGCATGTCCGCTTCGTGCCAGAAGCTGACGACCGGCTCGTCAGACGCAGGTCCGACGGCGGCAATCAGCTGGCGCAATTAGTTCCCGAAGCGATAATTAATGCGAGCTGTCACGGATTGGATTTCGATGTCTCCGTCCACGACGGGAACTCCACCGCCGACACCAGACGGGCAGGTGGGGCAACGCACCGTAAAGCGATCAGTATCGAGGTCGATATAGCCGTAATCGACACCGAAGGAAAAGCCGCTGCGCAAAGCATACTCGGCGCCTCCGCCAAGGGTGTAGCCATTGGCCCAGGTGCTGGATTTTGCTCTCACCGGCGTAACTTGGTCGAACAGATTGAGCTCGATCTCCGCCCCGGCCCATCCCCCTTTGCCGTAAGCGAGCCAGCGACCCCAAGCATAGCCGACGCGGCCCGTCACCGTGGCAAGCCACCCGACATCTGCGCGGTAGCTGTCGGCCTCCGGAAAGTACGGACTCCTGATGCGGCCATCTAGGTCGGTTCCTGCCACTGATCCTTCGACACCGAATATCCAAGCGCCAGACTGAAAGTTAAACCCGGTCTGACCGCCGCCCACAAATCCACCTGCATCAATTGCAAAATTGCTGATCACCACTTCCGGCCCGAGAGTGTTGAACCAGTTGGAATTCTTGTAGTCCCAGCCGGCGTCGCTCCAGGCACCGCCTAACTGCCCGCCGGCATAGAAGCCAGTCCATTGCGCCTCTTGAGGTGAGTCCAGGATGCCCTCGGCAACGCTAGGCGTCACAGAGGCAAGCACCGCGGCGGCGACTGCAAGAGCTAAGAATCGTCTCTCCATGGGCAATCCGGAGCATCACGTGTTGTGCGCGAGGCAAGATAATGCCAGGGACCAGTTCCATTGCCCGAGGGGCATGAAACATTCTAGCCAACCCCTTGAGGAATGCTGTGGCTTGAGCGCAACGTCGCGCCTAAAGTTGCCCCTTCGCGCGTTCTAGTTCGGAAGGTCCGCTTTGGTCATTGGCAGATCCGTTTCCCCCCGATTCCTTTGCGAATTGATCGTGCTGTACGGAACCTCGATCGCCTGATGTCCGTTTGAGGTCAGGGAAGCTCCAATTGGCGTGCTGCCGCCAACAAACGAGGGGGATTTGGAGTAATGATCGAACTTGACCGGCTCTATCGCGCGCCTAGGGCGATTGCTGGCCTTTGGGCATACAATAGAGACTCTCGGTTCCCCTCGCCGTCGGGGTTGGGGCGCGTATTTCAGGCCGTGCTCGACAAGCGAACTGCCAATCGCGCATACAAAAGAGCTGTCGACGAGTGCCTCGAAGTTCTGTTCTGCGGTTTCCCTGATGGCTTGCTACGACCCTTGGTAAGGGACCGGCTCGCCGTTTCGAGTCTAGTCCGGCAGGGACGGGCCGTGGGGACGGATGTTTGCGACTGCTCCGTGCAAGTGGTGATCCTCCTCACTAGGAAGATGATTGGCCGCTTGAGCACACAGGAACGCCAAGAGTTGGGGCAGGCTTTCCTTCAACATGACACCAGCAACCCGACCTACAAAGGCTTCAATGAAATGTTTCACGTTGTGCAGCACCTCAACGTCTCCCCCGCCTTAGTTTCATATTTGACTACTGAGGTAGCAGGACAGCTGCGCGGCATGTCTCAGGAAGCAATTTTCAACTCCTGGATTGAGACGCAGGTAGACGGCGTAATCGGCCAACTGCGAGAGCGAAGCAGAGAGGAAACGGAGTGCGAGGGGAAACGTCTGGCAGTGAACCCAGTGGGCATGCGCGAAACGTCCTCTTTGGGTCAGTTGCGGACCTGAACTAGCCAGGTTGCGGCATAGCCCGGTTAACGGCCTCGAATTCCAGCCGCTCTACGAAGAAGGTGCGAAACAATTCCTTCTCTCCCATGACTTCACTGAGAGTGCTGAAGGCAAACAAGGGAACAAATACGAGGAACATGATTACCAGGATGGCAACCGCTTGCTCAGGCGTGCCGCCGCCAATTTCTGCCACCGACTGCCACAGCGTTTTCCCATGAATGAACCCGACAACCGCTTCTTCGATCACCGTGAGAACAGCGACGAAAGCCAAGAAGACGATCGACTTGTAGAGCGTCTGCCAGATGAGTGGCTTGGTCCGATAGCGTTCGCCGATGTGCAGCGCGTATCCGATCAGAAGGAACTTCGCGGAAACGGCGGCCTTGATGAAGGCGAACCCCCAGGGTAGCCAGCGGACGCCTTCACCTTCCAAGATCGCGGATTTGAAGAAGGTCAATGCGCCGAACACAACGAACAGGTAGGCGGTGACAATAAAGAAGTGTTTCAACTCACTTTCCGCTCGTTCCCAGACCGTACCCTTAGAGGATGTTCCTGTTCCCACTGCTCTCTCCTGTACCTAGCCTTCGCGCCCGTTGTGGAGTTGGCATTATCGGCAATGGGGCGGCCTAGGCCACAGGCATTTGCCTAGGGCCGCGGCTAATGCCAAGAACGCGAACGGCGGCTCTTCTGCGTCAGAAGCGGACCTTGACGGCGCCATCGGTCACTTCGGCTTTGTGCCATGAGCAGACATCCTGGTGCTTTGAGTAGAGATCCGCTCTGCTGTGCCTATGATGCCGCTGATAGCGCTGCGCTTCTGTGGCTGCAACCGCGGGCGTGCTAATGGCCATCAGCCTCGTCGCCTCAGCAGTTGGCGACACCGATCAATGCTGTGCTAAATTCCCTGCGACAAGATACCCTCCTCGTTGGAGCCTGGAAGTGAAAGTCGTCATCATAGGCGGGACCGGACTCATCGGTCGCAAACTTGCAGCCAAGCTTGAGTCGGCTGGCCACGACGTCGTAGCGGCCTCGCCATCAACCGGGGTCAATAGTCTCACAGGCGACGGCCTAGAGGAGGCACTGGTCGGGGCGAGCGTCGCCATCGACGTCACGAACTCCCCGTCGTTCGAGGACGAAGCCGTCATGGATTTCTTTCGGACGTCGACCGGGCACTTATTAGCCGACGCCGCGGCGGCAGGCGTATCGCACTACGTCGCCTTATCGGTGGTCGGTTCGGATCGCATCCGCGACAGCGGATACCTGCGTGCAAAGCGCGTCCAGGAAGGCCTGATCGAAACGAGCGGAATCCCCTACACGGTGCTGCGCGCGACGCAGTTCTTTGAATTTCTCAAGTCGATCGCGGATGGTGGTACGAAGGGAAACGTCGTCCATGTATCTCCATCCAAGTTCCAGCCTGTCGCGGCGGACGATGTGGCCGCCACTCTCGCCGAGATCGCGGTTGCGCGGCCGAAGAATGGTGTTGTAGAGCTGGCAGGCCCAGAAGCCTCTGGCATGGCCGCATTCATCCAGTCGTTTCTGTCGTCCATCGGCGACGAGCGGAATGTCATTCCCGATCCCGATGCGAAATACTTCGGGGCGGTCCTCGACAAAAACGGTCTTGCCCCCACGGGCCAATTCATTGCTGGGCCGACACGCTTTGCCGATTGGGCTCGCTCCTCATCGTGAGCCCCTCAGGGAAAGGAGAGTCACCGTGAAGACGATCGCTTTGCTGCTGCTTGCGGGCGCCCTTCTGCTACCGACAAATTTGGCAGCGGTGGAAACGAATGCTCCGCTCTCCAAAGTGATGCAAATCTTTGACCGCGAATTGCCCAACGTGCCGGGCAAGAGCATGCGCGCGGTGCTCGTTGAATATGGCCCCGGCGCCGCGTCGCCCTCGCATCGCCACCCCTCCTCGGCCTTCATATACGCGACCGTTCTCGAAGGCGAGATTCGCAGCCAGGTCAACGACGGGCCCGCGCGCGTCTACAAGGCGGGGGAAGCCTGGACGGAGGAGCCCGGCGACCACCATAAGGTGAGCGCCAACGCCAGCGACACCAAGCCTGCGCGTCTCCTCGCCATCTTCGTCGTCGATACATCGGAGAAGGAGATCGTCATTCCCGACAAATAGCAGCGTTGCTCCAGCAGCAGAAACATCAGCCAATGCAACCACGAGGCTCGGAATGAAAGACGCGCTCCAGTTCGACCTGACAGCGCCCAGTAAAGACGAGTTGCGGACCTTGATTGCTGATCTCAGCGAGGACGAAAAGCACGTGCTGCTCGATCATGGCACCGAAGCGGCGTTCTGTGGCGTTTTCCTCGAGGAGAAGCAGAAGGGAGTGTACACCTGCCGTCTTTGTGGACTGCCTCTGTTTAAAGCCAGCACAAAGTTCGAAAGCGGCACTGGCTGGCCGAGCTTCACTAGTCCCTTTTCAGAAAACCACCTCCAATCCATTCGCGACACCAGCTACGGGATGATCCGGACGGAAATCGTTTGCGCTCGTTGTGGCGCTCACCAGGGGCATGTCTTTCCGGATGGTCCCCCGCCGACCGGCGAGCGCTACTGCATCAATTCCGTTTCGCTCGAGTTCACGCCGAACGGCGAGACACTGCCGGACAAGCTCGGCCGGGGTACTCCTGAGGGCGAGGTATGGCAGAGTGAATGATGCATGGAGCGCGCCTGCGCAATTACCGCTCTGGCGCCGAAGGAATTCCCCTTCTTACCGCTTCGGGTAGGCCGTGAAAACGTGGTCCTTTGCCTTCGCGATCGGTGGCATGCGAACCCGCAATTGGCGCCGGTCCCTAGAGGCGTGAACGTGTCGGTCGCGTGGTCGTAGTTGAACTGGGCGTACCCCCAATTGCCGCTGTCCGCGAACCTCTTGCTGTCCCTCACCACGAAATCGATGTCTTGCAGATCTTCGCCAGTGCGGCAACTGCCGCGCGATGTCCGCTTTGGGTCAGAAGCTGACGTGAAGCGCGTAAGTCGTCGCGTCTGCTAGGTGCAACAATCTGACATGCCGGCCTTTGAGCCATTCCCCAATTTTCTGCGGAGGTGGGCGTAGTCGTAAGGGAGAAAGAGGGCGCTTTGACTGAAAAATCGGTCATGCTCAGTCGCGTCTCAAGCAGCCATGCCCAGTTTGGCCTCATCCTTGAGGCAGCGGAGAGGCGCGCTTTAGCAGCACTAAGCAACTTGCTACAGTGCAAAAGATTTGTTCGACTGGCCTCTTCCGATCTCCCTGGGATTGTTGACCGTGAGCGTTTCCAAGCCCCATCATGTTCCCAAATTTCCGAGTGCCATGGGTGTCGCAACGCGGCTCGCTTGCAGTCGTGCGGTACAGGAAGGCGTCAAAGTTGAATTACTGCTCCGGGATGCGGGTATAACGCGTCAGCAGATTGACGATCCTGGCGTGCGCCTCGACGTCAAAAATCAGATTAGGTTTCTTGAGCTCGTTGCAACGGCAATCAAAGACGATTTTCTCGGATTCCATCTTGCACTCAAGGTCGATCTCCGAAAGATGGGCCTGCTCTATTACGCGCAGGCTTCTTCCGACACACTGGAGGAGGCTTTGCAGCGGGGAGTGCGATACAGCTCCATCGTCAATGAAGGGTTAGCATTGAGTTTTCAGGGCAGAGGGGATGTAGAAATCAATTTCGAGTATGTCGGTGTAGCGCGACATTCGGATCGCCATCAAATCGAGTTCTCAATGGTCACCCTTGTTCGCATATGCCGCCAGTTGACCAAACGGCACTTACCGGCCAGCCGGGTTAGCTTCACCCATCGACGCAGTGACGACATCTCAGAGTTTAAAACCTTCTTCGGGTGCGACGTCACCTTCGGCGCACCAGTCGATCGAGTGGTATTCTCAAAGTCAAGCAGGGAGATGCCACTAGTTAACACTGATCCTTACCTCAATGAGCTTTTGGTCAAATGTTGCGATCAAGCAATTGCTGATCGATCAACCAAACGGAGTTCGTTCGGATTGAGCGTCGAGAATGCCATCGCTCTTCTCTTGCCACATGGCAAGGCTCAAGCAAGCGAAATCGCCCACAAACTAGGCGTAAGCAGGCGAACGCTTGCACGGCGGCTTGCAGCGGAGGGATTGACGTTCGCCGGCATTATGCAGAGCCTTAAGTCTGATCTTGCTAAACGTCATCTGACAGACCAGACCTTGTCGATTTCAGAGATTGCTTGGTTGGTCGGTTACCAAGACGTCAGTGCGTTTACTCATGCTTTCAAGCGTTGGACCGGCAGAGCACCAACAGCCCTACGAGAGGTATTGCGTTGACTGCCGTGCGAGCGGTTGATGATGGCTTTTTTCCGCTTGGCATTACGCATTCCAGTATCACGAACTCCGCTAATGCGAACAAGGTCTTGGCGCCGTTAGTCATGGTCAACACTACGCGCGTACTCGGACCTCACGAACGCACGAGTGGGCCCAGCAAATTTTGATGGTTCCGCGCTTTAGAACCAGGTGCCAACGTCGACCGTAAAGACCCATCCAGTGCCGCCGACCACATAGGGAACTGCCGCGTAGCCGACTGCCGATCGATCCATGTAGAGAGCCTGACCGGATCCCTGGCGGGTCAACGGCCGGTCATCGGCGTCACGGATGGGATGTCGAGCCGGATTTAGCCGAGGCTAGTCCCTAGGGGTTCACAAGCGCGCCACTGTTGCGGTCGTTTTTCCGACCGCCAGCCCATCAGTCCGAGCGGATCGACATCTCTAGACCTACGCTCCATGCACGCATCTAAATAGCACGCCACGAATGTCTGCTTCGGGTCACTAGCGGACATTAGAGCCGCGGATCCGCCATATCCGCTTCACCCCAGAGCAAGAATATCGAAATGGATTTTTGACGATCCTAATTCTCTCCGCGGTCTGCGCTGGCTGGCCGATGAAGTGTCCAATGCCTAAACGGAGCTGGCATGGGCGCGCCACAAGTTGGAGAACAGCTGATCATCCACGTGCACCCGTGCATGTTTTTGTTCAGCTCCATTAAAAAGTATTGACTTGCCCTGTGCGAAGGAAAAGTCTGCAAAAAGTAAGTTGTGGAAGTGCAGCGACATCAAAACCGAATGGGAGGAAAACTATGGCGACGACAAGACGCACCGCGCGCAAGACGGCACGCACTGCCCGCAAAACTGGACGTAAGGTGGCGCGCGCTACTCGCAAGACGGGACGCAAGACGGCACGCACTGTTCGCAAGACGGCACGTACTGCTCGCAAGACTGGACGTAAGGTGGCACGGACTGCCCGCAAGACGGGACGCAAGGTGGCACGCACTGTTCGCAAGACGGGGCGCAAGGTGGCAACTGCCCCCAGAGCGGCTAGCTGACCAAGCGTAAAACCCCGGCCTTACCGGCCGGGGTTTTTCTTCAAAGTGCCGGCTTAGGGCACACATCCGAACGTTTTGGGTTCGCGGCTAATCGGGTTAGACCGGACTTTTTGCAACTCAAATGGTGTTCGAGTTTTGTGAGACAAAGCTGTGCGGCTGATTTTCTGATTCGGTTTTTTCTTAGATGGATTACTCGCAGCCTACGCGGAGACGGCTCTAAATTCTCCACTTCGGTCCAGGCCCCACGCCAAGCGAGGCTATCTCGCCGAATACATCCCAGCACATTCAGCCGACCGAACGCTATCTGCACTGTGCTAGGATTTACCCATGGCCGATAGTGGTCCATCGCGGCTGTCTAGCCCGGGCCGGGTTCTAAAGTGAAGGGGCTGGGCTCCATCCCGAGAAATCAAGTCGACTTTGACGTTGTGGTGATCGGTGGAGGCCACAATGGCCTCGTTTGCGCGGCCTACCTCGCTCAAGCAGGACTAACGGTAAAGGTACTCGAACGGCGGTCGATTGTCGGAGGTGCCGCCGTCACCGAGGAATTTCATCCAGGTTTTCGAAACTCGACAGCGGCTTACGCCGTGAGCCTGCTGAATCCGAAGATCATCGCGGACCTACACTTGGCGCGGCACGGGCTAAAAATTGTCGAGCGGCCCGCCATGAATTTCTTGCCGCTCCCCGAAGGCAATTACCTGTTGACCGGGGACGGACGCACGAAAGCTGAGATCGCAAAGTTCAGTTCCGCAGATGGAGAGCGCTACGATCAATACTGCGCCAGGCTGACGGTCATCGCGGACACGTTAAGAGAATTGGCACTACGGCCGCCACCCAACGTAGTGAAGGGCTATGGGCTGCGCGCGCTTCGTGAGCTTGGGCGCGCAGCAAGACTTGGGAACGACCTACGAAAACTCGATCTGGAATCACAGCGCATTCTCCTCGATCTCCTGACCAAGCCGGCCGCGGACTTTTTGTCGGAGTGGTTCGAAAGCGAACCAATCAAAGCCTTGCTCGGCTTCGATTCGATCGTAGGCACTTACGCTAGTCCCTTCGACCCAGGCACGGCCTACGTTCTTCTCCATCATGCCTTTGGCGAGGTGAACGGAAAGAAAGGTGCATGGGGACATGCCATTGGGGGCATGGGAGCGATCACCCAGGCGATGGCAAAAGCTGCCATAGAACACGGCGCGGAAATCGAGATCCAGGCAGACGTCAATGAGGTCCTTATCGAGCGGAATAAAGTGGTGGGCGTAACGCTGCAGGATGGCCGAGTGGTTAGAGGCCGCGCCCTGGCCGCCAATCTCAATTTGAAGCTGCTTTACACGCGCTTAGTACCATCGTCCTCGTTACCTCCTGAGTTCCTGACGCGGATGAAGGCTTTCAAATGCATCTCAGGCTCGTTCCGGATGAATGTGGCGCTCTCAAAGCTACCAAGCTTCACCGTGTTGCCAGGAACAACAGCGCAGGCTCATCATGGTGCCGGTATCATCATCGGGCCGAGTCTCGCCTACATGGATCGAGCTTACCGCGACGCCAAGGAAACTGGCTGGAGCCGGGAGCCTGTGATCGAAATGGTCATACCCTCGACCTTCGATAGCACTCTCGCCCCTCCTGGAGCTCATGTCGCTAGCCTCTTCTGTCAGCACGTGGCACCGGAACTGCCTAACGGCAGGTCGTGGGATGATGCCCGAGAGGAAGTCGCCGATCTCATCATCGAGACCCTCGACCGTTATGCGCCCGGCTTCTCCAAAAGCGTGATAGCGCGACAAAGCCTCAGCCCGCTGGATTTGGAGCGGGACTTTGGACTGGTGGGCGGAGACATATTCCACGGGTCCCTTTCGCTCAACCAGCTCTTCTCGGCCAGGCCTATGCTTGGCTATGCGGATTATCGAGGACCAATTCGGGGACTTTATCATTGTGGATCGGGCGCGCATCCAGGGGGTGGCGTCACGGGCGCGCCGGGTCATAACGCTGCGAAAGCCATACTCTCCGATCTAAGACTAGGCTTCTCGCACCTGCAGTGAGCCGAGTGCCCGCCCAAGGGTATGTTCCTGCGGGTCACTGGATTAGGAGCTGCACTTGGGACACATGCAGCCCATGGGCCTTATGACGTCGTCGAAATACTCTTTCCCATAGTGATACGCGAGTTCTTCACCTATTTTGATCGCGCGCTTCGCCATGATGAACACCCTTCCCCTACGAATTTTAATCTCGCAATTGGGTCGACAGGAGTGATTGATGAAGCGTGCAGTATTTTTCTTGTTCCAACCGTTTATCGTCGTTTTCTTGGTGACCTTAAAGAGGTAGCGGTTCCAACTGTGAAGCCACTCTTCTTCTTGGAGTGTGGGGCCGACATATTCGATAATACATGCTCCTTTGGGAATGGGCTCTAGCGCAAACAAGCCGCGCCCCGCACGGGCACGCTTAACCGCAATGCGGTAACTGCCGGGAGCGAGCCTCGATGCCTCCTCAACCATTGTTGTTGCTTCCACCTTGCTCATCCTCGGTTATTAGACGGCTTGAGCCAGTGAATGGCCTGTCCATAGCGGACCGTAGAGCGGCATGTCTTCGAAACGGCCGTAAGGAGCCTAATCAGAGTCCGCTGTTAGCGGATTAATTGTCGGCAAGCCTCAGGTCCGCTAAGTGCCATAAGCAGACATTCTACCGCGCGCGAGCAAGGCGCGACTGATCACTTTATTTTGGCTGCGCAGTCCAAAGACTAAAGATCTCGCCTCCGCCTTTATGAGATGAACAGCTTATCGAGTGCCCGCCACGTCGACGCCATTCTTTTGATTTGAGGTTGCTCTCTGCTGCCTCCCTGTCGGCTTTGCGTCAGAAGCGGACAGCATAGGCGTCGTAATCACGTTCGCTTCGTGCGATGACCGGACAAGCCAATTAGAGGCGCGATTGCTTGTGGACCGTAAAGGAGGCTTTAGATGGCTCCGCCGAAGCAGGGGGTAGAAACCTCATTGAGAGGATTTTTTAGAGCGACGATCACGGGTGGACTGTTGTTTCTCCTGCCGATGGTTCTCATCCTGACGGTCTTGCGCCATGCAATCCAACGGGTCGGAAAGCTTACAAAACCCATAGCTGATTTGCTGCCCTTTGAGGCCGTACTCGGCGTCCGGCGAGAGACTTTCCTCGCCGTACTGCTGCTAACCTTCATCTCGTTGGTCGCCGGCCTCGTCGCCAAAACGAAGGCGGGGAGGCGCGTCGTACGCTGGTTCGAGGAACTCCTTTGTGGGCGGTCTCCCGCAGTATCAACTGGCGAAGGGCATGGCCGAGGGCCTTGCACGAGTAGAAAGTGCGGAAGGCGTGCAGCCAGCACTCGTCAACATCGAGGACGGCTGGCAGATCGCATACCTGCTCGAACGGCTGGAGAATGGCTGGGTTACTGTATTTCTGCCGCAGGCGCCTACCCCTATGTCGGGCAATGTGATGTACCTGCCGGCGGACCGGGTGCGGCCATTGGACATCACGATGGCCCAGGCCAGGGGGATCGTGAAACACATTGGCCTCGGATCCGCCGAAGCCCTGCGCGGCGCCGACCTCAGACTCCCCACCTAGGTTGGCAGGAGGTGGCAGGAATTGCCCGTTTCGAGCGACCACGCCCGCAGAAAAACGGTCTTTAGGGCAAAGCATGGAGTGAGAATACATGTCGGATCATGTGAAGAGGGCGCTCTTGGCCGGCACGGCAATCACGATCGCCTTGCTGCTCTGGGTGTACTTCTCGTTCCTTAATTAAGACCGGGGGGATTTGAACCCACGGTGCGGCCCTTACACTATCTATAGTCCGCGCAGGACGTTACCGGCGGCCAGGACCAAAAAGCCGACCAACAGGATCGTGAACCCGGTGGTGACATACGGGACGCTGAGATTAGCGTAGTGAATAATTGAGGCGAGCAAGGCAATAACGACCGCGACACTGAAAGTGATGACCTTGGGTGCTGATAGATCGAGCTGCATGTTCCCCCCTTTGAGCCCGGCTGATGTGGCGGGCTTGAATGATCAGTTTAGCTTCTCCTGCGTGGTTTAGCGACAGCCTTGGGGGTGGGATTGGAAATCGAGCGCGGGAGTATCTCGCCTGTAGTTAGGTCCGCTGTTGGCACTTAGCGGACCTGAGGCTTGCCGACAATTAATCCGCTAACAGCGGGCTCTGAATACGCTCCTTACGGCCGTTTCGAAACGTTTGCAGCGCGTTTGCATTGCGCTGCTAACTCGACATGCCAACGGCATACCGCCTAGCGAAAATTCAACTCGTTGGCAAACAGGTCCCGTAGTCCCCACCAGTGGAATACTATCGTTCGTTTATTGAGTGGGGTTAAGTCAGGGAGAGAATTTGACATGAAGCGGCGGCAATTCATCGAGCTTCTCGGCGGGACTGCGATCGCTTGGCCGTTTGCGGCGCAACTGGCTGCTAGCCCCGAGAACCATATGAATCGTCAGATCGTGCGCTGGATGGAAAAGCAGAACGTCCCGGGCCTCGCTGCCTGTATCGTGAAAAGGGACGAAGTGGTCTGGTCCAGCGGTTACGGTATGGCGAACCTGACGAAACTGATCCCGTTTACTCCCGATCAAAGCCTGTTCCATATCGCCTCCGTCACTAAAGGCATCACCGCCACCGCCATCATGCAGCTGAGAGATAGGGGACTGCTCAAGCTCGATGACGATATAAACACGTTCCTTAAGTTTTCAGTCCGCAACCCGAAGCACCCGAACAAGCCGATCACTTTCAGGCACCTGCTCACTCATACAGCATCTATCAATGATAGTGATGGGATCGACTCCATCTACGCCGTTGGCGATCCCACCACGTCGCTCGAAGACGTAGTAATGGAGTATTTCACGGGTGAAGGGGCGCTCTGGACCCGGGAGAATTATGGCGAGAAAGCGCCGGGGGCCAGCAAGCGCTATACAAATGCTGGCTTCGCTTTGTTGGGGTACCTAGTGGAGGTGATTAGCAAGCAGCCTCTGGAGGAGTATCTGCAAGAGAACATCTTTAGACCTCTCAAAATGAACGAGACCTCTTTCTACATCGCCAAACTGAATCGTCAAAAACACGCAAGCCCCTATACCTATGTTAGAGAGGCCACGCAAAAGTTGGTCCCAGGCGTAGGCGATGGCAACCTACTTCCTGGGGGGGTCTCGCCAACGGTTGGATATAACGAACACGCACTCTATAGCTACCCCACATTGGCTGATGGCATGGTCAGAACCAGTGTCCAACAACTGGCAAATTTCGTGATCGCCATGATGAACGGTGGGCGATTTGCTGACACTCAATTGCTCAACGAAGAGACAGTCGATGAAATGCTCGCCCAGCGTGAGCAGGGATTGGGTTGGTTCAAGACTGGTGATTACTGGGGCCACGATGGCGGCGATCCGGGATGTTCAACGGAGATGATGTTCAACCCTAACAACAAGGTCGGGTTCATTATCTTCGCCAATGCTGATGTAGAATTGACGCAAGTGGACGCTCTTCTCAGGGACCAACTAGAAAAAACGCCCTAATAGCAAACGATGCGGCACCACGCCGCGACGGTTGCTAACGTGCTGTGGTGGAGACAAACGGACGACCACCTCGACTGGCCAGTTGGCCAGCTTCAAATGGGCGATCATCTGCTCCTCTACCATCTTCCGGCAGACGCCAATCGCGCCAAGATAGCCGCCGTAGATGGCGAGCGCGGCGCCGATCGTGAGCGAAATCCGGAATGCACGCTTGCCCCACATCAAGAACCCCCAGCGCCCCAAGAGATGCCGCATGTAGGCATGCTCAACCCGGGCCTTTTTGAGGCAAGATTACCTTCGTCCCAGACACTCTTTCCAGGTTGTGCATATTCGGGGAAAGACCAAGCGCTTTCGCAGGGCTGCGGATTGGTCTGAGCTATTGCAGCGCCGATGGCGATGAGCCAAACCGCCGTGAATAGGAACGCCCTCAACTTACCTCTCTCAAAAAGAGATCCGCCTCCAACCCATGACCCTAAAGGACTAAAAAAGCTTCGTTTGGGTCGAAGGAACTGCCGATCAAGGCGGCTTGCTCGGATTGTCTGGGACCTGCAGGAAGGCCCGCGCCTTGTCCCAGGCGCCGTGGTCGAACAAGTCGTTGTGGTCGCCATCGGGAAAGACCTCGAGGCGCTTCGGCTGGTTGGCGGCGGCATAGAGGCGCTTGCCCATCTCGACCGGAATTACTCGGTCGCGCGCGCCATGCAGGATCAGCAGCGGCACTTTGACGGCGCCGATGTTGCGCGCGTTGTCGTAGCTGTCCGTGATGAGAAGCCTGAGCGGCAGCCAGAAATAGGTCTGCCGCGCCACGTCGATCGTCGAGGTGAGCGGCGCTTCGAGCACGACGGCCGCAACGGGCCGCTCGCCCGCGAGCCGCACCGCCTGGCCAGAGCCGAGCGACTCGCCAAAGGTGACGATCCGCTCCGGCGGCACGCCGCGCTCGACGAGATGATCGTAAGCGGCGATGGCGTCAGCAACGTTGTTTGCTTCGGTGGGGCGTCCGCCCGAGCCGCCATAGGAGCGGTTGTTGAGATAGAGCACGCCCGAGCCGTCCTCGCGCATCATCTCAATCTTGCGCGCGCGATTGGCGGCGTTCGACGCGTTGCCGTGGAAATAGAGGATGGTGTTCTTCCCATCGCGCGCCGGTGCATGCCAGGCGACGAGAGTGACGCTGTCATCGGCCGCAAGCTCGACCTCCTCGACGCCGGCAAGCCCGGCTTCCGCCGGCGGGACGCGGGAGGGATCGGGGAAATACATGAGCACACGGTTGCTGAAATAGACGCCGATGCAGATGAGCGCATAAACCGCCGCGAAGCCTAAAGCGATCTTGATCATGTCCTGCACCGAGCCTGTGCGCACCGATCCACGTTCCCGAAAGGGCAATCGCGTCCTATGCTAGTCTTATCCCCGGCGCAAATGGGAGCTTGGTATGGCGCAAGCTGCGGAGATCGCCGTCAAGATCGCCGGTGCAGGCGACGCGGACGGCGTGTTCGACACGATCGTCGCGGCGTTCGCCGACGATCCGGTCCTGCGCTGGAGCTTTCCCGACCCTGAAGCCTATCGCACGCAGTTCCCCGTCTTCGCCCGGGCCTTCGCCGGGGGCGCGCTTTCCGAGGGCGCCGCCTATTGCACGGAGGACCTCGCGGGCCGCGCTTTGGCTCCCGCCGGGCACGGGTCCCGATGAGGAGGCGATGGCCGCAATCGTCGTGGATACAATGAGCGAGGCTAAGCAGTCGGAAATTTTCACCGTGATGGAGCAAATGGGGCGATCCAGGCGAGATCGTCTGCGCCGCTGATCCCCATGCTGCGCGAGAGCCGTCAGCGGAAATAGATCTGGATAGAGAAGGTAAGCGCGCTCGCGCTCATGCCGCCGGGTGGGGCGGGGAAGGGAGCCGCGGCGCGCACCGCGGCGAGCGCTCTCTGATCGAGTGCCGCGTTGCCGCTCGACCGCCCGACACGTGCGGACCTGAGCGCTCCGCTCGGACCAATGGCGAAGACCACGGTCGCGCTGCCTGGCTTGCCGAGGCGCGGCCTATGGCGGGCAAGCTTGCCCCAGACTTGCGCGCGATAAGCGCCGCTCGACACGGCCTTGGCCTTTGCGGGCGCAACTTGCGGGGCAGAATTCTCCTTGGCCGGCTTTGGCTCCGGCGGTCGTTTCCTGTCCTTGCCGAAGCCGAGCGTCATCGGTTTCCAGAGCGGCTTCTTGGCGTTCGCGTCGCTGTTCGCATCCGCGCGCGCGCTTGCAGCTTGCCGGCGCTCGGGCTGCTCGCGAGTGTTTGCGGTAGCCGCGTCTTCCGCTGTCTTCACCGAAGCGGGCTCCGCGCTCGGCGCCTGCGGCTTGCGCAAAGGAATCGTGATCTCGGGAAGCGCGTCGACAGCACCCGTGACGTCGGGATCAGCCTCGAACGCCTGAACCGCCGAAGGCGCGGGCGAGGCGGCTTCGTCGAGATCGGTGGCGGCCGCGAGATCGACCGGCGCCTCTTCGCTCGCCATCGTTCTGGCGATCAACTCCTCCAGCGACGCGGCGGAGGCTAAGGACGAAGGCTCTTGTTCGACGGTGGCGGCTTCGGCAATGGGTGCCGCGGCGATGGCTTCTGCATCTTGCGCTGCGGCGACGGCATCTGGATCCGACGGCTCGGAGACGAAGGCGTGGTCTGTCGCCGCCGCTTCGAGCAGCGCTGCGGCTTTGGTCTCGGCTTCGGTGGGAACGGGCTCAGCGATCGCAGCAAGCTCTTGAGCGGTGTCGGATGGCGGGGCGGCTTGCGCTTCTTCGGCAGCGGGAAGAACGGCTTCGGGCGAGGCAGGTGCAGTGGCGTTTGCCGACTCAGCTTGTTGCGCGGCAATCTCGGCACCGGCGGCGGGTGCTACGAACGCTGCCTCGGCCTGCTGCGATAGGGTCTTGGCCTCGGCACGCGCGGCAACGAGCTCGGCGCGAGTGTCAGGCGCGACTTCGGCGGCCTTGATCTCGGGTGCGACAGGCGCCGCGACGGGTGCGAGGGGCGCGGCCTCGGGCAAGGACGCAGTTTTGAGCGCGGGCTCTCTTTCTAGTCTCGGCGCGGAGGTGGCGAGCAGAAAGACGTGCACGGTCGCCACGAGCACGATGGCGCCAAGCAGCGCGCAAAACGATTGCAGGAGACGGTCTTCTGACACGGGATATGGCTCGATTTGCCCTCACCGCCGATAGCACTCCCCGTGGGTTAACAACCCGTAAACGCGCGGCGACTGTTGCAATTCCGCCACCAAACTCCTGGCGAAATATGGTCTGATATCGGGCGGATGAGTATTTGCGTACCGTAGCGTATCCATTTGTAGCGTTGCGTAGGGGGCTAAGTTCAGATGCGTGTCGTTGTCGCCTTTGTGGCGGCCCTAGCCGTGCTTTCCGCACTCGGGGGCTGCTTTCATCACCAGCAAGCTATCAGCCAGCCGGAAGTCTTGCCGCCCTTGAAGTAGGCGGGGCGTTCCGTCCGCTCGTCGTGAGTGCGGGACATTTCGTCCCCGCACCCCTGGCGGCGTTTGCGCGCCCGCGACTGGACGTTGCGGCTTCCCTCTCGAGTGTTGTATTTCCGGCGCACCCGTGCTTTCTTGCCCCGCCTTCAGGGGAACCAGCCGCATGCCCGGTCCGACCGCGCGCGACGCCAAGGCTGAGCGTGCCGAACCCAGGCTTTACGAGAACGTCACGAGCCCGTTCGACGGCATGCTCAACGACGACATCACCGTCGAGCGCAAAGGCGATACGCTCAAGGTGCTGAAAGGCGCCTGCGCCAAATCCGTCGCGGGCTTCGAACGCAAGCTTCCCAAGGCTCAGGCCGCCGTGCGGGGCAAGCTCGTCGAGCTTGAGGCGGCCATCAAGGAGGCCGCGCGGCTGATCGGTGAGGCCGAGCTTCCGCTGTTCGGCGGCCTTGCCACGGATGTCGAAGGCATCCGCGCGGCGCTCGCGGTCGCCGAGCGGGCAGGCGGCATCGTCGATCATGCGCTGAGCGCGGCGCTCTACCGCAATCTCAAAGTTCTGCAGATCTCGGGCTGGATCACCTCGACGCTCACCGAGACGCGCAATCGCGCCGACCTGATCATCGTCGTGGGCGACGTGCCCAAGCTGCATCCGCGCTTCATGGAGCGCATCGTCGAGCCGCCGGCCTCGATGTTCGACGTGACGGCGAAGAAGCGCACGGTCGTGTTCATCGGCAAGGGTGGCGATGCGGTGCATCGGTCGCAGGCCGGCGAGACCGTCACGCTTCCGTGCAAGATCGAGCAGGCTGGCGAGGTCATAGGCACGCTCAGGGCGCGGCTTCGCGGGTTTCGCATCAAGGCGCGCAAGGTCGCCGGCATTCCACTTGCCGAGATCGACGCGCTCGCCGAGCGCTGCCGCAAGGCGACTTATGGTGTGGTCGTGTGGGCGCCGCCTCTGCTCGACTTTTCGCATGCTGAGCTCACCGTCGACCAGCTTGCGGGGCTCGCGAAGGACCTCAACCAGACGATCCGCTTCGCAGGGCTTTCGCTCGGCGGTGCCGAGGGCGCCGTCACGGCGGCCGCCACCACGACCTGGATCACGGGCTATCCGTTGCGCGTGAGCTTCGCGAGCGGCGCACCCGACTACGATCCCCACCGCTTCGACATCGGAAGGATGCTGGCCGACGGGGAAGGGGATCTGCTCGTATGGACCGCGTCTTTCTCGCCGGACCTTGCGCCGCCAAACTCGAAGCTGCCCGCGGTCGTGCTCGCCACGCCGGGCTCAAGCTCGCCAAGCCACCGGAAGTCTTTATCCCGATCGGCACGCCTGGCGTGGACCACGCAGGCCGGCTCGTGCGCGTCGACAACGTGGTGTCGTTGCCGCTCAAGGACCTCGGCCGGTCGGAGCTGCCGTCAGCCGCATCGATCTTCTCCGCTATCGAGGCTGAACTTTAGTTCAAGCTGCTGTCGCGTGCGCCCGCCGGAGGCAGGCCGGTCGTCTCATCGACGATGCAGCAGCTCGACATCCACCCCGAATAGCCGCGCCAGCTTGCGGCACACCAGGGCCACGTCGTCTTGCCGTCTTCGGGAGGACGACAAGTGCCGATGGTGATCCCAGTCGAGCCTTCGGGAATGGCGACGACAATGTTGTAGGCGGTGGAGGGTCCGGAGCGAAGATTATGCACGCCGCCGGAGACTTTCGGCACGACCCGATAGGTCATCGGAGGCCGCGCGGAGGGAATGACGGCTGGAGACTCCGCGGGAAGACTCTTGGCTTTGATCTCCCAGGCTCTGCCGTCGCCGGTCAGCACTTCCACGATATCGTCCATGGCCTGGATCACGCCGCCCACGACGTCCTTGGTATTGAGACGTCGCTGGATGCGCTCGGCGATCAGTTCCGGTATGTGCGTATTTTGCAGCTTCGGCACGCCGCTCCCGACGTCCATGGCGAGCTTGGAGGCGTCCGGAAAGATAGTCAGCAGGATGCCGTTGCGATCCTCCCCTCCGACCCGCCAATGGTCCGACAGTTGCCTTGCATAATCCGAGGGCTGCTCTGGCAGGTCCTTCAACAGGGCGAACACGACCTGTGCGCCGGATTTCGCTTCGAGATCGACCAGCTTTTGCGTGAGGTTTGCTCGTGTGGCCGGCGCGAGGTAGCCGATCTCGTCCGTGACCCGTTCTTTGTAGGCGGGAAAGGACGACCGGCCGGACAGCCAATCAGGGTTGGTCCAGAGCCAGACTCCCGCAGCCAGCAGGCCAAGCAAAGGCGCCGCGAGGAGGAAAGGCCAGTAGCTCCGCGGCGCTTTCGCCACGGTCTTGGCGCCGACCGCTGTGGCGGCAGCCGTCGCTGCGGATGCGTCGCTTGGTGCGGTGGCGACAGTTTTCCCCCGACCTGCGAGCGAATTGAGCGCATGAACGAGGCGATCCACGTGATGGCGAAAATCGCGCCCGATATCGACCTCGGCCGCGTTGAGGAAAGCGAAGCCGTGCAGAGATTCCGGGAGGTCCTTGACCGTGGGCATGGCGGCGTTTTCCACGAGGACCGGAATGACCGGAACCTGCTCTCTCAGCGCCGTCTCGATCTCGACGCGGACGGGGTCGGCTTCGTTGTGAATGCGACGCGTGCCGTCGGGATCGGGCGCCAGCCAACGCGGCCCGATGAGCACGACGAGGAACTCGCTCTTGAGCAGCTCGCGCTTGATATGGTCGCGGTAATCCACGCCGAACGGGATGTTGTCGATGTCCATGAAGACGGAGTCTTCGCCGAAGCGCGTCTTGAGCTGGTCGGCGATGCGCCCGGCTATGGCTGCCGAATCGGAGCGGCGATAGGAAATAACAACTCTCGGCATTCGCCGCCTCCCGCACCCCGCGCCGTATCCAATCTTACAAGAGACGGTTGAAACCGGCAAAGGGAGCGAGTTGTCTTGTCGCTTCTCCCGTGCTTTGTTGCCGCGCCGCCCGGCAGGCCACCTGCGCGCGGCCATAACGGCCGCGTTCCAGACGGGGGCTCCCACGCATGTTAATCAAGCTGACCGGCGGCAGGATTTATGACCCCGCCAACAATGTGAGCGGGGCCATGCGCGACATCTATGTCGAGGACGGCAAGATCGTTGCGTCCCGGCCTGAGGCGCGCGCCGACGAGACCTACGACATCGCGGGCAAGATCGTTATGGCGGGCGCCATCGACCCGCACACCCATATCGGCGGCGGCAAGATGACCATCGCCCGCGCGCTGCTGCCCGAGGATCATAGCGGCGATCCGGTCACACGCACCAAGCTCACGCGCGCGGGCTCGGGCCGCTCGGTGCCGTCGACGCATGTCACCGGCTACCGCTACGCCGAGATGGGCTACACCGCCTGCTTCGAGCCCGCCATGCTGCCTGCCAATGCGCGCCAGGCGCATATGGAGATGGGCGACACGCCGATGGTCGACAAAGGCGCATTCGTCATGCTGGGCTCGGATGATTATTTCCTGCGCCAGCTCGCGGCGAAGGAGGACTTCGCGGCGATCAAGAACTATGTCGCCTGGACCATGCACGCAGCGCAGGCGATCGCCGTAAAGGTAGTGAACCCCGGCGGCATCAGCGCCTTCAAGTTCAACCAGCGCAAGCTCGATCTCGACGAGGAGCACGTCTACTACCACGTCACGCCGCGACAGATCATCCTCACGCTCGCGCGCGCGCTCGAAGAGCTCGGCGTCGTGCATCCGCTGCACATCCATGGCTGCAATCTCGGCATCCCCGGCAATATCGAGACGACGCTCGACACGATCCGCGCGGCGGAGGGCTTGCGCATCCACATGACGCACACGCAGTTCCTGAGCTACGGCACGGAGGGCGACAAGAACTTCTCCTCGGGCGCGGCGCGGCTCTGCGAGCTTGTCGCCAAGCATCCGAATGTCTCGATCGATGTTGGCCAAGTGCTGTTCGGCCAGACCTGCACCGCCTCGGGCGAACTCGATGCGCCAGTTCGCCATCTCGAGAAGCGCGAGTCCGAAAAAGCCCGTGATCATGGACATCGAATGCGATGCGGGCTGCGGGGTGGTGCCGATGCGCTACCGCGACAAGAGCTTCGTCAACGCCATGCAATGGGTGATCGGGCTCGAGACCTTCCTTATGTTCGACGACCCGTGGCGCATCTTTTTGACGACGGACCATCCGAACGGCGCACCGTTCTTCTTCTATCCGCATCTCATCAGATTGCTCATGGACAAGAGCTTCCGCGACGATGCGCTACAGAAGGTCAACCCCGATGCGCAGGCGCAGGCCGGGGTGCTGAAGTCGCTCACGCGCGAATATACGCTGGACGAGATCGCGATCCTCACCCGCGCGGGGCCAGCGCGCAGCCTCGGCCTGCAGGACCGCGGGCATCTCGGCGTTGGCGCAGCGGCCGACATCACCGTCTACACGGACAACCCGGACCGCGAGGCGATGTTCGCCACGCCCGATTATGTGTTCAAGGGCGGCGAGCTCGTGGTGAAGAAGGGCAAGGTGGTGAAGGTCGTGCAGGGCGCGACGCATGTGATGCGGCCCGGTTACGACAAGGGCATCGAGAAAAAGCTCGACGCCTATTTCGACCGCTACAGCACCGTGCGCATGCAGAACTTCAAGCTCGCCGACGAAGAGATCGTGCGCGGCGACAACGGCGCCATCATCGTCCAGCCAACGGGCACGCGCGCGGCTTGAGGGTTGGCGCGCCGAGCTCAATGAAGGGTGGAAAAAGCTCAAATGAGCTAGTTCCCTGGCCGGTACCGGTTTCGTCCAGCTGGGCAGCCCACGACGACACGTTCGTCAACCAGGCTGGCGGCGTGTTCGAGACGAAGCTCGTCACGACGTCTTCTTGGGACGCGTGCCCAGGATGTCGAAATCGGCCTCTTGTATTTGATATTTCTGCACGATACTTGCCGTGGCGGCGAGCGCGCGCTGGCAGGCTTCGTGCCCGGCGCGCTTGTCGGCGTCGGATACCTCTTCGCCTTCCGCCACGCGGTCGGCGACGGCAAAGCAGAGATCGACGTCTTGCGCGCTGGCCGCGCCCCCGCCGAGGATCAAGGCTAGGGCGAGAGCGATGGCTGCTGGTCTGGCCGGCATGCGCCCCACGCCTACTCGGCGGCGAGCCTCACATACTGGCCGTTGGCCACCGGGCAGGCGGCCCACAACTCGGTAAGCGCCGCGATCAGCTCTGCCATCTGCTCGTCGGTATGCACCGGCGACGGCGTGAAGCGCATGCGCTCCGTGCCCCGCTTCACGGTCGGATAGTTGATCGGCTGCACATAGATCCGATAGTGGGCGAGCAAGGTGTCCGTCACGGCCTTGCAGTGGACCGGGTCGCCGACAAGAACCGGCACGATGTGGCTCGGATTGTCCATGACGGGCAGCCTGACCTCGGCCATCAGCCGCTTCAGCTTGTCGACGCGCTCGTTGAGCCGCGCGCGCTCGGTCCCGCTCTGCTTCAGATGCCGGATCGAGGCCAGCGCGCCTGCGGCAAGCGCCGGCGCAAGCGAGGTGGTGAAGATGAAGCCGGGCGCGTAGGAGCGGATGGCGTCGCAGCAGGCGGCGCTCGCGGCAATATAGCCGCCCATTACGCCGAAGCCCTTCGCCAGCGTGCCGTTGACGATGTCGATGCGGTCCATGACCCCATCGCGTTCGGCGATGCCGCCGCCGCGCGGCCCGTAAAGGCCCACGGCATGCACCTCGTCGAGATAGGTGAGCGCGTTGTATTTCTCCGCCAGGTCGCAGATCGCGGCGATCGGCGCGATATGGCCGTCCATCGAATAGACGCTCTCTAGGGCGATGATCTTCGGCGTGCCGCGTGGGTAACGCTTCAGCAGCTCCTCGAGATGCTCGACGTCGTTGTGGCGGAAGATCAGTTTCTCGCCACCGCCATGCCGGATGCCTTCGATCATCGAGGCGTGATTCTTCTCGTCGGAGAAGATCACCGTGCCGGGAATGAGCTTTACGAGGGTGGAGAGCGTGGCCTCGTTGGCGATATAGGCCGAGGTGAACAGGAGCGCCGCCTCCTTGCCGTGCAGGTCGGCGAGCTCGGCCTCGAGCTCCACATGATAGTGCGTGGTACCGGAGATGTTGCGCGTGCCGCCGGAGCCCGCGCCCACCGAATCGATCGCCTCGTGCATGGCGGCGAGCACCTTCGGATGCTGGCTCATGCCGAGATAGTCGTTGGAGCACCAGACGGTCACGCCGCGCCTGTCGCCTTGCGCAAAGTGCTCGGCCGCGGGGTAGGCCCCGCAGCGCCGTTTCAAGTCGGCGAAGACGCGATAGCGCCCCTCGCGGTGCAGCGCCTCAAGTTGCTGCCGGAAGCGGTCCTCGTAGTCCATCCCAGTCCTCGGTCATCTCAACCCTTGTAGCCGGCTGCCCTGCCGGTGGCGTGGATATCGTTATCTATCCTGAAACGGCAAGCTCCCGTCCCACGCCTTGATTTGTCTTAAACTCCGCCCGCAAAAGAGGCGTTCAGCCTAACTAGCATCAACAAGGGCGCCGTCACAAGGAGGGCAACCTTATGGCAGGGCAGTGTTTTCGCCACATGAGACGAAGGGACGCGCCAAGATCGGCTAGGACGTTGGATAGCTTTCCGGGGAGCGTTGCCGAAGCCTTCCAAGAATCAGCCGCGCAGCGTGCTCCAAAAATGCGCGTCACGGTGAGCAGCGATTAGGCATGTGGTGCGCGGGACGGCGTCTCGCCCGCGCGGGTTGCAGGCTATGTCAGGCCGCTTCGCCGCCGCTCGCACGCGTCGCGCAAGGATTTGACAAACCTTAGCTTTTCGACAAGATGCGGCGGCGGAGAGTTGAGCGCAAAGCGCGAAACGTCGTGGCGGAAATGTCACAAGAAGGCCAAAAACGTCCGCGCCCGCTTTGATAGCAATTTACCTTCCCGACGGACCGGTATAAGCAGATTTCAGAACTCTCTGCGGGGGGATTTCTGTCTAGAACGGGGTTTCCCCGAAACGGTGCCGAGAGGCTAATTCGAAGCGAGAGTTTGGATTAGGCCATTTATCAGGGAAGGTGGAGATGGAAATGTTTGGGGGACTCACAAAAACATCCAGCCGCATCGCCATCGCAGCCGCACTTGGCATGGTGCTCGGGGGTTATGCCCTGACCAGCCCTGCCAAAGCAGCCGGGGGGGATCTCGGTGGTGACTGCTGCGCGGATCTCGAGGAGCGGGTAGCTGAGCTCGAGTCTACGACTGTTCGCAAGGGCAACAAGAAGGTTTCCGTCACGCTGTCCGGTTGGGTGGTCAAGTCCATGAACTGGTGGGATGACGGCGGCCACGGCAACTTCGCCGTCGGTGACAAGGACTACGACCTTGGCACCCGCTTCGCCATCACCGGCTCGGCGACGATCGCGCCAGGTTGGTCCGCCGGTTACAACATCACCGTCACGACCGGTGGCACGGCCTTCGGCATCCGGAGCAACAATCGCGACGAGTTCCAGACCGTCAACGGCGATCTCTACGGCAGCAGCTTCGGTCACATCAACACGCTCTACTCTTACGGCTACGTCAAGAGCGACACGTGGGGCACGCTGAACTGGGGTCATCTGAGCCCGGCCTCTGACAACCCGGCCGTTCTTGCCGATGCCTCGGGCACCGTCATCGAATCCAACTTCGTGTTCTTCGAGGGCGGCGGCTTTGCCCTTAGGAATAAGAACGGGAACGCAGGCGGTTCCTGGAACAGCTTCGCCCTCTGCAACTCGGCCGTCGCGCCCGGCGCCGACTGCTTCGGCGCGGCCCAGCCGGCCGTTCGCTACAACTCGCCGACTTGGGGCGGCTTCCGGTTCGAGACCTCGTACGGCACTGCCGACGTCGTTCCGGCCATCTTGGACGATGACGCCTCGAAGGGCTTTCAACTGAACGGCGCCCTCCAGGACCATCCGACGACGGACAAGTCTAGCTTCTGGGATGCGGCTGTCTTCTACAACGACGATTGGTGGACCAACTGGAAAGTGTCGGCGGCCTACGCCTACACTTGGCTGCAATCCAACCCGCTCAACGGCGGCGAGGAGCAGATCCATCAGGTTGGCGGCACGATCCTGCACTCTCCGTCCGGCCTCGGCATCTATGGCATGGGCGAGTGGGAAACGGTCGACAAGGCCAACAACGCGCGGTGCCCGGGCTTTGGCGCGCTTTCGGCTAGCCCCGATCTGGATAGTAATGGCAACCCGATCGTAGTCGCGAGCTTCCGTGAGCGGGTGCCTCGTCGGCGGAAGCCTGCCGGACACGAAGATGTGGGGTGTCAAGCCCTTCTACCAGAGCCACTGGTGGGACGGGGTCGGCAAGACCATCTGGTACGGCGAATGGGCCCAGTATGAAGACTTCTTTGGGCTGGCTCTCGCACAAGGTCTTGGTGGCGGTTTCACCAACTGCACCTCAGGCAACTGCTCGATCCGCGGTTCGGAGCTCAATCGCTACGGCGCGGGCGTGGTGCAGGAAATCGACTCCGCTGCCATGCATCTCTGGCTCCGCTGGCAGCATCAGGAGCTCGATGTCGGCCTGGTCGACAACGGCCTCGGCGGTGTCAATTTCAAGCAGGGCTTCGAGGACTTCGACCTCTTCCAGGCGGGCGGTATCTGGTTCTTCTAGACCGCGACCCGGACAGCACGACAAGGAAGCCGCCCTTCGGGGCGGCTTCTTTTTTTCAGGTGCGGGCCCGGGCCAAGAGGCCTGGCACTGATAGTCGGCTTGTGAAAGGGGCCAGACCCGGGGCCTAACTCTCGGGGTGAGACTGGAGCTCACAAGCGCAGGCTGGAAGCCCAAGTGTCGGCCGGATCTGCCTAGAGAATGCGCCATGCAAAAGAAGGCCTCGCGGGACGAGCCGGAACCGAAGCCCGTCCTCACCGTCAAGGACGTGTCATATTGGTACGGCGCGAAGCAGGCGCTCGACGACGTGAGCTTCGAGGTCTATCCGGGCCGGGTGACGGCCCTGCTCGGGCCTAACGGCGCCGGGAAGACCACGCTCTTCTCGCTGATCACCCGGCTGTTCGACGCCCCGACAGGGCGGATCGAGATTTGCGGCAAATCTGCCGCGGATTGGGGCGCGCGCGCCCTCGGCCCCCTCGGGGTCGTGTTCCAGCAGCCGACGCTCGACCTCGACCTCACCGTCAAGCAGAACCTGCGCTACTTCGCGGCACTCCGCGGGCTCAAGCGCAAGGAGGCCGACGAGCGTATGGTCAGGGCGCTCAAGGAGCTCGACATGGCGGAGCGTATCGGTGAGCGCGTGCGGTCGCTCAACGGCGGCCATCGCCGCCGCGTCGAGATCGCCCGTAGCCTGCTCCACAGCCCGAGGCTTCTCCTGCTCGACGAGCCGACCATCGGGCTCGACGACCCGACGCGTGCGGCCATCGTGCGGCACGTACACGAGCTTGCCCGCAGTGGCGGGATCGGGGTGCTGTGGGCCACGCATCTCTTCGACGAGGTCGAGCGGGACGACGCGCTGCTCGTGCTCGACCGCGGGCGAATCGTGGCGCGCGGCACCGCCAAGGACGTGGTGGCCGAGACCGGCGCGCGCGACCTCGGCGGCGCCTTCCGGCTGCTCATCGGCGGCGACACCGAGGAGGACGTCGCCGCATGAACTTGATGCATTATGCGCGCGCCTTCTACGGCATTGTCTGGCGCGAGATGCTGCGCTTCATCCAACAGCGCGAGCGCTTCTTCGCGGCCCTCGTCAGGCCGCTGATCTGGCTCATCATTTTTGCGGCGGGCTTTCGCGCGGCGCTCGGCATCTCGATCATCCCGCCTTACGAGACCTACATCACCTACGACGTGTACATCACGCCCGGGCTGCTCGCCATGATCCAGCTGTTCAACGGCATGCAGAGCTCACTGTCGATGGTGTACGACCGGGAGATGGGCTCGATGCGCGTGCTGCTCACCACGCCGCTCCCGCGCTGGTTCCTCCTGACCTCTCGCCTCTTTGCGAGCGTGATCGTGTCGCTCTTCCAGGTCTACGCGTTTCTTTTGATCGCCTGGTTCTGGGGCGTGGAGATGCCCCCCTGGGGCTATTTAGCGGCACTTCCGGCGTTCATTCTCACCGGCATGATGTTCGGCGCGCTCGGCATGCTGCTCTCCTCCACCATCAAGCAGCTCGAGAACTTCGCGGGCGTCATGAATTTCGTGATCTTCCCGATGTTCTTCGCCTCCACGGCGCTCTATCCACTTTGGAAGATGAAGGAAGGCAGCATCTGGCTGCATTACATCGCGCTCTATAATCCCTTCAGCTGGGCGGTCGAGCTGATCCGATTCGCGCTTGTACCTCCAGGTCAACTGGCAGGCGCTCGGCATCGTGGCAGGCTGCACGGCGCTATTCCTCGCGCTGTCCTTCTGGGCCTACGATCCCTCTCGCGGCATCCAGCAGCGCAAGGTCGCCGCCCCGGCCATGTCAGGCTAGGCGTCAAACGCTGGTGAAGTTCGCGGGGTGGCGGCGCATCAGGTCCGCAAGGATCGTCTCGATGACCTCGGGTGGGCGCTCGCGCTGCGGTATGTCGATCGTCTCGATCGCCACGACATGGGTCGGGCGGGGCGCCAGCAGCACGAGCTGATCGGCGAGGAGGACCGCCTCGCGCGCATTATGCGTGACGAGGATCGCCGTGGTCGGCCGCGCCGACCAAACATCGAGAAGGAGGCGCCGCAGCCGGTCGGCGGTCCGCTCGTCGAGCGAGACGAACGGCTCGTCGAGCAGGAGGAGGTCGGGCTTGGTGGCGAAGGCCCGCGCGAGCGCCACGCGGCGCGCGAGCCCGAGCGACAGCTCCTGCGGAAAGCGCGGCAGCATGTCGGCAATGCCGACCGAATGCGCGAGTCGGTCGAGGTCCTCCTCCGTGAACCCTGGCGCCGCCACCAGCTCGATGTTCTGCTTCACGGTACGCCAGGGAAGCAGGCGCGGGTCCTGGAACATCAAACCGATGCGTGCATCAGGCGCGAGACTGATCTCGCCGGTGTAGCGGTTGTCCAACCCGGCAATGATTCTGAGCAGCGTGGTCTTGCCGCAGCCGGACGGCCCCATCAGCACCGTCATGCTCTCGGACTCAACGGCGAGGACAAAGTCCCTTATCGCCGGGATCAACGTGCCGTCGGCCCCAACGTAAGTCTTGTCCTCGATGCGGATTTCAAACCGGCTTGTTACGCCAGCGCGTTGAATGTCGTTCAATGGGCTGCACCAGCAAATATTCGATTGCCAGCATGATGGCGACGAAGGCGAGCGTGTAGCCCAGGATCGCCGTCACGTTGAAAAGCTGGAAGTTGAGATGGAGCTCGAAGCCCACGCCGTTCGGGCGCCCGAGCAGCTCGACCACCAGCACGATCTTCCAGATGAGTGAAAGGCCTCCGCGCGAAGCGGCGGCGAAATAAGGCTGGAGTTGCGGCAAGGTGACGTTGCGTAAGCGGCTCCAGGGCGAAAGCCGGTAGGCGCGGGCCATTTCGTCAAGGCCGGGATCGAGCGATCGCGCGCCCTCGCGCAAGGTCACCACGACATTCGGGATCTTGTTCAGCGCGACGGCGCCGATCGCCGCCGCCTCGTTCAACCCGAACCAGACATAAGCGAGAATGATAATTACGAGCGCCGGCAGGTTGAGCAGCACGATCAGCCACGGGTCGAGCGCGCGGTTGAGCGCGGGCATCTGGCCCATGGCAAGCCCGATCACGCTGCCGATGAACATCGCCACCACGAATGACGCAATCACGCGCCATAGCGTGATGCCAAGCTCGGTCAACATGTCGCCATGCAGCGTCTCTTCGTAAATATAGTTGAGCACCGCCACGGGCCCCGGGAGCAACCGGCTCTGCGCGATCTCAGCGGCGATGAACCAGACAAGCAGGAAGCCCGCAACAGAGAGAATGGGAACGAGCGGCCCGCGCCAGATGCTTGTCGCCTTGTCCTTCGGCGGACTCGGCGCGGTCGTAGGCGATCGTCATGACTTGCCGCCCTGCCAGAACGTACCGGGCGCAAGCTCCGTGCCCGGACCGACGAGCTTCTCGCCGCCAAGCTCGCGCAGGAACTGATAAAGGACCTCGGCGTCTGCCTCGTTCTCGGCCGCCGGGCGCTCGGGGATGCCTTCCCGGTAGTGGCGCCGCAATGCCTCGAAAATCGCGTCATTGAAGTTCGGATCGTTCTCGCCCATCAGCTTCTTCAGCCGCTTCCATTCTTGATCTGACGTGGCGAGCAACTCGTCCGCCTTGGCGGCGGCGCGCAGGAAGCCCTGGATGCCGTCGAGATTCTTCTTGGCCCAAGCCTCGTTGAACACATAGCCGACCATGGCGACCTCGCCCTTGGCGCCAAGCTCGCGCACGACGTCCTCGAGCCCGATGAGCTGGGTGAAACCCTCAGTCTCGAGCCGCGCCGCGTAGGGCCAAAAATTGAGCACGGCGTCGATCGCGCCCTGCTTGGCGCGCTCGTTCAACAAAGGCGGAGCGGCGAATTCCGGCCTGGTGTCGGTCCTGAGATCGAGATTGGCGGTGCGGAGCGCATAGGCGACGATCAAGAGCCAACTCTTGTCGAGCGGACCGCCGGCCACGCCGATTTTCTTACCCTTGAGATCGGCGAGCGTCTTGATCGGCGAGTTCGGTGGCACCATGATCGAACCGAGGGCCGTAGTGAAGGGCGAGAAGGTGAAGTCGCCGCCGCTCGAGCGCTCGCGCGAGACCCACAGCCAGTCCGTGGCGATGATGTCCACGGAGGCGCCTTGCAGCCCCACCGTGGTGGCTTGGGTACTTGCGAGCGGAACGATGTCGAGATCGATGCCTTCGGCCTTGTCGAGCTCGTTGGCCTGAATCGTGTCGAGCACCCAACTCACCGTGCCGAATTTGAGCACGCCGATGGTGATTTTCTTCGCCGCGCTGACGGGCTCGGCCGCGGCAAGACTCGCAACGGCACACAGCAATAGGGCTAACAGTCCTGACCGCAACGGGCGCTCCTCCACGTTGTTATGTACGCATCCAATTTCGTTGGGCCTGGCCAGGCGGCGCGCGGACGCAACACTGCCGCCGCTCGCGCGGCCGACACGCGGCCCAAGGCCCTCTGGCGAGGCCCGGAAGAGATATAAGCGTTCTTCGGCGAGAGTGGCGGCGCCTACTCTACCCATCCCGGCGTTTATGGCAAGAATCCATTGAGCAGATGCCAGATTGGGCAGTCCCTTCAGCAAAATTGCCCAATTCCCGCCCTGCATCAGTTCGCGGCCTTCAGACGTGTAACCGTGGCCACGCACCGTCTCGAGCAGGGGCTCGGTTCCGGGCGGATCGATCTTGCGCCTGAGCCGCGCAATGTAGACGTCGACCACGTTGGTAAGCGGGTCCTCGCTATAGCCCCACACTTGGTTGAGGATGCGCGTGCGCGAAAACACACGGCCCGGCGCGCCCATCAGCAGCTCTAGAATGGCAAGCTCTTTCGCCGTGAGCTTGATCGCTCCGCCGCCCCGGCGCACTTCGAGCAGCTCCCGGTCGAGCGTGAGATCGGCCACCTGGAGAACGTTGGTCTTCGGCGCGAATTGATGCGAGCGCCGAACCAGGGCCTCGATGCGGGCGAGCAGCTCGTCGAAATCGAACGGTTTGGTGAGATAGTCGTCGGCGCCGATCTTCAGCCCCTTGATCCTGTCCTCGATCGCGTCCATGGCGGTCAGCATCAGGATCGGCGTTTGGTCGCCTTCGAGCCGGAGCTTCTGGCAGACGTCGTAGCCGTGCATGTCAGGAAGCATCAGGTCGAGCACGATCACGTCGAACTCGCCTGTCTTGGCAAGCTCCACGCCCTCGGCGCCGGAAGGAGCTACGGTCACGCCGTGATTTTCGGCGCGCAAGCCGCGGTCGATGAAATCGGCGACGCGGGGTTCGTCCTCGACGAGAAGCACGTTCACGTGGCGGCCCCCGCGTTGCCAGCCGGCACCGCCTTGGCGCGAGCGGCCCTGGCCTTAGCGGTTTCGTCGATTGCGGCCTCGGCAGGGAAGGTCACCGTGACAGTCGTGCCGTCGCCAAGGCGGCTCTCCATCGCGATCCGTCCTTTATGCGCCTCGACGATGGCCTTGGCGACGGGCAGGCCGAGGCCAAGCCCCTCTTCGTTCATGGATGCCGCGTTGCCGCCCCGGCGGAAACGCTCGAAAATGCCATCGAGCTCCTCCGGCGCGATGCCAATGCCGCGGTCCTTCACACGCACCGCGACCTCGTCGTCCAAACTCTCGATCGCGACATCGACCGTGCCTTTCGGGTTGGAGTAGCGCACGGCATTGTCGAGCAGGACGAGGAAAAGCTGCCTGAGCCGCGCGGGGTCTCCGCGCACCACGGCAGGGCTTGGGCTGTCCTTCAAGGCGATATCCACCGACTTGCCGGCGCTGATGACGCGCACGTCGCCACACACTTTCTGCAGCAGATCGCCAAGATCGATCGGCTGGAGGTTGAGGCGGGCGGCACCCGCGCCTTGGCGGGCAATGAACAGAAGATCGTTGACCAGGACCGACAGATGCTTGGCCTGCTCGACGATGCGCTCGATGGAGCGCTTGTAGGCGGTTACCGGCTTGCTCTTGCCGCGCAGCGTGATCTCGCCCTCTCCGCGGATAATGGTGAGCGGCGTGCGCAGCTCGTGACTGATGTCGGCGAAGAAACCGCGCCGTGTCTCGTCGATCTTGCGGAGCGATTCGTTCGCCTGGCGAAGTTCTTCGGTGCGCTGTTCGACTTCAGATTCGAGATTGGCGTGCGCGTCCTGCAGTGCTTGGCGGTTAGTCTGAAGGTCGGAGGCCATGCGGTTGAAGCTTCGGCCGAGGTCGGCGAACTCGTCGCTGCCGGCGATGTCGATGCGGTGAGAGAGGTCGCCTTCGGCAAGGATCGACGTCCCGCGCAAGAGCTCCGCCAGCGGCGCGCGCAAGCCGCGCAGCAGAAGAGCAAGCAGCGCGATGGTGGCGAGGATGGCGAGCGCCGCGTGGATCTGGCTGATGCGTTCAAGCCGCAAGAGAAGACGCGTTGCATCGGAGTCGATGCGCAGAACTTCGGCAGTCTCATCCGCGACGGCCACTTCGATGAGCCCGTTGAGCTTCTGATCGAGGCCGCCCTTCATCAGTTCGAGCAAGTTCTGCCAAGCGATGTCGGGCCGGCCGCGGCTCCTGAGCTGCTCGACCTCGCTCAGCTGATCGAGCGTTTGCTTGAACTCGCGCTCGATCGCTGCAATCCGTTCGAGCTCAGCGGACTCGGCCGTGCGTTCGTCGGAACCGACAAGGGCAAGTTCCTTTTTAGAGAGCTCTTTCAAGGCAGCAAGGTCGGACTCGATGACCTTGTTCAGATAGGCGGCGCCGAGCGGCCGATCGGAGATCCCGGTCATCAGCGTGTCGGTCCAGGCCTTGAAGAGTTGCTGGCTGTGGCGGGAGAGCTGTAACTGTCGCTCGAGCTGCTCATGCGCGATCCGCGAGCGCGTGAAATAGCTGTGGGACTGGGTGACCCCCCAATAAGCTAGTGCCGCGGCCGACAGCGACATGGCGAGCAGCAGGCCCGCGGCGATGAGAAGCTTGGTCTGGTAGCGCATGACAGGCCTCTTGGCCGAGAGCCCCGGGGATATCAAGATCCTCGGAGAGGATTTCATTCCCTTGGCCGCGCTTATGGAACTGATATTCGCTCCGATTGGCTGTCCTACGCGGTGGTCAGGCAGCGCATCGCGCGGTTTAGGCGCCAGATCCTGATCAGCCTCTCGAAGATGATCGCCCAGCACGCCACCGCAGGCGAACAACGAGCAGTAACATCACGCCCTTGACAATGGGGTCGGCCTGCATGACCAAGCCCCAGACCGAATAATCGATCACCGGGGCCGGCGCGATGGCGATTTCCTGTTCCACAGGGCGTACCCCTTACTTGGTCAAATCGACTTTGGTGCGACTGGAGACAGTGATGTCATTGAGGCAGTCAGGGATCGGTCCTGAAGTCGGCCTTGCATTCCATCACGTCGTTGATCAGAAAACTGCCCACGTCGTCACAAGCCGTGTCTTCGATATCGAAGAGCTTGACTGCGCGCTTCTCCGCCTTGAGCGGCGCAAGATCGACGGCAAAGCGCCGCCCAATCACGCCATCCGCTTTGAAAAGCACGATGTCGAGCTTCAACTCCTGGAAATTCGTGCTGCTCTTGTTGTCGATGACGAAATAGGCGCGGCATTGCTTGTCTTGCGGCTCGAGCTTATTGAGCTCAATGGCGATCGATCCCTCGGCGGCTACCGCACCAAGAGCGAGCAGCGTGGTGGCTGCCGCCGCGATAAGGGTTGCCGTGCCGGCCGTGCATACGCGCCGCTCGACGGCGCCTTCGGAAAGGAATGAACGCTGCATTTTTTGCTACCCTGCTTGCTAGATCCGAACCCTCGCCAGGGTAATTCTGGCAAGAAGGGTATGCCATCTTTCCGACCCAGTAGCCCAGCCAAAAAAGCCGACCCGCCGGCCGTACATCATGCCTTAAGACGACCGTCCGCTTTCGATCTCTTCGCGACCTGACTTCGAAACCAGAATTTCTACCTGAAGTGCCCGGCGATATCTTAACGCCTGCACGGAATCTCAAGCATATTGACCGCTGATACTTTAGGATTTAGGGGCCTCGAACGCTTGAGCAGATCGTGCTCGCCTCGCAGCCATGAAGGCGGATGAATGGTTTCCCTCTAAAACCGGCGACTACTTTTTGTCTGCACCGCCATCGTCGTCATCGTCAGCGGCAGGAGCAGTGCCATCAGCAGGAGTAGTGCCAGGGGCAAGAGAACGTGCCAGGGGCCACCAACTCTATGATGATCTTACCGACCACGCCGCGTTCCATCAGACCTTTTGAGCCGTACTCGTACGTGCCAGGTCGGATGGCGACGAAGAACACCTCGGCTTCACCCCCATTCTCAAACTCAAGCTCGTCGAACGTAACGGCTTTAATCTCGACCTCTCCCACCTCGATCTTGCGGATCCAGATGTCGCGGACGAATTCCGGCGCAATAAAAGCGTATTCCGTCAGGTCGGACGCCTTGATCTTCCAGCGGTAGCCCTGACCGACTTTCAGTCGGTATTCCATAGGCGCCATCTTGGTGCCGTCGTCATCGACCCCAAACACCAGCGGCTCCAGACGTATCAGACCGTGAACTGACGGATCCAACACTTGGGCATGGGCTAACTGGCCCAATCCCGTGATCATGACGGACAGTGCGGCGAGTGTAGTAACGGAAATGGCTCTTGACATCAAGTCCTTCCCCCATTTGGGCTTCAGTACGGGCGGTAATGTTAGGCGTCCTCGCCACGAAAACATAATAGAAGATTGTCAGTTTTGTTTGCCAGATTGACTACGATACTTGCCGAGGCGCGACGCGATTGTTGCTTACAACTAGAGCTTGCTTCTAAGCAGCGGGTGCTCTGCGCGCGTGCTGGAGGTGCTGGAAAACGTCATGACGCGCGTGCCGTTGTGCTCCAGGACTGCGCCAACTGCTTGAGAACGCGGACGTGAAGCAGATCGTCCAGGCACACAGCCTTGCCGAGGGCTTCCGCATGTATCGGTCACAGAAGCCGGACGTGATCATCGCTGGTTTTGCCATGCGGACCGGGTGCTCATTTTCTACCGGAGGGCCCGGGCTGAAGCTGCGGCCAGCTGCACCCCGAACCTAATAGCCTTCGTGCTCGCATTGATTTTCTTCCGGCAATACATCCTTGGGAAAGCGTTACGGAGTAACAGCAACGCCCCACGGCAGGCGTCCGACCGGAACGGACTTCTCGGCCTTCAGCGTCGCGACGTCGATGATGGTCATGTCGTTGGTGAGCCCGTTGGCGACGTAGTATTTCGTGCCGTCGGGGCCGAACTCTCCATGCCAGGGGCGCTGGCCTACCAGAATGTATTGCTTGACCTCTTTGCTCGCTGTGTCGACGACGCCGACGCGGTTCGACGGTCCGAGCGGGACGAACAGGAGCTTGCCGTCCTTGGTGAAGTCCATGCCCACGGGCTGAAGCTGCTCGGGGCGCACGCCCGGCACCTCGAAGCCGATCTCCTTCACCACCTTCCAGCTCTTCGGATCGTCCCAATTGGTGGTGTCGATCACCGAGATGGTGCCGCCTATCTCAGACGAGACCCAGAGCTCCTTGCCATCGGGACTGAACTTCGCCTCGCGCGGGCGGCTGTCGACCAGGATATTGCCGACGAGCTTCATGGTCGCATTGTCGATGATATGCGCCATGCTGGTGCTTTCGGAGGTGGCGACGGTGTAACGATCGTCGGCGCTCACCGTCATGCCTTCCGGCTCGACGCCGACCGGCACTTCGCCCAGCACCTCGCCGGACTTAATGTCCATGATGGTCACGAGGCTATCGTCCTCGTTGGCGATGTAGATGACCTTGCCCTTGGAATCGACGGCCATCAGTTCGGGGTCGGGGCCCGATTCCAATTGCCGCGTCACCTCCAGCGTGCCCGTGTCGATGACATCCATGATATCCCCGTCCCCGGCGGCCACGAATAGCTCCTTGTAGTCCGGGCTCAGCATGATGCCGCGCGGACGTCGCGAGGTCTTGATGGTCTTCTTGATCTCGAGCGTCTCGCCGTCGATCACGGTCACGGTGTTGTCCTTCTCGTTCGACACGAAGATGGTTAGGGCGAAGGACGGCACGGCGGCGGCGGGAAGGACGAGGAGCGCGGCGGCTCCGGCCGCGGCAAGGAGGATGCGGGTCATGGGTTTACCTTCGGTCGATGGTCAGCGGAACTTGCACTTGCTCTCGGGTTGGTCGAAGCCGAGCGTGTCGGTGAGATTGGTCTGATGGAGGAACCCTTCCTGCGGCGAGGTCGACACGGGAACCCGCGTGCCGCCGCCAAGGATGATCGGCTGGCGCATCTGATGATCCCAGGTGCGGAAGCTCAGCGCCTGGCCCTTGAAAGCCTCGAGCTTGAAATCGTCGGACAAGAGATAAGCCTTCAGCTCCCGCGGGGTGGTCTTACCGGACTTCATTGCAGAATCCGCGATCGCACGGATAGCAACCCAGGCGGTGTAGTCGCGTTCGACCGGCTTGCGCTTGGCGATGCGCGGGATGGCGTTCTGGAAATGCATGGCGCCGGACTCGGTGTAGGACTTGTCCCAGGCGGTTGCTTGCAGACCTTGCGTGCCGACAACGGGGCGCGGCATGTCGGTGCGGTACATCAGATAGTCGCCGAAATCGTCATCGCTGTTGATGACCCACACCACGTCGTGCTCGGGCGCACCCTGCGTCTCCATCGGGATCTGCGTCTGCACCTGCTGATGGCCCGAGTCGAGGTTCCGCGCGCCGGGCGGCAGCCTATAGACCCGATCCTCGACGACCTTGGCACCGAAGCGCTTGGCCGCGCGCTGGATCTGCGCGAGATAGTCCTGGTCCTCGGGCGTGTCGCGCCGCATCACGAACCAGCGCGGCCATTTCTTCCAGACGAGATATTGCCCGAGCGCATCGGCGCGCATGGCGAGGTCGGGGATGACGTGGAAGACGTTGTCGCGGCACTCTTCCTGCCTGAGCACCGTGGCGCTCGAGCGAATGTTCATGATCACCGAGTTCTTCGCCTCGGGGAGATCGGCCACGGCGAGCAGGTCCTTGGGCTCGAGATCGGCGATGATGAAGCTGTCGCCGGCGGCGAGCACCTCCTTGGCCTTGGCGACGATGTCGCCGTCGGCCGGGATAATCGCCTCGACCAGCTCGAAGCCATGGCCGACGAAGCCGCCGGCCTGGTTCGCCTCCTTGATCATCAGCCGCGCGCCCTGAATGCCTTTGTCGGTGATGATCTCCTCGGCATAGGAGAGCGGTAGCGGCTCCTCATATTCCTTGCCGAGATAGACGATGCGAATCGTGGAAGCGGGTTGCTCGCCGCTCGCCGCATCGGCGGCGGGAGCAGCGGCGGGCGCGGCGGACTTATCGGCGGGAGCGGTAGATTTATTGGTCGGCGCCCCGGGTTTGGCTTTCGGCTCGGCCGGCCCGGCCTTTACCGGCGCCTCCGGCGGCACGTCCTCCGCGACCGGAGCCTTGGCCGGCTTTTGATCCTCGGCAATCGCATCATGTCCGAGCAGCAAAAGGAGAAATACAAAGAGGGTAGCGATGCCTTGCCAACCTATTCGCGTTCTCCCAGCCTCCTCAATGAGACGCAGGTCGTTTGCGCTATGCGATCTAAGTTTCAAAAGCGTACTCATCCGCGAGAAAACCTGCGAAAGTCCCGAGCGTGCGACTTCCACCCTTGGGGTTGTGGACTCGTCGGTGGTGAAGGGAGGTTAGCCGATCCCGAGTTGCCAGGGTTTCCCTACTTCGCCGATAGATGACAGCAATCCGGTCGGGAACTACTTCCAACTAACCTAGCCAAACTCGGCCCTGGAAGCTGACGCTTGAGCGCGTAGCCGATTTCCTTCCAAGAAGGGCGGCGAGCCAAAGGGTCTAATCGTAGTCGTCGTCCTCGGCGCCTGCTTACCAAGAATCCTACAAACATTTGCCAGGAGATCCCTGTCAGATAGTCGAACAATCGCGTTAGATCTTCGCGGCATCGGTCAGTCCTAGACGATGCTGAAGATGGAGGGTTGATATGATGAGAACAATCGCTTTGGCGCTCGCCATTGGACTCTGCGCAAGCGCGGCCTACGCGGTGGACGACGATGACAGCAAGGTTCCGGCTGCCGAGCTTGAGAAGGTACAGGCCACTATTACCGCGCTCGGGTGCACGGGCTATGAGGAGATCGAAAAAGAGGAGCAGGGCATTTACGAAATCGATGACGCCAAGTGCAAGATGGGCACGGTGGATATCAAGCTCGACAAAGACTACACAGTCATTCTCATCTCGCGGTATTGACAGATCACTAGCGAGCAGGGGCGCCGGATTTTCACGGCGCCCCAAACAATTTCATAACGGAACATCGGGTTCGGCCGAAAATCCTCAGGGTCAGTCAGAACCGCCACTCAAGGACACAGCCATCTCAAAAAGCAAGTGAGCCCTGGAATTTGAGCGCCGTGTCGGAGGTGACGTCGGTCAGCCCGAACTGAACGCCGACATTCATGGAGAATTCCATCTCAGCCGGCCCGGCGACTTTGTGATTGTTGTCAGTCGCCATTGCCGTTGCCATTGTCATCGTCGCCGCCGCCGCCCGGCATGTAGAACAGCGTGGGGCCGAGGCTGTGGTTCTGGTCGTCGAACGATCCGGCATGGGAGAGATCCTCGATCTCGCCGAACATCTCGGCGCCGACCGCCCATTTCTTGGCGAAATTGTATTGCGCGCGCCAGCCATATTCGAAACCGAGCCCATCGGTCTCGCGGTTGTCGCCAACCTGGGCACCGAACAACGGGTTGATCGTGAGCAGGGCGTTGCCGCTCGCCAGCTCAATGATTGGTCCGAACTCAATTTCGTCGGCTTCGCCGCCACGCGTCGCGAACCCGTAGCCACCCTGGAACGCGAGGCCAAGGCCGTTACCTTTGCGCTCGACCAGTTCGTACTGGAGTTCCAATTCGACTGAGCTCAGGGCGAAATTGCCATCCAGCGGTTCGTCGGTGCCAAGTGTGGTGGAGAGCATGATCCGCTCGGTGATGCCGTATTGGATCTCGAAATCGTGGCTCTGCCGGAGGAACTCGCCTTCTTCCTCCTCCTCGAGCGCTCCTTCTTCGTCGCCGTCCTCCTCGGCCTCTTCCCTTTCGGCCTTGGGAAAGCCCGAATGGACGGCGCCGCGATATTCGAGCTCGGCCTCGCCCTTCTCGACCTCAGATTCCTGAATCTCGAACTCGGCCAAAGCTGGCCTGGTGATGCCGATCGTGAGGCCTGCGCTGGCGAGCGCTGAAATCGCTGCCGTCAACGCCAAACGCTGCGCTAAGCGCAGCTGGTTCAGATTGTATCGCAACAGCAAGCCCCCCAACTTTAGCGCTGCCAAGTCCCCCAATTCTTTTATCCGCCGAGAATAGCAAAGTCTCCGGGTCCGTCATTGGCAAAAAATATGCTTGGATTGCCAAAGGAGGCTTAGGGAGGACGAGCCGCAGCGTCTACGAGCGCGGGCTATTCGGCGCGAAAGTGGAAGGACGAGAAGCCTGGCGAGGAGGGCTGAGCCCTCGATCTTTTGGCTTGACGAGCCGTGCCCCGCTCCGCTCTTAACCCATCATGTTGATCAAGGTTCTGGGCTCGGCGGCGGGCGGCGGCTTCCCGCAATGGAACTGCAACGGCCACAACTCGGCCGATGTGCGCGCGCGTGTGCCGGGCTTAGTCCCGCGCACGCAAGCCTCGGTCGCCGTCAGCGCCGACGGAAGGCAATGGGTCCTGCTCAATGCGAGCCCGGACCTCAGGCAGCAGATCAACGACACACCCGAGCTCCATCCGGCCGCCGACGGCCTGCCGCGCAATAGCCCGATCAAGGCGGTGGTGCTGACCAATGGCGACGTGGACGCGGTCGCCGGTCTCCTCACGCTGCGCGAAGGGCAGCCCTTCACCGTCTACGGCAGCGCGCGGGTGCTCGGGATTCTGGCGTCGAACAGCATCTTCGACGTGCTCAATCCCGACCTCGTCAAGCGCATCCCCATGACGCTCGGGCGTGGCTTCGATGTGGAAGGACCCGAGGGCCCGGTCGGGATCGTCATCGAGGCGTTCGTCGTGCCGGCCAAGGTGCCGCTCTACCTCGAAGATGCCGGTGCAGGTACCGATTTCGGCGCGCAAGAAGGCGACACGGTGGGGCTCAAGGTGACGGACCCCGCCACGGGGCGGCACTTCTTCTATGTCCCTGGATGCGCGCGGGTCGACGATGCGCTGCGCACGCGGCTCAAGGCCGCTCCGCTCCTGTTCTTCGACGGAACGCTCTACGCCAATGACGAGATGATCGCGCAAGGCCTCCTCAACAAGACCGGCGAGCGCATCGGCCATATCAACATGTCGGGCGAGAAGGGCGGCGTCGCGCAGCTAGGCCCGCTCAACATCGGGCGCAAGATCTTCATCCACATCAACAATTCCAACCCCGTGCTGCGCGGGGGCTCGCCCGAGCGCGAAGCCGTCGAGGCGGCCGGGTGGGAAGTCGCCTATGATGGGATGAAGGTGAGCGTCTAGCATTGCGCGAAGGCGGTTCGCTCAAACCCGACGCGGATCCGCGCGCTCTAACTCGCGCGCGTGCGCAGGTCGCCGAATGCCACGACATTGTCGGGGCGCTCGATCGCCGCAGCCCCTGCCGCATTGCCGGCCGCGCTCAGCCAATAGGCGGCGATCCTGTCGGCGAAGGGCCTAGGTTTCTCCACGAACAGCACCTCTGCGCTGGCGCGCGCCTCTTTGCGCAGCGCCTTGTGGCGTCTGCGGCAGCGCTTGAGAAACGCCGCGATCTCCTCGGGCTTGCCGAACGTCATGGTGGGCGTCGAGACGATTTGCATGAGGAGCGCGATGTCATGGTCGTCGCCAAGAACCTGTGACAGCGATCCGCGACGCCTCCGCGCGCGCGGACAGCTCGGACGGCCAACAGGACGCGAGAAACTGCATTTGGCGCCAATGATGCTGCACGCCTTTGCGCCATTCATGCACGCCCTCCGCGCTATCGGAGGAAAGGCTATGGCGGAACGCGAGCCGCGCTTCGCGGTAACAGCGCCTGAGCCCTTCGGCGATCGGGCTGAAGTCGTCGGGGTAGACGGCAAGCCCGGCGAAGCGCGGCCTGAGTTCGAGCAGGCCGCGCATGGCTTCGGAGGCGACGCTCTGCTCGAGAATCTGCTCTGCGACGTGGCGCCGCTTCTGGAGCCAGCCGCGCAAGGATTGGATCGGCCCGTCGCCAGGTCCAGACTCCGTCTCGCGGCCGAGCTTGTCGACGGCGTCCATCAGGGCCTGCGCGTCGCGTGCCGCCGCCAGCCCGCGCGCGATTGCCGCGAGCTGGTCGGTGAGGTTCAGGAATACCGGCTCAGGGATGCCCGGCCGTGCAAGCAGAAGGAGCGAGCGGAGCCGCTTCAGGCATTTGCGCGCGCTGTGCACACCGCTATGGCGCTCCGGCGGCGAGCCGAGCGCCGTGTGCGCCAGGTCGAGTTCGGCGAACGCCACGCGGCGCAAGCCGTCGCTCACTCTCGTCGCCGGATCGAGACGATAGCTCATGCTGGCCTCAGTCTGGTCCCTGCCGCTCCCCGCCTCTATGATCCTCGGGACGGGCGTTCGCGGTCAAGCGCCAAGGGGAAGTTCTACCCTTGGGGATATTCTGTGGACAGTCCGCGCCAAGGCGCCGTGGCGGCAAGCCAATTTTGCGTCCTCGATTTAGGGTCTTGGCTTGTCACAATGTCGGTAATGACGGCCGCCGAATCGGCACCAGCCGCGAGCACGAGCGGCGCGCGCTTGAGCGTGATGCCGCCGATCGCGACCAGCGGACAGCGAATCTTGGACTTCCAATCGGCGAGACGGGGAAGGCCCTGTGGTGCCCAGGGCATCGCTTTCAGCCTGGTCGCGTAGACCGGTCCAAGCGCCACATAGTCGGCTTCCGCGGTGAGCGCGGCTGCGAGCTCCTCTTCATTGTGCGTGCTGACGCCGATCTTGATCCCCGTGGCCCTGATGGAGCGAAGGTCCGCGCCCGCGAGGTCCTGCTGGCCGAGATGTACGAAGGGCGCGCCCGCCGCGATCGCGTCCTGCCAATAGTCGTTCACCACGAGCGTGCAGTCATATGCGGTGCAGAGTGCGACCGACGTCTCGATCTCGGCACGCACGGTCGCCTGGTCTTTGTCTTTGATGCGGAGCTGCACGAGCCTGATGCCTTGCGGCAAGAGCCGCGCGAGCCAATCAGTGTCGGGGAGGATGGGATAGAACGGGTCGAGGCGGATCACGACCGGGCTCAGGCGGACGGGCGCACGATCACGAAGCGTGGTCGATCTTGAAGAAGGGCGTGCCGGCGACCGGCGTCGAAGGCTCGGCCATGTCGCGCGGCTCGATAAAGCCAGCCTCGAAGGCGAGCCGTCCCGCCTCGACCGCGCGGGCGAAGGCTTGCGCCATCTTCACCGGGTCGCCCGCCTTGGCGATCGCCGTGTTGAGTAGCACGGCGTCGTAGCCCATCTGCATGATCTCGGCGGCATGCGACGGCGTGCCGATGCCGGCATCGACGATCAGCGGCGTGTCGGGGAAATAGGCGCGGAGCGTCCGCAGCCCATCTCGGTTGACGGGCCCGCGCGCCGAGCCGATCGGCGCCGCCCACGGCATGAGCACCGAGCAGCCCGCGGCCACGAGGCGCTCGGCAGCGCTCAGATCTTCCGTTGTGTAGGGGAGCACGGCGAAGCCCTCGCCAGCGAGTGCCGCGGCGGCCTCGACCAGGCCGAACAGGTCGGGCTGCAAAGTATCGTCGTTGGCGATCACTTCGAGTTTGATCCAGTTCGTGCCGAACAGCTCGCGCGCCATATGCGCGGTGGCGATGGCCTCCTTCGCCGTGCGGCAGCCGGCGGTATTGGGCAGCACCCGGCAGCCGAGCTCTTCGATCAACGCCCAGAAGCCTTGACCTGCGCGCGCGCGCGCCGATTCGCGCCTGAGCGAGACGGTGACGATCTCCGCGCCCGACGCCGCGACCGCCTGCTTCAAGCATTCGGGCGAAGGATATTGCGCGGTGCCGAGTAGGAGCCGCGGGGTGAATTGGTCGCCGTAGAGGGTGAGCATCAGCCGCCCTGCCTCGGGGCCACGATCTCGATCTCGTCGGCATCCGCGAGCGCGGTTGCGGCACGCGAGGGGGCGGCGACGAAGCTGCCGTTAACCGCGGTGGCGATCCGGGCATCGGCGAAACCGAGCGCGGCGCAGAGCGAAGCAAGGTCGCGCGCATCGGTGACGAATGGTTCGCCGTTAAGCAGGATCTGCAACGAACACCTCCTCGTGCCGCGCGCCGGTCTCGATGAAGGCCGCAACAAGCTCGGCCAGAGCCGGAGCGAGCAGAAAGCCGTGCCGGTAAAGGCCGTTGACGTAGATATAGCCCTTCGCCGCGATAATCCTAGGCCGATTGTCGGGGAAGGCCGGCCGCGCGCCCGCGCCTTGGCGCACGATCTCGGCCTCCGCGAAGGCGGGAACGAGCGCGTAAGCCGCCGAGAGCAGGTCGAGCGCCGAGCGCACGGTGAGCGCACCAATCTCCTCGCTCTCGATCACCGTGGCGCCGATCATATAAAGACCGTCACCCCACGGCACGATGTAAAGCGGAAAGCGCGGATGCAGAAACCGCACGGGGTGCGTCAGATGCACCTCGCGGCTCCTCACCACGATCCGCTCGCCGCGCACGCCGCGCAGCGTGGGCAGATTGTCCTTGGCGGCGAGGCCTCGGCAGTCGATCACGAGGTCCGGGTCCTCGGGCACACCGGCTTCGCCGAGTTTCAGCCGCACGCCCGCCGCTTGCACGACATCGAGCAAGAAAGCGAGCGCGGCATCGGGGGCGAGATGCGCTTCGCCCGGATAATAGAGTGCGGCCGTGAAGCGATTGGCAAGGTCGGGCTCGAGCTGCGCGAGCGCGGTCCGGTCGAGCCGCTCGCCGCCTTGCGTCATGCGCGCGAAGCGGTCGATCAACACGCGATCCCGCGCCGGTGCCACGATCAGCGTGCCGTTCGCCACCGTGCCGGGGTAGGTCTCGAGCCACAACGCGATGCTCCGCTCGCCAAGCGCACGGATCACGGGCTCGGCGCTTTCCTCCTCGCAGCGGGGCGCGAGCATGGCGCCGGCGAAGGGACTGCACGCGGCGGCGAAGGGTGTGGGCGAGCGCTCATAGAGCGTGACGTCGTGGCCGGCGCGTGCAAGCGTCAGCGCCTGCCAGAGGCCGACGACGCCAGCACCGCGCACCGCGATTTGCATTTTTGCTACTGCCATCTTCGACGCATAGCGCCTCGGGAGGCGCGCGTCTAATCCCCGAGCGCTGCGCCCTCACGGCGCGGGTCGGCGCCGCCTTCCAGCCCCTCGGGTGTGACCGCCACGATATGCAGCCCACTCGTCAAATCCACGCGCTTCACGTCATGACCCTTGGCGCGCAAAGCGGCTTCGAGCGTGTCCCATTCAGCGCCGGTCTCGAGCAGGAGCTGCCTGCCGTTGCTGCCAAAATTGACGAGTGCCGCGGCCTTCGCCGGGTCGAGGCCCCAATCGATCAGCGCCACGAGCGCCTTGAGGTTGAACAGAATAATGGCGGGGCCGCCTGGCGAGCCCAGCACATAGCGCAGCGCGCCGTCTTCTCCGAGCACGATGGTGGGATTCATCGAACTGCGCGGCCGCTTGCCCGCCTCGACGCGGTTCGCGATCGGGCGACCGTCTTCATCGGTGGCGGCGAAGGAAAAATCGGTGAGCTGGTTGTTGAGCAGGAAGCCGCGCACCATGGTGCGCGCGCCAAAGGCAAATTCGATGCTTGTCGTCATGGAGAAGGCATTGCCCTCGCCGTCAACGATGGAGATCTGGCTCGTGCCTGCGCCTTCGCGCGTTCCGTCGCGCCCGCGCGCGTCGGCCCGCGTGCCGGGCGGCGTGCCGGCGCTCACATGCTCTTGCGCGCGCGCCGGATCGATCAGCGCGCGGCGCTCCGTGAGATAGCTTGCATCGAGCAATCCAGCGACGGGAACTGCAACGAAATCGGGGTCTGCCAGATAGCGCTCGCGGTCGGCAAGCGCGAGGCGCTCGGCTTCCGCGATGAGATGCACGGCTTCCGCGCTGAGCGGCGCCGCGCCGAGGTCGAAGGGCGCGATCAGCCCAAGCACCTGGCCGACCGCGACCGCTCCAGAGGAAGGGGGACCCGCGCCGCAGACGCGATGCGCGCGGTAGAGCACGCAGACCGGCTCGCGCTCCTTGGCGTGGTAGCTCGCGAGATCCTCCGCAGAGAGGCTGCCGGGAATGCGCGGGTCGCTCTGCACGGCGGCGGCAATATCGCGTGCGATCTCGCCCCGATAGAACGCGTCAGGCCCTTCGCGCGCGATCGTGGCGAAGGTCTCCGCCAGCGCCGGGTTCTTGAGCTTGTAGCCTGAAGGCCAAGGGCGCCCGTCGGCGTCGAAGAAATGCGCGCGTGCTTCCGGCGTGAAGGTTGCCGCGTCCGCGCCCGACAACATCTTGGCGAGGCGCGGCGAGACGGTGAAGCCATCGCGGGCGAGCGCGATCGCCGGCGCGAACAAATCGGCCCAGGCAAGCTTGCCGTGCCGGACATGGGCGAGCTTCAGCGCCGCGAGAGCGCCCGGCACGCCCACCGAAAGCCCACTCGCGATCGCCTTGGCCTTCGACAGCTCGTTGCCCGCCGCGTCGAGGAAAAGCTGAGGCGTGGCGGCCGAAGGCGCGGTCTCGCGCCCGTCATAGCTTGCGATGCGCTTCGCGCGCGCGTCCCAAGTCAGAATGAAAGCCCCACCGCCGATGCCGGAAGATTGCGGCTCGACCAGGTTGAGAACCATCTGCGCGGCGATGCCTGCGTCGACGGCGCTCCCGCCTTTGCGCAGGATGGCGAGGGCGGCTTCCGCGGCGAGCGGGTGCGCCGTGACCACGATCTGCTTCCGAGCCTTGACTAGAGGCTTCGGCGCGAGCCCGCTCGCCCCCTCCGGCTGCTCGAAGGCGTGCGCGCCGGGGCCGAGCGCGAGCAATAGCGCAAAGAAGGCGCCGAGGAGTGGGCGGAAGATTTCTGCCATCCGGCTGAACATAGCCATCCCGCTCCACGAGCGGGAGGCATGGAGAGCTCGTTTTTGAAAAGGAAAGCGAGCAGGCGGGCGGGGAGGGGGCCCCGCGTCTGGTGCGGGGGGATGACCTTGAGACACGGGAACCTGCGGAGCGGATCGAACGCGACATGATCCGCTCGAAAGGACCTCACCCCTGCCCTGCCTGCTCGGGCAACATCAGAAGGCGAGATTGCGCCTGCCTCCTGCGCCACTTGGAACGTCGTTACGCCACAACACCTTAGCTATCGTTCCCATTTTGTTCTAGCCCAGTCGGCCCCTTCGTCAAGCCTAGTCCATTGGCGTGCACGCCCACGGCGGAGATGCGGCGCGAAAATCCCACGCTTCCCGCCTAAGTGCCGGGCGGCCACCCCGCAATCCGCTCGGCGTGCGCGCCATGTATCTCGGCTCTTCGACCTACCGGATCCATGGCACCGACGCGCCCCGGACCGTCGGGCAGGAGGTCAGCCAAGGCTGCATCCGCATGTATAACGATGACGTAATCGATCTTTTTAATCGGCCGCCGATCGGTACCAAAGTCGTCGTGCTCTGGTAGACAAAGCAAAAATCCAAGAAATAGGCGAATTTCTCGGATTTTATCCTTAAATCCACTGATCAAGATTTCCGATTTGTTTACCCTGATAGGCCCGAACTCTATTGGATTGATTTAACGTGTATCTAACTCGTGGGTGTTAGCTTGCGCGTCAGGTTCCACCGTTCGGCTCAACAAAGGGCGGCGAGGGGCCGTTGAAGCCTGAAACAAAGGGAGTGTCGAAAATGAGGACTTCTGTTGTGCGTTTCGTCAAGGACGAGTCCGGTGCCACGGCCATCGAGTATGGCCTGATCGCAGCCGGCATCGGCGTGGCCATCCTGGTCGGTATCGACGCGGTCAGCGGCGCCTCGAACACGCTGTTCAATAAGGTTGCCACCGAGCTCAAGTAAGCTCGAAGTCGAATTCAGCAAATTCGAACCTGTGCCGGGCCCTTCGGGGCCCGGCCTCGTTTTTTGTGCCGACGCTTCCCGCAAGCGGCAAGGCCGCTATCCGGAGCGGCCCGCAAATCCTCCATATTTTGCGGTTAGGACAGCTCCACTCTGCGAGGGGAGCGAATTCTTGGTCCGCGCGCTTATCCTGGCAATCCTGCTATCGGGAGCAGCCGCTTGCGGCTGCGCCAACGCCGCTCTTGCCCATCCCCATGTCTGGGCCACCGTCCGCTCCGAGATCGTCTTCGGTCCGGACAAGAAGATCGTCGGGATCCGGCATGCCTGGACGTTCGATGAGTTCTATACCGCCATGGCTGTGCAGGGGCTGGATACGGACAAAGATGGCACCTATTCCAAGGAAGAGCTTCAGCCGCTCGCCAAGGTAAACGTCGAGTCGCTGACGGAATTCGCCTATTTCACCTTCGTCTCGCAGGGCGATGAGCAGAGGCCGCTGCCGCTCAAGCCGCCGGTGGACTATTGGCTCGACTACGACAAGAGCGTCGTCACGCTGCATTTCACCCTGCCGCTCGGGACGCCGCTCGATGTTTCGACCAAGCAGGTGACGGTTGACGTGTTCGATCCGTCCTTCTTCGTGGCGTTCGGTTTTGCCAAGGAGGCGCCGGTAAAGCTCGCGGGCGAAGCAGCACCGAGCTGCGCGGTGGAAGTAGAGGCGCCGGACAAAGATGAGGCAGAGGACGCCAAGGCACTCACGGAAGCCTTCTTCAGCCAGCTCGGCCCGACTCGAAATACGGGTCGCAATTCGCGCAGACGGCCATCGTCAAATGCGCCGCGCCTTGAGCCGCGCGGCTTTGGGCCTGGGCCTTCTGTTCACGCTGCTCACCATCGCAACACTGGGGGCGCAAGCCGAAACGAAGCCGCCATCGGCATTTGGCGGCGCCGCGCAGCAAAGCGCGCCGCCTGCCTTCACCGCCCCGCAAGTCGCGCCGCCCAAGGCCGAGGGCCCGTTCGGCAGCCTCCTCACCTGGGTGGCCGCGAAGCAGCGCGGATTCCAGCACCAGCTTGCCGAGAGCGTGAAGCGTCTGAAGAACGGCAACGCGGTCGGGGCCGCGCTTCTGCTTGCGGGCTTCAGTTTCCTGTACGGCGTCTTCCATGCCGTGGGGCCGGGCCACGGCAAGGCGATCATCACCTCCTTCGTCGTGTCCAACGAGGCGACGGTCAGGCGCGGGGTGCTGGTCTCGTTTTTAGCTGCGGGTTTCCAGGCGCTCACGGCGATCACGCTGGTGAGCATCCTGCTCGTCGCATTGAATGCGACGGGCATGCAGCTCACGGCCTGGGCGAACATTTTGGAAACGGCCAGCTACGCGCTGATCGCAGCTGTGGGGCTTTACCTGCTTGCGATACAGCTCGTGCGGCTCTGGCGGCGCAGGCGAGGCGCGGAATCGCCGATTATCGCTGCGCATGATGGCCACGAGCATCCGCATAGCCATCACCAGCATGAGCATCACCATCACAACCATGCGCATGACCATCACGACCATGTTCACGACGAGCACTGCGGTCACATCGTCGATGCGCGCGAGCTGGCGGGGCCCTTTTCCTGGGGCAAGATGCTGGCCGTGGCGCTCTCGGTGGGGATAAGGCCCTGCACCGGCGCCATCCTCGTGCTGGTCTTTGCGCTGGCGCAGGGTCTGTTCTGGGCGGGAATAGCCGCGTCCTTCGCCATGGCGCTCGGCACCGCCATCACCGTCGCGGCGCTCGCCACGCTCGCACTCGGCTCGCGCGAGCTCGTGCTGAGGCTCGGCGGCGGGAACGCCGCGTGGACTGAGACGGTCTGGAGCCTCTGCGCCATAGGCGGCGCGCTCGTCATCTTCCTGTTCGGCGCGACGCTGTTCCTGGCCTCGCTTGGGCCGGCGCGGCCGTTCTGACGCGCCGCAGCGATCCAAGATTAAATTTCGGCAATCCAGCGCAGTTTCTCACCCGCGCGCCACAAAGCTTTGGCATGATCGCGACAGGGTGCCGAACGCGAACTGGGAGTAAACCATGACGAAGACTAAAATCGTGGCGGCGGTCGCCGCTATTGTCGCGGTCGCTGCGATCATCGGCAGCGTGCAGGCCCATCAATGGAGCGTCCCGCGCCATCACGGCATGATGCACAAAGCCTCTATGCACGGCGATTGGCGCGGCCATAATGGCGGCCATCACGGCGGCAAATGGATGTGCGGCGTGGCGAAGCACATCGACGGACGCCTCGCCTTCCTGAAGACCGAGCTCAAGATCACGCCCGAGCAGGAGAAGCTCTGGGAGGACTTCGCGACGGTCGCCAAGACGAACGCAACGTCGATGCAGGAGCTTTGCGAGGCGAAGAAGGCGAAGTGGAAGGACGCGAAGGAGAAGGGCGACGCCGAGCGGCCGCCTCTGCCCGAGCGTCTCGACGCCCGCGCCGAGTCGCTCAAGGCGAAGCTCGAAGCGCTGCGCGCCAAGACGAACGCGGTCAAGCCGCTCTACGACGCTCTGAACGACGAGCAGAAGAAGACGGCCGACGAGTTGATCCGCGGCTAGTCGCGCGCTCTGCAGGCGAGAACAAACGGCCAGGCGGTCACTCCGCCTGGCCGTTTTTTGTGCACCGCAACCATCGCCCGGCTCCCGCGTTCTCCTTGCCAATCATTCAATCAAGGAGATGCCAGCCATGGCCGACCTTTCCGGCAAAAGGATCATGATTCTCGCGGCCGACGGCTTCGAGCAGTCTGAGCTTCTCGTGCCCAAGCAGCGGCTCGAGGAGGCCGGTGCCGCGGTCGACATCGTGTCGCTCAAGACGGGCGAGATCTGGGGCTGGGACCACGACGATTGGGGCGAGCCGATCGAGGTCGACCGCACCATCGATGCGGTGAGCATCGACGAGTATGACGCGCTCGTCATTCCGGGCGGGCAGATCAACCCGGACCTGCTCAGGGCCGACGAGGACGCCGTCGCCTTCGTCAAGGACTTCTACGCGAGCCAGAAGCCTGTCGCCGCGGTCTGCCATGCGCCCTGGGTGCTGATCGAGGCCGGCATCACCAAGGGCCGCAAGATGACCTCGTATCACTCGATGGCGACCGACGTGAAGAACGGCGGCGCCTACTGGGTGGACAAGGCGGTCGTGGTCGATCAGGGCTTGATCACGAGCCGCAATCCGGACGATCTCGAAGCCTTCTCCGCCAAGATCATCGAGGAGGTGGAGGAAGGAAGGCACGAGCGCCGCGCCGTCGCATAGGGCAACACGACTTCCGTTTGTCATGCCCGCGAAGGCGGGCATCCAGTATCCCTTCTCTCGAAGGTCAGTCGACGCCGGGGTTACTGGGTTGCCCGGCCAAGCCGGGCAATGACAAAGTGTCTTTGCTTCGACCCAGTATTGCAACCTCATGCTGCTCTTGGCCCTGAAGGCTGGTATGCTATTTCTTTTTGCCGCACGCGATTGCATCGAGCCGACCCCATATCCTAAGTCTCGGCGCAAGCATGGGAGGCCGGGCGTGACCCCGGCAGCATCCCCACTGGCAAAGGAGGAGTAACATGGCGCTCCAGCTCGGCGACATCGCCCCTGATTTCGAGGCCGACACTACGGAAGGTCGCCTCCGCTTCCACGATTGGCTCGGCGAGTCCTGGGGCGTGCTGTTCTCGCATCCGAAGGACTTCACGCCGGTTTGCACCACCGAGCTCGGCTACATGGCGCGGATCAAGCCGGAATTCGACAGACGCGGCGTGAAGATCATCGGGCTCAGCGTCGACCCCGTGACGTCGCACGCGAAATGGGCGGAAGACATCAAGGAGACGCAAGGCACCGCGCCGAACTTCCCGATGATCGGCGACCCGACGCTCGCGATCTCGAAGCTCTACGGTATGCTGCCCAAGGACCTCGAGGGCAGCTGCGACGGACGCACGCCTGCGGACAACCAGACGGTCCGCAACGTATTCGTCATCGGGCCCGACAAAAAGATCAAGCTGATCCTGGTCTATCCGATGACGACGGGCCGCAATTTCGACGAGGTGCTGCGAGTGATCGACTCGCTCCAGCTCACCGCCAAGCATCGCGTGGCGACGCCGGCGAACTGGACCGATGGCGGCGACGTGATCATCGCGGGCTCCGTCTCCGACGAGGAGGCGAAGAAGATCTACCCCGACGGCTGGAAGTCGCCCCGGCCTTATATCCGCATCGTGCCGCAGCCGCGGGGCTAGGACGCATCCCTCCCGTTGATGGGGAGGGCATCGCGCGCTCGCGCTCAAGTAGCGAAGCGGTAGCGCATCAATGCTTGGCGCGCGACGGGTGGGGTGGAGCATCCCTGCACCGAAGAACTGCACCCCCACCCGACCGGCTTCGCCGGTCGACCTCCCCACAAGCGGGAGGTATGAACAAATGTCGGGGCTCCTGCTACAAAGGCGCCATGCCACTGCCGAAGACCCCGGCGCTAACGGTCGATTGCGTTGTGTTCGATCCACGCGGCCGCGTGCTTTTGATCAAGCGCAACAACGCGCCGTTCAAGGGCGCCTATGCGCTGCCCGGCGGCTTCGCCGAGATCGGCGAGACAGTCGAGGCCGCCTGCCGCCGCGAGCTTCTCGAGGAGACGGGGCTAGAGGCCGGCGCGCTGCGTCTGGTCGGTGTCTACTCCGACCCCAAGCGCGACCCGCGCGGGCATACGGTGAGCATCGTCCATCTCGCGCAGTTGAATGATGCAGCCGAACCGCGCGCCGGCTCCGACGCTGCCGGCGCCGAGTGGATCGCGGACTGGCGCAGGCACAAGCTTGCCTTCGACCACGCGCAGATCCTGGTAGACGCGGAGGCTCTTCGTTCGAGGCGAACATGACTCCTCCTCTCCCCTTCGGGGAGAGGGCTTCCCGCCGCGACTTGCGAAGTAAGTCGCACGGCGGGAAGGGTGAGGGGAGTGACCTCTCGTGACGCGGCTGTACGCTTGCGTGTTTCGCCGCTACCCCCTCACCGCGAACCCTCTGGGTTCGCGTGCTCTCCCCCCAAGGGGAGAGCGGGACCTCTTGCGCTCCGAGCAACCGACCCCAGTCGCAGTCTAGGCGGCACGCCTGCAATCCTCTATCTAGACCCCCCATGACCAAGACCCCGCGTGCCAGGGATTTCGAGGCGAAGCCTGCGCCTGCCGGCACCGGCAAGGTCGGCGTGCTGCTCATCAATCTCGGCACGCCCGACGCCACGACCTATTGGCCGATGCGGCGCTACCTGAAGGAGTTTCTCTCCGACCGCCGCGTCATCGAGACGAACCGCGCGCTGTGGTGGGCGATCCTGAACGGCGTGGTGCTGGTGAAACGCCCGGTCTCCAGCGGCGCGAAATACCGCTCGATCTGGAACGAGGCGCTTGACGAATCGCCGCTCCGCACCATCACTCGCGCCCAGGCCGAGAAGATGGCCGCGGCGTTCGCCGGCCGGCCCGGGATAGTGGTCGATTGGGCGATGCGCTACGGCAACCCGTCTATTCCCGAGCGCATCGATGCGCTCGTGGCGCAAGGCTGCGACCGCATTCTCTCCTTCCCGCTCTATCCGCAATATGCCGCGGCGACGACGGCGACCGCCAACGACAAGGTGTTCGAGGCGCTGATGAAGCTGCGCGCGCAGCCCGCGCTCCGCACCGTGCCGCCTTACCCCGCCGATCCCGTCTATATCGACGCGCTCGCGAATTCGATAAGGACGCATCTTGCCGGGCTCGATTTCGCGCCGGAGGCGATCCTCGCCTCGTTCCACGGCGTGCCGCAGAATTATATCGACAAGGGCGATCCTTATCAGGCGCAGTGCGTGCAGACGACGGAGGCGCTCCGCGCGGCGCTCGGTCCTGAGCTTGGCGCCAAGCTCAAGCTGACCTTCCAGTCGCGTTTCGGGCGCGCCGAATGGATCAAGCCTTATACCGACAAGACGGTGGAGGCGCTGGCGCGCGACGGCGTCAAGTCGATCGCCATCGTCACGCCGGGCTTCGCCGCCGATTGCGTCGAGACGCTCGAAGAGATCGCCGACGAGAACCGGGAGATTTTCCTCGAGCATGGCGGGATGAGGTTCGCCTACATCCCGTGCCTCAACGACAGCGCCGGTGGCATCGCCGTGCTCGTGCACCTCATCGAGCGGGAGCTTCAGGGCTGGCTGTGACGCGCGTGGCCGGCATTCTCGGCATCTTCCTGCTCGTGCTTGCGCCGCACGCGCAGGCGACCGACCAGGCTGAGCGCTTCGCCTATGTGACGGTCGCGGGCGCGCCGGGCGACGGCGAGGAAGCACTCGCCGCTTCGCTCAGCCGGAAGCTCGCTGCCATCGGGCTCGCGCCGGCAACCGCCTTCCAGGTCAATGTCTACGAGGTGCAGGGCACGGTTCGCGTCGCGCCGGCCGCCAAGGGCAAGGAAAGCGTCACCATCGTCTGGGTGGTGCTCGATCCGGACGGCCAGCAGCTCGGCGTGGTGCGCCAGATGCGGGACGTCCGCAAAGGTTCGCTCGACAAGAGATGGGGGCCGGCGGCCGACGCGGCGGCGGAAGCGGCCGCTGTCAGACATCGCGGCGCTGCTCCCGCATTAGGCATCTTCGCAGATCGCAGCAGCGGCCCTTACATTCGGGGCCGGCCGCATTATTTATCAGTCGCCGGAAACATGGCTAGCAGACTAAAGTGAACAAGAACCCGGTCTAGCCAAGACACCTTCGGGAAGACACCTTCGGGAGGGGTGCCAATGTTCGGCTTCGACATCTTCGTCCTTGCGCTCTTCGTCCTGCTTGTTCTGGTCATTCTCTCCGCGGTCAAGATCGTGCCGCAGGGCTACAACTACACGGTCGAGCGCTTCGGCCGCTATACGCGCACGCTCCATCCGGGGCTCACCCTCATCATCCCCTTCATCGACCGTATCGGCCGCAAGATCAACGTGATGGAGCAGGTGATCGAGGTCCCGAGCCAGGAGGTCATCACCAAGGACAACGCCATGGTGAGGGTCGACGGCGTGGCGTTCTTCCAGGTGCTCGACGCCGCGCAGGCGAGCTACGAGGTGACCAATCTCAACGTCGCCATCCTCAATCTCACCATGACCAATATCCGCACGGTGATGGGCTCGATGGACCTCGACGAGCTGCTCTCGCAGCGCGACGAGATCAACCACCGCCTGCTCAAGGTGGTCGACGACGCCACGCATAATTGGGGCGTCAAGGTCACCCGCATCGAGATCAAGGACATCGAGCCGCCGCGCGACCTGGTCGAACTCGATGGCGCGGCAGATGAAAGCCGAGCGCGACAAGCGCGCGGCGATCCTGGTTGCCGAAGGCGAGCGGCAGGCGGCGATCCTGAGTGCCGAGGGCGCCAAGCAGGCGCAGATCCTCGCCGCCGAAGGCCGCCGCGAGGCCGCTTACCGCGACGCCGAGGCGCGCGAGCGCGAGGCCGAGGCCGAGGCGAAAGCAACGACCATGGTCAGCACCGCGATCAGCCAGGGCAATGTGCAGGCGATCAACTATTTCGTCGCCAACAATTATATCGGCGCGCTGAAGGCGCTCGCCGAGGCGAAGAACCAGAAGGTGCTGATCCTGCCGCTCGAATCCTCCTCGGTGATCGGCGCCATCGCCGGCGTCGGCGAGATCGCGCGCGAGGCCTTCGGCGTCGGTGGCAATTCCGCGACGCCGCCCGACCAGGCCAAGCCGCGCGAGACGCAGCGCCTGCGGCCCGGCGGCGCGGTGCCTACCGTCTAGGAGGCCCGCAACTCAGATGGAGACGATTGCGGCGCTCGGCCCTTGGTTCTGGATGATCCTGGCCGCCATCCTGTTCGTGTTGGAGCTCGTGTCGCCCGGCATCTTCCTGATGTGGTTCGGTCTCGCCGCGGCGATCACCGGCCTCATCGTATTCCGCTACGACATCGGCTGGCAGTGGCAGATCCTGTCGTTCGGCGGGCTGTCGCTCGTCTCGGCGCTGCTCGCCGGAAAATATCTGCGGCGCAATCCCTCCGAAAGTCAGCGGCCATTGCTCAACGAGCGCGCCATCCAGCTCGTCGGACAGTCCTTCGATCTCATCGACCCGATCGTCAATGGGCGTGGCAGCATCAAGACCGGCGATACGGTCTGGCGCGTCGAGGGGCCCGAGCTGCCGAAAGGCGCACGCATCACGGTGGTCGGCGCCGACGGCACGCTGCTCAAGGTTGTGCCGGCTTAGGCGCGGCGCCGCCCGACGTTCGGGGACTAGGCCTCGACCTCGACGATCTGCACGACCTGCGGCGGGACCTCGGCCGTCCTGTCGTCGAGCGGCCAGAGCGCGGTAGCCTGCCGCATAGCGCCTTTTCCCGACACGCTAACCTCCGCAAACCCAGCGTCTCGGAGTGGCGCGGCCACCATTCTCGTTGCTCGCGATCTGCTCGGGCCAGTTCAGCGCGATGGTTGCCTAGTAGCGCCGCCCCTTGCGCAGCGTGAATTCCGTCATGACCCCGTCTTACCCGTTAAGCACACAAGGCGAACGAAATAGCACTGCGCCGTGTTAATCCGAAAAGGCGCGCGCGTTGCCACATTTGGCGACCCCATGCGCGGCTAAGCTCACGCGCGGTTGGGCAGCAGGAAGGGACCAATGGCCAATATCGTCATCATTAATCCTCGCTTCGACGCGTCCTTCTGGGGCATGGAGCATTGCATGCCGCTTCTCGGCAAGCGCGCCAACCTGCCGGTTGCGTGCCTCGCTTTGCTTGCCGCTCTCGTGCCCGATCATCACGACGTGACGCTGGTCGACGAGAATGTCGAGGACATCGACTTCGACAAGGTCTGCGAGGCCGATCTCGTCTGCCTGACGGGCATGAGCATCCAGGGCCGGCGCATGGGCGAGATCATCGAGGAGGTCAAGGCGCGCGGCGTCATGATCGCCGTAGGCGGCCCGATGGCGACGGTCGAGCCCGAGCAGCTCGAAGACCTGGCCGACGTGCTCTTCGTGGGCGAGGCCGACGAGACCTGGCCGCAATTCCTGCGCGACTGGGAGAACGGAACCCACAAGCGCCGCTACGTTCAGGCCGACAAGACCGACGTCACCACCTTGCCGCTGCCGCGCGTCGAGCTGCTCAAGGCCGACCGCTACATGTTCGGCAGCATGCAGATCTCCCGCGGCTGCCCCTTCACCTGCGAGTTCTGCGACATCATCGTGACCTTCGGCCGCAAGCCCCGGCTCAAGACGAGCGCGCAGGTCATCGCCGAGCTCGAAGTTCTTCAACAAGGCCGGGCTCAAGATCGTGTTCGTCGTCGACGACAATCTCATCGGCAACAAGAAGGCGATCAAGCCCGTGCTGCGCGAAATCATCGCGCTGGCAGCAGGCGCAACGAATATCCGCTCGTGCTGTTCACCGAGGCCTCGCTCGACCTTGCCGAGGACGACGAGCTCATGCAGCTGATGGGACTTGCGGGTTTCCAGAGCGTGTTCATCGGCATCGAGACCCCGAACGAGGACTCGCTCAGGGAGACCAAGAAGCTGCAGAACGTGCGGCCGAACGCCGGCACGCTGCTCGAGCGCGTGCATCGCGTCCAGCAGCACGGCATCGACGTCTGGTGCGGCATGATCGTCGGCTTCGACCACGACGATCCGTCGATCTTCCAGGTCATGCCGGGCTTCCTCTCGGAGGCGCGCATCTCCGCCGCGCTGATCGGCATGCTGCATGCGATCCCGACCACGCCGCTCTACGACCGGCTGAAGAAGGAAGGCAGGCTCAACGACGACGAGGCGGAAGACCGCTACGGCACCAATGTCATTCCGCTCGGCATGTCGCGCGAGCAGCTAAGCCAGGGCTTCGTCGAGGTGATGCAAGAATCCTATACCGCCGACGCCTATTTCGAGCGGCTGGACGCGCTCTTCATCGACCGCAACTTCAAATACACGATGCACCAGCTTCCGTATTGGAAGAGCCACCGGCTGGCCTGGGCCAAGCGCTGCTTGCTGAATTATGTCAAGGCCAGCGTCGTCGCTTCGCGTCTCCTCCGCCAGGTCGAGGACGAGACGATGCGGTCGCGCTACAAGGCGCAGCTCAAGCGCGTCGCCCGCACCCGCTGGCGCGAGCCGCATATCCTGTTTGTCTACACAATCAAGGTGGCGATGCATTACCACTTCGCGGCGCTCGCGAGCGCTCTAGGCCAGGCCAAGGGTCCAGGCGGCAGCATGCCCAATGCCGGGCGCTCCTTCTCGCGGCTCAAGCCGCGGCAGGCGGTCGAGAAGGAGCGTGCGGTCGCCAAGGAACGCGCGGTCGAGAAGGAACGCGAGGTGGCCTAGAGGAGAGGCTTGAACGGTCGGCACAAGTTTAGCCACCGGCACGGCCTAATCCCTCCCCTCGATGGGGAGGGCAGCTCGCCGCATGCGACGAGCGGAAGAATTCCAGAGCGCCGGAAGATCTGAGTGTCCGCCCTCCCATCCGGCGCGCTACACGCGCCGACCTCCCCACAAGAGGGGAGGTATGGGCAGACGCTCAGCCTGACAGCTACAACAGCAGGTCGCCGAGAATGCCGAGCAGGATCGCGCCGAGCACGAACCAGATCGCAAGCCGCTGCCAGGACGGCATCGAGCCGTAGCTGGCCTTGGCGGCTGACATGTCGAGCCGGTCTTCGCTGGTCAGCAGGGAATCCCGTTTGTTGGACTGTTTGTTCATGGCTCCAATATAGGTTCAAACAGGCCAAAAGGGGAGGGTCAGGCGAGCCTGTCAGGCGACGCCCGCGCGGAGCAGGTCGTGGATGTGGATGACGCCGACCGGGCGGCCGTCCTCGACCACGAAAAGGGCCGTGATCTCGGAGGAGTTGATCATCTCGAGAGCGGCGCTCGCCAGAAGGTCGGGCGACACGGTCTTTGGCCCCGGCGTCATGATCTCGTCGGCGCGGCGCGCGAGCAGCCCGTCGCCCATGTGGCGCCTAAGATCGCCGTCGGTGATGACGCCTTTGAGCAGTGCCGTCGGCCGTCGACCACGCCGAGGCAGCCAAGCGCCTTCTCGGTCATCACCACGATGGCCTCGGCCATGACGGCGTCGGCCGGCGCGAGCGGCAGGCGGTCGCCCTTATGCATCAGGTCGCCGACGAATTTCAGGCGCGCGCCGAGCTGGCCGCCCGGATGCAGCGCCTTGAAGTCGCGCGCGGTGAAGCCCTTGCTTTCAAGCAGCGCGATGGCCAGGCAATCGCCGAGCGCAAGCTGCATGACGGTCGAGGTGGTCGGCGCAAGTCCGTGCGGGCAGGCCTCCTTCGCCTGCGGCAGCGCCAGCACGAGATCGGCGGCTTGCGCCGAGCGTCGATTGCGGGTTGGAGGTCACCGCGATCAAGCGGCACGGCGAAGCGCCGCGAATAGGACACGATATTGCCGAGCTCGACGGTCTCGCCCGACCAGGAGAAGGCGAGGATCACGTCGTCGCGGGTGATCATGCCGAGATCGCCGTGGCTGGCCTCGCTCGGATGCACGAAGTAGCGCTGGCGTGCCGGTCGAGGAGAGGGTGGCCGCGACTTTCAGCCCGACATGGCCGCTCTTGCCCATGCCGGTGACGATCACCCGGCCGTGGCAGGCGCGCAGCGATCTGCACCGCCTCGGCGAAGCTGTCGACTCAAGCTCGCCGGCAAGCGCCGCATGCAGCGCGTTCAGCCCTCGGCCTCGATTTGCAGGGTTCGCGTCGCGGAAGCGATCGCCTCGCTGCGGGCGTCGTGCAGCAAGAGATCGCGCTTAAGGCCGGCGGGCATGATCGGCTCCCCCGTTGGCGGCCTGGATACTAGCACGGATTTGTGGGCCCGTCAGGGCCAAGAGGGCCGATGCCGTTTTGACAAGGCCTAAACGCCCCGTTAACTCTATTGCCCCTAGGCTTCTGAGCAACGCGCAGGGCATCCCCGCGCTCCCGGCTTGGATCGGGGGTTAAGCGTCCTTTTCATGGCGATCCATACCATAGAGTCGGCTAGCCGATGCCCGCTCTCGCTGCGGTCACTCGCGTAATCTGGCTGAGCGCTACATCAGCGCCGGCGCGGGTGACCCGGATATCCGCAACCCGGCCTAGTTCGAAAGCTCTGCCACGCCGACTGATCTAGATGACGCCTTCTATCGCTATCTCGTGATCGGCGGGTACGTCTCCTAGAGATCGCCGACTTCGTGGACGTCGCACAGGCGCGTGAAGGAAAGCGTGACCGCGGAATGTTACTTCAAAGAATATTTTTCGATCTACGGGCGCTACGAGCACACCGACTTCACCTCGACGGTCTCAGGGACCGATTTCACCGAGAATGAAGTGCGCCTCGGGGTGCGCGTCCGGCGGCGTTCAATCGAGCCTCTTCAATTCAGCGAGAACCGCCGCGCGCAAGTCCGACCGGTCGAATGCATAGGCGACATTGGCGGTAAGGAAGCCCGCCTTCGAGCCGCAATCGAAGACGCGGCCCTCGGTCTTCACGGCATAAAAGGGGAGGGTCTTCAACAGCAGCGCGATCATCGCGTCGGTGATCTGAATTTCCCCGCCCTCGCCCGGTTCTTGCTCCGTTAGATAAGCGAAAATTTCCGGCTGCAGGATATAGCGCCCGAGGATGGCCAGGTTTGACGGCGCCGTGCCTGGCTTGGGCTTTTCCACCATGCCGGTTATGGGGAACACCGTGCCGTTGCCTTTGCCGACCGCGACCACGCCGTAATTCTGCAACTGGTCGTCGGGGAGCTGTTCGACGGCAATGATGTTGCCGCCGAGCCGCGCGTAAACGTCGAGCATCTGGGCGAGACAATTCTTGCCCGCGGTCTTCACCAGCACGTCGGGCAGCAGCAGCGCGAAGGGCTCGTCGCCGACGAGCTCGCGCGCGCACCACACGGCGTGGCCCAGGCCCAGCGGCTCCTGCTGGCGGACGAAACTCGTGCTGCCGGCAGGCGGCAGGTCGCGGATCAGCGCTTCGAGCTCTTGCGTCTTGCCGCGCGCGGCGAGCACCTGCTCGAGCTCGTAGGCCCGGTCGAAATGGTCCTCAATTGCGCCCTTGTTGCGGCCGGTGACGAAGATGAAATGCTCGATGCCGGCCTCGCGCGCCTCGTCGACGACATGCTGGATCAGCGGACGGTCAACAACCGTCAGCATCTCTTTCGGCATGGCCTTGGTGGCGGGCAGGAAGCGGGTGCCAAGCCCTGCCACCGGAAACACGGCCTTGCGGACGCGAGCAGCCATCTGCTCTCCCGTTAAAGTTAAGATAGGCGTGGGCGCGGGGCGCGGACCGGGTTAGAAGTCCCTCAACATCTTTCCGATAGCAAGCGATGAATTTCGAAGCGCGCGCAAGGTCGAACATGACGGTCCTGGTCACAGGCGGTGCAGGCTTCATCGGCAGCCACATGGTGCTCGACCTGCTCGACGCGGGCGAAAAGGTGGTGGTGCTCGACAATCTCTCGACCGGCTTCCGCTGGGCGGTGCCCGACGCGGCCACCTTCGTCGATGGCGATGTGGGGGACCGCGACCTGCTGTGGCGTCTGTTCCTGCGCTATCCGATCGAGTCGATCATCCATTTCGCCGGATCGATCGTCGTGCCGGAATCGATCGCCGACCCGCTCGGCTATTATCTCAACAATACCTGCAAGTCGCGCACCCTGATCGCGGCCACGGTCGAAGCCAAGGTCCCGCATTTCATCTTCTCCTCGACGGCCGCCGTCTACGGCATGCCGGAGGTGAACCCCGTCACCGAGGAGGCGCGACTCCTGCCGATCTCGCCTTACGGCAGCTCAAAGCTCATGACCGAGATCATGCTGCGCGACACGGCGATCGCGACGGACCTCCGCTACGTGGCGTTGCGCTATTTCAATGTCGCGGGCGCCGACCCGCTCGGCCGCAGCGGCCAGTCCACGCCGCGCGCCACGCATCTCATCAAGGTCGCGTCGGAGACCGCGCTCGGGCAGAGGCCCTATCTCGAAGTGTTCGGCACCGATTATCCGACCGAGGACGGCACCTGCATCCGCGACTATATCCATGTGAGCGACCTTGTCCGCGCGCATCTCGATGCGCTGCGCTATCTCAGGGCAGGGGGGAAAAGCGAGGTGCTGAACTGCGGCTATGGCCTCGGCTTCTCGGTCCGCGAGGTAGTCTCCGCGGTGAAGCGGATCGCGGGCAGCGACTTCGCGGTGCGCGAGGTGCCGCGCAGGCCAGGCGATCCGGCCGCGCTTGTCGCAGGGCCTGAGCGCATCGAGAAAGTGCTTGGCTGGAGGCCGCGCCTTGCCGATCTCGACACCATCGTCGGCCACGCGCTCGCCTGGGAGAAGAGGCTGAGCGATTTCCGCGCCGCCTCGTAGAAGATCGTCATGCCGGACTTGATCCGGGCATCCAGGGGCAACCCGCACCGAGCCAGCGGCCCTGGATTGCCGGGTCAAGCCCGGCAATGACGCAACGTTTTGCCTTTTCAGCGCCGCAAGCCCCGGCCACAATCGCGCCGCTCGAATCGCAGGTTTAGGGAATTTCCTGATGCGAGTTGCTGCCGCTTGGCTTTCGGCTCTCTGCATGGCGCTCGCGGTTTCTGCCGAAGCGCCTCGCGCGAACGCGCAGGCCGACCCTGCGGTCACGACCTATAAGCGCGCGGTCGAGTTGCGCTTCGCCAAATGGCTCCAGGATCTCTGGCCCGAGGCGGAAGCCGCCGGCATCTCGCGCAAGACCTTCGACAGAGAGCTGAAGAGCGTGAAGCTTGACTGGTCCCTGCCGCATCTCGTGCTGCCGAACCCGGCCGCGCCCGGGGGACCTGCGCTTCCACAATCGCTTGTGCCGAAGCCCAAGCATCAGGCGGAGTTCGACATTCCGGAACGCTATTTCAGCAAGCCGGCGCTCACGTCGCTTGCCGCCACTGGCCGTGCCAAGATGAAGCAATACGGCCCCGACCTTACCGCCATCCAGAAGCAATACCAGGTGCCCGCAAGCATCATCGTCTCGATCTGGGGCCGCGAGACGGGCTTCGGCCAGGCTGACCTGCCGCATGACGCGCTCACGGCAATCTCCACGCAGGCCTTCATGGGCCGGCGGCCGGACGAGTTCCGGCCGGAGCTCATCGGCGCGCTGAAAATCATCGAACTTGGGCACGCCACGCGCGCGGAGATGAAGAGCTCATGGGCCGGCGCCATGGGCTACACGCAGTTCCTGCCGGGCGATTTTGAGGAGCACGCGGTCGATCACGACGGCGACGGCAGGCGCGACATCTGGAACTCGGTGCCTGACGCTCTCGCCTCGGCCGGCAACTCGCTGCACAGCCAGGGCTGGGATGGGGCGCAGACCTGGGCCTATGAGGTGACGCTGCCCAAGGGCTTCGACTGCACGCAACAGGGACCCGATCTCGCGCGCCCGATCTCCGATTGGACGAAGCTCGGCGTGGCGCGCGTGAAGGACCGCGCCTTCCCCGAGGCGCGGCTCAACGACCAGACCTTCCTCGTCCTGCCTGCGGGGATGAAAGGTCCTGCCTTCCTTGCCACCAACAATTTCTCGGTGCTGAAGCTCTATAACAACTCCGACGTCTACGCGATTTTCGTGGGGCACGTGGCCGATATGATCGGCGGGGCGCCGGTCGATTTCGTGGGCAAATGGCAGCCGGTCGAGCGTTTCGCACGCGACCGCATCCAGCGCTTCCAGGAGATCATGGTTGCGCAGGGGCACGATGTCGGCAAGGTCGACGGGCTTTCGGGCTTCAAGACGCGCCGCACGATCGGCAAGGAGGAGCAGAGGCTCGGCCTGCCGCTCACCTGCTATCCGAGCCAAGCGCTGATCGACCGCGTGCTGAAAGCCGCGCAGAATTGATGCGACCACCTCCGTCCGCACGTTCTTCGTCATACCGGCGAAAACCGGTATCCAGAATCGTGAACTCCGTGCCAGGGCTCCGGATTCCGGCTTGCGCCGGAATGACGAATTGAGGCGTTTGGGAGAGGTTCCCAGGCGCATCATGCCTAGGTTTTGCCCGGGAGCCTTGCTAGATATTCGGCCCATGCGAATCGTCCGAAAATCCAGGATTTTGACCCTCACCGTCGGTGCCGCGGCGTTGGTGCTCTGCCAGCCTCAGCCCGCCCACGCCGACAAATTCCAGGCTTGCGTCCAGGGCCTATGGCCCTCCGCCAAGGCGGCCGGCGTGAAGCGCGAAACGTTCGACCGCGCCACGCAAGGGCTGACCCACAACCCGAAGGTCATCGAGCAGGCGACCTTCCAGCCGGAATATAAGCGGCCGGTCGGCGAATATATCGACCGCGCCGTCTCCGATAAGCGGCTCGAGACCGGCAAGCAGATGCTGATCGACAACAAGGAGCTGCTCGACAAGCTCGAGGCGAAATACGGCGTCGACCGGCATGTCCTTGTCGCCGTGTGGGGGATGGAGTCGAATTACGGCACCCAGCCCGGCGACATGAACGTGATTCAATCGCTCGCGACGTTGATCTGCACTGGCACCAAGTCGAAATTCGCGCGCCCGCAATTCGTCTCCGCGCTGAAGATCCTGCAGCGCGGCGATATCAACTACGAGGCGATGAACGGCTCCTGGGCCGGCGCCATGGGGCATACCCAGTTCATCCCCACCACCTATTCGGCCTATGCCGTCGACTATGACGGCGACGGCAAGCGCGACATCTGGGGCAACGTGCCCGACGCGCTCGCCTCGACCGCGAGCTATCTGAAAGTTTCGAATTGGCAATCGGGAGCGTCCTGGGGCTACGAGGTGAGGGTGCCCAAGGGCTTCAATGCGAAGGGCGTCAGCGAAAAGAAGCTGCGGTCACTTGCCGAGTGGCAGAAGGCCGGCTTCGTGCGTGTGGACGGCAAGCCGTATCCGCGGCCTGGCGACAAGGCAGGGCTGTTCGCGCCGGAAGGAAATAATGGGCCGGTCTTCCTGGTCCTCAACAATTTCCGCTCGATCCTCCGCTACAACCAGGCGAACTCCTATGCGCTCGCGGTGGGGCATTTGTCCGACCGTTTGCGCGGGGGAGGGCCGTTCGTGCAGCCCTGGCCGACCGACGAGAACCGCCTCTCGCTTGACCAGCGCAAGGAGCTGCAGCAGCTCCTCGTGGTACGCGGGCTTATGGAAGGAGAGCCGGACGGCGTGATCGGGCCGGTGACGCTGGAAGCCGTGAAAACCTACCAGCGCAGCAAGAATTTACCCGTAGACGGCTTCCCGACTCTGACCATTCTCAAGGCCTTGCGCGCCGAGGGCTAGGCTGCTTGAATCGGAAGATCATGCCCTTTGGTGCGCCATATCCTCGCCTGAACCGGGCGGCAGCGCTGCTCGGTGCCTTGCCCGCGATCGGCGTTCTGCTGACGCTCGCGGCGTCGCAGGCGCTCGCGCAAGGCTCTGAGTGACGTCCAGCGCAGCTATATTGAGGCGTTCCCGGCCGGCGACCGCTACCGCATCGTCGTGCTCGGCGACTCGCTCGGCGAAGGTCTGTGGTCGGGGCTTTATCGCGCCATGGAGTCCGACGCCACGCTCGAGTTCGTCAACCGCTCCAAGGGCAATGGGAGCCTGTTTCGCGATGACACGCATACCGATCTCGCCAAGATGCTCAAGGAGGAGAACTACCAGGTCGCCGTCGTGATGTTCGGTGCCAACGACGCCCAGGCTGCCAAGAAGGACGGCACGTGGCACAAGGTCGGCAGCGAGGCCTGGCGCGAGGTTTACGGAAAGCGCGTGGAGGACTTCATCAAACAGCTTCGCGCGGCGAAGATCGCGACCTATTGGGTCGGGCTGCCCATCGTGCGGAGCCCGGGTCAGGCGGCAGACGCCGAGGTTTTGAACGAAGTGTTCCGCGAGAAGGCATTCATCAACGGCGCCAAGTTCATCGACGTTTGGAATGGCTTCGCCGACGAAGGCGGCCGCTTCAGCCCTTACGGTCCGGACCTCGACGGGCAGGCTCGGCGGATGAGGGCCGATGACGGGATGCATTTCACCATGCGGGGCAACGTCAAGCTCGCGCACTATGTCGAGAAGGACCTGCGCAAGGATCTCAACGCCGCCAAGCAGGAGCGTAACGTTCCGCTGGCCGGCACCGAGGAGGAGCAGGCGAAGCTCGCGGGCGGCGCAAGCGCCCCAAAGACACAAGCATCCGCGCCGGAAACGCCGGCCGCGCCGTCACCTAGCCCAGCTGCGCCGGCCGCGGCCGGAGAGATGGGCGCGGCGAGCGGGCAGGGGGAGGGCCAGCCCACGCCGGCAACGCCTCTGCAGGAGATCCAGGTCGGGGACGTGAGCGTGCTGCGGCCCGCGATCTCGGACTCCTCGCTCAAGGCCGCGGCGCAGAGCGCGTCGGGCGCGGGGGCCTCGGGCATGCAGGACGCCGAAACGATCACGAACGCGCTTCCCGGCGGCTTGACCGCCGTTGCGACCCTGTCGGTGACGACCGATGTGTCGCTTACTTCCTCGCGGCCGCGCCTCCCGCTGTCGCAGCGCCCCTATTACCGGGTGCTCATCAAGGGCGAGCAGCTCAAGCCGAAATCCGGCCGCGCCGACGACTATGCCTGGCCGCCGGGCTAGGACCTGTCATACCGGCGAAAGCCGGTAGCCAGAATCGTGACCTCCGCGCCAGTGGCGCTGGATTCCGGCTTGCGCCGGAATGACGATTCCTAGGCGTCGACGAGAACCTTGAAGCCACCATAGATCATGCGCTTCGCGTCGAAGGGCACGTCTCCCTCCATCATCTTGGCAAGGCGCGGGTCCTTCATGACCTTGGCGTTGATCTTGTCGCGATCACGCCGCGACTTGTAGACGATATAGGAGAACATCACCGTCTCGTTCGGCTTGCGCTTCACGCTGCGCGGGAACGACGTCCACTTGCCGACCTTCACGTCGTCGGCGACGCATTCCTTGAACTCGATCGCGCCGAACTCGCGCCAGATCTTGCCGGCCTTGCGCGCCAGGCGGCGATAGGCCTCCACGTTCTTCTTCGGCACAGGCACGATGAAACCGTCGACATAGGCCATTGGGTCAGTCCTCCCTGATCAAGCGACGCTTACGCGATGCGGCGGTAATGTGCGGTCATGAACTCGATCCAGCCGCCCTTGCCATCACGCATGCGCGAGCGCAGCATCCAGTTGTCGTCGTCGACGATCTCGACGATGTCCTGATATTTTACCGTCGTCCCGTCGCCTGAGAAGCTCGGACCTTCGCTGTCGAGCGTCAGCACCTTGCCGGTCGCGTCGAGCGTGCCCTCATAGGGCCAAAGATGCGTCATGCACGACGCGATGAACGAGCCCACGAAGCGCTGCTTCGCCGGGTCGTAGCCGAGCGTGATGATGCTCTTCACCGGCGTGCCGTCGGGGCTCTTGCCTTCGCCCTCGACGAGCGTCCAAAGCCCCCCGAGCGAGCGGGTCGTGCAGCTTCCGGTGGATTTCTCCGCAGGCTGGTCGGGGCCCATCATGCATTCACCTTCGAAGCTCCAGTCTCCGTTCAGCTTCTGCAGCCAGAGATGTTCCTTCTGCACGTCGGCTTTCATGGCGTCCTCCTAACTTTGCTCACTCGGCAATTCGCAGTTGATCATCCAGGGCGTGCCGAACCGGTCGGTCAGCATGCCGAATTTGCGCGCCCAGAACGTCTCGGCGAGCGGCATGGTCACCGTGCCGCCCTCGGCGAAGGCATTGAAGATACGCTCGGCCTCGTCGGGGTCTTCCACTATCAGCGCGACGGAGATGCCCTGCATCTTCTCTTGCATTCCAGGCGGCGAATCGGAGGCCATCAGCACGGCGTCACCGATGTGAAGACGCGCATGCAGGATCTTCTTGGCCCAGTCGGGCGACACGAACTCCGCGGCCGGCGTGCCTTCGTGCGGCTGCATGGCGACGATCTCGCCGCCCAGCACCCTGGCGTAGTGCCGCATGGCCTCCTCGCAATCGCCGTCGAAGGTGAGATAGGCGTAAATCTGCATCGCGCGGCTCCTTTCGCTTGCTACGCCGTTGCGAGCTCGGCTTCGAGCCGATCGAGCGTCCCGGTCCAGCCCGCCTGCATTGAGTCGCGCCCGGCATCGAACACCTCGCGCTCTGCATCGCTCGCCTCGTAAGGCACCCAGCGGACCGTGACGGTGGTCTTGCCGTTCCGCTCGGAGAAGGTGACCGTCGACAAGATCTGTCGCGGCCAGCCCGGGTTCATCGGGTGGACGGTGATGCCTTCGTTCTCGTCGGAGAATGAAACAATAAAGACAAGGCGCTTCTTGGGCTCGATCTCGCGATAGAGCAGCTTGCCCCACATCTCCTGGCCTTCGAAGTCCATGCGGTAGTGGCAGATGCCGCCGGGGCGGAAATCGAGCTTGACCACTTCGGTCTTCGAGCCTTTCGGGCCCCACCATTGCGACATTCGCTGAGGGTCCGACCAGGCCCGCCACATGCGGTCGAGCGGCGCGTCGAACTCGCGCCGGATGAAGAACTCAAAGCCCGTGGGCTCGGCGGTGCCCGTCTTGGTCTTGATGTCGCTCACAATGCTGCTCCCGTCCGCCGTCACGGCGTGCCCGCATAGGCGCGCTCGAGCGCGGCGATGTCGAATTTCTTCATTTGCAGGAAGGCTTTGGTGACCCGTTCGGCCTTCTTCGGCTCGCCGCGCGCGAGCATCTCCGTGAGCACGGTCGGCACCACCTGCCAGGAGAGCCCGAATCTGTCCTTCAGCCAGCCGCACGGTCCTTCCTGGCCGCCTTCGCTGAGCTTGCTCCAATAGTGGTCGATCTCGTCTTGCGTCTTGCAGTGGATCTGGAACGAGATCGCCTCGCTGAACTTGAACTGCGGCCCGCCGTTCAGCGCGACGAAAGGCTGGCCGTTGAGCTCGAAGGCGGCGACCATGACGGAGCCCGGTTGCTTGCCGGTGATGTCCTGGCCCTCGTTGCCGTAGCGGCTGATATGGGTGATCCGCGAGTCCTTGAACACCGAGCAGTAGAACTTCGCCGCGTCCTCGGCCTCGGTGTCGAACCACAAGCAGGGCGTGATCTTCTGGGCGGCAGTCGGCATGGCTTGCTCCTATCAACGCGCGAACGGATCAGGCGGCGTCGGCGCTTTTCTCGGCGCCGCAGCAAGCCTTCGCTTTGGCCGCATCGTCATATTCGTCATGCCGGCGCCACCATTCGTAGGGTTTGCCCTGCGGCCAGCCTTTGGGGGAGTCCTCCCAAATCTCCTGTCGGCCATAGGGGGTGATGTCGAGAAAGCCGAAGGTGGTGCCGAGGAGCTCACCGCCACGCTGCGTGGTGAAATAGGTGCGATAGATTTTGTCGCCGTCGCGCAGGAACACGCTCCATCCATGTTCCTCGCCATCCTGATATTCGCCGGGGTTCGGTTCCTTCGGTCCCACGCCGAGATCGAAGCTGAAATCGGTCCCGAAGGACGAGAACCAAGGGAAGGCCCACCCCATGCGCCTTTTGTAGGCTTCGAGCTTGGCGAGCGGTGCGCGCGAGACGAACGCCACGGACACATCGCGGGCATTGAGATGAGCGGTGTGGGGTAGGTGATCGGCCACCATCGAGCAGCCGTCGCAGCCCGCGTCATTATTGGGCCCCAACATGAAGTGATAGAGCAGGAGCTGTTTGCGGCCTTCGAACAGGTCGAGCAGCGTCACTTTGCCGTTCGGCCCCTCAAAGCTATAGGGCTTGTCGATCGGCACCATCGGCAGGCGGCGGCGTTCCGCGGCCAGGGCGTCATGGGCCTTGGTGAGCTCCTTCTCCTTGACGAGGAGCGCTGAGCGCGCAGCCTCCCATTCAGCTTGCGAGACGATCTTCGGGAGCGCGTTGGTGTTGCGGGATGGAAGCATGGGAAACTCCTCTTTATGTAACTGCGGGAGTGGGCGTCATCCAGCCGATGCCGGCGCCGCCAGGCTGCATGAGGATGGCGATGCGCCCGACGCAAGGCACGTCGAAGATTGGCTTCATTAGGCGCGCGCCGGCTGGCAACGCCTTCTCGACGCGCGCGTCAACGTCGTCGACGGCGAGATAGGACATCCAGCTTTCCGGTACACCGTCGAACTCGGGCGCATCGATCGGGAAAATGCGCGACCGGCCTGCCGGCCTCGGAAGCCGACCCAGTAGGTCCGCCCGTCGGGCATAGGGTTCGGGGCGAAGGTCCAGCCGATGGTCTCGGCATAGAAGCACTTTGCGCGCTCCACATCGCGGGTCATCAACTCGTTCCAGCGGAACGTGTCGTGCGCCGTCTCTGGCCACGCCGCGTCGTCGTGCGGGGATCCAAGGGTTGCGGTCTTTGCCATGTCACGCCGCTTCCTGCTCGGCGATGAAGATGACGAGCTTGTCGAGGCATCCGGTCCATCCATAGAGGTGGCCGTCGCGCGCCTTCTCGTCCAAGAACTTCTCGTGCATCAGGGTGAGCAGCGAGCCCGTGCCGTCGGGCTTGATGAGCACAGTCACGAGCGACTGGCGCTCGGGCATCGTGATCCACTGCCAGGTGAAGACGAGCTTCTCGTTCGGCACCACTTCCTTATAGGTGCCGCTCACATGATGCTGTTCGCCGTCAAGCGTGCGGAAGGCGACGGCATAGCGGCCGCCGGTCCTGACGTCGGTCTCGGCGTGCTCGACCGGTCCCGCGTCCGGGCCGAACCATTTCACCATTTTCTTGGGGTCCGTCCAGGCGGCGTAGACCGCTTCTGGCGGGGCTTTGAGCCGCCGATTGAGGGTGAGGCTGGGCTCGATGAGGACGCCGGTGTCGATGGACATGACTGCTCCTCCTCAAGGAAAGCTGCAAGCCGGTCGAGCCGCTCTGACCAGAAGCGCTGATAGCGGTTCAGCCAGCCGACAGCCTCCTGCATCGGTGTGGCGACGAGACGGCAGGACACGGTCCGGCCCGCTTTGGTCCGGATGATCAGGCCGGCATCGGACAGCACGTCGAGATGCTTCATGATCGCCGGCAACGATACGGGAAACGGCCGGGCAAGCTCGCTGACTGAAACGCTTTCATGCTGGTCGAGTTGCGCGAGCAGCGCCCGCCGCGTGGGGTCCGCGAGCGCCGCGAAAGTGCGATCGAGCGTCTGGTCTTGATACTTAACCATACGGTTAAGTATAGGGAGGTTCATCCCTCTGTCAAGCCGTTCGTGGAAATTGCGCGGAAATTTTTGTCCGACGACGGAATGTTTTATCAACGCCCTAGCGTAGTGTGCCCGCAGCCAACAGCGGGCATCGTTCCATGTCACCCCGCCCACCCCAAGTTGGCATTGGAGGAGAAGCTATGAGGATTATCATTGCAGCGAGTGCGCTCGTATTCGCGGCCACCACGGCCTATGCCGAGCCGGTGACCGAAGAGCAGGTCATGGGCATCCAGAAGACGATCAAGGCCATGGAGTGCACCGTCGAGGACACCGCCATCGAGGCTGAGGGCTCGGGCTTTGAGGCCGACGACGTCATCTGCAAGGACGGCCAGTACGACGTCTATCTCGACAAGGAATACAACGTGGTCAAGAAGGTCAAAGAGGACTAGGTCCCTCGCGCGGATTGAGAAGGTTTCAGTCCCGGTACGCGGCGCGTGCCGGGACTTTTTTTGTCGGTCGTCAGGGTGGACGATTTGTAATCAATAGGTCTGACTTCGAATCCCCGGGCCGGAGCCAAAGGCGCCATTTATGCCTACCTACGGTCGTTGACAGGGGAGGCCGCCCTTTCTATGGTCCGGCCGGTTCCGCGCCCTTCATTTGAGGCGCACCCAATTCCCGCAAGCGATGGATGCTTTGCCATGAAGATCAAGAATTCGCTCCGCGCGCTCCGCAAGCGCCATCGCAACAACCGCGTGGTGCGCCGCCGTGGTCGCCTCTACGTCATCAACAAAACCAACCGGCGCTACAAAGCGCGCCAGGGCTAGGTCTATGGGCGGAAGGGCGAAGTTCCGTCTGCCGCTTGCTATCCTGACGCTGCTGCTCTTTTGCGCTCCGCGCGCCGAGGCCTCCGACGCCGCCTCAGGCTTGCGCCTAGCCCAAGCTGATACCGACCTGCCGGCGTTCGATGCGCCCGTCGAGGAGTCGGAGGAGCCCGGGCTCGATCTTGAATTCAGCCCGGAGGACGAGATCGGTCCGCGGGACCAGATCGCGCCGCAACCGCATTCCGCGGAAGAGACCAAGCAGGACCGGCTCGGCGGCGATAAGGCCGATGCGCCGGCGCCCGTACCCGTCGATCGTGCAACGCTGCTCGCGCAGCTCTATGAGCGCCTGCCCGTGGCGTCCGACATCGGTGCGGCGCGGACGCTCATGAAAACGATCGAGCAGGTCTGGCGGACCTCTGACAGCGATACCGCCAATTTGCTGATGAGCCGCGCCGAGCGCCTCATCAAGGAGAACGATCCGGAGCTCGCGCTTAAGATTCTCGACGCGACCATCGACTTGGCGCCCGACGTCGCCGAGGCCTATTACATGCGGGCGCGGATGGCCTTCGAGCAGCGCGACTACAAACGCGCGGTGCCGGACCTCAAGCGGGCGCTCGAGCTCGATGCCAAGCACTACCGCGCGCTCAACGATCTCGGCATTGCGCAGTTCGAGCTCGGCGAGAGGAAGGAGGCGCTTGCCACCTTCCGCAAGGCGGTCGCCGTGAATCCGTTCCTCGATCAGGCGAAGCGCGAGGTGGAGCTGCTGGAGCGCGAGGTCGAGGGCCAGGAGCTTTAGCTATTCTAGCCATCGGCACCGCCTCATCCCTCCCCTTGATGGGGAGGGCAGCTCGCCGCGATGCGGCGAGCAGGAGGGGTGAGTATCCCTGTACTTGCAGTAAGCCCCCCACCCGGCGCACTTCGTGCGCCGACCTCCCCAACCACAAGGAGGAGCTATGAGGCGGACGCTTCGACATGACAAATTCAGGCCCAGCGAGACTTCAAGCTCTAGCTAGACGCCTTCGAAGCTGTCTTCGCCGACGACCGCGATGCGCAGCATGTTGGTCGCGCCGGATTTGCCGAGCGGAACGCCGGCCGAGATGATCACGCTGTCGCCCGGCTTGGCAAAGCCTTCCCTGTCAGCGATGCGGCAGGCCTTGACGACCATGTCGTCGAGGTCGCTGGGATCGTCGGTGAGCACGCAATGCTGCCCCCAGACCAGCGCGAGCTTGCGCCCCGTGGTGGGAATGGGGGTGAGCGCGATGATCGGCTGGGAGGGCCGCTCGCGCGCGGCGCGAAGCGCGGTGGCGCCTGAGGCCGTGTAGCAGATGATGGCGGCTAGGTTCAGCGTCTCGGCGATGGTGCGGGCGGCGGCGGAAATGGCGTCGGCGCCGGTCGCCTGCGGGTCGATGCGCTGGGCGTGGATGATCGTCGCATAAAGCGGATCGCGCTCGACCTCGATCGCAACGCTGTCCATGGTCTCGACGGCCGCGACCGGATATTTGCCGACCGCGGACTCGGCGGACAGCATCACCGCATCGGCGCCTTCGAACACGGCGGTCGCGACGTCTGAGACCTCGGCGCGGGTCGGTGCGGGCGAATAGATCATCGATTCCAGCATCTGCGTGGCGATGACGACCGGCTTGCCGGCGTTGCGCGCGGCGCGGATGATCTGCTTCTGGAAGCCGGGCACCTTTTCGACCGGCAGCTCGACGCCGAGATCGCCGCGCGCCACCATGATGCCGTCGGCGATCTCGACGATGTTCTTGAGATCGGTCAGTGCCGAGGGCTTCTCGATCTTGGCCATGACGGCGGCGCGGCCGCGCGCGAGCTTTTTCGCTTCCGCGATATCCTCGGCGCGCTGCACGAAGGAGAGCGCGATCCAGGACACGCCGAGCGACAGCGCGAAATCGACATCGGCGCGGTCCTTGTCGGTCAGCGCGCGCAAGGGCAGCACGGTATCGGGCAGGCTGATGCCTTTGCGGCTGCCTAGCACGCCGCTCGTCATGACTTCCGCATCGATGCGCACGTCGCTTGCCTCGACCACGCGCAGCCTGAACTTGCCGTCGTCGAGCAGCAGCGTATGGCCTTGCTTGACGGCTTCGAAGATCTCCGGATGCGGGAGCTGCACGCGGCCGAGGCCCCCGATCGCCTCGCGGCGGACGAAGCTCAGAATGTCGCCCTCGGTCAGCCGGATCGCGCCCGACTCGAACTTGCCGATGCGGAGCTTCGGCCCTTGCAGGTCCACGAGGATGCCGATCGGGCGCGAGGCCTCGATCTCGAGCTTGCGGACGATGCCGTGCGCCTCGCGCAAGCCCTCATGCGTCGCGTGGCTCATATTCACGCGGAACACGTCGGCGCCCGCGTTGAACAGGCGTCCGCATCGTCTCTTCGTTGTTGGAGGCAGGACCGAGCGTGGCGACGATCTTGACCCGGCGATTTCGCCTCATTGGGACTTCGCTTCGTCCTCAGGGTCGGTGAGACGGACGGTCCAGTCCCGCTCCTCGCCGGTATCGACCTCGAAAAACCCGGTGCGCTTATAGCCGCGCTTCGAGCAGTCCTTGGTGTCGCGGATGGTGAAGGACTTGTCGTCGGTGCACATAAAGAGCGTTCCGGCCCATTCGCCGCCCCGGTCGTAGTCGACCGCGTGGATGTAATAGAAGCGGCCGATGAGCACGCCCTTGAGCAGGGTCTCGCAAGTGTGGGAAGCGATGTTCCACCAGCCTTCGGTGGCCCAGCCTTCGGTATCCTTGTAGCCGATGGAGACGCCGACCCGGCTCGCCGTGGTGTTGCAGAGCTTGAGGTCGGCGCGGGCCTGCTCGATGCCGAGGCCAAGCAGGCAGACAAGCGCGAGCGCAGGCAGAAGGGCAAAACGCCATCTCTTGCGGGCGGCGAAGCCGCGCGTCCCTGGACCGTTCAAATTGGCAGCGAGCATCAAGGTCTTAGTAGGGTTGAACAAAGTTAAGGCTTCGTAAGATAGCACCGAATCGGCCGCGATTCTCCACCCCAGTCTTTGTCGCCGGGGAGAGGGCCTATCAGCGGATGTCCCGCCGCAAGCGCCGGCGCAAAGTCACCGGCAATTGCGTCGCAACCTTGGCCATCTTTCAGCTTTTTTCTTGCCGCGTGAAAGGGCGGAGCGCAAGTTAAACCGGCGCAAGGGTGGGCCCCGCGTGGAGCAAAGTCTGGACGGTCTGTTGGCGGAGGAAGGGCGGCCCAAGCCCTACCGGCGCATCGAAGGCGATTTGAGCCTCGGGCTCCTGATCCTTTGCGACCACGCCGAGAACACGCTTCCCGAAGCCTACGGAACGCTGGGCCTCCGATCCGAGGACCTGCATCGCCACATTGCCTACGATCTCGGCGCCGCGGGCGTGACCGAGCATCTCGCCACGGCGCTCGGGGCGCCCGCGCTGCTCACGCGCTTTTCGCGCCTGCTGATCGACCCCAATCGCGGGGTCGACGATCCGACGCTGATCATGCAGCTCTCCGACGGCCTCATCGTGCCGGCCAATGTCGGGCTCGGCGAGGACGAGATCGAAGCCCGCATCGACCGCTTCTATCTGCCCTATCAGCGCGCCGTGGACCGCGCGATCGAGGCGGGGATCGGCGCTGGCAAGCCGCCGGTCGTGCTCTCGGTCCACAGCTTCACGCAAGCCTGGAAGGGCGTGCCGCGGCCCTGGCACGTGTCGGTGCTGTGGGACAAGGACCCGCGCCTTGCGCTGCCGCTGCTCGAAGCCTTGCGCGCGTTTCCCGACATCGAGGTCGGCGACAACGTGCCTTACTCAGGCCAGCTCAAGGGCGACACGCTTTACCGCCACGCCACCGCACGCGGGCTCGCGCATGCGCTGATCGAGGTCCGGCAGGACCTGATCCTCGCGGAGGCGGGCCAGGCCGAGTGGGGCGGGCGGCTTGCAATCGCGCTCTCCCGGGTGATGCGCTCGGGCGGACCGCTGCATGCCATCGAGCTGCACGGCTCCAATGCCGACGCTTCCGGCCACCCCGGGCCTTGCTCCGCCGGCTGAGCTCCTTTGGATAAGCGGGATAAGTCGGCCCGCGCCTTGCTGGCACCGAAACGCGCGCCCTAAGCTTTCCGCCGTCATCGAATCGCAAAAAAGCCCGGGGGTTCAGCCGTGCCGCTACAGTCGTCAGCCAAAGACCAGCTTCGCGCCATCGTGGCCCGCATCGAGCGGCTGGAGGAGGAGAAAGCGGCGCTCTCCGCCGATCTGCGCGAGGTCTATGCCGAAGCCAAGGGCAACGGCTTCGACGTCAAGGCGCTCAAATCGGTGATCCGCATCCGCAAGCAGGACGAGAACAAGCGGCGTGAGGCGGAGGCGGTGCTCACCACCTATCTGCACGCGCTCGGCATGGCGGAGGCGGAAGCCGCGTAAACCTTGAACGGCGACCTCCACACCCTCGACATCGTTTTACGCCTCGCGGCGGCGGCGGCCGCCGGCATGCTGATCGGCCTCAATCGCGACATGGCCGACAAGCCGATCGGCATGCGCACGCTCGGGCTGGTCGCGCTCGGCGCGGCGCTGGCCTCGCTCGCGGTCATCGAGGTCAAGGACCTTGCCGACCACCCGGACGCGCTGAGCCGCGTCGTGCAGGGCGCGATCCAGGGCATTATGGCCGGGATCAGCTTCATCGGCGCTGGCGTCATCCTGCGCGACCGCGAATCGAAGACCGTCGAGGGACTGACCACGGCCGCGACCGTCTGGGTGACGGCCGCGCTCGGCATCGCCTGCGGGCTCGGCGCCTGGACGATCGCGGGCGTCGCGCTCGTGCTTTCGCTCGGACTGCTGCTCGCGGTCGGATGGCTCGAGCGCATCACGCCGAACACGCCGACCGGCGGCAAGCGCAAGCGACGGCGTTCGGATTAATATCCCGCTCTCCCCTTGTGGGAGAGCACGCGAGCGCTAGGCGCTCGCGGTGAGGGGTAAGCGGCAAAGCGGAGTGCAATAGGTCACCCCTCACCCTCCCGCCATGCCACTTGCGCAAGCGTCGCTTCGCGTCGCGCGCAAGATTGCGGCGGAAGTCCTCTCCCACAGGGGAGACCGCGAGCGCTACGGAGCGCTTCGATCTAAGGCGCCTCAGGCTAGTGCTTGCTGGCGAGGCGGGTCGGAGCGGACTTCGCCGGCTCCATCTCGGCATAGAGGCTCTTCACGGCCTGGCCCGAGAACTGCTGGGCCGAGGCGAGCCCGGTATAGCCGGAGGTCTTGCGGAGCTGGAAGTTGCTCGGCCGGTCCATGTCGTTGAACACGTGGTCGAGATTGCCCTGCGCGGGATGGACCAGCGGCGCAACGGTACGGCTGTAGCTGATCAACTCGTCGGTCATCAGCGTTGCGATCTCGAACGGCACGTAGCTCGCCTCGTCCGGATGGTCGTCGTCGACCTCGGGCGCGCTAACGACCTCGGCATCAGTATAGAGCGGGAAGTTGCCCGCCGCGCCGCCCGTCGTCTTGGGCTTGATGCTCGGCCGCGCAAACGGCATGCCGCCCGCGCTCGCATAGGCGAAGAGCCGCCCGGGCGGCGGAGGCTGCCGCGCGTCGGCGGTGACTTTTGGCTCGGCCGGGATCTCTTGCGGCGAGAACGAGGCGAGGAGCGGTTTCGGTGCCTCGGCCTCGACATCGATCGCCGGCTTCAACAGCGCGGGCTCGGCCGAAGCGACCATGGTCCTGCTGGGGACCATGCCCTTGGCCAGCGCAAGCTTGTAGTCCGACTTCGTGATCGGCTTTCCGTCCTTCGGCAGATATTTCGTATCGCCGTCGGGGAAGAGCGCGGCGAGCTCGAGCCGCGGGATGCGCGGCCACATGCGCACATTGCCGGTGTCGACATGCACGAAGGGGATGCCCGAGGTCGGGTAGTAGCCCACGCCGCCGACCTCACGCACGAGAGCGGAATTGCGGAGCGTCTTGACCTGCACGTCGGGGAAATGGATGTCGGCGGCCTTGCCCTGGATGTGCTGGCTGCGCTTCGCCTGTCCGCCACCTTTCCGGCGCATCTTCGCATTGGTCTTGGCACTGCGAAAGCCGGAGACGAGGTGCACGGGCTCGTTCGAGCGAAGCTCACGGTGCAGAGTCCAGATGAGATCGATCAGATGGGGGTCCATCTTGGTCTCTTCTTCGGCGCGCCAGTCGCGCATGAAGGTGTTGAGCTTCTTCAGCCCATCATCGTCATACTTGCCGTCGCGCTTGAAGGTGACGGTCAGCGTCTCTTTGGTGTGGATGTTGTACATGGTCAGCGTGCGCGTCTCGCCGAGCGCGCGCGCTTGCGGAATCAACGACGAAGCAGCGGACGTTAGGAGTAAGAGGCCGACGCCAAGCATAGCGCAGCGCACGGCAATCCCCCGAATACGCATCCCTGTGCCTTCCCTCACCGGCATTGCAGAGCCGGCATTCCCCGTGGGTGCAGGTCCCCTCAGACCGAGCACCGGCGCCAGGCATCCGTCCCATGCCGAGCGTTAAGTAAGAGTATTAGCCAAATTGCGGGAAAAGCAAGGCAAACGGGTTAACGAGACCGGGAATATCGTAGCAAAGTTAACAGGTTTTCCCCAGCCCTTTTAGGCCTAGAACCCAAGCGCTGCGGCCATTCTGGCGTCATGGCCGTATAAATCCCCGAAAGTCGAGACCGACCCGTCAGGGTTAACTTTGGCCGTGAAATAGGTGATGTGGACGGGGATTTTCTGCCTCAGCGCCACCTGCCTGTCATAGCTGTCGTCCATCGCCGAGAGAACGCGCGCCCGGTTCCAACCCTGGTCGTAGCCCATGATGATCGCGGCGAGCTGGTCGGGATTCTGCACCCGAATGCAGCCGTGGCTCTCCGCCCGCGCACCCCGCGCAAACAGGTGCTTCTGGTTGGTGTCGTGCATGTAGACGTCGTGCTTGTTGGGGAACATGAACTTGACCTTGCCGAGCACGTTGCCGGGTCCAGGCGGCTGATACAGCTCCAGGCTGCGGATATCGATGCGGTTCCAGTCCAGCGAGCGCGGATCGATCTCCCGGCCGCCATACCTCACGCGCAGCCCATGACGCTGGAGAACCGTGGTGTTCCAGCCGCCGCCACCAAAAAACCACGAGGCTTCCTGGCGGAGATAGGGCCTGATCTCGTCCACCTTGATCGAGTTCGGCACATGCCAATAGGGGCCGAACACGACGGTCCGCATCTCGTTGGAGAAGATCGGGGTCTGCGTGATGGTCTTGCCGACGATGACGCGCGTGTTGTGAATCGTCTCGTCGTCCTTGACGACGCGCAGCGTGAATTCGGGGATGTTGACCGTGACGTAGAAGGCGCCGAGGTCGTGCGGCAGCCAGCGCCAGCGCTCCATGTTGAGGAGGATGGTCCTGATGCTGGCGGCGCCGCCCTTGGCCTGGCGCTTGTTCGGCTCGTTCATGAGCCGCCGCGTGCCCGGGCCGACCACACCGTCGGCGCTGGAGCCGTGCGCGCTCTGGAACCGCTTCACGGCTTCGAGCACCGTGTCGTCGAACATCTCCTCGTCGGCGCTTCCGTCGGAGGCCACTTCGAGGCGGGCGCGGAGCAGCGCGACCTGAGGATGCCTGATGCCGTATTTCAGGGCCGGGCCCTCGGGCAGCTTGACGGCGACCTTCGCCTCGGGCGCGGGGCTCTTCTTGCCGCCGCGAAGCTCGATCAGCTTCTGCCGGAGCGCCTCGAATTGCGGCTGGTCGGGCTGGAAGCTGCGCAGATAGGCAGCGGGGTCTGAGCGGATGGCGATCGAACTCGATCACTTCCGTCGGATTGGGAAGCGCGAGCTGGGGATCGAGATTGCGCGAAATGCGCTGCGGATCGAGCCGGCCCCCGCGTGCATCGTGCGCATAGTCGAGCACGGCGAAGCTGATCTCGATCTCGGCGTCGGCAAGCCACTCCGCGGCATTCGCCGCGCTCGCATCGAAGCTCGCGACGTCGGGCAGCTCGTAGTCCGAGGCGCGGAGACCGTAATCGTCGGCCTGCCTGATCTCGTCCATCACGGATTTGCCGCGCGCGGTCAGGCCATTCTCGTCGACCCAGAGCAGCTTCTGGCCGGGGACGGCGTAATATTCGACAAGCGCGCCTTGCTCGTCGGTCTTGTGCTTGCTCGTTTCCTTGAATTTCGCCGCCAGGCGGTTCTGGACCGCGATGCGGACGGCCTCGGCGCGGGTGACGAGCGCGCTCGGTGCTTCCGGCTCGACAGCGAAAGCAGGCACACTCAGAGGCCCGGCAAGCGCCAGGACTAACGCGATACAATGGATTGACCGCATATTCATCCCCTCCAGCCGAATCGGCACCGTTCGGCAGGTTCCGAAAAACCTAATGGCTGATCCCGTACTGGCCATATCACGCCCAGGACCAAAACTTCGTTACGCGGCGCTATTTTCTCCCGGTGTGACTTTTCTGCCAAACCCTTGCTGCGCCAATCAATTCGCGCGCGCTTCGAGCCCGATCTCGCGCATCTTGCGGTAGAGCGTCGAGCGGCCGATGCCGAGCCGTTTCGCGATCTCCGTCATGCGTCCGCGATAGCGCCCGAAAGCGAGCCGGATCATGTCGGCCTCGACGGCTTCGAGCGACCGGATTTCGCCGGAGTCGCTCAGCGCAGGGATGCCGATCGCGTCCTTGCCGTTCGCCTGGGGGAGATGGATGGTGGCCGGAGCATCGGCGGACTCGCCGAGCATGACGGGGCCTTCGATGCGAGGGGTGAGGTCCTTGGGCGCAGGCGCCGGCGGCACCATCACCGCGTAGCCATCGACATGCGCCGCGATCTGCGGGAACTCGTTCACCGTAAGCGTCGGCGCGTCGGCCAAGACCACGGCGCGGAACACGGCATTCTCGAGCTGGCGGATATTGCCGGGCCAGGTGTAGCGCCCGAGCATGGCGCTCGCATCCTCATTGATCCCGTCGATGCGCTTGCCTTCCTCGGCGTCGAAGCGCGCGATGAAATGGCGGACGAGCTCCGGCACGTCATCGAGGCGCTCGCGCAAAGGCGGCACCCAGATCGGGAACACGTTCAGCCGGTAATAGAGGTCCTCGCGAAAGCGGCCCTGGTTCACGAGCTCGATCAGGTTCTGGTTGGTCGCCGAGATGAGGCGGAAATCGACTTTGACGGGCTGCTTGGCCCCGACCGGATCGATCTGGCCGTCCTGCAGCGCGCGGAGCAGCTTGACCTGGGCGTCGAGCGGCAATTCGCCGATCTCGTCCAGGAAGAGCGTGCCCTGATCGGCTTCCACGAACTTGCCGATGCGCTTCTCGCTCGCGCCGGTGAAGGAGCCCTTCTCGTGGCCGAACAGGATGCTCTCGACGAGGTTCTCGGGGATCGCGCCGCAATTGACGGTGACGAACGGTTTGCCGGCGCGGACGCTTTCGCCCTGGATGGCGCGCGCGATCAGCTCCTTGCCGACGCCCGATTCGCCTTCGATCAGCACTGGGATCGCGGTGTTTGCCGCCCGCTTGCCGAGCTCGATCACGCGGGCCATCGCCTCGCTTCTGGCGATCAGGTCGGTGAAGCCGAGCTCGCCCTTGGCTCGCGCTTTGATGCGGCCGAGCTCGCCGGCGAGCGCCTCGATCTTGAGCGCGTTCTTGATGGAAACTTCGAGCCGCTCGGGACTCAGCGGCTTCACAACGAAATCGACGGCGCCTGCGCGCATCGCGGAGATGGCGGCATCGATCGAGCCGTGCGCCGTCTGCACGATGACGGGCGGCTTGCGCGGCAGCGAGCGCATTGACGAGAGCACCTCCATGCCGTTCGTCCCGGGCATGACGAGGTCGAGAAGGACTAGCGAGATGTCGCCCGATCCGTCGGCCTTCAGTGCCGCGAGCGCCTTCTCGCCGCTATCGGCGGTGGCAACGGCATAGCCGAACCGTTTGATGATCTCTTCAAGAATACGACGCTGGGCCGGGTCGTCGTCGACCACGAGGACACGCTTGGGCATGGACGCAACACTCACAACTTGACGCAGCGACAAACTTGCGTGCGAAGCCCGCTTCTCGATCGGAACGCGGCCGAAGCAGGCTGCACCTGTGCCAAAATCGTGCACCGTAAGGGTAAATATCCCCTTTATCGGAGTTCGATTTTGGTGAGGTGTCGCGTGCAGGCCGCCGAAAAGCGTTCGTTTGGGCCTTGCTTGGCTCGCCGCGACTTCCCACACTAGACGGGATGCGCCGCTAACGAGGATTCCGATCCCCTTGAGAATGACCGACTGGCCGGTGGCTCCGGTTTATGCGGCTTCGGCCGCCGCCAACAGCAAGACGAAGCCCAAGCGCCGAAATGGGGCCGCAGCGCAAGCGAAGAAGCTTGGCGACTTGCCGGAGTGGAAACTTGCCGATCTCTACGAAGGGACGGACTCGCCACAGCTCAAGGCGGACCTCGCGGACTCGGACCGGCGCGCCGACGCCATGCAGGCGCGCTATGCCGGCAAGCTCGCCGCTCTGCTCGATGGCGGCAAAGGCGGGGCAGCGCTCGCGGAAGCCGTGCGCGAGTTCGAAGCGCTGAACGACCTGCTCGGCCGCATCGTGTCCTATGCGGGGCTGCTCTATGCCGCCGACACGTCGGACCCGAAGCGGCAGAAATTCTACGGCGACATCCAGGAGAAGATCACCGCCATCTCCTCGAAGCTGCTCTTCTTCGGGCTCGAGTTCAACCGGCTCGACGATGCGGCGCTCGAGGCGGCGATGGCGAATGCGGAGCTCGGCTATTTCCGGCCGTGGATCGAAGATCTCCGCAAGGAGAAGCCCTATCAGCTCGACGACAAGCTCGAGCAGCTCTTCCACGAGAAGGCAGTGACCGCGCGAGGCTCCTGGGACCGCCTGTTTAACGAGACGATGACGACGCTGAGATTCTCCGTCGACGGTGAGAAGCTGAGCCTCGAGCCGACGCTCAACCGCCTGCTCGACCAGGACGGGACCAAGCGCCGGCGCGCTTCGGAAGCGCTCGCCAAAGTGTTCAAGGAGAATTTGCGGCTCTTCACGCTGATCACCAACACGCTCGCCAAGGACAAGGAGATTTCCGACCGCTGGCGCGGCTTCGCCGACGTCGCCGATGCGCGCAACCTCTCCAACCGCGTGGAGAAGGAGGTGGTCGACGCGCTGGTCTCGTCCGTGCGCGCCGCCTACCCGCGCATCTCGCACCGCTATTACGCGATGAAGGCGGGATGGCTCGGCAAAAAGAAGCTCGCGCATTGGGACCGCAACGCGCCGCTGCCCGAAGAGCCGACGCGCGTGATCGGCTGGGACGACGCGCGCGAGACCGTGCTGCGCGCCTATGGCGATTTCTCGCCGCGCATGGCCGGCATCGCCGGCGAGTTCTTCGCCAAAGGCTGGATCGACGCGCCGGTGCGCGAGGGCAAGTCGCCGGGCGCCTTCTCGCATCCGACCGTGCCGAGCGCGCACCCCTACATCCTGCTCAACTACCAGGGCAAGCCGCGTGACGTGATGACGCTCGCGCACGAGCTCGGCCATGGCGTGCATCAGGTGCTCGCCAACAAGCAGGGGCCACTGATGGCGCCGACGCCACTCACGCTTGCCGAGACGGCGAGCGTGTTCGGCGAGATGCTGACCTTCCGCGCGCTGCTCGACCAAGCGCCGTCAAAGCGCGAGCGCAAGGCGATGCTCGCCGCCAAGGTCGAGGACATGATCAACACGGTGGTGCGGCAGATCGCGTTCTATAATTTCGAGCGCGCGGTGCACACCGAGCGGCGCGAGGGCGAGCTGACTTCAGACCGCCTCGGCGAGATCTGGATGGAGGTGCAACGCGAGAGCCTCGGCCCCGCGATCGACTTGCGGCCCGGCTACGAGGCCTTCTGGGCCTACATCCCGCATTTCATCCACTCGCCGTTCTACGTCTACGCTTATGCGTTCGGCGATTGCCTGGTGAACTCGCTCTATGCGGTCTACGAGAAGGCGGAGAAGGGCTTCGCCGAGCGCTATCTCGACATGCTGGCGGCCGGCGGCACCAAGCACCATTCCGAGCTGCTCAAGCCGTTCGGGCTCGACGCCCGCGATCCGGAGTTCTGGCAGCGCGGCTTGAGCGTGATCGAGGGCCTGATCGACGAGCTCGAGGCGCTGGAAAGCTAGCGTTCAGCACTTCGTTCCAAGCCGGCCGCCGGACAGCGCTGCAAGGCGTTGTACGTGTTGTATAACTATGTTATACGAACCGTATAACGGAGCGATGCCATGAAACTCGAGATCAAGCGAATCGGAAATTCGGACTGGTCTCATCCTGCCGAGAGAACTGATGCAGAGCTTGAGCTTAAGCAGGGTGAGTAGCCTCTTTGTCACAGAACTGCGGGCGGGGGATCAGGCTCGTGCCCACGACCCGACTTCGAGAAGGGGATGGAGATCGTCGACGCAGAGCCATGCGCAGCTATCGGACACGCGCTGCGCGAACTGGCGAAGTGACCGAGCCCATTTGGCTCACCGAAGATCAGGTCATCGCCATTCACAACGAGCAGCTCCGCACCTTCGGCGGGCCGCCGGGATTCGCGATCGAAGGGTTGCTCGGTCCGCACTTGCGCGGCCGTCAGAACAAATGCGCCTATGGCAGCGACGACCTCGCTGAGCTTGCTGCCGCCTATGGCTTTGGGCTCTCGCCGGAACCACGCCTTCGTCGACGGCAACAAGCGCATCGCCTTCCTGGCGATCGTGGCCTTCCTCGGTCTCAACGATATCGACGTTGCCTCGAGCCTGAAACCGAGGCGGTGATTATCATGCTCGCTGTCGCTGCTGGCGAGGTGAGCGAGGAAAGTCTCGCGCGCTGGATCCGAGACAACTGGCCTGAGCGTTAGGGCATCGCCATGAACGTGACGCTACAGACCTGGCTCGTTCCGCTGCTGCTGTGGGTCGCGGCGCTCGCCTTTGCGGGGGTCGCGATCGCGCGTGAACCTGGGCCGATCCGGCGGGACTTCGTCATCGACCGGCTGCTGCGCTATCTGTTCCTGCTTCCGCTCGGAGTTATGAGTCTGTGGGCCTTTCTCGGCCATGTGTTCTTCCCCGAGCAGTCGGCGGCGGCCATCGGTTGGACCCCGAGCCCATTCCAATACGAGGTCGGTGTCGCCAATCTCGGCCTGGGTTTGGCTAGCGTTTACGCGGCTTTCTCTAGCTTCAAGGCGCGCGTCGCCGTTCTTATCGTCGCCATGAGCTTTCTTGCCGGGGCGGGCGATAGGCCACATCCGGGATGTTGTGCAGTCCGGCAATTTCGCGCCCGGGAATGCCGGTCCAATCCTGTTCACCGACTTTCTAACGCCGATCGTCATCCTTGTGCTGCTCTTGCTTGCCGCGCAGTCGAGCCGGCCGAAGTCGCCGGCATCGCTCGCGCTCGAGGCGGAGCTCGAGGTCGCGCGCAAGGCACTCAAGGACTACCGCCAGGCGCTCGACAATTTCGGGCGGGAGTGAGCGGCAGTCACCGGTCAGTGCTTGGCGAACAACTCAGTCGTGCCGTCCTTCTTCACGAGCAGACCCGGTCATGACGAAGCCGAACACGAGTCCCGCGATGACCAGCAACCTCAACCAAGACATCATGGGTGTGCCCCGCCTCTCTGCCCGCTGTTTCCGCGCCCCTACCCTCACCGGCGGGCGCATCATCGGTCGCGCACCTATATGAGGGAGGACCTTGCCTGCCAAGAGCGATGCCGACATCCAGCCCATGAACGACCGTCCGCCCGATAAGGAGAAGAACCGACTCACCGCCCGCGCGAGGCGCTATGCCGCGGTCGGCGCCAATGTGGGAGGCGTTGCGGCGCGCATTGCCGCGACGCGCCTGTTCGGGCTGGATCCCGAGCGCGACAAGGAGGCCGCTTCGCTCGCCGCGGCGCTCGGCGGGCTCAAAGGCCCGATCATGAAGGTGGCGCAGCTTCTCGCCACCATCCCCGAGGCGCTGCCGGCCGAATACGCCCTCGAGCTCGGCCAGTTGCAGAGCCAGGCCCCGCCGATGGGCTGGCCGTTCGTCAGGCGGCGCATGGCGGCCGAGCTTGGGCCGGAATGGGAAGCGAAGTTCGCTAGCTTCGAGCGAGAGGCCGCGGCATCGGCTTCGCTCGGCCAGGTGCATCGCGCGACGAGCCATGACGGCCGCGCGCTTGCCGTGAAGCTGCAATATCCGGACATGCAGTCGGCGGTCGAAGCCGACCTCGCGCAGCTCGGCGTGCTGTTCTCCATCCATCGCCGCCTGCGACCCGCCGTCGAGACCTCGGAGATTCTGCAAGAGATCTCGGCGCGGCTGCGCGAGGAGCTCGACTATGAGCTCGAAGCCAGGCACATGCGCCTTTACGGCATCATCTTCGATGGCGATCCGCTGATCCGCGTTCCTAAGGTGCTGCCGGAGCTTTCGAGCGCGCGGCTCCTCACCATGACCTGGCTCGATGGGCGGAAGCTGCTCGACTACAAGACGCACCCGCTCGATGAGCGCAATCAAGTCGCGCGCGCCATGTTCCGCGCCTGGTGGTATCCGTTCAGCCATTACGGCGTGATCCACGGCGATCCGCATCTCGGCAACTACACCGTGTTCGAGGACGGCGAGGGCAGGGCGGCCGGCGTCAACCTGCTCGACTATGGCTGCATGCGCAGCTTCGCGCCGAAATTCATCCAGGGCGTTGTCGATCTCTATCGCGGGCTGTTGCACGACGACCGCGCGCTGGTCGTGCATGCGTACGAGACGTGGGGTTTCACCGGCCTCTCCAACGAGCTGATCGACATTCTGAACATCTGGGCGAAATTCATCTACGGGCCGATGCTCGAGGATCGCGTGCGCACCATCGCCGACAATACGAACCCCGCCATGTATGGGCGGCGCGAGGCCTTCCGCGTGCATCAAGGCTTGCAGGAGAAGGGGCCGGTCAAGGTGCCGCGCGAATTCGTGTTCATGGACCGCGCGGCGATCGGGCTCGGCGGCGTGTTCCTGCATCTCGGCGCCGAACTGAACTACTACCGGCTGTTCAACGACACGATCGCGGGCTCGGACGTTGCCGAGGTCGCGGGCCGCCAGCGGCGAGCCTTCACCGAAGCCGGCGTGCCGCTGCCCGAAGGCTAGGCAAAGGGGCCTCGACCGTTCCCCCGGTATGGGCAGTGCCCGGCAATCATTATTGCCCGGCAAGCGGGCTTTGTGGTATTGCGCGGGGCGAGCGACAACCAAAACGTCAGAGGGGAGCGGAATGCATATCGATCCGGCCGAATGCCATCCGGCGATGGACTATCACGAGCACAAGAAGACCTATGGCCTGTTCCTCAAGGGGGCGATCTATCTCTCGATCGGCGTGATCGCGATCCTGGGGTTCCTCTATCTGTTCGTGGTCTGACGCCCACGGACGTCCCGCCTGGTCTTTCTCGCTTTATGTATTGCTGCGAGCCTGCATGGATGCATGCGAGCGGCGCGGATTGTGGCTAGCTTTGGAGCCTCGATGATCGCGATTGGCGTACCTGCCGAAGGAGACGACGAGCCGCGCATCGGGCTTTCGCCCGAGACGGTGAAAAAGCTCGTCAAGGCCGGCGCCGAGGTCACGGTCCGGTCCGGCGCGGGTCTCCGGTCGCATTTCTCCGATGATGACTTACAACGAAGCCGGCGCCAGGATCGCCAAGAGCGACGAGGAGGCCGTCGGCGGCGCCGATGTCGTACTCACCGTTCGCCGGCCGCAGCTCAGCCTCGCCAAGGCGATGAAGACAGGCGCTGCCGTGGTCGGTATGCTCGACCCGTTCTCCGACGCCGAAGGGCTTGACGCGCTCGCCAAGACGGGCGTGTCGCTGTTCGCCATGGAGCTGATGCCGCGCATCTCGCGCGCGCAGACCATGGACGTGCTCTCCTCACAATCGAACCTCGCGGGCTACAAGGCGGTGGTCGACGCGGCCGCCGCGTTCGAGCGCGCGCTGCCGATGATGATGACGGCCGCGGGTACCGTGCCCGCCGCGCGCGTGTTCGTCATGGGCGTGGGAGTCGCCGGGTTGCAGGCCATCGCCACGGCGCGGCGGCTCGGCGCCATCGTCACCGCGACGGATGTGCGCCCGGCGGTCAAGGAGCAGGTGGCTTCGCTCGGCGCCAAGTTCATCGCGATCGAGGACGAGGAGTTCAAGCAGGCGGAGACTGCCGCCGGCTACGCCAAGGAAATGTCCGACGCCTACAAGAAGAAGCAGGCCGAGCTCGTGGCCGAGCACGTGAAGAATCAGGACATCGTCATCACCACGGCGCTGATCCCCGGGCGCCCTGCGCCGAAGCTCATTTCCAAGGCGATGATCCAGAGCATGAAGCCCGGCTCCATCATCGTCGACCTCGCGGTCGAGCGCGGTGGCAACGCGGAGCTGGCGAAGCCCGGCGAGATCGTCAATCACAACGGCGTGCGGATTTTCGGCAAGCTCAATTTGCCGGGGCTCGTGCCGGTCAACGCCTCGAGCCTTTATGCGCGCAACCTGCAGGCCTTCGTCGAGCCGGTGATCGACAAGGAAAAGAAGACGCTCGCCGTCAATTGGGACGACGAGCTGGTCAAGGGAACGCTGATCGCGCGCGACGGCGCCATCGTCAATGGGGCGATCGCCGAGCGGCTCGGCGTGAAGGCCGGCCCGGCCGCCTCGGCCGCGCCTGCCGACGGTGCCAAGGCGCCCGTCAAGAAACCTGCCGCGAAACGCGAGCCGAAGGGAGGCAAGACATGACGCGTGAGAGGCTAGGCGCCGTGCTTGCCGCACTCGCAATCGCCGTTCTCGCGGTTTGCGCGCTCGCAGGCCCCGCGTTCGCACAAGAAGCAGCGGCCGCGGAGAGCCACGATTTCGTCTCGCAATTCTCGATCTTCGTGCTCGCCGTGTTCGTTGGCTATTTCGTGGTGTGGGCCGTCACGCCTGCGCTCCACACGCCGCTGATGTCGGTCACCAACGCCATCTCCTCGGTGATCGTGGTCGGCGCGCTGCTCGCGGTCGCGGTCGAGACCGTTGACGCCTCGGGCTCCGGCCACTGGCTCGCCAAGCTGCTCGGCCTTGCCGCGCTGATCATGGCAAGCATCAACATTTTCGGCGGCTTCCTCGTCACCCAGCGCATGCTCGCCATGTATCAAAAGAAACAGAAATGAACCCGGATCTCGTCGCGCTGCTCTATCTCGCCTCGGGCGTCCTGTTCATTCTGGCGCTGCGCGGGCTGTCCTCGCCAGAGACCTCGCGGCGCGGCAACTATCTCGGCATGGCCGGCATGGCGATTGCCGTGCTCACCACGCTCGTCGTAGCCAGGCCGCAGACGGCGCTGACCTGGGCGATGATCGTTGGCGGCATCGCGGTGGGCGGCGCGATCGGCGCCGTGATCGCCCGGCGCATCCCCATGACGGCGATGCCGGAGCTGGTCGCGGGTTTCCACTCGCTGGTCGGCATGGCCGCTGTGCTGGTCGCGGCTGCCGCCTTCTATGCGCCGGAAGCCTTCGGCATCGGCGTGCCTGGCGCCATCAAGACATCGACCCTGATCGAGATGTCGCTCGGCGCGGCCATCGGCGCCGTCACCTTCACCGGCTCGATCATCGCCTTCCTCAAGCTCTCGGGCCGCATGTCCGGCAAGCCGATCCTCTTGCCCGCGCGGCATCTGATCAACATCGCGCTGACGGCGCTGCTCGTCCTCTGCGTCGTGCTGTTCTGCCGCGAGCAGACCGCGTTCTATTTCTGGGCGATCGTGGCGCTGTCCTTCCTGCTCGGCGTGCTGATCATCGTCCCGATCGGTGGCGCGGACATGCCGGTCGTGATTTCGATGCTCAATTCCTATTCGGGATGGGCCGCGGCCGGCATCGGCTTCACGCTCGCCAACACGGCGCTGATCATCACCGGCGCGCTGGTCGGCTCCTCGGGCGCGATCCTCTCCTACATCATGTGCAAGGGCATGAACCGCTCCTTCATCAGCGTCATCCTCGGCGGGTTCGGCGGCGAGGTGGCCGGCCCCGCGGGCGGCGCGGAGCAGAAGCCGGTGAAACTCGGCTCGGCCGAGGACGCTGCGTTCCTCATGAAGAACGCCGTTCGCGTGATCATCGTGCCGGGCTACGGCATGGCGGTGGCGCAGGCGCAGCACGCGCTGCGCGAGATGGCTGACGGGTTGAAGAAAGCGGGCGTCGAGGTGAAATACGCAATCCACCCGGTGGCGGGGCGCATGCCCGGCCATATGAACGTGCTGCTCGCCGAGGCGAACGTCCCCTATGACGAGGTGTTCGAGCTCGAGGACATCAACTCGGACTTTCCGCAGGCCGACGTGGTCTATGTGATCGGCGCCAACGACGTGACCAACCCCTCAGCCGAGGACGATCCGACCTCGCCGATCTACGGCATGCCGGTGCTCGAAGTGTGGAAGTCGGGGACGGTGCTGTTCAACAAGCGCTCGCTCGCGTCGGGCTATGCCGGCATCGACAACCCGCTCTTCTACCGCGACAACACCATGATGGTGCTCGGCGACGCCAAGAAGATGACCGAGGAGATCGCCAAGGCGCTGTGACGATTGCGCGCGCTGGTTAATGGCCTCGAAGACAACCAAAAATCGCCAAACTCCCGCTCCATTGCCCGTTTACCCCGCGCGCTTTGCTGCGCCACGGCACGAGGATTGCACCGGGCCCCTCGGATCCTCGCGCCGTTTACCCCTTGGTGCGGCGCAAGATCGTCCCCACCTTTCGCATTAAGCCTATGGCGTAGACGATGCGTTAGGGCAATGGCGCGATGGTGCAGCGCCTCATCGTTCGTAACCGACCGGGAAGGATTCCTGTTGGCTAGCTTCGAGAAAAGGGAGAGTATCCGCGCCGGCAGCACCACTTGCGCTCAATCAGTCGCAAGACCGGACTACGTCTTGATCGTTTCATCCTTAGCGGCGGCAGGTTGAAGCAAAGCCTTTTTCCCTAAAAGCGGCGCCAGTCATTCAGGCGACGTTCACCGGGAATAGGCTAGTCGAAGTGTGATTTGTCTCAAACGGCTCGAAGGTCATTGCTGCGCCTATGTTGAACCTCATCCTCTCGCTGATCGGCATCTTCGCACTTATCGTCGTCGTCGGCCGACTGATGCATCGCTATTTCGTCTACATCCCCGACCGCAACAGGGTTGCGCCGAAGGATGTGGGCCTTCCAGGCGTGCAGGAAGTCACCTTCAAGGGCACCGGCGGCGTCACGCTGATCGCCTGGTATCTGCCGGCCCGACACGGCAAGCCGACGCTCCTCTATTTCACCGGCAATGCCGGCAATGCGTCCTATCGCTCGGGCAAGATCGCCGCGATCGCCGCGGACGGCTACGGCGTTTTCATGCTCAACTATCGCCGCTATGGCGGATCGGGCGGACGGCCGAGCGAGAAGAAGATCTCGGCCGACGCACTTCTCGCCTATGATTGCCTACGCGCGCAGGGCGTGAGCCCGCAGAAGATCATCGCTTACGGAGAGTCGCTCGGGACTGCGGTGGCGACACGCCTTGCGCTGCATCGCGAAGTCCAGGCACTCGTGCTCGAGGCGCCGTTCACGTCGACCGTCGATGTGGGCAAGCTGTTGTGGCCCGGCTTTCCGCTCGGCCTCATCATGGTCGATCAATACCGGACCATCGACCGGATCGGGCAGGTGAACGTGCCGCTCTTCATCATCCATGGCGGCCGCGACAACATCATTCCGCTCGATCAGGCGCGGCACGTCTTCCATGCGGCCAACGAGCCCAAGAGCCTTGTTGTGGTTCCGCGCGCCGGCCACAGCGATTTGTTCGAGCTGGGCGGGTGGGCGAAGGTCCGCGCGTTCCTCGAGAGCCTCGAAACCGTGGAGCCGGTGGAGGCGAAGCCCGTCGCGCCGGAGCGCGTTGCGCGTGCCGGCCGCAGGGTCGAGGCCGCTGCTGCGGCTAGCGTCGAGGACCGGTAGCAGGTTCCCCCTTCAACGGCTTTTGTCATGCCCGCGGCGGGCATCCAGTGGTCATGTGCAGGTGACCATTAGGCGCCGGCATCGATTACTGGGTTGCCCGGTCAAGCCGGGCAAAAGCAATCAGATTGAAGAAATAACCTAGCGGCGGCCGCGGGGCTTCGGGGCAGCAGCGCGCGCACCGCCAACACCACCACCGCCTTCGCGCTGCGCCTTCTTGCGCGCGAGCTTGCGGGCGCGGCGGATGGCCTCGGCCTTCTCGCGGGCGCGCTTCTCCGACGGCTTCTCGTAATAGTTACGGAGCTTCATCTCGCGGAAGATGCCTTCGCGCTGCATTTTCTTCTTCAGCGCCCGGAGGGCCTGATCGACATTGTTATCGCGAACGACGACTTGCACGCGCCTGAGATCTCCGATTGGCCTTGGTTTTGGGAATGGAGCGGGGGCCAAATAAAACCCCGACCGGAAACCGGCCAAGGTCCCGCATCCGGCGGCTGATCTAACAAAATGTTGGACGGTTGTCCAGACACGGCGCGCGTCATAGTGAGGTGGCCGGCCGTCCTTCGAGGCTCGGGCTTCGCCCTCGCACCTCAGGATGACCGCAGGTCCTCGAACCACGCGGCATCAGCGCCTCGGATAGAGCCGCGTGAAATGGCCCATCTTGCGGCCGTGCCGCGCCTCCGCCTTGCCGTAGAGATGGACGGCAGTGCCGGGCTCGGCGGCGAGCGCGCGCCATTGCTCGACATCGGCCCCGATCAAATTGGTCATCACCGCGTCGCTGTGACGGGCGGTGTCGCCGAGCGGCCAGCCCGTGATCGCGCGCACATGATTCTCGAACTGGCTCACGGCGCAGGCATCGAGCGTCCAGTGCCCGGAATTATGCACGCGCGGGGCGAACTCGTTGACGATGAGCGAGCCGTCAGCGCGCTCGAACATCTCGACCGCGATCACGCCCACATGGCCGAGAGCCTCGGCGATGGCGCCGGCGATGCGCCGCGCCTCGAAGGCGGTGGTCGCCGAGATGGCGGCGGGCACGCGGCTCATGGCGAGGATGCCGTTCTCATGCACGTTCTCGACGGGGTCGTAGAAGCCAAGCGCGCCGTCCTGCCCGCGCACGGCGATCACCGAGATCTCGCGCTCGAACAGCACGACGCCTTCGAGCACGGCGGGCACGCGGCCGATGGTAGCCCACGCGGATTCGGCCTCGCTCGCGTCGCGGATCAGGGCCTGGCCCTTGCCGTCATAGCCGAGCCGCCGCGTCTTGATCAGCGCGGGGAGCTTCACGCGCGCGAGCCCGCTACGCAAATCCTCGAGGCTCTCGACGCCGGCATAAGGCGCAACACCAATGCCGAGCCCGGCGACGAAATCCTTCTCGGCAAGGCGGTCCTGCGCCACGGCGAAGGATTTCGGCGGCGGGAAGACCTTTGCCGCGCGGCCCGCGGCTTCAAGCGAAGCGGCCGGCACGTTCTCGAACTCGCAGGTGATCACATCGACGCTGGCCGCGAAATGTGCGAGCGCCTGCATGTCGGTATAGGGCGCGACGGTCGCTTCAGCCGCCACGTCGAAGGCCGGTGCGTTGTCTTCGTCGGAATAGACGTGGGTTTTAAGCCCGAGCTGACTTGCGGCCACGGCAAGCATGCGACCGAGCTGGCCGCCGCCGAGAATGCCGATCGCGCTCCCGGGCGGGAGCGGGACCTCACGCATTATCCTCGACCGACTCGGGGATGGACGCTGTCTGCGCCGCGCGCCATGCCGCGACGCGCGCCCCGAGCCTCGCATCGTTGAGCGCGAGGATCTGCGCGGCGAGCAGGCCGGCATTGGTCGCGCCCGCGGCGCCGATGGCGAGCGTGCCGACGGGCACGCCGGCCGGCATCTGGGCGATGGAGAGCAGGCTGTCGAGGCCTTTCAGCGCCTTGCTCTCGATCGGCACGCCGAGCACGGGGAGTTCCGTCATCGAGGCGGTCATGCCGGGAAGATGCGCCGCGCCGCCTGCGCCCGCGATGATCACTTTCAGCCCGCGCTCGCGCGCGCTCGCAGCATAGGCGTAGAGCCGCTTCGGCGTGCGATGCGCCGAGACGACGCGCGTCTCGTAAGGCACTTTCAGTTTGTCGAGGACGGAGGCCGCTTCCTTAAGCGTCGGCCAGTCGGAGCGGCTCCCCATGATGATGCCGATGACGGGCTTCTCATCGCTCATGCACGCTAGCTCTTCGGCCGATCGCATCCGCGGAAGCGCGGGAATTAAAGGGTTCCGCCGGGCTTGGCAAGGCGCGTTTGGCGGGACGTGACCCGTTGCCCGGCACCACTCGATGGCGCAAAAGTCGCTCATGGCTAAGGACCCGCTCCGCCCGCGCGACAGCAAGCTGATGAAGGCCTACCTGCTCGGCGCCGTCGCGATCGTCGTGCCGATCGCGCTGAGCTACGGGTTCGATCCCGCAAACGTCCTGCCAAGGGCTCTCGACATCGAGGTTAAAGGCGCGGACCAAATCCAGATCTTCCGCGCGATGATGTTCCTTTACCTCGGCGCGTGCGTGTTCTGGGGGGTTGCGGCGTTCAAGCCGGACTGGCAGCGCGTCGCGGTGGTCTGGGCCGTGATCTTTTCGCTATCGCTGGCGCTCGGCCGGATCGTCAGCCTCATCGTCGACGGACCCGCGAGCCGGCTGCTCGACGTCTATCTCGGCATCGAGATCGCGGCCGGGCTGCTCGGCCTCGTCATCCTCGCCTATGATAGGCGGCGCGCCCTTAAGCGATGATGTCGGGGAGGAGCTGGTCCTCGATGCGCGCGATCTCGTCCTTGAGCGCGAGCTTTTTCTTCTTGAGCCGCTTCAATTGCAGGGGGTCGGCGCGTCCCGATTCCTCAAGCGCATTGATGGCGCTGTCGAGATCGCGATGCTCCTGCTTGAGCCTGAGCAGCGTCGCCCGGAGCTCGCGAATCTCCTCGCTCTCCATAACGTCCCTGCTCCTTGCTTGCCTCCGGGACGAGTTCCTCTGGGACGAGTTCCATCCGGGACGCGTCAAACTATCGCGGCCAGCCTTGAGCCCGCAAGGGCCGGGGCGTCACAAGGTCGCGCGTCCCGCGGCGATTTGTTTCCGGGGCCCTGGGATGCGCGATGGCCGGGAACACCGGGACGTGGCCGGCATTAGACAAATGTTTGCCGATTTGTCACAATGCTTGGCCCGAGACCCACTTCTCAAGGAGGTCCGATATGGCGCTTGACGCACATCTCGTGGAGTTGTCAGAGAAACACCGCTCCCTGGATCGCAAAATCGAAGAAGAGCTGGCGCGGCCGTCGGCCGACGCGCTCAAGGTCGCGGAGCTGAAGCGTCAAAAGCTGCGTCTGAAGGATGAGATCGAACGGCTCAAGCACGAGGTCAGCCACTAGGCGCCTTCGCTTGGGCGCAGTCATGCGCCCGCTCTTGAGCGTCGTGACAAGCGCGCTCGGCGCGCGCGAAGATTTTGGCGAGGCCGTGGGGTCGGCACGATCCCTGCGGCCTTTCCCTTGCCTGGAGGTTGCGGTAAGCGCAGAGCCAAGAGTGCGCTAAGCGTAGAGCCAAGAGGGAGGCAAGCGATGCTGGGCAAGGCCGCGCTTGGTCTGAAATGTAGGAATTGGGGTCGTGAGGCTTTGCGTCCTGACGCTGGCGCTGCCGGGGCTTCTGGCGCCTGCCTTCGCGGCCGAGAAGGATCTGACAGCCAAGGGCAAGGTGCTGGTCGAGGAGAATTGCGCGCGCTGCCACGCCATCGGCAAGGAGGGGGACAGTCCGCATGCCGAAGCGCCGCCCTTCCGTACGCTCTCCTCCAAATATCCGGTCGAGGACCTCGCCGAATTGCTCGCCGAGGGCATCGTCTCGGGCCATCCCGAAATGCCGATCTTCGTATTCGATCCGCAGGACGTGGCGGCAATAATCGACTACCTGGAGTTCGATCCAGGATGTGCCCTCCGCGCCTCCGGGCGAAGCGCCGGCGGAGGCTCCGGCCGAAACCCCACCGCAAGCCGAATAGGGTCCGCGGCTGCGGTATTGGGCGCGACAAAAGATTCATCCCCAGTTAAGCCTAACGAGCCTATAATCTGCGATCCTCAAGCCACGCTATTGCCGCCTTTTTCCTTGTTTAATGGTGGCACGTAGGGAGACCAAGCCATCGTCAGGTTCCTCATCTCGCTGTTCGCCATGGCGGGGATCGCGTTGGGCGCGATCTACATGGTGCTCTCTCAGGCGCCGGTCGCGAAGCTGGTGAAGACCGAGCGGGCGAGCCGCCCGCTTGCCTATGAGAGCGCGATCGGGGGTGAGGAGGCCGATGCCAAGCCCGAGGGCAAGTCGGACGATACGCCCGAGCCGCCGCCGCTCCCGGGCGAAGCCGAGGCCAAGCCCGAGACGCCTCCACCGCCGACGCCCAAGCCGAAGCAAGCCGCGAAGCCGCCTGCCGAGCTTCCGCCCGACGATAGCGATCAGCCGAACGAGACCGCGGCCCTGCCGCCCGCCGAGGATGGCGCATATCCGGATGGCGGCGGAGACCCGCTGCCCTGGCAGACCGACGGCCGAGCCGTCGTGCCGAATGACGGCGGCGATCTGCCGGAGCAGGCACCGGCCCATGGCGAGGCGCCCTACGATCCGGCGGCCGCAGATGAATATGGCCAGGTGCCACCGCCCGATCCTTACGGCCAGGGGCAGGACGATTTCGATCAGACCTATGCCGATCAAAATGGCGGACCGCCTCCCGGCGCCTACGGCCAGCGGCCCTACGGGCAACCGGCGCAAGCGCCGTACGGGCAGCAGCCCTCTGCCGATCCTTACGCCGATCCCTATGCCCAGTCGCAAAGGGGTGCCTACCGCCAGCCCCCGGGTGCCCAGCCTTACGGTCAGACCGGCGATCCTTACGCGCAGCAGGGCGCGCCCGGCGCTCCCGGCGAAGAGTGGGCGCAGGTGATGGTCTCGGGTACGGGCATGCGGTCCACTGCGTCCCTAGACGCCCCGATCCTGTTCGCCTTCCCCTTCGGCCGGACCTTGCGCGTGGTATCCCGCAACGGCGAATGGGTTGAAGTCACCGATCCGCAAAGCTCGGCGACCGGGTGGATGAAGGCGGAGATGCTTGGCCCTGGCGCGCCGCCGGGGCAGGGCTACGGCCGGCAGGACGCTTATTACGACCAGCCCGTCGTCGAAGAGGAACGCCGCCCAGGCCTGTTCCGCAAAGGCGGCTTTGCCGACATGATCAACCGCGCCTTCGGCAGCGGCAACTAGGGCCTCTTTCAAGCGTTCCGTTTTTCATCCTCTCCCTTGTGGGGAGGTCCGACGCCGCTTTTCGGCGTCGGGGTGGGGGCTTGCATTCAAACGCTAGGATACTGACCCCACCCGTCGCGCTAACGGCGCGACTCCCTTCCCATCAAGGGGAGGGATGGCGCGCTTGCAGATGACGCGCGTCGTTAGACGGGCGGGGCGGCTTCCGGCCTGACCGCTTCAGGCTCGTGGCCATGAGCGTGCTCGGCATCGGCGTGGCCGTTGCCGGCATGGGTGCCCGGACCGGGGCCGTTGGTGGCGCGGCTGTTCGCGACAAGAACGGCGGCGCCGTTGACGTTCGCCTTGACACCCGCAACGCGGCGCTCGCGCTCGACCGCGACGCGCGCGGCCTCGTTCTGCGTGTAAAGCTCCATGTGCTCGGAATCTTCCTCGGCCACGGCAGTCAGCGCCTCGTCCATGTAGAACTTGGCGTTTGGGTCGGCCTGAACCCTATTGATGATCTTCGTCAGATGGCGCCAGCGTCTACCGACCATCACGAGCTTGCGCGCGATGTCGGCCGCATAGCGCGCGTAGAACGGAACGACCGGCTCGATCGGCAGGCAGGAGCGACGGTCGCGGCGATGCTTGATGCGGAAGATGCCCCATTGCAGGGGATGCAGGCCCTCGATCGGCACCGCGCTCGAGAACCAGAACAGCACGGTGCGGAGGGACTTGAGGTTGATGCCGCATGCATAGGCGCGGCGCATAATCGTCTCGAGATGCTGGTCGGTATAATAGTAGTTCCAGGCCGCTTGGTAGATGCCCGACCACTCCTCCGCCGTCATCTTAGGATGGGCGGTGACGACGTGCTCGACGTCGTATTTGTTCATGTCGGGGTCCATCCAGACGCCCTTCTCGTACAGCACTTTGTGATCTTCGGATCCCGGCAGGGGGGTCAGCACGAAGAACTCGAGCATGTCGAGCGGCAACTCTCGCTGGATGATCTCGAGGTCCTGCTTGATCGACTCTGGCGTGTCGTTCTCGAAGCCGAGAATGTAGCCGGCATAAGTCATGATGCCGACCCGCTTCCATTCGAGCAACATCTTGCGGTACTCGGTGATCTTGTTCTGCCGCTTCTTGGCGGCGATCAGATTGGCCGGGTTGATGTTCTCGAGCCCGATGAACACGCGCGTCACGCCGGCCCGCTTCGATTTGTCGATGAAGTTCGGGATTTTATGGCAGAGCGTGTCAACCTGGATGCAAAAACGGATGTCCATGCCGTCTTCTTCGCGCAGCTTGATGATGCGGTCGTAGATCGCTTCCCAGTCCTTGTTGCGCGCGTAATTGTCGTCGGTGATGAAGAAGCGGTTGACCCCTTGCGCGTAATTCATGCGCAGGATTTGCTCGACGCTGTCGGCCGAGCGGTAGCGCGACTTGCGCCCTTGCACGTTGATGATAGTGCAGAACGAGCACTGGAAGGGGCAGCCGCGTCCGGCGTCGAAGCTCGTCGTGTTGCCGATCGTCCGCGTGACGAAGTCGTATGGCAGGAAGGGCGGCGAGGCGACCGAGCCGATATCCGGCAAATGCTTCATGTGATCGTAGAGCGGCTTCAACTCGCCGCGGGCAGCGTCCAGAAGGACCTCGTCCAGGCCCTCTTCAGCCTCCCCCGCGTAGATGCAAATTCCGAGCTCTTGGGCCGCCTTGATGTCGGTTTGCGTGTCCTTCAGCATGGCGAGACAGCCAGACACGTGGAAGCCGCCGATCAAGACCGGGATGCCGGCCTCGCGGAAGGGCCGGGCGATGTCGACGGCGCGGGGAAATTCATTCGACTGCACGCCGACAATGCCGACCAGGCCGAGCCCGCCATTCTGCTTGATCAGCTTGATGAGATCGCGGTGTTTGACGCGCGTGTTGGTCTCGTCCATGGCGTGGACGTCGATGGGAAGATCGGGGCCAAGAATTTGCCGCTCGGCGGCGCCGAGCGCGAGGCCATAGACGGCGGCGAGCGAGTTCGAAGGCATGGTCGAGCGCAACCATTGCACGACATAGCCGTCGCCATCGTAATGCGAGGGCTTGATCAGGATGAGCTGAAAGCGCCCTCCCGCTGCTTGCGTGTTGCCGATCATCCCCCTCGTCCCAAGGAGAGGCGATTCCCGCGCGAAGGCTTTCACGGCCTCCGCTTTCGCCTCTTGCAGACGCACCTGCCGTTTGCGTCCTCGATCCCCAGTCGAAACGCCGGAGGCGCGAGCGACCCCTGCCCAAAGGGCGCCGCTCTTTATCGCCTGCCACTCAACCATATTCGCGAGCGGCGGTCCAATAAATAGGCGGCAAAAGCGTTACAAATTGGGCCCTTGTGGCGGATTCTGGGCGGTTGCCTTGGCGGCCTCGAAGGCCGCGATGTCCTTGGCAAGGAAGTAATTGAGCATGGTGCGGATGGTGGCGATGACGGCGAGCTTGGCGATGTCCTCCCAGGTCGGCGCCACAGCCGTGCGCACGAGATCAGCGTTGAGCGCGAATTCGAGCGCAAAGCAGGATCCAGGTGGCGAATTTGAGCCAGATCTCGCGTCCGGCCAGTTCGTTAGCCCCGCGGCTGAAGATCGCGCCGATCACGCCGATGATCGCCTGCAGCGCGCCAAAGCTCACGACGAAGACCGCGCCTGCCTCGATGAGGAGCGCGACATAGATCGCGATCTCGCTGAATTGCTGCTCGAGCGTGATGGCCATGCCCCCAATTGCACCCCGCCCAAGATTGGCGCGAACCGCCGCGCCCGCGCAAGCTTCTATTCAGTGCGCGCGGCGTCCTGAGAGTAGGTGTCATGCCCGCGAAGGCGGGCACCCAGTAGTCACCGATCGCAGTAATTCTGCACGGTCTTGGACTAGGGGTTGCCCGGTCAAGCCGGGCAATGACAAAGATGTGGGGCCCGGAGGACCACGCAGTGCGGCTGAAGTCTCTCCTCGTTGTGGCCGCTTCGCTTAGCGCGCTCTCGATCGATGGGCCGGCGCGGGCCGAGCCCGGCGTTCTGGTTCCGCTCTACCATGGATTCGGCTGGAAAGCCTACCCGCCGTCGTTCTGGATGAGTCCGTCTTACCGCACCTGCCGGTAGGTCTCGAAGCCGAGCGCGGGCTGGGTGTGCACGTTCAGCAAGCCTCCTTTCATTGAGAAACCCTATTCCGTCGAGCGGCAGGCCGTGCGCGCCAACCCCGCCAAGACGAAGCAAGCGCTGAAGGTGAAGCAAGGCAAGAAGAGCGCCTACGCCGCCACACCGAAGAGTGGCAAGCAGAGCGCCAAGGTTGTAAAGCGCCGCGACGGTCCCGGATAGGGCGCTAGAGCTCGCCGGTGAGGAACTGCGCGCGGCCGAGGCCGAAGGACCAGTCTTCGTCGAAGTTTTCCACCATCGACACCACTACGTCGGACGGGGCGATCCCGCAGTCGCGCTCGAGCGCCTCGCAGAGCAGGCGATAGAACGCCTCCTTCAGTTTCCTGTCACGGCTGCGCGTGGTCACCTGGAGAAAGACGATTTTGTCGCTGCGCTCGATGCCGAGGCCGGTGTCCTCGACGATCATGTGCGAGCGTTTGTACTCCTGCACGATCTGATAGCGGTCGCGCTCAGGGACCTTGAAGGCGGCGAGCATGGCGCGATGCGCCGCATCGAGCAGGGCCTTGAGCTCGGCCTCGCTGCGGCCCTCGATCAGATCGAATCTGAGAAACGGCATGTAAGTGCCTCAAACCTCCTTCGCCAGCTCGCGCAGCTTGAATTTCTGGATCTTGCCGGTCGAGGTTTTGGGCAGCTCGACGAACATGACATGGCGCGGGCATTTGTAGCGGGCGAGGTTCTCGCGGCACCAAGCGATGATCTCGTCCGCGCTTACTTGCGAGCCGGGGCGCGTCTCGACGAAGGCGCACGGCGTCTCGCCCCATTTCGCATCTTCCTTGGCCACGACCGCGGCGGCGACGACGGCTGGGTGCTTGTAGAGCACGTCCTCGACCTCGATCGATGAGATGTTCTCGCCGCCCGAAATGATGATGTCCTTGGAGCGGTCCTTGAGCTGGATATACCCGTCGGGGTGCAGCACGCCGAGATCGCCGGAATGGAACCAGCCGCCGGCGAAGGCCTCCTCCGTCGCCTTACGGTTCTTGAGATAGCCCTTCATCACGATATTGCCGCGGAACATGACCTCGCCGAGCGTCTCGCCGTCGGCCGGCACGCGCTGCATAGTCTCGGGGTTCATCACGGTCAGGTCTTCGAGCGCGTGGTAGCGCACGCCCTGGCGGATGCGTTTTTTGAGCCGCTCCTCGTGCGGAAGCTCGTCCCAGGCGGCGTGCCATTCGTTGAGCACGGCCGGACCGTAAGTTTCGGTCAGCCCGTAGAGATGCGTCAGCTCGAAGCCCGCCTCGTCCATCTTGGCGAGCACGGCGCCGGGCGGGGGTGCTGCGGCATGGCTGAAGGCGACCCGCTGCGGAAAGCTCCGCCGCTCCGCGTCGGTGGCGCCGAGCAGCGCCGCCATGACGAAGGGTGCGCCGGAGAGATGCGTCACGCCGCGATCGGCGATCGCGTCGTAGATCGGCTTGGCGCGCACGGCGCGCAAGCACACATGCGTGCCGGAAAGCAGCGACAGCGACCAGGGGAAGCACCAGCCGTTGCAGTGGAACATCGGGAGCGTCCAGAGATAGACCGGGTGCTGCCCCATGCCGGTCGCGACCGCGTTCGCGTAGCACATCAGCGCCGCGCCGCGATGGTGGTAGACCACACCTTTGGGATTGCCCGTCGTGCCGCTGGTATAGTTCAGCGAGATCGCGTTCCATTCGTCCGACGGCATGGCCCAGGCGAAGTCCGGGTCGCCGCCTGCGACGAACGCCTCGTAGTCGAGCTTGCCGAGGCGCTTGCCCTCGACCCCGCAAGCAAGATCACTGTAATCGATGAGGAGCGGCTTGACCTTGGCCTCAGCGAGCGCCTCCTGCATCACGGGCGCGAACTCCGTGTCGCAGACGACGACCTTGCTGTCCGCATGGTCGAGCATGAAGGCGACGGCGGCCGCGTCGAGCCGCGTATTGATGGCGTGCAGGACCGCACCAATCATCGGCACGCCGTAATGCGCTTCGAGCATCGGCGGCGTGTTGGCGAGCATCGCCGAGACCGTGTCGCCCAGCCCGATGCCGCGCGCGGCAAGCGCCGAGGCGAGCTTGCGCGAGCGCGCGTAGAACTCGCGGTAGGTGGTGCGCGCGTTGCCGTGGATGATGGCGGCGTGGTCGGGATGCACGCTCGCCGCGCGCTCGAGGAACACGAGCGGGGTCAGCGGCTGGTAATTGGCCGGCGTCTTGTCGAGGCCGGTGTCGTAAGGGTTGGCCATGGCTAGCATGCGCTTCCTCGCCGCACCTTAGCCAAGCTCAACCCTCCCGATCAATCGGCGATCTTCGCATTCGTCCTATTTGATCGTTTCGGAAGGCCGCGTAATAGGCAAGCGTGCTCGCGAATCCGATCAGGCCCACCAGCACCAAAACGAGATAGGAGGTTTCGACGGGGCTCATGGCAGCACCTCTCGTTGATTGAGGTGCCAGAATGGGGCGCCGGGCGCGGCGCCGCTTTGATCCGCGTCAATTTTGGGAAATCCACAGCAAGCGACTGTCATGCCTGCGAAGGCGGGCACGCAGTACTCCTGGGCGCGTGCAGGCCTGTTGACTTCGGTGACTATTGGATTCCCGCATTCGCGGGAATGACACCGCACGGTGGACGGGTAGCTACTCCGACGTCGCGTTGCTGCGCTTCAGGTCCTTGAGCTTGGCGAAGACCGAGTCGGCATCGGGCCCTTCCTCTTCCTCGTCGGGCGCGGCCATGGCGGCGCGCGCCTCCCCGGCAAGCGACGTGCCAAGCGCGCGTTCGCGCACAGGCGCTGGCTCAGGCTCGGGCGCCGGCGCGGCTGTTGTCTCCTCCGTCGGCAGGAGCGTACCGGCCTTGGCGGGCTCGGAGCCGGCCGCCTCTTTCTTCTCGCGCGCGAGCCTGGCTGCGGCCTTCTTCACCTCGGCGTCGAGGTCGGTCTGCGAGCAGAGCCCGAGCGTCACCGGATCCTGCGCCACGAGGTTCGGCGAGTTCCAATGCGAGCGTTCTTTGATGGCGATGATGGTCGGCTTCGTGGTCCCGACCAGCCGCATGATCTGCGAGTCCTTGAGCTCGGGATGGTTCTTGAGCAGCCAAAGGATCGCGTTCGGCCGGTCCTGCCGGCGCGACACGGGCGTGTAGCGCGGGCCCTTCTTGGTCTTGACCTCGGGCACCTCGACCTTGGGCTCCGACAGCTTCAGCCGATGCGTAGGGTTGCGCTCGGCATCGGCGATCTCCTCGCGGGAGAGCTGGCCGGAGGAGATCGGATCCATACCCTTGATGCCGTGGGCCACGTCGCCGTCGGCGATGCCCTTCACCTCCAGCACATGCAGCCCGCAAAACTCGGCGATCTGCTCGAAAGTGAGCGAGGTGTTGTCGACCAGCCATACGGCGGTCGCTTTCGGCATCAAAGGGAGGCGGTCCATTGGGTCTTAATCCTCAAGGGTGTAGCGGCGCCCTTCCGCCCCCTCCGGCGAAAGAGCCAATCCGAAAATGAAGGGGAATGATCTCAATATAGAGGCTGGCGCTTGTTCAGGCAATTGTTAGTCGCACCAGAACGTCCTCTTTGCGCTGCCGGTCTAGGCTGGAACTGGCCCCGCAGCCGAAAGTTTGTCGTCCGGCTGCGTCTGGGGTTCTCATCCGCATCAAGGTCAGGGAGGAAGGGTCATGTCGAAGCGAAGCCCGGCATGGGCGCTTGCTTGCATTGGCGCAATGTTGATCGGGGTTTTCCTGTTCAAGCCGAGCGTCGCGCACGCTGTCTGCGTGGTGAAGGCTGAAAAGCCGACCGTGACCAGGATCATGGGCCAGCGCGCGATCATGGCGGTCGGAGCCCGCGGTCCGGACTGTACGGAAGTCAAGCTCTTCTTCGTTCGGTTGAGGCAGCATCGGCGCTTCTGGCCGGAAAGACTTTGGCCGAGGTGCGTTTCACGGTGAAGAATGGGAGGCTCCGTACCCACTATATTTGCAAGGGCGCGGGGGAGAAGGGCCTCTTCACCGAGGCGTGGGTGCAACGCGATGAGAAGCACAGATCGAAGACATATCTCTACAAAGTTTGCGGATGACGGCGGCGCCCGTCACGCCACCAGCACGATCTTGCCGATATGCTCGGGGTCGTCGATGCGGCGATGGGCGCCGGCCGCGTCATCGAGCTTGAAGCTTGAATTCGATCACAGGCTTGAGCCGCCCCTCGCCGAGCAGCGGCCACAGGAGCTGCTCGATGGCCTTCGCCATGCGCGCCTTGGCCTCAGGCGGCTGCGCGCGGAGCGTCGAACCGGTCAGCGTCAGCCGGCGCATCATCAGCCGCATCAGGTCGATCTCGACCTTGGAGCCTTTGAGGAAGGCGATCTGCACGATGCGGCCTTCGAGCGCGGCCGCGCGCAAATTCCGCTCGATATAGTCGCCACCCACCATGTCGAGGATCACGTCGGCCCCGTGGCCGCCGGTCGTCTCGCGCACCACCTCGACGAAATCCTCCTCGCGATAATTGATGGCGCGGACCGCGCCGAGCGCCTCGCAGTCGCGCACCTTGGCGGCGCTGCCGACCGTGGTGATCACCTTCGCGCCGAGCGCGTTTGCGATCTGGATTGCGGTCGTGCCGATGCCGCCGCCGCCGCCATGCACGAGCAGCCACTCGCCGGTCTTGAGACGCCCGCGCTCGAAGACATTGTGCCAGACGGTGAATACCGTCTCGGGCAGGGAAGCCGCTTCATCGAAGGAAAGCCCGCGCGGCAAGGGGAGGGTGGTCGCCTCCGGTGCCGCAACGAACTCGGCGTAGCCGCCGCCATTCACCAGCGCACACACGGCGTTGCCGATCTTGTAGCGCTCGGCACCCGGTCCGAGCGCCGCGACATGGCCTGCCACTTCGAGCCCGAGCAGGTCCGAGGCGCCTTTGGGCGGCGGGTAGAGGCCCTGGCGTTGCAGCACGTCGGGACGGTTGACGCCGGCCGCCGCGACCTTGATCAGCACCTCGCCTGGCGCGGGCTCAGGCACGGGGCGCTCCGCGGCGACAAGCACTTCCGGTCCACCGGCCTCGCGCGCCTCGATGACGGTCATGGTCTTTGGCAGCATCGACTCCCTCAACTGATTCCTCTCCCTGACTCCCCCGATCTTGCGCGCGCGGAGCGCTTGCGCAAGTCGCATTGGCGGAAAGGTGAGGGGGTCGGGGCGCTGAAATCGGCTTAGGTCGGCTCCCCCTGACCCGCCCGCCTTTGGCGGACGACCTTTCCCCGCAGGGGAGAGGTGTTGCTACAATGCCCGCATGAGCATCGAGGACCTCGAACCGAAAAAGCCGAAGGGCCACGAACTCGGCGCCGATCTCTCGAAACTGTCGGTCGGCGAGCTTGCCGAGCTGATCGAGATGCTGAAGGCCGAGATCGCGCGCGTGGAGCAGACGCTGGCGGCCAAAAAATCCTCGAAGAGCGCGGCGGAGTCCGTGTTCAAACGTTAACGCCCGCGCGCGCTGCTTTAGCGTTAACGCCGGCGGCTCTCAAACGCATCCTTTGGTAAATTAGGGCTTAGTCTTAACCGATTGTTAGGACCTTCGCCCTAGGGTTTGCGTCATCCAGTCCTCTGGATCTGAGTGGCCAGCCCACTCTGTTTGACGCCTCCCTGTTAACTTCCTGAGCCGCCGCATGGCGGCTCTTTTTTTGCCGGATTCAGGGCGTTTAACCTTTTGGACCGGTAGGCGACGACTCCGAATGCGCATGTCATAGTATGCCGCCGGCTAAGGCGTAACGGGGAGTAGCCGATGGCGGGGAGATCGAGGAGCGGCGATCGCGACGACGGCGTTACGGTTTCATTCGGCGCGAAATTCGCGCGTTCGGACCAGTTCAAGACAGTTTTCCGCGAAGGCATGGCGCTGGTCGAGGCGGCCGCTACCTATCTCGACGGCGATGGACGTAAAGAGGCGCGGAAGCTCAGGCCTCCGCATTCGCTCGCTTATGCCACCGAGAGCATGCGGCTCACCACGCGGCTGATGCAGCTTGCGTCATGGTTACTGATCCGGCGCGCGGTGAGCGAGGGCGAGCTGACGCCCGAGCAGGCCATCGAGGAGCAGCGCAAGATCAAGCTTCCCGTAGCGGGCGACCAGCCGGCCCGCGACCTGGCCGTCCTGCCCGCGCGCTTGCGCGAGCTGATCGAGCAGAGCGTCAAATTGCAGGAACGCGTGATCCGGCTCGACCAGATGCTCGATGGGAGGGAGCTGCCGCCGGGCGCCGACCGTCCGCTCGAAACGCAGCTTGCGCGGCTGCGCCAGGCCTTCGGCCGCGAAGCCGATTAGCGGCTACTTCAGGAAGCCTTCGTATTTCCGCTTGAAGCGGCTGAGGCGGCCGCCGCGGTCGATCAGCTGATGCCCGCCGCCGGTCCAGGCCGGGTGGGTCTTCGGATCGATATCGAGCTTGAGCGTGTCTCCCTCGGCCCCGTAGGTCGAATAGGTGAAGAACTCGGTGCCGTCGGTCATCACCACCTTGATGCGGTGATAATTCGGGTGAATGTCCTTTTTCATGGGCTTGTCGAGCCTGCAATCCGCGGTTGTTGGTTGGGCCGAGCCTATAAAGGAACTTATCCCTCAAAACAAGCCTGCGCTCGGCATCTCGGCGCGGCCATCTAACGCTTCACGCGCGGCGCCTTGGCCCTTAAAGTCTGCCGCAGAATCGTCAGGCTGGGCCTCTGTTGTGCAACTGGTAAATCCGAAGGCGAACGGTCGGGATCGCGAGGACCTGACTCCTACGACCCCCACCTCCGCGGGCGAAGAATCGCGCGCCACGCTTCGCCCGCTGCTCGCGCTCAAGCCTTATCTCCTGCGGCACAAGGGCGTGCTCGCAGCGGCGCTTCTGTCGCTGCTGGTCGCCGCGGCCGCCACGCTCGCCGTGCCGCTCGCCGTGCGCCGCATGATCGATCTCGGCTTCTCGGGGATCGATCCGGACCTGATGGACAAATATTTCCTGACGCTCGTGGGCGTGGGCGCGATCCTCGCGGTCGCGAGCGCCGCGCGCTTCTATTGCGTGAACTGGCTCGGCGAGCGCGTCGTGACCGACATCCGCCGCGACGTGTTCAAGCATTTGACGAAGCTCAGCCCCGCCTTCTACGAGGTGTCGCATTCGGGCGAGGTGATGTCGCGGCTCACCGCCGACACCACGCAGATGAAGGCCGCGGCGAGCACGGTCATCTCGCAGGCGCTGCGCGACATTCTTCTGCTCATCGGCGCGACCGTGATGATGGTGGTGACGAGCCCCAAGCTTTCGCTCGCGGTGCTCTTGATATTCCGCTGATCATGCTGCCGCTCGTGGCCTATGGCCGCTCGGTGCGCGCGCTGTCGCGCGAGGCGCAGGATACGCTCGCGTATGCTTCGGCCTATGCGAGCGAGAGCCTCGCGCAGGTGCGCGTGCTGCAGGCCTTCACGCACGAGAAGGCGGCGGCCGCGCGCTATGGCGAGGCGGTGGAGCGCTCCTTCGAGGCGGCGCGGACGCGGGCCTCGGCGCGTGCGGGGCTCACGGCGATCGCCATCTTTCTGGTGTTTGCGAGCGTGGTCGGCGTGCTGTGGTATGGCGCGCAGGACGTGCTCTCCGGCGCGATGACCGGCGGCACGCTGGGCCAGTTCGTGCTCTATGCCGTGCTCGCGGCGATGGCCGTCGGGGGCATGAGCGAGGTGTGGGGCGAGATCGCCCAGTCGGCGGGCGCCGCGGAGCGCCTGAGCGAGTTGTTGCAGATCCAGTCCAGGATCAAGTCTCCGGCCCATCCGGTGAAGCTGCCGGAGCCGCCGCGCGGCGAGATCGCCTTCCGCAACGTCACCTTCGCCTACCCGCTGCGGCCCGAGACCAAGGCGCTCGAACATGTGAGCTTCGAGGTGAGGCCCGGCGAGCGCATCGCCATCGTGGGGCCGTCTGGCGCCGGCAAGACCACCATCTTCGCGCTGCTGCTCCGGTTCTACGATCCCGATTCGGGCCGTATCCAGGTCGACGGCGTGAAGGTGGACGCAGGCCGATCTTACCGCGCTCCGCAAAAGCTTCGCCATCGTGCCGCAGGAGCCCGCTTTGTTCGCCGACACGATCGCTGCCAACATCGCCTATGGCGACGAGCAGGCCTCGCGCGGGGCAATTGAGGCGGCGGCGCGCGCGGCCTATGCGCACGATTTCATCGGAGCGTTGCCGCAAGGCTACGACACGATGGTGGGCGAGGGGGGCGTCACGCTGTCGGCCGGTCAGCGCCAGCGCATCGCCATTGCCCGCGCTGTGCTGCGTGATGCGCCGATCCTCCTGCTCGACGAAGCGACGAGCGCGCTCGATTCGGAGAGCGAGACCTTGGTGCAGCGGGCGCTCGACAAGATCATGGAAGCGCGCACGACGCTCGTCATCGCGCATCGGCTCACCACCGTCATGCGCGCCGACCGCATTCTTGTGATCGAGAGCGGGCGGCTGGTCGAGGAGGGTACGCATCGGAGCCTTGCCGGCAACGGCGGGGTCTATGCTCGGCTCGCCAAGCTGCAATTCGCCCCCGACGCGGCTGAGTAACACCTCTTTCCTGTGGGAGAGGTCGCAGCGAAGCTATCTTCAGCTCGCTGAGGTGAGGGGGAACCAACGGACGAAAATTTCTAGGTTTCTGCCCCCTCACCCTTCCCGCCATGCGCTTTTGCGGATCTCCGCTTCGCTTCGCGCGCAAGAGCTCGGCAGGAAGCCCTCTCCCCACAGTGGAGAGGAGGACACGCGGCTACCGCTCCGTCAGCTTGAGCTCGATGCGGCGGTTCTTGCGCATCGCCTCGGGGCTCGTCGCGGGATCGACCGGCTGGAACTCGCCGAAGCCCGCGGCGACCAACCGCTCGGGCTTCACCCCTTGCGACATCAGATAGCGCACGACGGAGATGCGCGCGCGCGCTCGACAGCTCCCAGTTCGAGGGGAATTGCGGCGTGGCGATCGGATTGATGTCGGTATGGCCGTCGACGCGCATCACCCAGGCGATGTCGGGCGGGATCTTGCCCTCGAGCTCCGTGAGCGCGGAGGCGAGCTTCGAGAGCTGGTCGGCCGCCTGGGGCCGAAGGATGTCGGAGCCGGAGTCGAACAGCACATCGGAGGGGAAGATGAAGCGGTCGCCGGCGATTAGGAAGTCGGCGCGGTCGCCGAGAGCGTCCTTGAGCTTGCCGAAGAAGTCGGAGCGGTAGCGCGCCAGCTCCTGCACCTTCTTGGCGAGCGCCACGTTCAGCCGTTGGCCGAGATCGGCGATCTTCGCCTGGCTGTCCTTGTCCTTGGCCTCGGAGGCTTCGAGCGCCTCCTGGATCGCGGCGAGCTGGAGCCTCATCGCCGCGAGCTGCTGGTTCAGCATCTCGACCTTGGCCAGCGCGTCGTTGGTGATCTGCTTTTGCTGGTCGAGCTGGGAGGTGAGTGAGGTGGCGCGATCCTCGGCGCCCTGCGTCTTGCCGCCGGCATCGCCGAGCAGCCCGGTCAGGCGCGTATTCTCCTTGTCCTTGTCGAGCAGGGTGGCTTGAAGCGCCGCGAGGCTGTCCTCGACCGATTGCTTCTTGGATTTTTCGAGCGCGAGAAGCTCGGTCAGCTCGGAGAGCTGGCGATTCAGCCGCGACAGCATGGTGTCCTTGCCGCTCGCGGCCTGCGTGATGATGTAGTTCGTCAGCATGAACAGCGCCATGAGGAACGTCACCACGAGCAGCAGCGTCGACAGCATGTCGACGAAGCCCGGCCAGTAATTGGCGGCATAGCGCTCGCGGCGTCCGCGGACGAGAGCCATGTCTATTTGCGCTCCTCGCGCGCCGGCATTTTGGACTTGTCGGTGATCTGCTTGAGCACGGCGGCAAGCTCATGCTGTTGCTGGGCCTGCTCGTCGGCCCATTCGCGCACGACCTTCTGCTCGGCGCGCATCTGCCGGATCAGCTTGTCGACGCCTTGCGCGAGGTCCTTCACCGCGGCGCCGGTCGGGTCGTTCACCATCTTCAGCTCGACCTTGTCGCTCAAATCGGAAATCGAGCGCTGCATCTCGATCAGCGCAAATCTGAGTTGCGGCGGGACGCTGGCGCCGGTTGTCTCGGCGGATTGCAGCTCGGTGATGCCGGAGAGCCAGTCTTCGAGCTCGTTGTAGAAGCGGCTCTGCGCGTGGCCGGCTTGCAGATCGAGGAAGCCCAGGATCAGCGAGCCCGCGAGCCCAAACATCGAGCAGGAGAACGCCGTGCCCATGCCCTTGAGGGGACCGGCGAGACCCTCTTTCAGCTGATCGAACAGCATCACGTTCTCGCCGCCGGTTGTGTCGAGCGCGCCGATCGTGCTGCCGACTGACGTCACGGTCTCCAACAGGCCCCAAAATGTGCCGAGCAGGCCGAGGAAGATGAGCAGGCCGACGAGATAGCGCGTGGTCTCCCGCTGCTCATCGAGGCGCGAGGCGACGGAATCGAGCAGGGAGCGCATCGATCCGGTGGCAAGCGCGAGATGGCCGGTGCGGTCACGCAGCATGGTCGCCATCGGCGCAAGCAGCACCGGGGCCTTGTCCACCGCGAGACCCGGGTCGGCGATGCGGAAATTGTTCACCCAGTTGATCTCGGGATAGAGGTTGATCACCTGGCGGAAGACATAGACGATGCCGACGATCAGCACGCCGATGATCAGCGCATTCAGGCCTGGGTTGGCCATGAAGCTCGCCCTGAGTTGCCCGGTCTGGCCGTCTAAGATGATCGCGAGCAGCGCGGCGAGGACGAGAAAGACCAGCATGCGCCACAGAAAAACTTGCGGGCGCGTGAGCTTAGCCTTGTAGGTTGGCGGTGCCATCTTGTGCCGTCAGGTTGAATTCCCGGAGAATCCCGGGCCGACATTAGCCGAATAGTTGTCCCGTCAAAACGGCAACCTAAGGGCAGACAAGTTCCTTGGGACGCCCGCCCAATGGGGAAGGGTTTATCCGCCGGCCGTCCTGACCAGCTTCAGGAGGTGGCGGTGGATCGCCTCGTTGCCGGCGACGATGCTGCCGTTCTCGAGCATCTTGTCCTTGCCGTCGGCGTCGGTCACGAAGCCGCCGGCCTCGCGCAGGATGATAATGCCGGCGGCGAGGTCCCAGGCGCGCAAGTTTCGCTCCCAGAAGCCGTCAAGGCGGCCCGCCGCCGTCCAGGCCAGATCGAGCGAGGCGGCGCCAAAGCGCCTTACGCCCGCGGCCGCGTCCATCACGGCGGGGAGCTCCTTTAGGAAGATCTCGTGCTCCGGCCGGCCGCTATGCGGGATGCCGGTGCCGATCACCGAGGCGGCAAGCTCGGTCCTCGCCGCGACCCGAAGGCGCCGGCGCTCGTTGAGATAGGCGCCCTTGCCCCGCTCGGCGGCGAAGGTCTCCTGGCTGACCGGATTGTAGATCAATCCCGCCACCAGCTCGCCTTCGCGCTCGAGCGCGATCGAGACGGCGAAGATCGGGATGGCGTGCAGGAAATTGGTCGTGCCGTCGAGCGGATCGACGATCCAGCGATGCGTGCGGTCGGCGCCCTGCTCCTCGCCGCGCTCCTCCATGAGGAGCCCGTAGCCCGGACGCGCGCGCGTCAGCTCGGCGTGCAAAATCTCCTCGGCGCGGTGATCGGCGGCGCTGACGAAATTCGCAGGCCCCTTGAGCGAGACCTGGAGCTGCTCGACCTCGCCGAAATCGCGGGCCAGGCTCCGCCCCGCCTTGCGGGCGGCGGCGAGCATCACGTTCATCAACGCCGATGCGGGCATCGGCGCTAATCGGCGCGGCGGACGTAGGTCAGCTCGTTGGTGTCGACCACGACGCGCTCGCCGGCCGCGACGAAAGGCGGCACCAGAATGCGCACGCCGTTCTCGAGCTTGGCGGGCTTGTAGGACGAGGCCGCGGTCTGGCCCTTCACCACGGGATCGGCCTCGACCACTTCGAGCGTCACCTGGTCGGGGAGCGCAACCCCAATCGGCTTGCCCTCGTGGCTCTCGACCTTGACCTTCATGCCGTCCTGGAGGAAGGCGGCGCGCTCTTCGAGGAACTCGCGCGGCAAAGCGATCTGGTCGTAGGTGTCGAGGTCCATGAAGGTCAGCATGTCGCCCTCGGCATAAAGGTACTGATAGTCCTTCTGCTCGAGCCGCACGCGCTCCACGGTCTCCGACGCGCGGAAGCGCTCATTAAGCTTGGTGCCATCGATCGCGTTCTTGAGCTCGACCTGCGCGTAGGCCGGGCCTTTGCCCGGCTTCACGGCCTGCGCCTTGACCGCGACCCAGAGAGCGCCCTTGTGCTGGATGACGTTGCCGGGACGGATCTCGTTGCCGTTGATCTTCATGGAATGCCTTGGGGTGAAAAGAGGTTGGCCGCCTTTAACGCGCGCGGCCCTCGCGATGTCAAGGCGCTTCAGCGCTCCACAAAGGCGCGCAACCTCGACAAAGCGTCGGCCCACTGCGCGGCAACTTGGTCGAGATAGGACCGCGCCTCCTCGATCCGTTCCGGGCGGAGGATGAACTGACTTTCGCGACCGACGCGGCTGCTCTGCACGATCCCCGCTCTCTCCAGCACGCGGAGATGCTTGGTGATCGCCTGCCGCGTCAGCCGCGTGTCGGCGGAAAGGCTCGTGATCGACTGCGGCGTGCCGTCAATAAGCTTCGCGAGCAGCGCAAGCCGCGTGCGATCTCCGAGTGCCGCGAAGATCGGCGCTGGGTCTGACGCGCGGAGCCTTGGCTCAGGCATCGAGATGGGCGCAGATGTTCTGCATCTGCATGTCCCAGCCCGCGCTGTTCATGCGGAACGCCTCGGCGCGCCGGTCGCTCGGCACGTTCTCGAAGCCCGACTCCACGACCGTCACGCGGGTGCCGCCGGCGATCTCCTCGAGGCGGAATTCGACGAGCGTCGGCGTCTCTTGCGAATAGTCGATGTCGGGGTCGATGGCATAAGGATGCCAGCGGAACGAGAAGTAGCGAAGCGGCTCCATCCGCTCGATCTTGGCGCGCCATTTGATGTGCTCATAGCCGGGATAAGTAATGTAGCCGGTGCTCAGCTCGCCGGGGACGAACGGCCCGTCGAGCTTCACACGGAACCACGTGCCGAACTCGTTGTGATCGGTCAGCGCGCGCCAGACACGCTCGACCGGCGCCTTTAGGTCGATGCTTTCCTCGATAAGATCGGTCATCGTGCAACCTCCTGGTTGCTAATACCAACCGCTCGGACTTGAATTAGCAACCGAAAAGTTGCGTGTTGCAGATCGGTAGGACCTGGCGCGCTACTCGGTGAGCTTGCCGCCGCGCCAGTCCTCGGCGGCCTTTTCGGCCTTCGCGCGCTCCTCGGGGGTGAGCTTCGACAGCATGATGTCGAGCGAGAAATCGCTGACGCCCGCGGTCCGGGCGAGCAGATGCCATTTGGCCGCCTGCACCTGGTCGGCCTTCACCACGACGCCGTTCGCGTAGAGCCGGGCGAGCCGGTTCTGCGCCACGGGGTTGCCCTCCTCGGCGGAGAGGCGGAACAGCTTGGCCGCGCGCGCCTCGTCGACGGGCACGCCCGCGCCCTTGAACAGCATCACCGCGTACTCGACTTGCGCCTCGGGGAGGCCGGCATCCGCCGCGCGGCCCGTCCATTCGGCGGCCTTGGCCTTGTCGATCGGGACGCCGCGCCCGAACTGGTAAAAGGCGCCGAGGTCGTATTGCGCCTGCGGGTTACCCTGCTCAGCGGCCTTCTTCATCCATTCGATCGCCTTCGCTTCGTCAGGGTCGCGGCCTTTGCCGTGCAGATAGATGAGCGCGATATTGTACTGCGCGGCCGCGTTGCCGCCGCTTGCCGCGCTCTCGAACAGCTTCGCGGCGATGCGCAGGTCCTTTTTCACGCCGAGCCCCTCGGCGACCAGCGTCCCGAGCTGGAACTGCGCGTTCGGGTCGCCGAGATCGGCGGCCTGGGCATAGGCGTCGGCAGCCTTCTCGAAGTCCTGCGCCACGCCGAGACCCTCGAGATAGATCTCGCCCATCAAGGTGAAAGCCTCCTTGGAGCCCTCGGAGGCCTCCTTCTCGGCAAGGTGCAACGCGGTCAGGTACTGGCCTTGCGCATAGGCGGTGTATGAGGGGCTTTCGGAGGCCGTGCCGCTACCCTGCATGGCCATGAGCGCAACGAGCGCGGCCGCGAGGCGAACTGGGATGCGCGCGCGCCTCATGCCGCTCTCCTCGCTTCGCCGATGGCGGCGCCGAGGTCTCTCAGGCGCGCAAGCGCGTTGCCGTCTTCCCAGATGCGGACCGACGGCGCGATGAAATCGGCGCCGCGCGCAGCGAGCCTCCGCGCGGTATCCGCATCGTCAATGTCGAAGGCAACGCAAGGCACGACGAAAATCTCCGACCACCATGTGACCAGAGCTTCGCACTGATCGAAGGCATCCCCGAGGCTGCCCGCGACCTGTCCGAAGGCCACATAATCTGCGCCCGCCTCGGCAAGCCGCATGGCGTCGTGCCGGCCGAGCCCGCAATGGGCGCCGATGCTCGCATCCTTGCCGAGCACCGCGCGAACCTTGGCGTAGGCTTGCGCGTCGGCATCGATATGCACCCCGTCGGCATGAAGCCGTGCGGCAAGGTCGGCATCTTGATCGACGAGGCAGGCCACGCCGTGGCGCTGCACAAGCTCCACGATAGACACGGCGCGGGCCTCATCAACGGGGGCATCGTCACGGTGCAGGAGCACGCAAGCCACGTCCGCCCCGGCCAATGCCGATCCGAGCTCGGCCTCGAGCGTGACGGAAGGGCGTGCCGGAAGCTGGAGGTAGAGCCGGGACCTGGACTTCGCTTCAGCCGCGATCACGTTGGGCCGCCGCTCCTCGCATGTTTGACGGGACGTTAACAGCGCCCGTCTCAAATCACACGCCTCGCGGCACTGTCAATCGCAAGGCCGCCGCAGCCAAGCGGCCCGGCCGGAACCAATAAGGGAGGCTCGCAGTTGTTGAACGCCGAAGGGGCGGTGCGCACTTTTTTTCTCAAACCGCTGGTTCAAAGAGCTAAACTCTGCTGGCCGAGACAAAGCGGCGTGCCTGAGCGGGGAGGGGCAGGAACGCGATGACTCAAGCTGACGCTGTCCAGCAGGCCACGAAGCGCCTGGATACGGCGCTTGGCCAGCTCGAGGGCTTTCTCCGCGAGGTCTTTGCCGAACAGGAAGGCGGAGTCTCGATCGCCGCGCTGAAGGAGCAGGTCCGCTTCCTCACTGAAGAGCGCGACCGCCTGCTGCACGACCTGGACACCGAGCGCAACCGGGCGCGGCGGCTCGCAGCCGCCAATGACGAGGTCTCGGACCGGCTCGAGGCGGTGGTGTCGACGATCAAGGAATTGATGCCGGCATCGCCGGGTTAGAGGGCGGGAGCGCGGTTCCATGGGACAGGTCAGCGTGACGTTGAACGGCCGGACCTACCGGCTCGAATGCGGCTCGGGCGAGGAGGCGCATCTCGTCGAGCTGTCCGAATATCTTGCCTCCCATGTGGAGACGATGAAGCACAAATTCGGCCAGGTCGGCGACGACCGGCTGATCCTGATGGCGGCGCTGATGGTCACCGACGAGCTTTGGGAAGCGCGGCGCCACATCGAGGAGATGAAGACCGTGCTGGCCGAATCGAAGCGCGACAGGTCGTCAGCCGACGAGACAATGCGGTCGATGCAGGCCGACCTCGCCGCGCGGGTGAGCGCCGCGGCCCAGCGGCTCGAATTGCTGAACGAGCGTTTCGCGAGCCAAGGCGGCAGGGCTGCGGGTCCTGCAACGCGGCGTTAGTCGCAATCTCATCCGTTCCGCGCTATATTCGTCCTTGGCGGGCTGCGGGGTGCGTCAGGAGCACATTTCCCAGGGCCCTATAAGATCCAATGGGAGCCGACCCTGACGGGGACCGTGGTCTCCGCCACTTGGCGCCCACCTACTTTAGTAGGGAGACCGGGATCTAGCTCCGACGGCCATCGTGGCCCCGCCACTTCCCTCATGAAGCTCGCCTCGAGAGCTTCCGCATCCACCCGCGATTCTGTATTGACGCCCCTTCGGATGCGACGACGGGGGATCGGCTTTTAGTCATGCGTTTGCTCTTCCTGGGAGATTTGGTCGGCCGCTCGGGGCGCGTGGCGGTCGTCGAGGCACTGCCGAAGCTCCGCGAGCGCTACCGCGCCGATTTCGTCGTGGTGAACGGCGAGAACGCCGCCGGCGGCTTCGGCATCACCGAGCCGATCCTGACCGAGCTGCTCGACGCCGGTGCCGATGTGGTCACCACCGGCAACCACGTCTTCGACCAGCGCGAGACGCTCGTCTTCATCGAGCGCACGGACCGGCTGCTCAGGCCGATCAATTTTCCGCCCGGCACGCCCGGGCGCGGCGCAGGTCTCTATAAGGCGGCGAACGGCGCCGAGGTGCTGGTGGTGAACGCGCAAGGCCGCGTGTTCATGGCCGATCTTGACGATCCGTTCCGCGCGGTCGACCGCGAGCTCGAAGCCTGCCCGCTCAAGACCGGTGCGGACGCCATTCTGATCGACTTTCACGCCGAGGCGACTTCCGAGAAGCAGGCGCTCGCGTATTTTGTCGACGGGCGGGCGAGCGCGGTGATCGGCACGCATACGCATGTGCCGACGGCCGACGAGCAGATCCTCGATCGCGGCACGGCCTATATCAGCGACGCCGGCATGTGCGGCGATTTCGATTCCGTGCTCGGCATGGACAAAGAGGAGCCGCTACAGCGTTTCCTCACCAAGGTCTCGAATGCACGGTTTCAGCCGGCACTGGGCGAGGCGACGATCTGCGGCGTCGGCATCGAGATCGAGGACCAGACTGGGTTCGCACGTGCCATCGCGCCGGTCAGGCTCGGCGGGCGCCTGTCGCAGACCGAGCCTGTGTTCTGGCTGGTGGAGGGTTAGTTTTCTTACCCCACCCACGCGTTCATCATGCCCGGCCGAAGTGCTGGGCATCCACGAAAAACAACCAAACTCGTGGATGGCCGGACAAGCCCGGCCATGACGAAACTCCAATGGAATGGAAGTGGTTTAAGCCGGGCGGGCCTTGGCGCCGCTTAGTCCCAGGGCGCGGCCATGCGCCAGCATCCGTTTCAGGCAGAAGATCGCCTCGTCGAGATGGGCAAGCGCAGGCTCCGCGTCCGAGGTCTCGTCGAACAGCGAGATGCGGGCGCGTGCGATGTGATCGGCGGCCTCGCTGCAGAGCTCCGAGAGGGTCGCCGCCGGCATGACTTTGTCCTGCCCTTTGGTCGCGGTCGCATTCGGTTTCTGCGTCATGGCTGCCCCCTTCGACTCCCGCCCGCGCAGGGCGGGTCCAAAACACCAAGCCTCTAGTTGTCCGGCCATTAGGGTTAAGGCTTCCCTAAGCCCGGGACTTGTTCCTATAAGTCGCCGCCTGACCCTCGCCCAAGGTTACCGAACGCGCCTCGCCCATGGCCGGCCATTCCAAATTCAAGAACATCCAGTTCCGCAAAGGCGCGCAGGACAAGAAGCGGTCAAAGCTCTTCTCAAAGTTCGCGCGCGAGATCACGGCTGCCGCCAAGATGGGGATGCCGGACCCCGCGATGAACCCGCGGCTCAGGACCGCGGTGCAGGCGGCGCGCGCGCAGAACATGCCGAAGGACAATATCGAGCGCGCCATCAAGAAGAGCCAGGAGGCGGGCGGCGCGAATTACGAGGAAGTTCGCTACGAGGGCTTCGGCGCGGGCGGCGTCGGCGTGATCGTCGAGGCTTTGACCGACAACCGCAACCGTACGGCAAGCGAGGTGCGCTCGATCTTCACGAAGTTCGGCGGCAATCTCGGCGAGACGGGCGCGGTGTCCTTCAATTTCGACAAGCTCGGCGCCATCGAGTTCGATGCGGCGAAGGCGACCGCCGATCAGATGCTGGAAGCTGCGATCGATGCCGGTGCCGAAGACGTGGAGTCGAGCGAGGACGGGCACGTCGTATATTGCCATCCCGACCAGCTGCATCAGGTCGTCAAGGCGCTCGAAGGACGTTTCGGAGAGCCGCGCACCGCGCGCATCCTGTGGCGGCCGAAGACCGCCGTGCCGGTCGAGGAGGAGGCGGGGCAGAAGCTAATCCGCATGCTGGACGGACTCGAAGACCTGGACGACGTGCAGGATGTCTACGCGAATTTCGAGATCGCCGACGAGGTGCTGGAGCGGCTCAGCGCCTGAGCTGCAGCCCGCGCGTCGCGTCGCGCGTCAGCCCTTCTTCTTTTTGTTCTTGTTAGGCGGGCCCCCCGCGCTCCACCGCGGACCCTTCGCGCGCCTCAGGCATTCGTCGGGCATCGGGCGGTGGCTGGGCGCCCATAGGGAGGTAACCCGATGACCATGACCGAAATCCGTGACTACACTCGACGCTTGTTCGCATCCATGGCGACATGGCAGAGCTCGAGGCGGCTCAAAGGGCCGCTGCCTGCGAACGGCAAGGCGAGCGAGACCAGGCCCGCGACTGGCGCCGATCCAGGCTGCTCTGAAGGAAATGCGCGGCCCGCATCTTAGCTGAGCGCGGAGCTTTCAGGCGCCCACCGGTTCCGCCTGCCCCTGAGCACGGGTCGAGGGCTAGAGGCGTCCATGCTACGATTCGTGCATGGCGCAGGCGATTCGCATTATCGGCATCGACCCGGGCCTCAGGCGCACCGGCTGGGGGGTGATCGACACGGACGGCGTGCGGCTTATCTACGTGGCTTGCGGGTCGGTGGTCTCGGGCGACGGTGAGAGTTTGGGGCTCAGGCTCCGGCAACTCTATGACGGGCTCTCCGAGGTGCTGGCCGCGCTTTCGCCCGCGGAAGCCGCCGTCGAGCAGACTTTCGTCAACCGCGATGCCGCGGCGACCTTGAAGCTCGGCCAGGCGCGGGGCATCGCGATGCTCGTGCCGGCGCTGCTCGGCCTGCCGATCGCCGAATACGCGCCGAATTCGGTGAAGAAGACCGTGGTCGGCGCGGGCCACGGCGACAAGGGCCAGATCCGCGCAATGGTCAAATGCCTCTTGCCGCGTGCCGACTTCGACAGCGCCGACGCGGCTGACGCGCTCGCCATCGCCATCACGCATGCGCATTCGCGCGGGTGGCGCACGCTCGAAGCCTCGGTGCGGCTTGCCGCCGCGAGGGCCGCGCCATGATCGGCAAGCTGACCGGTAGGCTCGACCACGTCTCGCCGAGCGCGGCGATCGTCGACGTGGGTGGCGTCGGTTACGAGGTGACGCTCGGCGCGCGCACGCTGACCGTGCTTCCGCCGGTCGGCGAGACGGTGACGCTCGCCATCGAAACGCATGTGCGGGAGGACGAGATCAGGCTTTACGGCTTCGCCACCGAGCATGAGCGCGCCTGGTTCAGGGCGTTGCAGACGGTGCAGGGCGTGGGCGCCAAGGTCGCGCTTGCGGTGCTCGGCACGCTCGTCTGCTGCCGATCTCGCCAATGCCGTTGCGCTGCAGGACAAGGGATCCGTCTCGCGCGCGCCGGGCGTCGGCCCGAAGGTCGCGGCGCGCATCGTCGCGGAACTGAAGGACCGCATGCCGCAGCTTGCGCCCGCGCTCAGGCCCGGTGGGGGCCTTTCGCCCGTGGCCATGCCGCCGGAAGGGCTTGCCGCGCGCGATGCCGTCTCGGCACTGCTCAATCTCGGCTACGCGCATGGCGAGGCAGCGGCTGCCGTGTCCGCGGCGATCGGCAAGGCCGGCCGCGACGCGCGGCCTGAGGAGCTGATCCGCCTCGGGCTAAGGGAGCTTGCACATGGCTGAGCGGGTGCTGGCGGCTGTGAGCCGCGAGGAGGATCAGGGCGAGACCTCGCTCAGGCCGCAAAGTCTCGCCGAGTTCATCGGCCAAACGAAAGTCTGCGCGAATCTTAGAGTGTTCATCGAGGCGGCGCGGGCGCGGCGCGAGGCGCTCGACCATGTGCTCTTCGCGGGGCCGCCGGGGCTCGGCAAGACCACGCTCGCGCAGATCGTCGCGCGCGAGCTTGGCGTCAATTTCCGCGCGACCTCGGGGCCGGTCATCGCCAAGGCGGGCGACCTCGCGGCGCTGCTGACCAATCTCGAAGACCGCGACGTGCTGTTCATCGACGAGATCCACCGGCTCAACCCGGCGGTCGAGGAGATCCTCTATCCCGCGATGGAGGACTTCCAGCTCGACCTCATCATCGGCGAGGGGCCGGCGGCGCGCTCGGTGCGCATCGACCTGTCGCGCTTCACGCTGATCGGCGCGACCACGCGCACAGGGCTGCTCACCACACCGCTCCGCGAGCGGTTCGGCATTCCGATCAGGCTCGAATTCTACGAGGTCGCGGAGCTCGAGGAGATCGTGCGGCGCGGCGCACGGCTGCTTTCGCTTCCGCTCACCGCCGAGGGTGCGCACGAGATCGCGCGGCGGGCACGCGGCACGCCGCGCGTCGCGGGGCGGCTTGCTGCGGCGCGTGCGCGATTTTGCCTCGGCGACGGTGCGGGCGCTGTCGATGCGAAGCTCGCCGACAAGGCGCTGTCGCAGCTCGAAGTCGATGCGCGCGGGCTCGACGCGCTCGACCATCGCTATCTCCGCCTGATCGCGCTGAACTATGGCGGCGGCCCGGTCGGGATCGACACGATTGCTGCGGGGCTCTCGGAGCCGCGCGACGCGATCGAGGAGATCATCGAGCCCTATCTGTTGCAGCAGGGCTTCATCGCCCGCACGCCGCGCGGCCGCGTGCTGACCGCGCATGCCTTCGCCCATCTCGGGCTGCCCGCGCCTGCGCAGGCCCACGCCGCAATTCCCCCTCTTCAACGGCTCCGAAGAATGATGCGTGGCGGCGAAGCTTGGAACCTCCCGGTGGGGAGAGGAGGGTGACTCACCTCGGAAACTTCTTATGCCTAAACCCCCTCTCCCCAACCCTCTCCCCAAAGGGGAGAGGGAGTTGGCCGGACCTTGCGGGGCGGATCGAAGGCGAGACGCATGTCCTCCCGGTGCGCGTCTATTTCGAGGACACCGATTGCGCGGGCCTCGTCTACCACACGAACTTCCTCAAATATTGCGAGCGCGGGCGGTCGGACTTCATCAGGCTGCTCGGCATCGACCAGACGGGGCTCGCCAATCCCGAAGAGGGCGAGCCCGCGGTTTTCGTCGTCCGCCGAATCGAGATCGACTACCTGAAGCCCGGGACGCATGGACGACGTGCTGGAAGATCGTCACGCGCTGCGCCGAGATCGGCACGGCGAGCCTCGTGCTCGACCAGGAGGTGAGGCGCGGGAGAAACGGTCCTCGTCCGCGCCAAAGTCATGGTCGTGCTGGTCTCGGGCGTCGGGCAAGCCGCAGCGGCTCGGGCGACTTGTCCGTGGTGCGCTTCAACAATTCGTTAACCAAGGCCGTGAAACGTAGCTAAAGCCGGTAAAGCATGTCGCGGGGCGTCTTGGGAGACCGTGTTTTGCGCCCCGCCAAGCCTTGGTCGTCTCGACCGGGCGAGCCCCTTAAGCGACGCATTTTGAGCGCAGGACGAGGCCATCATGACATCCGTCGGATGTCGCCGTCGATCTCTCGATCTTCGAGCTGTTCAAGAACGCCCATATCGTCGTCAAGCTCGTGATCGTAGGCCTGGTCCTCGCCTCGATTTGGAGCTGGGCGATCATCATCGAGAAGGTGTTCCTGTTCGCGAAGACGCAGGAAGGAGACCGACAAGTTCGAGCAGGTGTTCTGGTCGGGCCAGTCGCTCGAGGAGCTCTACCAGGCGCTTGCGCCGCAGGCGGAACACCGGCATGGCGGCGCTGTTCGTGGCGGCGATGCGCGAATGGAAACGCTCCACCGAGGGCGAGAGCGCAGGCGCGCGAAGCCCGAAACCGATGCCGGGCGTGCAGCTCAGGGTCGAGAAGGTCATGGACGTGACCATCTCCCGCGAGGTCGAGCGGCTCGAGCGGCGGCTCACCTTCCTCGCCACGGTCGGCTCGACCGCGCCGTTCATCGGCCTGTTCGGCACGGTGTGGGGCATCATGACGAGCTTCCAGGCCATCGCCGTGAGCAAGAACACGAGCCTCGCGGTGGTGGCGCCGGGCATTGCCGAGGCGCTGTTCGCGACCGCGCTCGGCCTTCTTGCCGCCATTCCGGCGGTGATCTTCTACAACCGCTTCAACAGCGACGTGGCGCGGCATGCGGCGCGGCTCGAAGGCTTCGCCGACGAGTTCTCGGCCATCCTGTCGCGACAGATCGACAAGGCGAATTGAGGCTCGACGCCATGGGAGCAGGACTGCAAATCGGAGGCGGCGCTTGGAAGCCGCAGGGCGCGGCGCCGCTCGGCGCGGCCGATGAGCGAGATCAACGTCACGCCCTTCGTGGACGTGATGCTCGTGCTGCTCATCATCTTCATGGTGACGGCGCCGCTGCTCACGGTCGGCGTGGATATCGACTCCAAGGCAGGGCTGCCGGAGGTCGAGCTTCCCCAGACGGAGGCGGGACCGTAACGCCGGAGAAGCCGCCGCTCAACATCACCGTCGATCCGGCAGGGCGCATCTTCCTGCAAAACACCGAGATCGGCTTCGACGAGCTTGTGTCCAAGCTCGCAGCCATCCGTGATGCCGGCGGCGCGAGCCAGGTCTGGGTGCGCGGGGACAAAGCCGCAGCCTACGGCAATGTCGCGCGCGTGCTGGTCAGGATCAAGGAGGCGGGGCTGCCTGTCACGCTCGTGACCGACCAGGTCGAGCAACGCTAGAGGGATTGCCGACGTAAAGCGTCATGGGGAAGAGCACGTTCATTTCGGCTGCGCTGCACGTGGCGATCCTGCTCTTCGTGCTGGTGTCGCTGCCGTCGTCGTCGAGCATGTCGCCGCTCGTCGCGGTGCCGGTGGACCTCGCCACCCAAGCCGAAATCACCAAGCTCAAGGCCGGCATGAAGGACGCAAAGGACGACGCGCCGCTCGCCGGCAAGCCCAAGGCGCAGAAGCAGGAGGCGGTGAAGGAGAAATCCACGAAGCCGGACGAGACCTCGCCCGCTCCTCGGCCGAAGGAAGCCGAGAAGCAAGCCCGAGCCGAAGCAGCCCGAACCGAAGAAGGAAGAGCCGAAGAAGGCCGCCGAGAAACCGAAGCCCGAACCCAAGAAAGAAAGGCTGAGGCGAAGCCGAAACAGAAGCAGACCGAGACGCCGAAGCCCAAGACCGAAGCCCGACGCCGCCGCGAAGAAGAAGGGCTCGGACTTCGACACCGACAGGATCTCGGCGCTGCTCAATAAGATTCCCGATGCTTCCAACGAGCCCACGCCAAACGAGCTCGCCGAGGAGACCAAGCCCGCGCGTGGTCAGACGAGCGGCCGCGATTTATCCATGTCGGTGAATGAGATAGATTCTCTCCGCGCGCGCATCGCGCAGTGCTGGTCGCCGCCGCCCGGAGGGCTCGGCGCGGGCAACATCGTGGTCAAGCTGCGCCTCAAGCTCAACGAGGACGGCACGCTGGTGGGCTATCCGACGGTCGCCAATAGCGGCTCCTCGCCCTTGTTCCAGGCCGCGGCCGACAGTGCCGTGCGCGCCGTCTATCAGTGCCAGCCTTACGCGCTGCCGGCGGAGAAATACGCGCTCTGGCGCGACATGATCCTCAATTTCGACCCAAGCGACATGTATCGCAGCGGGTAACGCGAGAAGCGATTCGCATGACCGGAACGAAGCGCCTCAAATCTCTCCGCCTCGCCGCCGTCGTCCTGGCGTGGGCGGCTGCGCTCGCCGTGCCGGCTCTAGCGCGCGCCGCGCTCGAGCTCGACATCACGCAAGGCACGATCCAGCCGCTGCCGATCGCCGTTCCGGATTTCGCGAGCGACGGCTCGGTCGATCCCAAAGTCGCGCGGGAGATCTCGGAGGTGGTGACGAACGACCTCCGCGCCTCGGGCCTGTTCATTCCGATCGACCAGGCAGCGTTCATCGAGCGTGACATCAGCCCGGACCGTGTGCCGAACTTCCAGGACTGGCGTGTCGTCAACGCACAGGCGCTCGCCGTCGGGCGCATCGGCAGCGCGGACGGCAAGCTCAGGGCCGAGTTCCGGCTGTGGGACGTCTATTCGGGCCAGCAGCTCGCCGGCGAGCAGTTCTTCACGCGCCCCAAGGATACGCGCCGCATCGGTCACATCATCGCCGATGCCATCTACGAGCGGATTACGGGCGAGAAGGGCTATTTCGACACGCGGATCGTGTTCGTTGACGAGTCCGGGCCCAAGGACAAGCGCATGAAGCGCCTCGCCATCATGGACCAGGACGGCTTCAACGTGAGGCTGCTGACGACGGGGCAGGACCTCGTGCTCACCCCGCGTTTCAGCCCCTCGACGCACGAGATCACCTACATGTCGTTCGCGGGCGAGGCGCCTAAGGTCTATCTGCTCAATATCGAGACGGGGCAGAAAGAATTGGTCGGCGCCTTCCCGGGCATGACGTTTGCCCCGCGCTTCTCGCCTGACGGGCAGCGCATCGTCATGAGCTTCGAGCGCGGTGGCAACTCGAACATCTTTGCCATGGATTTGCGCAGCCGGCAGACGGCCCAGCTCACCAACTCCAACGCCATCGACACGTCGCCCTGCTATTCGGCGGATGGCACCGAGATCGTGTTCGAGAGCGACCGCGATGGCTCCCAGCAGATCTATGTCATGAACGCCGACGGGCGGAGCCAGCGGCGGATCAGCAGCGGGCAGGGGAGCTACTCGACCCCGGTCTGGTCGCCGCGGGGCGACCTCATAGCCTTCACCAAGCGGGTCGGTGGGCATTTCCTGATCGGGGTGATGAAGCCTGACGGGTCGGGTGAGCGCATCCTCACGGAGGGCTTCCACAACGAGGGGCCGACCTGGGCGCCGAATGGCAGGGTGCTGATGTTCTTCCGGGAATCCCCTGGCGCTGGCGGGGGCCCGAGGCTCTTTACGATCGACCTCACTGGCTATAACGAGCGGCAGGTGGCAACTCCTGCATTCGGCTCGGATCCAGCCTGGTCGCCGCTCATAAATTAGTCAATTTCCGGCAGCCGGAAGGGCCTCTGAGGCAATTTTGCAACAGGCGTTTGGCGTTTGCGATCGGCACATTAACCACGCTTGATCGGGACATTTTTGGCGGCTAGCGTGGGCTTGCTGGAGGTTGAGATTCGGCGTGGCATTTTGGCATCAATCGCCGAAAAACGGTTATAGGACGCCAGTCCGTTCTTGATCTGTCAACGCCACGTCGGTACATGCAAAGACGGCTATTGCCGTTTAACCAAAGGAGAGAAGACCATGCAGGGTTTGAAGGGCGTTATCGTCGTCGCCACGCTTGTGGCCGCCACCGTTGCTCTCGGTGGTTGCTTCGGCCATCACGAAAAGGCGGTTGTGTCCGAGCCCCTGAAGCTCGGTTCAGCCGACGTCGTGGTCGAGCAGGTTGTTCGCGTCTAAGCTGTAAAGGCTTGGGAACAAAGGCGGAAGCACCGAGCTTCCGCGATACAGGACATGGATGCCGGGACGTCGCGAGCGTGATGCGGCGGCGTCCTAGGCATCCCTTCCTTTTTTAGGGACCCGTTATCCGCCTGACCGGCTTCGCCGAGCATGGCGGGGGTGATGTGCCGGACCGACGCTGCAGAACCGCTTGGCCGCGCGCGTTAACCAATCGCTCCCGAAATTGCCCGCTTTTCAACACCTTCTCGCCATCCCGGGGTAGGGGATCGTTAAGGGCTTGGCCCCTACGATTTTCTGAAAATCGGGGTAGTGGGAGTAACGAGTTATGCGTTGGAGCGGCCGGTTCGGCCATACCTGCAAATTCGCCGGCGTGGTCCTTTTTGCCTTAACGATCGCGGCCTGCTCCAAGCCCGGGACGCCGCAGCAATTTGGGCTTGGCGGCGAAGGGCCGATCAGCCCCGGCACGTCACGGGATTTCGCCGTTAATGTCGGCGACGTGGTTCACTTCACGGTCGACAGCACGGCCTTGACCGGCGAGGCGCAGAACATCCTGCGCGGCCAGGCGCGCTGGCTGAACCGATATCCGAGCTATTCCGTCACCATCGAGGGCCATGCCGACGAGCGCGGCACGCGCGAATACAATCTCGCGCTCGGCGCGCAACGCGCCACCGCCGTCAAGCGCTTCCTCGCGCAGTCGGGCGTGAACGCCGCGCGCATCAAAACGATCTCCTACGGCAAGGAGCGGCCGATCGCGACGTGCGACGATATCTCCTGCTGGTCGCAGAACCGCCGCGCCCAGACCGTGCTGAACAGCGGGGCCGTCGCGCGCGGCTTCTGAGCCGCCGCGCATCCTCCGCACCAAAGTTTGGCCTAAAAAGCCGCGGCAAATACATTATGGTTCGGCGTGATTTGGCGGTGCCGTGAAGGCGCCGCCGCCGCCCGTTTGTGCTAGGCCCCATCGTGCTCAGATCCGGTTCCACCCAGCGCAGGGTCCTGCGCCTGACTTGCGCGCTCGCAGCCGTGCTGCTTGGTGGGCTTTCGCCCGCGCAAGCGCAGGGGACCGACGCGGCCGCGCCCGCCGTCGCGGCAGCCGCTTCGCCCGCACCCGCCACGCCGCAGCAAGGGAGCGACTCGGTCGCAAGCCGGGTCGGCAGGCTCGAAGGCCAGATCGCCGACCTTCAGGTGATGATCGGCACGCTGGAATTGCTGTTGCGCGAGAAGCCCGGCGCCACGCTCCAGCACGAGACGCCTTCAAGCCCTGCCGCAGACGGCAATCTCGGCCCCAGAGTCGATGCGCTCGAGACCCAGATCGGCGCCCTCGCGAACCAGCTCGAGCGGATCGGCCGTCAGCTCGCCTCGATCGAGGCGCGGCTTGCTGATGCGCCTCAAACCTCCACGCCGCCGCAAGACGAACCCGACCACGTGCCGCCTGGTTTCAGGCAGGGACTTGCGCCGATCTCCCCCTGGGAGACCGCATCGTCAGAGCCCGAACAAGAAAATCCGCGGGCGCGCTGGTACGGTCCGCCGCCTGGCGCGGGCTCGAGCGAGGGGGGCCCTTCATCCGGTGCTGGGGCACAGGAACGCACCGCGGCGCTTCCGGCCGGCGATGCGGGGTCGCTTTACCGGCAGGCTTATGGCGACCTCCAGCAAGACTATCGGGCCGCGGAAGCCGCGTTCCGGCAGTTCCTCGCGCTCTATCCGAACGACACGCTCGCGGGCAACGCGCAATACTGGCTTGGCGAGACGCATTTCGCGCGCGGCGATTATAAGGGCGCGGCCGACGCCTATTTGAAGGGCTACAAGGCCTACCAGAAGAGCGAGAAGGCTCCCGACACGCTGCTCAAGCTCGGCATGTCGCTCGCAGCGCTTGGGCAGAAGCAGGAGGCTTGTTCCACGTTCGGAGAGCTCGACGCAAAATATCCGAAGGCGCCGGAGGCCTGTGCGCGACCAGGCCAAGAGCGAGCGCGCCAAGGCCGGCTGCTGACATGCAAGCTTTGCCCATCTCCCCCAAGAGGCTGACGATCTGCTTGCGCCGCTCGCGCCCTACAGCCATGTCGCGCTCGCCGTCTCGGGCGGGCCCGACAGTCTCGCGCTGCTGCATCTTGCCGCACGCTGGCGCGAAGACCAAGACGGGACGCCTGAGCTCACCGTGCTCACGGTGGATCATGCGCTCCGCAAAAGCTCGTGCGAAGAGGCCGAGATGGTTGCCCGCGCCGCCGCTGGTCTCGGCCTGAAGCATGCGATCCTGACCTGGGAGCACGGCGATCCCGCCGGCACCGGGTTGCAGGAGAAGGCGCGCGAGGCGCGCTACGACTTGATGACAACCTACGCAAGCGCGCACGGCATCCAGGCGATTGTGACCGCGCACCATCTTGACGATCAGGCCGAGACGTTCCTGATGCGGCTCAAGCGCGGCAGCGGGCTCGACGGGCTTGCGGCGATCCCCGAGCGAAGCACATGGGCCGGCGTCACCATCCTGCGGCCGCTGCTCGAAATTCCGAAGGCGCGGCTCGTCGCGACGCTCGCGGCGCAAGGCATCGAGTATGCGACGGACCCGAGCAATGTCGATCCGCGCTTCGAGCGGGCCCGCATGCGCGAAGCTTGGGACGCGCTCGGAGCGCTCGGCCTCACGCCGGAAGTGCTCGCGCTTACGGCGCGCCGCTTGCGCCGTGCGCGCGAGGCGCTCGATCATGCAACGGATGCATTCCTCGCCGATCATGGGGAGATGCACGACGATTCTGCCGTCATCGACCGTGAGGCGCTGCTTAAGGCGCCGCAGGAGATCGCGCTCCGCGCGCTCGCCCGCGTCATCGAGGTCGTGGGTGGAAGCGAAGAGCCCGTGCGGCTCGCCAAGCTGGAGGCGCTGCTCGCCGCGCTCACCGAGCACGCGAGCAAGACGCAAACGCTCGGCCATTGCCGGATCGAAGCTAAGGGTCGCCACCTTGCCATTATTCGCGAGCAAAGAGGAAGCGTACGCCCGCAAGCAGGCTGGCGCCTACGGACCGGCGCGCGGCGCTAACCCGTTGAGGAAGCGTGCACCTCTTTAGCGTTAGGTTTACTTGGCAAGAAAGCCGCAGGTTCCTATGTTACGAGGGCCTTAGCGTTAATCTTGCCGTAGAATGGAGGGGCGGCGCGCTGGGCGCCTCCCACGCGTAGATCGGAGCCTTCAGGTCAGTCCATGAATGCGAATTTCCGCAACTTCGCCATCTGGGTCTTCATCGCGCTGCTGCTCGTGGCGCTATTCAATCTGTTCCAGAGCCCAGGCGTGGCTGTGCGCGGCAACGAGATCAGCTTCTCGCAGCTCCTCTCCGAGGTCGAGGGCGGGAACGTCCAGGATGTGACCATCGCCGGCAACCAGATCACCGGCCATTTCACCGACGGGCGCAATTTCCAGACCTATGCGCCGAACGACCCCAACCTGGTCGACAAGCTGAACCAGAAGGGCGTGAAGATCACCGCCAAGCCGTCCGACGAGGACGTGCCGTCGCTGCTCGGCGTGCTGGTGTCGTGGTTCCCGATGCTACTGCTCATCGCCGTGTGGATCTTCTTCATGCGGCAGATGCAGTCGGGCGGCGGACGCGCCATGGGCTTCGGCAAGTCCAAGGCGAAGCTCCTCACCGAGCGGCATGGCCGCGTCACCTTCGATGACGTGGCGGGCGTGGACGAGGCGAAGGAGGATTTGCAGGAGATCGTCGAGTTCCTGCGCGATCCGCAGAAATTCCAGAAGCTCGGTGGGCGCATCCCGCGCGGCGCGTTGCTGGTCGGCCCTCCGGGCACCGGCAAGACGCTGCTCGCGCGCGCCATCGCCGGCGAGGCGAACGTGCCGTTCTTCACCATCTCGGGCTCGGACTTCGTCGAGATGTTCGTCGGCGTGGGCGCATCCCGCGTGCGCGACATGTTCGACCAGGCGAAAAAGAACGCGCCCTGCATCATCTTCATCGATGAGATCGACGCGGTCGGCCGCCATCGCGGCGCCGGTCTTGGCGGCGGCAACGACGAACGCGAGCAGACGTTGAACCAGCTGCTGGTCGAGATGGACGGCTTCGAGGCGAATGAAGGCATCAT
>CAWHUE010000016.1:0-8270 GCA_963832515.1 uncultured Alphaproteobacteria bacterium
GGATAGGGGGCTTCCGGGGCCGCGGAGGGATCCGCGCGGGGCGATCCGCTTTGCGCATGTATGTGCTGGCGATGAGCGCCTTCGCTCTGCTCATGAGCCTGCACAGCGGGGCTTCGGCCAAGCCAGATACGGTCTTGGACAAGCCGATCCCGATCGCGGTGACCGCCATCCCGATCGACTTCGACCGTGACGATCCGCGCCGCAAGCAGTTCGGCAAGCTGATCTTCCGGAGCGGGCTCAACCTCTACGCCAAGTCGCGCCATTTCGGCGGGTTCTCCGGGTTAGTCATTGATCCATCAGGAGATTCCATTCTCGCCATCTCGGATGCCGGCATCTGGATGCGCGCCGATCTCAGCTATAACGGCAAGTATCTCAAAGGCTTGAGCAACGCCACGCTCGGCCCGGTGCTCGGAGTGAACGGCAAGCCGCTTAGGACCAACCCCGAGCGCGACTCCGAAGCCCTCGCCCTCGCCTCCGGCGACACGCGCAATGGCAGCGCCTATGTGGGGTTCGAGGTGAAGCACCGCATCGCGATTTATCCGTTTACGGGCAAAAGGTTCGGTCCGCCGAAAGGGGCCGTGCCGCTGCCCGCCGGCGCCAAACGGATGCGGTCGAACCAGGGCATCGAGGCGCTCACCACGATCAAGACCGGCCGCCTCGAAGGCACGCTCCTCGCCTTCTCGGAGCGGCTGACCGGCAAAGGCGGCGACCTGCAAGGCTGGCTCATCGGCGGCCCGACGCCAGGTGCTATCCTCTTGAAGAGCCTCGGAGGTTTCGACATTACCGACGCGGCCGCGCTCCCCGACGGCGGCATCGTGATCCTCGAGCGGCGCTTCCGCTATAGCGAAGGCGTCCAGATGCGCATCCGCCGCGTCTCGCAGAGCGAGCTCCGGCCCGGCGCGCTGATCCAGGGCGAGGTGCTGCTCGAAGCCAACGCCGCCTTCAACATCGACAACATGGAGGCGATCGCCGCCCACCGTGCAGCGAGCGGCGAGACGGTCATCACCTTGATGTCCGACGATAATTTCAGCCCGTTCCAGCGTGCGCTGATCATGCAGTTCGCGCTGCCGGAGGGGCCCGTGTTGGCGGGCCCGCGCGTCGACTAGCCGGGCGCCGGCTAGCCGGCGGCCTGGCCTTGCGCGGCCTGCACCTTGGCGATGTCGCGCTTGAGCCGGCGCGCCCGCAGTGAAAGCTCGTCGTCTCCCGCCTTGAGCAGGTAGGCGTCAAGCCCGCCGCGATGCTCGACCGAGCGGAGCGCATGCGCGCTGATGGTAAGCCGTACGCGCTTCTTCAGTGCATCGCTCTGCAGCGTCACATTGCAGAGATTGGGCAGGAAACGGCGCTTAGTCCTGCGCTTGGCATGGCTCACATTGTTGCCGGTGAGCACGGCCTTGCCGGAAAGCTCGCAACGACGCGCCATGTTATTCCAGTCCTTCTGCCGGGAATGCAGGGAAGCCGCGACAGGCGCGAGCTTCGGTCGCGAAGCGCGGACGTCCGGCGGGCGGAGATATACGGGGGCAGAGGTTGCCGGTCAAGGCGCGGAAGGCCTTCATAGCCCCAGACCCGCAATTGACGAAACCCGCAAATACGCCGAAATTCGCAGCTAGGCGGTGCGAGGGGAGCACCTTCGTAGGGACCAGGAGCCATGCAGGCGCGACATTGCTTGAGCCTTGCCGCCATAACCGTCTTGACTTCCGGGCTTGGCGGCGGCTTCCCCGAGGGCCGCGCCCACGCCGAGAACAGCCTCTCAACCGCGAGCCGCATCACCGCCATCTATGACGTTGCGCTCGGCAATTTCAATCTCGGGCAGTTCCGTCTCACCACGACTTTCCGCGGCGATGCCTACGAGATGCGTGGCGAGGGCAATTTCAGCATCCTCGAAGGACTGATCTATCGTTGGCAGGGCACCACCGCGAGCAGGGGACGCGTGACGGACTCAGGCCCCGAGCCCGCCATGTATGCCTTGCGCTACAGCGACGGCGCGCGGCGGGGCGAGCAGCTCCGCATGACCTTCGACGGCGGCTCGGTCCAGAAGGTCACGATCTACCCAAGCCGGCGCCAGAATCCCCACACCATCCCGATCACCAAGGAGCAACTCGAAGGCGTGCTCGATCCCATGAGCGGCGCCTTCCTCACCGCCTCCTCGCAGAACCCGAATGGCGATCTTGCGGTCTGCAAGCAGATCCTGCCGGTGTTCGACGGCATGCAGCGCTTTGACCTCGTGCTGTCGCCGAAGCGGGCCGTCACCGTGAAGAAAACGACCAAGGGCGGCTATGGGGGGCCGGCCGTGATCTGCCGCGTGAAGTTCATCCCGATCGCCGGCTACCAGCCTGACAATCCGGGCATCAGGATGATGTCGCAGACGGACGAGATCGAGGTTTGGCTCATTCCGGTCCGCGGCACCTATATGTACGTACCCTACCGGATTGTGTTGCCGACGCCGGTGGGCTATGGGTCGGCGGTGGTGTCGTCAATCCATGTGGGCGGCGCAAAGCGCGCAAGTCTCGACCCTTAGCCGCCGACGTTCGCGCTGAACGCGCAAGCGTTAACGCAAGGCCCCTGAATCCCAACATCTTGTATGGAACAGATGCCGAAAGTTTACACACCCCTGATTCGTCCGCCCTCCGTTCCTCCGCGGAACGTCTGCACCTGAAAGCGCGACCGCCAAGTGAGACGTGCTCGTGCGGGCTTCGCCCACCGAAGTCGCCAAGCCGATGACAACGCAGTGGAATCCAATGCTTGACCGGAGTCGGAACGAAATCCGAATGGCCCGAGTCAGCGATTCGGACGAGATTCGTTCGTGCCCTGTTCCAAAACGCGCAAAGGACCGGAAAATCGAGGACGAGATGAAATGATCCGGTCCCATGCTTCGCATCCCGCCGGCCCCTCTCGCGGGCGCGGCGTCACCGCCGTGCTCGGCCCAACCAACACCGGCAAGACCCACCTCGCCATCGAGCGCATGCTGAGCCACGCAGGTCGGCATTATCGGGCTGCCGCTCCGGCTCCTCGCGCGCGAGGTCTACGACAAGGTCGCCGCGCGTGCGGGCGCTTCGGCCGTGGCGCTGATCACCGGCGAGGAGAAGATCAAACCGCCCTCGCCCCGCTTCTATGTCTGCACCGTCGAGGCCATGCCGCTCGACATCGAGGCGGACTTCGTCGCCGTTGACGAGATCCAGCTCGCGGCCGACGGCGAGCGCGGGCACGTCTTCACCGAGCGCCTGTTCAATGCCCGCGGTGCGAGCGAGACGCTGCTGCTCGGCGCCGCGACCATGCGCGATGCGATCCGCGAAGTGCTCCCCGGCGCCAATCTCGTCTCGCGCCCGCGGCTCTCCTCGCTCACTTATGCCGGCGATAGGAAGATCACGCGGCTGCCGCCTCGCTCGGCTATCGTCGGCTTCTCGGCGAACGACGTTTACGCCATCGCCGAGCTCGTGCGGCGTCAGCGCGGTGGCGCCGCGGTGGTGCTCGGCGCGCTTTCCCCCCGCACGCGCAACGCGCAAGTCGCGCTCTATCAGAACGGCGACGTCGACTTCCTCGTGGCGACCGACGCGATCGGCATGGGCCTCAATCTCGATCTCGATCATGTGGCCTTTGCCGGCATCCGCAAATTCGACGGGCAGAACCACCGCAACCTGACGCCGGCCGAGCTCGGCCAGATCGCTGGGCGTGCCGGCCGCCACATGAATGACGGAACCTTCGGCGTGACCGGGCCAGGTTGCGCCGTTCGAAGCTGACCTCGTGGACCGGCTCGAGAACCACGCCTTCGATCAGGTCGGCATGCTGCAATGGCGGAACCGCAAGCTCGATATCAGCACGCTCGAACGGCTGAAGGACTCACTTCGCGAGACGCCAGACCATAGGCGGCTGATGCGGGCCCGCATGGTCGACGATGTGATCGCGCTGGAGAATGTCAGCCGCGATCCGGAAGTGAGCGACTTCGCGAAAGGTCCCGCGGCGGTGGCGCTGCTCTGGGACATGTGCCAGATCCCCGACTACCGCAAGATCTCCGCAGCGAGCCATGCCGAGATCGTCGCGACGCTCTACCGCTTCGTCATGGGACCGGAGGGCAAGATACCGGCGGACTGGTTCGCGCATCAGGTCGCGCAGGCTGACCGCACCGACGGCGACCTGGACACGCTCTCGAACCGCCTCGCCCAGATCCGCACCTGGACCTTCGTGTCGAACCGCGCCGACTGGCTTGACGATCCGGGGCATTGGCAGGGCCGCACGCGCGCCATCGAGGACACGCTGTCCGACGCGCTGCATGAGCGGCTGACGCAGCGCTTCGTCGACCGCAGGACCAGCGTCTTGATGCGCCGCTTGCGAGACAAGGAGGAGATGGTGGCCGATATCGGCGAAGACGGGCGTATCCTGGTCGAGAACCATTATGTGGGCCGCCTCGACGGCTTCCGCTTCACGCCCGAACTCATCGGGCGACGGCATCCATGGCAGGGCGGCGCGGCACGCCGCCGCCACCGTGCTTGCGCGCGAGCTTGCGCTACGCGCCGATGCGCTTGCTTCCGCGCCGGACGCGGCAATCGCGCTCAAGCCAAACGGTAGGATCGTGTGGGCGGGTGCGGAGATCGCCGAGCTCGAGCGCGGCGACACCGCTCTCAAGCCTCGCCTCAGGCTCTATGCCGACGAGCATCTCGCTAGCGCCGAGCGCGAGCGAGTGCAGAAGCGCCTCGAAGCCTGGCTCGCGTCCGAGCTCGACGCGAAGCTCAAGCCGCTGATCGCGCTCGAGCGAAGCGTCTGACATTTCGGGACTTGCCCGCGGCCTCGCCTTCCGGCTCACGGAAAATATCGGCGTGCTTCGCCGCGACACTGCGGCCGACGAGGTCAAGGCGCTCGACCAGGAGGCGCGCGGCCAGCTCCGCAAATACGGCGTCCGCTTTGGCGCCTTCAACGTCCATATCCCGTCTTTGCTCAAGCCCGCCGCGGCAGATCTGCTCCTGCTGCTCTGGGCGCTCCACGCGGGCCGTGCGCATGGCATCGAGCCGGCCGCCTTGCCGGCGCGGCCACAACAGGGCCTCACCTCTGTCGAGGCGGGAGAAATGCCCGAGCCTTATTGGCGTGCCGCGGGGTTCCATGTCGCGGGCGCCCGCGCCGTTCGCATCGACATGCTGGAGCGCCTGTCGGATCTCATCCGTGCGCGCGTGGCCTTTAAACCCACCGAGGGAGCCACCGAAGCGCCCACCGGCGCGACGGGGGACGGCGGGTTCCGCGTCGTCCCTGAACTGATGTCGGTCGTAGGCTGCTCGGGCGAGGAATTCGCCTCGATCCTCAAGGCGCTCGGCTTCCGGCGCGAGCGTCGCAGGCTCGATGGCGGCAACGGTCATGACGCGAGCCCACCCGAGGGCGAAGCCGCTCCCGCCGAGCCCGTCTTCGACGAGATCTGGCGCCCCGGCAAGGGCAAGACCGCACGCCGTCCGGCCCATGCCGCCAAGCGGAAACCGGAGCGACAGGCGCGGCCGGCGCACGCCAAGCCGCATCGTACGCAACCCAAGCCTGCGCGACCCAAACACGAGCGGCCCGTGAACGAGCACTCGCCCTTCGCGGCCCTCAAGGAGCTGCGCGACAGTCTCATCGCTCGGGGACGCTCGGAGGGGAGCTGAGGACGCGTGGCCTTGCGGCCGAAATTACGCGGCTTTAGGCGCGAGACGCGATCCCGGCCCGCGCGCAGTCTCGATCCGGCCGCTGCGCAGCAATCGCGCGGCTTGCTTCGCCCTCACGGGCCGGCTGTAGTAATAGCCCTGCGCGTGCTCGCAGCCGGCGCCGATCAGGAAGCGCACCTGCGCCTCGGTCTCGACACCCTCGGCGATCACCTCCACGTCAAGCTCGTGCGCGAGCCTGATTGACGCACGCACCACGGCGGCGTTGCGGTAGTTCGCGGTGACCTCCGATACGAATTCCTGCGCGAGCTTCAGCCGGTTCACCGGATATATGGTCAGGTATTTGAGCGACGAATAGCCGGTGCCGAAATCGTCGATGGCGATGCGCGTACCCAATCGGCGCAAATTCTCCAACGTGCCGGTATATCTCTGCGTCGCCTCCATCAGCACCGACTCGGCAGCTCGAGCTCGAGGCAGGAAGGATTGATGCCCCGGCGGGTCACGCTTGCCACGACGTCGCGGTCGAGCGCGGAGGCCGCCTTGAATTGAAGGCCTGAGTTGACCGACACCACTTGCGGCGCGATGCCCGCGATGTACCAAAGACTCAATTGACGGCATGCCTCCTCGAACACCCAACGGCCGATCGGCAGCACCGCGCCGGTGCGCTCGGCGATGGGAATGAAGTAAGCGGGCGTGAGCAGCCCCCGCGTCTCGTGGTTCCACCGGATCAGGGCCTCCAGCCCGGTGATGCGGCCCGAGGCGAGCTCGACCTGCGGCTGGTAGTAGAGTTCGAGATCCCCCTGCTCCAGCGCAAGCGTGAGCTCATCGGCCGACGCGCACGCGCTCGCGCACCTGTGGTCGAGGTCCGGGCTGTGGAACCGGTAGCAATTGCGGCCCTCGTCCTTGGCCCCGTAGAGCGCGAGGTCGGCCTGCATCATGCCGGCCGCGGGTCGAGCCAAAGCAAGAGAATTCCCCGCAAGCGGCACGAGCGCGGATGGCTTTTCGCCATTCGCGCAAATGCCACAAATTTCACTTGACGCAGACTTTGTATCCGCCCGGAAATTCAACCTAAGCCTGCAGCCGGACGGCCGCGCAGTCGGGCGCTGCTCGCATTGCGCTGGTGACGCGATTGTTATAGGCAGGCCTCCCGGAGCGACTTTCGAAGGCCCCTGACTGGGCGGGATGCCGGACGGCGCGCCCCGGGAAGTGTGGGATAGATGACCTACGTCGTCACCGAAGTTTGCATCAAGTGCAAGTACACTGACTGTGTCGAGGTCTGCCCCGTGGACTGCTTCTACGAGGGCGCCAACATGCTCGTCATCCACCCCGACGAGTGCATCGACTGCGGGGTGTGCGAGCCGGAATGCCCGGTCGATGCCATCAAGCCCGATACCGAGCCGGGGCTCGAGAAGTGGCTAGAGCTCAACCGGCAATATTCCGAGACTTGGCCCAACATAACGACCAAGAAGCCGGCCCCTACCGACGCCGACGCCTTCGTCTCCGAGCCCGACAAGTTCGACAAATACTTCTCGACCGCGGCCCGGCGAGGGCGATTGAGCCGAGGCCGGCGCCGCCCGGAAGCCCGGCATTAGAACCATCCGTAGCGTCGGGCGTTAACGTTATGGTCAAAATGTCGCATGTTGCGGCGCAAAATGGACCGTGCTGCGGCACGGGAGGCTTCCGGATTCACTAAAATTGTGTTATCTTGCTGTCGAAATGGCGCAGACTGGTGGCGCACAATCACCAAGAGAGGCGTCCCTGTTTGGGCGCACTTTTTTTTCGCAATCGAGGGAGATGGCACGATCAGGCCCTCTGATCGGCAGCTTCTTTCGTGCCCATATATGGGGGCGTACTCGGTCGAGACCGGCCGTGGCGACCCGAACAAGATTTGGGCAAGCGAAACGCCGCACTTGGGCCTACAAAACTCTTTAGAGAAGTGAGATGAGAGTAATGCCTGACAGAAAGAAGCCCCAGCAAAGACACGGTTTCCGTACAAATGAGTACATCGTGTACCCGGCACATGGCGTCGGACGGATCGTGAGCATCGAAGAGCAGGAGATCGCGGGTGCGAAGCTCGAGCTGTTCGTCATCAACTTCGAAAAGGACAAGATGACACTTCGAGTGCCGACCGCGAAACTTGCTTCGGTCGGTATGCGCAAGCTCTCCGAGGACAAGACCGTCAAGAAGGCGCTCACCACGCTCAAGGGCAAGGCGCGCGTCAAGCGCACCATGTGGTCGAGGCGCGCCCAGGAATACGAGGCAAAGATCAATTCGGGCGACCTGATCTCGATCGCCGAGGTCGTGCGCGACCTTTACCGGTCCGAGGCGCAGCCCGAGCAGTCCTATTCCGAGAGGCAGCTCTATGAGGCGGCGCTCGACCGCATGGCCCGCGAGATCGCGGCCGTCGAGCGGATGGACGAGGCGAGCGCGGTGGCCAAGATCGACGACGTGCTGGCCAAGACTGCTCGCCACAACAAGATGGCGGCCGAGAGCGCGGCCTCCCGCGCCGCATAGGCTTCACGCCAAGCAATTTTGCAGTGAATGGCCGGGTTTTGCCCGGCCATTTCTATTTGCAGGGCTCGCATACCTCCCCCTCGTGGGGAGGTCCGATGCCGCCTTGGCGGCACCGGGGTGGGGCCTTCCTTCAGCGTGCTGGGA
>CAWHUE010000017.1:0-457630 GCA_963832515.1 uncultured Alphaproteobacteria bacterium
GAGCCCGACGAACGCCGCGGACTCGGCGTACGCGAGGCCGCCGACGAGCAGGTACGTCCACGCGCCGAGCGTCGTGCCGACCTCCTTCACCGCCTCCTCGGGCGCCGGAAGGTCGATCACACCCGTGCCGTAGATCGCGAGCGCCGCCGCGAGCAGGAGCGCGAAGAGGCCCGACAGCCGGCCGGCGCGACGGTAGAAGACGAACGCAGCGGCGAGCGCCACCGCCGCGAGGACGAACGAGAGCGGCTTCACTCGCCCTGCCGCACCTCGAGACGGTTCCCGAAGGGGTCGTGGACGAACAGCCGGCGAACGCCCTCGATCGCGGCGTTGTCCTCGGGGTCGTGGCCCGCTTCGGCGAGGCGCAGCCTCACGGCGTCGAGGTCGCTGACGACGAGGCCCGGATGCGCCTTGCGTGCGGGCGCGAACGGCTCCTCGACGCCGATGTGCAGCTCCTGCGGGCCTGCGGCGAACCACACACCGCCGCGACCGCGGAGCGCCTCGGGCTTCGGCAGCTCCGGCATGCCGAGCAGCTCGCCGTAGAACGCGCGCGCGGCCTCCTCGCAACCGCGCGGTCCGGCGAGCTGAACGTGGTCGAAGCCGAGAACGCTCATGGCAGATAGGTCTACCATCGCCCTGTGGCGGTGCAGCTCGAGGACACGCTCGTTCGCGGGTACACGGAAGCTCGCGCGCGAGACGCCCCGGCGGCGAACCGACATCGAGCTTCGGGCCCTCGACATCTTCTTCGCGGGGGTCTTCGGGCTGCTGCTGCTACCCGTGGCCGCCGTGATCGCGCTGGTCGTGCTCGGCACGAGCGGCCGCCCGATTCTGTACCGCGGAGAGCGCGTCGGCCGGCACGGGCACTTCTTCGCGATGCTCAAGTTCCGCACGCTGAAGAGCGACGCGGAGTCGCGGCTCGGCCCCTTCCTCGGCGAGGAGCTCGTGCGCCGGACGGAGGCGGAGTACACGCGGGTCGGCCGCTGGCTGAAGGCGTCGCAGCTCGACGAGATCCCGCAGTTGTGGGACGTGCTGCGCGGGGACATGTCCTTCGTCGGCCCGCGCCCGATCCGCGCGCGCTTCTTCGCCGAGCTCGCGACCGACCTGCCGGCGTACTGGCAGCGGCTGGTCGTGCGCCCGGGGTTGACCGGGCTCGCGCAGGTGCGGCGCGGCTACGAGACGTCGATGGCGGAGAAGCTCGCGCACGACCTGGAGTGGGTCGCCGACCGGTCGGTGGCGCTCTACCTGCGAACACTGTTCATGACCGGGCTGCGGGTCGTCCGGCAGGTGTTCCGGCGGTGACCGCGGCCGAGCTGCCGTCGTTCCGGTACCACCCCGACCCGGTCGGCACGGGTCCGTGGCTGCATCGAGCGAACCGTGTCCCGCGTGTGAGCGGGTCCGGGGCTACGCGTACACGGGAAGCGTCTACGCGGTGGAGGACGCGGAGGGTGTCTGCCCGTGGTGCATCGCCGACGGCAGCGTGGCCGCGACGTTCGAGGCCGGTTTCGCCGGCGTCGGCGTCGTGCCGGATGACGTGCCCAGGGACGTCCTCGACGAGGTGAGCGAGAGGACGCCGGGGTTCACCGCCTGGCAGGACGCGCACTGGCTCTACCACTGCGGCGATGCGGCTGCGTTCCTCGGGCTCGTGGGCCGCAAGGAGCTCGAGCCGTACCCCGACGCGCTCGAGACTCTTCGCCATGAGAACGACGAGTACAACTGGCCGCCCGAGCAGGTCGAGGAGTACATCGCCGGGCTCGACAAGGACGGGCAGCCGACGGCGTACCTGTTCCGCTGCCTCCACTGCGGAACGCACCTCGCCTATTCGGACTACACGTAGAACTGCTGTTCCGTTGGCGGCCTTGCACGCGCCGGCACGGGTCGCGTCCGCCTGCCTCCGTCACGCCAGCCGCTGACCTTCGTCTGCCTCGCTCGCGGCGCGCAGCGCTCTCCTTTTTTCGAACAACAGCCCCGCCCTGGGTGGGAATGAACCACCCGCCACCCAGCATCATCGTCGCCCGGAGCAGGTCGAGCGCAAGGTGTCCTTTGTGACAATTCTGTGACAATTCGTCCACAGTCGTCCGCTTCGGACGTGGCCGTAGCGACACGGACGCGGGGATAGACTCGCGTCGTGTGCGGGATCTGCGGAGTCGTCTCGGCTCGGGGCCGCGTCGACCGCGATCGGCTCTCTGCCATGTCGGCGACGCTCGCGCACCGCGGGCCCGACTCCGACGGCCTCGTTCGTCGAAGGCGGGGTCGGGCTTGCGGCCCGGCGGCTCGCGATCATCGACCTCGCCGGCGGCGACCAGCCGATCGCGAACGAGGACGGCACCGTGCACGGTCGTCCAGAACGGCGAGATCTACAACTACCGCGAGCTGCGCGCGAGCTCGAGCGCGCCGGGCACCGGTTCCGCGACGCGCTCGCGACACCGAGGTGCTCGTCCACGCTCTACGAGGAGATGGGGCCCGGCTTCGTCGAGCGGCTGCGCGGCATGTTCGCGTTCGCGATCTGGGACGCGCGCGCGGCGGCGGCTCGTGCTCGCGCGCGACCGCTTCGGGATCAAGCCGCTCTACTACCGCGTCGACGACGGCGCGCTGTCGTTCGCCTCCGAGCTCGACGCGCTGCCGCACGGGCGAGCTCGACCTCGACGCGCTCGAGGCGTTCCTCGCGTTCAACTCGATCCCGGCGCCGCTCTCGATCTTCCGCGAGATCCCGCAAGCTGCCCGCCGGGCACGTGCTCGATCTGGGAGGACGGGGCGTGTCGACGCTCGAGCCGCTACGCGCGGCCCGGCGCCGCTGCCGGCGCGGCCGACGACGCCGACGAGGCGGAGCTCGTCGAGGAGCTGCGCGCGCGGCTCGCGCGACTCGGTGCGCGCGCACCTCGTCGCCGACGTGCCGGTCGGCGTGCTGCTCTCCGGCGGCGTCGACTCGGGCGCGCTCGCCGCGCTCGCTGCGCAGGAGAGCGCGCGAGCCGGTGAGCACGTTCTCGATCGGCTTCGAGGAGGCCGCGTTCGACGAGCTCCCGGCGCGCGCGCGCGTCGCCGAGCGGTACGGGACGCGACCACCGCGAGCTCGTGCTGCGGCCCGACGCGGCGCTGCTCCTGCCCGCGCTCGCCGAGGCGTTCGACGAGCCGTTCGCCGACTCGTCGGCGCTGCCGACCTACCTCGTCTCGAAGCTCGCCGCCGAGCACGTGAAGGTCGCGCTCTCGGGCGAGGGCGGCGACGAGCTCTTCGGCGGCTACTACACCTACGTCGCCGACCTCCTCGCCGAGCGCGTCGGCCCGCTCGCGACGCTCGCGCGGCCGCTCGTCGAGCGGCTGCCCACGTCGACGCGCAGGCGAGCTTCGACTACAAGGCGAAGCGCTTCGTGCGCGCCGCGCACCTGCCGCCGCTCGAGCGGCATCACGGCTGGAAGGAGATCTTCTCGGCCGACGCCCGCGCGGAGCTGACCGGGCGGCGAGCGAGTGTGGATCCCGCTCGATCCTGCGCGACGCGCTTCGCGGAGACCGAGGGCGCACGAGCTGCTGACGCGGCTGCAGGACGTCGACCTCGGCGTCTACCTCGTCGACGACCTGCTCGTGAAGACCGACCGCGCGTCGATGGCGTGGTCGCTCGAGGCCCGCGTGCCGTTCATGGACACGGTCGTCGCCGGCTTCGCGTTCTCGCTGCCGGCGAAGCACAAGGTGCGCGGCCTCTCGAAGAAGCGGCTGCTGCGGAAGGCGGTCGAGCCGCTGCTGCCGGCGCAGGTCGTGAACGGCCGCAAGCGCGGCTTCTCGATCCCCGCCGCGGCGTGGCTCCGCGGCGAGCTCGAGCCGTTCGCCCGCGAGACGCTCTCGCCCGAGACGCTCCGGCGGCAGGGCTACCTCGACCCCGCCGCCGTCACGCGCGTGCTCGACGACCATGTCGCCGGACGCGAAGACCTCTCGCGCCAGCTCTGGGGGCTGCTCGCGTTCACGCTCTGGCACGAGCGCCACGTCGAGGGGATCACTCGCGACACCGGGCTCGCGGAGATCGTCGCCTAGAGGCTGCTCGACGACGGCCGGGAGAATCCGCGCCGCACCTCGTAAGCCGCGACCCAGAGGTAGCAGCCGGAGATCACAGCGATCACGCCGCCGGCGACGGTCGCCACCAGGTCACCCTTGACCAGGCCCGCGATCGCGAGGAAGACGCCGAAGCAGAAGAGCGCCCCAACCCCGGCCGCGATGATCCCGCCCTCGATCGCGTACACGGCCAGGTGGTCGAGGTTGATCAGCCGGCGCGCCAGCGACAGCGCGAGCAGGATGCTCAGCCCGAGCCCAATCGCGAGGAACGTCCACCCGAACGCGTCCCACTCGCCGTACTGCACGACCTGCACGACCAGAGCCACCGAGAAGGCGAGCGCGACGAGCGCGGGCACGGAGCTGATCGCACGTTCGGACCGCGTCCGGCATCGACAGATCGACCGACAGCAGTCGCTGCGCGATCGACCGCACGCACAGGGCGCTCAACCAGAGCGCAACCACGAACATCAACCATCCGCCGTACCGCGCTGTCTGAACGGCGAGCAACAGCGACGAACGCGAGCCCGGCAAGCGCCGGCACGAAGCTGACACCGCGGCGGAGCATCCGAAGCGCTCTCACCCCGGGAGAATAGCCCGGTCCCGCGCCCGTAGCCAGCGCCGCGACGACCGTGCCAGGGGATAGCGTCGAGGCCGTGCGGATCTGGATCGACATGACCGCGAGCGCGCACCCGCTCGTCTTCCGGCCGCTCGTCGAGCTGCTGCTCGCCCGCGGCGACGAGGTGGAGATCACCGCGCGTCAGTACGCGCAGACGCTCCAGCTCATCGAGAGCCACGGCATGACCGCGACGCCGATCGGGCACCACGGCGGACGGTCGCGGCTCGGGAAGGCGCGGCAGATGGGCTCGCGCCTGCGGGCGCTCCGACGGTGGGCGAAGGGCCGCGACTTCGACTCGCGCTCGCGCACGGCTCGCACGAGCTGACGGTGACCGCGCGCCGCCTCGGCATTCCGAGCGCGACCACGTTCGACTACGAGTGGGCGTGGAGCCAGCACCAGCTCGGCTGCCGCGCGGCGACGAGGGTCGTCGTCCCGGACTCGATCCCGATCGACCGGCTCGCGAAGCTACGGCGCGGTGCCGCCGAAGCTCTTGCAGTACCCCGGCCTAAAGGAGGAGTACTACCTCTCCGACTTCGAGGCCGACCCCGTCGCGCTCGAGCCGTGGGGCATCGACCCCGAGCGGACGCTCGTCGTGCTGCGACCGCCTCCGGACGTGTCGCTCTACCACCGTCACGCGAACCCGCTCTTCCCGCTGACGCTCGAGCACCTCGGACGGCTCGAGACGGTGCACGCGTTCGTGATCCCGAGAACCGAGGAGCAGCGCGAGTACGTGCGCTCCCTGGCGCTTCCGTCGGTGATCCTTCCGGAGCAGGCCGTGGACGCCCAGAGCCTGATCGCGTTCGCCGACCTCGTCGTCTCGGCCGGCGGAACGATGAACCGCGAGGCGGCGGCGCTCGGCGTGCCGGTCTACACCACGTACGGCGGGCGGCTCGGCGGCGTCGACGAGGAGCTGATCCGGCAGGGACGGCTGCGTCCGCTGACCGACCCGCGCGCGCTCGAGCTCTCGAAGCGCGACCCGTCGGCGGGCGAGCGCGTGCGGCGCGATCCGGAGGTGATGCTCGACCTGCTGCTCTCGGCGCGGCTGACCGACGACTAGGCCGCCGGCCGGCGCACTCCAGCACCTCGTTGCCGTAGCGCTCGAGCTTCGCCGGGCCGACGCCCGGGACAGCCAGCAGCTCCTCGCGGGAGCGCGGCTTCGCCTCGCGATCGCGGCGAGGGCGCGATTCGCGAAGACGTGGTAGGCGGGCACGCCTCGTCGGACGCCGCCGGCGGCGCCAGGCGGCGAGCGCGGCGTACACGGCCGGGTCGCCGGGTCCGGAGCCGGCACGGGACGTGGAGTGCCGGCGGTGGCGCGGTGGCGGCGGGATCCGAGACGCGCTGCGCGTCGTCCCCGGCTCGGGCACACGGCCTCGCCGGACAGGACGCGCTGCAGACGGCGAAAGCTCGTCGCCGAACTTCGCGAGCCGCGCCGGCCCGAGGCCGTGGATCGCCGCGAGCTCCGGCGGGCTCGCCGGCCGCCGCGCGAGCAGCTCGTCGATCGTGCGATCGGGGAAGATGACGTACGGCGGAACGCTGTCGGCGCGCGCCCGTTCGAGCCGCCAGCGCCGGAGCGCCTCGGCACCGGGCGACTCGTTCCGCGGCGCTCGCTCGGTCCGTCTCGACGCCGACGCCGGCGCGTGCAGCATCGCGACGCCGAGCTCCGTTGTTGTTTCTTGTCTGATGGCCAAAGTTTTAACACACCTTCTACAAACTGGTCAAGTATAACAGCCTACCAGTCCTTTTAGAATCTGGCAATAAGTTTAAACAAACCATCCTCTTAAAGTAGCCAGATACAACAATGTATATCTGAAATTTTGCTTAGTACCTTGCAAAGTTGCTTGCTTATTAGGGCTGTTTATCAGTAAAGTTTTTTAAAAACATTTTCTGGTTGATTATTCAAACTGACACACTGCAGTACGTCTTAGTATAAACGGTTGATTAGTTAATTTAGAGAGAAAATTTGATTGTTTCAGAGCCGTCGTCAGAGTACGTAATCAGCCTAAAGGCTTTCAATGCAGCAGGCGAAGGAAACCCAGTTTATGAGACGCACCATAACACGCGAGGAAACAAGTAGGCTCCTTGAATTTCCATATTTTCTTTGCAGTCAACCATTAAAACTGAAGACAGATTACACTTTACTTTATAAAAGCTTCCTGACATATTGAGGCCGTAATTACTTGTTTTAGTAACTCAGAAAACATCTTGGCAGCAATTTTCAGATTCATGTGGATTCTCCATGTTTCCAAAATATTTTTCAAATTCTAATAAAAATCTAATAATTACCAGGTTTGCCATAGCAATTAGGGGCTGATATAATATCATGGCTAAATTAAACAATTTCTTCCATATTTTGAGCTAAACAGCATTAATCCCATTAAGGAACCTCCCATCTTCTGACTCAGTTATGTTGAATTTGAATTGTCATTAGATAGGCAGTGAACAAAGAATATTAAGCTCATAAGCAATTTAAGCATAAATCTTGTTGTTGATACCTCAGCTCCGGAGCCGCTGACTCCCATAATTCCTCCAGTTGGCCTGAAAGCAATCGTACTGTCATCGTCTGCCATTGTCCTGACGTGGAGCGACACTAAAGGGCGTTGTCGACCTCGATGATGGGACAAGACTCGTTTCCCGCGTCTCCGTCTGCACCACGGGAGTAGAGTATCGCCGTCTGGGGCTGCCCGACGAGGACCGGCTGTTCGGGGCCGGGGTCTATTATGGCGCGGGTGCGAGCGAAGCGAAGCTCTGCGGCAACGAGCATGTCGTCATGGTGGGCGCCGGCAATTCCTCGGCGCAAGCCTCGCTGCATATTGCCCACTATGCCCGCAAGGTAACCATCGTCATGCGCGGAGAGCGCTTGAACGAAAACGTCTCCGAATATCTCGTGGATCGCGTGATGCACACGCCGAATATCGAACTCCTGCCGAAGAGCAAAGTTGTCGCGCTGCATGGTGACGACATGTTGCGCGCTGTCACCATCCGCAATTGCGAGACCGGGGAGGAGCGAACCATCGAGACGAGCTTTCTGTTTCTTTGTCTCGGCGGGGTTCCGAATACCCAATGGGCCAAGGAGGTTGGCATCGTTCGGGACGAGCAAGGCTATCTCGTTACCGGACCTGACCTCAGGAAGTTCGGCCCCGTGAACGAGTCCTGGAAGCTCAACCGTGAGCCCTATTATCTAGAGACCTCTATGCCCGGCGTGTTCGCCGCCGGCGACGTGCGGCACTGCTCAATCAAGCGCGTAGCATCTGCGGTTGGCGAGGGCGCGATGACCATCGCCTTCGTGCATCGCTATCTGGCATCGGGCTAGACTGTGACGTCGCTTCTTACGTGAGGATCAAGCCATGCGTCGGAAAGAGCAATTTGCTGAAGCACGCAGGCGATTCGATTTGTTGAGCTTCTACGAGAAGTTCGAACATGTCGTCATTTTCATTCTCACCGTGTTGATCGCCCTCTTCGTCGTCTTCGCGGTCTGGAACCTCGCCCTCAAGCTCTTTCAGAGCATCGCATCGAGCAGTTTGGATCCGACCGACTATACCGTTTTCCAGTCAGTGTTCGGCGCGATCTTGACCGTCATCATCGCGCTCGAATTCAAGCGATCTTTGCTCGTCTCCACCGAGCGTCAGCAGAGCGTGGTCCAGGTCCGCACTGTGGTCCTGATTGCGCTGCTCGCTATAGTCCGAAAGCTGCTGATCCTCGATGTGTCACAAGCAACGACGCAGTTGTTCGCACTCGCGACGGCCATTATTGCGCTCGGCGTGGTCTATTGGCTGGTGAGGGATCAGGACCGGAGCATCGCCGGCGAAGGCTTTGCGCGGCAACGCAATCGCACTGCGCGCGTTGGGCGGGAAAAAGCGTCTTCCTCGGAGAAATAGCCATGCAAGAACGTAAGCTAAGCCAAGCGCCAGACCTCTTCACTCCCGCCGAGTTGGGCCCATTCGGGCTTAAGAACCGTGCTGTCATGGCCCCCTTGACCCGCAGCCGGGCCGGACCCGGCAACGTGCCGACGCAGTTGAACGCCCTTTATTACGCTCAGCGTGCGAGCGCGGGCCTCATCATTGCCGAAGCGACGCAAATCGCACCGGAGGGCCAGGGCTATATTTCGACGCCGGGAATTCACAGCGCCGAACAGGTCGAAGGTTGGAAATGCGTCGCCAAGGCAGTGCATATCGCCGGCGCCCCCATCGTGCTGCAGCTTTGGCATGTCGGACGCATCTCACACCCCTCCTTTCAGCCGGGAGGCGTATTGCCTGTTGCACCTTCGGCCATAAGACCCAGCGGCCAGGCTTTCACTGCGCGAGGTTTCGAACCGATCCCCACCCCGCGCGCGCTCGAGACGGCCGAAATCCCCAAGATTGTCGAGCAGTATGCCGAAGCCACACGCAACGCTCTGGCGGCGGGTTTCGATGGTGTCGAAGTGCATGCCGCCAACGGCTATTTGATCGACCAATTCCTGCGCGACCAGACCAATAAACGCACCGATCGCTATGGCGGCAGCATCGAGAATCGCAGTCGGTTCTTGCTGGAGGTCGTCGATGCGGTCAGTGCCGTGGCCGGCGCCGAGCGCACCGGCGTGCGCATTTCGCCGCAGAATACGCAAAACGATATCGCCGATAGCAACCCACAGACTTTATTCAACTACGTGGCGGAACGTTTAGCGGGAAAAGGGCTTGCCTATCTGCATGTCATCGAGGGGGATACGTCCGGCATTCCCGTTCCACCTTTCGATTACATGCGGCTCAAGCAGTTGTTCGGCGGGGTGGTCATTGCCAATAACGGCTTCGACAAGGAGCACGCCAATGAGGCGCTCGCAGAAGGTCGTGCCGATCTCATAGCCTTCGGCAAACCCTTCATAGCCAATCCCGACCTAGTTATACGGCTCTTGCTCGATGCGCCGCTCCTACCGCTCAATCGTGAGACGCTCTATGGCGGTGGGGAACAGGGCTACACCGACTATCCGATCTTGCGCGCGGTTGCGCCCCACGCTTGCTATCGCGACGCCGAACGCGCTTGGGGATAAACAGTCACGCAGCTTCGGCCGCGCGTAGATGGAAGGATCGCCAGGAGGTAATCATGGCCGACGACCCGGTAGCTGACGATGCAGATGCGGCGGTACTAGATTGGGAGACGGGGCTTCCGCCGTTAAAGCACGAGGATCTGCCCAGGATTGTGCAGCAAAAGATTGCGGCCGAGTTGACGCGCATACGCTTTGAGCTGAGTGCGCTCCGCAAAGCATTGGAGGGTGGCTCGCATCGAGAGTGATCGTCGATGCTCAGGCGAACACAATAAGTCGCACGCTGAACCAGAAGGGTTACCGATGAGCCGCACCGCTCTAACGGCGCCCTTTGGCGAAAAGGACTGCAGAGTGGGAGCGCCAAGCAGTTACAGACCAGCGCTCCTTCCACAGGAACCTCCTGCTCGAATGTCGGCTCAAGCGAGCTAAGCTGCCCTTTTTTCGGCCGCCGGCAAAACCGGAACCAGTCAGAATTACCGGGATGGTTCATCGGGCTTAGTGAGCCAGACGCCCCCGTGCTACCCAGGAGCGGAAGAGGGAAATCACTCCATGGTGTCGGCGCCACTGCTTCAAGTCGGGGTGTTTCTTGCCGCCGCCGCCATTGCCGCACCGCTCGGCCGTTTCACGCGCATGGGCGCCGTGCTCGGCTATCTCGCCGCCGGCGTCGTCATCGGCCCCTATGTGCTGGGGCCGTTCTACGCGCTGACCGACGTCCGCGAGGTGCTGCATTTCGGCGAGTTTGGCGTGGTGCTGCTCTTGTTCGTGATCGGGCTCGAGCTGCGGCCGGTCAGGCTCTGGTCGATGCGCACGGCAATCTTCGGCCTCGGCGCGGCGCAGCTGGCCGCCACCGCGGTCGTGCTTGCCGCCATCGCCATGGCCCTCGGACTAAGCTTCAGCCAGGCACTGTTCATCGGCTTGGCCCTGTCGCTGTCGTCGACCGCTTTCGCGCTCCAGGTGCTGGAGGAGAAAAAAGAACTTTCCACCCGGCATGGCCGGCTCGCCTTCTCGGTGTTGTTGTTCCAGGACCTCGCGGCGATCCCGCTGATCGCGCTCGTGCCCCTATTCGCGCTCGGCGCGGGCGAGCCGGCTATGGATCTCAAGGCTGCCGCCTTTGCCATACTGACCATCATCGGCGTGGTGGCCGCGGGACGCTTTCTGTTGACCCCGCTCTATCGCTTGGTGGCGTCGACCGGTGTGCGCGAGGCGATGACCGCGAGCGTGCTTCTGACCGTGGTGGGGGTGGCGCTCGTCATGGAGGCGGCGGGACTGTCAGCAGCGCTTGGCGCGTTCATCGCCGGCGCACTGCTCGCCGACTCGGAGTTTCGTCATCAGATCGAGGCGGACATCGCGCCGTTCGAGGGCCTGCTGCTCGCCGTGTTTTTCATCGCAGTCGGCATGTCGATCGATCTCGGTGTGCTAACCGCGCAACCGGTGCTGCTTTTTGCCATCGTGCTTGGGCTGGTCGCGTTTAAGGCCGCCATCCTCTATATGCTCGGCCGCTGGTGGGGCCTCGGCTCGGTTGCCGCGCGGCGTCTCGGACTCGTGCTCAGTCAGGGCGGCGAATTCGCCTTCGTGCTGTTTGCGGCGGGTGCGCTGCAGGGCGTGATCGACCAGCCGCTCGCCAGTCTGCTGGTGCTCGCCGTCACCCTGTCGATGGCTGCGACTCCGCTCTTGCTGCGAATCGACGACGTGCTCAATCGCGCCGGGCAGCCTCCCGCTCCGGAGTACGAGATCCCGCCGGAGGGTGACCAGCACGTCATCATCGCCGGGTTTGGGCGCTTCGGGCAGATCGTGGCGCGCGTGCTGCGCGCCCGGCACATCCCGTTCACGGCGCTAGATTCGAGCATCAAGCAGGTCGATTTCGTGAGGCGGTTCGGCGCGCAAATCTATTATGGCGATGCCGGCCGTCTCGATATCTTGCGGGCGGCGGGGGCCGACAAGGCGCGGGCCTTCGTGCTCGCGATCGATCAAGTCGATGCCTCGGTAAGGGTCGCGGAGATCGTGCGCACCAATTTCCCCGACCTGCCAATCTATGCGCGCGCGCGCGACCGCATTCACGTGCATCGGCTGATGGATCTCGGTGTGACCATCATCGAGCGCGAGACGTTCTTGTCGGCGCTGGAATTAACCAGGCGGCTACTGCGCGGTTTGGGCTTCGGTGCCGCCGAGGTGAAGCGGCTGACGGACACTTTCAAGAGGCACGACGGGAAGCGGCTGTTCGACGACTACAATTACTACACCGACACCGAGAAAATGCGCGCCAACGCGCTCACCGCCGCGGTCGAACTCGAGGAGCTGTTCTCCCGCGATGTCGAAGAATTGCCCGACGAGGACGGTGCGAAGGTCACCGCTCAAGAGCGGAAAGTCGAGGATTAGGCGGTAGAGTTTGACCCTCTCGGAGAAGATCAAGGGCATCCGCGAGAGCACGGCAAACGGTACCAGATAGCGCGTCTATGTCCCTGGTTGCTGCTCAGGTATGTCGGGCAAGTTCCTTGCTACGTTTAAGGATTACCCGCCACGACAGAAGCCCGGCAACTTCTCGATTGATCAAGTTTTGGAGGCACTTCAATCGTCGAGCGCAAACGCAAACTAGGTTGAAGCCTTCCACGACTTTTTGTGATGTCCGCTTCTGGCACTTAGCAGACGTTGATGGTGGCGCTAAGCGCTCGCTAATGTCCGCTAATGACCCAAAGCGGACATTCGGAAAGCTAAAACTTGGTGGTCACGGCGATATCGAACGCGCGACCCTCGAACTGTTCTCTGCATCGAACTCTTGATAGTACTTCCCTATAAACGTCAGGGGATTCCTCGGATCACCGAGCGTATAGGTGACTATTGGGCCGATGCCATTAACGCGGGATTCGAAGGAGCCGAGCTGGGCTCCGGCGCCGCTATCGAGAAGATACATGCCGCTTCAAAAGCGCCTGGACCCGCAACCCCCGGAACTGAAGGCACCCTGGCGCACTGGCGCACGCATTGAACTTCAGATAGAGGCCCGGGCCTTCGCCCGGGATATCGTCCTCCCGATCGCGGACAAGCTCGATCCCCAGAAGGCGGAGATGCCGAAGAGCCTTATCGATCAAATGGCCGCAAAGGGCTGGTTCGGCATTACCATTCCCGCTGAGCACGGCGGTATGGGGCTCGGCGTTTTCGAATACTGCCTTGTCTCCGAAGAACTCTCGCGCGCTTGGCTTTCGGTCGGCAGCATCCTCGCGCGGGGCCAGGGACTCGGCACGCAAACGATCGACGACGCGCGCAGGCTCGAATTGCTGCGCCGCTCGGCCCAGGGCAAATGGATCGGTGCAATTGCGCTATCAGAGCCAACCGCCGGCTCAGACTTGGCCGCCATCCAGACCCGGGCCATCCGCGAGGGCGATCACTGGCTCCTCTCGGGAACCAAGCGTTGGGCGGGTTTTGCGCTCGCCGCCAACTTCATCGAGGTGCTCGCCAGGACGCGAGAGCCCAAACAGGGCCAACCGCGCTCCGCCGGCCTCGAAATCTTCCTGGTGGTCAAACAGCCAGGCACGTTCCCCGACGGCATGACCGGGCACGTGATCGACAAGATCGGCTACCACGGCTTCCTTACTTGGCACCTCGAACTCGATGGGGTACGCGTTCCAGAAGGCGATCGCCTAACCGGTCTCTACGGCGACGAAGGTGCCGACGCGGATTTGGGCGGCTTCGCCGCAGTCCAGCGGGGCTTAAACATCGCTCGTGTACATACTGCAGCACGCGCCGTCGGCGTCGCTCGCGCCGCCCTTGAGGACACGTGGGCATATCTTCAGGAGCGCGAACAGTTCGGCCATCCGATCGGTGAGTTTCAGGCGCTGCGGTTTGCGCTGGCCGACATGGCCGCCGAGGTCGCCCAGGCTCGAGCCTTCTGGCAGCAGGTCGCGCATTTGTTGGATCAGGGCGAGGCGGCGGAAAGCGAGTCCGCGCAGGTGAAGCTGCTCGCCACCGAAATGGCCGTGCGCGTCACCAATCAAGCCATGCAGCTTCACGGCGGCAACGGCTACACCACAGAACGGCGAATCGAACGCTATTGGCGCGACGCAAGGCTGACTACAATCTTCGAAGGTACCAGTGAAATCCAACGCCGCATCATCAGCGATCGCATGCTCCCGAGGGCATGACGTCGACGCATTTCCTGGACCCGCAGGTAGATTTGTTCGCCTGCGAATGGCGCTGCTTAACCGACGTGGCCAACATCTTCAGTGTCTCGAAAATTGGGAGAATAGTCAGATGGCAGACATAACTAAGGGTAGATTCGGCTTCCATCGAGGTGGCGGTAAGCACGAACCTGTTCCTGCTGCCCCCTACGTCCAAATCTACGTGAAGATGAGCGTCCTAAGTCGGGCTCCGGATTCTGCAATCTCAGCGCACCTGATGACCGAAGCTGAAATCGATGAGTTTGTGGACGATGCACTTGCTGAATTCGAGGAAATCCGTATCGATGCGAAGAAGGCGCTAGCCGCGGCATAGATTCAAACTGACCGAGCCCATGCGTCCGCTTCCCTGAATAATGGCCAAAGGCTCATCGCGGCCGAGACCGACTTGCGACGATAGCGACAGTATGCCAAGCCTTTCTTTACAACGGAACGGACTATGACCTACGTCGTCGATGAAAGGTGCATCAAGTGCAAGACCACCGATTGCGTCGCGGTGTGCCCCGTCAACTGCTTCTACGAGGGCGAGAACATGCTCGTCATCCACCCCGACGAGTGCATCGACTGCGGGGTGTGCGTGCCCGAGTGCCCGGTCGACGCTATCAAGCCGGACACCGAGCCTGGCCTCGAGAAGTGGCTCGAGCTCAACCGCGAATACGCGCAGAAGTGGCCGAACATCACGGCCAAAAAGGACATGCCCAAGGACGCTCGGACCTACTGGGACGAGACCGGGAAATTCGACAAGTACTTTTCGGCCAAGCCGGGTGAGGGCGACTGAGCAGGTGTACTCTGGAAGATACCCAATGACTGCTCATAGAAAGCAGCGGACGAACTCGATGGGTGGCTATGAGGTCGGCAATTGACCCATTGGGTTCAATGCGCCCGCAGCGTTGTACGTGGGTGTTACAACCCCCAGCCGGTCACTGGAATAACCTGGCCCGTAATGCCGGCTGCGGCTGGGGGAGGTAAGGAAGACTACGGTCTCGGCGATATCGTCGCGCTTGGTCCAACGCTTCAGATCTTTTGGTTTCATCGCGGCAATGTTGGACGCCGTATCCACGAGTCCCGGTGCAATCGCGTTCACGCGTATACCGAGATCCCTTCCCTCGAGCGCGAGGGTGCGGGTTAGCGCCTCAATTCCCGCCTTGGCGCAGTTATACGCGACCATATTGGCCTGAGGCTGGCCAGCGCGTGCGAAGTTGATGATGACACCTTCCCCCGCCGTTTGCAGATGCGGGAAAGCGGCGCGCGAGGTCAAAAACGCACTCAACAGGTTGTTGTCGACCTCCGCACGCCAATCATCAAGGCTGTGCTCGATCACCGGCTTATAGCGGCTGAGCCCTCCTGCCAGATTCACCAGAATGTCGATCCGACCGTATTCGCTTACGGTGCCCTCGATCAGCCGCTGGACCTGGCCTTCATCGGTCAGAGATCCGGCCATGGCGAACACGCGGGCGCCAGCCTCTCGCAGTTCTTTAGCCCGGGCTTCAACGTTGCTTTGTTTGCGCGCACAAATCGCCAGCTGAGCGCCGTTTTCTGCAAGTGCTTTGGCGACGGCTTGACCGACCTGTCCGTCACCGCTCACGCCAGTTACTATGGCCACCTTGCCTTCAAGACTGATCTGCATGTCATTCAATCCGTGTGTGCCCAAATATAGCGCAGGGGATTGACTTTTCGAGCATCAACTTAGCCGCAAAGACGCTCTCGGTGGCGACGACGCTCGCATTAAGCGGGCCTCCCAGGTTTCCCCCGCCATACCCCTGGCCTCGGGGCGCTCCTCTACGAGGTTTCTATGCCCAGGGTTACCCCAGCGGTTACCCCCTAGCCCGCAGAGAAACCGAAGCCATTTTTTTTGGCTCCTCGCTATGTCCTTCTAGCTTTAAAAGGATTTTTGGAGTGGGCGATGGGGATCGAACCCACGACCCGTAGCTTGGGAAGCTACTGCTCTACCACTGAGCTACACCCGCGCCGTGTTGAGACTTCTTAGCATGAGCGGTGCACCCGACGGAAGCGCGACTCCCCAGCACGCAGCCGCACCCCCCCGGGCTTGACCCGGGGGTCCATTCCTGTCCGTCGTGGTGCGCAGCTTCTACGTTTACATCCTTGCCGCCCGCAAGAACGGGACGCTGTACACGGACGTTACAAGCAACGTGCCGCGTCGTGCTTGGGAGCATCGTGAAGGTGTCACTCCTGGCTTCACGCGCCGGTACAAAGTTAAGCGGCTTGTTTATATGGAAGAGCATGCGACAGCCGAAAGCGCCATTAAGCGCGAGAAGGCCGTTAAGCCATGGCCGGCCGCTGGAAGATCGAACTGATCGAAAAGAACAATCCAGATTGGTTCGATCTCTATCGTCAGCTCACTTGGTAGGCGCAATGGAATGGATGCCCGGGTCAAGCCCGGGCATGACGAAGGCTGGCTAGTTCGTCAAACTTGACGGAAGTGCTTCGACAGCTTCAGGCCTTGCGCCTGGTAGTGCGAGCCGATCCCCTGGCCGTAGATCTGGTCGGGGATGTCGGTGAGCTTGTCGTAGACGAGCCGACCAACGATCTGCCCGTCCTCGAGGATGAAAGGAATGTCGAGGCTGCGCACTTCGAGCACGGCTTTCGCGCCCGGCGCGCCACCCGGCGTATAGCCGAAGCCCGGATCGAAGAAGCCGGCATAATGCACGCGGTATTCGCCGATCAGCGGATCGAATGGCGCCATCTCGGCGACATAGGCCGGCGGCACCGAGACGCTTTCCTTCGAGGCGAGGATGTAGAACTCATGCGGATCGAGTACGAGGCGCCGGTCGCCGTCGAGATGCACGGCCTCCCAGAATTGATCCACCTCGTAGGCGCCGATCGCATCGACATCGACGACGCCAGCATAACGCCGCGCGCGATAACCGACGAGGCCGCCGGGCAGGATTGGCGCGAGACTGATGCGCAGATTGAGACCTTCGCGGATCGCGGCTTCGCCTTCGACGAGGCCGACGTCGGTTTGCAGCTCGCGCAGGCGGCGGTCCCGCACGCGTCCCGGCTGCTCGCCTGCATCGTGCTGCTGCACAACGCGGCGCCGGAACCTGACCTGATTGAGGCGCGAGCCGTAGCGGACCTTGATAGAGAAGGTGCGCGGGCAAATCTCGGCGAAGAGCGGGCCCGCATAGCCTTCCTCGACGAAGTCGAACGAGTCCTGGCGGTCTGCGATCAGGCGGGTGAACACGTCGAGCCGGCCCGTCGAGCTCTTCGGGTTAGCGAAGGCGGCAATGGTCGAGCGGAGCTTGAGCTGCTCGATCAGCGGCACGAGATAGACGCAGCCCGATTCGAGCACCGCGCCTTTGGTCAGGTCGATCTCGTGGAACTTGAGCGCCTCGAGCTTGTCGCGCACCGTGGCGTTGGGCCCGGGCAGGAAGCTCGCGCGAATGCGGTAGGCGACCTTGCCGAGCCGGAGATCGAGGCTCGCCGGCTGGATCTGGTTCGGCTCGATCTCGGGCGCGCCGAGAATCTCCCCGCCCTCGATCAGCGCGCGGATGCCCTGGCAAGGTAGGATGCCGGTGCGAGCCAACGCGCTGCGCGGTGTCTCAAAGGCGCCGTCATTTTGGGCTCCTCGGGCAAGTGCTCGAAGAGCCTGTCCTGGCTTCCGGCTCCTGGAACTGCACGGATGACATGGGGTTTTTCTTGGCATGACGAGGCCTCAAGGTCACGCTAGGCTCGGCCTTCTCCCCCGGATTCACAAGGAGGCGCAAGCGTGCTTATCGGGCTTCTCGCACTGATCGTCGCGGCACTGTTCACGGGCGCGGCGTTCTATGTCAATTTCGCCGAGCAGCCGGCACGGCTGAAGCTCGACGATCGCGCCCTGCTCGCCGAGTGGAAGCCGGCCTACAAACGCGGCTTCGTCATGCAGGCGAGCCTGGCCGTGATCGGCTTCCTGCTCGGCGCTGGCGCCTGGTGGCAGACCGGCATGCATCCTGTTTCTCATCGGCGGCCTGGTCATGCTCGCCAATTGGCCGTGGACGCTTATGGTCATCATGCCGGTGAACAAAGCGCTGATGGCGACGCCGCTCGAAAAGGCGGGGCCGCAGAGCCGGCGACTCGTCGAGAAATGGGGCGGGCTGCACGCCGTCCGCACCGGGTTTGGCGCGCTCGCCGTCGTCATTTTCCTCGCGGGCCTGACCGATCTTGCGCGACAGGCTTGACGAGAGGCCTCCAAAGCGCGATGAATGCGCCCTCGTGGTGATTTGGCCGGCCGGCTTGCAGCCACGTTAAACAAGTCGCTAAAAGGCCGCGGACGGTATCATCCCGGCTTTTGGCGCCAGCCAGAATCCGGGTTTTTTGTTGCGGCCGGTCGCTAGGTACGTGTTCGCGAGGAGTATGGCCATGGCCGCAAGCAAGGACCGCAAGGGTGGCGTCCCGCCACGAGGCTCGTGCATGAGGGGACGCTGCGCAGCCAATTCGGCGAGACCTCCGAGGCGATCTTCCTCAATTCCGGCTACGTCTACGACAGCGCCGAGCAGGCCGAGGCGCGCTTCAAGGGCGATGAGGCGGGCTACGTCTATAGCCGCTACGCCAATCCAACCGTCGCCATGTTCGAGGCGCGCATGTGCGCGCTCGAAGGCGCGGACGCCGCGCGCGGCACGTCGAGCGGCATGGCGGCGGTGGCGGCGTCGCTGCTCTGCCATCTGAAGACCGGAGATCATGTCGTCTCGGCGCGCGCACTGTTCGGGAGCTGCCGCTACATCGTCGAGGACCTGCTGCCCCGCTACGGCATCGAGACGACGCTGATCGACGGGCGCGATCTCGCTGCCTGGGAGGCGGCGGTGCGGCCCGACGACGCGCGCCTTGTTCTTCGAAACGCCGACCAACCCGGTGCTCGAACTGGTCGACATTGAGGGCGTGTCGAAGATCGCCAAGAAAGCCGGCGCGCTGGTCGTGGTCGACAATGTGTTCGCGACACCGCTGCTGCAGCGGCCGATCCCGCTCGGCGCCGACATCGTGGTCTATTCGGCGACCAAGCATATCGACGGCCAGGGGCGTTGCCTCGGCGGCGTGGTGCTCGGCCCGCGCGAGTTCATCGAGGAGAAGCTGCACAATTATCTGAAGCATACCGGGCCGTCGCTCAGCCCGTTCAACGCCTGGGTGCTGCTCAAGGGGCTGGAGACGCTGCCTTTGCGCGTTGATCGCCATTGCGCGTCAGCTGCCGCCATCGCCGACTTCCTCGCCGAGCGGAAGGAGATCGCCCGCGTGCTCTATCCGGGCCGCGCCGACCATCCGCAAGCCGAGCTCGCCAAGCGGCAGATGCTCGGCGGCGGCCCGCTGGTCGCCTTCGAGGTGAAAGGCGACAAGGCGGCTACGTTCCGCGTCCTGAACGCGCTCTCGATCGTGAGGATCAGCAACAATCTCGGCGACGCGAAGAGCCTGATCACGCATCCCGCGACCACAACGCATCAGCGGCTCACGCCGGAGCAGCGGGCCGAGCTTGGCATCTTCGACAACTCCCTGCGGCTTTCCGTCGGGCTGGAGGACGTGGCGGATCTCATGGACGATCTCGACCGGGCGCTCGCGGCCGCGCAATAGTCCACGCGCGGCGGGCGCCTTGCTCGAAGGGAGAGGCGTGTGCCACCCTTTATGCCGAGCTCAAATTATTGCGTGAGGACGATCATGTGCCGAAACATCAAGACGCTCTACAATTTCGAGCCGCCGGCGACGGAGGACGAGATCCGCGCGTCTCGCTGCAATTCGTGCGGAAGCTCAGCGGTTTCACGCGGCCGTCAAAGGCAAACGAGGCCGCGTTCGAGCGGGCGGTCGACAAGGTGGCCGAGGCGGCGCGCGAGCTGCTCGCCTCGCTCGTGACCAACGCGCCGCCACGCGACCGCGACACCGAAGCGGCCAAGGCGCGCGCCAAGTCGCTCGCGCGCTTCCGCTCCTCGACCGCGATGACGCCGATCAGGTCGTGACGACGCATTCGCGCCCGATATCGAGCACCGCACAGAGCTTGCGGATCTGCTTGCCGCGCTCGTCGCATTCGACACGACCAGCGCCAAGTCGAACCTTCCGCTGATTGCCTTCATCGAGGAGTATCTCAAGGGACACGGCATCGCATCGGTGCTCGTCCCTTCTCCCGATGGTGAGAAAGCGGATTTGTTCGCCACGATCGGCCCTAAGGGGGACGGCGGCATCGGGCTTTCAGGTCACAGCGATTGCGTGCCGGTCGAAGGACAGCGCTGGACGAGCGATCCTTTCACGCTGACCGAGCGCGACGGTAAGCTCTATGGGCGCGGCACGTGCGACATGAAGGGTTTCATCGCCTGCGTGCTGGCCTCAGTGCCGCTGTTCAAGTCGCGCGCACTGAGGGAGCCGGTGCATGTCATCATTTCCTATGACGAGGAGGTCGGCTGCACGGGGGTCCGGCCTCTGATCGCGCGGCTCGGGCAGCGACCTGCCGCGGCCGCACGCCATCATCGTCGGCGAGCCGACCTCGATGCGGTCATCGACGCGCATAAGCGCATCGATGTCTACCGCACGCGGCGTCGAGGGCCGCGAGGCGCATTCGAGCCTGCCGGAGGCTTGGCGTCAACGCGATCTCGGCCGCGGCGGCGCTGATCGTCGAGCTCGACCGCATCGGCACCGACGTCGCCGCGCGGCAGAACGACTCGCGCTTCGACCCGCCCTACTCGACGGTGAGCGTCGGCACGATCAAAGGCGGCACGGCCACGAATATCGTGCCGAAGACTTGCGAGTTCCGCTGGCAGGTCCGCAGCCTGCCGGACGCGCAGCCCGCCGAGGTTCCGGACGAGCTCGATGCCTTCGCGGAGACCGCGCTCCTGCCGTTGATGCGACAGGTGGCCGACGATGCCGCGATCGAGACCGAGCAATGAAGGCTCGGTGCCGGCCTTCGTGGCGGCGCCGGACTCAGACGCCGTGGCGCTCGCGCTGGCGCTGACCGGCGCCGAGCATACGCACGCCGTCTCCTATGCGACCGAGGCCGGACTGTTCGAGCAGGCCGGCTGCCCGGCGGTGATCTGCGGGCCGGGCGATATCGCCCAAGCACATGCGGCCGACGAGTTCGTGAGCCTCGCCCAGCTCGACGCCTGCATGGAATTTCTCGAAGGCGTTGGCCGATCGCCTCAGTCGTTAGCGAAGACTGCGGGATCGAAATTATAGCGGCGGTTGCAGAACTCGCAGGTCACCCACACTTCGCCGTCGACAACCATTTCGTCGAGATCCTCGGCCGAGAAGCGCTTGAGCAGCTCCTCGACGCGCTCCCGCGAGCAGCTGCAATAGCTCTCGAGCGGCACGGCACGATAGGCGCGCACCTGCTCCTCGTGGAACAGCCGGTAGAGCAGCCGGTCCGGGCGGAAGCGTCGGGTCGAGCAGCTCGTGGTCCTCGACCGTCTCGGCGAGCGCCTTGGCGCGGGTCCAATCTTCTTCGGCGAGCGCGCCGTTGACTGCCGCCGCGTCCGCCTTCGCGCGTGAGCTTCTGCACGAGCAGGCCACCCGCGCGCCAGGTCCAGTTCTTGCCGCCCCTTCGCCCGGGCGGTAATGGCGCGCCACGGCGAGCTTGATGAAGGTCGGCAATTGCTCGGACTGGCGGAAATAGATGTGCGCCGCCTCGGTCAGGCTTTCGCCCTCGAGCGGCACGACGCCCTGGTAGCGCTCGATCTCCGCGCCGCGATCGATGGTCATGGCGAGATGGCCCTCGCCGAGCAGCTTCTCGCCAGGCGCGAGCGCCGGCATCCGCTCGGCCGAGAAGCGGGCATAGCCACGCAGCGCGCCCGGCACCTGATAGTCCGCGACGAGCAGGTCGACCGGCCCGTCGGTCGCAGGCCTGGAGGATAAACTTGCCTTCGAACTTGAGCGCCGCGCCGAGCAGCGCCGTAAGCGCGACCGCCTCGCCGAGGAGCCGCGACACGGGCTCGGGATAGTCATGCTGCGAGAGGATGCTGTCGACCGTCGGCCCAAGCTTGACGAGCCGGCCGAGCACGTCGGCCTGCTCGGCCTGGAACGGCAGCACCAGATCGTCGGCGGGCACGCGAAGCTCGACCAGCGGCTCCGGCACGGACTCGTTCATCTTTTGGCCCCGCGCCGCTTCGTGACTGCGCGTTTCGAGCCGCCCCGCTTCGCCGCCAGACCGCCGAGGCACCAGGCGAGGATCGCCTTCTGCACATGCAGCCGGTTCTCCGCCTCGTCCCAAACCGCGGATTGCGGGCCGTCGATCACGCCTGCCGTCACCTCGTCGCCGCGATGAGCGGGCAGGCAGTGCATGAAGATCGCGTCCTTGGCAGCAGCTTGCATCACGGACTCATCGACCTGGAACGGCTTGAGCGCGGCCTTGCGCTTCTTTTCATCGTTGTCGCCCATCGAGACCCAAACATCGGTCACCACGCAGTCGGCGCCCTTCGCCGCCGCAAGCTTGTCGTGCCCAACCTCGATCGCGGCGCCTTCGCCACGCGCCCAGGCAAGCAGCGCAGGCGACGGCGCAATATTCAGGTGGGCACGCGATCCTGAGCCTGCAACCGAAGCGCGCCGCGGCATGCACCCAAGAGGTGGCAACGTTATTGGCGTCCCCGATCCAGGCGATCGTCCGGCCTTTGATAGGCCCTTTCAGCTCCTCGAAGGTCATCACGTCGGCCAGCACCTGGCAGGGATGCGAGCGGCAGGTCAGCCCGTTGATCACCGGCACGGTTGCGTGCTCGGCGATCTCGGTCACCGTCTCGTGCGGCCCGGTGCGCAGCATGATCGCATCGACATAGCGCGACAGCACGCGCGCGGTGTCGGCCAGCGTCTCGCCGCGCCCGAGCTGCATGTCCTGCGGGCTCAACACGATGGCCGTGCCGCCGAGCTGATGGATGGCGACCTCGAAGGAGACACGGGTGCGGGTCGAGGGTTTCTCGAAGATCATCGCGAGCACGGGCGCTCGCGTGAGCTTGACGCTCTTAGGCGCGTGCCCCTTGCGCTTCATCGCGAGCGCGAGATCGACGATCGCGCGCAAGGTGCTCGCGTCCAATGCATCGATATCGAGGAAGTGCTTCGGCGACATCTGCCCTGCCCGGAAACGACGTTAAGCGCGGGCGAGCGCGCCGTTTTTCACGGCGACGCAGGCGGCATCGAGCGAGGCGATGGCGAGGTCGATCTCTTCCTCGCCGATGATCAGCGGCGGCAGCAGGCGCACGACATTGTCGCCGGCCTGTACGGTCAGCATCTTCTCGGCGCGAAGCGCCTCGAGCAGCTTGGTGTTCGGTACCTTGCATTTCAGCCCGAGCATGAGCCCCTGCCCGCGCACCTCTTCTATGACCTCGCCATGCTCGTCCTTCAGCCCGGCAAGCCGTTGCTTCAGTCTTAGACCCATCTGCGCGACGTTATCGAGAAAGCCGTCCTCTAGCACCACGTCGAGCACGGCATTGCCGACCGCCATGGCAAGCGGATTGCCGCCGAAGGTCGAGCCGTGGGTGCCTGCGGTCATGGTGCTGCCGACAGCTTCGGTCGTAAGACAAGCGCCAACCGGGAAACCTCCGCCGAGGCCCTTGGCGGTCGCCATGATGTCGGGCGTAATGCCCGCCCATTCATGCGCATAGAGGCGTCCCGTACGGCCGATGCCCGTCTGCACCTCGTCGAGGATCAGGAGAATGCCGTTCTCGTCGCAGAGCGCGCGCAAGTCCTTGAGGAAGCGCGCGGGCACCTCGCGCATGCCGCCCTCGCCCATGATCGGCTCGATCAGCACGCCGGCCGTTTCGGTCGCCGATAGCGGCCTCGACCGCCTCGATGTCGAAGCCGCTCACCTGATCGAACGCATCCACGGGCGGACCGAAGCCCTCCAGATGCTTGGCTTGGCCACCGGCGGCGATGGTCGCGAGCGTGCGCCCGTGGAAGGCGCCTTCGAAGGTGATCAGCCGGTAACGCTCAGGCGCACCTTGCATAAAGTGATAGCGACGCGCGGCCTTGATCGCGCACTCGACGGCCTCGGCACCGGAATTGGCGAAGAATACCCGGTCTGCAAATGTCGCGGCGCAAAGCCGCTCGGCAAGCCGCTCCTGCTCCGGGATGATGTGCAGATTGGAGACGTGCCAGAGCTTATTAGCCTGCTCGGTCAGCGCCTTGACGAGATGTGGATGCGCATGGCCGAGCGCGGTCACCGCCACGCCGCTCGCGAAATCGAGATAGCGCTCGCCCGACGCCGTGAAGAGATAGGCGCCCTCCCCGCGCGCGAAAGCAAGCTCACTGCGGGCATAGGTCGGGAGGAGGGCCGACATGATGTGCTGGTCCCTGAAATAAAAACGCCGCCGGGCAGGGCGGCAGCAGGAACGATGAGCAATATGGCGCGCGCATTGCTGTGTCAATCGGGCCGCACGCGCGGCTTATCCAACGCTCGTCCACGCGCAAGACGACACTCATGTTTGTGTTCTTGCAGGAGAAGTGGCAGAATCGGATCGTTCCGGTGGAAAACGGACGATCAGGCGTGGCGGACGCTTGCCGGGTTTTCGCGGAACTAGTAGGGTAATTACCGCTCGGCTACCAGATGTCGTGGGTGCTGCGTTGCGCCCGGGCGGTCATTCTCAGCAGTAATTCTGAGTGTTCAAACGCCGTCTCCGGTGAGACGGGGGGATTCCGAGTCCAAATCGAGGAGGCCAACCATGGCTTGGACTGAAGAGAGGGTCGAACTGCTGAAGAAGCTCTGGGCTGAAGGACTTAGCGCGAGCCAGATCGCGGGTCGCTTAGGCGGCGTGACCCGCAATGCGGTGATCGGCAAGGTCCACAGGCTCGGGCTTGCGGGACGCGCAACGAGCTCGCGCTCGAGCGCGCCACGGCCGCGGCGGACGCATGTGCCGCGCGCCAACCGCGCGCCGTCGCTGATGTTCGGGACGCGCGGCAACACTGCGCTCAAGCCTCAATACGAGGCCGAGCAGGACGCGGAGCCGGCACCGCTCGTGGAGCTCGTCATCCCGCTCAACGAGCGGGCGAGCATCATGACGCTGAAGGAGTCTATGTGCCGCTGGCCGATCGGCGATCCGGCCGAGCCCGAGTTCCATTTCTGCGGTCGCAAGAAATGCGGGACGTTGCCCTATTGCGAGCATCATGCCCGCATGGCGTATCAGCCGGTGCAGGCGCGCCGCCGCGAGAAACGGGTAGCCGCGGGTTAGCCGCACGCCCTCGTAGCGTCAGCAAGAACGCCAAGAGGCGCCCTTCGGCGCCTCTTTTGTTGTGGGCAGCGCGCATCGGAGGCTAAGCGGGCTCTTCGAGCTTGTCGGCGAAGGCGTAACCCGCGCCGCGCACGGTGCGCACGGGGTCGCTCTCGTTGCCGCGCATGGTCGCCTTGCGCAGGCGGCCGATATGCACATCGACCGTGCGCTCGTCGACATAGACGTTGCGGCCCCACACGCCGTCGAGCAGCTGCGCGCGGCTGAACACGCGACCCGGGCTCTGCATCAGGAACTCCAGCAACCGGAACTCGGTCGGACCGAGATGCACTTGCCGGCCGTTGCGCGTGACTCGATGCGACTTCCCGGTCGAGTTCCATGTCGCCGACCTTCAGCACCGAGGCGATGCGCTCGGGGTTGGTGCGGCGCAAGATCGCGCGCACCCGCGCCATCAGCTCTGGCAGCGAGAACGGCTTGACCACGTAGTCGTCGGCGCCGGTGGTCAGACCCCTGATGCGGTCATTCTCCTCGCTCCGCGCCGTAAGCAGAAGGATCGGGATGGTGCGCGAGTCCTTGCCGGCGCGCAGCCTGCGGCACAGCTCGAGCCCGGAAATTCCGGGCAGCATCCAGTCGAGCACGATGAGATCAGGCGCGCTTTCGGCGATCGCCATCTCCGCCTCGTCGCCGCGATGCACGACGTCGACGGCATAGCCCTCGGCTTCCAGGTTGTAGCGCAGAAGGAGCGCCAAAGGCTCCTCGTCCTCGACTACCAACACCTTGGCTCCGGCAGTCATCGGGGTCTTCTCCAGCATGCGTCTATCCGGCAGAGCGCTTCAACGCGACCGGCGTCGAGCTCGTGGTGTCGCCCTTGGGACGCTGGTCAGTGATCGTCCGGCCCGTGGCCAGGTAGTAGACGGTCTCGGCGATGTTCGTGGCGTGATCGCCGATGCGCTCGATGTTCTTGGCGCCGAACAGGAGATGGGTGCAGAGCCCGATATTGCGCGGGTCTTCCATCATGTAGGTGAGGAGCTCGCGAAACAGCGAGTTGTACATCGAGTCAATCTCCTCGTCCTTGTACCAGACCTTCAGTGCGCGCTCGGCGTCGCGCTCGATGAACGCGTCGAGCACCTCCTTGAGCTGGCTCAGCGCGAGCTCGCCCATATGCTTGAGGCCGAGCATCAGCTGCTTCGGCTGCTGCTCCCCAACCACTGCGACCGCGCGCTTCGCAAGATTCTTGCCGAGATCGCCGATGCGCTCGAGCTCGATGGAGATGCGTAGCGCGGCCATGATTTGACGCAGGTCATAGGCGAGCGGCTGACGCTTCGCGATCATGATGACCGCCTGCTCCTCGATCTGGCGCTCGAGTGCGTCGATCTCTTCGTCTTCTTTGATGGTGGCGACCGCAAGCTCGGGGTCGCGGCGCTCAAGCGCTTCGAAGGATTGGCCAAGCACCTTCTCGACGAGGCCGCCCATCCTGGCGATCTTGTTGTTGAGATGCGTGAGCTCCTCTTCGTAAGACCTGACGATATGCTCGTGCTGCTGTTCCATCTTTCAAGCTCCTAAAGCCGCATCAACCGAAGCGGCCGGTGATGTAATCCTGTGTCTTGCTCTCGGCTGGATTGGTGAACATCTTGACCGTGTCATCCACCTCAAGAAGTTTGCCGAGATGGAAGAAGGCGGTGCGTTGCGACACGCGGGCGGCCTGCTGCATCGAGTGAGTGACGATGACGATGCAATAGTTTGCCTTGAGCTCGTCCATGAGCGTCTCGATGCGCGCAGTGGCAATCGGGTCGAGAGCCGAGCAGGGCTCGTCCATTAGGATCACCTCTGGGTCGACTGAGATGGCGCGGGCGATGCACAGCCTTTGTTGCTGGCCGCCGGAAAGCCCGGTGCCCGACTCGCTCAGACGATCCTTCACTTCCTCGAACAGGCCCGCCCGGGTCAGGCTCTTGACGACGATCTCCTCGAGGTCGGTCTTCGACCTGGCGAAGCCGTGAATGCGCGGTCCATAGGCCACGTTCTCGAAGATGGACTTGGGGAACGGGTTCGGCTTCTGGAAAACCATGCCGACGCGGGCGCGAAGCTGCACCGGATCGATGTCGCGCGCATAGATGTCCTCGCCGTCGAGCCTGATATCACCCTTCATGCGGGTGCCTTCGATCACGTCGTTCATGCGATTGAGGCAGCGGAGGAAGGTGGACTTGCCGCAACCCGACGGGCCGATCAGGGCAGTGACGGAGCGGTCGGGGATGTCGAGCGAGACGTCGAACAGCGCCTGTTTCTGGCCGTACCACAGGTTCACGTCGCGAGCCGTCATCTTCAGCTCGTGCTGCTGCTTGGCGAGCGGCGCGGTCTCGGCTTGCTCGTTCATAGGCACGTGCATCCGCGCGACCGCCGGCGCCTCTATTTTGGCTTCCATGACGCGCATCCCTTCTACCACTTCCTTTCGAGCCTGTGCCTAAGCACGATCGCGATGATGTTCATCACCGCGAGGAACGCGAGCAGCACGAGAATCGCCGCCGAGGTGCGCGAAACGAAGCCGCGCTCGGGACTGTCGGCCCAACTATAGATCTGCGTGGGGAGCGTCGTTGCAGGCTCGAGAATACCCATGCTCTCGATGCTCGGGATAAAGGCGTTCATGCCGATGAGAAGCAGCGGCGCCGTCTCGCCGAGCGCGTGCGCCATGCCAATGATCGTGCCGGTGAGGATGCCCGGCATGGCGAGCGGCAGGACGTGATGCAGCGTGACCTGGTGCTTGGAGGCGCCGACACCGAGCGCCGCCTCGCGGATCGACGGCGGCACGGCTTTCACTGCCGCGCGCGTGGCGATGATGATAACGGGCAAGGTCATGAGCGACAGGACCATGCCGCCGACAAGCGGCGCCGAGCGTGGCAGTCCGAAATAGCCGAGGAAGACGGCGAGGCCGAGCAGGCCGAACACGACCGACGGCACCGCGGCTAGGTTATTGATGTTGACCTCGATAAGGTCGGTGAGCCGGTTCTTCGGCGCGAACTCTTCGAGATAGAGGGCGGCCGCGATGCCGATGGGGAAGCTCAGCAGGAAGCAAACGAGCAGCGCGTAGAACGAGCCGGTGATGGCGCCCGCCAACCCTGCGCGTTCCGGGAAGCGGCTGTCGGCGTTGAAGAAGAGCTCCCAGTTGAAGGGCGTGCTCACCACACCCTTGGCCTCCAGCGCATCGAAGGCTTCGATCTGCTGCTGGCTGAAGCGCGGATTGAGCACCTTTGGCTCGCCCGCCTTGGCAAACACGGCGTACGGCTCGGCGACCGGGAAGGCGATCTGCACCGTCTTGCCGATGATGGCGGGCTTGGCCGCCACCGCGCGGGCGAGCGCGTCCGGCGCGTCATCGGCGAGGATGGTAAAGAGGCCCGTATCGTGAACGTCGGGCAGATAGGATTGCAGGCCGTCGCGCGCGACGGCCGCGAAATCGCCGGTCGGAGGATCGCCCCCTTGGATGCGTGCCGGATCGACATAGACGTCGAGCTTTATCGCCGTGTGTCCGTCGGCCTCGACGACAAGCCCACGATTTTGCAGGCGCTCGAACCAGCGCATCTGATGATAGGAGAGCGCCTCGACCTCGCGCGGGATGATGCCCTTATGCAGTTGGTCGAAGGGGTCGGACACGGCGATTGGAAGCGTGATCCTCTGGCCGATAACTTGCGGGTGCGCCACCACGTAGTCGCGCACGATATAGGCCGCGTCCGAGGTCAAGATCTTGGTGAGCTCGGTCTTCTGCTTGTCGGTGGCAGCTTGCGGGAACTGGCTCGTCATGGCCTCGCGGACGATAGCGCGGAAGTTGCCCTTGGCTGGATCCTGCGCGTCCACCTTGGCAGGATCGATATAGAGGTCGAGCGCGATCTTGGTCTGGAAGAAGGCGAGATAGCCGGTGGTGATGAGCGAGGCGAGCAGCACGCCGAGCAGACCGATGGCGAACGCGATTGCCGTGATGCCATAGGCTTGCAGCCGCCGGTCGGCGGCATAGCGCCGGCGCAGGCGCTTACGCGCGTCCTCAGACGCCCATGTGGCAGCGGGACGGCCCGAATCTATGGTCTGCGCGTCACTCATACTGTTCCCGATATTTGCGCACGATCCTGAGCGCGACGATGTTCAGAATGAGCGTCACGACGAAGAGCACGAGCCCGAGCGCGAAGGCGGCGAGCGTCTTCGGATTGTCGAACTCGACGTCGCCGATCAGCAGCGTCACGATCTGCACGGTCACGGTCGTCACCGGCTCGAACGGGTTGGCGGTGAGTGAGGCGATGATGCCGGCGGCCATCACCACGATCATGGTCTCGCCGATGGCGCGGCTCACCGCGAGCAGGACGCCGCCCATGATGCCGGGCAGCGCCGCGGGCAGCAGCACCTTGGTGATGGTCTCGCCTTTGGTCGCACCCATCGCATAAGAGCCGTCGCGCATGGCGCGCGGCACGGCGGCGATGGCGTCGTCCGACAGCGACGAGACGAATGGGATGATCATGATGCCCATGACGGCACCCGCGGCGAACGCGCTGTTCGGCGCGATCGGTATGCCGATCATCTCGCCGAAATTGCGCAGCGCCGGCGCCACTGTCAGCACGGCGAAGAAGCCATAGACCACGGTCGGGATGCCGGCCAAAAGCTCGAGCAGTGGCTTGACCCAGGCGCGCAGCCTGGGATGGGCATACTCGGTGAGATAGATCGCCGAATAGAGCCCGATGGGGATGGCGACAGCCATCGCGATGGCGGAGATCAACAAGGTGCCGGCGAAGACGGGGACCGCGCCGAACGCGCCCCCGGCCGTGACCTGGCCCTCGCGGATTGGAATCTGCGGCTCCCAGTTCAGCCCGAAGAAGAACTCGAGCGGCGAGACGTGCTGGAAGAAGCGCAGGGCCTCGAACAGGAGCGAAAGCACGATGCCGAGCGTGGTGAGGATGGCGATCAGCGAGCAAGTAATCATCAGGCCTGTCAGCACGCGCTCGGTCCCGTGGCGCGCGCGGAACTCCGGCGCGATTCGGCTGCCGGCGATGAACAGGCCCAGCAGAGCGACGCTGAAAGCGGTTGCAACCATGCCGTAGTGGGCAATCGCTTGCCAGCGCTGATAGCGTTCGGCGGCCTCCTGCACGACGAGACTTGGCTCGCCGAAGACATTGCCCGCGGCGGTTGACCTAATCTCGCTGAGCAGAAGGCTGATCTGGCCGTGGTCAAGCCCTTGGATGGCTCCGGGCGGCAGGCTCCAGAGAAGCAGGCGGTCGATGACCGGACCTTGCAGCAGGAGCCAGATGAGAACCAGCAGGAACGCGGGAATGCCGACCCAGGCGGCGACGAAAGCACCATGATAAGTGGGGCGCGAGTGAAGCTTCTGCTCGCGTCCGCCGACGGCGGCAACGGCCCTGCGGCGGCCGAAGAAGTAGCTCAGCACGCTCAGCGCTAGGATCGCCAGCAGCAGATAGCCAACCATGTCCAGTCCCCGCGCCTGGCCCTCGGCGAAGGCCTTGTCTCACATCGAGTGCGTGGCCGCCTGCTCAGGCGCGAAGCGGCCACGCCTCGATCGCTTTCCACTTACATGCAGCAACACGCTCTAAGAGGTCGGAGCTGCCATCTTCTCCCCGTTCTTGGCGCGCTCCTGCGCTTCCTTCAGGGCGTCCGGGGCCAGCACCACGAGACCGCGCTCGTGGAGATAGCCGTCGGGACCCATGGCCTCATCGCTCGTGTACTCGGCAACGAACTCGTTCAAGCCGGGTATCACTTTGCGATGGGCGTTCTTGATGTAGATAAACAGCGGACGTGACAGCCCATAGCTACTGTCGGCGATGGTGTCGAAGTTCGGCTCGACGCCGCCGACCTTCACGCCCTGCAGCTTGTCCTGGTTCTCGTAAAGAAACGAGTAGCCGAAGATGCCGAGCGCGTTAGGATCGGCCTCGATGCGCTGCACGATGAGATTGTCGTTCTCACCGGCCTCGATGAACGGGCCGTCCTGGCGCATCTTGGTGCAAGTCTCGGTGACGAGCTTGTCGAAATCTGCTTTCTCCAGCTCGCCCTTTTTCTGCTTGTAGTAGTCGAGCGCTTTGCAGCCCTCATGCATGGCGAGCTCGACGAAAGCATCGCGCGTGCCGGAGGTGGGCGGTGGGCCGTAAACGGTGATAGCCACGTCGGGCAGCGACTTGTCCACGTCGCTCCACTTCTTGTGGGGGTTCGGAACCAGCTTGTCGCCGGCGGGAATCTCTGAGGCAAGCGCGAGATAGAGCTGCGCCTTGGAGAGGTCGATCGGCTTGCCCTTCTTGGACTGGGCGACGGACAATCCGTCATAACCGATCTGGAGCTCGGTGATGTCGGTGACGCCGTTCTTGGTGCACTGCTCCCATTCGGACTTCTTCATGGCGCGCGAGGCTCCGGTGAGGTCCGGATTGGCTTCGCCCACGCCCTGGCAGAAGATCTTCATGCCGCCGCCAGTGCCAGTCGATTCGACCACCGGGGCCTTTTTGCCGGTCTTCTTGCCGAACTCTTCGGCGACCGCCTGTGTGTAGGGATAGACCGTCGAGGAACCGACGACCTTGATCTGATCACGAGCCAGCGCTGCGCTGCCCGTCGAGAGAGCGGCGACGGCCAGCGTCGACGCTACGAGACAAATAATCTTATTCACTTTGCGCTCCCTTCATTGTGTGAGCCTGTGCCGGGCGGACGAAACACCGCCAGCCGGACGGCACGCTAGCCACGCGCGATCATTGTTTTATGACAGGTATGATTCCGCTTTGTGACAGCCTAAGCTGATGCAAAAGCTTGGTTTTCCGAATTTTCGCTTGTGGATAACGCGCCGGAGCGCTCAGTCCCGGCGAAGCTCGTCGAGCACCACGGTGAAGGTCGAGCCCTTGCCGGGTGACGACGTAATGGCGAGCTCGCCGCGATGGCGGTTGAGGATGTGCTTGACGATGGCAAGCCCGAGGCCGGTGCCGCCCTTTTCGCGGCTCGAGGCGACGTCGATCCTGTAGAAGCGCTCGGTGAGCCGCGGCAAATGCTCGGGCGCGATGCCTGGCCCCTGGTCGATTACGGCGATGGTGTAGCGGCCCGCCAGCCGTCCGATCGAGGGGATGTATTTCGCCTCGATCACGACGTCGCCGCTCTTGTCACCGTATTTGAGCGCGTTCTGCACGAGGTTCTGGAGCACCTGCACCAGCTCGTCGCGATCGCCGCGCACGAGCGCAGGCCGGTCGAAGCGCCGCACGTCGAGCCGCGCGCCGGTCTCGCGCGCGAGCGGATCGAGCGTGTCCTTGGCGTGGTCGATCACGTCGTTGAGGTCGACATCATCGCTCGGCGGCACATGCGCGTTCATCTCGACGCGGCTCAGCGAGAGCAGCGCGTCGATCAGGCGGGTCATGCGCGAGGCCTGCTCGGCCATGATGGGGAGGAAGCGCTCCTGCGCGCCTGCGTCTCCCTTGGCACTTCCCTGCAGCGTTTCGATGAAGCCGCGGAGCGAAGCAAGCGGCGTGCGGAGCTCGTGGCTCGCATTGGCGATGAAGTCGGCGCGCATCTGGTTGATGCGCTCGCCTTCGGTGAGATCGCGCAGCAGCACGAGAATGTCGCTCGTCTGGCCGAGATCCCGCGCAAGCGGAGCCACGGTCGCCGCCATGCGCCTACCGACCGGCACACGCTCGGCATAGGTGACGGTGACGGCACGGCCACGCTCGGGCGCTTGGCTTACCGCGTCGAGGAACTCCGGCGTGCGGATCACCGAGGAGATGTGGCTTCCCTCGCGCAAGGTGGCGAACAGGCCGCGCGCCGGGGCATTCAAGAACCTCACCTGACCGCTCGCGTTGAGCAAGATCACGGGATCGGGCAGAGCGTCTCCCATCACTTGCATCGAGGCGGCAAGAGGCGGATCGGCAGCCGGGTGTGTCAGATCGGCGTCAATGGCCTGGTCACTCCCCTGTCGCGGGAGCATTGCCACGAGCGCCGTGAAACAGAGCAGGCCAAGCAGTCCTATCGGCGGCGGTAGACCGCCCAGGAGGACCAGACCGAGCATGATGGCGGAGACGGCGACGATGAACCAGAGAAAGGCCTTGAGCCGCGCGGCCAATTCCCGGAGGAACCGCAGACTCGCTGCCCAGGTCCTGGCTACCTGACCCGGCGCCAGGGCACCCGCATCATGTTGCGCCTGATTGCTCAAAGCTTGCTTGCCGAATCTCTGACCCTTCCTCGACCTCGTCCTATGCACTTGCATTATCACGCTTTTGCGACATTCGCGTATGGCGTTTATTACAGGGCGGTGACACTTAACAAGAAGCCCGTCACGCTGGTGCTATAATTGTGGGAAGCTAAGGAACGCGTTTGCGAGGGGAGAAACCGATGTCCTATCCCGGATTGCTGGAGGAAGTAGGACCAGGCGAGGAACTGCCCGGCTTCGACATCGACGATCCGGTGCTGCCAAAGGCGATCGCCGACGAGGCGTTGCAAAGCGGCGGCTATCCCTACACCGAGCGCATGAAGCGCAAAGCCTACCAGGTAGAGGTGCGGCCGCTGCAAGTCGAGCTCCTCAAGCTCCAGCGCTGGGTCGAACGCGAGGCTCAGCGCGTCGTCGTCATCTTCGAGGGACGCGATGCCGCGGGCAAAGGCGGCACGATCAACCGCTTCATGCAGCACCTCAACCCCCGCCACGCCCGCGCGGTGGCGCTCTCCAAGCCGACCGAGACCGAGCGCGGGCAGTGGTACTTCCAGCGCTACGTGGCCCACCTCCCCTCGGCTGGCAACATCGTCCTGTTCGACCGTTCCTGGTACAACCGCGCTGGCGTCGAGCGGGTGATGGGCTTCTGCAGCGAGGAGCAGGCGGCCAAGTTCCTCGAAGAAGCTCCGAATTTCGAGGCGGGTCTCGCGCGCGACGGCCTCATCCTCATCAAGCTCTGGCTCACGGTCGGGCGCGAGATGCAGCTCAAGCGCTTCCACGCCCGCCGCCACCACCCTCTCAAGCGCTGGAAGCTTACCGACGTCGATATCGCTGGGCTGACCAAGTGGGAGGCTTACAACCTCGCGCAAGAAGACATCTTCCGCCTGACCCACACGGATGCCGTGCCGTGGACGGTGGTGAGAGCCAACGACAAAAGGCGCGCCCGCCTCAACGCCATGCGCGCGGTGCTGTCCCGCATCGACTACACGGGCAAGGATTCCACCGTCGCGACGGCCCCGGACCCCAATATCGTGGGCGCTGGGCCGGCGTTTTTTTCCACGCAATAGGGGGTCTCGGCGCCTGTTTCGAAGGGGAACTTTTTTCCGCCGGACCTCTTTGGACCGACTTGTTTTGGGACACGATTTATGTCGCGTATTGGGGGAATTCGCCATGAGGACCGTGAAGACATATTGCGCAGCAGCCATTGCGCTGCTGATTGCCCAGCCCTTCGGCGCAGCGTCGGTTTTCGCCGAGACCGTGCATCGCTGCCCGCCCAGTCACACGAACACCGTTCCCTCTCCGCGAGAATCCGGGTGTGGTCTTGGTCGAGGGACACGATCTAGTCGCGGTGCGGCTAACGAGCGATTTCGAGCTTCCCTGGTCGCTCGCTTTCCTTCCTGACGGTTCGTTCCTCGTCACCGAACGGCCAGGTCGGCTTCAGCATGTCAGGTTCGGGAGCGAGGTCGCATGTGGTGACCGGCACGCCGGCGGTGCTTTACGACAAGCATGGCGGCCTGCTCGACATCGCGGTCGATCCCAAGTTCGACGAGAATGGCCTCGTCTACATGTCCTACCTGCAAGGCGAGCAAGCGCCTCGACCATGCGCGTCATGAAGGCGCGCTACGATCAGCGGAACGAGACGCTGCTCGACCAGCCAGGTCATCTTCGAGGGGACACCGGGCCCTACGCACCGACCAGATCGGTGGGACGTGCTCGCGCTCACCGGATGACGGCTATCTATTCCTGTCGCTCTTGGCGATCGCTGGGACGGGTGCGCGGCGCGCAAGATCTGTCGACGGACGCCAGAGGCACGATCATCCGTATCAAGCACCGACGGATCGGTGCCAGCGGACAATCCGTTCTTCGCGCGGGTCCGATGCGAAGAACGAAATCTGGAGCTACGGCCACCGAAACCCGCAAGGGTTGGCGCTCGACCGCGTCACCGGGCATGCTCTGGTCAACGAGCAGGGCCGCGCGGCGGCGATAAGCTCAAATCGATCAAGCGCGGCCCACAATTATGGTTGGCCGCTGGCGACATACGGCAGAGGACACGAGGACGCCGATCGGCGCCAACAGCGAGATGCCTGGCACCGAGTCAGCCGATCCACTACTGGGTGCCGCTGTCGGTCGCGCCGTCCGGGCTTGCGGTCGACAACGACGCAGGCCTCCGGTACGACGCATCTGGATCAGGCACGCTTGGCGGGCAGATGGTCGATGAAGCTCACCGTGGTCGGGGAACTGCGTCGTGAGCCGAGAAGCATTTTCTGAAAGATCAGCTCGGCCGCATCCGCGACATCCGTATCGACCCGAACGGAGCCGTTTACATCCTACCTGAAGGCGGCGCGTCTATCGGCTCGAGCGTTCCCTTGACGACGATACCGGCAGGCCCGGATAAGCGGCGCCTTTGAGATCTAGCGGGGGCGACTCCGAGCGTCGGATGTAGCTGGAGTTTGACCGCAAGAATCGGGGTGTGGCCGCAGGCGGGCCTGTATAGTTCTGAGTCCAGAGCTTGATGCATCACCCAGGACCTGAGTCATGACCCCTGTTGCTGCCGAAACACCCGTCGCCCGGCCGCGCCTGCGCGATGCGGCGAAATGGGCGGCCGTCGTGGCGCGCGATGCGGCCTTTGACGGCATGTTTTATTTTTCGGTGGAGACGACCGGCGTCTATTGCCGCCCGTCTTGCCCGGCGCGGCGTCCCAAGCGCGCGCATGTCCGCTTCCACGACAGCGCGGAGGAAGCCGAGGAGGCAGGGTTCCGTCCGTGCAAGCGGTGCCGGCCGGATCAGCCTTCGTTGTTCGAGACGCAGGCCGACAAGATGGCCAAAGCCTGCCGCGCCATCGAAACGGCCGAGCAGGAGCCGCGGCTTAAGGAGCTTGCGCAAGAGGCGGGCCTCAGCCCGCATCATTTCCAGCGCGTCTTCAAGTCGGTGATCGGCGTGACGCCCAAGGCCTATGCCGCCGCGCACCGCAAGAAACGCGTGCGAGACGCTCTCGGCAAGAGGGCCACGGTGACCGAGGCGATCTTCGACGCAGGCTTCAACTCGGGCAGCCGCTTCTATGCGGGGGCGAGTGAGACGCTCGGCATGACGCCCACGGAGTTCCGCTCCGGGGGTGCGGCCGCCGACATCACATTCGCCATAGGCCAATGCTCGCTCGGTCCGATCCTGGTCGCCGCGACGTACAAGGGCGTGTGCGCGATCTTCTTCGGCGCCGATGCAGCGTCCTTGCGCGTGACGCTGCAAAGGCAATTTCCGCGTGCGCGGCTCGTAGCCGGCAGCGACACGTTCAAAGACACGCTCGCCAAGGTCATCGCATTCGTGGAGGCCCCGCAGAGCCAGTTCGATCTCCCCCTCGATATTCGCGGCACGGCCTTCCAGCACCGCGTCTGGGAGGCGCTGCGTCGCATCCCGCCGGGCAGGACCGCAAGCTACGCCGAGATCGCGCAAGCGATCGGCGCGTCGGGCTCGGCACGCGCAGTAGCACGCGCTTGCGCCTCGAACCCGATCGCTGTCGCTGTCCCCTGCCATCGCGTGGTGCGGAGCGATGGATCGCTCTCAGGCTATCGTGGCGGCGTGGACCGCAAGCGCGCGCTGCTCGCCCGCGAAGCGAAGTGAAGTGAAGCACGGCTAGCGGGCCAGGCCCTTGGCGGCGAGGTCGGCGAGGTAAGCCTGCCAGCGCGCGTCCTGCTGCTCCCCGAGCTCGTGCAGATAAATCCAGGAAAAAAGGCCAGTGTCGTGGCCGTCGTCGAACCCGATGCGCACGGCGTAGTTGCCGACCGGCTCGAGCCTGAGGATGCCGACATTTCTCTTGCCGCCCACGGTGACGCGCTGGTCTTCGCTATGGCCCTGCACCTCTGCACTCGGCGACAGTACGCGCAACAGCTCGGCCGGCAACGCGAAATGCGTCCCGTCGTCGAAGCTCACGGTCAGCACGCGCTTCTCCTTGTCGAGCTTGAGCTCGGTGGGCCATGGCTCAGCCATAAAACTCTCCTAGCCGAGATCGATCTCGCCTTCGACCACGTGCTCCAGGCCCGTCCCCTCCCCGGTCAGCACCATCTTGACCTTGAGCTTGCGCATGCCGGCGAGATCTTCCTCGCGCACCACGCGCTCGATCGCCTGCTGCGAGGTGACGCCGACCTCCTTGAGGAATTTCCGCATCGACATGTTGAACTCTTGCTCGTCCATCAGCGATCTCCTTTGGGGCCCTTCCGGCTATATTAGTGGCGAAGCGCAAGCGCGGACACCAGCCTTGAAAAAGCGAACCGGTCGCGGCTCCAAGCCAAAACGGACAGTGAAGCGCCGGAGTGCGGCGGCTGCCTCGCTGGCCGACCCTCGCTACCGGAAACGCGTGGTCAAGAGCGCCACGGCCTATAACCGCAAGGGTAAGGGCAGGACCAAGCCGCGCGACGACGAGGCTGAGGCGGAAACCTGACCGGCAGGGTTAACGAGGCTTTACCAAACAGCGCGTATTCCTGCCATTAGGTCGCCAATTCAGTCGTCCCGTCCCATCGCGTGGATCGAACCGGCTTTGGGCGACACTTTGTTAATCAGTCAGCTTACGGCGTTTTTAACGCATGGAAGCCTAGATTCGGCCTCCGTATCAGCGGTTTAGCCGGCAGCAAGGAACAGCAGCGGTACGCAAATGACGGGTTTCGCTTCGCTCAAAAACCAATGGCATTGGGCGGGATTATCGCTTTTGTCCGCGCTGATCGCGGCCGCCGCCTTTGTCGTGCCCGACAGGATCAGCCATATTGAGCTCGAGCGCGAAGCGAGCGTCGCCGCAACGCGACTGAAGGCGCAGATTCTGAAGGAGCCTGACGCCCTCCTCGAAGCTCTGTCGGGGCCCGCGCTCACGCCGCAATTCGCCGCATTGTTCGACAAGTCCGGTTACGGTCACCGCGTGCTGCGCTATGAGTTCTACGACAAGGACGGGCGCCTTGCGTTCACCAGCGGGCTGGCGGGCCTCAGCCTGAGCGACGAGATCGCCCAGCCGCCCGTTGCCACGACCAATGATGCGCCAAGAGTGTTCGTCTACGAGGGTACCGGAAGCTCTTCGCCCTCGCATTTCGCGGCGCTGGCGCTGCCCTTATCGTTCGACACCGGCGAGCGTGGCACGCTCATCGTCTATCTCGACCAGAGCGACCAGGCGGGCGCACTTTCGAACTATTTCGGCCTGGTCGCCGGCATCATGCTCCTCTTGCTCAGCATCGGCATCACGACGGCGGTCGCCATTGCCTGGATGCGCGCCAAGGAGCGCCGCCGCGCCGAGGAGCAGGTCCACTATCTCGAGAACCACGACCCTCTTACCGGCCTGCATAACCGCAGGGCATTTGGAGAGATGCTGGGCGGCGCCATGGAGCGCGCGCTGCGCGAAGGCACGCATATCGCGGTGATCTTCCTCGACATCGATAAGTTCAAGGAAATCAACGATGCCGCCGAGCACGGCGGAGGCGACGCGGTGCTGCGCGAGGTCGGCGCCCGCATCCAATCGAGCCTGCGGGACGGCGACCTGATCGCGCGGCTCGGCGCCGACGAGTTTGCAATCGCGCTGCTCGACATCACCAATCTCGGCGACGTAATGGCCTTCATGAACCGTCTGATCGACGCGCTCCGTCCGCCCGTCTATGTCGGCGGCAAGGAGATCCTGTGCACCACGAGCGTGGGCATCGCGCTCGCGCCCGGCGACGGCGAAAACGCTTCCACCATCCTGCGCCACGCCGCAATCGCGCTTGCCCGCGCCAAGGGCGACGGCGGCCAGCGCATGTGCTTCTTCGAGCAAAGTATGGACAAGGCGCTGCAACGCCGGCGTATGGTGGAACATGAGCTTCGGCTTGCGCTCGGCCGCGAGGAATTCGAAGTCGTGTATCAGCCGCAATACGATCTAGCCACGGAGCGGCAATGCGGCAGCGAGGCGCTGATCCGCTGGCACCATCCGGTGAATGGCAAGATAGCGCCGGGACATTTCATCTCGGTTGCCGAGGATACCGGGCTGATCGTACCGATCGGCGAATGGGTGCTGAGGCGGGCGTGCAGCGAGGCCACAAGCTGGGACGAGCCGCTGATGGTGGCAGTCAACCTGTCGCCTGCGCAGTTCCGCGACGGCGACATCGCCGAGACGGTCGCGAGCGTGCTGAAGGAGACCGGACTTGCGCCTGAGCGGCTCGAGCTCGAGATCACCGAGAACCTGCTCATAAACGACACCGAAGAGGTGCTCGGCAAGCTCAACCGCCTGCGCGAGCTCGGCGTCGCCATCGCCATGGACGATTTCGGCACCGGCTATTCGAGCTTGAGCTATCTCGCCCGTTTCCCCTTCTCCAAGATCAAGATCGACCGCCAGTTCATCCGCAATATGACGCGGGATTCGGCCATGCGCGCGATCGTCAAGACCATCGTTGCGCTTGGCAAGTCGCTCGAGATCGCGGTCACGGCCGAAGGGGTGGAGACGCAGGAGCAGGACGCCATGCTGCGCGAGTTCGGCTGTCCGCAGGTGCAGGGATTTCTCTACGGCTATCCTGAAGCCGCCGATGCCGGCGCCCGCACCAAGGGCAAGATCACGCCCATCCGCGCCGCGCGAAGCAGCGCCGCTTAAGCCTAGCCTTCCATCACGATACGGGGTGCGGGCCGCGCGCTTCCCTTGTGGCGCTCGAGCTCGGCCCAGGCATTCCTCGCGATCGCGCGATAGGCCTCGGCCGCCGGCGAGTCGGGTTCCGTCGCAACCACGGGGCGGCCTTCATCGGACGTCTCGCGGATCCTGAGCGTCAGCGGCACTTCACCGAGGAAGGGAACGCCAAGCCGAGAGGCCTCCGCGCGTGCCCCGCCATGGCCAAAGATGTTGGAGGGCTCGCCGCAATGCGGGCAGAGAAACGTGCTCATGTTCTCGACGATGCCGAGCACCGGCACGTTCACCTTGCGGAACATGTTGAGGCCCTTGCGGGCGTCGATCAGTGCGAGGTCCTGCGGCGTCGAGACGATGACCGCGCCGGCGAGCGGAACTTGCTGCGCCATGGTGAGCTGCGCGTCGCCCGTGCCCGGCGGCATGTCCACGACAAGCACGTCGAGCTCGCCCCAGGCCACGTCCTTCAGCATCTGCGAGAGCGCCGACATGACCATGGGCCCGCGCCAGATCATCGGCGTCTCTTCGTCGACCAGGAACCCCATGGACATCACCTTGACGCCATAGGCGCGCATCGGCTCGAGCTTATTGCCGGCAAGCTGCTGGGGCTGGCCCTTCAGCCCGAGCAGCCGCGGCATTGACGGCCCGTAGATGTCGGCATCGAGCACGCCGACTTTCAGCCCTTGCTCCTTGAGCGCAATCGCGAGATTGACGGCGGTCGTGGACTTGCCGACGCCGCCTTTGCCTGAGGCGACGGCGATGATGTTGTCGACACCTGGCACGCCGCCCGGCCGGTGGCGCGCGTCGCGGGCGGCGCCCGGCCGCGTCAAGGGCGAGCCTTGCGGCGCTGCGCCTCTGCTGCCATTGCCGCCCGGCGCGGCGCTGCCGGGCGCGCGGTCTGCGGTCAGCGTCACCGTCACGTGCTCGACCCCCGGCACCGCCTCGACCGCCTTGGCGGCCTCCTGGCGCAGGGCTTCGAGCTCGCCGGCGCGCGCGGGATCGACCGAGATCGCGAAATAGACTTTGCCCTTGTGAACGACGATCTCCGAGACGAGCCCGAGCGAGACGAGGTCGCCGGCACGGTCCGGACCTGCCACTTGCTTCAGCGCTTCGAGCACGCGCTCTTTGGTGAGTTGTTCGCTCATCGATGGGGAATGTATGCCTGGATACGGGGATATGTATTCCTGCTTGCGGCGCCCACCAACTCTATTCGGCTTTCCGGCGCAAGACGCAATCGGCCGGACATGCGCGACAAACGCAACCGAACACGCTTGCGCCGACATGCGCAAGCTCGCTCAGGCCAAGAACGCGGAAACACATACAAAATGCGGCTCGGCCGGCCACATCGTACGAACGATCACGGCCAAGCCCCTTCTCGGTCGCAACGGGGACACAATTAGACGGTCCCATAAGGGTTGGGGCAAGCCCGCAAAATGCGCGGGACTACGGGGCTGACAGAGGGTTCAGTCGAGTTCGAGTACGCGTCATGCTCCGCTTCATCCGCCGCCCTGTAAGGACCGGCGCGTCTCACCGCATCGCGGCCGCAAGTGCGCGCTTCTTTGAAGCGCAGCGCATCGGCGCGCATCCCCCCATGACTTCGCGCAATCGGCCGCCTGGAGGCTGGTGGCCACAAGCATGAGGGCCTGGAGGGGCCCATCAGTTCGTTAACGAACCCCGAAGCCTAAGCCCAGGAAGGGCTCAAGGTCCCGCGCTTTAAGAATTTGCGTGCTGGATGAGGACGGCAGTCAAGCCTTCCTTAACCCTGGTCTTGCTATTCATGGCAGGGCAAGGGCCAGACGCCATAGTGCCTGAGCCACTTCCACAAATACGAGGGGGAAGATGCGCGTCGTGGTGGATTCGGATGTCTTGAGAGATGCCCGGCAAGCCGATCTCGATCGGCATCTCGACATGCTGTTGCGATGCGTCGAGCGCGCGCGGGTCATCGGCGCGCCGTCGCTTTCGATAACCATGATCCTGCGCACCGCGGATTCACCGCCAGCGCTCATCTTGGCCCACATGACCGAAACGCTGCGTCGTGCGGGCGCGAGCGCGCGAGCAATCCTCGCGCGGCTCGAGCCCGAGGAGGATTTGCGGCGTCTCGTTGCGAGCCTGTCGCAGCTTTCGCCATCCGAGCCCGCGCAAGCGCTCATCCGCTGGGCGCGTAATCCGCGCCTGCTCGATGCGCATGAGCAGACGACCTATGGCGAGGACATGTGCTGGTCGGGCGACGCCATGCGCCGTGAGAGCGACCGGCGCAACGTGCTTTCGCTTTTCAACGAAGGTGTCCCCGACCGCGTGGGGCTCGGACGCCTCGCCTTCGAGGCGCTGTGGGCGATTTCCTCCCCGGTGCCGGACCGGCACCTCAACCGGCGTGCCACGGCTAAGCCTGCCGGCGGCTTCCAGCTTGCGCAGGAGACGCCGGTCGCGGTCTCGCCGCTCCGCCCGAGCTTCCAGGCCTGGCCGCTGATCCGGCATTAGTTTTCCAACGTTGCCGATCTGACCGTAATGCCCGCGCAAGGTGCGGTTGACGGGGTTTTCGCCGCGCTTGCTTACGCACGACTTTGCCGCTTCTATTGTCGCCCCAACAATAATGGGTAAGGGTGAGGCGGATGAATCGGCGTGAGTTCGTGACGTGCGCGATTTGCGCGGGGTTGGCGACGACGGTCGCAAAAGTCGGCGCGCTTGCCCAGGACGGAGACCCGATCACCGTTGGCGGCGCGCAATACCCCAACCGCAAGGCCTTCGTTGAGACGGGGCGCCGATGCGGCACGCCGCTGCCAAGCCTCTACGACATTAGGCGCACTGAGCGTGTGCGCTCGGCACTCCGCACGAACCGCATCGATTTCAACACGAAGACGATCGTGCCGGTCTATGTCCACATCATCCAGGACGGCACGCTCGGCGATCTCTCCGACCAGCAGATCACCGAGCAGTTTGCCCTGCTCAATCGGGTCTACGATCCGATGCTATTGCAGTTCCGCGTCGACAGCGTCGGCCGCCACCACAATCCGCGCTGGTTTCAGGGCGGCCTCTCCACGCCGGAAGAAGCTGAGATGAAGGCCACGCTCGGCCGCAACACGACCGGCGCCCTCAATTTCTACACCGCCGGGCTGAAGGATGGCCTGCTCGGCTGGGCGACGTTCCCTTGGTATCTATGGGCCTATCCGGTGATGGACGGCGTAGTGGTGAATTAGGGCTCGCTGCCAGGCGCAGGGCTGCCGCCCTTCGATCTCGGCATGACCGCGGTGCATGAGATCGGCCACTGGGCCGGGCTGTTTCACACCTTCCAAGGTGGCTGCGCGGCGCCCGGCGATGAGGTCCAAGACACGGCGTTCGAGGAATTTTCAGCGACGGGCTGCCCGCTCCGCCATCTCTCGTCCTGCCCCGGCGAGACGCGCTTCAATCCGGTCGAGAACTATATGGACTATTCCGACGATGCCTGCATGAAGGAGTTCACACCGATGCAGGTTCAGCGCGTCAAGGATATGGTCGGCTACTACCGCTACCAGCTTCAGCCGCCGGTGATGCGCTCGCAGCGGCTTGCGAAGCTTCGCCGGGAACTGGAGTAGGCATGATCGCGAGATTGCTGGTTGTGCTCGTGACGCTGGGTGCCGGCGCGCCTGCACTCGCGGCCGACGGTGGGCCGCCTCTGGTCGAGCTGATGATCAGGCCGAACTATCTCACCGCCTACAAGGCGATGATCGGCGTGACCACGGTCCCTCCATGGGTTGCAGACTTCGCCAAGACCTTAGACGGGCCGCCGGTGCCTTCGGCGGACCTGCTTGCCGGCGGCACGATCTACACGCTGGGCTTTACCTGCAAACCGAATGAATGCGCCAACCATCAGCTTTTCGTTTTGTTCACGGGCGACGGCTCGCGGGCTTGGGGTCTGCTCCTGGAAGGTCAGGAACAGGTGTGGCTCGGCGACCCCGACGATAAGATCAAGGCAGCGATCCTAAGCCGCGTGGAGTAGGCTCGGGTCACAGGCATGGAAGAATCCGAACAACTGGCGCCGCTTTGCTTCGTGCTGATGCCTTTTGGCAAGAAGATGGATGCTGCGGGCCGCGTTACGAATTTCGACTCGGTCTACGACAAGGTGATCGCGCCGGCGGTGGCGCGCGCCGGGCTCGAGCCGATCCGCGCAGATGAAGAGAAGATCGGCGGTACGATCCATAAGCCGATGTTCGAGCGGCTGATGCTTTGCCATTACGCCGTGGCCGACATCACCGGCGCCAATCCCAATGTGTTCTACGAGCTCGGCATTCGCCACGCGATGCGCCCGCGCTCGACCGTGATCGTGTTCGGTGAGGGCACGGTGCTTCCCTTCGACATCGCGCTCGTGCGCGGCATCGCCTACAAGACCGACGGCGCCGGCGAACCGGTCGAACCCGAAGTCCCGCTCAACGCCATTGCCAATCAATTGATGGCCGCGCGGGGCAATCCGCTAGACGACAGCCCGATCTTCCAGCTCGTCGAAGGCGTGCCCCGCTTCGAGGTCGACCACTCCAAGACCGACATCTTCCGCAAGAGCCACGACTATTCGAAGCGGTACAAGGACCGCTTGCGCGCCGCCGTGCGCGAGGGCGCGGAGTTGGTCCAGAAGATCGCGGGCGAGCCGGCGCTTTCCAACCTGCTCGAAGTCGAGAGCGGCATCGTGGTCGACCTCTTTCTGTCGTTGCGCGACGTGAAGGCGCATGCCGCGATGATCGAGCTGTACCATCGCATGCCGTTGCCGCTGCAGCGCGCCAAGATGATGCGCGAGCAACTCGGCTTCGCGCTGAACCGCGAGGGCCGCTTCGAGGAGGCGGAGCGGGTGCTGCAGGAGGTAATCGTCGAGTTCGGGGCGTCGAGCGAGACGAACGGCCTGCTCGGCCGCGTCTATAAGGACCGCTGGGACCGCGCCAAGAAGGAGGGCCTGCCGGAGGCCCGCGCGCTGCTCAAGAGCGCGGCGGACACCTATCTCGCCGGCTTCGAGGCGGACTGGCGCGACGCCTATCCCGGCATCAACGCGGTGACTTTGATGGAGATGATGCCGAAACCCGATCCGCGCCAGACCGATATCTTGCCCGTCGTGCGCTATTCAGCCTCGCGCAAGGCCGAGAAGAATGCCGACTATTGGGACTATGCGACGCTGCTCGAGCTTGCCGTGCTCGCGCGCGATGCCGACGACGCCGAGGAGCAGCTCGGCGAAGCGCTCGCGCTCGGCCGCGCCGGCTGGCAGCTCGAAACGACCGCGCGCAATCTCGGCCTGATCCGCGAGATGCGCGAGGGGCGCGGCGATGATGCTGGTTGGATCAAGCGCCTCGAAGACACGCTGAAAGATCGGCGCCGCCCGACTTGCCGCCAAGGCTGCGGGGTGATGCGGCCTACGTCCATGCAGGCGATGGTGATGGAGCGGACGGGTGCGCCGCTCAAGCTCGCCGAGATTCCCGTGCCTGAACCGGGCGCAAACCATATTCTCATCAAGGTCGTGGCCTGCGGCGTCTGTCGCACCGATCTGCATGTCCTCGACGGCGAGCTCGCGCATCCGAAGCTGCCGCTCGTGCTCGGCCACGAGATCGTTGGACGCATTGAGGCGGTCGGGCCGGATGTCGAAGGCTTCGCGACCGGCGAGCGCGTCGGCGTGCCGTGGCTCGGTTATACCGACGGCACCTGCTCCTATTGTCTGTCAGGCCGCGAAAACCTCTGCGACCATCCGCGCTTCACTGGCTATCAGATCGACGGCGGCTATGCCGACTACACGGTCGCCGACGCGCGCTACGCGTTCAAGCTCCCTGAGAGCTACAGCGACGCGGAAGCGGCACCACTCCTCTGCGCGGGCCTGATCGGCTATCGGTCCTTGAAGATGGTGGGCGACGCGATACGTCTCGGCATTTACGGCTTTGGCGCTGCCGCGCACATTCTGGCCCAGGTCGCACAACATCAGGGCCGCGAAGTCTATGCCTTCACAAGGCGCGGCGATACGAAGGCGCAAGACTTCGCGCGCGCGCTTGGAGCCGTATGGGCCGGCGACTCAGGCGAGGGACCTCCCGACAAACTCGACGTCGCCATCATCTTCGCGCCGGTAGGCGTGCTCATCCCGGCAGCGCTCCGCGCCGTGCGCAAGGGCGGCGTGGTGGTGTGCGGCGGCATCCATATGAGCGATATCCCGAGCTTCCCGTACCAGATCCTTTGGGAGGAGCGTGTCGTGCGCTCGGTCGCCAATCTCACCCGCGACGATGCGCGCGAGTTCCTGGCGCTCGCGCCGCAAGTTCCGGTGAAAACCACGGTCCGCACCATGCCGCTCGCCGAGGCCAATGCGGCCCTCACCGCGCTCCGCGAAGGTGAGCTCACCGGCGCCGCCGCGCTTATTCCGTAGACCCGCACAACTCGCGCTTGACGCAGGTCAAGGTGGAGGCCCAGGATCAGCTTAACGAAGGCCAAAAAGGCCCAGTCTGAGGAGGAAACGGTATGTTGCACGAGGTCATCGACGCCCTCAAAGCCCGGGTCGCCTTGCGGCCGCGCTACGACAATTTCATCGGCGGAAAGTGGGTTCCCCCGATCGAGGGCGCCTATTTCGACAATATCAGCCCGATCACCGGCAAGCCGGTCTGCCAGATCGCCCGCTCGCAAGCGGCCGATATCGAGCTCGCGCTCGACGCGGCGCACAAGGCCAAGGACGCGTGGGCCCACACGGCGCCCGCCAAGCGCGCAGCGCTGCTGAACAGAATAGCGGATCGTATCGACGCGAATTTGGAGCTGATCGCAAGCGTCGAGACGATCGACAACGGCAAGCCGATCCGCGAGACCCGCTTAGCCGACATTCCGCTCGCAGCCGATCATTTCCGCTATTTCGCGGCGTGCCTGCGTGCGCAGGAAGGCTCGCTGTCGGAGCTCGACGCCGACACGGTCGCCTATCACTATCACGAGCCGCTCGGCGTGGTGGCTCAGATCATCCCGTGGAACTTTCCGATCCTGATGGCGGCGTGGAAGCTCGCGCCGGCGCTGGCCGCGGGAAATTGCGTCGTGCTGAAGCCTGCAGAGCAAACGCCGATGTCGATCCTGGTGCTGAAGGACCTCGTCGGCGACATCCTGCCGCCCGGCGTGCTGAATGTGGTCAACGGATTCGGCGTCGAGGCCGGCAAGCCGCTCGCGCAGAACAAGCGCATCGCCAAGGTGGCGTTCACCGGCGAGACCACGACCGGGCGTCTCATCATGCAATATGCGTCGGAGAACCTGATCCCGGTCACGCTCGAGCTCGGCGGCAAGTCGCCCAACATCTTCTTCGCCGACGTGATGGCGGAGGACGACGACTACTTCAACAAGGCGCTGGAAGGCTTCGCCATGTTCGCGCTGAACCAGGGCGAGGTCTGCACCTGCCCGTCGCGCGCGCTGGTGCAGCGGTCGATCTACGACCGCTTCATGGAAAAGGCGATCGCCCGGGTGAACAAGATCCGGCAGGGCAACCCTCTCGATGCCTCGACCATGATCGGCGCGCAGGCCTCCAACGACCAGCTTGAGAAGATCCTCTCTTATGTCGATATCGGCAAGAAGGAAGGCGCGAAGCTTCTGACCGGCGGCGAGCGGCTCGTGCTCGAAGGCGACCTCGCCGAGGGCTATTACATGAAGCCCACGGTGTTCGAAGGCCACAACAAGATGCGCATCTTCCAGGAGGAGATTTTCGGGCCCGTCCTGTCGGTCACTCCCTTCGACGACGAGGAAGACGCGCTCGCCATCGCCAACGACACGCTTTACGGGCTCGGCGCCGGCGTGTGGACGCGCGACATCAACCGCGCCTACCGTTTCGGGCGCGGTATCCAGGCGGGCCGCGTGTGGACCAATTGCTACCACCTCTATCCGGCGCATGCGGCCTTCGGCGGCTACAAGAAGTCGGGCTTCGGGCGGGAGAACCACAAGATGATGCTCGACCACTACCAGCAGACCAAGAACGTGCTGGTGAGCTACAGCCCCAAGGCGCTCGGCTTCTTCTAAGAGAGAGCTTCACACGCGGCGATGGGGATGCCCGCTTTTGGCGGACATCCCATTCTTTTTTATGCCGGGCGCTTAGGCCTAGCTCGCCGTGGCCAGCGCGTTGAGCTCGGAGCGGATCGCGTCGACCGCAGGCTGGATGATCGCGCCGACGGCCGGAATTGCCAGCGCCTTGTCCATCAGTTGGTCGAGAGTCGGCCTGATGCCCGCAATCGCCGCGGCTAGCGCCTGACGCGCCTCGGGCGGGAGCTGGGACAGCAGGCCGTTGAGCTGTTCGAACCGGGACTCGGCCTGGCTCAATTCGGGCACGGCGGCCCGGGCCGACGCTTCGTCCTTGATGCCTGTAAGCGCTGCCTGGAGGCCGCTGACCGCGGTGGTGGCGAGCTCGCCGACATCCACGTCGCCCGCCTTAACGCCCTTAAGCTTGTCGAACACGCTCAGGTTCACCGACGGAGCTTCGATCTGCGGAGACGTTGCGTCGACGCTCGGCTCGGGTTGGCCCGACAACAGCCGCCACAGCAAAAAGCCGAGCGCGGCCAGTGCAAGCGCGCCGAGCAGCCAACCCCAGGACGAGGACGATGCCGCTTCAGCCTCAGGGGCACGCTTGGCTAAGGCGCCAGTCACGTCGTCGAGAATACCGGTGCCGCCGAGATATTTCGCAAAGCCCGCGGGCAAGGCATCGGCAACGTTCGCCTTTTGCGAGGTCAAGAGGTTAGCGAGACCGGAGGCATCAAGGCCGCTTTGGCGCTGCCGCTGCCCGAGCACGCCGAGCACGACCGGCGCGAGAAGTCCAAGCAGGTTTTTCGATCCGCTTTCGCCGATGCCGGAATATTGGCCGAGCGCGCTGGTCAGCGCCGACTGGCTCTTGCCGCCGAGCAGCGAGGCGAGAAGACCCCCGCCCTGGTCGACCAGCGCCTTTTGTCCGGCGCCGCCAATTACAGCTTGCGAGGCTCGATAGCACGCCCGGCTCCTGCTTCGACACGATGTCGCTTAGCTTGCCCGCGCCTTGGGGCTTGGTCACGTAGGCGATGAGTGCCGCCAAAAGCGCCGGCACGGCCGCGACGATCGCCTTCTGTGTGGACGTCTGATTGACTCCAAGCGAGGTCGCGATGCGTGACACGATGGAGGGGGACAGCGTTTCAACCATTTCTGCAACCAAGTTTGTGGCCATTGGACTTCTCCCTGAGCGACAGATGTGCTCGCCGTGCAGATTAGCATAAATGGCGGGGATCGGCGCGACGGCTTAACAATCGGCGTCACGGCCTCGCAAGATGGGATTGCGCGGGGGCAGAGCGGGGCCGATGATGGTAAATTGTTCCAAGAGGCAGCCAGCGGAAGCTATCGTTCACCATGGTCGAACGGGTCCTCGCCACCGACGAAGCGCTCGCGCTGATCGAACGGCTCCGCGCCCGGCACGGTCCCTTGATGTTCCATCAGTCAGGCGGGTGCTGCGACGGCTCGGCGCCGATGTGCTATCCGGCCGATGAGTTCCGCATCGGTGGCAATGACGTAAAGCTTGGCGCGATCGGCGACTGCCCCGTCTATATGGATGCCGATCAGTTCGACTATTGGAAGCACACCCAGCTCATCATCGATGTCGTGCCGGGGCGGGGCTCCGGCTTCTCGCTCGAGGCGCCCGAAGGCATGCGCTTCCTAACGCGCAGCCGAGTCTTCACCGACGAGGAAGCCGACGCACTTGCGGCGCGTAGGATGAAGGCGCCGTCTCGAACCACCGTCACTTGATGGTGACGCTGCCGACCATACCCTTCTCAGTGTGGGTCTTACCGTCCTCGTCCTTGACGTGGCAGGAAAGCCCGGCGCCGTCGACCGCCGCCACCGGCACGAACCACCACTCGGCGGTGCCGCCCGGATAGACCTCGATCTCGCGTTGATCTCGCCGATGGTGCTCTTGCCGTCGGCGTTCTTCACCTCGACCTTGCGGGTGAACACGCGATCGGCAAGGCCCGGCGAGGTGAAATAGTGCGTGATCTTGCTCGGATTGTGCAGGACGAGCCTGTACAGCTTGCCAACCTCGAAGCTTATGCCGTTCGGCTCGAACACCCGCGCGTCCTCCGCATTACCGAGATTGACGCGCACTTCGATCGGGTCTTGCCGGGTCAGATCGGCTTTCGCAACCGTGACGGTCAGGGCAACGGCAACGATGCAGGCGGCGGCTACGCGCATGGCGCTTCTCCGGACTAGGCTGAATCAATTCGCCGTCAGCCTAGCCGAAATGCGGCACGCGCTTAAGCCCCTGCCGTCTAGCGCTGCCGGAAAAACGTCCGCACATCTCGAAGCACGGAGGCCCGCGCGCGCCGCGCGGTCTTGACCTTGGTCGGCTTGGCCGCAGCGGCATCCTTTGCCGGCGCGGCCTCCTTGGTCAACGCCGCTTCCTTAGTCGTCGCGGCGTCCTTCGACGGCGCGCTTTCCGTGCCGCAGATCGGGGCTTTGCCCTCCGGCCCGCCAGCCTCTACGGCTGACGGACCGGTGCGACAAAAGGGTTTGTTTCGGCCGCCCTTTCGTTCTTTGCGACACAATTCTCAAGGCGCTCCAAGGCAACCCGGCTCTTGTCGAGCGGAACATTGATGGTTGCGCCCGCGGCGACGACGTTCAACGCATTCGCGTTGCGCAAACCCGTCTCGAACTTCTTCTTATCGACGCCGATGGAGACAGAGTTGGCTTCGGCCGCCACATCGGTGTCCCAGCTTTGCGGGCCGAGACTCATTTTCACGGGATATTGCTTCCCGCGCTCGAGCTTCCAGTTTGGCGACTCCAGCATAAAGGTCAGCGCGTCATCCGTGCGGATAAAGCGCGCAACAATTTCATTGTCGAGCTTGCGGCTGATTGCGCAACGGTCGAATTTATCGGCCTTGTAGGTCGCTTCGATCTCCCACGGCCCGATATTCTCGGACGTGCTCTCCTCGACCGCCAAGGCGAACGAAGGCGCGCAGGCAACGGCAAGTGCTGCGAATCCGGCGATTTTCATTTGCATGGCATGGCCCCCGGTTGCGGACCTCATGCCTATTAGAACTCACGGGCGCCCTCGGCGGGTTCCCAGCCCTCAATTGCCGGCATCCGCAGGCTCCTCAAGCAAGTGGGAGACCATGGCCTTGGCGATCTCGTGCTCGCCCATGATCACGAGCGTAGCGCCGTGCTTCTTCAAGTGCTCGATCTCGGCGTCGGAATGGGCGCGTGCGATGATATTGAGCGCAGGATTGATGTCGCGTGCCTGCTGCACGACCTGGCCGCCTTCAAAAGCGTCGGGGATAGCAACGAACAGGCAGCGTGCCGCGCCGAGATTGGCGGCCTTGATGACCTCGGGGTCGGCCGCGTTGCCGCTCAGCGCCTCATGCCGCGCTCCTTCAGCGCCGCAACCGCATCGTCATTGTCCTCGATAACGAAGAACGGGACTTTCTTCTCGGCGAGAACGTCGCTGATGGCGCTGCCCACGCGGCCATGGCCAACCAGCACGACGTGGTTCGTGAGCGTCGTCGGACGCACGGGCTCCCGCGGCGTATCGGAGTCTTCAATCGCGGCAGCCGACTGGTCGGCCGGCTCCTTCTTGTGCAGCATGCGGTCGAGCGCGTTGAAGAGAAGCGGGTTCAGCAGGATCGAGATAATGGCGCCGACCAGGATCAGGTCGCGCCCCTCCTCCGGAAGAAGCGCAAGGCCAACGCCAAGCCCGGCAAGGATGAAGGAGAACTCGCCGATCTGCGCGAGCGATGCCGAGATGGTCAGCGCCGTCGCCGTGGAATAGCCGAACGCGCGCACAATGCCGAACGCCGCAATCGACTTGCCGACCAGGATGATGAGCAATGTCGCGATCACCGGGATCGGAGCGGTGACAACGATCGACGGATTGAACAGCATCCCGACCGAGACGAAGAACAGCACGGCGAAGGCGTCGCGGAGCGGTAGTGTTTCTTGCGCGGCCTGTTGGCTCAAGGCCGACTCGCTCAGGATCATGCCGGCGAAGAACGCGCCCAGCGCGAAGGACACGCCGAACAGCTCGGCTGCCGCAAAAGCCGTGCCGAGCGCGATGACGAGCACCGAAAGCCGGAACAGCTCCCGGCTGCCGGTATGCGCCATGTAATGCAAGATCCACGGAATGATGCGCTTGCCGACGATCAGCATCACGGCGATGAAGGCGACGAGCTTGGCGACCGTTATGACCGAGTGCCGTGGCGATGGAGGCCGCGCTCGCGCCCGACTCGCCACCGAACAGCCCGGCGAAAGCAGGCAGCAGAACAAGGGCAAGCACCATCGCCATGTCCTCGACGATCAGCCAGCCGACCGCAATGCGCCCGCGTTCGGTCTCGATCAGTCTGCGTTCCTGTAGTGCGCGCAGCAACACCACCGTGCTCGCGACCGACAGCGCGAGCCCAAACACGACGCCGGCCTTGACCGACCAGCCCATCCACGCGGCAAGTCCCACGCCGAGCAGCGTGGCGCAGACGATCTGGGCGATGGCGCCTGGGATGGCGATGGCGCGGACCGATAGCAGGTCCTCGAGCGAGAAATGTAGGCCTACGCCGAACATCAGCAAGATCACACCGAGCTCGGCGAGCTGGTTGGCGAGATCCTGGTCGGCGACGAAGCCAGGGGTGAAGGGCCCGATGGCAATGCCTGCAAGCAGGTAGCCTACGAGCGGCGGCAACTTGAAGCGGTTCGCCAGCGCGCCGAGCGCCCAGGCCAACGCAAGCGCAACGACGATGGTTGAGATCAGCGGCGCATGATGCGGCATGAGACTTGGCTATTCTCCATTTCTGGCCGCCAGCTTCTCCGTCAGTCCAGGCGACGCGCTACGGGTGTTTGGATTTCGGCGCGAGGCTCGGGATGCACGCCCATTTTACCTACCGTCTCCAGCATGGCCTTGGCAATCTCGTGCTCGCCCATGACGACGAGACTAGCGCCATGCGCCAAGAGATGATCGATCTCGGTCTCCGAATGGGCCCGCGCAATGATGGGAAGATCAGGATTGAGTGTGCGCGCCTGCTGTACGACCTGGCCGCCTTCGAACGCGTCCGGGATGGCAACGAGGAGGCAGCGCGCCTTCCCCAGATTCGCCGCGATCAGGATCTCCGGGTCTGCGGCATTGCCGCTGATCGCTTCGATGCCCCGGTCCTTGAGCGCCTGCACGGTGTCGGTATTGTCCTCGACGACGAAAAGCCCCGCATTGTTGGCGGCGAGGTCCGCGCTGATGAAGCTTCCGACCCTCCCATGGCCGACAAGCACGACGTGGTCGTTAAGGCTCGTCGGACGGATCGGCTCGCGCGCGAGCACCTCCTCTTCTTCTCTACGGCAGGCGCAGCTTCGCCCGGCGCCGCTTCGCGACGCGCCTGGAGGTGGTCGAGCGCAATGAACAGGAGCGGATTGAGCAGGATTGTGATGATGGCGCCGGCAAGGATGAGCGTCCTGGCCTCCTCCGGCATGAGCTCGAGCCGGAGCGCGAGATTGGCAAGGATGAAGGAGAACTCACCGATCTGCGCGAGCGACGCCGAGATCATCAGCGCGGTGGAACGCGGATGCCCGAACAGGCGCACGACGTAATAGGCCGCGACCGATTTTCCGATAACGATGATGAAAACGGTCGCCAACACCGAGAACGGCGCCTCGACGATAATCGTCGGATCGAACAGCATTCCGACCGAGACGAAGAACAGCACGGCGAAAGCGTCGCGCAACGGCAGCGATTCCGTCGCAGCCTGCTGGCTCAACCGCGACTCGCTCAGCATCATGCCGGCGAAGAAGGCGCCAAGGGCGAGCGAGACGCCGAACAGCTCGGCCGCGGCGTAGGCGACACCGATGGCGATGGCGAGCACCGCGAGGCGAAACAGCTCGCGGCTGCCGGTATGAGCGACATAGTGCAGGATCGCAGGGATCAGCTTCTTGCCGACGACCAGCATGATGGCGAGGAAGATCGCGAACTTCGCAAGCATGGCTGCGACCGAGCGGACGATTTCAGCGGAGTTCGGCGCTGCCTCGACATTGCGGAAGAGCTCCGTCAGGCCCGGCAGGATCACGAGCACTAACACCATGGCGATGTCCTGCACGATCAACCAGCCGACGGTGATGCGCCCTCGCTCGGTCTCGACCAGGCGGCGCTCTTGCAACAGCCGCAACAGCACGACGGTGCCCGCGACCGACAGCGCAATGCCGAAAATGATGCCCGCCCCCCGCGTCCAGCCAAGCCACCAGCCAAGCGCCATGGCGAGCGGCGTCGCCACGAGAGCCTGCGCGATGGCGCCCGGCACCGCGATGGCGCGCACCGACAAGAGGTCTTCCAGCGAGAAGTGAAGCCCGACGCCGAACATCAGGAGGATGACGCCGACCTCGGCAAGCTGGTTGGCGATATCCTGATCGGCGACGAAGCCGGGCGTGAACGGCCCAATGACAATGCCCGCGATCAGGTAACCGATCAGCGGCGGCAGCTTGAAGCGTTGGGCAACGACCCCGAAGCTAAAGGCGAGCACAAGGCCAATCGCGAGCGTGGAGACGAGCGGCGGCGTGTGCGGCATCGGAGACCTTCGGCGGAAAGCCGTATGTGGCAGGGTCGGCCCATTGTTCGCGTTGCCCCAGGACCCTGGAAGGCAAGTCTGCCCATGATTGGCGCTGAATCGGCCCGCCGACAATCTTTTTGCTTAGAGCGGGCCGCCCTGCGACCCCCTCCCCGCACAGATTGGGCGTAGTTCGCGGATGCCGTACGCGATTTGCTGCGGAGCAAAACCAAACCTACAGGCGACAGGTGGTCGTGCCTGGTCACGCGCGCGGTGGCGGCATCGCCGCATCTCTGGAACTCGCTGTGGCGCCACACGTTAGCGTCGGCGTTCAAAAGGAGTTCGTTGCAATGGTACGGAAATATTCCAAATCCGCCTCCAAGGATGTCGAGCGCGCGATGCATAAGAAGAAGCGCGGCACGCTCAAGAGCGGCAGCGGCAAGACGGTGAAGAGCCGCAAACAGGCGATTGCCATCGGCCTCTCCGAGGCCCGTAAGAAGGGCAAGAAGGTCCCTAAGAAGAAGGCGAGCTAGTCAGGCGCCACGACCTCGTAGCCGAACTCGGCCGCAGAGGCGGTGAGCCAGCGCCAGAAGCTACCCGACAGGCTGCGGAATACGGCGATGTCGTAGCTGCGGGTACCGTCGGCCTGCCAGAGCTGAACACCCATCAGCGAGATCGTGCTCGTTGCGGCGCTACCGAGGCGGAAAGGCGCGCGAATCGAGGTCGATGGGGAGCCCCTTGGCGAGCACGTCCCGCGCGCGAGGGCCGCTCACGCGGATGACGGTGCGGCCGCTGCTCTGGTCGGAGATCGAGGCCAGGCCCTTGAGGCGCTCGGCGAGATCGCGCGCAAGCGCCTCGTTGGCAAGCGTCTCCGACACGGCCAGCCACTGGCCAGGGCCATAGCCGATGAAGCTCACATTCCGGCCCACGACAACGTGGGAGCTCTGCGGGAGATCGACCCCGTAGGCGTCCCGCACCCGGTCTTGCAGAGCGCGCGCCTCCCCCTTGCGCGCGGCGACAGTCGCAAGACCGAGGCCGGCGCGCTCGGCGATGGTGACGCCCGTGCCGCCATCGCGCTTGCCGTAGCGGCCAGGCGCGGCCAAACCCGCAAGGCCTGAGACGGATTTCAGCGGACTAGACACGGAGGCGCACTCCTTCCGGATCGACAAAACAGGGCGCGCAGATCTCGACCTCTGTGTCGCTGCCGCGCAGCGGATCGCAGGCCCGCACGACCTCGCCATGGCGCTCCGGCCCGCGCGCGATGAAGCCGAGGCCGAGCCAATGGCCGAGGCTCGGCGAGTAGGCGATGGACGTTACATAGCCTTGGTCATTGCGGGCGATGGGCTCCGCATCCTTGGGGACGAGATGCGCGCCGGCGCGGATGCGCGCGTCTTTATCTATGGGCCTCAAGCCCACCAGCGTCGGGCGCTCGCGGTCGGTCAGAGCAGGCCGGGCAGCCATGAAACGCCCGATGAAATCCTTCTTGACCGAGAGCAGCTTGCCCATGCCGAGATCGTTTGCCGTGGTCTGGCCGTTCAGCTCGCCGCCGGCTGGATGGCCTTTCTCGATGCGGAGCACGCCGAGGGGCTCCGTGCCGTAGGGCTGGATGCCGAACGGCGCGCCCGCCTCCATGATGGCGCGGACAAGCGCATCGCCGAAGCGCGCCGGCACTGAGATCTCGTAGGCGAGCTCGCCTGAGAACGACAGGCGGAAGAGGCGTCCCGGCGTGCCGCCACAGACCGTCACCGTGCCCGCCGAGAGATAGGGGAAGGCCTCATTGGTGATGTCGTGCTTGGAATCGACGACTACGCGCAGCACGTCGCGCGCGCGCGGGCCAGCGACGGCGAACTGCGCCCATTGCTCGGTAACCGAGACGAGCTGCACGTCAAGCTCGGGCCAAAGCGCCTGCTGGCAAAATTCGAGCTGCTGCATGACGCGGACGGCGTTAGCGGTCGTCGTGGTCATGAAGTAATGGTCCTCGGCGAGCCGCGCGGTTGTGCCGTCGTCGAGCACGAACCCGTCCTCGCGCAGCATCAGCCCGTAGCGCGCTTTGCCCACGCCAAGCGAGGAGAAGGTGTTGGCATAGACGCGATCGAGGAAGGTTCCGGCGTCCCTGCCCTGCACGTCGATCTTCCCGAGGGTCGAGACGTCGCATACCCCGACACGCTCGCGCACATTCGCCACTTCGCGGTTCACGAACTCCTGCGGCTCCTCGCCGGGCTTGGGATAGTAAAGTGCGCGCAGCCACGGGCCGGTCTCGACGAACACGGCGCCTTGCTCTTCGGCCCATGCGTGTGACGGCGCAAGCCGCATGGGGCGGAAGTCCTTTCCGCGGTGATGGCCGGCAAAGGCTGCGATGGCGACGGGCACGTAAGGTGGGCGGAAGGTCGTGGTGCCGACGGCGCCCAGCCAGCGCCCGGTGACCCCGGCAAGCACGGCCGCTCCGTTCAGGTTGCCGGTCTTGCCTTGGTCGGTCGCCATGCCGAGCGTGGTGTAACGCTTGAGGTGCTCGGGGATGCGGAAGCCCTCGCGCGCGGCAAGCTTCACGTCCGACACGGTTACGTCGTTCTGGAAATCGACGAAGGCCTTGCCGCGGCCTTTCTCCACCAGCCAGACCGGAGTCGCATCGGTACTCTCCTCGGTCGCGGCCGGACCTTGTGCTGTGGGCGCCGTGAAGCCGCAGGCGGATGCTGCCTCAGCGCCCGCCGCGTGCCCTGACGCCAGGCAGGCGGCAAGGCTGTATCTTCCCGAGGCTGCACCGGCGACGTTCATCCCCGGCGGGAGATCACCGGGAACCAAAGTACCAAGCGCCTGGTTCCATGCCGGCTTGCCGTTGAGATGCGTCGTGAGATGGATCGCCGGATTCCAGCCGCCCGACACGGCGACCAGGTCGCATTCCATGCGGTGCGTTTCACCCTCGGCGTCCCGAACCTCGACGCTCTTGACCGCCTGCCGACCGCGCACGCGCTTTATCACCGCGCCCGGAAGATGGTGTGCCCTCGCCTTCGCCGCGGCCTCCTGCGCGGCCTTGGATGGCGCGCCGCGCGTATCTATCACCGCCGCGACCTCGATGCCGGTATCGGCGAGGTCGGTGGCGGCGAGGAAGGCATGGTCGTTGTCGGCGAAGATGACCGCGCGGCGCCCCGGGGCGACCCCGAAGCGGTTCACGTAGGAGCGCACGGCCCCGGCCAGCATGATGCCGGGCCGATCGTTGTTGCCGAATACGATCGGCCGCTCGATGGCGCCAGCAGCAAGCACAGCGCGGTTCGCCACGATGTGCCAGAGGCGCTGGCGCGGCTCATGCGCGGGCGGCACGGGGACGTGATCGTTGACGCGCTCGAGCGCGGCATAGGTGCCGCCGTCATAAACGCCAAACACGGTCGTGCGGCGCAGGATGCGGCAATCGCGGAGGCTTTCGATCTCAGCCTCCGCGCGCTTTACCCATTCCACTGCGGGGGCGCCGTCGATCTCGTGGCGCTCGGAGAGCAGCCGTCCCCCGAGGCGGAAATCCTCATCACACAGAATTACGCGCGCGCCCGACCGCGCGGCCGAAAGTGCCGCAGCCAGCCCTGAGGGCCCCGCACCTATCACCAGCGTGTCGCAAAAGGCGTAAGCCTTCTCGTAGTGGTCCGGGTCCGGCAGATCGGCGGCGTAGCCGAGGCCCGCGGCGCGTCGGATCGTGGGCTCGTAGACCTTTTCCCAGAAGGACGCGGGCCACATGAAGGTCTTGTAGTAGAAGCCAGCGCCGAAGATCGGGGCGAAAAGCTGGTTCGCGGCCAGCACATCGAATTTCAGCGAGGGCCAGCGATTCTGGCTCGCGGCGTCGAGCCCGTCATAAAGCTCGATGGTGGTGGCGCGCGTGTTGGGCTCGCGGCGAGCGCCGTTGCGGAGCTCGACCAGCGCGTTCGGCTCTTCCGAGCCCGCCGTCAGGATTCCGCGCGGGCGGTGGTACTTGAAAGAGCGGCCGACCAGCTTCACGCCATTGGCGAGCAGCGCCGAGGCCAGCGTGTCGCCCGGATGGCCGGTCAGCGTTTCTCCATCAAAGTTGAAACAGATGCTCTTGGAGCGGTCGACCAGGCCTCCTTCGCGGAGCCGGTTGGGCTGGGAGGTCATGTCCTCTCCCCCATATTCGCGAACTCGACCGCGACGATCTCGTGCGTGCGGGTGTCGCGCGTCACCACGAGCCAGGAATGACAGCCGGCACTATGGTGCCAATACTCCTTGTGCGGCCCGGCAGGGTTGTCGCGGAAATAGACATAGTCGGTCCACGCCTCGGCCGCGCTTGGCTCAAGGCTCTCCGGGCGCCGCACGGTGGCATCGCCGCGATAGGTGAACTCTTCGAGCGCGCGCTCACCGCAATAGGGACATTTGATGCGCATCGTCCGGCCTCAATGCAGATTGGGCTGCGCGCCCATGCCCTTCTCGTCGATGACGGCGCCGCGCGCGAAGCGGTCGAGGCGATAGGCAGCGGCGTAAGGATGCGGCTCGCCGCGCGCGATCAGATGCGCGAAGCACCAACCGGCGGCGGGAGTCGCTTTGAAGCCGCCATAGCACCAGCCGCCATTGAGATAGAGGTCCTCGACCGGCGTCTTGTCGATGATCGGCGAGCCGTCCATCGTCATGTCGAGCAGGCCGCCCCAGGTGCGTAAGATCCGCAGGCGTCCGATCGCCGGCATCAACGCCATGCCGCCTTCGCAGACATCGTCGATCACCGGCAAATTGCCGCGTTGGGCGTAGGAGTTGTATCCCTCGATGTCGCCGCCGTATACGAGCCCGCCTTTGTCGGACTGGCTGATATAGAAGTGCCCGGCGCCGAAGGTCATCACAACGTCGATAACCGGCTTGACCGCCTCGGTGACGAAGGCCTGGACCGAGTGGCTCTCGATCGGCAGCCGGAGCCCGGCGAGCGCCGCGACCCGCGACGTGTTGCCGGCCACGGACAGCGCCACCTTCTTGGCGCCGATAAAGCCGCGCGCCGTATCAACGCCTTTCACGCGGCCATCCTCGATGCGGATGCCCGTGACCTCGCAATTCTGGATGATGTCGACGCCGCGACTGTCGGCGCCCCGCGCATAGCCCCACGCCACGGCATCGTGGCGCGCAGTGCCGCCGCGCGATTGGAACAGGCCGCCGCGTACGGGGAAGCGCGCATTGTCGAAATCAACGAACGGCACCAGTGTGCGGACCTGCTGGCGATCGAGCAGATCGGCGTCGACACCGTGGAGCCGCATGGCGTTGCCGCGGCGCACATAGGCGTCGCGCTGCGGGTCCGAGTGGAACACGTTCAGCACGCCGCGCTGGCTGACCATGGCGTTGTAGTTGAGGTCCTGCTCGAGGCCCTCCCACAGCTTCATCGACCATTCGTAGAAGGGCAGGTTGCCGGGGAGCAGGTAGTTCGAGCGGATAATGGTCGTGTTGCGCCCGACATTGCCCGAGCCGAGATAGGACTTCTCCAGCACCGCCACATTGGTGATGCCGTGCTCTTTGGCGAGGTAGTGGGCGGTAGCCAGACCATGGCCGCCGCCGCCCACGATCACGACGTCATAAGAAGGCTTGGGCGTAGGCTCGCGCCAGAGCGGTTTCCAGTTCCGGTTGCCGGTCACCGCGTTGGCGAGAAGGCCTGCGAGCGAATAGCGCATGCGGCCATCTTGCGCCGGCGCACGGAGGATGGTTGACAATCCACGCCGCTTGATTGACATTTTGCGACATGGCCAAGAGTCACGTCGCGCCTAAGACTGTCGGCTTCCTGTTGGTGCCGGGGTTCGCACTGATGTCCTACGCCGCGGCGGTAGAGCCGCTGCGCGCCGCAAACCTGCTCTCGGGCCGTGAGCTTTATCGCTGGTGGCATGCGGCTCCGGGCGGCAAGCCGGTCACCGCGTCGAACGGCGTCGCCATCATCCCGGATTGCGGCACAAGCACCGAGCGCGCAGCCGACATGGTGTTCGTCTGCGCCGGCGGCAATCCGGCCCTGTTCGACGACAGGAGCACCTTCGCCTGGCTTAGGCGGCTCGCGCGCAAAGGCGTCACAATCGGAGGCATTTCCGGCGGGCCTTACATCCTGGCGAAAGCCGGCCTGCTCGACGGCGCGCGCGCCACGCTGCATTGGGAGCATCAGCCTGCCTTCCGCGAGGCTTTCCGCAAGGTCGAGGTCGCGCCCTCGCTGTTCGAGATCGACGGCAACCGCATCACATGCTCGGGCGGCATCTCCGCGCTTGACATGATGGTGGCGCTGATCGAGCGCGACCACGGGCGCCAGCTTGCGGCCTCGGTCGGGGACTGGTTCCTGCATACGCATATTCGCGAAGGGTTCGGGCCGCAGCGCATGGATCTCCGCTACCGGCTCGGCGTGGCCGACGAGAAGCTCGTCTCAGCACTCCGTGCCATGGAGACCAATCTCGAGACGCCGCTCGCGCGCAACGCGCTCGCCCGCGGCACGGGCGTATCGCTCCGCCAGCTCGAGCGGCTGTTCCGCCGCCATGTCGGCCACGGCATCCACTCACATTACCGGATGCTCAGGCTCGACCGGGCGCGCCAGCTCCTGCGCGAGACCACGCTTCCGGTGCTCGACGTTGCGCTCGCCACGGGCTTTGCCTCGTCGAGCCAGTTCGCGCGAGCCTACCGGCAAGCCTTCAATGAGCCGCCGAGCCGCACCCGCAATGCGCCCCCGCGTCACGCCGCGATGTGATCCGGCACATTTGTTAGCCGGGACAAGCTTGGGGCTGACAGGTTAGTTTGTTGCCAACCCGGTAGCGAAGGCGAGACAGGATGGAAACGCGGCTGTCCTCCAAGGCGCTCAAGGCGCGACCAATGCGATGCGCCGCGCGAGGTCCGCGCGCACCGAGCCAGGCCAAATCGGCGTGCAGGCCAAGCCCGAGATCTACGCCACAGGCTCGAACGCGCCGACCACGGGCGAGCTGAAGCTCGAAGTCTTGATCGGCCGGCGCGTCAGGCTGCTCCGCCAGCGCCTGCAGCTCACCGCCACCGAGCTCGCCGCCGAAGCGCAGCTTTCGCCCGGCATGCTGTCGAAGATCGAGAACGGCGGTACGTCGCCCTCGCTTTCGACGCTGAAGGCGCTCGCGCGTGCGCTGAACGTGCCCATGACGAGCTTCTTCGCCGATTTCGAGGAGCGCCGCGACTGCTCCTATGTACGCTCGGGCCAGGGGTTGCATATCGAGCGGCGCGGCACGAAGTCAGGCCACCGTTACGAGCTGCTCGGCCACTCGATCTCGGGCGACATCGTGGTCGAGCCTTATCTCATCACGCTCTCCGAGGACGCCGAACCCTACGCGCTGTTTCAGCATGACGGAGTCGAGTTCATCTACATGCTGTCCGGAAAGGTCGTTTACCGCCACGCCGACAAGCTCTATCCGCTCGACGCCAGGCGACGCGCTGTTCTTTGATGCGGGCGCGCCGCACGGCCCCGAGGAGCTGATCCAGCGCCCCATGACGTACCTCTCAATCATCATTTACCCACGCTCATAGATTTTCTCTACAGGAAACATTATTTCACGTGGGTTGACGGAACCCGCGCCGCCGTAGCATGGTGAACGCGGCCATCTGTGGAGTTTTCCTTCTTATGTGCGGCATTGTCGGACTGTTTCTCAAGGACCCTTCGCTCGAGCCGGAGCTTGGCCGGCTGACCGCCGGAATGCTCGCGACCATGTCTGACCGAGGCCCGGACAGCGCGGGTTTCGCCATTTATGGCGGGGGACGCGAGGGCGAGAGCAAGTTTACGCTGCGCGGAGCCTCTGCGGAGGCGATCAAGGACGTTTCTAGGCGCATCATGCACGCGTTTGATGGGGCGAGCGTGGATTTGCATGACACACACGCGGTCGTCGCGTTGTCCGACCGCGAAGTGCGATGCGCTTCTCGATTGGCTGGCAGACGAGGCGCCGGAAGTCGAGATCGTCGGGCGGGGAAAGCGCATGGCATTGTTCAAGGAGGTCGGGCGGCCCGAGAAGGTCGCCGAGCGCTTCGGCCTCGCAGAGATGCGCGGAACGCACGCGATCGGCCATACCCGCATGGCGACCGAGTTTGCCGTGACGACCGACGGCGCGCATCCCTACTCGACGGGCTCGGACCAATGTCTCGTGCATAACGGTTCGCTGTCGAACCACAACAACCTTCGCCGCGCGCTCAAGCGCGAGGGCCTCTCCTTCGAGACCGAGAACGATACCGAGGTCGCGGCCGGCTATCTGACCTGGCGCATGCGCGAGGGGCTCCCGCTCGGCGACGCGCTGAAAGTGAGTCTCGACGACCTCGACGGCTTCTACACTTTCGTGGTCGGCACGGAGAACGGCTTCGGCGTGTTGCGCGACGGGATCGCCTGCAAGCCGGCGATCATGGCCGAGACAGACCGCTATGTCGCGTTCGGGTCGGAATATCGCGCGCTCGCGGGGCTTCCCGGTATCGAGACCGCGCGCATCTGGGAGCCGGAGCCGGCCACCGTCTATTTCTGGGAACGCTGACCATGCCGGACGTCGATCTCGGCGTGACGCCGCTCCGCGAGCTCAACGCCGCGCTGCACAGGCTCCGCGCCGATACCAACGAGCGGCACTGGGTGGTGACGCATCCCGCCGGCCGCCATGCCATCGCGGCAGGCCTCGATTTGCCGATCAACGTCGAGATCGACGGGCCCGTCGGCTATTACTGCGCCGGCATGAACAAGCTCGCAACCGTGCTCATCCGCGGCAATGCCGGCACGGGCGTCGCGGAAAATATGATGTCGGGCTTCGTGCATGTGGAAGGCGACGCGAGCCAGTCGGCCGGCGCCACCGGGCGCGGCGGGCTCCTCCGGATTGACGGCAACGCCTCCTCGCGTTGCGGCATCTCCATGAAGGGCATCGACATCGTCGTGAAGGGCTCGGTCGGGCATATGAGCGCCTTCATGGCGCAGGCGGGCACCCTCGTCGTGTTCGGCGATGCGGGCGATGCGCTCGGCGACTTCATCTATGAAGCGCGGCTTTTCGTACGCGGCAAGGTCAAGAGCCTCGGCGCCGACTGCGTGGAGAAGCCGATGCGCGACGAGCATAAGACAGGCGCTGCACGAATTGCTCGGGCGCGCGGGCTTCAACGACGAGGTCGATCCGTCGGAGTTCCGCCGCTACGGTTCGGCGCGCAAGCTCTACAATTTCCATGTCGACCACGCGGGAGCTTATTGATGGATTCGACTCCCAGGACCGCCCCTCGCCCCTCTGCGGTGTTCGACGAGTTTTCACTCTCGGAAATCCGCCGGGCGGCGGCGACCGGCATCTACGACATCCGCGGCTTCGGCGCCAAAAGGCGCGTGCCGCATTTCGACGATCTCCTGTTTCTCGGCGCCTCGATGAGCCGCTATCCGCTCGAAGGCTATCGCGAGCGCTGCGATACCGATGTCTGGCTCGGCACTCGCTTCGCCGAGAAGCCGCTGCACCTGAAGATCCCCGTCACCATCGCCGGGATGAGCTTCGGCTCGCTCTCCGCGCAAGCCAAGGAGGCGCTCGGCCGCGGCGCGTCGCAGGTGGGAACCTCGACCACCACGGGCGATGGCGGCATGACGAACGAGGAGCGGCATCATTCGACACTGCTCGTCTATCAGCTCCTGCCCTCGCGCTACGGCATGAACCCGGACGATCTCCGGCGCGCCGACGCGATCGAGATCGTGGTCGGCCAAGGCGCCAAGCCCGGCGGCGGGGGCATGCTGCTCGGCCAGAAGATTTCCGACCGCGTGGCGGAGATGCGCACGCTGCCCAAAGGCATCGACCAGCGCTCGGCCTGCCGGCATCCGGATTGGACCGGTCCCGACGATCTCGAGATCAAGATCGAGGAGCTGCGCGAGATCACTGACTGGCAGAAGCCGATCTACATCAAGGTCGGCGCCTCGCGGCCCTATTACGACACGGCACTCGCGATCAAGGCGGGCGCGGATGTCGTGGTGCTCGATGGCATGCAGGGCGGCACGGCGGCCACGCAAGAAGTGTTCATCGAGCATGTCGGGCTGCCGATCCTTGGCGCCATCCGCCCCGCGGTGCAGGCGCTGCAGGACCTCGGCATGCACCGCAAGGTGCAGCTCATCGTCTCCGGAGGCATCAGGAACGGCGCCGACGTCGCGAAGGCGCTGGCGCTCGGCGCCGACGCCGTTTCGATCGGCACCGCGGCACTGATCGCGCTCGGCGACAACGACCCGGCGCTCGAAGAGGAATATCGCAAGCTCGGCACGACGGCCGGATGCTACGACGACTGGCATGAGGGACGCGATCCCGCCGGCATCACGACGCAGGACCCCGAGCTTGCGGCGCGCTTCGACCCAATTCTCGGCGGGCGCAGGCTAGCCAATTATCTTTCCGTGCTGACGCTCGAGGCGCAGACCATCGCGCGTGCCTGCGGCAAGAGCCATGTGCTGAACCTCGAGCCCGAGGACCTCGTGGCGCTGACCGTCGAGGCAGCGGCCATGGCGAAGGTGCCGCTTGCCGGCACGGATTGGATTCCTGGATTGAAGGTGGAGTAATCGGCGGCGTGAGCAGGGCCGCCTCGAGTTAAGCGAAGGGGAGTCGAGATGGCCGTTGATCTTGCAGTGGAAGCCCGCGAGCGCGGGATCAAGTATTTCCTGATTTCCTATGTCGATCTGTTCGGCACGCTGCGCGCCAAGCTCGCGCCGGCCGCCGCGATCGGCGACATGGCCAAGGAAGGCGCGGGCTTCGCGGGCTTCGCGAGCTGGCTCGACATGACGCCTGCCGATCCCGACGTTCTTGCCATCCCCGATCCTTCAAGCCTGATCCAGCTCCCCTGGAAGCGCGAGGTCGGCTGGCTCGCCGCGGACCCGTATATGAACGGCAAGCTCGTCGAGCATGCGCCGCGCAACATCCTGAAGCGGGTCATCGATAAGGCCGCCAAGGCCGGCTACCAGATGAAGACTGGCGTCGAATGCGAGTTCTTTCTTCTAACGTCCGACGGAGTCGCGATCAGCGATGCCGCCGATATCCAAGCCAAGCCCTGCTACGACCAGTCGGCGCTGATGCGGCGCTACGACGTGATCAGCGAGATCTGCGACTCGATGCTGGAGCTCGGCTGGGGGCCCTACCAGAACGACCACGAGGACGCCAACGGCCAGTTCGAGATGAACTGGCTCTACGACGACGCGCTCGTTACCGCCGACCGCCAGGCGTTCTTCAAATATATGGTCAAGGCGATCGCCGAGAAGCACGGGCTTCGCGCGACCTTCATGCCGAAGCCCTTCGCCAACCTGACCGGCAGCGGCTGCCATGTGCATGTGTCGCTGTGGAAGGACGGCAGGAACGTCTTCGAGGACGGTAATGACGGGATCGGGCTGTCGCGTACGGCTTATAGTTTCATCGGCGGGGTGATGGACGCCGCGAGCGATATGTGCTCGATCACCAACCCGACGGTGAACTCCTATAAGCGCATCAACGCGCCGGTGACGCTGTCAGGTGCGACCTGGTCGCCCAACACGGTGACCTATGCCGGCAACAACCGCACGCACATGATCCGTGTTCCGGGCAGCGGCCGCTTCGAGTTCAGGCTCGCCGACGGCGCCGCCAATCCGTATCTCCTGCCGGCCGCACTGCTCGCCGCAGGCCTCGACGGCATCGAGCGAGGCGCCGATCCCGGCAAGCCGCTCGATATCGACATGTATGCCGAGGGCCATAAGGCGCCCGCAAGGACCAAGAAGTTGCCGCTCAACCTGCTCGATGCGCTGAGGCTCACTGGCAAGTCTGCTCTTTTGCGCCGCGAGCTCGGCGACGAGTTCGTCGATTCCTACGTCAAGCTCAAGACGCGGGAGTGGGACGACTTCTCGCGCCAGCTCACGCCCTGGGAGCGCGCCGCCACGCTCGATTGCTAGCTGAAAAGAAAGAGGCGCCGGCAGCAAATGCCGGCGCCTCCGAGCCTGATTGGCTTCCGTCTAGTAGTAGCGATCGATCGCTGCCTTGGTTTCTTCGCCGGAGCGGTCCGCCTTCAAATCGGACTCGATTTCCGCACTCTCTTGCCGCGTCTGGATGATGTGCCAGCCGATCCAGAAGACCAGTCCGAGGATGACGAGCACCACCTCCCATCCCTGGAACGGATAGATCGCGCCGACATCCTTGAGGTCGACGGCCCAGCTTGTCATTCCATTGGTCGACATTTCCCTCTCCTCTAGGCTTTCTCTTTGACCATTGCCCTCTCGGCCGTCGCCTACTTCGCGGACCGAGGCCAGGAAAGCGCGATTCTGCGCAAAGTCGAGACCCTCTAGCTCGACCTTCCTCGGCACGCGCAGCATTCCGACGCTGTCGAGGATCTTGCAGACGATCAAGACCGGGATGAACCCGAGCAGGAACATCAAGCAAGCACCGGCGAAATTGCCGAGCGGATTGATGTGCGCAAAGCCCTCATAGGGAGAGGACGGCTGACCCCACAGCATGAAGCCCGCTACGACCACGCCGAGGAATCCCCCGTAGCCGTGTACCGCGACAGCGCCCACCGCATCGTCGATCTTGAACCGGCGCTCGACGAAGTAGTGCAATTTGTAGGCGATGGTCGGTACGGCAGCGCCGATCAGCATGGCCTGGATCGGATGATAGAGATCATTTCCAGCCGAAGCACCAATGATGCCGCACAGTCCGCAGGAGAAAGTCCAGAACGGATTGCCCTTGGAAATGAGATAGCCGGCCATCATGCCGCCCGACAACGACATCAGGAAGTTGAAGGTAATCGCCGAAAGCGTGGTCGGCGCAAGATAGATGTTTGTCGCCGTCCACGTCTCGCCGGTGATCTGCCCCGCTATGGTCGCGGGCGAGATGATCGGGATATTGCACGCGGCATAGAAGCCCCAGAAGCCCGTATAGATCAGGAATAGGCCGATCACTACGAGCCACTCATTGTGGGGCGGAATATCCCGCGGCGTCCCGTCCGCACGGAATTTGCCGATGCGGGGACCTAGCACTATCAAAAACGCAAGCGCCGCGCCGCCAGCGATGGCATGGACCACGCCGGAGGCGTAGGCATCATGATAGCCCCAAAGCTTCACCATCCAGCCTTGCGGGTGCCAGCCCCAGGCGGCATCTAGGATCCATAAGACCGAGCCAACCAGCACGGCGATGATCCAGAATGCTCCGGAGCGGGCGCGCTCGATGATCGCGCCGGAGACGATCGAGGCGGTCGTGATCGAGAACAGGAGGAACGCGCCCCAGAACACGCCATTGAGTCGGTGCCAAATCGCGGCATCGGCGGGGGTGACTCCGGTCTCACCGGGACTGACGCCGGAGAGATGCGTTGCCATCAGCGGACTCCAAGCCCAGGCATATGGTGCCGCTATCAACCCGCCGGTGATTCCCGGCCCGTTCGGGAAGGCAAAATAGATGTACCAGCCGAAGAAGAAGAAGGTGACGGTCACCAAGCGGAATCGCCATCGCATTCTTCATCAGCGTTTTCAGATGATTGCGCCGGCGGGAAACGCCAACTTCGTACGTGCAGAAGCCGACATGGATCAGAAACATGAAAACGATCGTCACCCAGTAGTAGAACTCGGTGAAGACCGTCGTCAGCGCATTAAGATTACCTTCCATTTGATATACCCCCTCTCGCCATCACCCGGAGAGCGGCGGCACTTCCCGCCCGCGTCCCGGCGCATGGCCGCGATCAGCTGCGTCTTGGCTTCCCCTCGTCCGCGCAGAGGCCCTGTTGCCGCGCGTGGGTAGTGTTTGTGATGATTCCCCCCATCCAACCCGAATGCTAGGCGTTGCCGTAAGCAGCGTCAACGACGATGAAATTCATTTTCCTATAAGTAAACTCCCTGATTTTGCTCGGTTTGCGTGCGGGAAACTAAAGGAAATTCCGTGGACAAAGAAGCCCGCAAACCCAGAGAGCGATTCCTTTGCTCGGGCATGCCATCGCGGCGAGTGCCTGCACGCTCGAGTTCTGTCAGTCCAACCAGAGATTTGCGCTTGCGTGCACGGCGCGCGCTTGAGCCGGGAGAGCCTGCCCGTGGAGTCGCAAGCTGGCTCAATCGGCTGTTCAATCCGGCCCTGCCCGACACGATCCAGGTGCTTGCGTTCAAGCCCGACCGGGCGTCTACCGAGACCCGAGAGGGGCCTCGGTAGAGCACCGCAGTTCGACGGCGATCTTTCGTTCGCCGAGCGGAGCGCCTTGGCCTAGGTCCAAAAGATCCAGTAGCCGAGGAGAACGACGAGGATGCCTGCCGCGAGCGTCGCGTAAGGAAGCATCCCCGCTTTCGGCGCGGCCAGTCCTTTCCCGTCGGGAGAGAGATCCGCCAGCATGGCCGGTGGGAACACGCCCTTGTCCTGCACGAAGTGCCGGAAGACGAAGACCGGAACGATCAGCGCGATGGCGATGATGCCCGCGGTCAGCGTGCCCGCGCCCCAGACATCCGCGCCCGCGCCAAGCAGGAAGGCATTGACGAAGGAGAGCACCACGCCGGCCGCGAGCAGCCAGTCCGGCGCCTTCCAGGGGCGCTTCACATGCGCGTTGTCGATGCGGTGGATCCAGCCTGCGTTCAGGTTCAAGAAGTTGAACACGATGTAGCAGACATTGGAGACCGCCAGCACGAACAGATAGTCCGACATCAGGAGCAGGATCAGATTGAAGGTGAGATCCGTCCACATGCCGTGCGTCGGCGCGCCGTTCTTGTTCACGTGGGTCAGGTAGCGCGGCAGCCAGCCGTCGACCGAGCCCTGATAGAGCGTGCGCGAGCTGCCGGCCATCGCCGTGGTGATGGCGAGCATCAACGCGAGCAGCAGCATCACCACCAGCAGATTGGTGATGACCGCGCCACCGCCCACCATCGAGGCCATGGCTTGCGCGACGCCCGAGCCGTCGACGATGCCCGGCGCCATCACGCCGGCAAGCCCGAGCGCGCCCTGGAACGACGAGCGGCACGAGGATGTAGACGGCGATGCAGAGCAGGCCCGAATAAAGGATGGCCTTGTAGGTATCGGTGGCCGGGATTGCGGAACTCGCTCGTGTAGCAAATCGCCGTCTCGAAGGCGTAGGCCGACCAGGCGGCGATGAACAGGCCGCCGAAGAACAGCGTCCACCCCGCCTTGTTCCAGGCCGCCGTCGCCGGATCGGTGCCCGGCGCGAAAGGCTGGAACGCGCTCATCGCCACGTCGCCGGTGATCAGCGGCACGATGCCGATGATCAGAAGCGGCAGAAGCACCGCCACGCCGACGATGGTCTGCACCTTGGCGGTCGAGAGAATGCCGCGATGCTGGATGGCGAAGGAGATGGCGATCAGGATCGCGCCGATGAAGAAGGTCGAGTTGAGCCGGAGCTTCAGGCCCTCCTTGAAGAAGCCGAGATCGAGCAGCTGGATCTCCCAGGTGCTGATCGCGGCATCGGGCGGGAACAGCGCATTGAGGATGTAACCCGCGGCGATGCCGCAGCCGATGGCGAGCACCGGCGTCCAGGCGAGCCAGTTGCACCACACCGAGAGCGGCGCGATGAACTTGGAGTAGCGCACCCAGGCGGCGGCGCCATAGACCGAGGCGCCGCCCGATTTGTTCGGGAACAGGCCCGCGATCTCGGCATAGGTGAAGGCCTGGATGAAGCCGAACAGCACCGACAGCGTCCACACCAGGACCGAGGGCGTGCCGACCGTGGCGGCGATGCCGCCGATCGAGAACAGGACGAGGGCGGGCACGCCGCTCGCGACCCAGAAGGCGTCCTTCCAGCCGATGACGCGATGAAGTTCCGACGACGACGCCGTCGGCGGACTCACATTGGCAGTCTTAGCGGCAGCAACCATGGCCACCCCTCCTTTGATCGAGCGCCCGATCGCGTGCGCAGCTCGAGGGCTCGCAAGTTCTGCTTCGACTAATGCTGTGATGTGCGTAGAGGCGGCCGCTAGCGACCCGATCAGCCGCGCCGCGAGCGGATCATCCGTCCGGGCAGTCGCACGACCGCGAAAGCCTCGATCATCGCCGCGTGTCGGGTGCCAGGGTCAAACCCTGCTGCCCGGCCACGCCGACAATTTCAGGCGATGAGAGTTGATCGGCCGCTGGGTGCGGCGAGCGGATGCGGAATGGCCGGCGGTGGCATTTCGCGTAAATCTCGCAATGGTCGTCGAGAACAGTAGCGGCAATAGCAAATCCGGCCAGTGCCGCCTCGATCTTGCCGCTGACAGACGCGCGCTCCGAGAGTGGCGCTTCGACGACCGCGCCGTCGCGGCGGGGCAAGGACCACTCTTCGAGCCGCGCGCGTTCAGACGCTGTCAGCGCGGCTGCATTCTCTGCGCGATTTCCAGCTGCTTGCCGTTGAACCGTGCTTCGCCCGTCGGTCGGAAACATCACCACGAACGCAAGGAAGCCCGCTGCCAAGACTGCGGCAGCTCGGCGAAAGCAGGCGGCTTCCGATCCTGCGCAGTGCGAATGCCCCCATCGCTCAGAACTTCCGGTAGGCCTTGTTCAGCTCCCTCAGTGGATGGTTGGGCGAGGTCTGGAAGCGGACCAGCAGCTCGCGCGCCAGCATGTCGCGGTCCTGCTGGTTGTCGGGCAGCTTCATCTCTTTCGGGATGCGCACCCAGCCATTGATGTTGCGGTCGAAAATGGCGGGCTCGCCGGCCTCGTAGCCCATATGCACGTCCTCGAGCCAGTTGAGGTCGTCCCAGCCCATGAACTCCATATAGTCCTTGAGATAGGGCGTCAGCCGGTCGTAATCGGGCACCAGATTGACGTCGTAGCGATAGCCGATGTGCTGGCCGATCTGCTGCTCGCGCGCGGTGTCGAGGCCGGCGGCGTCCTTCAGATATTTGTCGACGTCGCTTTGCGCCTGCCTTCTCGGGCTTTTCGCCGTCTTGCCGTTCTTGCTGCTCTTGCCGGCCATCGCCCAGCTCCCTCATCCGATCTTGTGATAATTGTCGACGCCGACCGTGAAGTCGGTGCCGGCGAGCGGCACCTGCGCCATGGCCGAGGCCTCCATGGTGAGCGCGGCGAGATCCTCAGGCTCGAGGCTATGCACCGATGTCTTGCCGCAGGCGCGCGCCAGCATCTGCGCTTCGAGCGTCAGCGTGTGCAGGAAATTATAGACGCGCTCGGCCGCCTCGTCGGGATCGAGCCGCTTGCGCAGCTCCGGGTCTTGCGTGGCGACGCCGACCGGGCAGCGGCCGGTGTGGCAGTGGTAGCAATAGCCGGCCGGCACGCCGATCTCGTTCTCGAAATCGGATTCGGGAATCTCCTTGTTGCAGTTGAGCGCCATCAGCACCGAGTGGCCGATCGCCACCGCATCGGCGCCGAGCGCCATGGCCTTGGCGACGTCGCCGCCGTTCCTGATGCCGCCGGCATAGACGAGGCTGATCTCGCCGCGCTTGCCGAGCTCGTCGATGGCGCGCCGCGCCTGGCGGATGGCGGCGATGCCGGGCACGCCGGTATCTTCGGTGGCGATATGCGGGCCGGCGCCGGTGCCGCCTTCCATGGCGTCGATATAGATGGAGTTCGGGCCCGCACTTCACCGCCATGCGCACGTCGTCATAGACGCGCGCGGCGCCGAGCTTGAGCTGGATCGGGATCTCCCAATTGGTCGCCTCGCGGATCTCCTCGATCTTGAGCGCGAGATCGTCGGGCCCGAGCCAGTCGGGATGGCGCGCCGGCGAGCGCTGGTCGATGCCGGCGGGCAGCGAGCGCATCTCGGCCACCTGGTCGGTCACCTTCTGGCCCATCAGATGCCCGCCAAGGCCGACCTTGCAGCCCTGGCCGATGAAGAACTCGCAAGCATCGGCGAGCCGCAGATGATGCGGGTTGAAGCCGTAGCGCGACTGGATGCACTGATAGAACCACTTGATCGAATAGCGGCGCTCGTCGGGGATCATGCCGCCCTCGCCCGAGCAGGTGGCGGAGCCAGCCATGGTGGCGCCGCGGGCGAGCGCGATCTTCGCCTCGTAGGACAGCGCGCCGAAGCTCATGCCGGTGACGTAGACCGGAATGTCGAGCATCCATCGGCCGCTTGGCGCGCGGACCGATCACCGTCTTGGTGTCGCATTTCTCGCGATAGCCCTCGATGACGAAGCGCGTCAGCGTGCCGGGCAGGAAGGTGAGATCGTCCCAATGCGGAATCTTCTTGAACAGCGAGAAGCCGCGCATGCGGTAGCGGCCGAGCTCCGACTTCACATGGATGTCGTTGATGACCTCCGGCGTGAAGATCTGGCTTTGCCCGAGGATGAAGCGCTCCGACTCGGCAGGAGCCCGCGTCCCGTCGCCCTTGCCGTTCTTGCTCTTGCTCATGGCTGCCCAGCCTCCGTGCCCTAAAGCACCAGTTTCTTCTCGGTCGGTTCGAGATTGTCGTAGTTCCAGAGCTGCTTGCCGGCGACGATCTTGCGGAAGGCGCCGATGCCGTCTTTCGGCAACAGGTCGTACATGCGGAGCTTGCGCGTCGAGCCATGTGCGGTCGAGATCGGTCATCTCGCCCCATACGGCGTCGACGCCGAGGCTCGCCGGCTCGCCGCCGATAAAGATCGTGCCGTCATACATGGAGTCGCCGAGATTCTTGCCGGCATTGCCGCAGATCACCATGCGCCCGCGCTGCATCATGAAGCCGGTGAAGGCGCCGGTGTCGCCGCCGACGATGATGGTGCCGCCCTTCATGTCGATGCCGGTGCGCGAGCCGACATTGCCCTTGCAGACGAGGTCGCCGCCGCGGATGGCCGCGCCGAATTGCGAACCCGCGTTCTTCTCGATGAGCACCGTGCCGCTCATCATGTTTTCGGCGCAGGACCAGCCGACGCGGCCCGAGATGCGCACATTCGGCCCGTCGATCAGGCCACAGCCGAAATAGCCGAGCGAGCCCTCGATGATGAGATTGAGACGGTTGAGGATGCCGACGGCGATGGAATGCTTGGCGCCCGGGTTCTTGATGACGATCGTGCCGTAGCCGTCCGGTCATCAGCTCGCGGATGCGCAGATTCACGCTGCTGGGCTGGCATGTTGGAGGCGTCGATCTCGGCGCGCTTGTTGAAGTCGACGTCGAAGGCATTGGGCAGCGCGAAGCCGTGCGACGGCTCGTCGAGGTCGATGTCGAAGAATTTCTGGATCGAGCGGCCATTGAGCTGCTCGTCATGCAGGCCACATCGCGTGCGCAGCAGCTCCTGCGCGTCGATCTCGCCGCGCGCTATCTCTGCCATACGCGCACCTCTTCGTCGTAGGGGTCGGAGGTGTCGATCTCGCGCGGAATGAGCGTGCGGATGGCGACCTCCTCGGAGGCGAGCGCGACGAGATCGTCGCTTTCGTAGAGCACCATCGGCTTGGCGGCCATGGTGTCCTTGGCCATGCCGAGCTCGCTTGTCGGTGGCGACGAGATAGGTGAACACGCCGTCGATGTCCTTGATCGAGGATTTCAGCGAATCTTCGAGCGTCGCGCCCTGCTCGAGATTGTTGGCGGTGTAGACGGCGAGCAGCTCGGAATCGCAATTCGACATGAAGCGGTGACCGAGCCGCTCCATCTCGCGCCGCATGATCCAGTAATTGGTGATCTGCCCGTTATGGACCACGGCGATGTCGTTATAGGGATAGGCCCAGTAAGGATGCGCCGAGCGGATATCGACGTCGGACTCCGTCGCCATGCGGGTATGTCCGATGCCGTGCGTGCCGCGGAACGTGCCGAGCCCGTATTGCTCGGAGACCTGGCTCGCATCGCCGAGATCCTTGATCAGCTCGAGCGCGCTGCCGAACGACAGCACCTCGGCGCCTTCGATCTGCTCGATCTCGGTGGCGAGCTTGCGCGTGTCGCCGGCATAGCGCTAAGCCGATAGCGGAACGCGTAGGGCGTCGCTTCGGCCTTCTCGATCGCGTCTCGGCGCCGAGCTCCGCGAGCCGCTTGTCGACTCGCGCCTGCCGCGCCTTGATCTTGTCGCGGATCTGGTGGTCCTTGGTCAGGTCCTCGGCCTCGGCAAGCTTCAGCCGCATGACATATTCGTCGGGCGTCGAGGTGCCGTAGATGGCGAAGCCCGTCGAATCCGGCCCGCGATGCCTGAGGCTCAGAAGCATCGCCGTCATCTCCTTGCCGACGCTGGTCGCGCCGTCGCGGTGAATGAGCCCAGCAATCCCGCACATTCTTCGTTCTCCCTAGTGCGTCAGCCGCCGCTTACGGCAGGCAGTCGAGATAGGTCTTGGTGTCCCACTCCGTCACGGTGTGGAGGAAGCGCTCCCATTCGTCGCGCTTGTACTCGTCGTAGAGCCGGTACATCTCGCCGGGCATCGCGCTGCGGATGATGGCGTCCTTCTCCAGCGCCGCGAGCGCGTCGCCGAGCGTCATCGGCAGCTTCTTGACCTGCTTGCCCGCTTCCATGGCCTGGTAGATGTTGCGCTCCTCGGGCTTGCCGGGATCGAGATTGTTCTTGAGCCCGTCATCCATGGCCTTGATGAGCGCCGCGGCCATCAGATGCGGGTTCACCATGGCATCGACCGCGCGATACTCGAACCGGCCGGGCGCGGAGACGCGCAAGCCGGTGGTGCGGTTCTGGAAGCCCCAATCGGAGAATACCGGCGCCCAGAAGCCCGTGTCCCAGAGCCTGCGATAGGAGTTCACCGTCGAGCAGCCGATCGCGGTCAAGGCGCCGAGATGCTTGACGATGCCGCCGATCGCCTTGAGCCCGATCTTGCCGGGAAGCTGGATGTCGTCGGTGTCCGGCATGAAGGTGTTCTCGCCGCCCTTGCGGTAGATGTAGTTCTGCACCATGCCGGGCAGCTTCTTCTCGTCATTGCCGAGCGCCTTCACCTCGTCGGTGCCGCCGCGCCAGAGCGAAATGTTGTGGTGGCAGCCATTCGCCGAGACGCCCATGAAGGGCTTGCACATGAAGCAGGCGATGATGCCGAACTCGCGCGCCACCTGCGCACAGATCTGGCGGTAGGTGGAGAGCCGGTCGGCGGTGCGGAGCGCGTCGTCGTAGGTGAAGTTGAGCTCGAGCTGGCCGGGCAAATCCTCGTGGTCGCCCTGGATCATGTCGAGGCCCATCTGCCGGCAATAGTCGATGACGCGCAGATAGACCGGGCGCAGGCTCTCGAACTGGTCGATGTGATAGCAATACGGGTTCGAGTAGCCGCCGTCGGGCTGGCCGTCCGTACCCTTCTTGAGCCACATCATCTCGGGCTCGGTCCCGTGGCGGAGCTCGAGCCCGTGCTCTTTCTTGAATTCGTCGTGGATGCGGCGGAGATTGCCGCGCGCATCGGCGGTGAGGAAGGCGCCGGGCTCCTCGCGCTCCTCTCGGTTCCTGAACAGCGTGCACCAGAGCCGCGCGACCCGCTTGTCCCAGGGGAGCTGCATGAAGGTCTCGGGCTCAGGAATGCCGATCAGCTCGGCCGCTTCAGGCCCGTAGCCGAGATAGTCGCCGCGGCGATTTAGGAAGAAATTCATCGTGGCGCCGTAGACGAGCTGGAAGCCCTTCTGCGCCACGCTCTCCCAATGATCGGCCGGGATGCCCTTGCCCATGATGCGGCCGGTCACGGAGACGAATTGCAGGTAGAGGTAATCGATGCCGAGCGCGTCGATCTTCTTGCGGACCTCGGCGACGAGCTTCTTGCGCTTCGGGTCCTCGACGAACGCGCTCGATGTCAGTCGGGCCTGAGGCTTTTACTCGACTGGAATTCGATTTCGCTGACTCGCGCCTTCTCCTCAACTCAATTCATCTCTTAACCCCCCTCTATCACTTAGCTCCATGGGAACGGACTATGCGAGGTCGGATGCAACTCGCCTTTGGCGAAGCGCGCGAAACGGAACGGCTGAAGCAGAGCGCTCTTTTCGCCCATCAACTCCTGCGCCACGAGCTTGCCCACGCCGATCATCTTGTAGCCGTGGTTCGAAGTCGGCGATCACGTAGACATTCTCGCGGAACACGTCGAAGACCGGGAAATTGTCGGGCGTGAAGCAGCCAAGCCCGCCGGAATTCTCCTCGCGCCTGTAAAGCGGCATCTTGCCTTCGAAGCGCTTCTGGCAATGCGCGAGCGCCGAGCACCACATGTCGATGAAATCGTCGCCGACGACGAACTCGGGCAACTCCGGCGCCGTAGGGATCGACCGCGACCTGGTCTGGATCCTGGTCGACCTTGTAGGGCGAGGCCCCGCCCTGGACGCCGCCGAAGCTGAAATCGGGCTTGTAATAGATGCCCCAGATCTTGTCGGTGATCAGCCTGCCGTCGCGCTCGGAGTAAAGCGGCGCGTCGGTATCGACATGCAGAACCGGCGGGAAGCTTCCGTCATTGGTCCGATGCATCGTCGGATCGACACCGAGCGTGCCTTCTTCTAGGCACCAGAACTTCCACATCGGCACGCCGTGTGCAGCTTGCCGTTCTGCTTCACGTCGATCGCCTTCGGCAGCTCCAGCATGTTCCAGATCTTGTTGACCCAAGGGCCGACGCCGACCACGACCGTCTCGCAGCCGATGCGGCCCTCGTTCGTGTTGACCGCGGTAACCGCGCCTGAGTTCGATCCAAACTCGAAGTCGAGTACCTCGATGCCCTCGAACACGCGCACGCCTTCGGCCTTCGCCTTGCCGGCAAGCCCGTACATGCTTGCCTTGTTGTTGGCGTAGCCGCCGCGCTTCTCGTGCAGCACCGATGTGATGCCCTGCGCCTGCCAGTCGTCGAACAGGCCGCGCATATATCTGGCCGAGTCCGCGGCGCCCTCGATGAACACCAACTCGTAGCCGATCGCCTTCTGCTGCTCGTAGATCGAGCCGACGTCGGCATGCATGCATTCGGGGCTGATCTGCATGTAGCCCACCGGGTGATAGCTATAGGCTTGCGGGTCGCTCTCCCATACCTCGACGGAATGGGCCATCAGCTCGCGCATGGCGGGCTGGAAATAATTGTTGCGCACGACCCCGCAGGCGATGCCAGACGCACCGGCCGCGATCGCGGTCTTGTCTAATATGACGATGTCTTTGCCCCACCCCTTGCCACTCGCCTTGAGCGCTTGGGCCAAATGCAATGCGGTGCTCAGGCCGTGGATGCCGGCGCCGAGCACGACATATTTGGCGGCTTCGGGAAGAGTCATGCGGGACCAGCTCCCTCAAAGGAATTGGTCCGCAATTGGTCCTTAGCAGTGGACCGATGGAACAGAATAAGCGACATTGAGCGCCCAACCCTCAACAGATTAATTACTGCATGGGCTGGACCGCTTGTAAACCAATTTCTATACTTTGGGCCCAAAGCGGGCCCAATCTCGGAGGGAAATTGCGATGAGCGAGCAGCACGACGCCGACGAAGGCACCGCATTACGCGGGCTCGGCAGGACGCATCGCGGCGTGGGCGCAATCCTCGCCTATCTTCAACGAGCCATCGAAACCGAGCGCCTACAGCGAAGGCGACAGGCTTCCGCCTGAACGCGAACTTGCGCAAACCTTCAACGCCGCGCGCAGCACAGTGCGGCACGCGCTCGATCAACTCGAGCGGGCAGGCCTCGTGTCGCGTCGGCTCGGCAGCGGGACGTTTGTCGGGCCGGTGGCCGCTTCAACCGGCGGCATATCGACCTTGTCGACCAGATCAGCCCACTGCAGCTCATCGAGGCGCGCCTCGCGGTAGAGCCCTACACCACGCGGCTCGCGGTCCTGAATGCGACGCGGCGGGACCTCGCCGACATGGAGGTGGTGCTCGCACATGCCGAAGAGTCGACCGGCGACAAGGATGAGTTTTCCAAATGGGACGGCGAGTTCCATCTCCTGATCGCGCAGGCCTCGGCCAATCCGCTTTTGCTCGGGGTCTACCGGCAGATCAACCATGTGCGCCTGCATGCACAATGGGACGCGATGAAGGAGAAAATCCTCAAACCCGACGTGATTGCGGACTACAACCGGCAGCATCGCGCCATCTTCAACGCGCTTATTCGGCGCGACGCGCAAGGAGCCTTCGCGCTCATCACCGAGCATCTGGAAAAAGCGCGCGGCGATCTAGTCAAGGCCAATAGCCCGTAATCTTAGCTTGTCATTCCCACGAAAGCGGGAATCAGTAATCAACGCTGGTTCCAGATGGTCGATAGCCGTGACTACTGGATTGCCCGGTCAAGCCGGGCAATGACACGCGGATAGTTGGGTCACAGCAACTTGCGCATCGCAACCGAAGCATGAACTCAGCCATCCTCGGCCTGATCGCGGCGCTCTCCTGGGGCCTGCACGATTTCTTCGCGCGCTTCCCGTCACGCGCCGTGGGGCCGATCCCGACAGTGCTGGCGGTGACGATCGCCGGGCTGATCGTGCTCAGCGCCTGGGTGCTGTTCGCGGGAGCCGCACCTAAGATCCTCTGGCCGCAGATCCTGCTCGTCGTTGCCACCGGCGTCTTCTTCACGCTGGCGACGCTTGCGCTGTTCGCAGCGCTCGCGGCCGGACCGATCTCCATCGTCGCGCCGATCGCCGGCTCATACCCGGCGCTCGCCATGATCCTCGCCGTGGCCCAGGGCGCGCGCCCGAGCCTCGTGCAATGGGCTGCGATCGCCGCAGTGATGGCGGGCGTGGCGATCGTGTCGCGGAGCGGCGAGCGCTACGAAGCCTCCGGCGAACTCGCGCCCGGCACCCTCAAGAGCGTGCTCGGGCTCGCCTTCCTTGCGAGCTTCTGCTTCGCGGTCGCGCTGACCGCGGGCCAGGCGGCGGTGCCGGTCTTCGGCGAGGTGCAGACGATCTGGCTCGCCCGCTGCTGCGGGCTGATCGCCATCCTCGCCATCTATCTTTGGCGTACACCGGGGGCCGGGCTGCCTCCGAAATGGCTGCCGCTGCTCGGGCTGATGGGCTGTCTCGACGTGATCGCGCTTGGAACGATCGCCGCGGCGGGGAACTGGCCGAACCCGGAATTCGCCACTGTCGTGTCCTCGGCCTTCGGCGCCATCACGGTCGTCCTTGCGCGCTTGTTCCTGAAAGAAGAGGTCGCGCCGGCGCAGGTCGGCGGCATGGCGTTGATCTTCGGCGGGGTCGCGGCGCTCGCAGGCCTCTAGCTTCAGCGTGCGCGGCTCCCTGTGCTATCGTTGGAGAATCGGACCAAGACCGGCGCCATGGCCTGAAGTTTGGCGCTCAGGGAGGACATCATGAAACTGATCTCGGCAATCGTAGCCTGCCTTGCCGCCTCGGTGTTCTTCGCCGGAACGGTGGTTATGGTCACGCCATCCGAGGCCAAGAAACATTATTCCGGGCGGAGTATCGCCAAGCACCCCTACAAATCTGTCCGCCGTGCCTACAAGCCGCATCACGCAGCTATTGGGTGAACGGGTCGCCACCGGATTGGGCTACGGCGTTTCCGCAGTGACCAAGAACTGCAAATATTACTACCGGCGCTGGGAAGAGACCGGGAACCACAAGTGGAAGGCGAAATACAATAGGTGCGTCGACTAGCCGCCCGCACATAAGGCGCCAGACTATTGCGCCTGGAGGCCGGCGTCGCAGAGGCGTTGGCTGTAATAGCAGTCGCCCGAAACAAAGCCGTTGCTCTCCTGGATCATGTCGGCCCCGGGGCCGAGGTCGAAGCGGTACTCCATGAAAGCATCCTGCGGCCAAGCCGTGCAGGAGACCCGGACCGTGCCTTGGTGAGCCTCGTCGCAGCGATTGCTTATCCTGAGGGACTTGCCGTCGGGCGCCGCCAAGATGCGCAGGCAATGCGGCTTCGCCTTGGTGCAGTTCGCGTCTTGGCGATGTGCCGCGGCTTGCATGGACCTCCACTGCCCGGCAACTTGCGACGCGTTTTTCAGATGCGACAGGACCTCGTCGGAAACGCGGTCCGGCAGCTCCAGCAGTAAAGAGTGGCCCGCCTTCAGCCGATGGAAGCGGAATGGACCTTCCACGTGATTTGCAGTGGTCTCGGCGGCAAATCGGCTGAAGGCCTTGTCCTCGTTGCCCCACATGAAAAGCGTCGGCTGCCTGATCTTGCGCAAGGGATCGCGCGGCTCGAATTGGAAGGCGCGGTACCAGTTGAGCGCGCCGCGCAAAGCGCCGAACTCGCTGAACACTTGCGCGTATTCCTTGACCTGTTCAGGCGTGTGCATCTGCCATTTGAGATGGCGCAGATAGGCGGCACGGTCGAACCCGAACACAAGCTCCGGCACGAGAGGCACCCAGTGCATGAGGATATAGCTGCTGTGGAGCCATTGCGCGTCCGGATCGCCAAAGGACTCGGCCAGCGCTTCGGGATGGGGCATCGAGAGCGCAGTGAGGCTCAGCACCTCTTGCGGATAGCGATCGGCGACGATCCAGGCGATCGCGCCACCGAAATCATGGCCAACGACATGGAAGCGATCGAATCCGGCCGCGGCCGCAATGGCCATGACGTCCGATGCAAGCCTGCCGGTGCTGTAGGCCTTCACGCGGAAAGGCCGCGCGCCGGGGCTGTAGCCGCGCTGATCGAAGGCGACAACGCGGAAGCCGGCCTTGGCCAGCCGGTCGATCAAAGGCTCCCACATGATCGACGTCTCTGGGAAGCCATGGAGCAGAATGACACCATCGCCGCCCGGGTTGTCGAAACCGGCGATGCGGGCGCGAAACTCCATGCCGCTCGCCCGGATGCGGACGAGGCCTTCGCGCGAGGGATCGAACAGGGGAAGTTCCCTGGTTACCGCGGTGTGCGAGGCGAGACCCGAAGCGAGCCAAAGCTTGTCAATTCCGTAGGCGCTCGCTGCCGGCAGTAGCAAGACCGCGACCGGGACCCAGAGCCACTTGAACCAAGATCTCATGCCGGGATCGACTCAAAGAACTGCAAAAGACGGCGTACAAGACAGGCGCCGCCCCTCAATGCCCCCACAGCTGGGCCAAAGTAACAGTGACCCTTTACAGGACAAGCGTTAATAAAGGCGAAACCCCAATTTTCCGGGCAGTTTGAGCAAGATGTTGAGGCCCCTAATGAGACCCATGATCCTAGTCTTCGCCGCAGTGACGTTGATAGCGAGCCTTAGCGCAGCCACAGGCGCGGAAACCGAGAAGTGCCACATCGGCGACGCCGCCCTTTGCCTGGCGGAGCCCGGCTGTCACTGGGACGTAAACAAGCGCGGCTGCTACGAGGGGCCGCTTCCGGGCCAGGACGCCTGCGCGGCGCACGAGACGGAAAGCGTGTGCGTGACCGACGTCTCGCTCGGCTGCAAATGGGACGCCGAAAAGAAGACATGCACATCGAAGGCCAACTAGCCACCACGATCGACGCTTAGCGGTGACAGCGCCGCAAGGTTATTTCTGCCGCGCCAGGGCCTTATTGGAGACTTGGGCAGTTTGGATGGCCATTCATCGGACGCCCTCTCTAAATGGAAATGACAGCCACGGGAACCTTTGACGGCCAGGTTCCGTCTAATTGTCGGAGCAACCCACCGCGATCGATCGCAATTAGTATCGCGAGTTAGGAGTGCGGCAATGAGCAAGAACCGTGGTGTTGTCTACATTAAGCCCGGCGTAGTCGAAGTTCACGACATTGCCGACCCGAAGTTTGAGGATCCGCGCGGTCGTAAGATCAACCACGCCGTGATCTTGAAGGTCGTCTCGACCAATATCTGTGGCTCGGATCAGCACATGGTTCGAGGCCGCACCAGCGCCCAATCGGGGCTGGTGTTAGGACATGAGATCACGGGCGAGGTGATAGAAAAGGGCAACGACGTCCAGTTCGTCGACATCGGCGATATTGTTTCGGTCCCCTTCAATGTTGCCTGCGGTCGTTGCCGAAACTGCCGCGAACAGGACACAGGCGTTTGCTTGACGGTGAACGATAGCCGTCCCGGGGGCGCATATGGCTATGTCGATATGGGTGGATGGATCGGCGGCCAGGCACGATTCGTGATGGTCCCGTATGCCGACTTCAACTTGCTAAAGTTCCCCGACCGTGACACGGCGCTCGCAAAGATTCGTGACCTGACGATGCTAACCGATATTTTGCCAACCGGATTCCATGGCGCAGTCACGGCAAAAGTCGGGGTGGGCTCAATCGTCTATGTCGCTGGCGCTGGCCCAGTGGGGCTCGCAGCGGCGGCCTCCGCACGTATTTTGGGGGCCGCCCTAGTTATGATTGGCGACAGCAACACAAAACGTCTCGCGCATGCGAAGAAAGTCGGCTTTGAGCCGATCGATATTGGCAAGAGCGACAAGCTTGGCGAGCTCGTGGAGGCAGTCGTGGGCGAACCGGTTGTCGACAGCTTTATTGATGCGGTCGGATTCGAAGCGAAGGGTCATGACGGTAAGGAGCAAGCTGCGGTAGTGCTCAACCAGGCGATGGAAGTAACGCGTGCAGCCGGCTCGATCGGCATTCCTGGCCTGTACGTCACCGAGGATCCGGGCTCGCACGACAAGCAAGCGGCTAAGGGAGCATTGTCATTGCGCTTCGGGCTCGGCTGGTCGAAATCGCATTCATTTCACACCGGCCAGACGCCCACGCTTCGCTACAATCGACAGCTTATGCAAGCGATCTGGCACGATCGTCTGCCCATCGCCGAAATTGTCAATGCGCGCGTCATTTCGCTGGAAGAAGCGCCCAAGGGCTATGAAGATTTCGACAAAGGGGCGGCCGTTAAATTCGTGCTCGATCCGCACGGTATGTTGCCAAAAGCCGCCTGATCAAAAGCGGGTCGGCTTGCCGAACCAAATCTAGGTGGATGCGTGAAGTCAACAATGGGAATGGTGCATGACCGTCACCGGAGGATGCCTATGTGGCAAGGTTCGATATGCCATCGAGGGGGAACCGATTGTTACGCGGGTATGTTGGTGTCGCGATTGCCAATATCTCGGGGCCGGGAGCGGAACAGTGAATGTCACCTTCCCAAGCGAAAAGGTGCAGATTGAAGGGCCACTCCACGATTATGTGAGCAAAGCCGACAGCGGCAATCTCACTCATCGCGGGTTCTGTCCCAAGTGTGGAACGCCGGTCACGACCCAGTCGGAAGCCCGGCAGCAATTTCTTGCGGTGCGCGCCGGCACTCTAGACGACCCGGAGATTGGCAAGCCCGATCTTACCATTTGGATCTCGAGCGCCCCAAGCTGGGCCTGTTTCGCAGAGGACCTGCCGCAGGAAGCGAAGCAGCCGCCACCGCCTGCCCGCAAGGCTTAATTGGTTCGGTACCAATATGCGCAAACGCAGGTGTGCCAAAGCAGAGCGCGCACTGGGAGAAGGTGGCGCGAAACTGAGGTCGCTCCTCAAAGTCCGAGAAGAGGCGACGCTGAGTCTAACAACGTAAACGCCCGCCTCGCTCCAACCCGGCATTGCGCGATCTAATTGCTTGAATGAGATGACCGGTTTTCGGCGGGAGTGGGATGCAGTTCAGAACGGACGGGTTCTGCTGCTGAATTTAAATTCCACTTCTTCGGCTAGGTAGACCTGAGGCGTAGGCGGTAAACCATGCCAGGTTCTAGGGTCCGCGTGCGACAAGTCGATTGTCTCCGGGAAATCCGTGGCGACAGAATGTAGCTCTTGCCCCGTCTTCGACAGGTACACTGCCGGATCAACAGTAACGAAACTCAACGTGGCTGCGCAAGTTACGACGACCGTGAACGCCAGCGTGCTGTTCATGGCAGCCTCTAATCGGCGTGCCACCCGTCATACGTAAAACGCCACCTGTCTCGCCGCGTTCCAATAACGCTGACAAACTCCGGTTGCCGATACGTCTCCAATTGTACACATTCTGAAACATCCGCTTGAAGCGTCCAAATGTGTCACTCTAAAGTGTGTTCTCACATCCTCTTAGGAAAAAGGGAACGCAAGATGCCGACAGTTGGATACGCCAGGGTGTCGAGCAACGGCCAGGATCTGGCGGTGCAGTTGGAGAACCTGGAAGCGGCCGGCTGCGAGCGTGTCTTCAAGGAGAAGCGCTCGGGAGTTGACGCCGGCAGGCCCGAACTAAAGCGGTGCCTGGAGTACCTAAGAGAAGGCGACACCTTGCTCGTGATCAAGCTCGATCGCTTGGCTCGGTCCACATCAGACCTCTACCGCATCGTCTCGCAGCTCGGGGAGAAGGGAGTTGCCTTCAAGGTCACGGATGACCCTTCTATCGACACCACCTCGCGCAATGGAAAGCTCGTCATGGGTGTGCTGGCGTTGATTGCTGAATTTGAGAACAACATCAGGCGTGAGCGGCAGATGGACGGGATCAACAAGGCTAAGGAGCTAGGTGTTAAGTTCGGGCGCAAGCGTGAGCTCACGCCGGAGAAGGTCGCCGAGATCAAAGGCCTTCGGGAAGCAGGGACCATCGTACCGGAAATCATGCGCCGTACAGGGTTCAGCAAGGCGAGCGTGTATCGCGCGCTTCGAGGCGATGCCTCCACGGAACGGCCAGGCTGACACTGGCGCGAGTGAGCGGCTGGAGCAAGTCGGTGGACCTCGGACCTTCTGCGGTGGTTCGGAGTTTTGTCGTTACAACAGTCCCCTATGGATGCGCCGCTGGGAGGATGCCGATGGTCAATATCTACCTGTTCATCGAATTGCTTGGCTCGGCCAATGCAGTCGCAACTGTCGACACCCTGAAGGCGATTAATCTCGACAACTGCAACTTTGCTAACGTCGTGATGCTCTCTAAAGAGAAGCTAGTGGCTCAGCTCGACTGCAAAGACTCGACCGACGGCGATAAGGCAATATTCAACAACATCGCCAAGGTCGATGGCGTCGTGCAGACCAACATTGTTGCGGTTGTCCGCCCCAAGAAGGGGTGAGCGCGTCAAAGGCGCTCCCAGAAAGGCATTTGCAATGATCCAAGGACGACAGACGAGCATGTCATATCCAGGCCAGGGGCGACCACTCGACGCCGAGGGTTCAAGTCTGGACAAAGCCAAACCGGAAGACGAAACGGGGCGGTCCACCCCCAGCGCACAAGAAAACATTCGCCGCAATCGAAAGCGGACCGCGGGAAAATCCAAAAAGCGAAAAGCAATCTAGGTCGTCCGCGCTCGGACGACCCGACGGCTCGCCGGTCTGCGAACCCTCAGGAACGGGAGCTCCCCCGCCAGCAAACGCAAACCGGCACTCAACAGAACCGCTGCGGCGGTAAACGTTGCGAATTTCATTGCACGTCCTCCAAAGATGATTGGTAGGCTCGCCCGCGGCTGTTAGTGCGAGAGAGGACTGCCCGGCAGGTCTCAAGAGAGAAGAAACAACATCAAGGAGCGGTGGTCGGCGCGGACACATCATCGAGGACGGTGTCGTCGGACCCGGTCAACACAGTAACTGCAGCGCGGACAGTTAGTCCTCACAATGGAGAGAGACCGGGGCGTCTCCTTAGCGGCGGCTGAACATCCCAAAGAGGAAGCCGAGGCCGGCTACGACCGCGAGCGTGCTAAGCGGATAACGTTTCATCGTGTCGCCCGCCTCTTGCATGGCATCGACGGCCACGTCTTGCGCGCGACTGAACTGCTTGCCGGCCATGCGCGACACGTCGCCAGCGAAATCGCTCACGTCCTCGCCGATCGACTTGGCAGTTTCCGCCGCCTGCTTGGCTGCGGGGGAATTTGCGGCCCTTCTGTAAGCTTCGTTTGTCGTTGTCATCTCACTGCCTCTTCATACGTGGCCAGCGAGGGCCGGACCAATTTTCGGGGGAGTCTGCATGACTAACTTGCCGCTCACCGAACTGTTCCAAATGGTAGCGGAGCAGACAGTCGCGTACTTGAAGCTGGCCAACTGGCGGTTCGTTAAAGGGCCGCCGCTTCCTGCGCATCCAATTGGCCGAAGCAAGGGCGTGGGCGGCTCTCCTCCTTCCCGACGGCGGATCGCTTCCGCGCGATCGCTACAGAAAAAAACTGGCCGCCCAATCCCGTGAGGAGGCGGCCAGACTATCGGGCTCGTTGAGTGGGCCTGGAGGGAAATACCGGGCCACCTTTAAGTGACGTTTTCGGCTAACGGGGGGGTCTACCGATTAAGATCAACGTCACTCTCTAGATCTTTATCACCCCGCCGAGCAGCGCGGCAGTGAACGTAGGTATGGTCGCCCCATACTTTAGTCGGTGCACGGGCAATGCCACGGGATCAGCGCGGCGGCTCAATATCTTGCTGCGTTAGTAGCCGAACCAGAGGCGGATACCGGGACGGCGATAATAGGGATAGCCGTAGCCGCCGTAACCGTAGCGCCATATGGGATAGCCATAGCCGCCATAGCCGTAGCGCCGATAGCCATAGTTCCGATAGCCGCGGCCGTAGCCGTAGTTCCGATAGCCATAGTTTCGATAGCCGCGGCCGTAGCCGTAGCGCCGATAACCGCGGCCCCTATAGTAGCGACCCACTGGTTGAACGATATCAGCTGTTTCACCGTAGTGGACCGCCGGTGCAACAGCCGTCATTGCCGAAGCGGGCTTTGGCGCCGCAAAGGCGAGCGCGGCGACGGCGATACATCCCGCAATGATCGGGGCGAGACTTCTCTGCATAGTCATTCCTCCCAGATATCATTACCGGCTGCCTAACAGCACGGGAGGCAATAGGTTCCATGCCCAGTCCAATGATGCGAGCCGCGAGCAGACGGGCGGAAGCGGAGGCCGAGGACCTTTCACATCGCTAAAGGCCGTCCCGATGCGTTCGACGACGTGCCGGAAACAGCCCGGCCAACGGATACAGGCTGGCGTTCCCTTTTCATTACGGGCCTGTAAAATTGAGTTCTTTGAGGCAGCCGCAGGATTGTGGGGTCGCCGTCCTGAGTAAGTGAGCGAGGCAGTCGCGGCCGAGCGTGCGACTTTCCTCCGCTTGAACGGGCGCCGGCCGAAGCCGACGCCTCTGCATCAAGGGCGTCTGAGCGCCCACCGTCACGCTCAGCGTCTTAGATCTTACCTAAGAGCACAAGGATCAAGACGATCACAAGGACGAGGCCGAGGATACCTGCCGGGCCCCGCCCCCACGCACGGCTATGCCCCCAGTTTGGCAGCGCGCCGATCAGTAGAAGCACCAAGATGATGAGAAGGATTGTTCCAAGCGACATATCAGTCCCCCCTTTTGCGGCCGAAAGTCCCGGTCGCTTCCAGGTTACCGTCTAACTCCCTTCAAGGCAAAAGGGCGCGGATTATCGTTCCAAGCATGAGGGCTACATGCCCGCGTAACTGGAACGGCCACGACCCAGCACTGCCAGCCATGAGGGAACGGCGGCTGACGGGCTTCATGACTGCACTTCCTCGCCAGGTAGGCGCGCAGCTCACGCATGAGCGATCCGGCGATCCGGTTGGATCTCCGTCGAGACGCGCAAACACCAGGGGCTATTGCCCACAGTTTGCGGAGCCAGTTTACTCGCAGGGCTGGCGTAAACTGTTAGCCGGTCTGTTAGCCAGACTTGCGCTCGAACTGAGAAATCCCAACAAACTGGCGCGCCCGAAGAGATTCGAACTCCTGACCTCTAGATTCGTAGTCTAGCGCTCTATCCAACTGAGCTACGGGCGCGTTTAGCCGGCTGGCGGGGTGAGGGCCTTACCTAAGGCGTCCCCCCGACAAAGGCAAGGCTAGGAACAACCCGGCTTTTCAACCGTTTCTTGGTCAGGGCTAGACCCCTGATCCTGGGAGAAACGGTCATGAAGGCAAAGGCAAAGAAGGTCTTGCGCAAATCCGCCGCCAGCATCGGCGCCGCTATCCTCGCCATCGGGCTTTCGACCGCCGCCACCTTCGCGTCAAGCGGCTTCGAGGGCACCTGGAAGGTTCAGGACACTCAAGGCAAACCATTCCAGATCGTGCTCTCCGCCGACGGCAAAGCCGAGGGCGCGCGGGAGGGCGAAGGTCTGGCAGGAACCTGGAAGGAAGATGCCGAGAGCGCCGTGATCGAGTGGGAGTCCGGCTGGATGACCAAGATCACCAAGGACGGCGGCAACTACACCAAGACGGCTTACGAGAAGGGCAAGGCCGTCACGTCCGGTCCGGGCACGCCTGCCGAGAAGGTGCAGTAGCGTCCGCGCTAAGCGCTGACGCGCCGCGCGCGCGCGAGACTGACGACGGCATCGGGAATGGTCACGCGGAAGGTGGCGCCGCCGTCGTTCCTGACGAGCGCGATCTCTCCGCCATGTGCCTTGACGAGCTCGGCGGCGATGGCAAGCCCGAGCCCCGATCCTTCCTTGCGCGCCACGGTCTGGAAGGCCTCGAACAGATGCGCACGGGCCCGCTCGGGAACGCCCGGGCCCGTGTCAGCGACCTCAACGACCGTGACCGACCCCTCGCGACGCGCGCTGACCGCGAGCTCGCCCTCGGGCTCTCCCTCGCTCTCCAGCGCCTGGACGGCGTTGCGGCAGAGATTTGACAGCACGCGGTAGAGCTGGTCGCGGTCGGCGTCGACTTCAATGTCCTTAGGCACGTTGACGATCCAGGCAATCGCGCCCGCACGCGGCAGCCCCATGCCGTCGCCGACTTCGGCGACGAGGGGTGCGAGCGCGAAACGCTTGCGCCGCGGCGGCGCCTCCTGCGCCTGGCCGAAATCAAGCGTGCGCGCGCAGAGCCTGATGGCCCGGTCGAGCGAGGCGATCAGCTTCGGTACGAGGCGCTGCACCGTCGGGTCTTTCACCGCGATCAGGCGATCCGACAGAAGCTGCGCGCTCGACAGCATGTTGCGCAGATCGTGGCTGATCTTGCTCACGGCGAGGCCCAGTGCCGCGAGCCGGCTCTTTTGTGTGAGGGTGCCTGCAAGCTCCTCCTGCATCGCTTTGAGCTCGCGCTCGGCGGTGCCGATCTCGTCGCGCCGGCCGGAAGGAGCGATGATGCGGCTCGGATCTTCGGGCCGCTCCGAGAAGCTCACGATGTTGCGCGTGAGCCGGGTCATGGGTTTCACCAGCAGCGCCGCGAGTGAGAGATAAACGAGCGCGCCGGTGATGATGGAGATGAGGATCGACACCCAGAGAATGTCGAGGCCGTAGCGGATCATGGCGGCCTTTAGCAGCGCTTCGCCCATCACCACGTCGATCATTTCGGCATGACCGAAGCTCGCATCGTTGATCACGCGGATCACGCGGTCGTTGGGAGCGACATAGACCATGAGCGCGTCGGCGACGAGGCTGAGCCAGGACGCGTTGCGCAGGTCGTAGGACGCATCGATCTCCGCCGGCATGTCCATCTCGATTACGAGCACGCGGGCGTCGGCCTGCTTGACCGCGATCGCTTTCACCATAGTGCTTTCAAGCAGCCGGTCGCGCAGCATGTCGGGGAGCTGGCCACCTGGCGCGGCTTCCGCTGCAAGCGAGGCGATTTCGGCCGCGGCAAGCCGCTCCACGAGCCACTGCCTGCGGAAGTTCGAGACCGAGGGCACGAAGACGAGCACCTCGGCAATCATCACGAAGAGGATCGTCAGCAGGAGCAGCTTGCCCGATAGCCCCGGCAGGAACCGGCGCGCCCGTGGTGGCGCCACATGCGTATTTTTGGGTTCGTCCGTCACGCGTGCGATTCTACGCTAAACAGGCTTTTGACACCTCTCCCTTTGTTGGGGGTGTCGACCGGCGTAGCCGGTGCAAGAATTAAGGCGTTTGCCTAACCGAATTTGCGGAGCAGGCCGATGACGTGGCGGACCCAGCCCTTGGTCAGCGTCGGCGCGTAATGGGCGAACCCGACCTGCTTTGAGAGCTCCGACAGGGTCGGATAAGGCAGCACGAGCGAGGTAAGGTCGCCGATCTTGATGTCCCTCGCCATGGCGATCACCCAAAGCTGCAGCAGCTCGCCCGCTTCGGCGCCGACGATGGTGCAGCCGAGCACCGTGCCGTCGCGCTTGGTGATGACCTTGATGAATCCCTCGGTCTTCTTCTCGCATTGCGCGCGATCGCTATCGGCATAAGGCCAGCGGTAGATGCGGATCGAGCGGCGGCGATAGCGCCTATGCGCCTCCTCCTCGGTGAGGCCGACCTGAGCAAGCTCGGGGTCGGTGTAGAGGACGCGCGGGACATGCACTGCGTTGGCGTCAGGCTTAAGCCTGAAGATCGCGTTGCGGATCACGACGCTGGCCTGGAATTCGGCGAGGTGGGCATATTCCGGGGTGCCGATCACGTCGCCGACCGCATAGATGCGCCGGTTCGAGGTCCTGAGCTGATCGTTGACCTTGATGCCCTCCTCGGTGAAGTCGACGCCCGCTCGGTCGAGACTCAACGACTTGACGTTCGGCTTGCGCCCGGTAGCCACGAGCATATGGGTCGCCTTGACGAGGACAGTCTCGCCGTCCTTGTTGAAATGGGCCGCGACCCCTTGCACCGAGCGCTCGACCCGCTCCACGCGCGTGTTCGGGAACAGCATCAGCTGGGTGTCCTCGAAGCGCTTGAAGATGACGCTCCGCGCCTCCTTGTCCTCCTCGGCGAGCATGTCGCCGGTATCGAACACGGTGACGTGGGAGCCGAGCATCCGGTGCGCTTGCGCGAGCTCGAGCCCGGTCGACCCGCCGCCAAGCACAATGAGGTGCTGGATGCGCTCGCTCACGTCGAAGATCGTCTCGTTGGTGAAATAGGGCACCTCGTCGAGGCCCGGAATCGGCGGCACGACGGGGACGGAGCCAGTGGCGATGACGAAACGCCGCGCGCGCACCAGCACGCGGCCGGCTTCGACCGTGAACTTGTCGAGGAAACTTGCATTCGCCTGAATGACGCGCACGCCGAGGCCGGTGAAGCGCTCGATGGAGTCGTTGGGCGCGATGGCGGCGATGGCGCCGTGGACGTGGTCGTGCACGCCGCGATGGTCGATCTGCGCCTCGATCACATCGATGCCGAAATTGGAGGCCGTGCGCACCGCTTCCGCGCGCTTGCCCGCCGCGAGCAGGGCCTTGGAGGGGACGCAGCCGTAATTCAGGCTGTTGCCGCCCATGCGTCCCTTTTCGATGAGCACGACCGGTACGCCGAATTGCGCCGCCGCCGCTGCCACCGCAAGGCCGCCTGAGCCCGCGCCGATAACGCAGAGGTCGGGCTTCAGCACCTCTTCCATGACCGACCTCTCCCCCTTCGCCGTCCGTCAGGCCCCAGGCCCGAACGACGCTACCCCGATCCCAAGCCCCCGCTCCCCGGTGCCGGGATCGGCGCCCGCGCGATACGCGCTTGCGGGCCGCCGCATGCGGGCACAACTCTTGGCCTGCCTATCCCGCCTTGGCAAGGCAGGATAGGACGCGCTTCCACCGGTGCGGAACGCTTTTCTGGTCGCGCTTTGGCGGATTGGCATTTCGCGGACTGACAGACCGGACGGATACGCCGGGAGACGGGAGAAGCCCCTATGATTATCCGACTTTTGTGCGCCGCCACAACACCCCGCGAAGCAGCATGGTCGGGAAAAAGCGCAAGGTTCGTTAGGCTAGGGAGGCGGCTTCAGCGCGCCTGCGGCGGATTGACTTGCGTCGGGGCGCCACCTATAAGCCGCCGAAACCAAGCCTTTGCAGCCTGAGCGCCCAAGCCTTGCGCTACGGCTCGCCGTTCGGCCAGGAGAGACAGCCTTGAAGCGCACTTATCAGCCATCGCGGCTCGTCCGCAAACGGCGCCACGGTTTTCGCGCCCGCATGGCGACTTCGGGCGGCCGGAAGGTTCTGGCGCGCCGCCGCGCCAAAGGGCGCAAGCGTCTGTCGGCCTAGCGCCGGCGGCCCGCCTCGGCGGTGACGGAAATCGGACGTCTCAAGACCCGCGCTGAATTCCTGCACGTCAAGGGGGGCGCCCGTTACGCTGCGCCCTCGCTCGTGCTCGAAGCGCGCGCCCGCGCCAATGACAAAGACGTCGATCCCGGCCTTGCCCGCTTCGGCTTCACGGCGACCAAGACGCTCGGCGGCGCCGTGGTGCGCAACCGGGCGCGGCGGCGGCTCAAGGAGGCGGTGCGGGTGACGGCTCCCGCCCATGCGAAAGGGGGCTATGATTATGTCTTGATCGCGCGGGCGGGAACGGTACAACGGCGCTTCGCCGAGCTGATCAAGGACCTTGAACGTGCGCTCGCCACGGTGCACGCGCCCGCCCCAGCAAAAAAACGCTGAAGCCCTTAACACGGACCCCATCTTGCCTCACCTTTCGTCCGCGCTTTGCGGGTGCGATGCGGCCCTTGAGCAGAAAGCCCCATGGACGAGAATAACCGCAACTTCATCCTCGCCATCGTGCTCTCGATGGCCGTGCTGTTCGCCTGGCAGTATTTCTTCCTGCCGGCGCCGAAGCCGCCCGAGACGGTAGAGCAACAGCAGCAACCGACCGAGCCGGGTCCGCCCCGCCCGGGCGGAGAGACGCCGGGAACCGCGGGCGCGCCGCAACCCGGCGTGCCGGGCGCCGCGACGCTCACCCGGGACGAGGCGCTCGCCGCCTCCCCGCGCATCGCCATCGACACACCGGCGCTCAAGGGCTCGATCTCGCTCAAGGGCGGACGCATCGACGACCTGATGTTGAAGGACTATCGGGAGACGGTCGAGCCCATAGCCCGAACGTCATTCTGCTTTCGCCCGCGGGCGGCCCGGCGCCTATTATGCCGAGCACGGTTTCGTCGCCGGCGCCGGCGCCTCGGACCTCGACCTGCCGGCCGGCGACACGCTGTGGACCGCGACCACGCAAGGGCCGCTCACGCAAGATGCGCCCATCACGCTGACCTACGACGCGGGCAAGGGACTGACCTTCAACCGCACCGTCGCGGTCGACGACAAATATATGTTCACGATCACCGACAAGGTCGTCGAACGCGGGCTCCGAGCCCGTGACGGTCTACCCTTACGCGCTCGTCTCGCGGCATGAGATGCCGCACGTGCAAGGCTTCTTCATCCTGCATGAGGGCCTGATCGGCGTGCTCGACGAGACCGGGCTCGAGGAGATCAGCTATCACTCCGCGCTCGAGAACCCGCCCGCCACCTTCAAGAGCAAGAGCGGCTGGCTCGGCATCACCGACAAATATTGGGCGACGGTGGTCGTGCCCGAGCAGGGCCACGCCTTCGAGGCGAAGTTCGCGGGGACCCAGGTCAGTGGCCGCGACCGCTTCCAGACCGACTACATCATGGGCCCGCTCGAGGTCGCGCCAGGCGCGACGGCCGAGGCCAAGGGCCGGGTGTTCGCCGGCGCCAAGGAAGTCAATACGCTCGACAAATATGGCGAGAAATACGCCATCCCGAAATTCGACCTGCTGATCGACTGGGGCTGGTTCTATTTCCTGACCAAGCCGATGTTCTTCGCGCTGGATTATTTCTTCCGGCTCGTGGGCAATTTCGGCGTGTCGATCCTCATCGTCACGGTGCTCATCAAGCTCATCCTGTTCCCGCTCGCCAACAAATCCTACGTGGCGATGAGCAAGATGAAGAAGCTCGCGCCGGAGATGCAGCGCATCAAGGAGCGCTACGAGGACGACCGCGTGCGCCAGCAGCAGGCGATGATGGAGCTGTACAAGAAGGAGAAGGTGAACCCGGCCTCGGGCTGTCTGCCGATCCTGGTGCAGATCCCGATCTTCTTCGCGCTCTACAAGGTGCTGTTCGTCACCATCGAGATGCGGCATGCGCCGTTCTTCGGCTGGATCAAGGATCTGTCGGCGCCGGATCCGACCAGCATCTTCAATTTGTTCGGGCTGATCCCGTGGCGACCCGCCGCATTTCCTCGATGATCGGCATTTGGCCGATCATCATGGGCATCACCATGTGGGTGCAGATGAAGCTGAACCCGGCGCCGCCCGATCCGATCCAGGCCAAGATCTTCACCTGGATGCCGGTGTTCTTCACCTTCCTGCTCGCCTCCTTCCCGGCCGGGCTCGTGATCTACTGGGCGTGGAACAACTTCCTGTCGGTGCTGCAGCAAGCCACCATCATGGCGCGGCAGGGCGTCGAGATTCCGCTACTGGAGAATCTCGGGTTCAAGCCCAACAAGAAAGACGCCAAGGACACCGAGGGCGAGAGCAAAAAGGAACGGCCGACGCGCCAGAAGCGACAGGCTGAGCCCGGCGAATAAGCAACTCGCACCGGTTCCTTACCAACAATTCATCGCCCAGAGCCGTCCGGCTCGAACCCGGTCGTGGTAGGTTTCCGCCCGCGGTCCCCCGGACGGTGCGCAGCATGGCGGCCTACGACGTTTTCATCTCCTATAGCCACGCCAAGGACAAACCGATCGCCACGGCGCTGCAATCGGTCATCCAAAAGCTCGGCAAGCCCTGGTACCGGCGGCGCGCCTTGCGCATCTTTCGCGACGACACGAGCCTGTCGGCAACACCGCGGACTGTGGCCGGCGATCGAGCAAGCTCTCGGCCAATCCCGCTTCCTGCTCCTGCTTGTCTCTCCCGAAGCTGCGGCATCGCCTTGGGTGCGACAAGGAGGTCGCCTATTGGCTCAAGCATAAGAGCGCCGGGACGGTGCTGATCGCGCTAACCGACGGAGACCTGACCTGGGACGCGAGCCCAAACGACTTCGCGTGGAACGGCGCGACCCCGCTGCCGGCCGCGCTCAAGGGAGCGTTCGAGAGCGAGCCCAAATGGGTCGACCTTCGCGCCTACCGCGACGGCGCCAATCCGCGCGATGCGCGGTTTGCGGAGCTCGGCGCGGATTTTGCCGCCGCCATACACGGCATGCCGAAGGAGGACTTACTGTCGCAGGAGCTTCGGCAGCAGCGGCGCGCGCTTAGCCTTGCCTGGTCCGCTGCCGCGACACTGCTGGTGTTGGCGGGCGCGGCGGCGTGGCAATGGACTATCGCAGCGCAGCAGCGTGATCGGGCCGAACGAACACTCACCGCGGCGACGGAAGCTGCCAACACGCTCATCTTCGATCTCGCGGAAGAATTCCGCGATCGCGAGGGCATGCCGATCGACCTGACGCGCAAGATCCTCGACCGCGCACAGTCGCTGCAGCAAAAGCTGACCGAGTCTGGCGAGACCACGCCCGAGCTCCAACATAGCGAGACCATCGCTTTGCTCTCGCTCGCCGAGACGCTGACGGCTCAAGGCGATCTTGCCAAGGCTCTTGAGCTTGCCGAGAAAGCGCGCACGCGGGCAGCAGGTCTCGCGGAAAGCTTCCCGGACAACTCGCAATTCCAGCCTCTACTTTCCAGCGCCTACAGGGCGATCAGCCAAGCCCTGCTCCCCGCCGGACGGCGCGAGGAGGCGCTGGAATGGGTCACCAAGAGTGCCGAGCTCGACAAGACCCTTGTCGCGAAAGATCCAGAGAACGCCAAGCTGCAGCGGTCGCTTGCCTCGAGCTACGACTTCATGGGGTACGTCTTGCTGGTGAGCGGCAAGGGTGACGAGGCGCTCAAGACCTATCGCGAGGCCCTCGCGATCATCGAGAAGCTTGCGGCGGCCGCGCCTGACGACGCGATGGCGCAGTCCGATGTCGCGACCGTGCAGAACAAGGTCGGCGACGTGATGATCGCGCTCGGCGAGCATGCAAAGGCGCTCGAGACCTACCTCAAGTCGCTCGCGATCAGCGAGGCCGCCGCGGCGAAGGCTCCGGACAACACGAACTTCCAGGACCAGGTCGGCTTTTGCCAAATTAGCGTCGGCGATGCGCTGATCCGGCTCGGCCGCACAAAGGAAGCGCTGGATCATTATGAAAAGAGCCTCGCGATCCGCTTGAAGCTTGCCGCGCAGGACGAAGGCAACGCCGCGCGGCAGCGCGAGCTTGCCGCGACTTACGAAAGGGTGGGCAACGCCCAGTTCAGCACCGGGAACGCAGCCAAATCTTACAAGGCTTACATGAACTCACTGACGATCATCGAAAAGGTCGCGGCGGCCGATCCTGCGAACGTGCAACGGCAGCGCGAGCGTGGCGTGGCCTACGAGAAGGTCGGAGACGTGCTGCTTGCTGCCGGCCACAACGACGAGGCGCTCAAGGTCTATCGCGAGAGCCTCAAAGTCCGCGAGAAGCTCGCGGCGGAGGATGCGAGCAACACCGAGTGGCAGCGCGATGTCGCGTTCACCCGCGAGAAGACGGCAGCCGCGCTCGTCGCGCTCAAGCAGAGCGGCGAAGCGATCGAGCTTTACCGCAAGGCGATCGATGCGCGGAAGGCGCTCGTTGCGAAAGACGCGAAGAACGTCGATTGGGGCGCCGAGCTTGCCACGAGCAATGTCTACCTCGGCAACATCTTGGCCGATGCAGGCCAACCCGATGCCGCCGTCGAGGCTTACAAGAACGGTCTCGCCGCGGTCGAGGCGGCCGGTGGTACGTCGGGGAGCAAAGCCCTGCTGATGGAGATCGCGGCCTTCGCGCGGGAGCGGTTGGCCGACGCATTGTTGAGGGGCGGCAAGAAGGACGAAGCCGTCGCCGCCTACAAGGAGGTCGTTCACTTGCGCGACATTCTCGTCATCGCCGACCCGCGACAGACGCAGTGGCGGAAAAATCTGTTCGTCACGCTCATCAAGCTGGGTGACGCCGGGGACGAAGCGAAGGCGCGCTACAGCCGTGCGCTGATCATCGTGCGCGCGCTCGCCGCCGATGGCCTCCTGACCGAGGACCAGAAGGCCTGGGTCGGACTAGTGGAGGAGCGGCTCGCAAAACTCACGCCCGATCAGGCCGTCAACCAGGCTGCGCCGGCGCAATGACCTTGCAGGCCGACCTTCCGAGTGGCGAGGCCCTGTTCAAGGGCCCGTGCGTGTTCGCGAAAGGGGTGACGCGCATCGAGGATCTGCCCGCCGACGGCCGTCCCGAAGTTGCGTTCGCGGGGCGCTCCAATGTCGGCAAGTCGAGCCTGATCAATGCGCTCACCGGGCAGAAGGCTCTCGCCCGCGTTTCGGTTACGCCGGGCCGCACGCGCGAGCTCAACTATTTCACCCTCGGCAAGGAGGGCGAGCTCTATCTGGTCGACATGCCGGGCTACGGCTATGCGCGCGCGGCGAAGTCGGAGATAAAGGGCTGGACGCGGCTGATCCGCGATTATTTGCGCGGTCGCCGCGAGCTGAAGCGCGTGTTCCTGCTTGATCGACGCGCGCCACGGCATCAAACCGAACGACATCGAGACGATGAAGCTGCTCGACGAAGCCGCGGTCTCCTACCAGGTGGTGCTGACCAAGGCCGACAAGCCAAAGGCAACCGAGCTTGCCGCCGTTCAGGCGAAGGTCGAGGCGACGCTCGCCAAGCACCCGGCAGCTTACCCTGTGGTGCTCACGACCTCGGCGCGCACGGGCTCAGGGCTCCCCGAGCTCCGCGCGGCTGTGGCTGCCTCAGCGCTGGGCGGCGCGGCCTGACGGCGTGAGCCGCAGGAGATCGCCGCCGCTTTCGCCGTCGACCAAGAGCAGCACAGCGCCATCCGGCGCTTGCGCCACGTCGCGGATGCGGCGGCCCATCTTGATGATTTCGTCGCTCACCACCTTGTCGCCGTCGAGCGTCAGCACGATCAGCGCCTCGGACGACAAGCCGCCGAGCAGCGCCTTGCCCTTCCAGTTGGGGAACTTGTCGCCGGTGTAGAACGATGAGCCCTGCCGGCGAGATCGACGGGTTCCACGAATAGGCAGGGGTGGCGAATTCCGGCTTGGTCTTGTGGTCGGGGATGTCCTCATCGTCGTAATGCGCGCCTTCGCTCACTTGCGGCCAGCCATAGTTCTTGCCGCGCACGACGATGTTCACCTCATCGCCGCCCTTCGGGCCCCATCTCGTGGATCCACAATTCGCCTGACGCCGGGTTGATCGCGGCGCCGAGCTCGTTGCGGTGGCCGAGCGTCCAGATCTCCGGCAACGCGCCGTCCTTGCCGACGAAGGGATTGTCGTCGGGGATCGAGCCGTCCGGATTGATGCGGACGACCTTGCCGAGATTGGAGGCCATGTCCTGCGCGGGCTCGAAGCGCTGGCGATCACCAGAGGTGATGAACAGCTTGCCGTCCGGCGCGAAGACGAGCCGGGCGCCGAAATGCCCGCGGCCGATGGTCTTCGGCACTTGCCGCCAGATGACCTTCACGTCTTCGAGGCGGTCGCCTTCGAGCCGCCCGCGCGCGACGGCCATGCCCTTCAGCACGTTGTCGCTCAAGTCCTGATAGTCGCCGAGCCGCGCGTCCTTCTCCTCCTCGGCGTCTTCCGGCTGCTTCTCGGCGCGCTCGGAATAGGACAGGTAGACGAGTTTGTTGTTGGCGAAGTCGGGATCGACAGCGACGTCGAGCAGGCCGCCTTGGTCTTTGTATTCTACCTTCGGCACGCCCGCGATCGGGTTGGACAGCTTGCCGTCGGCGAAGATGTAGAGATTACCGGGCTTCTCGGTAACCAGCAGCCTGCCGTCGGGCAGGAAGGCAAGCGCCCAGGGATTTGCGAATTTGGCGATGCTCTCGACGTCCGCCTTGCCTTGCGGCAGCGAAACGGTCTCGGCGCGCGCCGGTGCGCCGAATGCGGCCACGACCGCGGCGAGCGCGATGGCGTGAGCCAGGATATTCATGTCGTTCATAGGGGAACCTTCTACTTGGCCTCGGGGGGCGAGGCATGAACCTGAAAGGGATAGAACGCCGCGCCGCGCCCAATCGTTTCAGGTTAACGGCCGCGACCTTGGCCGAGGGTCAGGCGGCGAAGCGCATCCAGAGCGCCGCGAGCCAGACCAGCGCGCATAGGGTGATGGCAAAGAACACGCCGGCCGAGGCGAGGTCCTTGGTGATGCGGATCGCCTCGTGCTTTTCGGGGTGCAAATGGTCGGAAAGCCGCTCGATGGCCGTGTTCAGGAACTCGGTCGAGAGCACGAAGAGCAGGCTGGCGATCAGCGCGACCCACGTCCAAAGGTCGCGTGCGACGAAAAATGACAGAGGGAGCACGATCGCCGCGACGACAAATTCCTGCTTTATGGCCCGCTCGGTCCGCAGCCCTTCTTGGATACCGCCGAGCGTGTTCCAGAACGCGCCCATGACGGCGGCAATGCCCCGTCGCGGCGGGACAGGTGGCGGCGCTTTCTCTTGTTCCATTGCTCCTGGCCGCCTCCCGTTTCCCTTCGGCAGACCTATAGTCGAGCGGGCTTGGTCTGGATAGGCCGGGCTATCGCTTGTGGCACCCGGCCAAGCGCCGCTATAAGCGGCCCGTGGCCAAGACCAGACCAGCTCCCGTGAAATCGAAGGAGCGCGCCGCGCCCAAGCCAGGGCCGGCGGGTGCGCTCGCAGACGTGCTCGCCTCAGTGCATGCCAAGGCCAAGGTGCTGTCCGAGGCCCTGCCCTATATGCAGCGCTACGACCGGCAGACGGTGGTGGTGAAATATGGCGGCCACGCCATGGGCGACACGACGCTCGCCGCGGACTTCGCCCGCGACATCGTGCTGCTCAAGCAGGCCGGCGTGAACCCCGTCGTGGTGCATGGCGGCGGGCCGCAGATCGGCTCGCTGCTCGAGCGGCTCAATATAAGGAGCGAGTTCAAGGACGGCTTGCGCGTCACCGACCGGGAGACCGTCGATGTGGTCGAGATGGTGCTCGCAGGCTCCGTCAACAAGGAGATCGTCACCGCCATCAACACGCAAGGCGGCAAGGCGGTCGGCATCTCCGGCAAGGACGCCAATCTGATGCGCGCGCGGCGCATCGAGCGGCGCTGGCGCGCGCCCGACTCGGACAGCGAGGAAATTCTCGATCTCGGCTTTGTCGGCGAGCCCGGCGCAGTCGATCCGCATATCGTCGACGTGATCATCCACTCAGACCTGATTCCGGTGATCGCCCCGATCGGCGTCGGCCCCGACGGCGAGACGCTGAACGTCAACGCCGATACCTTCGCCGGCGCGCTCGCTTCGGCGATGAAGGCGAAGCGCCTTCTGCTCTTGACCGATGTCGAGGGCGTGCTCGACCAGGACGGTCGGCTGATCAAGTCGCTGACCTCCGCGGAAGCGCAGGCGCTGATCGAGGACGGCACGATCTCCGGCGGCATGATCCCGAAGATCGAAAGCTGCCTCGACGTGATCGCCGAAGGCGTCGAGGCTGTGGTCATCATCAACGGCAAGGTTCCACACGCGGTGCTGCTCGAACTGTTCACCGAGCATGGCGCGGGCACATTGATCGAGCGGCGGCGACGCAAAGGCAGCGCGAGAGGAGCGTAGCGGTGCAGCAGCAAGATTTGGGCGGCGGCTTCGGGCATGTCGAGTGCTGGGTGTTCGACCTCGACAACACGCTCTATTCCGGCCACTGCAATCTCTTCCCGCAGATCGACCGGCGCATGGGCGAGTTCATCGCGCGAAGCTTCGACCTTCCGATCGAGGAGGCGCAGGCCCTGCGCAAGACCTATTACTTCGAGCACGGCACGACGCTCGCGGGGCTTGTCCTGCAGCACGGCGTCAGCCCTCACGATTTTCTCGACTATGTGCACGACATCGATCTCTCCGCCGTCGCGCCGGCGCCGGAGCTCGCCAGCGCCATCGGCGCGCTACCGGGGCGCAAATTCGTATTCACCAATGCCTCGCGCCGGCACGCAGAAAACGTGATGGCGCGGCTCGGGCTCGATACGAGCTTCGAGGACATCTTCGACATCCACGCGCTCGAATATATCTACCCGAAGCCCGCGCGCGAGGCGTTCGAGCGCTTCGTCAAGGCGCATGGCGTCGCGCCACGCGAGGCCGCCATGTTCGACGACCTACCGGCCAATCTCGAAACGGCGCATGCGATCGGCATGACCACGGTGCTGGTCGATTGCCTCCTCACCGAGCACCCGCAGCACCAGGCCATCGTGGACTGGACCGAGCTTCCGGCGCATGTGCATCACCGGACCGACGCGCTCGCGCCGTTCCTTACCGGTATCGGCGCGGCGCTTGCCGGGCGGGAGCGTGCGGCATGAGCTACGATCATCTCAAGACATTCATCGACAGCGCCTACGAGCATGCGGCCGAGATCACGCCCGACACCAAAGGCGTGGTGCGCGATGCGGTCGAGGAGGTGCTGACCCTGCTCGACACGGGCACGCTGCGCGTCGCCGAGAAGGTGGGCGCCGACTGGGTCGTGCATCAATGGCTGAAGAAGGCGATCCTGCTCTCCTTCCGCCTGCATGAGCCGCATAAGATCGACGGCGCGCCCGCGGGCGGAGCCTGGTGGGACAAGGTGCCGACCAAGTTCGCGCATTGGAAGGCAAAGGACTTCAAGGAAGGCGGCTTCCGCGTCGTGCCGGGCGCCGTGGTGCGCCGCTCCGCCTATATCGCGCCGGGCGTCGTGCTGATGCCGAGCTTCGTCAATCTCGGCGCGCGCGTGGAGTTCAGGCACCATGGTCGATACCTGGGCCACCGTCGGCTCCTGTGCGCAGATCGGCAAGAACGTGCATCTCTCCGGTGGCGCCGGGATCGGGGGCGTGCTCGAGCCGCTGCAGGCGAACCCGGTCATCATCGAGGACAATTGCTTCATCGGCGCGCGCGCCGAGGTCGCCGAGGGCGTCATCGTCGGCGAAGGCTCGGTGCTGTCCATGGGGGTCTATCTCGGCCAGTCGACCAAGATCATCGACCGCGCCACGGGCTTCGTGCATCAGGGGCGCGTGCCCCCCTATTCCGTCGTCGTGTCGGGCGCCATGCCCGGCAAGCCTCTCCCAGACGGCTCGCCGGGGCCGTCGCTCTATTGCGCCGTCATCGTCAAGACGGTGGACGAGCGCACCCGCTCAAAGACCTCGATCAACGAGCTGCTCAGGGATTGACCTGAAGAGGACTGGCAGCGGATGGACTGGATCTGGCTGTTGTTCAGTTTCAAGGGCCGCATCCAGAGGCTCTATTGGTGGTTCGCGAACCTTGCCGTGACGCTCGTCGTCGCCATGGTGGGCTCAACCATAGAAATCGTGGCCCGGTCCCAAGGGATGGGCTTCTGACACCGCCACCTTCACCGACCCGCTCTCCTTGGGCGGAGCCGGCCGAGGGGCCAAACCGCAGCCGGATCCCTTGCGAGTCAAAACCGACCAACCGGGTTTGCCGGGCAACGCCGGAGTGCAGCCCCACATCCCCTCTTCCGCTCGGCGCCCATTCGGCCTTACAACTAGGGGGACAGGGCCCGGGACGGCCTCAAAGGAGGGGGGACAATGGATTTCCAATATCTTTTCACGTCGTTCGACGGGCGCATCAACCGTGCCAAGTACTGGGCCGGCGTTATCATTCTCGGCATTATCAGCCTGATCGCCGGCTTCATCATCGGCGCCGTGTTCGGCCCCACGACCCTCGGCGCGATCCTCGTGACCCTCATCACGCTCGCTTTGTTCTATCCGGGTTATGCCGTGGCGGCGAAACGCTTCCAGGACCGCGACAAGCCGGGCATCACCGCGCTTTACGGCCTCGTGCCCGTGCTGATCGCGAGCCTGCTCCAGGCTTTCGGCCTGACCGGCACGCCGCAGGAGCCGAACGCCCTCGGTTGGATCGCCAATCTTGTCACCATCGGCGTCGGGCTTTGGTTCCTCATCGAGCTTGGCATCCTCAAAGGCACGCCTGGCCCGAACCGCTTCGGCGGCGATCCGCTCGCTGCGGTAGGTTAACCGGCCTCCCCTCCGAGACAGGCCCCGGCCGGTAGCGCCGGCTGGGGGCGTTTCTTGCGCGCCTTGCCACCTGACGATCTGGAGGCGGAGGCGACACCACGCTTGCCTCCAAGAGCCGCACCAGCCATTTTCCCAACCCGATGACCACAATCGGCGACACTGCCGTCGCGCTCGCGCAAAACCTGATCCGCTGTCCGAGCGTGACGCCGCTTGATGCTGGCGCGCTCGACGTGCTCGTGCTTGCGCTCAAGTCCGCGCGCTTCGACTGCACGCGCCTGCCCTTTGCCGAGGACGGGACCGCGCCGGTCGACAATCTCTACGCCCGCATCGGCGCGAGGCCCGCCGCATCTCTGCTTTGCCGGCCATACCGACGTGGTGCCTCCAGGAGACGAGAGATTGTGGAAGCACCCGCCCTTCGCCGGCGAGATCGCCGGCGGCAAGCTCTATGGGAGGGGCGCGTCGGACATGAAGGGCGCGATCGCCTGCTTCGCCGCCGCGGCGATGGACTATGTCAGCTCGCGCGGCGGCGACATCGACGGCACGATCAGCCTGCTCATCACCGGCGACGAGGAAGGGCCCGCGATCAACGGCACGCGCAAGGTGCTCGCCTGGATGCGGGAGAAGGGCGAGCGGCTCGATCACTGCATTGTCGGCGAGCCCACCAATACGCAGCGGATCGGCGAGTCGATCAAGATCGGCAGGCGGGGAAGCTTGAACGGCAGGCTCAAGCTCACAGGTATGCAAGGGCACGTCGCCTACCCGCATCTTGCCGAGAATCCGGTGAAGGGCCTCGTCAAGGTGTTCGCCAGGCTCTACGACACGCCGCTCGACTACGGCAGCGCGCACTTCTCTCCTACGAATCTCGAAGTGACCAGCATCGACGTGGACAATCCAGCGACGAACGTCATCCCGCCGGTCGCCGAGGCGCGCTTCAACGTGCGTTTCAACGACCGACATACGGCGGACTCGCTGCAAGCGCTTCTGCGCGAGCAGATCCTGCTCGCGCTCTCCGGTACGGAGCTCGCCTTCGCGCTCGAGTTCGAGCCACCTGCCGAGACGTTCCTCACCGAGCCGGGCCCGCTCGATGCGCTGTTGAGCGAGGCGGTGCATGAGGTCACCGGGCTCACGCCGTCGCTTTCGACCGACGGCGGCACCTCGGACGCGCGCTTCATCAAGGACTATTGCCCGGTCGTGGAGTTCGGGCTGACCACGGCCAGCGTGCACAAGACCGACGAGAATGTGGCGATCGCCGACCTCGAACAGCTCACCGCGGTCTATCGCCGCTTCATCGAGCGCTATTTCGGGTCCTTCGGAGTACCTGATGCCGGGTGATCCCCGGCCGATCGGGGTGTTCAACTCCGGCATGGGCGGGCTGACCGTGCTGCGCGCGCTTGCGGACCGGTTGCCACAGGAGCGCTTCGTCTATCTTGGCGACACCGCGCGCCTTCCCTACGGCACCAAGAGCGCCGAGACCGTGCAGGCTTATGCGCTGCAGGCGACGCGGCTCTTGCTCGATCAGGGCGTGAAGATGCTGGTGATCGCCTGCAACACGGCTTCGGCGGTCGCGCTCTACGTGCTCGAGGAGGCATGGGAGAAGGTGCCGGTGATCGGCGTGATCGAGCCGGGTGCGCGCGCGGGCGTCGCCGCCACGCGCAACGACCGTATCGCCGTGATCGCCACGGAAGGCACGGTGAAGGGCGGCGCCTATGTGCGCGCCATCAAGCGGCTCAAACCCGGCGTCGAGGTCGTGCAGCTTCCCTGCCAGGTATTCGTGGCGCTCGCCGAGGAAGGCTGGATCGATGCGCCGGCGACGCTCGCAGCATCCGCGCATTATCTCGGGCCTTTGTTCCAGGGGCCCGCGCAACCTGATACGCTGGTGCTCGGCTGCACGCATTTTCCCGTGCTGGCCGACGCCATCAGGCGCACCGTGGGGTCAGAGGTGGCGCTCGTGGACTCCGCTTTGACCACCGCCGAGGCTGTGGCCGAGGCGCTGACCGCCAAGGGTCTGGCGGGTACGCCAGGCCCGGAGGATGGCAGCGCGGTGCGCTTCTTCGCCACCGATTCGCCGGAGCGATTCGCGCGCGTGGGCGCCATCTTCCTCAACCGCGCCATCGATCCGGCTACCGTCGAGTTGGTGGATTTACGGGCGCTGTAGCCCGTTCAAGTCTTAGGCGGCGGCTCGTTGTCGGGGAGCGCGGCGGAATCGTCGAGCGGGTCCTGCGGGGTGCCCAGAGGCGGCGCTTCGGTCTCGACCGCCACGGTCACCTCGCGAAGCAATCCGTTGAACCATTTGCGCCCGAGCAGCAGAAGCACCGCCACGAAGTAGACGACGGCGCCGAGCACGACGAGCAGGCCGAGTTTCGTCTCGTCGCGGAAATGGGTCATGCCGGAAAGCGCGTGGTCGAGCGCGTAGTAGCCCGCCACGAGCGCGGCTGCGAGAATCGCACCGGCAAGCAGCAGCATGAGCACCGGCCTGCCGATCTTGGCCCCCGACACGGCGAAGCCCTGGCGTCGGGCGAACCAGGCGAGCAGGCCGAGATTGATCCAGGCGCCTACGGCTGTGGCAAGCGCCAAGCCCACTTGCGCGAACGGCCCCATCAGCACGAATTTCAGCGCGATGTTGATGGCGGCGGCGAGGAGCGCCGCCTTCACAGGCGTGAGCGTGTCGCCGCGGGCATAGAACGGCGCGGTAAAGCTGCGCAGCAGCACGAAGGGGAGGAGCCCGATCGCGTAAGCTGCGAGCGTCGCACCGGCGGCGGCCGCGTCGGCCGCGGTGAAGGCGCCGCGCGCGAACAGCGCGCGCATGATCAGCTCCGGGATTACGAGCGATGCGACCGCGCACGGCACGGTCAGCAGCAGCGCAAGCTGGATGCCGCGCGCCTGTGCCGATGCTGCGCCGCTCAGGTCGCCGGCCGCGATCCGCCGCGACATCTCCGGCAGCAGCACGGTGCCAACAGCGATGCCCACTACGCCGATAGGTAGCTGGTTGATGCGGTCGGCGTAATAGAGCGCGGACAGCGCGCCGGTCGGGAGAAACGAGGCGATCACGGTATCGGCGAAGAGCGCAAGCTGCACGCCGCCCGCGCCGATCATCGCGGGGCCCAGAGCTTTGAGGAATTTGCGGGTGGGCTCGTCGAGCTTCGGCCAGCGGAACCTGATGCCGAGGCCGTTTGCCTCTGCGTCGCCGCCGACGAGCAGCACTTGCGCGACGCCCGCGATGAGCACGCCCCAGGCCGCCGCATGGCCCGCGTCGGGGAAGAACGGCGCGAGCAGGAGCGTGGCGATGACAGAAAGGTTGAGCAGAACCGGCGCGCCGGCGGCGGCGGCGAAGCGGTTATTGGCGTTGAGCACACCCGCCATCAGCGTCTCGATCGAGACGAGCGCGAGATAGGGAAAGGTGATGCGGGTGAGCGCGACGGCGAGATCGAAGCGCTCGGGATCGCCGACGAGGCCCGGCGCCAGCACGCTCACCACCCAGGGCGTGAAGATGAGCGCGATCCCGAGCAGCACGAGGTTGATGACGACGAGGGCCGAGGCGATCTGGTCACCGAACACCTTGGCCGCCGGCAGCCCGTCCTGCTCGAGTGTGCGCGCATAGGCCGGCACGAACGCCGCGGCGAAGGCGCCCTCGGCGAAGATCGCCCGGAAATGGTTGGGCAGCCTGAAGGCGACGAAGAAGGCGTCGGCCATGGGCCCGGCGCCGAGAACGGCCGCCATGACCACGTCGCGGATGAAGCCCGAGAGGCGCGAGACGAGCGTCAGCCCGCCGACGGTGGCGATGCGTCTGATCATGCCTTGCCGGTGGCTCCCTCCTCGGGGCTAGTGCCTAGCCTAGGCCTAGTAGCCTGTCTATGCGGCACTAGGGGGCTAGTCCCCCCTACGCATAGTCCACCTTGGCGAGATAGAGGCCGCACCCGGGCGCCACTGGGCCGCAGGCGCTGCGGTCGCGCGCTTCGAGCGCCTGGCGCAAGTCGTGCGCGCTCCACCGTCCCGCGCCAACGAGCTTGAGCGAGCCCACCATGGAGCGCACCTGATTGTGCAGGAAGGAGCGCGCCGAGGCCTCGATCCAGACCTCCTCCCCGTGCCGCACGACGGCAAGCCTGTCGAGCGTCTTCACTGGTGATGCCGCCTGGCACTCGGCCGAGCGGAACGTGCTGAAATCGTGATGGCCCACCAGCTCCTGCGCCGCCTCGTGCATGGAGGATGCGTCGAGCGTGGGCACGACATGCCAAGCTCGGTTCCGCAAGAGTGCGAGCGGCCCGCGACGATTGACGATGCGGTAGAGATAGTGGCGCGCGGACGCCGAGAAGCGCGCGTCGAAGTCGGGCGTCGCGAGCTCGCATTCGAGCACACTGATCGGATCGGGGCGAACTTGCGCGTTCAACGCATCGCGCACCTTGTAGCAGGACCAGTCCTTCTTGAGATCGAAATGGGCGACCTGGCCTAGCGCGTGCACGCCGGCATCCGTGCGCCCCGCGCCGCCCGGAATCACGTCCTCGCCAGAGAACGCCTTGATCGCTTCTGCCAAGCGCCCCTGCACCGACGGGCCGTTCTCCTGAACCTGCCAGCCGACAAACGGCGTGCCGTCATATTCGAGCGTGAGCTTGTAGCGTGGCATGGCGGGGATGAGCTTTACACGATCACGCGGTGTCATGCCCGCGAAGGCGGGCATCCAGTACCCAGCTGTGGCAGGGACTACTGGGTCGCCCGGTCAAGCCGGGCGATGACAAGTGGATAGACATCTATCTATGACACTGTGCTGCCCGCAGGCAGTTTCACGCCACGCAGGAAGTCGTCAGCCGACATCGGCTTCTTGCCGGCGCGTTGCACTTCGGTGAGGCGTACGGCCCCCTCCCCGCAAGCTATTGTGAGATGCTCGTCTAGCAAGGTCCCTGCCGTGCCCGAGATCTCGACCAGCTTCGACCGCAGCGCACGCACGCGCTCGGTCTTGCCGTTGAGCGTCATCTCGAACCAGGCGCCGGGAAAAGGCGACAGGCCACGGATGAAATTGTGCACTTCGGGCGCGGGCCGCCGCCAGTCGATCCGAGTCTCGCTCGCGCTGATCTTATCGGCATAGGTGACGCCCTCGGCCGATTGCGGCTTGCAGTCGAGCTTGCCGCGCTCAAGCTCTCCCAAGGCCTCGACCATCAGATGCGCGCCAAGCAACGCGAGCTCTTCATGCAGCTCGCCGGCGGTCATGTCGCGGCCGATGGGTAGGTGGCCGGCGAGGCATACGGGTCCGGTGTCGAGGCCTTGACCGAGGCGCATGATGGTGACGCCGGTCTCGAGATCGCCTGCCATGATGGCGCGCTGGATCGGCGCGGCACCGCGCCAGCGCGGCAGCAGCGAGGCATGGATGTTGAAGGCGCCGTGCTTCGTGCCTTCGAGGATCGGCTTCGGCAGGATCAGCCCGTAGGCCACCACTACGGCGGCATCCGCGCCAAGCGCGCGGAACCGCGCCTGCTCGTCCTTGTCCTTCAGGCGCCCGGGCGTCAGCACCTGAAGCCCCGCCTGCTCAGCGGCGACATGCACTGGCGATTTCCGCAATGCGAGGCCCCTGCCCGCCACGCGCGGCATCTGGGCATAGACCGCGACGATCTCATGGCCCGCCGCAAGGATCGTGCGCAGCGCCGGCAGGGCGAAATCCGGCGTGCCCATGAAGATGATGCGCATGTAATGCCTAAAGCGCGGCGGTGCGCTTGGACTTGGCGAACCGCTTCACCACCATGTCGCGCTTCAGCCGCGACAGATAGTCGATGAACAGGACGCCGTTCAAATGGTCGATCTCGTGCTGCACGACGGTCGACCATATGCCTTCGAGCTCGACCTCCCACGGCTTGCCCTCGAGGTCGCTGTACGCGACGCGTGCGCGGTCTGGCCGCTCGACGTCGGCGGTGAAGTCCGGGATCGACAGGCAGCCCTCCTCGTGCAGGCGCATCGTCTCCGAGCGCTTGAGGATCTCGGGGTTGACCATGACGATCGGCGCCTTCGGCGCATCGTCCTTGGCGGGGTCCATGACGATCAGCCTGCGCGACACGCCGATCTGCGGCGCGGCGAGCCCGATGCCCGGCGCGTCGTACATCGTCGCGAGCATGTCGTCGGCGAGCCGGCGAAGCTCGGCGTCGACGCGCTCGACCGGCTTCGCCCGCTTGCGCAGGATCGGATCGGGAATCGTGATGATGGAACGGATTGCCATTGAGCCGCTGACATAAGGAGGTGGCGCGGGGCGGTCAACAGCGGGACTTCCCTTGCTCCCCCGAGCCGCGCTATAAATGTTCTCGTTTTGGTCCATACGCCGAATCGGGCTATGTTGCGAGGTTATGGCTCTCGAACCCATACATATTGGGACTGTCACGCTCGATCCGGTGCATATCGCGCTGGCGCTTGCCGCGCTCGCCGCGTTCGCGCTCTTCGCGCTCGCAGTCGCGCTCATCATGCATATGCGGCGCCGGCGGCGCGAGGCCGAGGCGCAGGCCGGGGAGCTCGCCGAGCTGAAAGGCCGGCTCCAGACCTTCGCCGAGATCAGCACGGCGCGGCAGGGCGACATCGCGCGCGCGGTCAACGAGCGGCTCGACCGCATGACGCATCGCGTCGGCACCGACCTAAACGAGACATCGCGGAAGACGCACGAGTTCATATCCAAGCTCAACGAGCGGCTCGCCGTCATCGACAGCGCGCAGAAGAACTTGACCGACCTCTCGACCAACATGGTCACGCTGCAGGAGATCCTCGCCAACAAGCAGGCGCGCGGCGCGTTCGGCCAGATGCGCATGGAGGCGATCGTCAAGGACGGCCTGCCCAAGGGCGCCTACAGCTTCCAGCCGACGCTTTCGAACGGCAAGCGGCCGGACTGTCTGCTGCACATGCCGAATACCAAGGCCGGTGTCGTCATCGACGCGAAGTTCCCGCTCGAGGGCTTTGAGGCGTTCCGCACCGCGCGCCGGGAGGAGCATAAGAAAGATGCGGCCCGGCGCGTGCGCGCCGATGTCGGGCGGCATGTGGACGCGATCGCCGAGCGCTATTTCGTCGCCGGCGAGACGCAGGACACGGCCATCCTGTTCGTGCCGTCGGAGGCGATCTACGCCGATCTCTGCGAGCATTTCTCCGACCTCGTACAGAAGGCGCATCGCGCGCGCATCTTCATCTGTGCGCCGAACATGCTGATGCTCGCGGTGCAGACCATGCAGGCGATCCTCAAGGACGTGCAGATGCGCGAGCAGGCGCATCTCATCCAGCGCGAGGTCGCGCATCTGATGGCGGACATGGGCCGCTTCCGCGAGCGCGTGCTCGACCTGCAGCGCCATTTCGGCCAGACGAACCAGGACATCGAGAAGATCCTGACCTCGTCGGAGAAGATCGCCGCGCGCGGGCTCAAGATCGAGACGCTGGATTTCGAGGATGCGCAGCCCGCGCCGCAGGTGCGCCGCGCCGCCCTCGCCCCAGCCCGCTCCGCGCAGCTCCGAAGGGACCGCGCGGAATGGGAATGGCGGCGGCCGACAGGCGAGCCTGCTGCCGGGCGAATAATGGATACCGTTCTGCTCGACCAGATCCTGGTTGGGGGCGCAGCGAGCCTCATCAATCTGATCATCCACGCGGTGCTGCTCGGCGCCGTGGTTTGGACTGTCACGCATTTGGCCGTGCGCGACAGCGCCGTGCCGGCGTTCCTGCAATACACGATCGTGATCGTGGCGACCGGCACGCTGCTGGTCGCGGGGCATTTCGCCGAGGTGGTGGTTTGGGCCTATACCTATGCGCTGGTCGACGCGGCACCGCCCGGCACGGATCTCATCTATTTCGCCTTCGGAAACTACACGACGCTCGGCTATGGCGACGTCATCCCGGTCGCGCGCTGGCACTTGCTCGGACCCATGACGGCGCTGAATGGGATCATGTTGATCGGTTGGTCGACGGCGCTCATCATCGAGATCCTGCGCCGGACGGGGCACGGCACGGCCCGGTCGCTAGGCGACAAGGGAGCGCCCTGACCCTACGGACCGAGCTCTTCGAGCGGCGGGCTGATCGGCCGACGCAGCGAGATCAGCCCGCGCTTCGGCGCAAACAGGAAGGCGAGCACGAAGAGCGCGGCCTGCACCAGAACGATGCAAGCGCCCGTCGCGCCGTCGAGATGAAAGCTCGCGACCGTGCCGACCGCCGCCGAGACGAGCGCGACGGCAACCGCGATCGGAAGCATGCGGTCGAAATTGTCGGTCAGCAGATAGGCCGTGGCGCCGGGCCCGATCAGCATGGCGATCACCAGGATGATGCCGACTGCCTTCAGCGCGCGACGATGGTGAGCGGCGAGCAGGACCAGAAGCCCGTAATGCAGCACGCGCACGGGCAAGTCCGATGGCGCGCGCTTGGTTCGGATCGAAGCAATAGAGCAGGAGATCGCGCCGCTTGAGCAGCACGATGGCGAGCGTGCCGCCGGCGATGATCGCCGTCTCGACGAGATCGCGCCACGTCACGCCGAGCACGTCGCCGAACAGGATATGCATCAGGTGCTGGTCGGTCTCGATCTTGGTGAAGAGCACCAGCCCCAGCCCGAACATGCCGGAGAACACGATGCCCATCACCGTGTCCTCTTTGATGCGGCTGTTGTCCTTCACATAGCCGGTGAGCAGCGCGCAGGAGAGCCCCGCGACGAAGGCGCCGAGCGCAAGGGGCAGACCGATCGCATAGGCGATGACGATGCCGGGCAGCACCGCGTGCGAAATGGCGTCGCCCATCAGCGACCAGCCCTTCAGCACAAGATAGCAGGAAAGCACGGCGCAGACCGCCGCCACCAGCAGCGAAACCACAAGCGCGCGCTGCATGAAAGGATAGGTGAGCGGCAGTGATGAGCCAGTCGTAAAGGATGCTCATGCGGCGGCCTCAACGGCTGCGAGGCGGCGCCGGCGCGCGGCGAGCACGCCGTGCTTTGGCGCGAAGTAGAACGCGGCGAGGAACAGCAAGAGTCTGGAGCGTGACGATCACCCCTCCGGTCGCGCCGTCGAGGAAATAGCTGAGATAGGCGCCGAGCGAAGCTCGTGACGGCGCCGAAGGCCACGGCGATCACGATCAGCCAGCCGAAGCGGTCGGTAAGCAGATAGGCCGTGGCGCCCGGCGTCACCACCATGGCGATGACGAGGCAGGCGCCTACCGTCTGCAGCGCCGCCACGGTGCAGGCGCTGAGCAGGGTGAAGAACACGATCTTGAGCAGGCGCGTGTTGATCCCGATGCTGCGCGCGTGGCTCTCGTCGAAGAACGTCACCATCAGGTCCTTCCAGATGAGCAGCCAGCACGACGAGCGAGATTGCGGCGATGATCACCACCTGGGTCGCGTCCTCGTCGGAGATGCCGAGGATGTTGCCGAGCACGATGGTCTGGATGGCGACCGAGGTCGGCCAGATCGAGGCCATCAGCAGGCCGAGCGCGAAGAAGGCGGTGAAGACGAGCCCGATGACGGCGTCCTCGCGCAGCCGCGTATGCTGCTTGACGAAGCCCATGCCGAGCGCGGCGAGCAGCCCGGCGAAGAATGCGCCAGCCGCAAACGGCGCGCCGATGATATAGGCAGCGGCTACGCCCGGCACGATGGCGTGCGCGAGCGCGTCGCCCATCAGCGACCAGCCCTTCAGCATGAGATAGGCCGACAGGAAGGCGCAGACCGCGCCGACCAGTGCGCTGACCCACATGGCCTTCAGCATGTAATCGTAGCTGAACGGAACGGCGAGCTCGGTCAGCAGCGCGCTCATTTCGTTTCCGTGCCAGTCTCTTTGCGCGCGCGCGCTTAGCGGGGCGCGGCTTGTCGCCGTAGATAGACAAGCGGGCGCTCGTCGTCGGTGAGCACCGTGACGCTGCGCGCATCGTCGTCCTTGTGCAGCGCGCGGCCGCCGAGCTCGAAATTGCGCAGCACGCCACCAAAGGCGCGCTCCAGATTCGCTCTGCGTGAAGACCTCGCCGTCGGGCCGGAGGCGAGCACGGTGCGGTTGAGCAGCACGACTTGGTCGCAGAAATCCGGCACGCTGCCGAGATTGTGCGTCGAGACGAGCATGAGATGGCCGGAGTCGCGCGAGCTCACGCAGCAAATCGATGATCGCCGTCTCGGTCTTCACGTCGATGCCGGTGAACGGCTCATCGAGCAGGATGATGCGGCCCTCTTGCGCCAGCGCGCGGGCGAGAAACACGCGCTTCTTCTGCCCGCCCGACAGCTCGCCGATCTGGCGCTTGCGATAGGCTGAGAGCCCGACGCGCTCGAGCGCCTCGTCGACCTTGCGCCGGTCCTCGGGCGAGGGGATGCGCAGGAAATTCATGTGCCCGTAGCGGCCCATCATCACCACGGTCTCGACCAGCACGGGGAAGTTCCAGTCGACCTCCTCGCTTTGCGGGACATAGGCGACGATGGTTCTGCTTGATCGCCTGATCAACGTCCATGCCGCAGAGCTTCACCTCGCCCGAGGTCGGCCGCACGAAGCCCATGATGGCCTTGAAGATGGTCGACTTGCCGCTGCCGTTCACGCCGACCAGCGCGCAGATCGTGCCGGGGTCGAGCGCGAAGGAAGCGTTGTGGACCGCGGTGAAGCCGTTCGGATAGGTGACGGAGAGATCGCGGACGAGGATGCCGGTGCCCGCCGCCGGCGCGCCGTCGGAGCGGATGCGGTCAGGAGCGTTCACGCTCGAAGCCTTTGGCGATGGTCTCGACCGTCACGTTCAGCAGATCGAGGAAGGTCGGCACCGGCCCGTCGGCGGCGCTCAGCGAATCCACATAGAGCACGCCGCCATAATGCGCGCCGGTCTCCTTGGCGACCTGCTTGGCGGCGCGGTCGGAGATCGTACTCTCACTGAACACGACGGGAATCTTGTTCGCGCGCACGAGGTCGATCACCTTGCGCACCTGCTTGGGCGTGCCCTGCTCGTCGGCGTTGATCGGCCAGAGATAAGCCTCGCGCATATCGTAATCGCGGGCGAGATAGCTGAACGCTCCCTCGCTCGTGACGAGGAAGCGCTGGTTCTCGGGGATAGCGGCCAGCCGCTTGCGCAACGGCTCGTCGAGCGCCTTGATCTTGGCGGCGTAGGCTGCGGCGTTCTGGTTATAGGTCTCGGCGTTCTTCGGATCGTGCTCGGCGAGCGCCTTGCGGATGTTCTCGACATAAATGAGCGCGTTCGACGACGACATCCAGGCATGCGGGTTCGGCTTGCCGCTGTAGGGTCCTTCGCTGATGCCCATCGGCTCGATGCCGTCGGTTAAGATGACGCTCGGCACGTCGCTCACGTTCTGGAAGAACTTCTCGAACCAGCGCTCCAGGTTGAAGCCGTTCCACAGGACGAGGTCGGCGTCCTGCGCCCTGACGATGTCGCCGGGGGTGGGCTGGTAGTCGTGGATCTCGGCGCCTGGCTTAGTGATCGACACGATCTCGGCCTTGTCGCCCGCAACGTTCTGCGCGATGTCCTGGATGACAGTGAAGGTCGTGACGACGCGGAACTTCTCGCCCGGGGGCTGCGCGGACTCGGCATGGCTCTTAAGGTTCGCGAGCCCAAACACGGCGAGAGCGAGCGCGACGAGGGCCGCACCTGCCACGGCGACGGCCCTGACTCCGAGCCGTCCAAACCAATCTCTGTTCACAGAGTCCTCCTGCGCGTACGCCAGTTCCCCGGACGCCACCATAATTGCAATTGCAAATTATTCGCAAGACAATAATTGGGCGCGGCGCGCTGCGGTTTCAAGCTGGTCCTGGGGCGTCGCCGAGTCTCCATCCCCGCTCAAGGGGTGGGATGGAGCCGTGCCGCCTGCGGACGATTTGCTACTTCTTCTTCGCGGCAGTCCTTTTTCGGGCGGCGCGGGCACGCACGGCCTTAGCGTGGCCTTCGCCCCATTTCATCCCCTCGAGCTTCAGCCCGTCGGGATCCAGAAAGAACACAGCGTAATAGTCGTCGTAATACTCGTCCGCCGGATCGACGATGGTCGCGCCTTCCTTCTCCAGGAACGCCTGGAGCGCATCAACGTCCGCGCGGCTGCGCAACTCGAAGGCGTAATGGTGGAAGCCGATATCACCGATGCGATAGCCACGCTTGCGGCCCTCGGCGTCCGTCGGCCCGATCCAAAAGCGCGTCTTGGCGTTGGTCCAGCCGATCATGTCGGAATATTCGTCGAGCACCTTGAAGCCGAGGAACTTGAAGAGCTTGCCGTAGAACGCCTTCGACTTCTGATAGTCCCTCACCCTGATCACAAGGTGATCGATCCCCACCACGCGCACCATGGCACTCTCCTTCGCCGGCCTCGCCACGGAAACGTCGGCGGCGGCACTCGTGTTCGCCACCATAATGTCGCAGACCTCACCCCTCGTCATTGCCGGGCTTGTCCCGCCCATCCACGCTTTTGCGAGCGGCGAGACCGAAATTCGTGGATGCCCGGCATAAAGCCGGGCATGACGAACCGGTTGGGGATTGGTATGAACCGGCGATGACGGTGACCGGGGGAACCAGCGAAGAAAGGCCAGGCTTCGCCGAGCGCTTCGCGCGCGCCGCGGCGGTGTTTCTCGACCGGCGCGTGCTCATCGTCCTCGTGCTCGGTTTCTCCTCGGGCCTGCCGCTCGCGCTTTCCGGCTCCACGCTGCTGCTGTGGATGAAGGATGTCGGCGTCGATCTCGGCACGATCGGCCTCTATGCGCTGGTTGGCATTCCCTACACGCTGAAATTCCTCTGGGCCCCGATCGTCGACGCCTTTAAGGTGCCGGTGCTCTCGAACGCGCTCGGGCATCGCCGCGGCTGGCTCGTGTTCTCCCAGCTCCTGCTCATGGCGGCGATCGTCTTTCTCGGCTCGCAGGATCCGCTGAAGGCGCCCTATCTCATTGCGCTAGCCGCACTCGTGGTGGCGGCGGCATCGGCCACGCAAGACATCGTCATTGACGCCTTCCGCGTCGAATATCTCAAGACCGACCAGCAGGCGGCCGGCATGGCCTATTTCGTCGCCGCCTATCGGCTCGGCATGCTCGTCTCCACCGCCGGCACGGTCTTCATCGTCGCCTATCTCGAACACAGGGGCGTCGACCGGGGGGTCGTCTGGTTCTGGGGCTATGTCGCCATGGCCGCGCTCGTGCTGGTCGGCATGGGCGCGGCGCTGCTCGCCGAGGAGCCGCGCGCCAAGGAGCGCGAGGCCGAGGCGCTGGCGCTCGGCGAGCGCGAGGGGAACCCGGTGCTGCGCTTCGGCCGCACCGCCTACGACGCCTTTGCCGATTTCCTCGCCAAGCCCTTCGCCCTGCTGATCCTTCTGTTCATCGTGCTCTACAAGCTCTGCGATACGTTCGCCGGCGTGATGACCGGGCCTTTCGTGCTCGATATCGGCTTCGACAAAGCGAGCTATGCGGCCATCGTCAAAGGCGTCGGGCTGATCGCCTCGCTGCTCGGGGGCCTCGCGGGAGGAAATCCTGGCGCGCGCGATGTCCTTGCCGCGCGCTCTGCTCTATGCCGGCTTGCTCCAGATGTTCTCCAACCTCGTCTTTTCATGGCAGGCGTGGATGGGGGTGAACCACGCGGCGCTTACAGCCACCATCACCATCGAGAACTTCACCGGCGCCATCGGCACCGTGGTGTTCATCGCCTATCTCTCGGCGCTCTGCACAAGCCCGGCGCATACCGCCACACAATTCGCGCTGCTTACCGCGCTGGCCGCGGTCGGGCGCACCACCCTCTCCTCGATGTCGGGCTTCGTCGCCGAGAGCACGGGCTGGATCGTGTTCTTCGCGCTGACCGCGCTCGCCGCCATCCCGGGGCTTGCGCTGCTCGTCTATCTCCAGCAGCGCGGGGCGTTCGCGACGATCGATCAGCGCGAGCAGATCGAGGAGAATTCGTCGTGAAATTGGGCGCGAAGCTTTGGTGGGGCGTGGGCGTGGGCGTCGCGCTGCTGGTCGGCTTCGTCGGCGGGGTCTGGGTCGGCCCGGAGACCGAGCAAGATGTAATGATGCAGCTCATCACTCGGGCAAATCTCGACGAGAATTGCCGGGTCCAACTCGGCGACGCGATGCAAGCCATCATCGACGAATACGAGGGCAAACCGGCCAGTCCCGCCCCTTAGCCGCCTCTCACCGTAACTCAACCATTGCTGCATAGCAGCATTGTTCAACAACTCCCGCTTGCAATTCTGGGTTTATGACGCTTTGCGAAGCGCGAGGCCGTGCGGCCGGTGGGGCGTCAAATGCCGCTTTCATTCGACACCAAGACCCTGACCATTGGGGAGCATTCTCGGCAGGTCGAAGTTGCAGATCGCCAGGCGCTTCAAGGAGGTCAACAAGGGGGCGCTGATGCGCGCCGCGCTCTCGACGAGAGGCGCGCTGCATCTCAGCGATGCGGAGGTCGTCAAGCTGCGCGATCTGCTCGAAGCGCCGATCCCGGCGCGCAAGAAGTTCCGACGCCATCTGCTGCTGCGTTCACCCGACGCTTCCCCCGCACTTTCCACCTGATGCAACGATCGAGCATGTGCTGCCACAGCGGCCGAACGGCACAAGCCGGTGGACTGAAATCTTTCCAGACGCGGTTGAGCGGAAACGCCTGTATGAGCTGATGGGCAACTACACGCTACTCACGGGCAAGCTGAACACATCGGCGCGTAACCACGACTTCGAAAAGAAAAAGGAGATCATCTTCGCGCTGTAGAATGTCAGAATGTTCCCGCTGACCGGCAATCTGTCGCGCTACGCCACCTGGACGGAGCGGGATATCCGCACGCGGCAGACCGACATGCTGCGCCCTGTTGCGCCAAGTCCTGCCGACTAGTTCACATCGGCTTGCGGGCTTTGACGGCGGCGGCGAGCGTGCCTTCGTCGAGATAATCAAGCTCGCCTCCGATCGGCACGCCATGCGCGAGCCGAGAGACAGTGATGTTCGCGCCCGCGAGCTGGTCCATCAGATAATGTGCGGTGGACTGGCCCTCGACCGTCGCGTTGAGCGCGAGCAACACCTCTTTCACCGCGGGATCGCGGGCGCGCTCGATCAGCTTGGCGATCGAGAGGTCCTCAGGGCCTATGCCGTCGAGCGGCGACAGCGTGCCGCCAAGCACATGATAGAGGCCGTTCAGTACGCCCGCGCGCTCTAATGCCCAGAGATCGCCGACCTCCTCCACCACGCAGATCAGCGAGCGATCGCGGGCCGGGTCGCGGCAGAGCGCGCATGGACTCTGCGTGTCGATATTGCCGCAAGTCTCGCAGGTGAGGATCGCGTCGCGGGTCTCGACGAGCGCCGCCGCCAACGGCTCGAGAAGCTGCTCCTTCCGCTTCACGAGCGCGAGCGCCGCGCGGCGCGCAGACCGCGGCCCGAGCCCGGGCAGGCGCGCCAGCAGTTGGATCAACCGCTCGATCTCAGGTCCTGCCGCAGCCCGCGCCATCGTTCTTCCGCCAAGCCAGTGCACCGAAAGACGAGCGGCTGGCCTAGCGGGCATTCACGAGTCGCGCAAGCGGCCCGCGCGCGCGGCTCACGCCGTGCCGAGCGCCTTGGCGATGTCCTCGAGCGCAAGCTTTTCGGCATCGCTGACCTGCACGCCGCCGAAGCCGAGCGTGCCGCCTTCCTTGGCAGCCTCGGCGACCTTCTGGCTGATAGCCTGCAGCCAAGCCTTATAGGCGGCCGCGTCGCCCGGTGCCTTGGCATCGAGGATGGCGGACACCTCGCGCAGATTTTCCAGCGAGCGCTTCACGACATCGCCGGCCGAGGCACCTTGAAGACGCTGCTTCAAGGCTTCCTGGAGCTTGGCGCGCCCTTCCGGGCTCTCGAACTCGGCAATGACCGCCTTCACGAGCTCGTTCGCGCCGGGATCTTGCCGCGACTTGGCGAGCAGCGCGCTGCTCGCGAAAGCCTCCTTGAGCGAGCCCCACAGCCCGCTCGGCTCGGCTGCCGTCACGGCCATGCCGGCGAGCATCGAACTCTCCAGCAGCTTGGTCCATTCCTCCGGCGTAAAGCTCTCTTTGTTCGCCATGACGGCTTCCTCCTGGTTCCACGACAGACACCAAGTCCTATAGCGGCGTTCCACCATCCGCTTGCGACTTGCTATAGTCTCCATACCCCAAAAGACTACGCGAGTAGGGAGGAACAAGTCATGTCGGTTCTGAAAGTCATCGAGATCATGGGCGACTCCGACAAGAGTTGGGAGGACGCCGCCAAGGAAGCCGTGACCGAGGCAGCCAAGACTGTCCACGCCATCAAGTCGGTCTGGATCCAAGACCATTCGGCGTCCGTGGAGAACGGCAAGATCAAGCGCTACCGCGTGACCTGCAAGATCACCTTCGAGGTCGAGGGGCGCCCGAAAGCGCGCGGCCGCTAGCCGACCCGTACCGCATCAGAAGAGCTTCATGCCGGGCGGCAGAGGCAGGCCGCCCGTAAGGCTCCGCATTTTGTCCTTCATCAGCTCCTCGACCTTCGCCTTGGCGTCGGCGTGGGCGGCGATGACCAGGTCTTCGAGGATCTCGGCCTCCTCGGGCTTGAGCAGGGATGCATCGATCTTGACGCCGGCGAGGTCGCCCTTGCCGTTCAGTGTGAGGATGACCATGCCGCCGCCCGCGCGCCCTTCGACGGCCGCACGCTCCATCTCGGCCTGCATCTCGGCCATGCGGCTCTGCAGATCCTTGGCCTGCTTCATCATCTCGGTGAAGTTCTTCATCGGTTGGTTCCGTCCTCCGGGAAGGCTTCGATATCCTCAGGCGCGAGACCCTCGTCCGTGTCCGCCTCCTCGCGCGGCGCCGGGCGCACCGCGACGATCTTCGCATCGGGGAAGTGCTCGAGCACTTCGCGCACGGCCGGATGCTTGCTCACTGCGTCGATCTCGCGCTTCTCTTTCTCGCGGCGCTGCTGCCCTAAGGGGGCTGCGCCTTCAGCCTCGCTCACGGCAACGATCCATACGCGCCCGGTCCAGGTCTTGAGCTTCTTCATCAGCTCCTGGGTGAGGTCGGCGGGCGCCGAAGGGAGCGGATTGACCTCGATATTGCCGGGCTTGAAATGCACGAGCCGCACCTGTTCGAGCAACGCGTTCCTGAGCTTCAGGTCGCGCTTAGCCTCTGCGAGCGCGACCACATCCTCGAAGCTCTGCAAGGTCACGTCGCCTGTTGGACTGGGCTGCGGCGGAGCGGCTTCGGCGGATGGTTTCGCCGTGACAGAAGATTCGGCGGGCGCGGGCTTGCTTGGCGCGGGCGAAGGCTGCGGCGACGACACGCTCCGGCCGTGGCGCCTGCGCATCGCCGTCACGCGAACCGCGTGCAAGGTCGCCGGGCGTGGGCAAGTCGGCCGCATAAGCGAGCCGCACCAGAACCATGTCGGCGGCAGCCTGTGGGCGCGGGCTCGCCCGCACCTCGTCATAGCCCTTGAGCAGCATCTGCCAGGCCCGCGCAAGCACCGGCATCTTCAAGCGCCCGGCGAGATCGGCGGCACGCGCGCGCTCGGCCTCGCTCGCCGCGGGGTCGGCAGTGCCGGCAGCCTTGGCAAGCGTCACGGCGTGCACCGCGTCCGCCAGGTCCGCGATCACCTGACCGGGCTCGGCGCCGTCGGCGGTGATCGCAGTCAGCTGCGCAAGCGCGCCGCCCGCATCGCCCTTGAGCACGGTCTCCAGCAGATCGAGGATGCGGCCGCGATCGGCAAGCCCCAGCAGCCCGCGCACGGCATCAGCCTCGACGCGTCCCGAGCCGAAGGCGATCGCGCGGTCGAGGATCGAGAGCGCGTCGCGCACCGAGCCTTCCGCCGCGCGCGCGATCAGCGCGAGCGCCGGCCGCTCGACCACGGCTTCCTCCTTGCCGACGACGCCGGCGAGATGCGCGATCATCGCCTCGGTCTCGATGCGCCGAAGGTCAAAGCGCTGGCAGCGCGACAGCACCGTCACCGGGACTTTCCGCGCCTCGGTGGTGGCGAAGATGAACTTCACATGCGCCGGCGGCTCTTCGAGCGTCTTGAGCAGGCCGTTGAAGGCCTGCTTCGACAGCATGTGCACTTCGTCGATGATGTAGACCTTGTAGCGCGCGGTGTTCGGCTTGTAGTGGGTGCTGTCGATGATCTCGCGCATGTCGTCGATGCCGGTACGCGAGGCCGCGTCCATCTCCTCCACGTCGAGATGGCGGCTCTCGCAGGATCGCGCGGCAATGCACGCCCTCGCTCGTCCATGTCGAGCGTCGGCCCGCCTCGCCGCCCGGCGCGATGTAGTTGAGCGCGCGCGCGATGATGCGCGCGGTCGTGGTCTTGCCGACGCCGCGCACGCCGGTGAGCATAAAGGCGTGCGCGATGCGGCCCGGCGGCAAAGGCGTTCCGGAGCGTTCGACCATGGCCTCCTGGCCGATCAGCCCGGCGAAGTCTTCGGCCGGTATTTGCGGGCAAGCGCCGCGTGGCTCTCCGTGGCCGGCGCCGCGGTCTCCGCATCCGCCTTCTTCTTGGGCGAGCGCTTGGGCGCGGTCTTCTGGTCTTCGGCTTCGGCCATCGAGAGACAGGACTTTCACGCGGAATGCTGGCAGGGACGCGGAACGCGCCCACGCCCACATTATAACGCTAGAAGGCAGGGTGGGAGGCTGGACGAGCAACCCGCGAAACACTCGTTAGGGCTGCTTCCTTCCGGACCTGACCCAATTGGCGAGGCACGCGCCTGCCGCCAACCTCCCGCCGCACTATATCGGGGATGCCGCCCGCCATGGCAACCCACGCAAAACGCGCTATGGCTTGGGCGCTTGCGCGGCGATCGCCTTGACCAGCATCTTCTGGAAGCGCTCGTCGGTGGTCATGCCGTGAAGGCTTCGCCGAATTTCGGCACAAGCGCGGCGCAAGGCGATTTTTTCGAGAAGGCGACGAACATCTCGGGCGAGAGAAGCGACCGGGATCCAGCGCCTCGACCTTGTCCTGTCGAGTCCCATCCGCGTCGCTTCCGCGATGCCCGGATAGTAGCCGGCCATCACGTAATCGACCTTGCCGTCGAGCAAGCGTCCTTGAGGCATCGTCGATGCCGTCGGTCGCGCCGACCGTCAGCTTGTCCTTGATGAAGGCGTCGAACTCGTTGCCGTAGCTCTCGCCCTCGTTGGTGGCGCCCTTCTTGCCGATCAGATCGTCCTGGCCTTTATAGGTCGAAGCTTTTTGTCCTTCGCGATGAAGGCGACGACTGGATCGAACACGAAGGCCGGCTGCACGTAGTCGAGAAAGCCGGCCCGTTCGTCATTGTAATAGATGCCGACAATCATATCGGCCTTGCCGTCCTTCGCGGCTTGCCTGGGCCTCTGCCCAACTCCCCACGAATTTCGATCTCGAGCGGGACATTCAGTCTTCTTGCCGATCGCCGCGACCAGCACCGGCGCGGCGCCGACGATTGCGTCCCCTTGCTTGAAGGCGATCGCGGGATATTGCGGGTGTCCAGTCACGACGATCTTGGTGCAGGTCTCCGCGGCGACCGCGACGGTGCAGGTCATCATCAGGGCGGCGCATGCACTCAAGCAGAAAAGTCGGTTCATCAGGAGTCGCTCCTTGTTCAAGTGATCAGCGCGCAGAACTTGGCGCGGGGTTCAGACCAGAGTGCTGACTGAGCTAGTTTCGCCCTTTGGCTTGCGCCTTTGCGCGATCGACTTCGGCTTGCGAGACCTTCCCGGCTTGGACCAGCGCCTTGACGCATGCCGGCGACAAGCTTGGGCCAGCCTTGCGCATGCAAAGGTTCAGGGCAGAGGTTTGCAGCCCGTAGTCTCCGCAGAATTTCTTGTAATCATTCACACAGAAATTCTGCATGCCTTTGGTGATGGTGCCGGCCTGCGCCCAGGCGTCCGAATTAGCCGTGCAGACGCAAAGCAGTATCAAGGTACAGAAGATCGACAGTCTAGCGCGACAGCAGGTCATTCATTCGTTCCCTCTTGGCGGCTTTTGGAGCGAACGTCTTATCACCCTTCCCTCCGCTTGCGGCGCGCAATCTTCGGTAGGGCGCATCGCCGGCCCGCGCTATGGCCACTTGAGCCAAAGCGGACATTCCCGGCAGCGCTACTGAAGCGGCGATACCGTATAAATCTGGTCGAGCATCTTCAGCATGAGGCTGTTGGCGGTGGCCTGGCCGTCGAGCGACAGGGTCAGATTGGTCCATATAACCAGCGTGACGTCGTTGACCGGATCGTAGCCCATGAACGAGTTGTAGCCGGGCATCTCGCCGCCGTGGAAATACACGCTGTTCGGCCCAAAGCTGATCTGGGTTATCCCATACCCATATTTTTGTCCGTCCGGTTTGCTTGGGTCTTGCGGCTCAAGGCTGTCGAGCCATTGGCGGCGATAGTCGGCATCGAACAGTCTGCCCCCAACCAGCGCGCGCATCCAAATGGCGAGATCGTCCGCGGTGGAGATGGAGTTTCCGGCCCCGAAGGCATAGGAAGGATTCTGCGCCGTGTCGTCATTGGGCTTGAGGGTTCCCGCCTTGGCTGCAGCTTGGAGATCGGCGGGATAGGGCGCATCCACCAAAGCGTATGACGAGCTGCCGTACAAATAGCCATGCGCGTAGGGTTCGGGGATGGCGTTCGACGTGCTGGCGGGGAGCAAAGTGCGCTTCATGCCGAGCGGTCCAAACAGGCGGTCCTGAAAGAGTTTTGCCAGCTTCGCGCCTTCAAGCTTTTCGACGATGAGACCGAGCAAGACATAGTTGGTGTTGCAATAGTCGAATTCCTTGCCCGGAGCGAAGAGCGGCGGGCGCTTGAACGCGATGGCGAGCAGCTCGTCCGGCGTCCAAGCCTTGGTCGGATCATGGTCGAGGCTTTCCGCGAGCTCCGGCGCCGACGGTGTAGTTGTAGAGGCCGCTGCGCATCTTCAGGAGCTCGGCGATCGTGATGTTGTCCCCATTGGGAACGCCCTGAACATATTTCGAGACCGGATCGTCGAACCGCAATTTGCCTTCCTGCGCCAGCAGCACGATCAGCGCGGCTGTCATCGTCTTGGTATTCGAGGCGGCCCGGAAATGCGTGTCGGCGCGTGGCGGGGGCATTCCAGGTTCCTCGCCATACGCCTTTGTCGCCTGCGAAGAATAGATCGTTCAAGGTATAAGCGGCGTCAGGGAAAGCGTCGAAGAAGTTACCCATCGCCTCTCTCCAGGCTTTCCCGCCCATGCAAGCCCTGATCACCCAGCCAGTGCGAGATGAGATTTTCAGTCATGTATTTTTCGAGTGATTGCAGATTGTGACCGTTGAATACGTCATCAAGATAGGCGCGAACCCATGCATCGCGCTGATCTACGGGAATCACGAAATCTCCCTTATTGAGCGAGCGGCGACGTAATGATGCAATTCGCACAAAATGTTGTCCGTTCTTAAAGTGTCAGCACTAACCTGGCGCCCTATCGAAGACGGATTGTGGCAAAGGGTTGCCCGTTCTATGGAGGAAGTCATGTCACGCAATTTCGCATTCGTCGTCGGTTATGCCGCGCTTCTGTTTTTTTCACTTTATCTCAGTCCCGGCAGCTCAATTCGGCACTGCAGAGGAAGCCAAGGCCATGCTTGAGAGAGCAGTTGCCGCGGTGAAAGAGGACAAGGCGAAAGCAATCGATATGTTCAACAAGGGCGAGGGCGGTTTCAAGGACCGTGATCTTTACGTCTGGTGCGCCAACGCCTCGGACGGCATCCTAACGGCGCATCCTACGAATAAGGGCAAAGATCTGAGCGAGATTGAGGGCAAGCACGGTGCTCCGTTCGGTCAAGAGATCATGCAGTCGGCCGCCGAAGGAACGATCAAAACGGTTACTTACTGGTGGCCCCGCCCTGGCTCCGACAAGCCGCTGGAGAAAACAACTTTCTACACGAAGACCGGCGATCAGATTTGCGGTGTCGGCTACTACAAGGAATGAACGTTGTCCGTTAGACGGCTGCCATAGTGGGCTCAATCGGATGTCCGCTTCTGGCACGACGCGGAAATCACAGCGCCTCAGGCGGGAGAGGCCTTCAGCCCCGTGCGGAAGGGGCTCGCCGGATAGGTGCCAAGCACCGTCACCTCGCTCGTGAAGAAGCCGAGCTCCTCCATGGCGAGCTTCACCCGGCGCTCGTCGGGGTGGCCCTCGATGTCGGCATAGAACATAGTGGCGTTGAACGAGCCTTCGAGCTGGTAGGATTCGAGCTTGGTCATGTTGACGCCGTTGGTAGCGAACCCGCCGAGCGCCTTGTAGAGCGCGGCCGGCACGTTGCGCACGCGGAACACGAAGCTCGTCACGACCGGGCCGTCGCTCGAGCGGGTGCGCACAGGCTTCGCTGCGAGCACGACGAAGCGCGTTGTGTTGTGCGCGACGTCCTCGATGTCGGCCTTGGCGATTTTGAGCCCGTAGACCTCCGCCGCAAGTTGCGAGGCGATCGCGGCGCGGCTCTTGTCGCCGAGCTCGCGGAGATGCCGCGCGGCGCCCGCCGTGTCGGCCTCGACCACCGGCGTAAGCTTCAGCGCGCGGATCGCCTTACGGCATTGGCCGAGCGCCATGATGTGGCTGTGCACCGTCTTGAGCTCGGAGAGCTTGGCGCCGGGCAGCGTCAGGAGCTGATGCCGAATGCGCTCGAAATGCTCGGCGATGATGTAGAGGCCGGAATGCGGGAGCAGGTGATGAATGTCGGCGACGCGGCCTGCCACCGAATTCTCGATCGGGATCATGGCGAGCTTGGCTTGGCCGGTCTTCACCGCGGCGAGCCCGTCCTCGAAGGTCGGGCAAGGCAGCGCCTCCATGCGCGGATAGGCGTCGCGGGCGGCGAGATGCGAGTTGGCGCCGGGCTCGCCCTGGAAGGCGATTCTGTTCGAGCGGATCTTGGCCATAGGAACGACTTCGAAGGCGTGTCAGGCCCGCGAAGGCGGGCATCCAGTAATCGGAGCGTGTTTCAGTTAGCGGACGGCATGCGTTTACTGGATTCCCGCATGCGCGGGAATGACAATCGAGAGGTGAGATTAGGGTGAATTCGCGGGCAAGGTCGGCCGGAGTATCGACACCGAGGGGGACGGTGTCAACGAGGCATGCCGACTTCGAGCGGGGTCCCGTGGAGGCGTAGAGAGAAGGCGCCATCGACAACCGCTTATGACCCATAGCGGATACGACCTGTGCCGGCGTAGCCGACCTAAGTGTATGGATTGAACCCGCGCCTTCCGGGCGACCTACCACTGCCAATCCCTCGCCCAGTTTGGTATTCTTCCGATCTGGGCCACGAAGATGGGCGCCAATTCGAGGGAGACAACCGTGACAACCAATGCATCCTTGACGTCTTGTGGCCTCGCAACTTTCGTTTGCTTAGTTTTTGCGACGGCAGCGTGGGCGGACCAACTGCCCACCAAGGAAGGCGTCAAAGAGCTTTCCGTTCCGCAATTCTCCCCGTATGTCGGGCGAGATTTCCCGACCCGCGTCCTCTGGGGAGACACGCACCTGCATACAGCCGTCTCGGTCGATGCAGGCACGATGTGCCGCGTTGGCCAGGAGGATGCATATCGCTTCGCGCGTGGCGAAGAGATCACCACAACGCATGGGCTTCGCGCCAAGCTATCGCGACCACTCGACTTCTTGGTGATTGCTGATCATGCCGAAATGTATGGCCTGATGCCGCAATTGCTCAGTGGCGACCAAGAGATCCTGTCAACCGAGGTGGGCAAAAAGTGGTACGAGGCGCTGACAAGCGGCGACAACGATAGGGTCTTCGCCACGGCAATGGAGATCGTAGGCTCGCTGTCGGGCGACGTGCCCCCGATCAAAAGCGATCAGGCCGTGCGGAATGCCTGGCAGGCTTATACAGCGCTGGCCGACAAGTACAACGAACCCGGACGCTTCACTGCGCTGATCGGCTACGAATGGACTGCCATCGGCGGTTACAACCTGCACCGCAACGTGATCTTCCGTGGCGATGCTAGCGTCGCCAACCGCACTGTTCCCTTCTCACAATATGACAGCAAGAACCCGGAGGACCTTTGGAAACATCTTGCCGCGGTGGAGAAGGAGACCGGCGGCGAAGTCTTGGCCATTCCGCACAACGGCAACCTGAGCAATGGGCGCATGTTCACGGTCGAGACTTTTGACGGCAAGCCGCTCACCAAAGAGCTGGCTGCAATGCGCATCCAATATGAACCGCTCATCGAGGTCACCCAGATCAAAGGTGATGGCGAGGCACATCCGATGCTTTCGCCCAACGATGAGTTCGCTGACTACGAAAAGTGGGACAAGTCCAACCTGAACGGGACCGAGGCCAAGACTCCGGACATGCTGCAATGGGAATACGCCCGCCAAGCGCTCAAGACCGGCCTGATGTTGGAGAAGGAGCTCGGGGTAAATCCCTTCAAGTTCGGCATGGTCGGCTCAACGGATGCCCACACGGCAATGGCGGCAGTCGAGGAGGAGAATTTCTTCGGCAAGCACTCCGGCGTCGAGCCCGAGCCGCACCGCTGGGAACATGTCGTCATAGAGGCCCCAGACCCCAAGTTCACCATCAAGGGTTGGCAGCAGGCCGCGGGCGGCTATGCGGGGGTTTGGGCGACCGAGAACACGCGCGAGGCGATCTTCGACGCGATGAAGCGAAAAGAGACCTACGCGACGACCGGTCCGCGCATGACCGTTCGCTTCTTCGGCGGTTGGGACTTCACAGACGCCGACACGAAGACACGTCTGCCAGCCAATGCCGGCTACGCCAAGGGTGTGCCGATGGGTAGCGATTTGCGCGATGCCTCGAGTGGCAAGTCGCCCAGTTTCCTCGTCGCCGCGATGAAGGACCCCTATAGCGGCAACCTCGATCGCATCCAGATCGTCAAGGGGTGGCTCGATGCGAAAGGTGAGACCCAAGAGAAGGTCTACGACGTTGTCTGGAGCGGCGATCGCGCGCCCGGCGCCGATGGGAAAGTGCCTCCGGTGGGCAACACCGTCGACGTAAAGAACGCGACGTGGAGCAACGACATCGGCGCGCCTGAGCTCATCGCCGTCTGGAAGGACCCGGATTTCGATCCGGCGCAGCGCGCGTTCTACTATGCGCGTGTCATCGAGATCCCCACGCCGCGCTGGACAGCTTACGAGGCGAAGCGATTCAAGATCAGATATGTCGGACGATGTGCCGATGACGACGCAGGAGCGCGCCTACACTTCACCCATCTGGTACACGCCAAAGGGCTGATATAGCGCTGGGATTGCAATGGCGTTCCTTTCAAGGCTTGTCCGCGAGCCGCTTGTCCATTTCATCCTCATAGGTGCGTTGGTTTTCGGCGCTTACACGCTGATCGGAAGCAACGCAGATGAGCCGCGCGACAGGGTCGTCGTCACCGAGGGTCGCGTGCAGCAACTGGCGCAGGTTTTCGCCAAGACCTGGCAACGACCTCCCACACCTGAAGAACTGCGTGGTCTTGTCGATGCTTACATCAAGGAGGAGGTCTACTACCGCGAGGCGCTGCAACTCGGCCTGGATCGCGACGACACACTGATCCGGCGGCGTATGCAGCAGAAGATGGAGTTCGTGACAGAGCCGAGCGACGCACTCCTCGTCGTTGATGACGCTAAGCTTCAGGCGTTTCTCAATGAACACAAACCGGAGTTCAGAGTTGAGCCGCGTATCGCTTTTCAGCAGGTCTTCTTGAACCCTAAGAAAACGGACGAGGCGATAACAATCCGCGCGAAGCAAACGCTGGAGGCGCTAAAGGCATCGGCTAACCATCTGCCCGCCGACCTAGGTGACCCGACGCTGCTGCCAGCCTCGACCCCACTTTCCACGCCAAGCAGTATCGGTCGGAATTTCGGCGAGGCGTTCTCGCGGGCGCTGACCGATCTCCCCGAGGATGAATGGGCCGGCCCCATTAAGTCTCCATTTGGCCTCCATCTCGTGCGCGTAACCGAGCGCATCGATGGCTATGACCCAAAGCTCGACGAGGTGCGAGAAGCAGTTGAGCAGAAGTGGCGGACAAAAAAGCGCAACGAGTTCCAAGCTCACGCATACGATCAACTGCGCGCCAAATACGAGGTCGTTATGCCTTCTGGCGCTCAAAACGACGGAACCTCGCGGTGACGCGTCTCTTTTTGACATTCACGTTGTTGATGGTGCTGCAAAGCACAGCACTTGCCCATGAATTGCGCCCCGGGTTCTTGGAGATTCGTCAAATCAGCTCCGAGAGCTACGATGTCCGCTTTAAAGTGCCAGCACGGGGCGACATGCGGCTTGCGCTCTATGTCCGGCTTCCAGGCGAATGCTCTGACACTGAGACGCCACGCACTGAGCGCGCCGAAAATGCCCTTCTGGAGCGTCGCGTCGTGCGCTGCCTTGGTGGACTCGCCGGGCGTCAGGTCTCGATTGACGGACTTGCCGGCATGTTTACTGACGTCGTTGTCAGAATGGCGCTAACAGATGGCGCTGTTCAGGCTGCAAGGCTGACGCCGGACCAGCCCTACTTCACGCTTGCCGCGGCGCCGACCTGGATAGACACCGCCCGCACGTATTTTCTGCTCGGCATCGAACACATCCTGCTTGGCATTGACCATCTGCTATTCGTGCTGGCCCTTCTGCTTCTTGTACTCAATCCGTGGATGTTGGTGAAGGTCATCACGGCCTTCACTGTCGCGCATAGCATCACGCTCGCCCTGGCCGCTCTTGGTTGGGCGCAGATTCCGCAGGCGCCTGTCGAGGCCGTGATTGCTCTCAGCATCATGTTCGTGGCGGCAGAAACCATTTGTCGGCGACGGAATAACAGTTTGACAAGTGACGCGCCCTGGATCGTTGCCTTTGTCTTTGGCCTCTTACACGGTCTGGGTTTTGGCGGGGCCCTCAAGGAGATCGGCCTGCCTCAGTCCGACGTGCCGCTTGCGCTGCTTACCTTCAATCTAGGTGTCGAGGCCGGTCAGCTCATCTTTGTGTTTGCCGTGCTTGCCTTGGTAGCCATCGTCGGTCACCTTTCGATGGTCAGGCGGCCCTGGGCCAGAACCATCATCGGTTACGGCATTGGTTCATTGGCCGCGGTGTGGTTTGTTCAGCGGCTAGCCCTGTTGCTTTGAAGAGCGTAGGGCTCGTTCCATGTCCGGTTGTGGCACAAAGCAGAAGTCGCTGCTGCTCGGCAGCGACGAACTAGCGGCGGGACACAAGTAACGCGCGCGCGCGGGCAAGGTCGGCCGGAGTATCGACACCGAGGGGGACGGTGTCAACGAGGCCAACGTCGATGCGCATGCCGGCTTCGAGCGCGCGGAGCTGCTCGAGCTTCTCGCGACGCTCGAGGGCGGACTGCGGCAGCTTGACGAAGCGTTCGAGCGCCGCGCGCCTATAGGCATAGACGCCGATGTGATGGTAGAGCGGGCCCGCGCCGTGCGGCGCCGTCGCGCGCGTGAAATAAAGCGCTCGCAGCGTCGCGCCGTCGCCGATCGGCGTGCCGACGATCTTCACCACGTTCGGGTCGGTGCGCTCCTCCTGGCGGACGATCTCGGCGGCGATCGTGCCGATGTCGACGGGCCCCTCCCCGAGCACTGCTATGCAGCGCCGCACAAGGTTCGGGTCGAGGGTCGGAAGGTCGCCCTGCAAATTGACGACAACGTCGAACTTGCCCGCCGGATCGAAGCTCGAGACCGCCTCGAACACGCGGTCGGAGCCGCTCGCATGATCCACGCGGGTCATGACGGCGCAGCCGCCCGCTTCGCGCACCGCATGCGCAACTTCGAGCGCGTCGGTGGCAACGATGACAGGCCCACAACCCGCTTCGCACGCCCTCGCCCAGACATGGACGATCATGGGCGCTTTCCCGATGGCAGCCAAAGGCTTGCCGGGAAGCCTGGTGGCCGCGAGCCTTGCAGGGATAACGATGAGGCAGTCCGACATGGTGCCCCGCTTAGCACGGGAAAATTTGCCAAGCGACTGGCCGCGCTAAGCGATTGCGCGAGTTGCAACAAACGCGCACGCCCTATAGTCTCTCGCCCGGTCCGCAAGAGCTACTTCAAGTAGCCTCTGCCTTGCTGGGGGACACCGCTCATGAATGCTTACCGCTTCAATCAGATCGCCATGGCCGTGCTGTTCGCACTGCTGCTTTTCTTCGGCACCCGCACCCTCGTCAACATAGCCTTCGAAGAAGGCCACGGGGAAAAGCCGGGCCTCGAGGTAGCCACCAGCGAAAAGCCGAAGGACGGCGAGAAACCCGCCGAGGAACCTGCGGCGAAATCGGAAGTGCTCGGGCTGTTGGCCACGGCCGATGCCGCGGCTGGAGAGGCGGACGCCGCGCTCTGCAAGGTCTGCCACAACTTCGACAAAGGCGGCCCCAACATGATCGGCCCCCACCTCTACGGGGTGCTCGGGCGGAAGATCGCCTCCGTCGAGGGCTTCAACTACACGCCTGCGATGAAGGCCCATACGGGCGACTGGACCTACGAGCTGGTCGACGCCCTCATCCATAATCCGCAGGAATTTGCGCCGGGGACGATGATGGCCTTCCCCGGTATTCCGGATGCCAAGAAGCGGGCGAACGTCATCGCCTTCTTGCGCACCAAGAACGACAACCCGCCGCCGCTGCCTGAAGCCGCTCCGGGCGGAGAGGAAAAGCCTAAGCCCGCAGGGGACGAGAAACCCGCTCCCGCCGCGGAAGAGCCCGCGCCCGCTGGCGAGCCTGCTCCGGCAGAGGAAGAGAAGCCCGGCGCAACCGAAGAGCCCGCGCCAGCGGAAGAGCCTGCACCGGCCGCTGAGGAACCTGCGCCATCGGCTGAGACGCCGCCTGCCGAGCAGCCCGCACCCCGCAGAAGAGCCGGCACCGGCCGCCGAGGAACCTGCCCCATCGGCCGAGCCGTCGCCGCCTGCAGAGGAGCCCGCGCCCACCGCCGAGGAGCCTGGCCCTTCCGCCGAGACGCCTCCTGCCGAGGAACCCGCGCCTGCGGAGGAAACCAAGCCTGCAGACGAAACCACCGGGGAAGAGCCGGCGCCTGCGGCAGAGGAGACGCCAGCCCCGTCAGCCGGCGAGTCGCCCTCCACCGTCCTGGCCGCAGCCGGAATATCCCGACGGACCGCCGGAAGGCGCGGAGGCTCCGGCCGCCGACACCACGCCGGTCGCTGGCGAACCGCCAAACCCGAACTGGCCGCAGCCGGAATATCCCGGCGGGCCGCCCGCCGGGCAGTAGCACCGGCGCCCAGCTTCTGTCCGCTATGGCCGCAAGCCATGGCGGGCCAAATGGCCGAGAGATGACCGATAATTCATTTGGTCATCCGCCTCGCCGTGCTAGGTTTTGCGAGATTTTTCGGGGCCTTGGCCTTGCGGCATTGCTCTCGGCCGGCGCTTTTCGCCAAGCCATGCCAATCCCTCCAGCAGGAGCATCGAGCGGCCATGACCTTGCTTCGCCTCGCCTTAGCCGTGGCCCTTGCAGGCGCGCTTTCCGGTCCGGCGCGAGCCGCCGAGGAGCCCGTCAAACATCACGCGCTCTCGCTGATCGGTGAGCCAAAATACCCGGCCGGTTTCACCCATTTCGGCTACGTCAATCCCGATGCGCCGAAAGGCGGATCGGTGCGGCTTGCCGATATCGGCAGCTTCGACAGCCTCAACCCGATCCTCTACAGGGGCGAAGCGGCCGGCGGGCTCTCGCTCGTCTTCGAGAGCCTGATGGCCGACAGCATCGACAAGTCCTCGACCGCTTACGGCCTGATAGCCGAATGGGCGAGCTACCCGTCCGACTATTCCTCGGTAACCTTCAAGCTCCGCGACGAGGCGCGCTGGCATGACGGCAAGCCCATCACACCGGACGACGTCATCTACAGTCTTGGGATCAACAAGGAGGCCAATCCGCGCATGGGCCTCTATTACAAGAACGTCGAGCGCGCCGAGAAGACCGGCGACAACGAGGTCACGTTCTATTTCGATGTGAAGAATAACCGCGAGCTGCCGATGATCATGGGCCAGCTCACCATCCTCCCCAAACATTACTGGACCGGGACCGATGCAAGCGGCAATCAGCGCGACCCGATGAAGACTACGCTCGAGCCGCCGCTTGGCTCGGGCGCCTATCGCATCAGGACAGTCGCGCCCGGCCGGACGATCTCATACGAGCGCGTGAAGGACTATTGGGGCAAGGACCTGCCCGTGAACCGCGGCATGTGGAACTTCGACGAGGTGCGCTTCGACTATTACCGCGACGACACGGTGGCGCTCGAGAGCTTCAAGGCCGGCAATCTCGACTACCGGCAGGAAACAAGCGCGAAGACCTGGGCCACGTCCTACGATTTCCCTGCCGTGCGCAACGGGTTCGTCAAGCTTCAGGAGGTCGAGCTTCGGCGCTCGCAGCCCATGCAGGCCTTCGTGCTGAACATGCGGCGTCCGCAATTCCAGGACCGCCGCGTGCGCCAGGCCTTCAACCTCGCCTTCGATTTCGAATGGGCGAACAAGAACCTGTTCTACGGCCAATATGAACGCGTCGGCAGCTTCTTCCAGAACAGCGAGCTTGCCGCTCCTGCCGAGCTGCCCCAGGGCGCGGAGCTCGCGATCCTGAACGAGGTCAAGGACGGCGTGCCGCCGGAGGTGTTTACCGAGGTGCACAAGAATCCGGTGAATGCCACGCCGGACGATGCGCGCAACAATCTCCGCAAGGCCGCGGTGCTGCTCAAGGAGGCCGGCTGGGAGATCAAGAACGGCGTCCTCAGCAACAAGGAAACCGGCCAGCAGATGAAGGTCGAGTTCCTGCTCGTCTCGCCGATGTTCGAGCGCATCGTGCAGCCTTATTTGCGCAATCTCGAGCGGCTCGGCATCAAAGGCGTGCTGCGCCTGGTTGATTCCGCGCAATACACGCGGCGGATCAACATGTTCGACTACGACATCGTCGTTGGGAATTTCGCGCAGTCGGATTCGCCCGGCAACGAGCAGCGCGATTTTTGGGGAACGGAATCTGCCGACCGCGAAGGCAGCACCAACCTGATCGGGATCAAGGACGCGGCGATCGACAGACTGATCGACAAGGTGATCTTCGCCAAGGATCGCGAGGAGCTGGTCGCGGCGACGCGCGCGCTCGACCGCGTGCTGCTCTGGCACGATTTCGTGGTGCCGCAATGGTTCTCGCCCCTGGTGCGCATCGCCTATTGGGACCGCTACGGCCAGCCGAAGGTGCTGCCCGGGCTGACGCCCGGCTTCCTCCAGGTCTGGTGGTTCGACGAGAAGCTCGCCTCACGCCTGCCCGGGCCGTCGAAGCTCTGATGCCAGGCCTCTGGCCGCACGCGCGATCGGCCGCTTGCGCGCTGCTCCTTTTGTTCCTGCTGGTGACGCCGGCGCACGCCGCTGAGCGCAAGCACGGGCTCTCGGCCTTCGGCGACCTCGCCTACCCGGCCGGCTTCACGCATTTCAGTTACGCCAACCCCGATGCGCCGAAAGGCGGCACGCTCTCGCTGATCGGTTGGGGCGGCGTGACGACCTTCAACAGCCTCAACAACTACATTCTCAAGGGCGACGCCGCGCAGGGGCTCGATCTCCTGTTCGAACTCGCTGATGGTGCGGGCGGCCGACGAGCCGGACGCGGTGTATGGCCTCGTCGCAGAGAGCGCCGAGGTTGCAGACGACAAGATGTCGGTGACGTTCTATCTCCGGCCCGAGGCGAAATTCGCTGACGGCACGCCAGTCACGGCGGAAGACGTGGTCTTCTCCTTCGAGGCGCTGAAGGAAAAGGGTCACCCGATCTTCCACCAGATGCTGCAAGACGTGGTGAAGGCCGAGGCGATCGATCCCAAGACCGTGCGCTATGAATTCAAGGGCGAGCTCGTCCGCGACCTGCCGCTGACGGTCGCGAGCTTGCCCATCCTCTCCAAGGCCTATTACGCCAAGCAGCCTTTCGACGAGACCACGCTCGACCCGCCGCTCGGCTCTGGCCCTTATCTCGTCGACAAGATCGCGCAAGGGCGTAGCATCGTCTATCGGCGCAATCCGGATTATTGGGCGAAGGACCTTCCTGCCAATCGCGGGCGCTGGAACTTCGACAAGATCCGCTACGAATATTTCCGCGACCGCACCGCCGGCATGGAGGCGTTTAAGGCCGGCGCTTACGATTTCCGCGAGGAGTTCACCTCCAAGGTTTGGGCGACGGAATACGACTTCCCCGCGATCCGCGACGGGCGGGTCAAGAAGGAGGTGCTGCCGGACGAGACGCCGTCGGGCACGCAAGGGTTCTTCCTCAATACGCGGCGCGAGCAACTGAAAGACCCGCGCGTGCGCAAGGCGCTCGACCTCGCGTTCGATTTCGAGTGGACCAACCGCAACATCTTCTATGGGCTCTACGACCGCACGCAGAGCTTCTTCGAGAACTCGCCGATGAAGGCCGAGGGCGAGCCGTCCGAAGCCGAGAGCGCGCTGCTTCAGGGTCTCGGCGTGCCGGTCTCTGAGGAGGCTCTGGGGACCGCCTATCTCCCGCCCAAGAGCGACGGCACAGGCCAGGACCGCAAGCTCCTACAGGAGGCCGGCAAGCTGCTCGACGCGGCGGGCTGGACGGTGAAGAACGGCGTGCGCGTCAACGATAAGGGCGAGCAGCTCAAGATCGAAATGCTGATGTTCGAGCCGACCTTCGAGCGGGTGTTCGCGCCCTACCTCAAGAACCTCAAGCTTCTCGGCATCGACGCCCGCATGCGCATGGTCGACCCCGCGCAATACCAGCAGCGCCTGAAGGATTTCGATTTCGACCTGACCACCCAGCGCTACGTCATGCGCAATACGCCGGGCGTGGAGCTCAGAAGCTATTTCGGCTCGCAGGCCGCGGCAATGGACGGCTCGCTGAACCTTGCGGGCGTTTCCGACCCCGCGGTCGATGCGCTGATCGAGCGGGTGGTGGGGGCCAAGAGCCGCGAGGACATGGAGACGGCCGCGCGCGCACTCGACCGCGTGCTGCGCGCCGGCCATTACTGGGTGCCGCACTGGTACAAAGGCTCAAACCATGTGGCCCATTGGGACAAATTCGCGCGGCCCGAGACGAAACCGCGTTTCGACCGCGGCATTTTGGATACGTGGTGGTATGACGAGGCCAAAGCTGCGAAACTGACCGCCAAGGTTTCCGCGGCCAAGGAATCGGCGGAAAGCCCAAGTTCGCGTTCCCCCTTCGTCATGCTTGCGCTTGTGCTTGCGGTCCTTGTCGCGGGTTACTTTATCTTGAGGTCGAGAAAACCGGCCGGAACCAAATGACCGCCTATATCCTTCGCCGCATCCTGCTGATCATCCCGACTATGCTCGGCATCATGCTGGTGACGTTCGTCATCGTGCAGTTCGCACCCGGCGGGCCGGTCGAGCGCATCATCGCGCAACTCACCGGTACCGACGCCGGCGCCACCTCGAAATTCACCGGCGGTGGCGGCGACATGGCGGGCGCCGGGAAGCCTGGCCAAGGCGGCATGCCGGGCGATGCGGCCGGGCCGTCGAAATATCGCGGCGCGCAAGGGCTCGACCCCGAATTCATCAAGAGCCTCGAGAAGCAGTTCGGCTTCGACAAGCCGGCGCATGTGCGCTTCCTGATGATGATCAAGAGCTATCTCCTGTTCGATTTCGGGGAGAGCTATTTCCGCGACACCAGCGTGCTGAAGCTAATCGCCGAGCGGCTGCCCGTGTCGATCTCGCTCGGACTCTGGATGACGCTGCTCGCCTATGCGATCTCGATTCCGCTCGGCATCCGAAAGGCCGTGCGCGACGGCTCGCGTTTCGACGTCTGGACGAGCACGGTGATCGTGATCGGCTATGCCATCCCGGGCTTTCTCGTCGCGGTGTTCCTGATCGTGCTGTTCGCGGGAGGATCGTTTCTGCAAATCTTTCCGCTGCGCGGGCTCGTCTCGGAGAACTGGTCCGAGCTCCCCTGGTACATGAAGATCCTCGACTATTTCTGGCATCTGGTGCTGCCGCTGACTGCCATGGCGCTGTCGGCCTTCGCCACCACGACCTTCCTCACCAAGAACTCGTTCCTGGAGGAAATCCGCAAACAATATGTGATGACGGCGCGCGCCAAGGGCCTGACCGAGCACAAGGTGCTTTACGGACACGTGTTCCGCAACGCCATGCTGATCGTCATTGCCGGCTTTCCGGGCGCGTTCATCGGCGCGTTCTTCGCGGGCTCCCTGCTCATCGAGACGATCTTCACGCTCGATGGGCTCGGCCTGCTCGGCTTCGAGTCGATCGTGAACCGCGACTATCCGGTCGTGTTCGCCACGGTCTATATCTTCTCGCTGCTCGGCCTGTTCATCAATCTCCTGTCCGACCTCACCTATACCTGGGTCGATCCGCGCATCGATTTCGAGACGCGTGAGGTGTGAGCCGGCATGGACGCTCCGACCGATACCGCTCTTATCCAGGAGGTCGCAGCCCAGGGCATGCCCCGCGTGCGGCCCTGGCTCTCGACGCTCCAGCGCCGCCGCTGGGAGGTGTTCAAGGCCAACCGGCGTGGCTATTGGTGCCTGTGGATCTTTCTCGCGCTATTCGGCATCAGCCTGTTCGCCGAGTTCATCGCCAATGACAAGCCGATCCTCGTCAGATACGAGGGCCAGACTTACTGGCCGATCTTCCGGGCGTATCCCGAGACCGCGTTCGGGGGCATCTTCGAGACGGAGGCCGACTATCGCGATCCTGTCGTGAAGGAGATGATCGAGAAGGGTGGCTGGATGCTTTGGCCACCGATCCGCTTCTCCTACAACACGCAGAACAAGAACCCGCCGATGGCATTCCCGGTGAAGCCCACCTGGCTGCTCACCGACGAGGACTGCAAGCTCGCGGTCGAGCGCGGCTTCCATCCTTGCGACAAAAACCTCGAATGGAACTGGCTCGGCACCGACGACCAGGGGCGCGACGTGGTCGCCCGCGTGATCTACGGCTTCCGACTCTCCGTTCTGTTCGGTCTGGTGCTGACGATATTTTCTTCGATTGTCGGGGTCGCGGCCGGCGCGGTGCAGGGCTATTTCGGCGGCTGGACCGATCTCCTCTTCCAGCGCTTCATCGAGATCTGGACGAGCGTGCCGCAGCTTTATCTCTTGATCATCGTCGCGGCGGTGATCGAGCCGAATTTCTGGATCCTGCTCGGCATTCTGCTTGCCTTCTCGTGGGTGGCGCTGGTCGGCGTTGTGCGCGCCGAGTTTCTGCGCGCCCGGAATTTCGAATATGTCACCGCCGCGCGCGCACTCGGCCTGTCCAACACCAAGATCATCTTCAAGCACCTTCTGCCGAACGCGATGGTGGCGACCCTCACCTTCATGCCGTTCATCCTGAACGGCTCGATCACCACGCTGACGTCGCTCGACTTTCTCGGGTTCGGGTTGCCGCCGGGCTCACCCTCGCTCGGCGAGCTGCTCGCGCAAGGCAAGGACAATCTGCAAGCGCCATGGCTCGGCCTGACCGCCTTCTTCGTGATCGCCATCATGCTGTCATTGCTGATCTTCATCGGCGAGGCGGTGCGCGACGCGCTCGACCCGCGCAAGACGCTCGCGTGAGGCAGGATGCACGGTTCGCACGCTCATAGCCACGCCGGTCACGACCACAGCCACGCGCCCGCGGTCGATGCCAACAACGAGTGGCGCGTCGGGCTCGCGGCGCTTCTGACCGGCGCTTTCATGCTGGCCGAGGTGGCGGGCGGCATCATCTCCGGCTCGCTCGCTTTGCTCGCCGATGCCGGCCACATGCTGACCGATTTCGCCTCGCTCGCGCTCGCCTGGCTGGGGTTCCGGATTTCGCGCCGGCCGGCGGATTGGAAGCGCACCTACGGCTTTGACCGCTTCCAGATCCTGGTCGCCTTCGCCAACGGGCTAGCGCTTTTCGCCATCGCCGCCTGGATCGTCTATGAGGCCGTCCAGCGGCTGATGTCGCCGCATGAGGTCGCGGGCGGCATCATGGTCGTGGTCGCCGTGCTCGGGCTTCTGGTCAACATTGCCGCGTTCTGGCTGCTGCGAGGCGCAGATCGCGAGAACCTCAATATCCGCGGCGCGACCATCCATGTGCTCGGCGACCTGCTCGGCTCGGTGGCGGCGCTGGCCGCGGGCGCCGTGATCCTGCTCACCGGTTGGATGCCCATCGACCCGCTGCTGTCGCTGCTGGTCGCGGTCATCATCCTTCGCAGCGGCTGGAAAGTCGTGACGGCCGCCGGCCACATCCTGCTCGAAGGCGCGCCCGAGGAGCTCGACACCCGCGCCATCGGCCCCGACCTCATCGCCAACGTCAAAGGCGTCGAGGACGTGCACCATGTGCATGTCTGGTCGATCACGCAGTCGCGCCGCATGGTTACGCTGCACGCTTCGATCGGCGAGACGGAAGATTCCGACCGCGCCGTCAAGGCCATCAAAGCGCGGCTCAAGGAGCGCTTCGGCCTCAACCACGCGACGGTCGAGATCGAGCGCGGCGCCTGCGCCGACAAGCACGTACGCCATAAGGAGGCCCACCCCTGATGGCCGAAAAGCCCACCACGCCGCTCATCTCCGTCGAAGATTTGTCGGTCGACTTTCGCTCGGGCGAGAACGTCACCCACGCGGTGAAGAAAGTGTCCTTCGACATTGGGGACGCGGAGACCGTGGCGCTGGTCGGCGAGTCGGGCTCAGGCAAGACCGTGACGGCGCTCTCGATCCTGCAGCTCCTCCCCTACCCTTCCGCCTCACATCCCTCCGGCAAGATCTTCTTCAAGGACGAAAACCTGCTCGCGCTCCGGCCAGACCAGTTGCGTCACGTGCGCGGCAACAAGATCTCGATGATCTTCCAGGAACCGATGACCTCGCTCAACCCGCTGCACACGATCGAGCAGCAGGTGGGCGAGGTGCTCAAGATCCATCGCGGCATGTCGGACCGTGCGGCCCGCGTCCGCGTGCTCGACCTGCTCAACAAGGTCGGCATCGACGATCCCCAAGGCCGGCTGGGCTCCTACCCGCACCAGCTCTCCGGCGGGCAGCGTCAGCGCGTCATGATCGCCATGGCGCTCGCCAACGAGCCGGACCTGCTCATCGCCGACGAGCCGACCACGGCGCTCGACGTGACCATCCAGGCGCAGATCCTCGACCTGCTGCTCAAGCTCAAGGACGAGTTCAACATGGCGATGCTGCTGATCACCCACGATCTCGGCATCGTGCGCAAGATGGCTGACCGAGTGTGTGTGATGAACAACGGCGAGATCGTCGAGCGCGGCGTCACCCACGACATCTTCGCCGCGCCGAAGCATCCCTACACTAAACACCTGATCGCTTCGGAGCCGAAGGGCTCACCACCCGCCGCCAACGCCAAGGCGCCGACCATCCTTGAAGCCAAGGATCTGCGCGTTTGGTTTCCGATCAGGCGCGGCTTCCTTAGGCGCGTTGTTGGTCACATCAAAGCAGTCGACGGCATCGACCTTTCCGTCAAGCAAGGCCAGACGCTCGGCGTCGTGGGCGAATTCGGGCTCGGGCAAGACCACGCTCGGGCTTGCCCTGCTGCGCCTGATTTCGAGCGAGGGCCCCATCGTCTATCTCGGCAATCGCATCGATGGGCTCGATTCGAAGCGCATGCGGCCGTTCAGGCGCAATATGCAGATCGTGTTCCAGGACCCCTATGGCTCGCTTTCGCCGCGGCTTTCGATCGGGCAGATCATCGAGGAGGGCCTGCTCGTCCAGAATTCGGGGCTCACCCGCGATGACCGCGACGCGCGGGTGGCGCGTGCCCTCAAAGAGGTCGGCCTCGACCCGAAACTGCGCGACCGCTATCCGCACGAGTTCTCGGGCGGCCAGAGACAGCGCATCGCCATTGCCCGCGCGCTCGTGCTGGAGCCGAAATTCCTCATCCTCGACGAGCCGACGAGCGCGCTCGATGTATCGGTGCAGGCGCAGATCGTCGACCTGCTGCGCGACCTGCAGAAACGGCACAAGCTGGCCTATCTCTTCATCAGCCACGACCTGAAGGTGGTGCGCGCGCTGGCCAACTCGATCATCGTGCTGCGGCACGGCAAGGTGGTGGAGCAAGGCCCGGCCCGAACGGTCTTCTCCAAGCCCAAGACCGACTACACCAAGGCGTTGCTCGCCGCCGCCTTCGAGCTCGAAGCGCGGCGCACGTCCGCCGTCTCCACGTAAAGCGGAACTCAAAGCCAGTCATCGCGTTCTTGGTGCAGCACTTCCCTGCACACGGAACAAAGGACTGAACCAATGCGCGGTGCTCTCTTGTGGCTGATCGGCATTCCGATTCCGATCATCATCCTGCTCTATCTGTTCGGCGTCTTTTAGCCCTCAAGCGGCTAACCATGCTTGCGCGGCAGTCGCCGCACGCATGTCACCTCATATCCGGCAGCTCTGATCCGCTCGCGTGCAAGCGCGAGCGGCTCAAGCTCGACCGCCATGTGATGGGCATTGGCGTGGAGGAGATGCTCGCCGCTCGTCATGATGCCCACATGCCCCTCCCAGAACACGAGGTCGCCACGGCCAAGTGCGGCTGGATCGACCGGCTGCCCAAGCTCGGCGGCCTGCATATCGGCATCGCGCGGGCAGACATGGCCGGCGGCCTCGACGGTGAGCTGCACGAGGCCCGAGCAATCGAGCCCGAGGCTCGTGCGCCCGCCCCAGAGATAGGGCGCGCCGAGAAACGACTCGGCGACGGCCACATGATCCGGGGCGACCTCGCCTTCCAGCGCGAGGTGGCTGGCCGGAACAAACCACCGCCCGCAAGCGCCAGGAACTTCCCCTCTTCGGCCTTGCAGGTCACGCGCGCATTCAGGCTGAGCAGCGGAAGTGCCGGCGCCTTGCCGTCAGGCTCGAGATAGACATACGTCCTGAGCGTTGCCACGCGATGCGTGGGTCTGACGATCTTGCGGGACAGGCCCTCGCTCGGCATGTAGCCCACATAACGATCGCGCGCGAGCTGAACCCAGGCCCAGCCTTCGGTCTCATCGAAGACCGTGACGGTCTCGCCGAGCAGCGCCTCGGTGTCGAGCGTCGCATCGAAGCGCGGCTCGCGCCGGACGGGCAGCACAGGGGCCGCAACCTGGCGCCGCTCGCCCGTCACGTAGCGGGGCGCGTCGACCCGCCCGCGCAACGCGTCATCGGCGAGGTCGGTCGCGATAAGCGTTAAGCCGCTTGTCCGGCAAGTCTATCTTGCTCACGAGGTTCCGAGCTCTTTGCGGAAATACTCGAAGAGCGCACGCGCGGCTTGCGGCTCACCGCCTTTGGGGCGGCCGGGGCGCTCCCGCGGCACCCAGCCGAAAATGTCGAGATGGGCGAAGCGTTTCGCCTCGTGCACGAAGCGCTTGAGGAACAAAGCCGCGATCACCGAGCCTGCGAACGAGCCTTCCGCGATGTGGTTCACGTCGGCGATCGCGCTCTTGAGCAGCTGGTCGTAAGGCTTCCAGAAGGGCATGCGCCAAAGCGGATCGCCGACGGCGCGCCCAGAGTCCAGAAGGCCCGCGGCGAAATCCTCATCATCGGCATAGAGCGGCGGCAGGTCGGGACCGAGCGCAACGCGCGCCGCGCCCGTCAGCGTGGCGATAGTGACGAGATAATCGGGCGCCTCCTCGTCGGCGAGACTGATCGCGTCGGCGAGCACGAGCCGGCCTTCCGCGTCCGTGTTGCCGATCTCGACCGTCATGCCGTCGCGGCTCGGCAGCACATCGCCAGGCCTGAACGCGTTGCCGGAGATGCTGTTGTCGGCGGCGGGGATCAGCACGCGCAGGCGCAGCGGGAGTTTCGCGCGCATGACGAGCAGCGCGAAGGCGAGCGCGGAGGCGGCACCTCCCATGTCTTTCTTCATCAGCGCCATGGCGCTGCCCGGCTTGATGTCGAGGCCGCCCGTATCGAAGCAGATGCCCTTGCCGACGACCGTGACCTTGGGAGCGCGCTCCGATCCCCAGCGGAGATCGATCAGCCTTGGCGCCCGGTCGCTCGCGCGGCCAACGGCGTGGATCAGCGGGAAATTGTCGGAGAGCAGGCTCGTTCCCTCCGTCACCTTGACGTTCGCGCCGAATGTTTTGGCAAGCTCGCGCACGGACGACTTCGAGCTCGGCGGGGCCGAGATCATTGGCCGGCGTGTTGATGAGGTCGCGGCCGAAATAGAGCGCCTCGGCAAGCGCAAGCACCTGGTCCCTGTCTGCGCCCTGGGGCAAGACGAGCCGCTGCGGCTTCTCCTCGTTCCCGCTCTTGTAGCGGCTAAAGCGATAGCTTCCGGCAAGGAAGCCGAGCGCCGCGAGATCGGGGTCGGGAAGCGCCGAGGCGAAGCGGTACGCGCCTTCCCTGAGCGCCCGCGGCAGCACGCCGGTCAGAAGCGGGGTTTCCGACTCCCAGTCCTTTCCGCCAGTTCCGAGCAAGACTGTAGACACGCCACCGCTTGCATCGGGGAGGAGCAGCACGGCGCCTTGTTTGGGCGTCCAGCCCTGCGCCTCGATCCAGCGGCGTTCGGCCTCGCCGAGCTCGGCTAGGCCCGCGTCATCCTCCGCTGCGACAAAGCGGATGGGGACGGCGGCGCCTGCGCTTGCATCGAGCAGCAGGTCTTCCAATCCGCGGCGCATGGCCTCTAGCGTCGTCGCTTTGCTGGGCATGGATGTGTCGGGGCTTGCTTAGGGCCGCGCATTAATGGCAGGGGAGCGCGGGCATGACAATGGCGGAAGGCGACGCATGGCGGAGACCGGCTACACCCTCGTTATCGGCGACAAGAATTTCTCGTCTTGGAGCTTGCGGCCGTGGCTTGCGATGAAGGCTGCCGGCATCCCCTTCGCCGAGGAGCATGTCAGACTGCGGCAGAAGGAGACCAAGCAAGCGATCCTGCGCCATTCGCCCGCGGGAAAGGTGCCGGCGCTGAAGTCCGGCGGCGAAGTGGTTTGGGACAGCCTCGCCATCCTAGAGTTCCTCGCCGAGCGGCAACCGGACAAGTATCTCTGGCCGGAGGACCCGGCGGCGCGCGCGGCGGCACGCAGCATCTCCGCGGAGATGCATGCGGGCTTTGCCACGCTCCGCAACGACATGCCGATGGACCTGCTCGCGCGCCTCCCCTCCCCGCCCATCGGCGAGGCGCTTGCCTCGGACATCCGGCGCGTCGTCGCGATCTGGAAGGATGCGCGCGCCCGCTTCGGCTCCTGTGGGCCGTATTTGTTCGGTGCCTTCACCAATGCCGATGCCATGTACGCGCCCGTCGCCACCCGCTTCCGCACCTACAGCGTGGACCTTGCTGCGTTCGGCGACGACGGCACGGCCTCTGCCTATGCCGGCGCGATCCTCGCGATGCCAGCGATGGCCGCGTGGACCAAAGGCGCCGAGGCGCAGCTTAGAGGCCGGAAGACGGAAGCCAGTGGTTAACCAGTCCTTACCGGGCATCTGGCTTCGGGCAAGGGATGGTTAATCCTTTTTTGACGTCTGTCCCACATTGTTACAGCAACCCTGCAAAACCCCAGCGCGCGACCGCGCTCGGTAAGGATTGCTTAAGTAACGTCTTCCGGATCCAGCCCCGCCGCCCGCCTCGCGCCGCTCGCTTGCAGCGGTCCTCTTTGCGACCAGGGCGGCGGCTTGCCCGCTCGGCGGATGCACGCAGACCTCCAAGCTAGGCGGAGCCTCCTCGAACGATGTGCAGATGATGTCCGCCTCGGAGGCGGCTAGTGCCACGTCCAAATCGGGTTCGGCCTATGCGAAGAAGCCGGAAGACCCCAAGGTTGCCCTTGGCTATGCCAAGACGCTCAGGGCGATCGGCTGGCTCGGGGTGAGCTTTGGGCGCACGCGAGGAGGAGTTGGTAACACGGGACCTGCGCGGGCGACGGTGCTGGCACCGGATCAGGCCGCGGAGAAGGTGTTGCCGCAGTCGTGCTCCGCTTGCCGAACATCGTGCTCAGGCCCGCGTCTTGGACAGTCTCAGGCGCGCAAGGATCGGCGCAAGCAACGACGACGCCTTCTCGCTCTTCTGCTCGGACTTGTCGGTCAGGAGATTGGCGAGCGTGCGAAACGCCTCGGCTGCTTTCGACTTGTCGGACACTTCCTCGATCATCTGGCCGTTATTGGCCGCCGTGCCGAAGAGCTGGGCGTCGAAGTCGATGACGATCTTCGGCTCGAGCTCGACCGCATGGCCGAAATCCTTGACGGAGATCTCGGGCCGCTTGGGCATGCCGACCTCGTTCATCACCAGAATGGGCGGCCTGTCGTTGGGCCGCGAAGCCTTGAGCTGATCGATCAGGTTCTTGGTGTTGCGCAGATTGGCGAGGTCCGGGACGGCCGTGATGACCACATGGTCGGCGCTCAGCACCATTTGCTTGGCCCAGGCGGTCCATAGATGCGGCACGTCGACCGCGATCCAGGGCACGTTCTCGCGCACAACGTCGAGCACGGTCTCGACACGCGGCGAGGTCGAGATCGTAGGGCCGGTCGAGCGAGCCCGGAGCCGCGAACAGGCTCAAATGGTCGGAGCAGCGCGAAAGCAACCGGTCAAGCAGCACTTCGTCGAGCCGATCGGGCGTGGCGAGCGCGTCGGCGATGCCCTGGATCGGGTCCTGGTTGAAATCGAGGCCGGCTGTGCCGAACGGCAGGTCGAGATCGGCGATCACCACGTCGGTCTTCGAGGAGGTGGCGATGGCAAACGCGGTGTTGTGGCAGACCGTGCTCGATCCTGACCCGCCCTTGGCGCCGACAAAGGCGATGACCTGACCGATCGGCCCGGTTTGGGGGTCGGTATAGATCGTGGAGATGCTCTCGATGATCTGCGCGACTTTGACCGGCGCCACGACATATTCGCTGACGCCGCGCCGCACGAGCTCGCGATAGAGCAGCACGTCGTTGACATGGCCGATGACGATGACCTTGGTGCCGGGATCGCAGACATCCGAGAGCCGGTCGAGATCGCCGAGCAGATCGCGGCGGTCGAGAAGCGACTCGATGATGATCAGATTCGGCGTCGATGCGTTCTTGTAGAAGGCGACGGCGGCCTGCACGCCGCCCATTTGCACGCTGACATGCGCCTTGGAAAGCCGCCGGTCCTCCGACGCCTTCTGGATCACTGCCGCCGTCTCCTGGTCCTCGCAGAAGGCCTGGATGTTGACGCGCGGAATCGGCCGCGCGCGGGGCGTCTCGGACGCCGGCTCGGCGGGCTCGTAGGCCGCGTCGCCGCCGGCAGCCGGGTTTAGCGAATATGCGGCGTCACCGATCAATCTTCGACCTCCTCGCTCACGTTAGCGCGCTCTGGCAGAGGTACTTGCTCGGACGACCATTTCGACCCGCTCGCCAGTGACGTACTTGCCCCACACTACGTCGCGGCGCTCGCTCGGACGCGGCGTCTCTGCGCGCGGGTAGAGCAGGTCTTCCGGATTGGCGACCATGGCGGCAAGATTGCGTTGGGTGGCACACCCCCTTATTGGGCCAGGGCATGTTCTGCGGGTCGCGCGCGAGATTTTCCGACCAATCGGGGCAGTCAGGTCCCTCGGCGACATATCGAAGGAACGAGACCCTGAGCGGAGCGTAGGGATCGCCGCCGGCAAAATACGGTTCGAGCGCAACGGCCGAGGGAGGAATGCCGGCCTGTCGCATGACGGCGCGCACATCCTCATAGGCGCGCATGGCGGCCGTCTCGTTGGGACCGCCCGTCGGCGCCTTGACGACGAGACGCGCAGTGCCGCGCGAGCTGTACTCCTGAAGGAAGCCGTAAAGCTGCCCCTTCTGCACCTGCAATGAACGAAGCGCGCGCCACGGCGCCGGAAAACTCGGTCGGCGCAACGGGTTGGGCCTCGCGGGTGATAAGGCCGGGCGTCACGCCTTCCACCGGCCGTTGTTGCCATTTGAGGTCGTCGGCCCTGACCAAATCGCCAAGGCCGATATTTTTGGCGGCGACCAGCACGTCGGTGGAGCCCACGGTCTTCTCGACCTGCTGCACCTCGCGCGGTCCGGATACGATCTTCTTGGCGATACAGGCTGCCCCCAAGGCCGCGGTGAACGCGATCGCGAGCACGGTAATTCTTGCCCTTTTCATGGACTTTTCCTTTCGCGCGCCCCGCGTCGAAGCAACGAATGCTTCACTCTGACCCTGAAACTCTCAACGGGGAGTTAATGGCCGTGCCAAATTGGCCGGCCGGACGCGCGCGAAATCCCTTGCGCGCTTGCGACTTGCGCCGCCCGCGCGGAAACCAGGAAGCGAACGGAGGGGAGACTAGCCGGCGAGCGCGGCCATGAAGGGCGTTTCGGGATAGACCATGAGGCCCGCAGCGGCGAGCGCGATGCCGTAAGGCACGCCCTCCTTGGGGCTGTGCAGCCTAACGATCCAGCCCTGGGAGAGCAGGGTAGCGGGTAGCGGCATATTCCGCGCGAACAGCAGGAGCAGGGTCAGCGCGCCGCCGAGCAAAGCGGCATAGATGCTATAGGCGAGCATGGCGCCAGGCCCAAGCCAAAGGCAGGTTGCCGCGAAGAGCTTGGCGTCGCCTCCGCCAATCCAACCCTTGGAGAACAAGCCGAAGGTCACGAGCAGGGCCACGGCGGCGAGCGCGACGTGCAGGCCGATGTCCGCCCAGCCGAGACCCACCATAGGCGCGAGAATGAAGAACCCCGCGGTCAGAACCAGCACGAGGCGGTTGGGGACCGTCATGGTGAAAAGGTCGGTCGCCGCGGCAAACGCCATGGCGCCCGGAAAGATCGTGAGCAAGAGAACGTCCCTGATCATGCCTGTTCGCGGCCCTTCCCCTCGGTGTTTGCGACTGTGGCTTGAGAAAGCTGAAAGCGCCGTTAACCGGCCGGGACAGGCTCTAAGCTCGGCGAGCCCTATTTCCCGTTGATGGTGGCCGCGGTGCGATTGAAGCTGTTGTTGAGCTCGCAACCGACCTGATTGACGCTGGCCGCGATGGCCACCGCGATGCCGGCCACGATGATACCGTATTCGATAGCCGTCGCGCCACGCCGGTCTAAGGCGAACTGCAAGAGTTGGTCTTTCATTTCCGGCCCTCCGTTCGTGGCGCTTCAACCGCCGTGCAGGCTCGTGGCAACCCGGTCGAGCGCACCGGCGATGTGCGTCCCGACCTGGCCTATGATCGACGCAATCGCGAGGCCAATGCCGGCCATGAGCAGACCGTATTCGGTGGCCGTCGCGCCGCGCCGGTCCAAGGCGAACCGCAGAAGTTCCGCCTTCATCTCGATCATCCCCTTCGTTCGCCGCGTTCGATCGCGACGTTGGGTCGAGGCTAGGGGAAGCCCGTTAGATGCAAGTTAAGTCGAAATTGGAGTCTCTTGAGCTTGCTTAGCGAAGCGTATAGGCGCCGCGCGGCCCTCGCGGCCTGTGCCAGTCCGGCTCAGGCGTTTGCCAATCCTTCACCTTTTTCGCGTTCCCATGGACGGCAGTTGCGTTCAGTCGAGGACCAGTATCACGACCTGCCAGTACGGCCCAGCGCGCGCTACGCGGGCTTTTTGTCGTTAACCTGCTCAGGTCTCAACAAGGTCTTCAGTCCAGGCGCGTTCGAAATGAAGCGGACCTTCTATGTGAGGCCGCGAAAGAGCATCAAGGTCACCAAAACAGAGGCGGGCTGCCCGAGCGTAAGCTGGCCTACTACCGCTTCCCTCGCCCCGCACCGCCTACCCGGGACGCGCCGGCTGGGCCCAGAGATCGTATTCGTCGGCCTCTTCGATCCTGACTTTTAGCCGGTCGCCCGGCGCGAGACCCGCAGCACCAACGAGATAAACCGTGCCGTCGATCTCCGGCGCATCCCAAGCCGACCGCGCCACCGCCTCTTCCCCGCTCGCCTCATCGACAAGGACCTCGACGGTCTTGCCGACGCGCGACGCAAGAAGCTCGGCGCTGATCGCCTGCTGCTGCCGCATCAGACGGTCGTAGCGCTCTTCCTTCACCGCGTCTGGCACGTGATCCGGTAACGCGTTGGCTGAAGCGCCATCCACGTTCTCGTATTTGAAGCAGCCAACGCGCGCGAGCCTCGCTTCGCTCAGCCAGTCGAGCAGCAGCGCGAAATCCTGCTCGGTCTCGCCGGGAAAGCCCACGATGAAGGTCGAGCGGATAGCAAGCTCAGGGCAGATCTCGCGCCAGTGCGATATCCTCGCCAAGGTCTTCTCCCGATGCGCGGGACGGCGCATCGCTTTCAGCACGGAGGGGCTCGCATGCTGGAAGGGGATGTCGAGATAGGGCAGCACACGCCCGTCCGCCATGAGCTCCACCACACGGTCCACGTGCGGATAGGGATAGACGTAGTGGAGTCGAATCCAGACGCCGAGAGAGCCAAGCGCTTCGGCTAGAGCAAGAAAGCGTGTCTCGATCTCCTCGCCCCGCCACTTGCTCTTGGCGTAGCCGATATCGAGACCGTAAGCGCTGGTGTCTTGCGAGATGACGAGAAGCTCCTTGACGCCCGCCTCGACCAGGCGCTCGGCCTCGCGCATCACGGCGCCGATCGGCCGGCTCTCAAGGCGCCCGCGAAGCTGCGGGATGATGCAGAAGCTGCACGCATTGTTGCAGCCCTCGGAAATCTTCAGGTAGGCGTAGTGGCGCGGCGTGAGCTTCACGCCTTGCGGCGGCAGGAGATCGAGGAACGGATCGTGCCGCCGCGGCACCGCCTTGTGCACCTCGGCGACAACCGCCTCGTATTGATGCGGTCCGGTGATCGCGAGCACGCCCGGATGAGCGTCGCGGATGCGGCCGGCCTCGACGCCCAAACAGCCCGTCACGATGACGCGGCCGTTTGCGGCTAAGGCCTCGCCGATCGCCGCAAGCAATTCCTCCTTGGCGCTATTCAGGAACCCGCAAGTATTGACCACGACCGCGTCGGCGCCCTCATAGCTCGGCGAGAGCTCGTAGCCTTCGGCGCGAAGCCGGGTGATGATGCGCTCGGAATCGACGAGAGCCTTGGGGCAGCCGAGACTGACGAAACCGATGCGCGGCGGGGCCTTTTGCGGGTTTGCGGACATCGCGCGCTTATAGGCGAGAGCGGGCGCCCGGTCTATCAGCCGTGCCGACCCGCCCACGGAGGGACAAGCTGCGCCTAGCGATAGCCAGGCGCTTGCCGAAAGGCGGGCAATTCCGGCTATACTTGACGCTCGTTGCAGCAACTTTTAGCGAGATCGAAGCGTGGCGGGGTTTTTGGCTTGGATCGCGCCGATGACCTTGGCCATGATCCTGTCGAGCGCATCGTTGGCACTCGCGCAAGGAGGCGGCGAGGGCAATCCAGGTAGCGCAGTGCCCAAACCGACGAAGTCCGGTGCGGCAAAGCCGAGTGCCGCGAAGCCGAGCGCCGCCAAGCCGGCCGATCCGAAAAAAGCCGCCAGTCCAAATGCCCCCGCCGTCGTCGGCAACTATGGGCAATGGGCGCTGGTCTGCGGCAAGCCCAAGGAGAGCAAGGACGCCAAGGAATCCTGCTCGCTCGTACAGGCGCTCGTCGAGCGCGACTCCCAGAAGCTCGTGTTTCGCATCATTCTTTCCTATGGGCCGCAAGGCAATCTCGTGCTCCGGGTCGATGGCCCGACAGGCATGGCGCTGCAGAGGGGCATTGAATTCTCGCCAGGTGCTGATGCGTCTGCGGAAAAGGCCGAGGCGAGCAAGGTCTACCGGTTGCCGTTTCAGACCTGCGTTGCCCAAGGATGCCGGGCGCTGCTCGTGGTCCCGGAGGAGCTGAAGGCGGAGATCAAGACGGCGGGGAAAGGCACGCTCAGGGTCTTTACGCTGGACGGGCGGGCCGTGCAGACCGCCACCGATTTCTCGGGCTTCACCGAGGGCCTCGCGGCACTCGACAAGCGCCGGCAAGCTCAAGTGAACTAGCCGCGCCAGTCGAGCGGCGACGGGCCCGGGCTTCGCGCGGGGGCTGTCGTTCTGGCGCGGCTATGCGCTGATCGGCACGTCGCTGCCGCGCGACGGCGCCTTCAAGGGGCTCGAGCTCGACGACAACATCAAAGCGCGCGACGGAGAGCCGCGTTGCGGCGCCTATATCGTCGATACGCGCACCGGCGACATCCTGCATTGGATCCGCTTCGAGGGCGCGGTGCGCGAGCTGTTCGACGCAGCCTTTATTCCGGAGGTCCGGGCGCCGATGTACGTCGGCCTCGGCAATCCGGAGATGCGCACGCTGATCACCTTCCCCGAGGATGGAGCAGGCTCAGCAGCCGAAGTCGCCGCTTGAGCGGGCGCGCCCACGCATCAGCGCAGAATATTGTCGACCTGCGGATCGGAGTCCTCGGGCGGCGCCGCTGGCGCCAACCCGGGCGAGGTGGTTCCGCGTCGAGCTGGCGGTGCCGCGTCCCCGGCCCCGCGGCGCTTGATCTCGACTTTGCCGAGGAACCGGCCAAGCGCCTCGCCCACAGGCTTGCCCTTGAATTTCTTCTGGATGGCGTCGCCGAGCTGCCTGACCGTCTCTCCCGCCTGCTCGGGATTTGCGAACATGCCTTTGACCTCGGGCCTGATGCTCGGATTTTGCAGCGGCCCTTCGATGCGCACCGGTATCGAGAGGCCGGCGAGCGCGTTTTTCTTGCGCCCGCTCGCCTCGCCAGACACGATTTCCGGATTGGCGAGGATGTTGATGCTGTCCTTGGTGAGGTCGACCGTGCCCGCCGCGGCGACCTTGATTAGCGGACTGACCATCTGCAGATTGCTCGTCTGGGCGATGCCGTTCGTGATCGTGAAGCTGCCGCCGAGATCGCTGAACGCGGTTTTTGCGCCCGGGCCCTGGCGCAGATTGGGCATCTCGCCAGCGCCGATTGAGCCGATCAGCTCGGTGAGGTTGATGCCCTCGATCGCGCCCTCGCTGATGGCGATATTGCCTTCGCCTTGCAGCGAGGCTTTGATCTCCTCGTTGGTGGAACCCGAGCCGCTCAGCTGCAAGTCGAGCTTGGTGCGGCCCGAAAGCAGGTTGAACTGAGTGGCGTCGCTCAGGAGCGGCCTGATCTGCACGCCGTCGAGCTGGAAATTGCCGGTGAATTCCGGCACCGGTTTCGTCGCGTCGACCACGAGCCTGCCGCTGCCCTGCCCGTCATAGAGCTCCATGCCGCCAAGCATCGCGTTGAGGACGCCGTCGCGCAGCGCGAAGCCGATCGAGCTTGGGCCGATATCGAGATGGCCGACGCGCGTCTTCCGCACGTTGAGATTGACGTCGGCATCGAAGGAGGCGGGTTGCGCCACTGGCGAGGCGGGGGCCGCTTGCTGCGAGGGCACGGGCATTGCGTCCGGCGAGGACGCCGCTCCGTCAGAGGCAGGGGCGGCTAGCGCGGGTACGCCCTCTTCGGAGGCGACAAGCGGCGCAATCGGCGTTTCGCGCCGCGCTGCCGCCACGGATGGCGCGGCGCGGCCGGGTGCGCGCGCGAGGAACGGGTTCAGGTCGAGGCGATCGAAGGCAAGCGCCGCGCGCAGATGCGGGCGCGGGCTGCGCAAGGTGACGACAGCCTGCCCCTGCCCGGTTGCGTGTTCGAGCGCGAAGCGGGCGTCGTCGAAGTTGATCTCGCCCGCCTTCCAGGTCACGCGGCTCGCAAGCTCGCCGTCGCCGATCGCCGCCGACGCCGGAGGCGTCTCGCGCATCCACGCGAGCAGCGAGGGGATCGAATGCACCTTGGCCGACACTTGTCCCTCTCCCGAGAAGTCCGGCCGGCCGCGCACGCTGCCGTCGAAGCGCAGCGCGACGGAGGACGTATCGAACCCGACCTCAAGCCGTGCCGGCTTCTCGCGGCGGAGGTCGGCGGGCGAGGTCAGCGCAAGACTCCATTCCACCGTCTGCTGCTTCCAGTCGAACGTGCCTTTGCCGGTGAGCGGGTCGTTGACCGAAGGCAGGCTGAGCTTCGCATTGATGTGCTCGATGCGCCGCATCGTGCCCTTGTCGTCATAGAGGATGTTGACCGTGCCATTCTGGATATGCACGTTGCTCAGCCTGATCTCGCGGCGGGATGCGTCGCCGCCGCCCGTTGCGTCGGCTTTCGCGAAACCTCGCGACTTGAGCTTCTCACCCGCATCGCTCCGAGACCCGAAAGCACTGTCAGGGCCAAGCCTGACCGTCATGACCGGGCGCATCAGCACGAGCTTGCGCGCGTCGATCTCCTGGCTGAACAGATCGGCAAAGGAGAGATCGACGGCGAGCCGCGCCACCGAAACGTCGGCTGAGCCGGCGCGCGCTTCGGGATCGACGAACGTTGCGTCGGTGATGACGATACGGGGGCTAGGCGTGAAGAGAAGCACGGTGCGGCCGTTCACGCGCAGCTCGCGCCCGGTCTCTTCCTTGACGCGCTGCGCGACGCGCTCGCGCACCCAGTCGGCCGAGATGAGGACATTGACCGCGACGAGCGCAAGCGACAGTACGCCGGCGAGGCCGCCGGCGATCGCGAGCGCGAGGCGCGTGCGAGGATTGAGCGTCCGCCAGCGCGCGCGCAAGGACGCAAGCGCCCTAAAATGTGGCTTTTCCTGCATTTATCGGACCGTTCAGGACTTTAGCCCGAAAAATAAGGTCAGAATAGGAAGTGGGAACGCAGCCCGTAGGCTGGCGCATGACCGCGCGCCCTAGCGCACCAGGATCGCGTGATTATCCCAATGGAAGCTCGAAAGCTGGCGCGCCATTCTGCCGTTCGCCTCGGCGGTGGCAAGCCAGCCCTCCCCGCTCGTCAGCAAAAAGTTCGCGCTGCGATGCGTGGGCGCGAGCCCGCAGCCGTCGCTCAGCTCCGAAGCGCCAAGATAACGCCGGCCCGCCACGTCCCAATAGGTGACAAGCCCACCCTTGGGTGCCGAGGCGGCGACGATGCCACCGCTTCTATCCACCGTGACGGAACCGATATAGTTGCGCAGGCTCGATTGCGTCGATTCGGGCGCGGGCACGATCACCGGCGCGTCGCCGCGGCGATGGAAGCCGATCAGCGGCGGCGTCTCTGCTTCCGGCCCGCGAAACTGGCAGCCGAACACCACGACATCGCCGGAAGCGACGGCGAGATGCCGGATCGAGAGCTGATGCAGATCGGCGGGAAGCTTCTGCTCCTCAATGAGGTCGCCGGTTTCGATGTCCACATAGACGAGCGACGGTTGCATGTCGGTCAGGTTGAGCTCCGTGGCGCCGCTGTCGGGATGGGTGCGGATGCCGCCATTGGCGATCACCATGGTGCGGCCGTCACCGAGCAGCGCGATGTCGTGCGGCTCCATGCCTTGCGCGCCGAACTCGCCGATCTGCCGGTAACCGTCCGTCACGTCGCGCACGCCGATCATGCCGCGCGCGTTCGCATAGTCGTTCTCGGTGGCATAGAGCAGCCGCCCATCGGCCGAAAACACACCATGGCCGAAGAAGTGCCGATCAGGCTTGGCGGCAAACCAGATCGGCGGAAGCGAGCCCACCGGGACCGCGACTCCGAACCTGCCAGGCCGGCGCGCGAACGCGACCCACTCGCTGCCATCCGGCTTGAGCGTGATGTCGTGACCGCGGCCGGGCAGCTCGACCGCGCGCAAATCGCCGCCCTCCAGGTTGAACAGCGCCGCGGAATAGATGCCGCGATCGTCCTTGCGCGCGGCGGCGAAGTATTCGGCTTCGAAGGAGGCCTGCGCTCGTTTCGGAAGCAACAGCACCGCGCCACTAGACGCGAGCCCCGCGAGCATCACCCGGCGGTCGAGCTGCATGGCTAGTCTCCATCCATGGCGTTGAAGCCGAAGCTGAGCTCCGCGCCACGCGCGATAATCTCGCCCGCAGTATCGCGCGCGCTCTTCAAGGAAACGCGCATGGCTTCCAGCTTGGCGCGAAGGTCGACATTCCGGAACGCCTCCTCGGCCGGCATGCCAATCCCGCGCAGGACCGAAACGGCGCGGTCGAGGTCGAATAGAACCGAGCTCTCTACGCCCGGCGAGTCCTGCGCCACGATTTGCGCAAGGCCGCCTTTGGCGAACAGTGCGCGTCCGCCCTCAAGATTATCGGCCATGCTGGAGAAGGCGAGCCCGCTTCGCCAGAGCGCGGCCAGTCTCGGCTTGGCTTGCTCCGGCGAGGCGCCGAGCGGCTTGGCTAGCTTTTGATCGCGCAAGAACTCGATGCCGGAGGTGAAGGCCTTGAACAGCTCGAGCGTCACTTCTTTCGGGGTGCGATAGACGGAATTGTCGGGGGCCGGTTCGAGGAAAGCTTTTGCCGCGGGCGCGCCGTCTGACCAGCCTTCCTTCACCTCCTTGGCAATGGTCGCGATGTTGGCCGCGACGGCAGCGGCGAAGCGGCAACGGAACTCACCGTCGCCACCGCTTTGGGCAAGCGTCTCGGAGCCGTCGCCATAGAGCAGATATTCGAGCGCCGGCAGGCCTTGCAGCGCCACGCTTTTTTCGGCGAGTTTTGCCAGCTCTGTGACCGCTGGATCCTTCTTGGCGAGCACGTCCTTGATCTGACGCGTGCCAAGGCCTTTGGGATCGGGCCAATAGAACAGGCGCTCATAACGACGATCCTGGATGATCGGCCCGAAGCGCAGGATCTCGACCTTGCTCCATTCTGCGACCGCCGAGGCGAAGGCATTTTTCGCGTCCTCGATGCTCTTCGCGGAAGGCTCGCGGCACAGCGCCTCGATCTCGCCGCCAAGCGCGTCGGCGCTTTCGGCGAAGTCCAGCGAAACCGGGGCGAATGACGTCTTGCAGCGCCGCGCGGGCGATGGCGGCATGATCCACCTCGGCGCGTGCCGCCGTGACACTGGCGATAAGAACGCAAGCAGCGGCCGTGAACGCGAAGGTACGACCTCTCCCCGCCGGGGAGAGGTTCGGAATGCGGCACGTCGGTGCATGGCGCTCATCATAGCGAATTGACGAAGACGACGAGCCGCTCGCGGTCTTCCTTGGACAGCTCGGCGAAAGCGTCGCGTGACGCCTTGCCCTCGCCTTCATGCCACAAGATCGCCTCGGTGATGTTGCGGGCGCGCCCGTCATGCAGGAACAACGTATGCCCGCTGACCGTCTCGGTGAGCCCGACGCCCCAAAGCGGCGGGGTGCGCCACTCGTAACCGTCAGCCGCGCCCTCAGGCCTGCGATCGGCAAGCCCCTCGCCCATGTCGTGCAGCAGCATGTCGGTATAGGGATAGATGAGATAGCGCGAGAGATGCGGCTGGCCCGGCACGTCGCCGGTCATGAATTTCGGCGTGTGGCAGTCCGCGCAGCCCGACTTATAGAAGAGCTCCTTGCCCTTCAGCACCTCGGGGGCGCTCGGGTTGCGCCGCGGCGGCACGGCAAGGTTCTGCGAATAGAACGTGACAAGATCGAACAGCTCGTCTCTCACCTCGGCATTGTCATGCTTCGGCGAGACGCCGCTCGGCGCCGCGAGGCAGTCCGGCTGCTTCTCGGTGCAGTCGCCCGATGGGAACGGCATCATGGTCGATGAAATGCCGATGTCGCCCGCGAAGGCTTCGGCCGCTTGCTGCGCGATGGTCGGCACGCCGGCCTTCCAGCCGAAGCGGCCGAGCATCACCTTCTCCTGTTCACGCGACCACACGCGTTGCGGCTTGCCGGAGATGCCGTCCTTGTCCTGATCGTCCGGATCGGCATTGGCGAGGATCTGTTCCTCGGGGACCGCCTCGAGCAGGCCGAGCCCGATCATCGGCGGCGCGACGCGCGGGCTGATCATCACATCGGGACTGATCGGTCCGTAGCCGAGATCGACGAGCTGGTAATGCGGCGCGCGCAAATTCACGACCTCCCCGCCGGCAAGGGTGACGGGGCGCTCGGTGTATTCGATCTTGAGCTTGCCCTCGCCCTTGTGGCCCTGGATGGACCGGTCCTGGAGCTGACCGCCATAGGTGGGCTCGGGTAGCGAATTGACGCTATGGGCTTCGAGCTTCTCCTTGTCGGAGGCGCTGGCGGCCGGGACCGAGAGCCTGACCAGCATCGAGCCTGAGTCGTCTGGCACCTCGGTTGAGAGCGGCGGATGGCCACGCCCGTCCTTCAGATGGCAGGCCTGGCAGGCGCGGGAATTGAAAAGCGGCCCGAGCCCGTCCGTCGAGTCGGTCGAGGCCGGCGCGGAAACCCAGTTCCGGCGGAAGATGCTGTTGCCGATCTTGAAGTCGAACTCGCGCTTGAAATTCATTTTCCCGGAAGACAGCGAGAAAGCATTGCTGGCGACGCTGCCGCGCGAGGTCGCGCCGCCGCCGGGCTTGTCCTCGCCCTGCTCGATCTTGCTGAAATCGGTCGTCGGCGCGAGCAGCGCATCCACTTCTTGCGTGTCCGCGCCGTAGGTTTGCCAGACGCCCGCAGCCAGCGGTAGCGCGGCGCCGAACACGATCGCGCCGAGAAGCCGGGTGCGCGCCCGGCTTCTCGATGCTTTCTTCGGTGACTCCGCCATATCATCGCGGAACTTGGGATCGGTTGGGTGCACTCGTCCTGTCAGAAATTTAGGCTGGAGCGTGCCCCCACGACCGCCGCGTCGTCGATCCCTGCAACATTGCCGCCAGGCTGGAAGACGTACTGAAACGTAGGCTGCACATTCCAGCCGGCATTGATTTGATGGGTATAGGTCACCTCGATCAGCGACTCGTGGTTGCGCGCCACCGGCGCGCCGGTATCGAGGTCGAAAGCGGTGACCTGGTCGGAAATGCCGGTATAGGCGAAGCCAATAGCAATCGCGTCGTCAGGACGGCCGGGGATCATTCCGCTGAAGGTGAACCCGCCGTCGAAATAGAAGTCGACGAGGTTGCGGTCGTCGGGCGCGCCGATGAAGCGGGCGAAGATGCCGACGCCGTGCGGGTCCTCGCTGCCGGGGACGCGCCAGATCAACTGATCGATGATGCCGTAGAGACCCCAATTGTCGTTGAGAATGCGCGCGGGATTGCCGCTGACCTCGAAGGGCACGCCTGCCACATCGAAACGCATGTGGTCGAAATCGCCGAAATGATTCAAGCCACCGACCTTGATAATGCCCCTCAAGCCGTCAGGGCTGTAATTGTACATGCCTTCGGCCATGAGCAGCGGCGGACCTTCCATCAGGAAATCGACGCCGTGGTCGTTGCAGACCTGCGGGTTCTCGCTCCTCCTGCAAGGCGAGGCCGGGTCGCCGTTATAGAGGGCGACCATAACACCGTAGCGCTCGCTCGGATTGATGGCGACGCGCACGCCGGGCGTGGCAAGCGGATAGGCCGGGCCGCCGCGGTCGTCGGCCGCGGTGATCGACGGCCAGCCCCACGTGCCGTTGAGGAAGTAACCGCCGCCCTCGCTGAGGATGAACTCGGCGTCCGCGGCAAGCTGGCCGACCTTCACGGTGACCTTGTCGTTGAACAGGCTCTGCTGGAACCACATCTCGAACAGGCGCGTGGCGGGCGAGGCTTCGAGGCTCGAGATCGGCATGAGCGCCCCGACATATTCCGCGGTGATGGACTTCCCGTGAATTTGGTAGCCGTTGGCAAAGAAGCAGAGCCCCTTCCAAAGGCCGAGCTTCTTCATGTCGGCATTGATGTAGAGCTGGAGCACGCCGTCATAGGCGCTGCCGTCGTGCATGCCGCCCCAATTCTGGAACGCCTCGGCGTAATAGACGCCGCCTATGCCAATGCCGGCATTGGCGAGCGCTGCGCGCGTTCCCCCGACATCGGCCCTGAAGGCGACGTCCTCGCGGATGCCGGTTCCGTCGTCCGGAACGTCGCAATCGGCGCGCGCCTTGGCCGCTGCGAGCACGGTGATCAGCGCCGCGGCCGCGAGCATCGCGAAACCTGTACGCAGGCCACCTCGAAGCAATTGGAATCGATTGGCCGCAAAACAGGTCATGCGGCCGCCTCTAGCGCTTTCGTTCCTCATGTCCGCAGCCCCCCAGCCGTGGTCGTGGTTGTTATACTGTAACACGAACTCAGTTCGTCTCCTGCAAGCCGACGCGCTTACCCTCCGCCTTCGCCCCCTGCCTTCACCTTCTCGATCTTCTCCGGGGCGTCCAGGCTGTCCGAGCCTTCGAACTCAATGGTTTCAAGCTCAAGCGCCGCAACCGCGCGCTCGATCGCCTTGGTTTGTTCGAGCAGGGCATCGACCACGCGCTGCACCACGGTATTGCCCTCCTCGTTCCCCTCGCCGATCATCTGGTCGTAGGATTCGACGGTCAGCGCGCGAAGATAGAGAGCGTTCATCGCCTGCATCGTTGCGTCGAGGCTTGCCCTCACGTCGTCGTCGGCCTTCGACGATTTGGCGCGGACGAGATCCGACACGCTCGGGCCGGTGACGAGTGAGCGGTCGGCGCGCCGGTACGAGCCGAGATAGACGTTGCGGATGCCGAGCGCGTCGAAGAAATGCGATGCGTGCGTGTTGTCGGCGAAGCAGTCATGCTCCTCTTCCGGGTCGTGGATCATGAGGCCGAGCTTCATGCGCTCGCCGGCGAGCTCACCATAAGAGAGACTGCCTAGCCCCGTCATGACGGCGGTGAGCCCGGCCTTCTCGCTTGCCTCGGTCACGGCCTTGCGCGCCTCGCCGCCTTTTTTCCATTGGTCGGCCATCCAGGCGAGATCGTCCACCAGGAGTTCGGTGGCGGTGCGCAGATACTGGGCGCGGCGCGCGCAATTGCCGCTGGTGCAGTTCTTGGCGTCGAAGTCGGTCGCGAGACGCGCGCCATTGCCGGGCCCAGTGCCGTTCAGATCTTGACCCCAGAGTAGGAACTCAATGGCGTGGTAGCCGGTCGCGACATTCGCCTCGACGCCACCCGCTTCCTGGAGCTCTTCGGCGAGCAGTGCCTTGGTGATCTTCGCGGTATCGAGCTTCTTGCCACCGATGGTGATCGCGGTATTGGCGATCACGTTGGCGACGTAAAGCTCGTTCTCGGGCGACTCCGTCCCATAGGCTTCGGCCACATAGTCGATCAGCCCTTCGTCGAGCGGCCAGGCGTTCACCTTGCCCTCCCAGTCGTCGACGATCGGGTTGCCGAAGCGGTAGGCCTCGGTCTGCATGTAGGGGATGCGCGCGGCAATCCAGGCGGCGCGCGCGGCAAGCAGATTCGCTTCGGTCGGTTTGTCGAGAAGCGCCTCGACCGCGAGCTTAAGCGTCCCGGCAATATCGCGCGCGTCCTCATAGCCGGCCTGCGCGATGTCGGCATAATTCTCGAGCACGTTCTTCGCTGCTGGCGCGGTCTCAGAGAAAGCGGACGTGACGCCAAAGCAAAGGCCGGTCGCAAGCAGCGCACACGGCAGGACATTCGCACGAAGTCGAATCATCGAAGCTCCTTAAAGTGACCCGCGCCCAGGTGTCGCCATCTCGCTCGCCTCCCCCCGCGGACCCTGGCGGAATTGCCGTGTCCCTTTGCGGAAATTTGCGACGGCCCTCGGGCCCGAGCCTCCGGGCCGCCGCAAGGTTGAGATGAGGAAACGTCCAAGGCTTTCGCCTCGGACGTTTCGGGCACCCGGGCTGGGCGGCCGGATGCCTTGTCAAGACGCTAGCCCAAACTATAACATGCATGAAGTGAACTCTTTTCAGTCGAATATTTGCAAGCCATGCACCTTAAGGAAGTCGACGCCAATCTGCTCGTGACGCTCGACGCGCTGCTCGTCGACGCGAGCGTCACGCGCGCCGCCGAGCGGCTCGGGCGCAGCGCGTCCGCGATCAGCCATGCCCTTGCAAAACTTAGGGAAATCTTCGACGACGAGCTGTTCGTGCGCGCCGGCCAGAAGCTCGTGCCGACCGCCAAGGCGCTCGAGCTTGCGCCCACCGTGCATGTGATCCTTGCCGGCATGGAGAGCCTGCTCCGGCCCAACAAGCCGTTCGATCCGTCGCTTTCGGTACGCGATTTCGCGATCGCCGCGGGCGAGGCGGGGGAGCTTATTCTGGTGCAACCGCTCCGCCAGCGCCTGCAGCCGGTTGCGCCCAATGTGCGGCTCATTTGGATGAAGTCGAACTGCGACGATAACACCGACGCGCTCCGCTACGCCCGCTGTCATTTCGTCATCGACATCGAGGGCGGTCTGGTACAGGCGCCGGACATCCGCGCGCTCAAGCTGTTCGACGACAAGCTCGCCACCCTCGCCCGCCCCGGCCATCCCTTCGCCGAGCGCAAGCCACGCGCCGCCAGCTTCGCCGCCGCCGACCACATCGCTGTCGATTCGCTTCCGGCCATCGCGCTGATCGACCGCGCGCTTGCCCTACGCGAGCTCTCCTGCAACATCTCCGCGCAGGTCCCCTCGGTCCTGGTCGGCCTGCTGCTCGCGTTGAACAGCGATGCACTGCTCACCCTCCCGGCTTCGCTCGCGCTGATGCTGGAAAAGCAATTCGGCGCCGTGCGCATCGCCCCGCCGCTTGACCCGATTGCCTTCCCGCTCAGGCTCTTGTGGCATTCGAGCTACGATCGCGACGAGTGCCATCAATGGGTGCGCAGCGAGCTGTCCGTCGTCGCCCGCGACATCGAGAACGCAGCCTAAATGGCGCGCATGGCTCATGCAGTCCGGCGCTACCCATCTTGTTTGTGCCGGCTAGGCCTGCTTCTGTTTGGCGTCTCCCTCCTGATTCCGTTCGGCGCGGCCCGCGCGGTCGAGCCTTCGGACATCGAGGTCGACCTCCAAATCGCAAGCGTGCAGCGCCTGGTCAGCCTCGAAGAGGCGATGTCGATATTGAACGTGCCGGCGGTCAGCCTTGCGCTGATCGATCAAGACCGCATCGCGTTAGCCCGGGGCTATGGCGCAGGCACTACGCCCGAGATACTCTTTCAGGCGGCGTCGCTCTCAAAGTTCGTGACGGCGGCCGGTGCGATGCGCCTGGTCGATGCCAAACAGATCGGCCTCGATGACGATGTCGGCATGAGGCTCACCTCCTGGCGCATCCCTGCCAACGAATTCGACAAGGATCACCCGGTGACGTTGCGCGGGCTCCTCAGCATGACGGCTGGCATCGGCGTCCCGGGCTTTGCAGGCTACACGGTGGGCCAACCGCTTCCCGACCTCAACCAGATTCTCGACGGCATGCCGCCGGCCACATCCCCTCCGGTCACGGTCGTGGCCGTGCCGGGATCGATCTATCAATATTCGGGCGGCGGCTATGAGATTGTCGAAGCGCTTGTTCAGGACATCGGCCACGCGCCCTTCCCGGAGATCATGGACGATCTGATATTCGAGCCTGCCGGCATGACGCACAGCACTTTCGAACAGCCGCTGCCCGAGCACCGCGAGGCCAAGACCGCCTCTGGGTATTTCCGCGACGGCAAGGAAGTGCCCGGGCGCTGGCGCATTGTGCCCGAGCACGCCGCGGGCGGATTATGGTCGACGCCCACCGACCTCGCCAACCTGCTCATCTTTGTCGGCCGCGCCTGGCGCGGCGAAAGCCGCCTCTTTCTTGCGCCGGAAACCGCCCGCGAGATGTTCACGCGGCAGACCGGCGGCCCTTACGGCCTCGGCGCGGCCATCGCGGAAGAGGACGGCGCGCCGGTCGTGCTCAAGCGCGGGCAGAATATCGGCTACCAGGCCTATCTGGTGCTGCTGCCGGGGCGCGGCCAGGGCCTTGTGGTGATGACGAACTCCGACAACGGCTCGATCCTTGCTGAAGCGCTGATCCGCCGCGCCGCCGAAATATACGGATGGCAATTACCTACAGTTTTGCCCGATTAAAGCAAAAGCGCCCTCTGGTTTCCGCGCGCGCGCTCGACTAGCATGGCGCCATGCCCGCACCCCCCACGAGGCGGGCTTCCGGAGGACGTCAATGCTCGTATGGTTTCGCGCCAGCCTGGCTGCCGCGCTGCTCGTTATCGTCGCCACCACCCCCGTTTTCGCCGCAGAAAAGACCTTCCAAGATCCCGCGCTCGACGATGCGGCGATCACGCTCGAGGCCGAGCTCAAGGAAGAAGCGGGCGGTGTCGATAAGCCACTCGCCAAGCTCAAGAAGGAGGCCGAAGCCCTTCTTCTCGCGCAGGACCTACAAGGCGCCGCGAAGATCTTCACACAGATCGTGACGGTGTCGCCGGACGACACCGCCGCCTGGCGTGCGCTCGCCAATGTCTGGCTCAAAATTCCCAAGACCGATGATGACGACGGCTCCGAGCGCTTCGAGCAGGCGCGCACTGCGGCCTATATCGCCTATCAGCGCTCGGGCAGCCCTAAAGAAGAGGCGGCCTCGCTCGTCGTCTACGCCGACGCGTCGGGCAGACGAGGCGAATGGCGCGCTGCGCTCAACGCGCTGAAGCTCGCGCTCACGCTCGACGAGACGCCAGAGCTCAAGAAGACCTACGACGACACGCGGGAGAAGTATGGCTTCCGTGTATCGAACTACAGCGTCGATTCCGATGCGGCGAGCCCGCGTGCCTGCTTCCAGTTCACCGAGCCGTTGCCGAAGCGCACGGACTTCTCGCCGTTCGTCGCGGTCGCGGGCCAGGACAAGCCCGCGCTCTCCGCCGAAGACAAGCAGCTCTGCGTCGAAGGACTGAAGCACGGCGAGACCTATTCGATCGTGCTTCGCGCGGGCTTTCCCTCCACGGTCGACGAGGCGCTGCTCAAGGACGCCCAGTTCGACATCTATGTACGCGATCGCAGCCCGTCGGTGCGCCTCTCAGGCAAGGCATACGTCCTGCCGAAGACCGGACAGCAGGGCATCCCGCTTGTCACCGTCAATACCGGCACGGTGGCGGTGACGATCTATCGGGTCGGGGACCGGAACCTGCTTGAGCGCGTGCTGAGCTGGGAGTTCCAGCGCAATCTCGCCAGCTACGACCTCGAGCGGATTGCCGACGAGAACGGCGAGAAGGTCTGGACGGGTGAGCTTCAAGTCGAGAAGGAGCTGAACACCGAGATCACCACGGCCTTCCCCGTCACCGAGGCGGTGCCTACGCTTGAACCTGGTCTCTACATCCTCTCCGCGCAGCCCGGCGACGTTCCGGGCAACGACTATGGCGAGCGGACCACGCAGTGGTTCATCGTCTCAGACCTCGGACTAACATCTTATTCAGGGACGGACGGCATCCACGCCTTCGTCAATTCGCTCGCCACGACCGCCCCGCTCGACGGCGTCGAGGTGCGGCTGCTCGCCCGCAACAACGAGGTGCTCGCCACCAAAAAGACCGATGCGAGCGGCAAAGTGAGCTTCGAGCCGGGGCTTTCGCGCGGCGAAGGCGGGCTTTCTCCGGCCCTGGTCATCGCATCGAGCACAAGCGGCGGCTATGCCTTCCTCAGCCTGAAGCAGTCGGCGTTTGATCTGACCGACCGCGGCGTCGCCGGGCGTGAGCCGCCCGGAGGACCTCGATGCCTTCGTCTCCACCGAGCGCGGCGTCTACCGCACTGGCGAGACGGTCTATGTCACGACGCTGCTGCGCAATGCCGAGGGCGTCGCCGTTCCCGGCGTGGACCTCACGCTCGTGGTCGAGCGACCCGACGGCGTCGAGTACCGGCGCGTGGTGGTGCCCGACCAGGGCATCGGCGGACGCTCGCTCGACCTGCCGATCCTCTCTTCCGCACCGACCGGCACTTGGCGCGTCGCAGTTTATTCGGATCCCAAGCAGAAGCGGATCGGAGAGGTGAGCTTCCTGGTCGAGGACTATGTGCCGGACCGGCTCGAATTCGACCTGTCCACCGAGGCCAAAAGCATTTCGGTGAAGTCTCCGGCCGAAGTCACCCTTGACGGCCGCTTCCTCTATGGCGCGCCTGCCGCCGAGCTCGACCTCGAAGGCGAGGTCAATATCGCGCTCGCCAAGGAGCGGGCCGGTTATCCCGGCTATCAGTTCGGCTTCGATGGCTCGTCCGATGACGACGAGTTCCGCCCCGACAGCATGCCGCTTGAAGGCCTGCCGCAGACCGGGCCGGACGGCAAGGCCACGTTCGATGTGGCGCTCGCCGAAATTCCCGCCTCGACGCGTCCGCTCGAAGCGACCGTCGTGCTGCGCCTCGCCGATCCCGGCGGCCGCGCGGTCGAGCGGAAGCTTACGCTGCCGATCACCCCGACCGCGCCGATGATCGGCGTCAAGCCGCTCTTTGCCGGCAAGTCGCTCGGCGACAACGACAGGGCGAGCTTCGACGTGGTCATGGTGGCGCCTGACGGCAAGCAGCTCGCGGCGAGCGGGCTCAAGTGGCAGCTCCTCAGCATCGAGTCGAAATATCAGTGGTATCGCCAGGGCGGCTATTGGCAGTACGAGCCGGTCAAGATCACGCGGCGCGTCGCCGACGGGACCATCGACGTGGCTCCCGAACGGCCCGACAAGATCTCGGTACCGGTGACCTGGGGACGCTATCGGCTCGAGGTCGTGAGCGCAGAACCGCAAGGACCGGAGACCACGGTCGGTTTCGACTCGGGCTGGTATTCGGAAGCCTCGGCCGATACGCCGGATATGCTCGAAATCGCGCTCGACAAGTCCGAATATAAGCCCGGCGACAAGATGACCGTCGCCGTGACTGCGCGGAGCGCCGGCAAGGTCACGCTCTCCGTGATCGGCGACCGGCTGATCGAGACCGCCACGACCGATGTCGAGCCGGGCCTCGTCAAGCTGCCGCTCACGGTGGGCGAGAATTGGGGCACGGGTGCCTATGTGCTCGCGACGCTGCGCCGTCCGCTCGATGAGGCGGAGAAGCGCATGCCGGGCCGCGCCATCGGCGTGCAATGGTTCAGCATCGACAAAGCCGCGCATACGATCGGCGTGTCGCTCGATCTTCCCGACAAGATCAGGCCAGAGACCACGCTGCGCGTCCCGGTCAAACTCGCCGGCCTTGTCGCCGAACGAAGAAGCACGGGTCGTGGTGTCGGTCGTCGATGTCGGCATCCTCAACCTGACCAACTACAAGACCCCTTCGCCCGACGATTATTATCTCGGCCAGCGCAAGCTCTCGGCGGAGGTCCGCGACCTGTACGGCCAGCTGATCGACGGCATGCAGGGCAACAAGGGCCAGATCCGCACCGGCGGCGACGGCGGCGACGGCGGCTTGCAGGGAAGCCCGCCGACTCAGATCCCGCTCGCGCTCTATTCGGGCATCGTTACCGTCGGCCCCGACGGCACCGCTGAGGTCTCGTTCGCCGATCCCCGCTTTTACGGGCTCGGCGCGCGTGATGGCGGTGGCGTGGGGCAAGGACAAGGTCGGCCACGGCGAGGGCGAAGTGATCATTCGCGATCCGGTGGTTGTCACGGCCACTTTGCCGCGCTTCCTGCTCACTGGCGACAAGACCACGCTCCGTCTCGACCTCGACAATGTCGAGGGCGAGACCGGCAACTACCAGATCGCCGTGAGCACCGAAGGCCCGCTTTCCGTCGAGAACCCAGACAAGACCATTGCGCTCGATGCCAAGAAGCGCGGCGCCGTGCTCATGCCGGTAAAGGCGAACGGAGTGGGCGTTGGTACGGTGCAAGTCGCTGTCACGGGCCCCGAGAACTTTGCGCTCGAACGGCGCTACACGCTCGCGGTCAGCCCGTCGACGCATATCCTCGCGCGCCGCACGGTGAAGCAGCTCGCTTCAGGCCAAAGCATCACCGTCTCGTCAGACGTGTTCTCTGGGCTCGTGCCCGGAACCGGCAAGGCGGCGCTCTCGGTGACGCCGACGGCGGCGCTCGATGTGGCGACCTTGCTTGCCGCGCTCGACCGCTACCCGCTTGGCTGCACCGAGCAGATCATCAGCCGCGCGCTGCCTCTGCTCTATGTGAGCGAGCTGTCCACCAATCCGCAGCTCACGGTCGATCCAGGAATCGACGAGCGCATCAGGAAAGCGATCGAGACGGTGTTGGCGCGCCAGGGCTATGAGGGCGCGTTCGGCCTTTGGTCGCCAGGCGGCGACGATGCCTGGCTCGACGCCTATGTGACGGACTTCTTCACACGCGCGCGGGAGCGCGGCTTTACCGTCTCGGACGACCAGTTCAAGCTCGCGCTGAACCGTCTGCGCAACTATGTGAGCACGGCGCCAGACATCGCCAATGACGGCGGGCTTGCGCTCTCTTATGCGCTCTACGTGCTCGCCCGCAACGGCATGGCGCCGGTCGGCGACCTCCGCTACATCGCGGACGTGAAGCTCGACAAGCTCGGTACGGCGACCGCCAAAGCCGAGATTGCCGCGGCGCTAGCCATGCTCGGAGACAAGGTGCGCGCGGAGAAGGCGTTTGCCGCCGCGCTCGCCTCGTTGCCGGAGGATCCGAAATTCGACGATGGCCGCGTCGATTTCGGCTCGCCGCTCCGCGACGCCGCAGTGGTGGTGACGCTCGCGGCCGAAGGTGATGCGCCGCAGCTGATCCTCGTCAGCGCCACCGAGCGTATCGAGGAAGCGCGTGAAAAGGTGCGCTTCACCTCGACCCAGGAAGACGCCTGGCTTGTGCTCGCAGCCCGTGCGCTCGGCAAGCAGAATGTGAGCCTCGACGTGAACGATGGCGGTCAGGAAGGTCCGCTCTATCGCAACTTCACGGAAGAGCAGCTCGAAAGCGACGCCGGTGACGGTAACCAATACCGGCGAGACTTCGCTCGACACCATCGTGACGGTGAGCGGCGCGCCTGTGACGCCTGAGCCTGCCGCCGAGCACGGCTTCAAGCTCGAGCGCAGCTTCCATATGCTCGCCGGCGAAGAGGCCGACATCACCAAGGCCAAGCAGAACGACCGCTTCGTCGTGCTACTCAAAGTGACGGAGCAGAAGCCGCAATTCGCACGCGTCGCGCTCACGGACTACGTGCCGGCCGGTTTCGAGATCGACAATCCGCGGCTCGTGTCGTCGGGCGACGCCGGCACGCTCGGTTGGATCAGCGACGCGGGCACGCCGGTGCATACCGAATTCCGCGACGACCGCTTCGTCGCGGCGTTCGAGCGGCGCAAGGACAATTCGCCGACCTATACCGTCGCTTATATCGTGCGCGCCGTGGCGCCCGGCGATTATGTGCTGCCGCAAGCGGTCGTCGAGGATATGTACCGGCCCGACCGCTTCGGCCGGACGGATACCGGTGCCGTGACGGTCGCGCCTGCGAGATGAAGGTTGAGATGAACGACGCAAGGCGCTTCACCTCTCCCCAGGGGGGAGAGGTCGAGCGTGCAAGCACGCCGGGTGACGGGAAACGCACTTCCCCTGAGAGTTCAGACCCGCCTCACTCCAACCCTCTCCCCATAGGGGAGAGGGAGTCGACGCCGACGCAGGTGGAGACGGCGTGCGATATTTGTCGGCGTCGGCGTGCTTTGGCTGGCGGCGGTGGCAGCCGGCGCCATCACCGGGCTGTTCGACAGCTTCGGGCTGGCCAATCTCGGCCGCGATCTCGAAGTCTCGACGCTTGCGCTCGACCGCGACGGCAAGCTCCTGCGCGCTTATCTCACGAGCGAAGGACGCTGGCGCCTGCCTGCCGCGCGCGAGGAGGTCGATCCGCGATTATCTCGACATCCTGCTCGCTTATGAGGACAAGCGCTTCTTCGATCATCACGGCGTCGACCCGCTCGCTCTCGCGCGCGCGGCCTTTCAGCTCGTCGCCAACGGCCGCATCGTCTCCGGCGGCTCGACGCTGACGATGCAGGTCGCGCGGCTGATCGAGCCGCGGAAGAAGCGCTCGCTCTACGTGAAGCTCCGCGAAGCGGTACGCGCGCTCCAGCTCGAATGGACGTTGAGCAAGGACGAGATCCTCAAGCTCTATCTGACGCTCGCGCCGATGGGCGGCAATCTCGAAGGCGTGCGCGCCGCCTCGCTTGCCTATTTCGGCAAGGAGCCGCGCCGGCTTACGCTCGGCGAGGCGGCGCTGCTCGTCGCACTGCCGCAATCGCCGGAATTGCGTCGTCCGGACCGCTTCCCCGACGTGGCGCAGCGCGCGCGCGACCGCGTGCTCGACCGGATCGCGGGACGTGGCCTGTTCAGCGACGAGGAGATCGCGCGCGCCAAGCTCGAGCCTGTGCCGCGCGAGCGCAAGCCCATGCCGCTGATCGCGCCGCATGCCGCCGACGAAGCCAAGAGCGCGACTCCGCACGAACCCATGCTGCGGCTGACGCTCGACGGCGCGCGTGCAGAAGCGGCTCGAGCGCTTCGCGCGCGAGCGCGCGCTAGCGCTCGGCGCCGACATGTCGGTCGCCATCGTCGTCGTCGACAATGCGAAGCGGCGAGGTGCTGGCGCGGGTCGCCTCGCCCGACTATTTCGACGAGCGCGCGCGCGGGCCAGGTCGATCTCACCCGCGCGGTGCGTTCGCCGGGGTCCGCGCTCAAGCCATTCATCTACGGGCTCGGCTTCGAGGATGGGCTGATCCATCCCGAGACGCTGATCGACGACCGGCCGATCCGCTATGGCGGCTATCGGCCCGAGAATTTCGACCTCACATTCCAGGGCACGGTCACCGTGCGCCGCGCGCTGCAAATGTCGCTGAACGTGCCGGCGGTGGCGGTGCTCGAAGAGGTCGGGCCGAGCCGGTTGATCGCGCGGCTCGCGCAAGCCGGCGCGCCGCTCGTGCTGCCGAAGCGCGAGGCGCCCGGCCTTGCGCTCGGCCTCGGCGGCATCGGCGTGCGGCTCACCGATCTCGCCATGCTCTATGCGGGATTAGCGCGCGGCGGCAGCGTCGCGCCGCTGGTCGAGCGGCAGGGCGCCGAGCCTTTGCCGCCGCGCCGCCTGCTCGAGCCGGTCGCGGCATGGTATGTCGCCGACGTGCTGCTCGGCACGCCGGCGCCCGAGAACGCGGTCGGCGGCCGCATCGCCTATAAGACCGGGACGAGCTACGGCTATCGCGACGCCTGGGCGATCGGCTTCGACGGCAAGCGCACGATCGGGGTATGGGCCGGACGCCCCGACGGCGCGCCGGTCGCAGGGTTGACGGGGCGCATGGCTGCGGCGCCGATCCTGTTCGATGCCTTCGCGCGGCTTGCGCAATCGCTCGAAGCGTTGCCGCCGCGGCCCAAGGGCGCCGTGGTCGCGAGCACCGCCAAACTGCCGCCGCCGCTGCAGCGCTTCGCATCCTTCAGGGACGCGCGGCTTTCGTCCGTGCCGAAGGTGCAGATCGTGTTCCCGCCGCATGGCTCGAGCCTCGAGCTTGCCGGACTGGACGGCGAGGCTCCGGATCCCATCCCCATCAAGATCGCAGGCGGCACGCCTCCGCTTAACGTCCTGCTCAACGGCATGCCGCTTGCCACCAGGGAAAGCGCGCGGACCCTGTTCTTCGAGCCCGACGGTCCGGGCTTCGTGCGGCTGACCGTGACGGACGCGGCCGGCGCTGTCGACAGCGTCGTCGTGCGCTTGCAGTAGGTGGCCCGTCCCACGTCACTTTCGGACCTCGCGGTGCCGGTCGGCATCGAGCCGATGGAGGCGAAGCTCGTCACCGAGCTGCCCGAGGACAAAGGCTGGCAGTTCGAGCCGAAATGGGATGGCTTCCGCTGCCTTGCCTATCGCGCCGGAGGCGAGGTCGAACTCCGCGCGAAATCCGGCAAGCCACTCGCGCGCTACTTTCCCGAAGTCGTCGCGCTGCTGGCCTCGCTGAAGCCCGACTGCCTTCGTGCTCGACGGCGAGCTCGCCATCCCGCTCGGCGGCACGCTGTCCTTCGACGCGTTGCAGCAGCGCATCCATCCCGCCGAGAGCCGCATCAAGAAGCTCGCGGCCGAGACGCCGGCGATCCTGATCCTGTTCGATATGCTGCTCGATACGCGCGGGAAGAGCTGATCGAGATGCCGCTCACGGATCGTCGCGCCGCGCTCGACAGCTTCTATAAAGAGGCGGGCGAGAAGCGGTCGCTGAAGCTGTCCCCCTTCACGCGCAAAGCGCGCGGAGGCCGAGCGCTGGCTCGACGAAGCGCGCGGCGCGCTCGACGGCGTCGTCGCCAAGCGCAGCGACGGCGCATATCTCCCTGGCGAGCGCGCCATGCTCAAGGTGAAGCGCCTGCGCACGGCCGACTGCGTCGTCGGGGGATTTCGCTATCAGACCGGAAGCCGCCTCGTCGGCTCGCTGCTGCTCGGCCTCTACAACGCGGAAGGCAAGCTCGACCATGTCGGCTTCACCTCGACGATCTCCAATGCCGAACGTCCCGCGATGACCAAGATGCTCGAAGCTCTGATCGCGCCGCCGGGCTTCACAGGCGACGCGCCGGGCGGTCCATCGCGCTGGAGCACCGAGCGCACCAGCGAATGGGAGCCGTTGAAGCCAAAGCTCGTGGTCGAGGTGCGCTACGATCATGTGACCGGCGACCGCTTCCGCCACGGCACGCGGCTCGTGCGCTTCCGTCCCGACAAGAGCCCGCGCCAATGCACGTTCGAACAGATCGAGCCCGCGACGTCGTCTAAAAATTTCAAGCTTTTGCTCAAGTGACGGCACGATATCGTCAGACGATGGCCCGATTACGCGGATAGCGTCTTGCGTCGGGAGGGGCGGTCCAACCTTCATCTTCGAGGAGACCACCCGATGCACAAATATTTTATGGCAACGGCCTTCGTGTTTGCGCTCGCCACGCCTGCTCTTGCCGCACCGTTCTACGTGGGGCTCGATCTGGAAACGAAGCAGTGCCACGTCTATGGCGCAGAAGCCAGACGGCACGACCATGAAAATGGTCGGCAGCGGCGCTATACGAACTCAAGCGGAGGCCGAGCAGGCAATTCGCAGCCTGACTGAATGCGGCGGTTAACTGAATTCGGCGCTTCAAGCCGACGCGCGCGAACTGGGCGTAGGGCTCAATGCCTTGCGCCCAGTTCTTGCTTGCGCGGGCCGCTGATCTCAAGGCCCAGCAGATCGCAAACTGTCGCGCGTCGCTACGACACGCGACACTCTTGCGCGGGTCGATGCGCCAAACGCGCGCCGGAATGGGGGCGGAGGCTGCTAAGCCTTGGAGAGGAAACTCCCAAGGAGGAGCGGGACAACCCGTGAAGGAGTGATCCCATGAAGAAATATGCGATTGCAGCTCTCCTGATCGCCGGCCTTGCGACGCCGGCGCTCGCCGCCGAGTTCTACGTGGCGCAAAGCACGAGCAACCATAAATGCTCGATCGTGTCGCAAGCGGCCCGACGGCAAGGCCTTACCTTGTCGGCACGGACGGCTACAAGACGAGAGCCGCGGCCGAAGCTGCCATGAAGAGCCTGTCCGAATGCAGGGCGTAATCTTTACGCCCATCCGATAGCTGCTGACGCTTCGCCTTTCGCGAGAGCGTCCGAGTCGGCAAGCCGCCTCGAGTTGAAAGCCCTGCGACCCCCCCGGAGGCCTCGAGGCGGCTTCCTTTTAGCTCGTCGCCGTCTAGGCCGGAGTGTCGGGAAAGATGCGGTAATGCTTGGGCAGGAAGACGACTTTGCCCGAGATGCTGAGCTTATAGTTCGCGGGGAGCTCAAGCTCGACGCGGCGGTCGGCGTCGTTGCCGATCTCAAGCTCGACGCGGCGCGAGCCGGCGTGGCGCCGCAGAACCGTCACAACGCCCTCGATGCCGCCTTGGAGATCGCTACCGACCGCCACATCATGCGGGCGGAAGAACAGCGTCGCGGGGCCGTCGGGCAGACCTTCGGCCGAGAGCTCGATCTTGCGCCCATCGAGAAAGACCTTGCCGCCTTTTGACCTCGACCGGCAGCACGCTCGATTCCCCGATAAAGGAGAACACGAAGGGCGAGTTCGGCTCGTCATAGACCTCGTCGGGCGTGCCGATCTGCTCGATCTTGCCCTGGCTCATCACCACGATGCGGTCGGCAAGCTCGAGCGCCTCCTCCTGGTCGTGGGTGACGAACACCGTGGTATGCCCGGTCTTGTCATGGATCTCCCGGAGCCAGCGGCGGAGGTCGCGCCTGACTTTGGCGTCGAGCGCGCCGAATGGCTCGTCGAGCAGGAGCACGCGCGGCTCGATAGCCAAAGCGCGGGCGAACGCCACGCGCTGGCGCTGTCCGCCGGAGAGCTGCGAGGGATAGCGTTTCTCAAGCCCCGAAAGCTGCACGAAGTCGAGCAGCTCGAGCGCGCGGCGCTTGATCTCCTTGCGGCGACGGGCGGCGTGCACGCGGCCTGACACTCAAGCCAAAGCCGATATTGTCGAGCACCGTCATGTTGCGGAACAGCGCATAGTTCTGGAACACGAGCCCGACATTCCGCTCCTGCACGGTGAGTTTCAGCGCATCCTCGCCGTCGAACAGCACACGTCCCTCGGTCGGGATGTCGAGGCCGGCAAGGATCCTGAGCAGCGTCGTCTTGCCCGAGCCCGAAGGTCCGAGCAGCGCCACGAGCTCGCCGGGCTTGATGTCGAGCGAACGCCGTAGAGGGCCGGCGTCGTGCCGAAGGTGCGCACGACGTTTTCGACGGAAACCTGCATCGGCTTATCCCAGCTCCTTCCCCCATCGGGCTGTAACGAGCCTTGAGCCTCGTAGTTCACCTCATTTGTCACCAAAGCGTCCATGAATTTTCTCCGAGGCTGCGCAGGCGGATCTTGTCAGGTTAAATAACCGTATTGTTCGCACATCGCTGTCTCAGAAGATCAATGCCGGCCCGAGGCCGCGATCTGGTCGGCATAGCGCCACTCCAGCGCAACCTTGATGACGAGCGTGACCAGCGCGAGCAGCGCCAGCAAGGAGGCCACCGCGAAGGCGGCGGCGAAATTGTACTCGTTGTACAGAATCTCGACATGCAGCGGCATGGTGTTGGTCTTGCCTCTGATATGCCCCGACACGACCGACACGGCGCCGAACTCGCCCATGGCGCGCGCGTTGCAGAGGATCACGCCGTAGAGCAGCGCCCATTTGATATTGGGCAGAGTCACCCACAGGAACGTCTTGAGTCCCGAGGCGCCGAGCGAAAGCGCCGCCTCCTCGTCCTGCGTGCCCTGCTCCTGCATCAGCGGCACGAGCTCGCGCGCGACGAACGGGAAGGTGACGAAGATGGTGGCGAGCACGATGCCCGGCACGGCGAAGATGATCTGGAGATTGTGCTCTTGCAGCCAGGCGCCGAAATAGCCCTGGAGCCCGAACAGCAGCACGAAGACGAGGCCCGAGATCACCGGCGAGACCGAGAAGGGAAGATCAATGAGCGTGTTGAGGAAGCTCTTGCCGGGAAACTCGAACTTGGCGATGGCCCAGGAAGCGGCGAGACCGAAGATGAGATTGGCGGGCACGGCGATCGCCGCGACGAGCAGCGTGAGCCGGATCGCGGCAAGCGCATCGGGCTCGGTGATGGCCGCCCAATAGGCGCCAAGCCCGGCGCGGAGCGCCTCGACGAACACCGTGACGAGCGGCAGCAGCAGGAACAGCGCGAGAAAGACGACGGCGATGGCGATCAGCGTGTTGCGCACCCAGCGCCGCTCGGTGGTGACCGCGCGGGCGCGATCGTCGGCGACAAAATCGAGGCCAAGCGACACGTCGCTCATTGTGCGAATCTCCGCCGCTGCCAGGCCTGGATGAGATTGATCAGAAGAATGACCATGAAGGAGATGAAGAGCATCGCCGTGGCGATGGCCGTCGCGCCCGCGGTAGTTGAATTCCTCAAGCTTGATGACGATGAGGAGCGGCGCGATCTCCGAGACATAGGGGATGTTGCCGGCGATGAAGATCACCGAGCCGTATTCGCCGACGGCGCGCGCGAAGGCGAGCGCGAAGCCCGTCAGGATCGCCGGAAGCAGAGCTCGGCAGCATGACGCGGAACACCGTCTGCCGGCGGTTGGCGCCGAGCGAGGCCGCGGCTTCCTCGATCTCGCGCTCGAAATCCTCGAGCACCGGCTGCACCGTGCGCACGACGAAGGGCAGGCCGATAAAGACCAGCGCGACGCCGATGCCGAGCGGCGTGTAGGCGACCTTGATGCCGAGCGGCGCGAGCCAGCTCCCGATCCAGCCGTTCGGCGCGTAGATCGCCGTCAGCGCGATACCGGCGACCGCGGTCGGCAGCGCGAAAGGCAGATCGACGATGGCGTCAAGAAAACGCCTGCCTGGGAAGCGGTAGCGGATCAGCACCCAAGCGACGATCACGCCGAAGATGACGTTGATGAGCGCCGCCACGAACGAAATAACGAAGCTCACCCTGAGCGCGGCGAGCGTGCGCGGCTCGGTGACGATGTTCCAGAAGCCGCTGAACCCGAGCGAGGCCGCATGCAGAATGAGCGCCCCGAGCGGGATCAGGACGATGAGCGACAGATACGTCAAAGTAAAACCGAGCGCCAACCCGAACCCCGGGATGACGCTCGGCTTCTTCAACGCAAGGCCGCGGGCGCCGGCCATACGCGTTTTCCCTTCTTACGTAGTTAGTTCGTGGACTTCGGCTGATAGATCTGGTCGAAGATGCCGCCGTCGCCGAAGTGCTTGGGCTGCGCCTCTTTCCAGCCGCCGAACAACGGATCGTCGATCGTCACCAGCTTCACTTCCGGGAACCGCTCGAGATCCTTCGGATCGGCCGATTTCGGATCGGACGGACGGTAGTAGTTCTTGGCGATGATCTTCTGCGCTTCCGGCGTGTAAAGGAAGTTCAGATAGGCCTCGGCGACTTTGCGCGTGCCCTTGGCATCGACCACCTTGTCGACAACTGCGACCGGCGGCTCAGCCTTGATGGACAGCGACGGCACGACGATGTCGAACTGGTCGGGTCCGAGCTCCTGGATCGCAAGGAACGCCTCGTTCTCCCAGGCGAGCAACACATCGCCGATGCCACGCTGGACGAAGGTCGTGGTCGAGCCGCGCGCGGCGGTGTCGAGCACCGGCACGTTGGCGAAGAGCTGCCTCACGAACTCTTTGTTCTTGTCCTCGCTGTGGCCGTACTTCTCGTCGGCAAAGGCCCAGGCCGCGAGGTAGTTCCAGCGTGCGCCGCCCGAGGTCTTCGGGTTCGGCGTGATGACCTCAACGCCCTTGTTTACCAGGTCGTCCCAGTCCTTAAGGCCCTTGGGATTGCCCTTGCGCACGAGGAAGACGATCGTCGAGGTATAGGGCGAGGCATTGTTGCCAAGGCGCGCGCGCCAATCCGGCTTGATGAGGCCAGCTTTGGCGACTTGATCGATGTCGCCCTCGAGTGCCAGCGTCACGACGTCGGCTTGCAGACCGTCGATGACGGCGCGGGCCTGTTTGCCCGATCCGCCATGGGACTGCTCAATCTTCACGTCCTCGCCGCCCTTAGCCTTCCAGTCTTTGAGGAAGGCCGCGTTGATGGCCTTGTAGAGCTCGCGGGTCGGGTCGTAGGACACGTTGAGCAAGGTCGTCTCGGCGAGCACCGCGCCTGCCGCGAAGCTCGTCAAAATTAGCGCCGCGCCGGCGGCCAGGGTGCTTCGAAATCTCATGACTGTGATCTCCCACTTCGTGTCAGTGTCTGAAGACCCTAAACCCTATCGATTCAGTAGACATTCACAAGGAGGGACATTACCATAATTTTAGAATGTGCAAACTGCTCGTGGCTGGCAAACCGCCGAATGGGAGAATTGGTTTCCAATGGCCGCAAAACCATCCCCCGGGGACGATCGGGCGAAGGCTAGGAAACCGGCTCGGCGATGTCGAAGGCGGTGGCGTTAAGGGAATCGGCGATGGTGGTGCGGTCGAGCACCTCGCGGGCGGAGGTCGCCACCCGCGCAAAAACGCGCCTGATCTCGCATTCGTCCTCGGTCCGGCAATCGGCGCAGCGGCGATAGGCGATGCGGCTCAGGCAGGGGAGCGGGGCGATCGGGCCGTCGATGATCCGCAAGACCTGGCCGTATGTGATCTGGTCTGCCGGCATGAGCAGGTCATAGCCGCCGAGCTTGCCGCGCCGGCTCATGACGATGCCGTGCCGCTTCAACTCCAGCAGGATCTGCTCCAGGAATTTCCGCGGGATCCGCTCGCGGGAGGCGATCTCGCCGATCATCATCGAGTTGCCCTGGCGCGCCAGCGCCACGAGCGCGCGGAGAGCATATTTGGCCTTGTGCGAGATCACTTGCGGAATGGGTTTCTAAACTCGATCTTGTTGATCGGGTAGATAGCTGCTTCGCCTGGGTAACGCAATGCGCGGGGGGTGTTCATCCCCTGCCGCGCACAGGCCTTGACGAGGGCCGTGCCGGTGCCCCAACAACGGGACATGGCCCCTGCCCCGGAAAGACCTTCGGCCAAGAAGGTCCACATCAAGACGTTCGGCTGCCAGATGAACGCCTACAACTCCGAGCGCATGGCCGAGGCGCTCGCGCCTGCGGGCTACGCGCTTACGGGCGATGCGGAAGAGGCCGACCTCGTCATTCTTAATACGTGCCATATCCGCGAGAAGGCGGCCGAGAAGGTTTATTCCGAGCTCGGCCGCGTGCGCGCTTGCCAAGGCGCGGCGCAAGGCGGAAGGCCGCGACACGCTGGTTGCCGTGGCGGGCTGCGTGGCACAGGCCGAGGGGCGCGAGATCGCCGCCGCGCGCGCCGGTGGTCGACATCGTGGTCGGGCCGCAAAGCTATCACCGGCTGCCCGACCTCGTTGCCGAGGCCGCGCGGAACGGCGGCGGCGCTGGTCGCCACGGATTTTCCGGCCGAGGCAAAGTTCGCGCCATCTGCCTGAGCGCCCCGCCGGCAAGGCGCAGCCTTCGGCGTTCGTCACCGTGCAGGAAGGCTGCGACAAGTTCTGCACCTTCTGCGTCGTGCCCTATACGCGCGGCGCCGAGTTCTCGCGCGCGCCCGTCGAGATCGTGGCCGAGGTCGAGAAGCTTGCCGCGCGCGGCGCGAGCGAGATCACGCTGCTCGGGCAGAACGTCAATGCCTATCGCGGCGAAGGGCCCGACGGCGCTGCCTGGTCGCTCGCGAAACTCCTGCGGCGGCTCGCCGACGTGCCGGGCATCGAGCGGCTTCGCTACACGACGAGCCACCCGCGCGACATGGACGATGATCTGATCGCGCTGCTTCGCGGATGAGCCAAAGCTGATGCCCTATCTGCATCTGCCCTTCCAGGCGGGCTCCGACCGCATTCTCAAGGCGATGAACCGCAAGCACACGGCCGAAGACTACGAAGCCATCGCGGAGCAGGTGCGGGCGGCACGGACCGACATCGCGCTGTCCACAGACATTATTGTCGGCTTCCCGGGAGAGACCGACACCGATTTCGAGGCGACGCTTGCGCTCGCTTCGCCGCGTCCGCTTCGCGCAAGCCTTCTCTTTTAAATACAGCGCGCGGCCGGGAACCCCGCCGCCGACCTGCCCGGCCAGGTGCCGGAGACGGTCAAGCGCGAGCGGCTCGCGGCCCTGCAGAGCCTGCTCGACAAAGACCGCCGCGCCTTCGACCGGGCCACGGTCGGCAGGCGACTAAGGTCCTGTTCGAGGGACAGGGGAGGAAACCGGGCCAGATCGCCGGGCGTTCACCCTATCTCCAGGCCGTTCACGTGGAGGGGCCGGCGGCGTTGATCGGCCAGATCGCGGAGGTTGACATCTTGGCCGCAGGCCCGAACAGTCTCACCGGTGTCATCAATTCGGGGTTTGAATGGCGCGGGCCAGTTCAGGCGGCCGTGTGACCAGCAAGGCCAGTGGCAGGAAAGCATCGTTGGCGCGCGGGCGCGGGCCCGCGCATAAGCGCGCCGGCGGCGTCCAGCAGGCCAATGGCGGCGGCGAGCCGACCGTCGTGTTCTTCGACGACCTGCGGCTCGTGCGCGACCTGCTCGGCGATTACGACGCAAACCTTGCCGTGCTCGAAGACCGGCTCGGCGTTGAGGCCACGGTCAACGGCAATGCGGTTGCGCTTGCGCGGACCGGAGAATTCCTGTGCCACGGCGAAGGCGGTGCTGGAGCAGCTCTACGTCAGGCTCGCGCAAGGCGAGATGATCGGCGTCGGCGAAGTGGTCGGCGCCATCCGCCATGCCCGCGCGCGTCGAGCCCGGCGAAATCGACGAGCCCGGCACGCAAGTTCCCGAAGCTCGCCAGATCCGCACGCGCAAGCGGCTGATCACGGCGCGCACGCCCGCGCAAAGCGCCTATCTCGCACGCGCTCGAGCAGAACAGTCTCGTCTTCGCCACAGGCCCCGCCGGCACCGGCAAGACCTATCTCGCCGTTGCTTTTGCCGCGGCCTGTCTGGAAAGCGGCGGATGCGACCGTCTGATCCTCTCGCGGCCTGCGGTCGAGGCCGGCGAGCGGCTCGGCTTTCTTCCCGGCGACATGCGCGAGAAGGTCGATCCCTATCTCCGCCCGCTTTACGACGCGCTTTACGACGTGCTGCCGCCCGAGCGGGTCGAGCGCGGACTTGCCACCGGCGTGATCGAGATCGCGCCGCTCGCCTTCATGCGCGGCCGCACGCTGTCGCATGCCATCGTCATTCTCGACGAGGCGCAGAACTGCACGCCGGTGCAGCTCAAGATGTTCCTCACGCGCCTCGGCGACGAGAGCAAGATGATCGTCACCGGCGACCCGACCCAGGTCGATCTTCCGGCCGGCAAGGATTCAGGCCTGCTCGAAGCGATCGGCATCCTGGAGGGACATCGAGGAGATCGATCACATCGCCTTCACCAGAGCGGACGTCGTCCGCCGCGAGCTCGTGGGCCATATCGTCGATGCCTACGAGAGCGCGCCGAGCGCCGTGGTAAACGCCATGGCTGAGTCTGGCCCTAGTCCCGACAGCGCTGCGCTTTTGGCGGGCATGCGGCTCGAAGTCGAAGTCGTGCGCCATGACGGGGCTTGGGACGACGTCGCCGAGCAGATGCTTGCGCGGGCGGCGCGGGCGGCTCTCGCAGAAGCCCCTGCCCTTCCCGCCGGCGATTACGAGATGACCATCCTGCTGACAGGCGACGAAGAGATGCGGGCGCTGAACCGCACTTGGCGCGGCAAGGATGCTCCCACCAACGTGCTGTCCTTTCCCGCGAGCGAGTCCTTGAGCGGGCCGGGCTGCTCGGCGACGTCGCGCTCGCTTGCGAGACGATCCGCGACGAAGCAGCGCGAGCGCGATCTCGCGCTCGCGGATCACGTCTCCCATCTCGTCGTGCACGGTGTGCTGCACCTGCTGGGGTTCGATCACGCGACACGATGCGGAAGCCGAGCGCATGGAGGCGATCGAGCGCAAAGCGCTGGCCTCGCTTGGCATCGCAGACCCATATGCGGATCAGCCGCACGTCTCGGAGCTATTGTCGTGAGCAACACCGATCGTATTGCCGAAAACGACTTCCGGCCGAGGAGCAGCGACCGCCCGATGAGGAGGCGTCGTGGTTCGAGCGGCTGCTTGCAGTCCTTCGGGCTCGGCGAGGAGCCGGATCTGCGCGAGCTGATCGAGGACGCGCTCGCGCGCAGCAAGAGCGACACGCTCAACGCGCAGGAGCGCAGCATGCTTCGCCGCATCCTGCATTTCGGCAAGCTCTTGGTCGAGGACGTGATGGTGCCGCGCGCCGACATCATCGCGGTGGACGAGAAGCATCACGGTGGACGAGTTGATGCGAAGTGTTCCGCGAGGCCGAGCACTCGCGGTTGCCGGTCTATCACGAGTCGCTCGACGATCCGCGCGGCATGATCCACATCCGCGACCTCATGTCGTGGATCACGACCGAGGCGGAAAGCGGCGAAGGCAAAGCGCTCGATCTCGGCCGGGTCGATCCCAAGCGCACCGTCGCCGCGATCAACATCACGCGCGAGATCTTATATGTCCCCGCCTCGATGCCGGTGATCGACCTTCTGCTCAAGATGCAGAACACGCGAATTCATCTCGCGCTGGTCGTCGACGAATATGGCGGCACCGACGGCCTCGTCTCGATCGAGGACCTGGTCGAGGAGGTGGTCGGCGACATCGCCGACGAGCACGACGTCGTCGACGAGCCTCTGATCCGCCAGGACCCGCGGCTCGGGCTCGTGGCGGATGCGCGCATGCCGATCGAGGACCTGGAGAAGCATCTCGGCGCTGAAGCTCGTCGGCGAGGAGGAGAACGGGGACATCGACACTCTCGGTGGCCTGGTCTTCTGCCCTTGCCGGCCGCATCCCGGCCAAGGGCGAGCGCGTGGCGTCATCCGAGCGGCGTCGAGTTCGAGGTGCTTGAGGCCAATCCGCGCCGCATCAAGAAGCTCCGCATCCACGTGCCTGCGGGAGGCCCGAGGAGCAGGCGCTCGGAGGCCGCGCGAGGCCAAGAGCGACTTAGGTGCAGGCAATGATCGTCATTGCCGGCTTCCCGGATAGGGAGCTGACTCCGTGCCTGTTCCCCTGAGCCGTCGCCGGCATGCTTGAAGGGGCTTTAGCATGACGCGGGTGGCGACAGCTCGCTGGCGACGCGCGGCGCGCTATGTTCGCGGTTGTCGCCGGCGCGCTCTCCGTGCTCGCCTTCGCGCCGGTCCACGCTTGGCCGATCTTGTTCCTGACTTTCGGGGCCGCTTGTCTTTCTGCTCGACGGCTGCCACGCGCGCCACGCGGCGCTCGCGGCGAGACTGGAAATGCGCCGCGCTTATCGGCTTCTGGTTCGGCTTCGGCTTTTTCTTCGCGGGGCTTTATTGGATCGCCGAAGCCTTCCTAGTGGAACCCTGGCGTCACGCCTGGCTCCTGCCCTTCGTCATGACCGCGATGCCCGGCGGCATGGCGCTGTTCTTCGCCGCCGCCTGCGCGCTCGCCATAGCGATGTGGCTGCCCGGAGTGGGCCGCATCTTCGCGCTCGCCATCGCCTTCGGGCTTGCCGAATTCGCCCGCGGCCACGTGCTGACGGGCCTTCCCTGGAATCTGCTTGGCTACGCGCTTCTCGGCACGTTGCCCTTCATGCAGCTTGCCGCGCTCTTCGGCGTCTACGCATTGAGCCTGATCGCCGTGCTCCTGTTCGCAAGTCCCGTGTCCTTCTTCGCACCGGCAGGATCGGGCCTTGCCGGACGCTGGCCGACGAGCTGCACTTGCCGCTGTTGATGCTCGCGGCGCTCGGCCTTGGCTATGTATGGGGCGAGCAGAGGCTTGCCTCGGCGGAAGTCGCCGACACCGGCGTGCGGATCCGCATCGTCCAGGCGAATGTCGACCAAGCCGACAAATGGCGCCCAGAGAACAGCGAGGAGATCTTCACAAGCTATCTCGACCTCACCAGGTCCGGGCGGTCTCGACGGCGATCGATCTCGTCGTCTGGCCTGAAACGGCGGTGCCGTTCCTGCTCGCCGATGCGCCCGACGCGCTCGCGTTGATCGGCGACGTACTGCCGCAAGGAAACATCGCTGCTCGTCGGCTCGGCGCGGCTCGTCGAGGAAGCGCGACGCGCAAGGCGGAATTGCCGCGCGGCGCATCTACAACAGTCTGCTCGTAGTGGACGACAAGGGCGCCGTGCTCGACGCTTACGACAAGCGGCATCTCGTGCCGTTCGGCGAGTATCTGCCCTTCCAGGATTTCCTCGAGGGCCTCGGCTTCATGCAGATGACGGGCGTGCGCGGCGGCTTCACCGCGGGCACGGCGCAGGACCTGCTGCTCGACGTTCCCGGCGCGCCGCAAGCGCGTCCGCTCATCTGCTACGAGATCATCTTTCCCGACGAGATCGCGAGCAGGACGAGCGGCCGGGCTGGCTGCTCAACCTCACCAACGACGCGTGGTTCGGATAGCAGCGCGGGGCCCTACCAGCACTTCCATCAGGCGCGCGTGCGCGCCGTCGAGCAGGGCCTGCCGCTCGTGCGCGCCGCCAATACCGGCATCTCTGCGGTGGTCGATCCGTATGGCCGCGTTCTCGCCGAGATCGGCCTCGGCGAAAGCGGTGTCGCCGACGCCAATTTGCCACATGCGATCGCGCCGACTTTATTTGTGCAGTTCGGAAGCATTCTCGAAACTTCGCTGCTTGCTCTTGCGTTTGCATGCTGGCTCGCCTGTCGCGTGCGACCGCTTCGGCTTCGTCGCGCGACCTAATCGCGACAAATGCGGCGCGCCACTGATGCATGCTTGACGGGGGTAAGTCCCACCCCTATGTACGACCACCAGACGGGAACTTTTCCAACAAGTCCATGAGTCCGCTTGTTTTTGCGCGACATGAATCTTGCGAGTGAGGAGATGGCAGGTAAGAAGCCTAACCCAGTCGATCAGCATGTTGGGAGCCGCGTTCGATTGCGCCGCATGCTGCTTGGCATGAGCCAGGAGCGCCTTGGCGAGAGCATGGGACTGACGTTTCAGCAGGTGCAGAAATACGAGAAGGGCGTGAACCGCATCGGCGCGAGCCGCCTGTTTCAGATCTCCAAGATTCTCGATGTCCCCGTGCAGTTCTTCTTCGAGGAGGCGCCGCATGTCGGGGACGGCAGCGCGGTACGCGGAATGGCCGAGCCCGATTCCGAGGGCTTCATCCTCGAATTCCTGAACAGCCGCGAGGGGCTCGAGCTCAATCGCGCCTTCGTCAAGATCGCCGATCCGAAGGTCCGCAAGAGCGTCGTCGATCTGGTGCGCGCGCTCTGAGCGCGCGGACGGCTCCTGAAACTGAGCCTGTCACGCGCGGGCTTGACCGCCCGGCCTATCCATGATTTGCGAGAGCCGCCTCGGCCGCCGTTGCGGCGCCGTTAGCCTTCTCCTTGCAGACAGGGAGCGCCAGGTGTCCCGCGCAAACTATCTCTTCACCAGCGAGTCGGTGTCGGAGGGCCATCCCGACAAAGTGTGCGACCGCATCTCCGACGCCGTGGTCGATCTCTATCTTGCCGCCGATCCCTATTCGCGCGTGGCCATCGAGACGCTCGTCACCACGAACCGCATCGTCATGGCCGGCGAGGTGCGCGGGCCGGAGACGGTCACGCCCGAAGCTGATCGAGGAAGCCGCGCGGCGCGCGGTGCGCGAGATCGGCTACGAGCAGAAGGGCTTCCACTGGCGGGACGCCGAGTTCGAATATTACGTGCATGAGCAGTCGGCCGACATCGCGCGCGGCGTCGATGCCGACGCCGAAGGCGGCAAGGACGAGGGCGCGGGCGATCAGGGCATCATGTTCGGCTATGCCTGCCGCGAGACCGAGCCGTTGATGCCGGCGCCGATCTTCTACGCGCACCGCATCCTGCACGAGATGGCGAAGGCGCGGCACACCGGGCGCACGCCCGAGCTCGGGCCCGACGCCAAGAGCCAGGTGACGCTCGCTTACGAGGACGGCAAGCCGGTGCGCGCGGATTCGGTCGTGGTCTCGACCCAGCACGGCGAGGACGTGAGCCAGGAGCGGGTGCAGGAGATCGTGCGCGGCTTCGTCGACGAGGTGATGCCCAAAGGCTGGGTGAACGGCCATACCAAATTCCACATCAATCCGACCGGCCGCTTCGTCATCGGCGGACCCGACGGCGACACCGGCGTCACCGGGCGCAAGATCATCGTCGATACCTATGGCGGCGCGGCCCCGCATGGCGGCGGCGCCTTCTCCGGCAAGGATCCGACCAAGGTCGACCGCTCTGCGGCCTATGCCGCGCGCTATCTCGCCAAGAACGTGGTGGCGGCCGGGCTCGCCGACCGCTGCACCCTGCACTCTCCTACGCCATCGGCGTGTCGCAGCCGCTTTCGCTCTATGTCGATCTGCACGGCACGGGCAGCGTCGCTGAGGGGGCGCTCGAGAAGGCTCTCAGGCAGGTGATGGACCTCAGCCCGCGGGGGATCCGCGAGCATCTCGGGCTGTAGCGCCCGATCTACGAGCGCACCGCCGTCCTACGGCCATTTCGGCCGCCAGCCCGACAATGACGGCGGCTTCTCCTGGGAGCGGCTCGACCTGGTCGAGCCGATCCGCGGCGAGCTTTCGTAGCGATTTAGGTCGGCCGTCGACAACGCGACCTGCCCGCGGTCGGTCCCGCATAAACACCCATACGCGTTGAGACCCGAATAGCGGGCCTAAACGCGGTCATGTGCATCTACGGCACCGACAAAATCCTGGATGCGCGGCCAAAGCGCGGGCATAGGAGGGAGGATAAATGGCGCCCTCGATGACCCAAACGCCACCGCTCCGATCCTATGGCAGGCGCAAGTCGAAGCCGCTCAGCGCGCGCAAGGAGCGCCTGTTCCAGGAGCTGCTCCCGCGCTTCGCCTCGACCTGCAGGCAGCGCCAGCAAAGGACTTGCGGGCGCTTTTCCCGGTGACGTTGCGCGAAGTGTGGCTCGAGATCGGGTTCGGCTCTGGCGAGCACCTCTCCTGGCAGGCCGAGCAGCATCAAGATATCGGCTTCATCGGCTGCGAGCCCTTCATCAACGGCGTCGGCTCGCTGCTCGGCGCGATCGAGGATCGCGGCTCGCAGACGATCCGCGTGCATGATGGGATGCGCGCGACGTGCTCGCCTGGCTGCCTGTCCGCTCGATTCGCCGCCTCTTCATACTGTTCCCGGACCCTTGGCCGAAGAAGCGGCAGCAGAAGCGTCGGCTCGTTTCGCCGGAAACCATCGCCGCGTTCGCGCGCGCGCTCGCGCCGGGTAGCGAGCTTCGGTTCGCGAGCGACGATAGCGACTACGTCGCGCAGGCGCTTTCTACCGTTGGGCGGAGCGGCGCCTTCTCCTGGCTCGCGGAGCGCGCCGCCGACTGGCAAGCTCGGCCTGCCGACTGGCCCGAGACGCGCTATGAGCGGAAGGCGGACGGCGAAGGGCGGAAATCGATCTATTTACGGTTCAAAAGGTTCCCGATTGTCTAGGGCCTAGGCTAGTTTCTGCCCTTGGCTTGCTCCGGGAGTGTCCGACCATGAACCTTACCTATAATTCGAACATCGACGCGTTTTATGTCCTTTTCGCCGATGCGCCGGCCGCAAAATAGGAAGATGTCGGTCACGGCGTCGTGCTTCACTTCGATGAAGCTGGCGGCATCGTGCAAATTGAGCTTCGCGATGCGCGGCAGCGGCTCAGCAGGGATGTTGCGCTGCCCGGCCCGCCGCCCGCTGGATGAGCACGGGAGGAAAAAGAATGCGTCTCAGATATCTTGTCGCCCTTGTCCTGTTGATGCCTGCGACCGCGGCGAAGGCCAACATCATTGCCGCCTGCTATAGCGACTGCGAGGCCGAAACGGACTCGAACGTCGAATTCAAGGCGTGCCTCTCCCGCGCGGCCAACAAGGCCGACCGGCTGCTCAACCAAGGTTACGAATTGGTGCAAGAGGCGATCCGCAAGGCCGCCAAAGAGATGGACCAGCCGCCAGACGCTCAGCTCAAGGCGCTGACCGACGCCCAGAAGAAATGGATCGATTTCCGCGATGCGAATTGCGCTTTCGAGGACGGGCTCGCTTTCGGCGGCACGGCGACCGGTGGCAACTATTCGGCCTGCTTCTGCGCACTGAGCTACGAGCGGGTCAACGATTTCGACCGCATCAAGCATCAGATCATCGGCGAGTAGACTTGCAGACGGATGTCCAAGGACGCTTGAATGGCCGGAAAAAGCTCGTATATTACGCTCGAAACTCATGATTGGTTTGATCAGGAGTGGGCCCTCGCCCGCTCCTTTTTATTAGGTTCGGCGCCTTCCCGGCGTCGCGAGAGCCAAGGCCTCATCGCCTAATGTCCAACCGCGTCGCCGACGCCGACCGCCGCTTCGCCCGCGAGACGGGCGCCGAGCGAACCGTTGCCGATCTTGCCGAGCCGGTGCTCGAAGAGCTCGGCTTCCGGCTGGTGCGGGTCAAGGTGTCGGCGCGCGACGGCGGCACGGTGCAGATCATGGCCGAGCGGCCGGATGGACAGATGAGCGTGGATGACTGTGCGTCGATCAGCCGGAGGCTTTCGCCCGTGCTCGACGCCTACGATCCGATGCCCGGACGCTACCGGCTCGAGGTTTCCTCGCCCGGCATCGACCGGCCGCTGGTGAGGCCCAGCGACTTCGCGAACTTTGCCGGTCACGAGGCAAAGGTTGAGCTGAAGGAGCTGGTCGACGGGCGCAAGCGCTTTAGGGGCGTGATCGAGGGCGTGGCGAAGGACGAGGCGCGGCTCAAGATCGAGCTTGCGGGCCAGGCCGAACCGGTGGTGATCGGGCTCCCTTTCTCGCTGATCAGCGAGGCGAAGCTCGTCACCGACATGCAGAATTTAAAGGCCGACCTTTCCGGCAAGAAGCCGACATTAGACAATTTTCGATGGAGGATGAGTGACATGGCTCAGGCAGGCGTAAGCGCCAATAGGCTGGAGCTTTTGCAGATCGCCGACGCGGTTGCGCGCGAGAAGGCGATCGACCGCCAGGTGGTGATCGCCGCCATGGAGGACGCGATCCAGAAGGCGGCCAAGTCCCGCTACGGCAGCGAGAACGAGATCAGGGCCGAGGTCGATCCGAAGACCGGAGAGATCAGGCTGGCGCGGCTGCTCGAAGTGGTCGAGGACGTGACCATGGAGGCGACGCAGATCTCGCTTCAGGAAGCACGCCGCCGCAACCCCGAAGCGCAGGTCGGCGATTTCATCGCCGAGGAGCTGCCGCCGCTCGATTTCGGCCGCGTCGCCGCGCAGAACGCGAAGCAGGTGATCGTGCAGAAAGTGCGCGAGGCCGAACGCGAGCGCCAGTATGACGAGTTCAAGGACCGCGTCGGCGAGATCGTCAACGGCATCGTCAAGCGCGTCGAATACGGCAACGTGATCGTCGACCTGGGACGGGCCGAGGCCATCGTGCGCCGCGACGAGACGCTGCCGCGCGAGAATTTCCGTTACGGCGACCGCATTCGCGCTTACGTCTATGACGTGCGGCGCGAGCAGCGGGGGCCGCAAATCTTTCTGTCGCGCACGCATCCGGAATTCATGGCCAAGCTGTTCGCTCAGGAGGTGCCTGAGGTCTACGAGGGCATCGTCACCATCAAGTCGGTGGCGCGCGATCCCGGAAGCCGCGCCAAGATCGCGGTCATCTCGCGCGATGCCTCGATCGACCCGGTCGGCGCCTGTGTCGGCATGCGCGGCTCGCGCGTGCAGGCCGTGGTGAACGAGCTGCAGGGCGAGAAGATCGACATCATCCAATGGTCGCCTGACGCGGCGACCTTCATCGTCAACGGGCTTGCGCCCGCCGAGGTGGTCAAGGTCGTGCTCGACGAAGATGCCGAGCGCATCGAGGTGGTCGTTCCGGACCAGCAACTCTCACTCGCCATCGGACGAAAGGGACAAAATGTACGGCTCGCTTCCCAGCTTACCGGTTGGGACATCGACATTATGACGGAGGCTTCCGAGTCCGAGCGGCGTCAGGCCGAGTTCGCAGAGCGTTCAGCAACGTTCATGGAGGCGCTCGACGTCGACGAAGTGATTGCGCAGCTGCTCGCCTCGGAAGGCTTCAGCTCCGTTGAAGAGGTCGCCTTTGTCGAGCCGTCCGAAATCGCTTCGATCGAGGGCTTCGATGAGAACACGGCGGCCGAGATCCAGACCCGCGCGCGTGAGCATCTCGAGAAGATCGAGGCTGAGCTTGATGGCAGGCGCAAGGCGCTCGGCGTGTTGGACGCGCTTGCCGAGGTGCCGGGCATCACCACCGCCATGCTGGTCGCGCTCGGTGAGAATGGCGTGAAGACGGTCGAGGACCTTGCAGATTGCGCCACCGACGATCTCTCTGGATGGAACGAGCGCAAGGACAAGGAAAAAGAGACGACCCATCACGACGGCATGCTCGAGAAGTTCGGCCTGACCAAGCCGCAGATCGAGGAGCTCATCCTCGCCGCGCGGGTCAAGGCGGGTTGGATTACCGAGGCCGACCTCGCGCCCGAGCCTGAGGAGGCAGAGGGCGAGGACGCGGAAGTGGAAACGGAAGCGGCTGGCACTGCAAGCGGCGCAGGCGCCGCGTCATGACCCGGCGAGGAGTTCCAGGATTTGCGGGAAGCGACGGCGGAGCAGGAACAGGTAGAGGCATTTGCGGCGGCTGACACTGTCCGCCGCTGCGCGCTCTCGCGCGCCCACCGTCCCAGGGACGACCTGATCCGCTTCGTGCTCGGCCCCGACGGCATTGTCGTCCCCGACCTGAAGGAGAAGCTGCCGGGCCGGGGCGTCTGGCTTACCGGCGCCAACGATATCGTGGCCGAGGCCGTCAAACGGAATGCCTTTGCCCGCGCGCTGAAGACGCAAGCCAAGGCCTCGCCCGACCTCGCAGATCTGGTCGACCGGCTGCTGTCGGAAGCCGCGCTTGGCGCCTTCGCCCTTGCCAACAAGGCGGGAGAGGTCGTTTTCGGGCACGCCAAGGTGGCGGAGGCGCTGGCCAAGGCCCCGGTGCTAGCGCTCGTTCACGCACGGAGGCGGCCGAGGACGGCTGCCGCAAGCTCGACGGAAAAGCCCGCGCCGCAAGGGCCGGACGCCCCGATTGCGGCCATACGCTGTCTGGGCACGGACGAATTGGGTTTGGCATCGGGCCGGGCAAATGTGATACATGCAGCCCTAATCCAGGGTGGAGCGGCTCGAAGGTTTCTCGCGGCGGCGCAGCGTTTGGAGCGCTACCGCAAGGGCAGTGCCGCATTCGCCCCGGAATTGAAAGATACGGACACGGAATGAGCGAAACAACGAAACTGAAGAAAAGACCGCTCGCGGCGGGCAGAAGATGACGCTCAACGTGCGCCGGACCGTGGAGTCCGGCCATGTGCGGCAGAGCTTCAGCCATGGCCGCTCGAAGTCCGTCGTCGTCGAGAAGAAGAAGCGCCGCGTTGTCGGCGGCGCGGCGCAGCCCCTGGAGGAGCCGAAGCAGCCTCCGAAGGCGCGGCGCGAAACCGTGGCCGAGGCCAAGCCGAAGCAGGAAGAGCCCCAACGCCGCACCGGCGTCGTGCTGAAGCAACTCTCCGAGGAGGAGAAGGACCTTCGCACGCGCGCGCTCGTCGAGGCGCGCCAGCGGCAGGCCGAGGAAGATCGGCTGAAGGCCGAGCGGCCCGCCGTGGTCGAGCCGGTCGCTGAACTCCAGCCCGACGTCGAAGAACCGGTGGAGCTGAAGCCGAAGGAGGACGGTCGGCACAAGGGCGAGATTAAGGCTAAGGACAAGCCCGAAGAGGCGCCGCGCAAGCACCTCAAGGAAGAGGAAGAGCCTGCCCGCGCGGCCGATGTGCGCCACAAGAAGAGTCCCGTCGCACCACGCCGCGGCCAGGAGCGGGTGCGCGGGCGGCTGACCATCATCAACGCGCTCGACGAGGAGCAGCGCCAGCGGAGCCTCGCCTCGTTGAAGCGCCGCCAGGAGCGGCATAAGAAGCAAATCTCAGGGCCCCTCGCACAGCAGAAGATCCAGCGCGAGGTGGTGATCCCCGAGGTCATCACCATCCAGGAGCTCGCCAACCGGATGGCCGAACGCGGCGTCGACGTCATCAAGTTCCTGATGAAGGACGGCGAGATGCACAAGATCACCGACGTGATCGATTCCGATACCGCGCAGCTGGTTGCCGAGGAATTCGGCCATACGGCGCGGCGCGTTTCCGAGGCCGACGTCGAGGAAGGCTTCATTGGCGCGGACGACGACGCCGAGGATCTCGCTCCCCGCGCGCCGATCGTCACCATCATGGGTCATGTCGATCACGGCAAGACCTCGCTGCTCGACGTGATCCGCACCGCCAATGTCGTCAGCCAGGAGGCCGGCGGCATCACCCAGCATATCGGCGCTTATCAGGTCGAGACGCCGTCGGGGCAGAAAGTCACCTTCATCGATACGCCCGGGCACGAGGCCTTCACTGCCATGCGCCAGCGCGGCGCCCAGGTGACGGACATTGTCGTGCTGGTGGTCGCCGCCGACGATGGCGTCATGCCGCAGACGATCGAAGCCATCAATCACGGCAAGGCCGCCGGCGTGCCGATGATCGTCGCCATCAACAAGATCGACAAGCAGGGCGCCGATCCCCAGCGCGTCCGTACCGAGCTCCTCAGCCACGACATCGTGGTCGAGAGCCTGGGCGGCGATACGCTGGAGATCGAAGTCTCGGCGCTGAAGAAGACCGGCCTCGACAAGCTGCTCGAAGCGATCGCCTTGCAGGCCGAGGTGCTCGAGCTCACCGCCAATCCCGATCGCGCGGCGGAGGGCGTTATCGTCGAGGCCAAGCTCGAACGCGGGCGCGGCCCAGTCGGTACCGCGTTGATCCAACGCGGCACGCTGAAGCTCGGCGACCTTCTGGTCGCGGGCTCGGCCTATGGCCGGGTACGCGCCCTGATCAACGAGCTCGGGGAGCAGGTGGCAAGCGCCGGCCCGTCGGTCCCGGTCGAGGTGCTCGGCTTCGACTCAGCGCCGGAAGCAGGCGACCAGTTCGCCGTGGTGGAGAGCGAAGCCCGGGCGCGAGAGATCACCGATTACCGCGCCCGCGAGCGTCGCAAGCGCCTGGCCGTCGCCGGCCAGCGCGGCAGCCTCGAGCAGATGATGAACAATCTGAAGACCGCCGGCGTCAAGGAGTTCACGCTGCTGGTCAAGGGCGACGTGCAGGGCTCGGTCGAGGCCATTGTCGCGGCGCTCGACAAGATGGGAACCGACGAGGTGCGCGCCCGTATCATCCATGCTGGCGTCGGCGGCATTACCGAGTCCGATGTGGGGCTTGCCGCGACTTCGGGCGCGGTCGTTCTCGGCTTCAACGTGCGCGCCAATACGCAGGCCCGCGACGCCGCCGAGCGTGACGGGGTTGAGATCCGCTATTACGCGGTGATCTACGACCTGGTGGACGAGGTGAAGCAGGCGATGTCGGGCCTGCTCGCGCCCACGCGGCACGAGACCTTCCTCGGGAATGCTGAAATCCTCGAGGTGTTCAACATCTCCAAGGTCGGCAAGGTGGCCGGCTGCCGCGTCACCGAGGGCAAGGTGGAGCGCGGCGCGCAGGTGCGGCTAATCCGCGACAACGTGGTGATCCACGAGGGCAAGCTGTCGACGCTCAAGCGCTTCAAAGACGAGGTGCGCGAGGTGACCGCAGGCCAGGAATGCGGCATGGGCTTCGAGGGCTATCAGGACATGCGGCCCGGCGACGTCATCGAGTGCTTCGAGGTCGAGCACGTCCAGCGCACGCTTTAGCCGTCCCTTGCCGCAATGCATGGTGTCATGCCCCCGCAAAGTGGGCATCCAGTAAGCGGCAAGCGCGGCGATTCTCTCTAGGGTTTGTCGAGTCCGGGTTCCCGCTTTCGCGGGAATGACACTGCGGAGTGTTGGAACAGAATGACCAATCGCGACAAACCCAAAGGGCCGTCGCAGCGGCAGCTCAAAGTGGGCGAGCTGATCCGGCATGCGCTCGCCGATATCTTCAACCGAGGCGAGATCGTGGACGACGTCTTGAGCCGTCACTCGCTCACCGTGCCCGAGGTGCGCATGACGCCGGACCTCAAGCTTGCCACGGTCTACGTTCTGACGCTCGGCGGCGGCGAGACGGAAGAGGCGGTCACGCATTTGGAGAAGCACAAGCGCTTCCTGCGGGGCGAGCTTGCCAGGCACATCAGCCTGAAATTCATGCCCGAGTTGCGCTTCAAGGTCGATACGTCGTTCGAGAGCTCGCGCCGTATCGACGAGCTGCTCGCTTCGCCTGAAGTCTCCCGCGACCTGGACGATTGATCGCCCTGATGGCGCGGCAGCGGAAAGGTCTACCCGTCAACGGCTGGCTGGTGCTCGACAAGCCGCAGGGCATGACCTCGACCACGGCCGTTGCGCGCGTGAAGCGGCTCTACGAGGCGGCGAAGGCGGGGCATGCCGGCACGCTCGACCCGCTCGCTACCGGCGTGCTGCCGATCGCACTCGGCGAGGCGACTAAGACCGTGCCTTTCGTCATGGACGGCAGCAAATCGTATCGTTTCACCATCCGCTTCGGCAGCGAGACCGATACCGAAGACGCCGAAGGAAAAGTCGTCGTGAGCAGCGAAAAGCGCCCTACGCGCGCCGAAATCGAATCCGTACTGCCGGGTTTCACCGGAGAGATCGCGCAAGTGCCGCCACGCTTCTCCGCGCTTAAGGTCGAAGGCGTGCGCGCCTACGACCTCGCGCGCGACGAGGAGGCGTTCGAGCTCGCGCCCCGGACGGTCGTCATCGACCGGCTTGCGCTCATAGAGAACCCCGACGCAGACCATGCGGTGCTCGAAGCCGAATGCGGCAAGGGGACCTATGTCCGCGCGCTCGCCCGCGACCTGGGCCGCGCGCTCGGCGCGCATGGCCATGTCGCGGCCTTGCGCCGCACGCGGGTCGGCGCGTTCGGCGAGGATCAGGCCGTGACGCTCGAGAAGCTTCAGGATCTCTCGGAGAGCGGACGCGAGGCCCTGCTCGAAGCGCTTCTTCCGGTGGAAGCCGGCCTCGGCGACCTGCCGGCGCTTGCGCTCAGCGCAGCCGATGCGGCTAGGCTCCGCCAGGGCCAGGCGGTAATATTGCGCGGGCGGGACGCACCTATCCTCACTGGACGGCTCTACGCCACGTCGCGCGGGACGCTGGTCGCCCTCTGCGAGATGGAACAGGGACAGCTCAAGCCGCGGCGAATCTTCAACCTGCCGCGGTGAAGGCCACAAAATGGCCTGGCCTCGCGGCGGATTATCCCTATATTGCAGCGGTTGCGCGGAGGCCTTCCCGCCCCCAAATGCACATTTTCCCGACCGTGCTGGACGACATCCCGGCCCGGCCCTGATCAACCCCAAACAGCAAGGATCATCCGATGTCGATAAGCGCTGAGCGCAAGCAAGAGCTCATCCAGGAATATGCCACCAAGTCCGGCGACACTGGCTCACCGGAAGTCCAGGTCGCCATCCTGACCGAGCGCATCACCAATCTCACCGAGCATTTCAAGACCCATAACAAGGACAATCATTCGCGGCGCGGCCTGCTCAAAATGGTCAGTCAGCGGCGCCGGCTGCTCGATTACGTCAAATCCTCCGACGAGGACCGGTACCAGAAGCTGATCAACCGGCTCGGAATTCGCCGGTGACAACCACCGCCATGGCGAAGCTCGCCCCTCGTTACTGCTTCAAGACTTTCAAAGCGCATGCGCTCGTCCGCAATCCGGCGGCACTGGCGGCTTAATCCACACCCACTGGGAATCCACCATGTTCAATAAACACACCGTAGAGATCGAATGGGGCAAGCGCCCCCTCAAGCTTGAGACCGGGCGCATCGCGCGCCAATCCGACGGCGCCGTGCTCGCCACCTATGGCGACACGAGCGTGCTCGCCACCGTCGTCTCCGCCAAGGAAGAGCGCGCGGGCATCGACTTCTTCCCGCTCACCGTCAACTACCAGGAAAAGACCTTCGCCGCAGGCAAGATCCCCGGCGGCTATTTCAAGCGCGAGGGGCGTCCCACCGAGAAGGAGACGCTCACCTCACGCCTCATCGACCGGCCGATCCGGCCGCTGTTCGCATCCGGCTTCAAGAACGAGACGCAAGTCATCGCCACCGTGCTCTCGCACGACATGGAGAACGACCCCGACATCGTCGCACTGGTCGCCTCCTCCGCCGCGCTGACCTTGTCGGGCGTGCCGTTCCTCGGTCCGATCGGCGCCGCACGCGTCGGCTATATCGGTGGCCAATATGTGCTGAACCCGATGATCGACGAGATGCCGGAGAGCGCGCTCGACCTCGTCGTTGCCGGCACCGGCGACGCCGTGCTGATGGTCGAGTTGGAGGCCAAGGAGCTTCCTGAGGAGATCATGCTCGGCGCCGTGATGTACGGGCATGCGCATTTCCAGCCCGTGCTCGAAGCGATCATCAAGCTCGCCGAGCGCGCGGCCAAGGAGCCGTGGGAGATCAAGGCCAAGGACGACGGCGCGGAGCTTGCTTCGCGGGTGCGCGGCCTCGCCGAGGCGGGCTTGCGCGAGGCTTACGCCATCGCCGGCAAGCAGGAGCGCCGCGATCGCGTGGCCGCCGTCAAGGAGCAGGTCCTGCTCGCCGTGTCGCCCGAGGAGGCGCCCGACCTCGTGCTGGCGGGAAAGGCCGCGAGTGCCTTCAAGGAAGCGGAGAAGGACGTCGTCCGCTCGAGCATCCTCGATACAAGCAAGCGCATCGATGGGCGCGACCTCTCGACCGTCAGACCCATTTCCTGCGAGGTCGGCATCCTGCCGCGCACGCATGGCAGCGCGCTGTTCACCCGCGGCGAGACCCAGGCACTTGCCGTCGCCACGCTCGGCACCGGCGAGGACGAGCAATATGTCGATGCGCTGCAGGGCACCTACAAAGAGACGTTCCTGCTGCACTACAACTTCCCGCCTTATTCGGTCGGCGAGGTTGGCCGCATGTCCTCGCCCGGTCGGCGCGAGATCGGCCATGGCAAGCTTGCCTGGCGGGCGATCCACCCGGTCCTGCCCGATCGCGAGAACTTCCCCTACACGATCCGCATCGTGTCGGAGATCACCGAGTTCGAACGGCTCGTCCTCGATGGCGACGGTGTGCGGCTCCTCGCTCGCGATGATGGACGCCGGCATTCCGCTGAAGCGGCCTGTCGCCGGCATCGCCATGGGGCTCATCAAGGACGATGCACGTTTCGCCGTGCTCTCCGACATCCTCGGCGATGAGGACCATCTCGGCGACATGGACTTCAAGGTCGCCGGAACCTCAGAGGGCGTGACCTCGCTGCAGATGGACATCAAGATCACCGGCATCACCGAGGAGATCATGAAGGTTGCGCTCGATCAGGCGCGCGACGGACGCATGCATATCCTCGCCGAGATGAACAAAGCGATCAACACGGCGCGGCCCGAGCTTGGCGAATACGCGCCGCGCATCGAGACGATCCACATTCCGGTCGACAAGATCAGGGAGGTGATCGGCTCGGGCGGCTCGGTGATCCGCGAGATCGTGGCGGAGTCCGGTGCCAAGATCGATATCTCCGACGACGGCACGGTCAAGATCGCCTCGGCCAACGCCGAGTCGATCCGCGCCGCGATCAACCGCATCAAATCGATCGCGTCGGAGCCCGAGGTCGGCGAGATCTACAAGGGCAAGGTCGTCAAGGTGATGGAGTTCGGTGCCTTCGTGAACTTCTTCGGTGCCAAGGACGGCCTCGTGCACATCTCGCAGCTCGCTGATGGGCGTCCGAAGGCGGTGACCGACGTGGTCAAGGAAGGCGACCAAGTCTATGTGAAGCTGCTCGGCTTCGACGACCGCGGCAAGGTCCGGCTGTCGATGAAGGTGGTCGACCAGACGACCGGCAAGGAGCTCGAGAAGGCCGAGGCGAGCTAGACCTCGCCTTCTCGAACACGCGTCATGGCCGGGTTTGTCCCGGCCATCCACGTCTCATTGTCATTTGCCCGACTGGACCAGGCAATCCAGTAAGTTTCCCGTGCTTACTGGGTTCCCGTTGCGGGGAATGACAACGGCATTCCCTAGACAGCCGGTCCGTCAGTCAGTCTTGACGCATTTCGTGCCGATGACGAACTTGTCGGTGTTCTTCTCCTGCCACTCATGGGCGTTCTTGCCCGAATCGCGGATGCAGGTCGTTACGTCCTCGTTGGTCACGTCGGGCAGCGGAACTTCCCCGCAGCTATTGGGCGGCGCCACCAGACACGCGATGATCACAAGATGGGCAGCCATGCCCGTACCTCCATTTTGTCCCAGAGCCGCAGGCCCGAAGCCCGAGCGCGGGCTGTTTCCTACAACGCTTCCGGTATCTTAGCCAAGCGCCACGGCGGTTTCACGTTACCGATCGAAAGACGGGCTGCGCTATTGCGCGGCCTCGCGCAGCGCCTTCTCGGCCGCGGCTTCGAGCTCCTCGCTCTGCTCCAACGCCTTCAGCGCCGGCAGGTTCGGCATGGCGATGGTCGAGTAGCCGCAATCCACGAAATGCACCTCACCCGTCACCGCGCCGGACATATCCGACAGGAGGTAGAGCGCGGCGCCGCCGACCTCGTCCAGCGTCGGCGAGCGGCGCATGGGCGCGTGGCGCTGCTGGAAATGGAACAGCGTGCGCGCGTCGGAGATGCCGGCACCGGCAAGCGTGCGCATCGGCCCGGCGGAGAGCGCGTTCACCCTGATCCCTTGCGCGCCGACGTCGGAAGCGAGATAGCGCACCGAGGCTTCGAGCGCGGCCTTGGCAACGCCCATCACGTTGTAGCAGGGCACGACCCGCGTCGAGCCGCCATAGGTGAGCGTGAGCAGCGAGCCGCCGCGCGGCATCAGCTCGGAGGCGAGCTTGCAGATCTCGGTGAAGGAGAAGCACGAGATCACCATGGTGTGCTCGAAATTCTTGCGGGTGGTGTCGCAATAGCGGCCCTTCAGCTCGTTGCGGTCGGAGAACGCAAGCGCATGCACGACGAAATCGAGCGATCCCCACTCTTTCCGAATCACGTCGAACACATGCTTGACGCTGTCGAGATTCTCGACGTCTGCCTCCACGATGATCTTGGCGCCGATCCCTTGCGCAAGCGGCACGGCACGGCGGCCGAACGCGCCGCCCTGATAGGAGAAGGCAAGCTCGGCGCCCTGCCCGTGCAGCACCCGCGCGATGCCCCAGGCGATTGACCGGTCATTGGCGACACCCATCACCAACCCCCTCTTTCCCGCCATCAACGGGCCCGGCTCGGCTATGTCTCTTGTTGTTGTCATGACACGTACTCTGGTTTGATCCGATCCCCAGTCCGCGCCCCGCGGCTTATCCGTCAAACCGGCGGAACACGAGTGTGGCGTTGGTCCCGCCGAAACCGAAGCTGTTCGACATGACGGCGTTAATGGCGACGTTGTCCTTGCGCTTGCGCACGATGGGCATGTCGGCAAATTCCGGGTCGAGCGTCTCGATATTGGCGGATTCGCAAATAAAGCCGTTATTCATCATCAGCAGCGAGTAGATCGCTTCGTGCGCGCCGGCGGCGCCGAGCGAGTGGCCGGTGAGCGACTTCGTGGCGCTGATCGGCGGGCATTTGTCGCCGAACACCTCGCGGATCGCCTCGATCTCCTTCACGTCACCGATCGGCGTCGAGGTCGCGTGCGGATTGATGTAGTCGATCTCGCCGCCGTCGAGATTCTGCATCGCCATGCGCATGCACCGCACGGCCCCTTCGCCTGACGGCTGCACCATGTCGTAGCCGTCCGATGTCGCACCATAGCCCACGAGCTCGCCGTAGACACGCGCGCCGCGCGCCTTGGCGTGCTCAAGCTCCTCAAGCACCACGACGCCCGCACCGCCGGCGATGACGAAGCCGTCGCGGTTCGCATCGTATGCGCGGCTTGCCGTCTCTGGCGTGTCGTTGAAGTCCGACGACATGGCGTTCATGGCGTCGAACAGCACCGACAGAGTCCAGTCGAGCTCCTCGCCGCCGCCGGCGAAGATGCGGTCCTGCTTGCCGAGCTGGATCAGCTCGGCGCCGTTGCCGATGCAGTGCGCGGAGGTGGAGCAGGCCGAGGAGATCGAATAGCTCACGCCCTTGATGTGATAGGGCGTGGAGAGCGTTGCGGAGTTGGTCGAGCACATGGCCTTCGGCACTTCGAAGGGCCCGACCTTTTTCGGTCCCCTCTCGCGGGTGGTGTCGGCCGCCTGCACGATGGCGCGCGTCGACGGGCCGCCTGAGCCCATGATCAGCCCAGTGCGCTCGTTGGAGATCTCCTTCTCCTCCAGCCCCGCGTCGCGGATCGCCTGCTGCATGGCGAGATAGTTCCAGGCCGCGCCCTCAGCCAGAAAGCGCTTGACCTTGCGGTCGATCATGCCTTCCCAGTCGAGCTTCGGCGCGCCATGCACCTGGCAGCGAAAGCCGAGCTCTTCGTATTTGTCGGCCTTGACGATGCCGGACTTCGCCTCGCGCAAGGAGGCGAGCACTTCCTGGGTGTTGTTGCCGATCGAGGACACAATGCCCATGCCGGTCACGACCACGCGTCTCATGGATTCAACGTCCTTCGGTCGAATGGCGAGTGTCAGCCACTGGCTTCGGCGGCTTCACCCGCAAGGAACAGGCCGACACGCAAATCCTTGGCCGTGTAGATCGTCTCGCCGTCAGCCTTGAGCCAGCCATCGCCCGTGCCCAGGGTGAACTTGCGTCGGATGACGCGCTTCAGCTCGACGATATATTCGAGCTTCGTCATCGTCGGCAGCACCATGCCGGAGAATTTCACCTCGCCCACACTCAGCGCGCGCCCCTTACCCGGCGCCCCGAGCCAGCCCAGGAAGAAGCCGAGCAGCTGCCAGAGGGCGTCGAGCCCGAGGCAGCCCGGCATGACGGGATCGCCCTTGAAGTGACAGGGGAAGAACCAGAGGTCGGGCTTCACGTCGAGCTCGGCGACGATCCGGCCATAGCCGTGCTCTCCGCCCTCCTCCTCGACCTGCGAGATACGGTCGAACATCAGCATCGGCGGGAGCGGCAATTGCGCGTTGCCGGGGCCGAACAATTCGCCTCGCGCGCAAGCCAATAGCTCCTCGTAATCGAACCGGGACTGCCGTCCTGCCGTAGGTTTCTGCACTCTTGGCCCTCGCCACCCAAAGACTTAACGATATGGGGTGGTTTCCTAACACAGACGAGGGCCTATCAAAAGCCTGCGGCGGCGCCTGGTCGAGGCCAAAAAACGTCCGCGACGGCCTATGCAAAGACGCAGACAACTTGGCAAAAGGCGTGGCAGGAGGCCTCGTTGCGGCACGCGAGGCTTCCGCCTATATTCGCTTCTGTCGGCTCACGGGCCGGCCGAGATGAGATCAGTTGTTGCGGGCGCGAAGATCTTGCCAACCGACACGACCACCGCGGATGTTGCCAAGCTCCTGCGCGGAGCGGGCTTAAGGCCCACCCGCCAGCGGGTTGCGCTCGCTCACCTCCTCTTCGCCGAGGGCGACCGCCATATCACGGCCGAGGCGCTGCACGAAGAGGCGACCGCCCGCAAGGTGCCGGTGTCGCTCGCCACGGTCTACAACACCTTGCATCAGTTCACCGAAGCCGGGCTCCTGCGCGAGGTCGCGGTGGAAGGCGCGAAAACCTATTTCGACACCAATACGTCGAACCACTACCATTTCTTCTGCGAGCATTCCGGCAAGCTCATGGACATCTCGACCGGCAAGATCCGCATCGAGGGCCTGCCCGAGGCGCCCGACGGCATGTCGATCTCCCGCGTGGACGTGCTGGTGCGTCTCGTCAGCAAGACCGGGCGGTAGGGCTACTTCACCTCTTCGCCGCGATAGACGCCCCAGAGCTTCTCCTGCTGCACGTAGCCGGAATAGGCGTCGACCGACAGCTCGCACCATTCCCCGTCGCACGAGAGCACGCTGCCGAGCACGCCCGATTGGAGCGCGGCCACGGCGCGGGAGCTTGTCGACTTGCTGTTATAGAGCGGCACGCTCTCTTCCCCTTTGACCAGGGGAGCACAAGCGCGGTCCGCCGCGCACTGAGCAGGCTGTGGAACACCCAGCCGTCCGCGCCTTCGCTGTCGCGCACGCGCCGCCAGTTCTCCGACTCGGCGATCACCTCGACCGGCAGGCCCGCACGCGAGAACACCCAGACGATGGCCTGGTCGGCGCTCGGTCCCCTGCGCACGTTAACTTTGTCAGATTTCAAGCTCACGAAGCGCGGCACAGGCAGGGCTTTCCTCTCCGCCGTCGCGGCAGCCGCAGCCGCCTGGCGCATGCCCTCTTCCGCCGAGGCCGGCAGGGCGCTGCCGCTCAGAAGGAGCCAAAGAGCAAGGCCCGATGCAATCACGCCAAGATGCCGCACTGCCGTCACCTGCCCGATGCTCCCCCGAATCGGCGGGTCTCTCAAATGGACCAGAAAAGTGAACGGATCGTGGCCCCTAAGGCAACATGACGCTTTATCTCGGAAAGCCCATTCTGTTAGACAGGGCGGGCCTCCCTAGGCATTCCAACGCTAAAGAGCGCGAACCCGCGCCCCCGCATCTTCAATCCTGGCTGAACCCGCATGCCTGACCGACCTCTCGTTATCGTCACCCGCAAGCTTCCCGACGTGGTCGAGACCCGCCTCCGCGAGCTGTTCGACGCGCGGCTCAATCTCGACGACAGGCCCTTTTCGCGGGACGAGCTGATCGACGCGGTGAAGACCGCCAACGTCCTGGTTCCGACCGTGACCGACCGCATCGACCGCGCCGTGCTGAGCCAGGCCGGCCCGAACCTCAAGCTCATCGCCCAGTTCGGCACGGGCGTTGACAATATCGACCTCGATACTGCACGGAACCGATCGATCCTCGTCACCAATACGCCGGGCGTCCTGACCGAGGACACGGCCGACATGACCATGGCGCTGATCCTCGCCGTGCCGCGCCGCCTCACCGAGGGCGCGATCCTGCTCAAGGGCAACGGCGAGTGGCAGGGTTGGTCGCCGACCTGGATGCTCGGCCACCGCATCTTTGGCAAGCGGCTCGGCATCGTCGGCATGGGGCGCATCGGCCAGGCGGTGGCGAAGCGCGCCAAGGCCTTCGGCCTGCAGATCCACTATCACAACCGCAGGCGCGTGGCGCCCGACATCGAGCAGGCGCTCGAGGCGACCTACTGGGACAGCCTCGACCAGATGCTCGCGCGCATGGACATCATCTCCATCAACTGCCCGCACACGCCCGCGACCTATCACCTGCTCTCGGCGCGCAGGCTCTCGCTGATGAAACCCTCTGCCTATATCGTCAACACCGCGCGCGGCGAGGTGATCGACGAGAATGCGCTCGCGCGCATGATCGAGAACAACGAGCTTGCCGGCGCGGGCCTCGACGTGTTCGAGCACGAGCCCGCCGTGAACCCGAAGCTGCTCAAGAGCGACAAAGTCGTGGTGCTACCGCATATGGGCTCGGCCACGCTCGAAGGCCGCGTCGACATGGGCGAGAAGGTCATCATTAACATCAAGACCTTCCTCGACGGGCATGCGCCGCCCGACCGCGTCCACCCCGCGATGTTCTGATTCAGAAGCCGGAATTCAGATTTCAGATTTTTGATTTCTCAATTCTGATTTCTGACTTCTCCTTTCCGACTTCCGGCGTGTGCACGTGCTCCGGGCGAAAGCCCATGCCGATGAGCCGCCCAGGGATGCGGCGCAGCCACGGGAAGCGCTTGAAGAGGCCGAGCGCAAACGGCACGCGCGGCTGCGCGGTCGAGGCCAGAACACTGCTGATGATGCGCTTCTGCACCAGGAGCTGAAGCCTCTGCGTCATCTTGGTCGGCCACTCCCGCCGCTTCTGCACCTTGGCGAGCACTTCCTCGGACACGGCGCCCTCGCGCAGCTTCGCGGCCAGGATATTGGCGGCGGCGACGGCATCCTGAATGGCGAGATTGATGCCGACGCCCCCGATCGGCGACATCGCGTGCGCCGCGTCGCCGATGCAGAGCACACCCGGACGATACCAGCGCTTCAGCCGGTCGACCCGCACGGTGAGCAGCTTCACGTCGTCCCATGAGGCGATCTCGGAGACGCGGTCGGCGAGCTTCGGGTTGAGTTCCACGATGTCCTGGCGGAAGGCCTCAAGGCCCTTGCAGCGGAGCGCCGCGAACCCGCCTTTCGGGATGACAAAGGCGCACTGCCAATATTCGCCGCGGTCGAGCATGATGAAGAGGCGGCCGGCCTTGATGCGGCCGAGCGTCTCGGCGCCGTCGCCGGGGCGCTTCGAGAGCCTCAGCCACAGCACGTCCATCGGCGCGCCGAAATCCACGCTTTCGATCCCGGCGAGGCGCCGCACCGCCGAGTGCCGCCCATCAGCGCCAACAACGAGATCGGCGTGCACGTCGAGATGCCCGCGCGGGAGCTTGGCCTTGAGACCGACGACCCGATCGCCATCCCAGAGGAGGTCCTCGACCTCTGCCTGCATCTCGAGCTTGAAGCCCGGATAGAGCTTGGCGTGATCGGCGAGGAAATCGAGGAAGTCCCATTGCGGGATAAAGACGATGAAGCCGCAGCGCGTGGGGAGGTGGGTGAAATCGGCGAAGACGATCTGGTCGTCGCCGACGATTCCGCCGACCTCGCGCACCTTGGAATGCGGCAGCTTGAGGAACGCATCGAGCAGGCCGAGCTCGTGCATGATCTCCAGCGTCGAGGGATGAATGGTGTCACCGCGGAAGTCGCGCAGGAAATCGGGATGCTTCTCGAGCACGAGCACATCGACGCCGGCGCGCGCGAGCAGGAAGCCGAGCATCATCCCGGCCGGCCCGCCTCCGGCGATCGCGCAGCGCGTCGTGACCTTGGCCATTCCCTCGACCTATATGATGGCCATCTGAACTTGTTTCAACGCGCAGAGACCGCGTTTCGCTCCGTTGTTGCTGCGCATTCCGTTGTTGTCATGCCCGCGACGGCGGGCACCCGGTAGCCCGTTGTCCTTTCAGAACAATCTCCCATCGGAGATTACTGGGGACGAGAATGGACTTTGTGTGCCTATTCGACGACGTCCGCCATGGCCGCCCGGTGGTGCGACAGATCGAAGAAGCGCGGGCTCTTCCCGTTCAATGGATTCGCCGGATCCCGCGCATAGGTCACGGTGGTGAAACGCGCGGGGAGCGCCTCGTAGAGCAGGATCCGGCCGACCAGACTCTGGCCGAGACCGAGCAGCTCCTTCACGATTTCGACGGCTTGCAGCGATCCGATCACCCCAGCCACGGGCCCGAGTAACCCGGCTTCCGAGCAGGGCGGCACACTGCCCTCCGGCGGCGGCTCGGGAAATAGGCAGCGATAAGACGGGAGGGGACGGCCCTGCGCGTCCGTCTCGAAGGCGCGGAACGTGGTGAGCTGGCCGTCGAGCGGCCCGAGCGCCGCCGACACGAGCGGCACCCGAGCGAAATAGCAGGCATCGTTGACGAGATAGCGCGTGGCGAAATTGTCGGAGCCGTCGGCGACGATGTCATAGGCGCCGATCATGTCGAGCGCGTTCTCGGCGACAAGCCGCGTCGTGTGGATCTCGGTCTTCACCTGCGGGTTGATGCGCGCGAGCGTCTCGGCAGCGCTCAGCGTTTTGGCCATGCCAACGCTCGGCGTGTCGTGGACGATTTGCCGGTGCAGATTGTCGAGGCTCACCCGGTCGTCGTCGACGATGCCGATGGTGCCCACGCCGGCGGCGGCAAGATAAAGGATCACCGGCGAGCCGAGGCCTCCCGCGCCGATCACCAGCACGCGCGCGGCTTTCAGCTTCTGCTGTCCTTCGCCGCCGATCTCCTTCAGCACGAGCTGGCGCTTGTAGCGCTGAATTTCGTCAGGCGTGAGCATGGGAGGAATGTAGGCCATCACACGCCTCGCGGGGAGGGATGTCTTGATGGCCGAGACGCCGCCAGCGTATGGACGCGCACCAAAACCCTCGCCGGGCGAAAGCCCGCGAGGCACGAGAGGGGGTGGCGCGCCGAAAAGCGCAAACGTTATGTGTCCGTGCCGGAGCACGGCGAGCGCCTCTCGGCGCGCCACATGCGCGACCGCGACGGCGGCAAGCGCATGCTCATTTGCGGACGTTTCCGGCATCGGCTCCGCCTTCTTTTGATGCCTACGCTCCAGTAGGCCAGAGGCCGGTAGCGCGGCATCAACCGCGCTCAAGTAGGCCGAAGGCCGGTAGCGCAACATCAAACGTCAGCCAGCTCCTGGCAGGGGCTCGTAGTGGCCCCGGGGAGGGCTCCGCATGCCGCCCGGGCGTCTCGTTGCGGCCGAGAACTCGCAGGCGCCCGCTCCCATCCCGCTCTCAAGACGCCTCTAGAGCGCGCCCCTCAACGGATGAGGTGTGCGCAGTCTAACCGCGGTTCGGAAGGCGGGGATAACTTCACGGTTCGCACAGAGAGCGACGCCATACCTCCCCTCGTGGGGAGGGATGGAGCGAGAGGCGAGGCCACAGATAAATCACTAACCGGTCGAGCCGAAGCCGCCCTGCCCCCGTTGCGTCGGCTCGAGCGTCTCGATGCACTCGACCTCGACATGGGCCACCGGCGCCATGACGAGCTGGGCGACGCGGTCGCCCCGGCAGACGCGGAAAGTGTCGTCCCCGAGATTGATCAGCAGCACCATGACCTCCCCGCGATAGTCGGCATCGATCGTGCCGGGGCTGTTCAAGAGCGTCACCCCATGCTTCAGCGCGAGCCCCGAGCGCGGGCGCAATTGCGCCTCGTAGCCCTCGGGCAGCTCGAGCGCAAATCCCGTAGGCACGAGAGCGCGCGTCCCGGGCTGAAGCTCAAGCGGCTCCGCCTCGGGAACCGCAGCCACGATATCGAGACCGGCCGCAATCTTGGAGTGATAGGAGGGAAGCGCGAGCCCCTCCCCGTGCGCCAGCCGCACAACGCGGAGCATGACGCTTCGCTTTGTTCCCGGTGGCTCGCTCATTCGGCGGCCGAGCGAAGTGCTGTGAGCGCGTCTGCCGCGCGGGAGAGGAGGCGCGCGGCCATCTCGTCCTTGCTCATGGCGGGCCAGTCCTCGACGCTTGCGGCGGTGACGATGTGGACTTGCGTCCGGTCGCCGCCCATCGCGCCGGTGCCCGGCCAGACGTCATTGGCGACGATCCAGTCGGCGCCTTTGCGCGCGCGCTTCGCCTTCGCGTTCTCGATCAAATTCTCGGTCTCGGCGGCGAAGCCGATCACGAGGCGCGGGCGCTGCGGTCCAGGCTTGGCGAGTGTCGCAAGGATGTCAGGGTTGAGGCTGAGGGCGAGCGTGGTGCTGGTGCTCCCGGGCTCTTTCTTGAGTTTCTGCGCGGACTCGTCCGACGCGCGCCAGTCGGCGACGGCGGCGGCGCAGATGGCGAGATCGGCGGGCAGCGCCTTCAGCACCTCGGCGAGCATCTCATGCGCGGTGTCGACCTTGACGACGCGGACCCCCGGCGGGTCGGGAAGCGTGACCGGGCCGCTGACTAGCGTCACCTCGGCGCCGAGCGCGGCGGCCGCGCGTGCCAGCGCGTGACCCTGCTTGCCGGAGGAACGGTTGGCGATATAGCGCACCGGATCGATCGGCTCCTGCGTCGGACCCGATGTAACGAGGACGCGCCTACCGGCAAGCGGCTTGCCGGCGCCAGAGACGATGCGCGGAGTGGGTTTCGGCGGGGCGGCCTTCGCGCCGAGAAGATCGGCGACGGCGGCGAGGATCGCAGGCGGCTCCGCCATGCGTCCGGGACCGTACTCGCCGCACGCCATCTCGCCTTCGTCGGGACCAACGAAGTTGATGCCGTCGGCGCGGAGCGTGGTGAGGTTCCGCTGCGTGGCGGCGTGCTCCCACATCCGCACATTCATGGCGGGAGCGGCCAGCACCTTCTTGTCGGTGGAGAGCAGCACGGCGGTGGCGAGATCGTCCGCCAACCCATGCGCCATCTTGGCGAGCAGGTCCGCGGTCGCGGGCGCGACCACGACAAGGTCGGCCTCGCGCGAGAGGCGGATATGGCCGATCTCGGCCTCGTCCTTGAGGTCGAACAGGTCGGTGAAGGCTTTGTCCTCGGTGAGCGTCGCGAGCGAGAGTGGCGTGACGAACTCCGCCCCGCCGCGCGTCAGGATCGCGCGCACCGACGCGCCCTGCTCCTTCAAGCGGCGCACGAGGTCGAGGCTCTTATAGGCGGCGATGCCGCCGCCGACGATGAGCAGGATGCGCTTGCCGTTCACTCGTTCTACTCCGCTGTCATGCCCGCGCAGGCGGGCACCCAGTAATCGCCGATCTAATCAACCCCGAAACGCGGTGCTTACTGGGTTGCCCCGTCAAGCCGGGCAAGACAATGAAATAGGTTAGCAGTCAATACGCACAATAACGGCCGCGAGCGGCGCTGCCTGGCGAATGATAATATGGCTTACCAAGTCTCGCCATGTCCGCCCAGCGAAAATCTTGCGAACTCATATCCCTGCCTGCGCTGCTCGTTCTCGCCCTGCTGGTCTCCACCGCGGGCGCCGAGACGATCGCGCGATCGCAATCGCAAACGCAATCGTCTGAATCGCTTCGGCGAAGCCGTCTCTGGGCTCCTCGGAGGAGCTGAAGCGGCAGCACGACGAAGCGACCCTGCGCTGAGAGCCGCCGAATCCGCGCAAGTCGAAGCGCGAGTCCATTTCGAAATCGCGGACCTCCTGAGAATTTCCAGGGTCAAAGCCTCAGGCGCTGTCATGCTCGCGAAGGCGGGCATCCAGTAATCAGCCCCATAGCAAGGGAATTACTGGATTGCCCGGTCAACCCCGGGTCAAGCCCGGGGAGGGCAATGACAAGGGGGATAGGTTGAAGACAGCGCGTTAGAACAGCAGCGAGAGCGCGATGGCGGCGAGCGCTAGCGCGCCGATCCAGATGCCGATGCGGCTCACGCGGTTCTCGCGGGCCTGAGCCTCGGCGAGACGCTCGACCGTGTGGTCGTCAAGCCTGAGGCCATCCTCGGCCATGGCTGAGAACGCATCCGCTGCCCGCTCGGCCTGGCCGAGCAGCTTCGGGATATCGCCGACAAACCGCCCGACGCTAAACGCGCCCTCAGCCGCGGCCTCGATCTGCGCGCCGGCCCCGAGCGTATTCTCCATCCAGTCGCGCACCACGGGCTCGGATACGACCCACACATTGAGCTCCGGATCGAGCGAGCGGCCAACCCCCTCCACCACCACCATGGTCTTCTGCAGCAGCAACAGCTCGGGCCGGGTCTGCATGTCGAACACTTCGGTGTATTGGAAAAGCTGGCCGAGCAGCTGCGCCATGGAGATTTCGCTCGCCGGGCGGTCCATGATCGGCTCGCCGATCGCGCGGAGCGCCTGCGCGAACTGGGCGACGGCATGCTTGCGGGGCACGTAGCCTGCCGCGAAATGCACCTCGGCCACGCGCATATAGTCACGATTGAGGAAGCCGTAGAGGATCTCGGCGAGGAAGCGCCGCTCCTTCATCCCGAGCCGCCCCATGATGCCGAAATCGACGGCGACGATGCGGCCCTTGTCGTCCACGAACAGATTTCCGGGATGCATGTCGGCATGGAAGAACCCGTCGCGCATGGCGTGCAGCAGGAAGGTCTGCATCAGCCGCGCGCCGAGCTCCTTCAGATCGTTGCCGGCGGCGCGCAAGGCTGCGTGATCGGCGATGGGAATGCCGTCGATCCATTCGAGCGTCAGCACGCGCCGCGCGCTCCGCGTCCAGTCGACTTGCGGCACGCGGAAGCCCTCGTCGTTCTTGGTGTTCTCCGCGATCTCGGAGATGGCGGCCGCTTCCATGCGGAGGTCCATCTCGATGGCCACGGATTTCGCGAGCGTATCGACCACGGCGATGGGGCGGAGGCGGCGGGAGGGCGGATGCAGGCGCTCGATCATGCGCGCGGCGAAGAAATAGCTATCGAGGTCGCGCTTGAAGCGCTGCTCGATGCCTGGGCGGAGCACCTTGACCGCGACCGGCTTCAGCGTGCCGTCGGGCGCTCGCACCTTCGCCTTGTGCACCTGCGCGATCGAGGCCGCCGCGACCGGGGGGCAGAACTCGGCAAAGAGCTTGTCGATGGGCGCTTCGAGCGCCTCCTCGACCGCGGCGCGCGCCTCTTCCTGCGAGAAGGGAGGCAGCCGGTCCTGCAAGGTCGAGAGGTCGCTGGCGAGCTCGCGCCCGATAATGTCGTCGCGCGTGGCGAGGAACTGCCCGAGCTTGATGTAGGACGGGCCGAGCGAGGTGAGCGCGTCGGAGAGCTTCGCCTCGTTGCCGTCCCCCGCCTCGCCGTTCTGGCGAAGCGGCGCGGTCACGCGGCTGAACACCCGCAGAGGTGGCGGGAGCTTCACGTCGTCGGGGAGGACGCGCGCGCCCGACCAGGCGATGACGGCGCCCGCCTTGGTCAGCCGAGCCATGTTGGCAATCGCGTTCATGTCCTCAAACTATCCATCATAAGCGCCAGGCGGAGTGGATGGCGGCGATGCCGCCGGTCAGGTTGCGATATTGCACGCGCTCGAAGCCCGCCGCCTCGATCATGCCGGCAAAGGCTTTCGGATCCGGAAAGCGGCGGATGCTTTCGACGAGATATTGATAGGCCGCGCTGTTGCCGGTGACCAGGCCGCCCAGGATCGGGATCGCGCCGAAGGAATAGACTTCGTAGAGCCTGTCGAGCAGCGGCACATCGACATGCGAGAATTCGAGGCAGAGGAAACGGCCGCCTGGCTTCAGCACGCGAAACGCCTCGGCAAGCGCGGCATCGATCAGCGTGAGGTTTCGCACGCCGAAGGCGATCGTATAGGCGTCGAAGCTCTTGTCGGCGAAGGGCAGGCCTTCCGCATTGCCGCGCACGAAAGCGAGCCGGCCACGCTCACCTTCCCCCTCCCCGCGCGCGCGGCCCGTCTCGATCATCTCGGCGCTGATATCGCAGATCATCGCGCGCGTGCCGGCGCCCGCGTCCTTCAGGACGCGCAGCGCGATGTCGCCGGTTCCGCCGGCAACGTCGAGCAGGGCATAGGGGACGGCGCTTTTCGGGGCGCCGAGCCAGGCCACGAGGTCGCCCTTCCACATCCGATGCAGGCCGCCCGACATGACGTCGTTCATCAGGTCGTAGCGCGGCGCCACCTTCGCGAACACATCGTTCACCAGGCCCTGCTTGGCTTCCTCGCCCACTTTGTCGAAGCCAAAGCTCGTGTCGCCGGGCGCTTTTCGGGTTTTGTCGGCCGTCTCTGACATTGCGCTGGGACAATAGCGCAAGGCCCAAGTTCAGGCTATTGTTGCAGTGCAGCGGAGCTGTTCCGCACTGCACTATGGCAGGCCATCATGCCGGAGCTACCCGAGGTCGAGACCGTGCGCAAAGGCTTGGCGCCCATCCTGGTGGGCAACGCGTTCGCGCGCGTCGAGCAACGGCGCCCGGATTTGCGATTTCCGCTGCCGAAGGATTTCGGCGCGCGCCTCTCGGGCCGCAAAGTCAAGGCGCTCGATCGCCGCGCGAAATATCTGCTCGCGCGACTCGACGACGGCGAGGTGCTGGTGATGCATCTCGGCATGACGGGACGCTTCTCGATCGCGCGCGGCAACGGAGGTACGCGCGCCAAGATCCCGAAGCACGAGCATATCGAGTTCCATCTCGGAGACGGCACGGCGGTGCGCTACGCGGATGCGCGGCGCTTCGGCTATATGGACCTGATCCCGGCGCGCACGCTCGACAGCCACGCGCTCTTCAAGGGCCTCGGCGTCGAGCCGCTCAGCCCCGCCTTCACTTCCGAATGGCTCGCCTCGCGGCTGAAGGGCAAAGCCACGTCTATCAAGGCCGCGCTGGTCGATCAGAGGCTGATCGCCGGGCTCGGTAATATCTATGCGTGCGAGGCGCTGTTCGTGGCAGGCATCTCGCCGCTCAAGCTCGCCGGCAGCCTCGCCACCAAGACCGGCAAGCCCACGCCGAAAACCGAAGCGCTGGTCGCCGCCGTCAAATCCGTGCTGGAGACTGCGATCAAGACCGGGGGCTCGTCGCTCCGCGATTACCGGCAGGCCGACGGAAGGCTCGGCCGCTTTCAGCACCGCTTCAAGGTCTACGGCCGCGAGGGCAAGCCTTGCGCCAGAAAAACATGCCGCGGAACCGTGCGGCGCATCGTCCAGGGAGGACGCTCCACCTTCTATTGTCCAACCTGTCAACGCTAGGGGACTTGGAACCAATGAACTACAACGTCGCCGCTCTAAAGGAGCCGGAAGAGAGGAAGGCGAACGGCGCCTTCGAGACGATCCTGGTCACGCGCCAGGGCAAAGTCGGGCTCATCACGCTCAACCGGCCGCACGCGCTGAACGCGCTCAACGCCCAGCTCATCGGAGAGCTTAACAAAGCGATCGAGGCCTTCGAGGCCGACAGCTCCATAGGCTGCATCGTCATCACCGGCAACGAGAAGGCGTTCGCCGCCGGCGTCGACATCAAGGAGATGCACAAGAAGACCTTCGTCGAGGCATATGGCAGCGATTTCCTCGCGCCCTTCGACAAGATCAGCCATTACCGCAAGCCGATCATCGCGGCGGTCGGAGGCTACGCGCTTGGCGGCGGCTGCGAGCTCGCCATGGCATGCGACATCATCCTCGCGGCCGACAACGCGGTGTTCGGCCAGCCCGAGATCACGCTCGGCATCATGCCGGGCAATGGCGGGACGCAGCGGCTGACGCGCGCTGTCGGCAAAGCTAAGGCCATGGAGCTTTGTCTGACGGGCCGCTACATGAACGCCGAGGAGGCCGAGCGCTCGAACCTTGTGAGCCGGATCGTGCCGGCAGACGAGCTGTTGCCTGAGGCGATGAAGGTCGCCGACAAGATCGCCAACCTCTCGCAGCACGCGGTGATGATGATCAAGGAGGCGATCAATCGCGGCTTCGCCACGACGCTCGCCGAGGGCTCGCGCTTCGAGCGCGGCCAGTTCTACTCGCTGTTCGCCACCGAGGACCAGAAAGAGGGCATGGCCGCCTTCATCGAGAAGCGGAAGCCCGAGTTCAAGAACCGCTAGGCCGCTCAGCCGCCGCGATCGCCGGTCGCGGGCTTTTCATAGGCAAAGTGCCCGTCGGGGTTCGGCGACGGTTCCGCCGCGGGCGTCGGTTCGCTTGGCGGCACTACGCCCACCTGGACAGGAGCGTCAAAATCTGGGGATTGGTGTCGGCGATTTGCGGCACCTCGCCCGGAACCGTCGAGGATCGAAACCGGATCGACGGTCGGCGTGTTGTTGACGGGCGACTGGCCGCCGAAGGGCCAACCCAGGATCGCGTAACGGCGGTTCAAGCTATTCTGAAGAGCCTGGGATGGAGATTTTGCGGCATGGCGAAGCTCGTCTTTGGAATGAACCAGTCACTGGACGGATACGTCGACCATCAGGAATTTGCGCCTGATGCCGCGCTCTTTCGTCACTTCATAGAGCAAGTGAGCGGCCTGACCGGCAGTGTGTACGGTCGCCGCCTGTACGAGGTCATGCGCTATTGGGACGAAGACCGTCTCGACTGGACCCCGGAGTTACACGACTTCGCAGCGGCGTGGCGCCGCCAACCGAAGTGGGTCGTGTCGCGCACGTTGAAGTCGGTCGGCCCTAATGCCACCCTTGTCAAGGGTGACATCGAGGCGGTGATACGCGGCCTGAAGGATGAGCACGTAGGCGAGATTGAAGTTGGCGGACCAGAGCTGGCACAAAGCCTCAGCGATCTTGATCTTATTGACGAGTATCAACTCTATATCCATCCCGTCGTGCTTGGTCGCGGCAAGCCATTCTTCGCCGGCCCTCGGCCGCCGCTCCGCCTTGTGGCCAACGACCTAATCGGCGAGGACGCGATCAGATTGACCTACGTTCCTGCTTAGTAAGGCAACTCGCACGAAGATCGGGTCGCCCTCGACCTGCTCCGCGATCTCTTGCGACTTTTCAGAGTCCGCTTGGCGTAGCTGATGAAGGCCGCGAGTGCAGGAGCCTTTTTTGATTTATCGGCCGGCACGGGGCTGTTCTTCCGATCGGGGCTGCGCGCAGCGCGATCATGGCGCCCCCGACCGCCTGGTCAACTGGACTCGGGTTCTGGAATCGTGGGATTTCCGGCGGTTGACGCTTTCAGGCCCGCTCGGTATAGAGCAGACAATCTTCCGTCCAGCGAAGCTTGTTTTTGCCGGCTTTTCTAAGGCCGAAGGGCGCCTCAAGGATCAAAGACAATGGCAAACACCAAATCGGCGAAGAAAGCCGTTCGCCAAACCGAACGCCGCACCGACGCCAACAAGGCGCGGCGGAGCCGCATGCGAAGCTCCGTGCGCAAGGTCGAGGAGGCGATCGCCTCCGGTGACAAGACGGCCGCGCAGGCCGCGCTGAAGGAAGCGGAGCCGATCATCGCCCGCACCGGCACAGAAGGGCATGGTCCACCGCAAGACCGCTTCGCGCAAAGTCTCCCGCCTCGCCAAGCGCATCGGGGCCATGGGCGCGGCCTCGTAGAGACGCGGTCTCGTAGAGACGCCGCCTCGTAGAGACGCGGCCTCGCAAAGACAAAAAAACCGCAACTGTTGCGCCCCTGCCACGGCGGCCTCGTGTTGGCCGGCCTGAACCATGTCATTTCAACGAAGATATCAACCGCTTGCGCCTGGACGGCGCCCGCGCGCGCACCCACGCGCGGCGGCACGCTTCGGTGTGCCAAAAAAAAACGTGTAGAACTGCGAGCGCGTACGCGGCGTTATCCCCTTACCCGGAATCTCGATGACGGAGAGATTCAGGCTTGTGCCACAGAGGCTTGCCGAGTGAGCCTGATTGCTCGGTTTGCAGGGAATTCCGGGGAAATCTGGCAGGGCGGTTCCCTTGATCGGCGTGAGGGGCATGTGTATAGTCCAACCATCCGAACGGGGCATTTCCCCTCTATACAATCGAGTAACCTTGGACCTGGCTGTCGCCGGGAAAGGTTTTCTTTGTCTTCGGTGTAAGGAGGGTGGAAATCTTGTGGAACGTTCATGCGTAAGCTGTGGTTAGTCACGGTGTTAAGGGTGACTAGCCACCACCTATAGTGGTCAGCACCAAATTTGTTCTTGTGTCGTGCTCTTGTTTTCAAGGGAGGAAGCATTCTCTTGGGCGCACCAGGCGACGAAGACGCGGTCGACGAGGTCGACGTGGGGACAGCCTGGGAAGGGCTCTCGGCAGGCGGGGGCTCGCAGCTCGTCGACGTGCGCACGCGCGCGGAATGGACTTATGTCGGGATTCCGGATCTTGCCTCGCTCGGCAAGCGGACTGTCCTCGTCGAGTGGCAGACCTTTCCGGACCAGACGGTCGATCCGCGTTTCGTCGAGCGTCTCGCGGGCGAGCTCAAGGCGCTCGGCGTCCAACCGGAGGACGACCTTTTCTTCATTTGCCGTTCGGGGAGCCGGAGCTTGGCAGCCGCCAAGGCGATGGCTGCGGCAGGCTACCGCAATTGCCACAATGTCGGCGGAGGCTTCGAAGGGCCGCTCGACGACGATCGGCATCGCGGCGGCGCTGGAAGGATGGAAGGCGGCGGGCCTCCCCTGGCAGCAAGGCTAGGGTTAAGGTAAGCCGTAGGGACGGACATGCTGTCCGCGTCGATCTTGTTGACTGCTCATGTAAGAGGCGTGCGGTGCGTAACGGCGCGAACAAGAAGAATGGGAAAGAGCAAGAACCGTGGCACAGCAAGAGCAGGGGGCGCCGAGCGAAGCTTGGGCGCGGGTCAAGAGTCGGCTACGCGCAGAGCTCGGAGAGGATGTGTTCGCGAGCTGGTTCCGGGGGGTCGAGCTCGAAGGAGCAGACGGCGAGGTCCTCCATCTTACGGTCGCGACGCGCTTCCTCCGCAATTGGCTCAGGTCGCATTACTACGACTTCGTGCTGAGGCTCGCGCGCGCCGAATGGCCTGACGTCGAGCGCGTCGAGTTCAGGGTGAGGCAGCCGCATTTTGGCGGCGAGGTACCTAAAGAGGCGCTCCGCCAGCGCCGCGTGCCGTCGCCGGCGATGCCCGAAGCGGTCGGGCTGCCGATGCCGCTCCGCACGGGCTCCGGCGGGTTCGAAGGCTCGCCGCTCGATCCGCGCCTCACTTTCACGAGCTTCCTGGTCGGCGTCTCGAACCGGCTCGCGCATGCCGCGGCGCAAGAGGTGGCGCAGGCCTTCGCCAATGCGCAGTCGCTGTTCAACCCGCTGTTCCTGCACGGTAATGTGGGTTTGGGAAAAACCCACCTGCTGCACGCGATCTCCTGGGAGGTGACCAAGCGCAAGCCGGAGGCCGAGGTGCTCTACCTCACCGCCGAGCGCTTCATGTCGGGCTTCGTGCAGGCGCTTGCGGGCGCGCGACGCCCTCGCCTTCAAGGACAAGCTCCGCAAGATCGATATCCTGCTGATCGACGACATGGAGTTCCTGCAAGGCCCGACCATCCAGCAGGAGTTCTGTCACACGCTGAACTCGCTGATCGACGGCGGCCGTCAGGTCGTGGTCGCTGCCGACCGGGCGCCGACCCAGCTCGACAAGCTCGACATGCGCATGCGCTCGCGGCTCGGCGGCGGGCTCGTGGCCGAGATCGGCGCGATGGACTACGACCTTCGCCACAAGATGCTCGAGAAGCGCGCGCGGGAAGCCTGCAAGGACACGCAGGCCTCGCTATCCCCGACACCGTGCTCGACTTCCTTGCGGAGCGGCTCACCGAGAGCGGGCGCGAGCTCGAAGGCGCCATCCATCGCCTGCGCGCGAGCTACCAGCTCACCGACCAGCCCGTAACGATAGAAGTCGCCGAGCAGATCATGCGCGACCTGATGCGCGGGGCGGAGCCGCGGCGCGTGCGCATCGACGACATTCTGCGCACCGTATCGAAGCATTACGGCGTGAACCGCGGCGACCTGCTGTCTGGGCGGCGCAACCGATCGATCGTGCGCCCGCGCCAGATCGGCATGTATCTCGCGAAGCTGCTCACCTCGCGCTCGCTGCCGGAGATCGGCCGGCGCTTCGGCAATCGCGACCACACCACGGTGCTGCACGCGATCCGCAAGATCGAGCAGCTCATGAACGACGACAACCAGCTCCGCGAGGAGATCGAGCTTCTGAAGCGCCTGCTGCGCGACTAGTGCAAGCCAACGGGAAGGCGGCGAGGGAGGCGGGGTGGGCTTGCGGTGCGGCGTCCCCCCGCCCGTTTTAGGCCGCCCTTCGGCACTTGAATTCTGCCTCCCTTCGCGGCAAGGTCTCGGGAGGGAGTTCCTAGCTTTCAGCACGGAATTCGGGCGGATCGGGACGGCGCGGGCTGCGCCGCCGCCTCCGCCCGCGCATAGCTCGAAGCGCCAAAATCGGGTATCGGTGAACCATGCGGCTCAGCATCGACAAACCTAGCCTCTCGCGCGCGCTGGCCCATGTCGCGAGCGTGGTGGAGCGGCGGAACACCATCCCGATCCTCTCCAACGTGCTGCTCGCGATCGGCAACAACGAGCTGACGCTGACCGCGACCGATCTCGACATGGAGATCGTCGAGACGGTGCCGGCGACCGCCAAGGGCGAAGGCTCCACCACCGTGCCGGCGCATATGCTGCACGACATCGTGCGCAAGCTGCCCGAGGGCTCCGACATCGAGCTGCAGCGCGACGGCGACGGAGGGGCGGCTCACCGTGACGAGCGGGCCCGCGCAGTTCTCGCTGCAGACGCTGCCGGCCGACGATTTCCCCGCTCTCAGCGTCGAGGATCTGGGCCACGCCTTCACGCTCCCTGCCGGCCGACCTCAAGCGGCTGATCGACAAGACGCGCTTCGCCATCTCGACCGAGGAGACGCGCTATTATCTGAACGGCATCTATCTCCACGCCGCCGAGAGCGGCGGCAAGCCGGTGCTGCGCGCCGTGGCCACCGACGGCCATCGGCTTGCCCAGGTCGAGCTGCCGCTGCCCAAGGGCGCCAAGGACATGCCGGGCGTGATCGTGCCGCGCAAGACGGTGCTCGAGCTTGCGCGAGCTCGTCGAGGATGCCGATGGCGACGTGCGCATCGAGCTGTCGCCGTCGAAGATCCGCGTCACGACGCGCGCGCGTCGTGCTGACCTCGAAGCTGATCGACGGCACGTTCCCCGACTATCAGCGCGTGATCCCGCAAGGGAACGACAAGCGCATGGAGGTCGACAATACCGCCTTTGCGCAGGCCGTGGATCGCGTCTCGACGCTGTCGAGCGACAAGGGCCGCGCGGTGAAGCTCACCATCAGCGACGGCAAGCTCATGCTTTCGGTGAACAACCCCGACAGCGGCAGCGCGACCGAGGAGCTTACCGTCGATTACGGCTTCGATCCGCTGGAGATCGGCTTCAACGCCCGTTATCTGCTCGACATTTCCGGCCAGCTCGAAAGCGACACCGCCGAGTTCCAGCTTGCCGATCCGGGCTCACCCACCATGGTGCGCGACGTGAAGGATGCGTCCGCCCTCTACGTGCTCATGCCGATGCGGGTATGAGGGCGACGCGCAAGGACCAGGGGGAGCAGTTCACGCTGGGCGGACTCGCGCGGCGGCTCTTCGTGGGCGAGCTGAAGCTCACCGATTTCCGCAACTACGCTACCGCCAAGCTCGAGCTCGACGAGCGGCCGGTGGTGCTGGTCGGCGACAACGGCTCCGGCAAGACGAATATGCTCGAAGCGGTCTCGCTGCTGACCTCGGGTCATGGCCTGCGCACGCGGCCCTATGCCGAGCTTTGCCGCAAAGAGGGCGCGGGCGGGTTCGCCGTCGCCGCGCGGGTGATGTCGCGCCACGGCGAGGTCGAGATCGGCACCGGCATCCCGTTCGGCACGCGCGAGGACATCACGGGGCGCAGCGTGCGCATCGCCGGCAAGAATGAGAGCGCGGGCGCGCTCGGCGAGTATGTCCCGCTCGTCTGGCTGATCCCGGCCATGGACGGGCTCTTCACCGGGCCTGGCTCGGAGCGGCGGCGCTTCCTCGACCGGCTCGTGGTCACCGTCGATCCCCTCATGCGCAAGCCGCTTAGCCGCTACGAGCGCGCCATGCGCCAGCGCAATCGCCTGTTCCAGATGCGGGAATATTCGCGTGCTCTGTTCGAGGGGCTCGAGCAGCAGATGGCGGAAGCAGGAACCGCGATCGCCGCCGCGCGCGTCGATGCGATCGCGCGGCTCGCTGGTCTGATCGAGCGGACGCGAGCGGCGCAAGGCGAAGGCCCCTTCCCGCATGCGGAGCTCGCGCTCGAAGGCGCGCTCGAAGCGGGCATAGGCAGCCGGCCGGCGACCGAGATCGAGGACGCGTTCCGGCTCGTGCTGGAGCAGGGCCGCGATCGCGACCGTGCGGCATCGCGCGCCCTTGAAGGGCCGCATCTCAGCGACCTCATCGTGACTCACGGCCCCAAAAATGCGCCTGCCGCGCACTGCTCCTCGGGCGAGCAGAAGGCGCTGCTGATCGGCCTCATTCTCGCCAAAGCAGAGCTGATCCGGGAGGTTTCCGGCGCCTCTCCGCTCGTGCTTCTGGACGAGGTTGCGGCCCATCTCGACCAGGCCCGGCGCGAGGCGCTTTTTGCCGAGATTCTAAGGCTTGAAGTGCAGGCCTGGATGACTGGAACGGACCAGGAACTTTTCGCGCCGCTCGTGCAAAAAGCCCAGAATTTCGTAGTGAATCGGGGTAAGATCGGGGCCTGATTCACGAGGGCCGCCAAGGGCCCCTCCAAAACCGAAAATCGACTCCCAAGGAACCATGACGCCAGCCTCAAAACGCAAGGCCGACGCCGCCGCGGAATACGGCGCAGAGTCCATCAAAGTGCTGAAAGGCCTCGACGCCGTGCGCAAGCGGCCGGGCATGTATATCGGCGACACCGACGACGGGTCGGGCCTGCATCACATGGTCTACGAGGTGGTGGACAACGCCATCGACGAGGCGCTCGCGGGCTTCGCCGACGAGATCCTGGTGATACTCAATGCCGAGGGCTCGGTCACCGTGGAGGATAACGGGCGCGGTATCCCGACCGAGATCCACAAAGGCGAAGGCGTCTCCGCCGCCGAAGTGATCATGACGCAGCTGCATGCCGGCGGGAAGTTCGACCAAAGCTCCTACAAAGTGTCGGGCGGGTTGCACGGCGTCGGCGTTTCGGTGGTGAATGCGCTGTCGTCCAAGCTCGAGCTCTCGATCTGGCGCGGCGGCAAGGAGCACGCCATGCGCTTCGCCGACGGCGTGCCGGAGGCACCGCTTGCGGTCGTGGGAGAGTCGGGCGGCAAGTCCGGCACGCGCATCAGTTTCGTGCCTTCGCCCAAGACTTTCACCATGGTCGAGTTCGACTACGCGACGCTCGAGCATCGCCTGCGCGAGCTTGCGTTCCTGAATTCGGGCGTGCGCATCGTGCTGGCCGATCACCGCGGCGTCGAGCCGAAGGTGGAGGAGATGCGCTACGAGGGGGGCTTGCGCGCCTTCGTGCGCTTCCTCGACCGCACCAAGCACCCGCTGATCAACGAGCCGATCGTGGTTGAAAAGCAACAAGGCGCCATCATCATCGAGGCGGCGCTCTGGTGGAACGACAGCTACCACGAGAACGTGCTGTGCTTCACCAACAACATCCCGCAGCGCGACGGCGGCACGCATCTCGCGGGCTTCCGCGCGGCGCTGACGCGCACGGTCAACACCTATGCGGCGGAGTCCGGCATCGCCAAGAAGGAGAAGGTGGCGTTGACCGGCGACGACGCGCGCGAGGGGTTGACTTGCGTGCTCTCGGTCAAGGTGCCCGATCCCAAGTTCTCCAGCCAGACCAAGGACAAGCTCGTCTCCTCCGAGGTGCGTCCCGTGGTCGAGAGCGTCATGGCCGATGCGCTGTCGGGGTGGTTCGAGGAGAATCCGGGCGAAGCGCGCAACATCGTGCAGAAGATCGTTGAGGCCGCCGCGGCGCGCGAGGCGGCGCGGAAGGCGCGCGAGCTAACCCGCCGCAAGGGCGCGCTCGACATGGCCTCGCTGCCGGGCAAGCTCGCCGACTGCCAGGAGCGCGACCCCGCGAAGTCGGAGCTGTTCCTGGTCGAGGGCGATTCAGCCGGCGGCAGCGCCAAGCAGGCGCGCGACCGCGCCTTCCAGGCGGTGCTTCCCTTGCGCGGCAAGATCCTGAACGTGGAGCGCGCGCGCTTCGACAAGATGCTGTCGAGCGCCGAGATCGGCACGCTGATCACCGCGCTCGGCACGGGCATCGGCAAGGACGAGTTCGACCTCGGGAAGCTGCGCTACCACAAGATCATCATCATGACCGACGCCGATGTCGACGGCTCGCATATCCGTACGCTGCTGCTGACCTTTTTCTACCGGCAGATGCAGTCGTTGATCGAGGCCGGACATCTCTTCATCGCTCAGCCGCCGCTCTACAAGGTGAAGCGCGGGAACCAAGAGCGCTACCTCAAGGACGAGAAGGCGCTCGAAGACTATCTCATCGACGAGGGGCTGGAGGATGCGCTGCTTGTCACTGGCGACAGCGCAAGCCGCGGCGGCGGGGATCTGCGCAACATCGTTGAGACGGCGCGCAAGATCGGCTCGATCTTGAAGGGCCTGCACAGCCGCTATTCGCGCTTCATCGTCGAGCAGGTGGCGATTGCCGGCGCGCTCAATCCGAAGTTCCTGAAGGAGACACGGCACGCGCAGGCCGCCGCCGCTTATGTCGCCAAGCGGCTCGACGCGCTGTCGGAGGAGACCGAGCGCGGCTGGCACGGTGAGGCCCTGCCTGAGGGCGGCTTGCGCTTCTGGCGCGAGCTGCGCGGCGTGATGGAATCGCACCTGATCGACGGGCCGTTTATCGCCTCGGCCGACGCACTCAAGCTCGACAGCTTCGCCCCGCATTTGCAGGAGGTCTACGCCAAGCCCGCCACCCTGAAGCGCAAGGACACGACACTTGCGGTGCACGGCCCGAGCGAACTGCTCGATTCGGTGATGACCGCGGGCCGCAAGGGCCTGTCGCTCCAGCGCTACAAGGGGCTCGGCGAGATGAACCCGGGGCAGCTCTGGGAGACGACGCTCGATCTCGATTCGCGCACCCTGCTCCAGGTGAAGATCAAGGAAGGCGAGGATGCGGACGACATCTTCTCCCGACTGATGGGCGACGTGGTCGAGCCGCGCCGCGAGTTCATCCAGGCCAACGCCCTGCAAGTCGCGAATCTGGATGTTTGATTACGCTGGAAGTGCTTCTCCAATACCTCCTTCACTCGTCATGGCCGGGACAAGCCCGGCCATGACGGAGAGGGGTTCGATAAATCTCCTAAAGGGCGTTGCCCCCCAGTGAGACCTGCGGCATTCACTCGCCCAATCCTTAACGCTGTGGCGTGTGGACCGTCAGGAGCTATCTCGGCAAGCAACAGTACAAAGTCGAGACCATCGCCCTGGCCGACGACATCGAGGACGCCAACGGTTCCGATATTCTCGACTTCTGGCAAGCGCAGGAAGCCGCTCGGGCCTTCCGCCCCGGAGCTCGCACGCTTGGCGTCTACACGGTCAAGCAGGCCGTAGTGGCCTACATCGAACACCTGGGCGACAAGCCCTCAGCCTACGACGCGAAGTGAGGATGAATGCCTTTGCCATCCCCGCCTTCGGTGACAAGCCGGTGACCGAGCTGACCGCCGACGATATCCGCAAGTGGCACCGGAACCTTGCCAAGACACCGGCGCGCAAGCGGACGAAGATTGGACACGCGCAGGAATACCGGACTGGCGATCTCTCTGACCCCGAGATAGCCCGCATGCGGCAGACCTCAGCCAACAAGTGTCTCTCCTGGCTCAAGGCCGCGCTCAACCACGCCTGGGCTGAAAGGAACGTCGAGACGAACGATGAGTGGGCTTGGGTCAAGCCGTTCGCCGGCGTGGACGTTGCGCGCACACGGTATCTTTCACCGGCAGAGTGCAAGCGGCTCATCAATGCTTGCCGCGGCGATTTCCGAAATGTAGCTGCATTGCAGACCGGGGCCGATACAGCGAACTTGCCCGTTTGCGCGTAGCAGACTTCGACGAGGAGTCCGGGACGCTCCAGTCCGCAAGTGAAGGTGAACAAAGACCGCCACATAATTCTGACGCCCGAAGGCACTGAGTTCTTCGCGCAGCTCAAGGCAGGCAAGTCTGGTGGCGATCTGCTGCTCGGGCGGGAGTGGAAGAAGGCAAATCAATCCGAGCCAATGGTAGCAGCCTGCAAGCGCGCCAAGATTGATCCTCCGATCGGATTTCACGGCCTGCGCCACACCTGGGCGAGCTTTGCGCGATGGCTGGCGTCCCGCTATTCGTCATCGCCAAGGCGCTCGGCCACAGCGACACGCGCATGGTCGAGAAGCATTACGGGCATCTCGCGCAGTCGTATGTCCGCGATGAGATCATGGCCAAGGCGCCGCGCTTCGGTGCGGTACATAAGTCGAACGTGCGGGCGCTTTGATGCCCCACAAGCCGACCGGAGGAAAGCCGGGGCGCCCCCGGAAGCGGGTCACCATTCCGGATCTGGGTGAGAAGCCGGAACTGACATTACATCAGTGGAAGGCGCTCGCTGTTGAATACCGATCGGTTGACTGGTCGCTGGAGCCCTGGACTTCGAGTGCGCCATTACGCAAAGTGGCAGCCGATGCAGAGTTCCACATGAGGCAGTGCGAAAGCGGCGGCTTGACCCGCTCTATCATCAAGGCCTTGTCTGGTTGGCGCATGAAGACTTGAGCGCCGCACTGGAACAGGAAACCCACCCAGAACCAGACTGGGCCCGCTTCCAAGTCCTCCCCAAGCACCGACAGCCGCCTTTCCGCCAACAGCTGGAAAGAGGAGCTAGAGCGTCAATGGGGGTAGGTATTCACCCGATGAGCTGGGCGCTTGACAAGCCGTGCCAATGTTTTGTTTGGACGATCCGGCCCCAACCGCCTTGACGGCGTTCCCGTTCGTTCTTCAATGCGGTCATGCATCTCAGCCCCGACGACTTCCACTTTCGGATTGATCTCTGGGACGACGCCGACAAGCGCAACGAACAGGCGATCGCTTTCGTCTTCGGATTTGGTCGTCGCTCGCGCGGCCTACGACGCGGCTGTTCAAGCAAAGCCCGGCAAACGCATCACGTTGCGCCAGCGTGCGCGCATTCTCGATAATAGCTTCAGCCCATAGCCACGGGCGACGCCGCTTTCCCAACGTATTTCTTAACGCACGATTTAACATGCCGGCATAACGTGGGGTCCTAGACCGGCCGCGTTTGCATGCGGCCAGAGAGGGACGAGAGCATGAAAAGGTCAGATCTAACCGCCCTGGTCATCGTCACTGCAATGGGTATGGCCATCGCATCCACCGAGGCCAATGCGGGAAACGGCAATGCAGTCGGTGCGGGGCTCCTCGGATTAGGCGTGGGTGCTATCGTGGGCAGCGCGCTAACGCCCCGAGAAGTCTATGTGGTGCCGTCTCCGCCACCGCCGCCAGCCTATTACGGTCCGGCAGCATATTATGGGCCGGAACCCCGGAGTCGGGGATGGTATCGTTATTGTCAAGGATGTATGGCCCTTCGTTCAACCCAAACACCGGGTATTTCCGAGCCCCAGACGGTGGCTGGTACTTCTGCGAATAAAGGCTCTCGTGATGTTTGCGATCCGCGCCTGACTCCAATCTAGCCGTGGTGCGGTGCCGGCGGCCCTTTCACGAACTGCCAGTTGCACAGCTTTAGTGCGCGACGATCTGCTCGGCTACCATCTTGCGGTACATGCCATCGCGGTCGGCGCGAGGCTTCGTCTTAATCTTGGAGAGCGCCATGGCGATGTCCAGGCGCAGTGCATCCTCGTCAGTCCACATGGGAGCCTCCCTCGTTGGCTCCCGCGCGTGATTCACCAACCCCACGGTAACAAAGAGGTCAGCGGGGCTCCTCCCGCCAGCCGAGCGGCAATGGCGAACCCGATGATTAGGAGAGCAAGGACGGCTAACTGAATGATTTCTTTCTTGCTCATGCTGTGGTGGCGGGTGCTGTTGCGCTAATACCATGCGCCTTTGAGCGGCGGCTTCTTCTCCAGATGCCATCCGCACAGGCTTAGGTGCTTCATCATCGGCGGCAATTGGGCAGCGTAAAGACGCAGGTCGGCGATCCCTCAGCCTTCATCTTCGCTGCTTTCTCCGCATCCTTCTCATTCAGATGCGCATTCGGGCTACGCGCGTCCCTATGGGCGAAACTGACGCGAGCAAGCCGCCCCTTATCGAAGAGAAGATTCGCGGTACAGGTCCATTTCTTCGTATCCGCGCCCGGCCGCGGCCCCGCGCCGCTATAACGATAGGTAAGGGTCTCGGCATTGTCTCCGCTGCGATACTGCGAATGAGGCTGGCCGGCGCAAGCGATGACTTCGGACTGGCCCATCCCGAGATACCGAGCCGCTGGATCGCCAGCGGTGATGTCCTTGACTACAGCAATCGGATTCGTCGCGCATGACGCGACCAAAGCGCCAACTACGAGACTTGGGAAAACATTCCAAACTGAGTGCATTGCGCCCAAGCTCTGCGCGCTAAGGCTCTAAAGGGGAGCCTCCCTCGTTGGCTCCCCCCGCGAAGCAGCATAGCAGCTATTTGGACTTCCGTTTGGCAAAGGCCTTGCTTCGCGCCTTGGCTTTCTCGAAGCGCATTTTGCCTTGCTGCTTCCCGAGGGTTGTCGCCCACGAAGCGGGGCTGGTGCGGGCGGCTATCTCTCTCGCCAGATTGAGACGTTCTTCTAGGGTCATGGCGCCGAACATATGACCGGCGAACGGCAATGAAAAGGGCGCCAGCCGAAGCCCGACGCCCCTTCTTTGGCGTTGTGAAACGCCTAGTAACTCTTCTTCTCAGAACACATCTTTTTCGCATCGTTCCACATGCCGCCTGCCTTATCGCAGGCGGCTTTGGTTGTTGCCTTTGTAACGTCTCCTGCGAACGCTGGGCCGGTAGCGGCGAGCGCTAGGGCTACCGCGAGTATGGAAAGCAAACTCTTCATGACGTTTCTCCCGTACGCTTGTACTGGCGCTTGCCAGGGGACGGAGGAACGTTGGTTCGAGGATCATCGTTCCAAGCGAAAACAGGCCATGCCCGCCCAACCATTGCGCTGCGCACACGACCGCAGCACTGCCAGCCACGCTTCACCTTATAGGACGAGCCTCTAGGGAGCCGTAGAGCGGCGTTAACCCTTTCTGAGGTATCTCGGAGCCGCGGGAGCTTAGGGTCTTCCTGGCCAAATATTGGCCATACATTGGACACATGGCGTTGGAAGTGGCTGAAATCCGGAACTGATGCCATTGTGTCAATGCGGGACGCCTAGGCTCTTCGCGGGTAGGGTTCGCGCTCGGTCAGAACCGGCGCCGGAGCCCGCTTTTGCGTGTTCGGAAGGGGGGCTAGGGGCGCATGCAAGGCGCGCGGCGAAGCGGCGGGGCCTCGGGCAAAGGGCCAAGGCAAAGCGGCCCCGCGTTCGGGGCGTGGCAGGGCGCAGCGCCTCAGCGCAAGCACGTCCGCGTCACGCGCCGGACGCCGCGGCGCGGGCGCACAGACCGCGGCCGCAGGTTCTTGCGCGCGGCCTTGCGCTACACGGCGTTCGCGGCGCTTGGCTGCGCGGCCCTGGTCGGGATTGTCGTGATCTATTTCATCGCGCGGGCGCCGGACCCGGTGCTCGCCACGCTCGACGACCGTCCGCCCAACGTCACCGTGCTCGCTGCCGACGGCACCGTGCTTGCCGAGCGGGGCCTGCGCCGCGGCCATGTCCGGCTCAACGTGCTGCCGCCTTACCTCGTCAATGCGGTGCTCGCCACCGAGGACCGGCGGTTCTACAGCCATTTCGGCATCGATCCGCTCGGGCTCGTGCGCGCGAGCTTGCGCAACGCGCAGGAAGGCGCGGTGGTCGAAGGCGGCTCGACCCTGACCCAGCAGCTCGCCAAGAACCTGTTCCTCCGGCCCGAGCGCACCTTCTCCCGCAAGCTCGAAGAGGTGATCTACGCACTCTGGCTCGAGCAGCGCTTCAGCAAAGACGAGATCCTCGAGCTCTACCTCAACCGCGTCTATTTCGGCGGCGGCACCTACGGGATCGAGGCCGCGGCGCGGCGCTATTTCGGCAGGTCCGCGCGTTTCGTCACGCTGCCGCAGGCGGCCCTGCTCGCAGGGCTGCTCAAGGCGCCGTCGCGCTACGCGCCGACGCGGAGCGCGAAGCTTGCCTCTACCCGCGTCGCCGAGGTGCTCGACAACATGGTCAAGGCCGGGTTCCTGTCCGAGGCGGAGGTGGCAGCAGCCCGCAAGTTGCCGCTGCGGCTGAGCGCCAAGGACGACGACACCGGCTTTCCCTACGCGGTCGATTGGGTGGCTGAGCTCCTGCCGGAATTCGTGGGCGACCACCAAAACGACCTGATCGTCGAGACCACCATCGATCCGGGCCTCCAGCGCGCCTCGCAACAGGCGCTGCGGCGCCTGCTGCAGACGGAGGGCGGCGAGGCGAATGCCGGCGAGGGCGCGGTGGTCGTGCTCGACCCTTACGGCGCGGTGAAGGCGCTGGTCGGCGGCCGCTCCTATGCGTCGAGCCCGTTCGACCGCGTGCTCAAGGCGCTGCGCCAGCCGGGCTCGGCCTTCAAGCCCTTCGTCTATCTCGCGGCGATGGAAAGCGGCTACCGGCCCAATTCGATGGCCTATGACGGGCCGACCACCATCGCCGGCTGGTCGCCCCGCAATTACACCGGCACCTATCAGGGCGAGGTGACCTTGCGCGACGGCCTGGCGCATTCGCTGAACACGGTGGCGGCGCGGCTCACCGCGGATGTCGGCGCCTGGCGCGTGGTGCGCACAGCGCGCCGGCTCGGCATCCAGTCGCCGTTGCACGAGAACCCCTCCATCGCGCTCGGCACCGCGGAGGTGACGCTGCTAGAGCTGACCTCGGCCTTTGCGCCGTTCGCCAATGGCGGCCACGGCGTGCTGCCGCATCTCATCACGCGCGTGCGCGACGCCGAAGGCAAGGTGCTCTATCAGCGGCGGCGCATCACCACGGGCCAGGTCGTGGCGCTCGGCTATGTCGGCGCCATGAACGACATGCTGAACGCGACCATCGTACGCGGCACGGGCAAGCGCGCGGCCTTCCCCGGCCATATCGCCGCCGGCAAGACGGGCACGACGCAAGGCTCGCGCGACGCGTGGTTCGTCGGCTACACGGCGCATTACGTGGCGGGCGTGTGGATCGGCAATGACGACGCCACGCGCATGAAGAAGGTCACGGGCGGCACGCTCCCCGCCATGCTGTGGCACGATGTGATGCTCTACGCGCATCAGGACAAGGACCCGCAGTCGCTGCCCGGCACGCGCGGGCGGACTTTGCCGGACGCGATCGCGCGGCTCCCCTGGAATCAGAAGCAGGCGCGCCGCGAGAGCTCAGGCGGGCAAATCTTCCAGCGCGTGATCGGCTTCTTCAGCGGGAATTAGTCACCTCTCCCCGGCGGGGAGAGGGAGATTACTCGATGCTGCGCTTGGGCGAGGAGCCGCGCGAGGACGGCATGCGCGCCGCCGGAACCGTAGCGGTGCAGGCTCGAGCCGTGCTTGCGCAACCAGTTCCGCGCCTCTTCGTGGCGCGGCATGGTGCGCGCCACCAGCGCCCAGAAGCGCGGCCCGTGATTCATGTGCGCAAGATGCGCGACCTCGTGCGCGGCGAGATAGTCGAGCACGAAGGGCGGCGCGAGCACGAGCCGCCAGGAGAAGGACAAAGCGCCACTCGTCGAGCACGATCCCCAGCGCGTGGTCTGGTCGCGCACATAGAGACGCTTCGGCTCGAGCCCGAGGCGGTAAGCATGCGTGTCGACGCGCGTCTTGAGATCGAGATGCGCCTGGCGCTTCAGCCAGTCGAGCAGGCGGCGCGGCGCATGCTCCTCTTCGCCCGCCACTTGCAGGCGCGGCAAACGTCTTACAGCGACGCGCGCGCCGCCAGGCCAAGCCGGTGCGGCCTTGGTGTCCTCGGCCTCCTCGATCCAAACCACGCCGCGCCGGCGCATCGACCCGGCAAAGCGCAGGACATGCGCGTAGCCCCGTAGTGGCACGATGGCGCCGTGAGTGAAGGGCACGGGCTCCGAGAGCCCCGCGACGCGCTCCTTCAGCCAGTCGAGATGGCGCGAGAGGAACTCGTCGGCATCGCCGAAGCTCGAATAGAGCGGCATGGTGAGAACGGCGCCGCGGCGCGCCTCGCTCACCTGCAGGCTGAACCTGCGGGCGCGGGCGCTGCGCCGAAGGACCATGGGAATGCCCAAGCCCCGGATCTTGACCTCGATGGTCTCTCCGCGGCCGAGATTGAGGCGCTTAAGCATCGATACGCTCCCTACTGCCGACCGGGCCCCCCGAATCGGAGGCCGCTACAGTAACACAGGCTTCGAGGGGAGCGCGCGCCCGTGCTTTAGGCAGACAGACGCAGAGCCCTGGCCAATAACCCTCTACGGCGCTGGTGGGTTGCTATAAATTCGCGGATTTTCGGCACTATTTCGGCGCGGAAGCGAGACCCATTGAATACGCCGTAATGGCCGACACCCTGCTGAATATGGTGCTGGCGGAGGGGGGCCGGCAAGCTCTTGCACAAAATTTGTGCAGCATAGGTCTGGCCGAGACCGGAAATGTCGTCCTTTTCGCCCTCGACCGTCATGAGGCCGACGCGGTTGACGGCGGCAGGCTCAACCGGCGTGCCGCGATGCTCCATTTTGCCCCTCGGGAGCTTGTGCTCGAGGAACACGGTCTCGATCGTCTGGAGATAGTACTCGGCGGTCAGGTCCATCACCGCCAGGAACTCGTCGTAGAACTCGCGGTGCTTGTCGGCCGAGTCGCCGTCGCCCTTCACGAGGTTATGGAACAGGTCGCGATGCGCCTTCATGTGGCGATCGAGATTCATGCCCATGAAGCCCGAGAGCTGGAGGAAGCCCGGATAGACGAGTCGCATCATGCCGGGATAGGGCCACGGCACCTGCGTGGTCACGTTGTGGCGGAACCAGTCGAGGTCCTTGCTCTCGGCGAAGCAGTTGACCGCGGTCGGGTTCTGCCGCGCGTCGATCGGCCCGGCCATCAGGATCATGGAGCGGGGGACCGCAGGATCGCCGTCGGACTCCATCAGCGAGACCGCCGCAAGCACGGGGACGGTCGGCTGGCACACGGCCATGACATGCACATTGCCATGGAAATAGCGGATGAACTCCATGACGTAGTCGATGTAGTCGTCGAGGTCGAAGGGGCCTTCGCCGCGCGGCACGAAGCGCGCGTCCTGCCACTCGGTAAGATAGACGTCGTGATCGGGCAGCAGATCGCGCACCGTGCCGCGGAGCAGCGTCGGGTAATGGCCTGCGAGCGGCGCCACGATCAGGATCTTGCTGTCGGTGAGGCGGCGCCAGCGCGACACGTCGCGCTCGAAGCGGATGAGCTTGCAGAACGGCTTCTCGATGATGGTGCGCTCATGCACCGCCACCTTGCGGTCGCCGATCTCCACCTCGTCAATACCCCATACGGGCTTGCGGTAGCGGCGCGTGGTGCGCTCGAACAGCTCGAGCGCGGCCGCTGCGCTCTTGCCGAGCGGCGTGTGCGAGGCTGGGTTCAGCGGATTGCGGAACAGCAGCCGATAGACGTCCGCCGCCGCCCTCGCGGGTGTCAGCGCCGCCTGGTTCAGCTCATACAGGTGATAAAGCATCCGTCCCTCTCGCGTAGCCTAACGTTAATGCTGCGTCGCACAAAGAGATGGTGATTCTTTGTTGCGGCGCAACGACAGTTTGACGCGGAGGCGGATCGGTCGCGCGACTAAAGGTAGCGGCGCAAAGTTTCTACCATTTTTGCTGAAGGTGTTCCGTAGGGAAAGTGAGTAATATATTGGCCGTCAGCGCCCATCAAATAGACAAAGGCGGTGTGGTCTACACTATAATTGGTCTTGTCATCCCCGGCCTCGGGCACGAATTTCGAGTAGGCCACGCGGTAAGCTTTTGCACGCCTTGCCGATATCCTCTGGCGAACCGCTTAGGCCTATGAAGCGCGTGCCGAAATTTTTGACATAGGCGCCGACCGCCTCGGGGGTGTCGCGCTCGGGGTCGAGCGTGATGAAGATAGGCGCCACCTTGTCGGCCTTGGTGCCGAGCTCATCGAGGCTCGCCGCCATGACCTGAAGCTCCGCGGGGCAGATATCGGGGCAATTGGTGAAGCCGAAGAACACGAGCATATGTTTCCCGCGGAAGTCCTGGTCGGTGACAATCTTGCCGTCAGGATCGGTGAGCGCGAAGGGACCGCCGATCAGCGCCTTGCCGCTCGTCTCGACCTTCGGGGAAGGCGCGCCCGAGGTCAGCACCAGGGCTGCCGCGCCGCCAAGCGCGCCGATGAGGAAGCCGGCAAGGACCACGCCGATGAGACGCGAACGCATCGCCTACTCTCCGAGCCTGAGCAGCGTGCCGTTCTCGCGCGCGCTTCGGAGGAACCAGGTGAACACGAGATAGCCCACGACCAGGTAGATTGCATTCAGCCCAAGCGCCCACCAGAGCTGCGAGGCGTCGAACACGCCGTGGAGCAGGATTGAGCGCATGCCTTCGAACACATGGGTCGGCGGCAATGCGAGCGCGACGGGCTGGAGCCAATCCGGCAGCACCGACACCGGGTAATAGACGCAGCAAAGCGGCAGCAACAGGAAGGCCATCGACCAAGCAAGCTCCTCGGCGCCGAGCCCGTAGCGCAGGATGATGCCGGCGGCGATCAGGCCGAGGGCCCAGCTCGTCAGCACGAGCACGGCGAAGAAGGCGACGAGCGGCACGCCGAGATCGAGCAGGTTGAAACCGAAGATCCAATGCGCCGCGATCGCCACAGGCACCATGCCGACCGAGAGCCTGATGATGCTCCAGGCGCTTAAGGCCGCGATCAGCTCGGTCGGATGCAGCGGGCTCGTGAGCAGATTGCCGAGATTGCGCGACCACATCTCCTCGATGAAGGTCGTGGAGAACCCGATCTTCGAGCGGAAGAGAATATCCCAGAGCAGCACCGAGCCGATCAGAATGCCAGCCGCCATGGCGAGCGGGCCTTTCGTGTCCGCGAGATATTTCTGCAGGAAACCCCAGGTCAGCATCTGCAGGAACGGCCAGTAGATCAGCTCGATCAGCCTGACGCCGGAGCTGCGCAAGAGATACATGTAGCGCGCGACGAGCGCACCGATGCGCCGGAGCGAGGCGGCAAGGCCCGTCGGCGGCAGAATGATGGGCTCGGCGCCCGCGCGGATCATGCTTGCCGTGCTCATGATGCTTTGCGCTCCGGCGCGTCCGCTTCTCGGCCTCGCGGGGTGCCCCTTGCCTGCGTCCGCGCACCACGTCGAGGAACACGTCTTCGAGCGTCTCGCGGCCATAGGTCTCGATCAGCGCTTGTGGCGTGCCGTCCTCGACGATGCGGCCCGCATCCAGCAGAATGACGCGATCAGCGAGGCGCTCGACCTCCGCCATGTTGTGCGAAGCGATCAGCAAGGTGGCGCGGCGGCGCTCGGCGTAAGTCTGGAGCTTCTGCCTGATCCAGTCGGCGGTGTCGGGATCGAGCGAGGCGGTCGGCTCGTCAAGCAAAAGCAGCTCGGGCGCATTGAGCAGGGCCTTGGCGAGGCCGACACGCGTCTTCTGGCCGGCCGAAAGCTTGCCCGTGGGCCGGTCGAGCAGCGGCTCGATCTGCAGATCGTTGGCGACATAGGCGATGCGCTCGACCTTGTTGGCGACGCCGTAAAGCCCGGCATAAACGGTGAGGTTCTCCCTCACCGTGAGCCGCATCGGCAGGTCGACATAAGGGCTCTGGAAATTCATCCGATGCGCGACAGCGCCGCGGTCGCGGGCCATATCCGCGCCGAAAACGCGCACCTCGCCCGAGGTCGGCATGACGAGGCCAAGCAGCATGGCGATGGTCGTGGTCTTGCCGGCGCCATTGCCGCCGAGCAGCCCGACCGTCGTGGCGGGCTCGAGCTTGAAGCTGATATGGTCTACGGCCTTGATGACGCCGTAAGTCTTGACCAGATCGCGCACGACCACGGGCACGGCGGCGCAAACCGCGCCCGCAGCGGCAACACTGCCAGAACCGCCAACTCTTTCATCCATGACCTTGCGCTGCTCGTCAGCTTTGTCGGAATTATGGCCCGCGCCCCGTATGGTAGACTTCACCTATGACCGCGATCGAGAATAGTCAAACCGCCCGCCGGGCTTCCGTGTTCGAGTGGCTGCGGGCGGGCGAAAGCCGGCTCAGGCTGCAGACCATCGTGCGGCTGCGCTGGCTCGCCGTGATCGGCCAGACCATCACCGTGGTCGGCGCCTATTGGGTGCTCGGCATCGAGCTGCCGATCGCGGGCTGCCTCGCGGTGATTGCGATGTCGGCCTGGCTCAACGTCGCGCTCCGCATCCGCTATCCGGCGAGCCACCGGATCAAGAACAATTACGCCTTCGTGATGCTTGCCTACGACATCCTGCAACTCGCGGCGCTACTCTATCTCACCGGCGGCTTGCAGAACCCGTTCGCCTTTCTGCTGATAGCACCGGTGACGGTGTCGGCGTCGACGCTGCCGATCAAGATCACGGCGGCACTCGGCACGCTCGCCATCGTCGCGGCGACGCTGCTCACGAGCTTCCATCATCCGCTGCCCTGGTTCCATCACACCAATTTGCTGCTGCCCTTCCCCTATGTGATGGGCGTGTGGGCCGCGGTGGTATCGGGCATCCTGTTCATTGGCTTCTACTCGTGGCGCACGGCGGAGGAAGCGCGGCGCATGGCCGAGGCGCTGGCCGCGGCGGAGATGGTGCTCGCGCGCGAGCAGAAGCTTTCCGCGCTCGACGGGCTGGCGGCCGCGGCGGCGCATGGGCTCGGCACGCCGCTCGCCACCATCGCCGTCGTCGCCAAGGAGCTGATGCGCGACACCAAGCCTTCGGACCGGCATTACGAGGACGTCGTGCTCTTGCGCGCGCAGAGCGAGCGCTGCCGCGAGATCCTTGCCGAGCTTGCCGGCCGCGGCGAGCAACTCGACCTGATCGTGTCGCGCCTGCCCGTAAGCCATCTGATCGAGGAGGTGGTCTCGCCGCACCGCCTGATCGCGGTGCCGATCGAGGTGACGTCTGGGCCCGCGCCCGGCGCGACCGGCAGCGCGGCGGCGCTTGAGCCCGTGACCCAGCGCAATCCGGGCGTGCTTTACGGGCTCGGCAATCTCGTGGAGAACGCGGTGGATTTCGCCGCGAGCAAGGTCGAGGTCGAGGCACGCTGGTCCGAGGACGAGGTGAGGATCGTCATCGCCGACGACGGCGCGGGCTTCCCGCCTTACGTGCTCGAACAGCTCGGCGAGCCGTTCGTCACCACGCGCCCGTCCCGCAGCCTCGATCGCGAGGCGCCCGATGAGCATATCGGCATGGGGCTCGGCTTCTTCATCGCCAAGACCCTGCTCGAGCGCTCTGGCGCGCGGCTCGACCTCGCCAACCGTCCGGGGCCTGAGGCGGGCGCCGTGGTCACGGTGACCTGGCCCCGCGCGAAATTCGAGCAGGCCGCCGATAAGCGCGAAACCGCGGACGACGCCGGCCTAGCGGCGGTTTACCTTTCGTTAACGACGCGGGCGCTAGCCTTGAGGCTCCTCAGCGAGGGCGCCATGAACATCGCCTACGAGATGCTCATCATCGCCATCCTCATCGTTGCGACACTGGTCGTGGCGCAGGGGCTCGAGCGGGGTGACACCGATCACCCCCACATCGTGCGGGTCTCATTCACGCCTAGCTAAGTTCGGGTGCCTGGCGCCCTTGCCGAACGGCCTTGAAGCGCATAGCTCTAGGCTCTTTGTACGCGTCCCTGTTGCAGGGGCGCCAACAAGAAGCCCACATTCCGAGGGAGCTTGCTCCGAGGAGCTTGCGCTTAAGGCCGGGGCGATCAGCCCGCCGGAGGAGCTTTGACATGGAAGCCCAGCAGATCTCGCCGCAGATTACCGCGCGCGCGCCGCAGGACAACACTCTGCTCATCGTCGACGACGATCGGGCCTTCCTCGCCCGGCTTGCGCGCGCCATGGAGACGCGGGGCTTCGAGGTCGAGGCCGCGGCCTCCGTCGAGGATGGGCTCACCGCGCTGAGGCGCCGTCCGCCGGCCTTCGCCGTGGTCGATATGCGGCTCGACGACGGCAACGGCATCGACGTGATCGCCGCGCTCAAGGATCTGCGCCCGGAGGCGCGCGCCGTGGTGCTCACGGGCTATGGCAATATCGCGACCGCGGTCACCGCGGTGAAGCTCGGCGCGGTCGACTATCTCGCCAAGCCCGCCGACGCCGACGACGTCTACAATGCGCTGGTCGCCTCGACCACCGCCAAGCCGCAGCCGCCCGAGAACCCGATGTCGGCCGACCGCGTGCGCTGGGAGCACATCCAGCGCGTCTACGAGCTCTGCAACCGCAACGTCTCGGAGACCGCGCGCCGGCTCAACATGCATCGCCGCACCTTGCAGCGCATCCTCGCCAAGCGCGCGCCCAAGTAGCACTCTCTGGATCCAGAGCCTTGTCATCGCCCGGCTTGACCGAGCGACCCAGTAAGCATTGTCGGTCGCCGAGGAGTACTGGGTGCCCGCCTTCGCGGGCATGACACCGGCGTGCTAAATCTCGAAGCCGCAAGCCGGATCGAGGTGAAGCTGCAGCCTGAGCGCCGCCGCGCGCGCGAACGCAAGCATCATGGCCTTGCGGCGCGCTGCCGATAGCCTTGCCTCTCCCGCCTCGCGCACAAGCTCCGCGCCGTAGCGGTCGGCGAGCAGCAGACCGACCTCGCCCGGAATGATCCCGCACGGGAAGTCCGGCGCCACGGCGAAATAGAGCCGATCGCAGAAGGGGAGATAATCGTGCCATTTGTGGTCGGTGCGGTAGTCGATGAGGCACGACTTGATCTCGACGATATGCACGTCGCCCGCCCCCGACAGCGCGACCACGTCGGCGCGCCGCCCATTGGCTAGCGGCAGCTCCGTGACAACCGAATGACCGAGCGCGCGAAAGGTGCGGCACACGCCCCGTTGCAGCGCAGCCGCGGCCTCGGACTGCCTGCCGTCGAAGGCATGCAGCCTGTCGTCTTCGCCGGTATCGGATTCCAGCACTCAAGTCTCCTTGCGAACGCAAATCCCGCTCACCAGATTGTGCATGGTTAAGTATTTCGGGCAGCGGAACAAGCTGCTAAAAACCCGCGTTGTGGGATGGAGCGGCAGCCCGGGCAAATCCGGGCTTTTTGCGAACCAGGACGAAAGTCCGAGGGAGTGTCCATGAGTGTGCAGCACGCCGCTCTCCCCGAGCAAACCGAATCGAAGCTGAATTCTCTCAAAGACCGCCTGGTTGCGATGCGCGCGCTATCCAGCACGCTCGCCAAGCCGCTTTCGGACGAGGACCAGTTGGCGCAAGCCAATGACGACGCGAGCCCGACCAAGTGGCATCTCGCGCACACGACGTGGTTCTTCGAGGCGTTCCTGCTGAAGCGCTTCCTGCGCGGCTACCGCGTGTTCGAAGAGCGCTTCGAATATTGCTTCAACTCCTATTACGAGAGCGTCGGCCCGCGCCAGCCGCGCGCCAAGCGCGGGCTGCTCACGCGTCCCTCGGCCGAAGAGGTGCGCGCATATCGCGCTTACGTCGACGAGGCGCTCGGCCGGCTGTTCGACGGCGACCTTCCGCAAGAGGCGGCAGAGCTGATCGAGCTCGGCATCAATCACGAGCAGCAGCATCAGGAGCTGCTGCTCACCGATATTCTGAGCCTGTTCGCCGCGGAGCCGCTCAAGCCTGCTTATCGCGAGGCGAGCCCGGGCGTCGTCGTGCGCGAGGCGCTGCCGCTCGATTTCGTCGCGTTCGACGGCGGCATCTACGACGTCGGCCATGACGGCGACGGCTTCGCCTACGACAACGAAGGCCCGCTGCCACGAGGAGCTGCTCCGCCCCTTCAAGCTCGCGCGCCGCTGCGTCACCAACGCCGAGTGGATCGAGTTCATCGAGGACGGCGGCTACCGAACGCCGACGCTGTGGCTCGCCGATGGCTGGGCCACGGTGAAGGGCCAGGACTGGCACGGACCGCTTTATTGGGAAGACGCCGAAGGCGGATACATGCAGATGAGCCTGCTCGGCTTCCGCCCGGTCGATCTCGCCGCGCCCGTCACGCATGTCAGCTATTACGAGGCCGATGCGTTCGCGCGCTGGGCCGGGCTACCGGCTGCCGACCGAGTTCGAATGGGAGGTGGCCGCGGCGAGCGTGCCCGTCGCGGGCCGCATGCTCGGCGAGGATTGCCTGCGGCCGATGCCCGCGAAGCCAGGCGCAGGACTTCTGCAGATGTTCGGCGACGTGTGGGAGTGGACGGCGAGCGCCTACCTCCCCTACCCCGGCTTCAAGGCGGCTCCCGGCGCGGTCGGCGAGTACAACGGCAAGTTCATGTGCAATCAGTTCGTGCTGCGCGGCGGCTCCTGCGCCACGCCCGACGGCCATGTGCGGCGGACCTATCGCAATTTCTTCTATCCGCATCAGCGCTGGCAGTTCACCGGCTTGCGCCTCGCCGCGGACGCGTGATGAACGGCGACCTCTCTCTCCGCCTGCGCGACGCCGAGGCCGCTGGCGAGCCGCGGGTAAGCCTGAGGCGGCGCAAGGCCGAGCACGCAGGAATTCGCTGCCGCCGTGCTCGCCGGATTGGCGCGGCCGCCTCGCTCAATCCCCTGCCGGTTCTTCTACGATGCGTTTGGCTGCGGGCTGTTCGAGGAGATCACGCGGCTTCCGGAATACTATCCGACCCGCACCGAGACGGCTTTGCTCGAGGCGCACGGTAAGGAGATCGGCGCGCTGGTCGGAATGGGCCGGGTGCTGATCGAGTTCGGGTCGGGATCGAGCCGCAAGACGAGCCTCTTGATCTCAGCGCTCCGCAATCTCGTCGCCTATATACCGATCGACGTCTCGGCCGAAAGCCTGCAAGAGGCGGCAGGCTGGCTGTCGCTTCGGCATTTTGGCCTGAACACGGAGCCGGTCGTTGCCGATTTCACCAAGCCCGTGACGCTTCCGGAGTTTGCGCGCGGCCCGTCCGAAGCTCGGCTTTTTCTCCGGCTCGACCATCGGCAATTTCACGCATGACGAGGCGCGAGAGTTCCTCGGCGGCGCTGCGCGCCTGCTCGGCAAGGGCAGCCGCTTCCTGATCGGAGTCGACCTGAAGAAGCCCGAGAGCATCCTGATCCCGGCCTACGACGATGCGCGCGGCGTCACCGCGGCCTTCAATCTCAATTTGCTCGAACGCATCAATCGCGAGCTCGGCGGCGATTTCGATCTGTCGCGCTTCGCGCACGAGGCGATCTACAACGAAGAAGCGGGCCGCGTCGAAATCTATATCACGAGCCTTGCCGACCAGGGCGTGCGCGTGCTCGGGCGCGAGTTCCACTTCGCGCGCGGCGAGCGTATCCACACGGAGAACTCCCACAAATACGCAGTCGAGGAGTTCCAGGCGCTCGCGGGCAGCTCTGGCTGGACGCCGGTCAAGGCCTGGACCGATCCCGCCCAGCTCTTCAGCCTGCATCTCTTGCAGTTGTAGTCGCAGCGGCGGAAAGCGGCCCCGCTCTCCCCTTGGGGAGAGCACGCGCGCCATTGGCGCGCGGTGAGGGGTAACCCGCGAAAGCGGGGTATCAAACTAAGGACTTACCCCTCGCCCTTCCCGCCATGCAGGGATGCGGCCGCGCCTTGCCAATGACTGAGGCTCCGGGCATGGTGCGCCGCCACCAAAAGAGGGAGCAGCGCGTGCCGGAGTTCGTTTCGGGGAATGCGGTGATCGGCCAGTCAGGCGGGCCGACCGCCGTCATCAACCAGTCGCTCGTAGGACTCGTCGAAGGGCTCCAGGCCGGGCTCGCCACCTCTGGCAAGGTCAAGCGCATCCTCGGCATGCGGCACGGCGTCCGCGGCCTGGTCAAGGAAGGCGAAGGAGGGCTGGTCGATCTGGCCGCGATCGACACAGCGAAGCTTGAAGCGATCGCCGCGACCCCGTCGGCCGCGCTCGGCTCGACCCGCGACAAGCCGGACGAGGCCTATTGCGAGCGCATCCTCGACGGATGCCGCAGGAACGATATCCGCTATTTCTTCTATATCGGCGGCAACGACTCGGCCGACACGTGCCGCATCGTCAGCGAGAAGGCGGCAGACGCGGGCTACGAGCTCCGCTGCTTCCACGTGCCGAAGACGATCGACAACGATCTCCTGGAGAACGACCACACGCCGGGCTTCCCGTCTGCCGCGCGCTACGTGACGCTCGCGCATATGGGCGACGCGCTCGACAATGCGAGCCTCGGCGGGATCAAGATCAATATCGTGATGGGGCGGAACGCGGGCTTCCTCACCGCCGCCGCGGCGCTCGCGCGTGGCGAGGCGGCGGATGGCGCGGCGCCAGCCGACCGCCCGGCCCCGCATCTCATCTATCTGCCCGAGGTGCCGTTCTCGACCGACGCCTTCCTCGCCGACGTGGAAGCGGTCTACGCGAAGCTTGGGCGGTGCCAGATCGCGGTGAGCGAGGGCATACGTGACGAGACGGGCGCGGAGATCGGGCCGAAGCTGATGCGCTCCGACGAACGCGACGCGCACGGCAATGTACAACTCTCGGGCTCTGGCGCGCTCGGCGACGGGCTTGCGGACCTCGTCAAGAACGGGCTCACGCCCGCAGGCGGCAAGGCGCCGCGCGTGCGCGCCGACACGTTCGGCTATCTGCAGCGCTGCTGGCCGCACACCTCGCCGGTCGATGCGGCGGAGGCGCGTGCCGTCGGGCGCCATGCTGCGGAGCTTGCGGCTAAGGGCGATGCATCGGCCTCGGTGATCCTGGTGCGCACCTCGAACGCGCCCTACGCCAGCGAGTGCCGCCGCGCCGATCTCTCGGCGGTGGCACGCCGCACCCGTCACATGCCAGCGGATTTCATCGCCGGTTCAAATGACATCACGGAGGCGTTCCAGGCCTATTGCCTGCCCCTCGTCGGCGATTTACCGACAATCGAGCGGCTTTAGCTGCGACGATTTAGCTTTTACGATCAATTACTTGTCACGGGTTATACCTGGAACGTGATTTCCCGAGAGCGGCGTATCGGTGCTCTGATCGGCGGGTCAAGAGCATTAGCCAAGGAGCTCTCCCATGAAGAAATATCTGATCGCCGCCACCCTCATCTTTGCGTTCACCGGCCCGCGCTCGCTGATGAGGTTTTCGTCATGCTCGACATTACGACGAAGAAGTGCGTGACCATGCGCACCCACCCGAAAGACATGAAGAAGTACAAGATGCTCGGCAAGTACCCGACTTTGGGCGAGGCCGAGACCGCCATGCACACCATGACCACCTGCAAATAGCTGGCGCCAGGTTGTCGCAAGAAGCCCCGCCATTCGCGCGGGGCTTCTTTGTCGTGGCGTGCGTGAGGCTTAGGCCTCAACCAACTCGCGGATGTAGTTTGGCAGCGCGAAGGCGGCGACATGCACGTCCGGCCGCCAATAGCGGGTGGGGAAGGCGCCGGCATCAGCGTAGCGGCGCTCGATGGCATCGATGCGGTAGCGCCGCGCCTCGGTGTCGTCCGTGGCCCAGCCAAAGGACATGGGCCCGCCGAAATAGCTCGGCGTGGTGGCGAGATAGGCGAAGGCGTCGCGGAACAGGTCGCGAAAATAGCCGACACTCTCTCTGAGCTCGTCGGCCTGCAGGAACGGCAGGCCGTTCTGCGTCACGAGGATGCCCCCGGGCTTCAGGCAGCGCCGGCAGCCCGTGTAGAACTCGCGCGTGAACAGAACGGCGCCCGGCCCGATCGGGTCGGTGGAATCCACCATGATCACGTCGAAGCGGTCATCGGTCTCGGCCACGAACTTGGTGCCGTCGGCGATTACGATGCGCGTGCGCGGGTCGTTATAGGCGCCGGCCGAGATGTCCGGGAAATGCTCGCGACAGAGCGTGAGCACCGAGCGGTCGATCTCGCAGAGCGTGACGTCCTCGAGCGCGGGGTGTTTCAGCGCCTCGCGCAGCACGCCCCCGTCCCCGCCGCCGATGATCAGCGCCTTCTTCGCCCGGCCATGCGCGAAGAGCGGCACATGCGCCATCATCTCGTGATAGATGAAGTCGTCCTTGGTGGCGAGCTGGACCACGTGGTCCAGCATCATCACCCGGCCGAAATCCTCATTCTCGAAGATGACGAGATGCTGATGCTCGGTCTCGCTGTCGAAGAGGACGCGGTCGGCCTTCAGACGGACGCGGAAGCCGCGATGGAGCGTCTCTTCGACCCACCGTCCCATCGATGCATCTCCTTGCCGCGCAGTTGCTCCTTGACCACCACCTTGCGAGGCGAGAAGGCCTCCTTCAGCACGTCGATGGACGCTCGCGGATTGGTTTCGCCGCACATGAAGATGTCGAGCGCGGCATAGCCGTATTCCGGCCAGCTATGGATCGAGATGTGCGACTCGGCGAGAACCGCGACGCCCGACACACCGCCATTCGGCGTGAAGTGGTGCAGATGGATGTGCAGCAGCGTTGCGCCAGAGACCTCGATGCAACGCCTGAGCGTCGTGTCGATGTGGTCTATGTCGTCGAGGCGCTCTGCCCGAACGAGATCGATGATGAGATGAGTTCCGGCAAACCGAACCCCATCCCGCTCACAGAAAAAGTCCTTGTGCCCCTCTCCTTCGGAGACGGTGCACCTGGAAAGCTTTTCTTCCGTTTGGGCGGTGCTTGAACCATGATCCAAGTCCATCCCCAATTGGAAGAGGGCGTCACTGGACATGGCGTCCTCCCCAACCAGCAGATGTTCAAATCACAAACGACGCGCTATTTGCACCATGTGCCACGGAATGCAAGAAGTTTTTGCCCCGCCGCGTCGCTATGACATGGCGCGCGTGCTCGCTTCGGACCCGAGAGAGGCGACCAGCCGGCGCCGACGGGGGGCGAGCTCGCGTCGAGCCGAGCCGATCACAATGCGGAGAGGTAGCATCGTGGCTTTTTTTGGATTTCGCGTTTGGGTTACCGCCGTCCTGCTCGCCGCGGCGGTGGCATCGGCGCCAGCCCGCACGGAGGAGGCGCTTGCGCCCGAGGCTTCGGCGCCCGAGGCGCTCGCGCCTTCGGCACTGCCGAAGCTCGGCACCGAACTCGGCGCAACTTCCGTCTCGGGGCTATCGTCGGGCGCCTATATGGCCGGGCAGCTCCAGGTGGCGCACTCCAAGGACATCGTCGGCGCGGGCATCGTCGCGGGCGGCCCCTTTGCCTGCGCCGAGAGCCCCGCTTCGCTCATCTTCCCGTTCTGGCCAACCGCGGTCGCGCAGAACGCAAGTCAGGCCGCCTTCAAGTGCATGAAGACCTATTGGGGCCCGCCCGACGGAGAGGCGCTCGCGCGCCGCGCGGCCGCGCTTGCCGAAGCCGGCAAGATCGACCCGCTCGACGGGCTCAAGCCGGATAATGTCTATCTCTTCTCCGGCAACAGGGACCAGACCGTCACGCGACCCGTTGTGCAGGCGGCCGAGCGCTTCTACAAGGCGGCCGGGGTCGAGGCGGGCAACCTCACTTTGGTCGAGCGCGACGGCGGCCATGCCTTCATCACCGAGGAAGGCGGCGCCGCCTGCGGCATCTCGGCGGCGCCTTACGTCACCGACTGCGACTACGATCAGGCCAGGGCCATTCTCGGCTGGATCTACGGGCCGCTCGCGGACGCGACGCCTGAGCCGCAGGGCCGCTTCGTCGTCTTCGACCAGAGCGCGTTCGCGGGCTCGGGCGCCGGAACTCGCCGCGGAAGGCGTGGTCTATGTCCCGAAGGCTTGCGAGGAGCAGAAAGGCTGCCGCATGCATGTCGCGCTGCATGGCTGCGAGCAGTCGCGGGAGAAGGTTGGCGACACCTTCGTCAAGGAGTCGGGCTTCGCGCGCGTCGCCGACGCGAACCGGCTCGTCGTGCTCTTCCCGCAGGTCTCGGCAAGCAGCGTGAACCCGCAAGGCTGCTGGGACTGGTGGGGCTATACCGGCCTCGACTTCCTCGGCAAGGAAGCGCCGCAGATCGCCGCCATCTGGGCCATGGTGGAGCGCTTGGCCTCCACCCCATGAACGGCAAGGGAGCAAACCATGCGCTACACAGCCCTCCTCCCCGTCGCCTGTCTCCTACTGCTCTGCGGCGCCGCGCCCGTCCCGCCCGGAGCGCAGCAGATCGATCTCGCTTCGACGCGCGTGGTCGATCTCACCCACGCCTTCGACAAGGACACGATCTATTGGCCGACCTCGCCTTCCGGCTTCGAGTTCAAGCCTCTGCATCAGGGCCTAACCGGTCGCGGCTTCTACTACTCGGCCTACGCCTTATGCGCGCCTGAGCACGGCGGCACCCATCTCGACGCGCCGGTGCATTTCGCCGAAGGGGCTTGGACCAATGCCGAGATCCCGGTCGACCGTTTCATCCGCGCGGCCGTTGTGATCGACATCAGCGAAAAGGCGGCGAAGGATCCGGACTATGCCCTGGGCGTGGACGACGTGGTCGCCTTCGAGGCGAAGCACGGAAAGATCGCGGCAGGCACCGCGGTCTTGCTCCGCACCGGCTGGAGCAAGCGCTGGCCCGACAAGCGCCTCTATCTCGGCGACGACACGCCGGGAGATGCCTCCAACCTGCATTTCCCGTCCTACGGGCTCGAAGCGGCGAAATTCCTGATCCGCGAGCGCGGGGTGAGCATGATCGGCGTGGATACGGCGAGCATCGATCCCGGCACCTCGCAGGATTTTCCCGTGCACCGGCTTGCCGCCGCGAGCAACGTGGTGGGGATCGAGAACCTCGCCAATCTCGACGCGCTGCCTGCCACAGGCGCCACCGTGATCGCGCTGCCGATGAAGATCGCCGGCGGCTCGGGCGGTCCCACGCGCGTCGTGGCGCTCGTGCCGCGATCACCGTGACGGATCCATACCTCCCCCTCGTGGGGAGGTCGACCGGCGCAGCCGGTCGGGTGGGGGGGCTCACGCTCAGGATAGCGTTCAAGCGCAGTGGCACTCACCCCACCCGCCGCGCGCCGTTCGCGCAACTCCCTCCCCATCAAGGGGAGGGATGATGCTGTGCAACGTGTGAGCGACGGAGATAGATGCTAAGGCGCGTCGGCCTCGGGCCGTTGCGGCGGGATCACCAGAACCTTGTCGATGCGGCGCCCGTCGAGGTCGACCACCTCGAAGCGGAAATCGCGCCAGTCGAAATGCTCGCCGGCTTCGGGTAAATGCTCGAGCCGGTTCAGCACGAAGCCCGCGATGGTGTTGAAGTCGCCCTCCTCGCCCATGCCCTCGAGCCCGAGCGTGCGCTCGGCATCGTCGACCGGCATCAGCCCGTCGAGCAGCCAGGAGCCGTCGTCGCGCTGCACGGCGAGCGGCTCGACCGCCTCCTCACTCTCCGGCAGGTCGCCGGCGATCGCCGTGAGGATGTCGGTCGGCGTGACGATGCCCTCGAAGGAGCCGTGCTCGTCGACCACGATCGCCAAGTGCACGGCAGAGGCCTTGAAGCGTTCGAGCAGCCGGAGCACCGGCATGCGGTCGACGACGTAAGGCGGCTCACGCGCGGCAGCGGCCACGTCGATCGTGCCGCGCACCCTCTGCTGCTCGAGCAGGTCCTTGGTGTGGGCGACCCCGATCACGTCCTCGATGTCGCCGCGCGCCACGGGATAGCGCGAGTGGCCGGTCTCGGCGATGGTGGCGTAGATCTCCTCGGGTGAATCCTCGACGTCGAGCCAGACCACTGCGGTGCGCGGCACCATGATGGTGCGTACCGTCCGGTCGCCGATCTTGAGCACGCCCTCGATCAGGTCCCGCTCGGCCGGATGGAACACGCCGGCCGAGGCGCCCTCGGCGATGAGCGCCTTCACCTCCTCCTCGGTGACCACGCTGTCGGGCGCCGGTTTCAGCCTGAGCAGAGTCATCACGGCTTGCGTGCTCGCGCGCATGAACCAGACGAAGGGCGCGCCGATTTTGGCGAGGAGCGTCATCGGCGGGGCAACGAAAGCGGCGATGCTCTCGGCGTGGTTGAGCGCGATGCGCTTCGGCACGAGCTCGCCGATCACGAGCGAGAGATAGGTGACGGCCACCACGACGATGCCGAAGGCGATCTCGTCGGCGTAGCGGTCGATCGGCGTGACGGCGCGCAAATGCTCGGCGAGCGGTGCGGCGAAGATCGCGCCGCTATAGGCGCCGGCCCCGATGCCGACCAGGGTGATGCCGACCTGCACCGTGGAGAGAAAGCCGACCAGATCGTCGAGCAGGCGTAGCGCGCTCGCGGCCCCGCGCTTGCCGGCCTTCGCCATCTCCTGCAGCCGCACGCGCCGCGCCGACACGATGGCGAGCTCCGCCATGGCGAAGAAGCCATTCAGCAGAATGAGGAAAGCGAGGACGAGCAGTTCCCAGATCATGATGACTGCTATAGGGGATGGGATATGGAGGGGGTGCCGCCGATCGGGCCATTATCGCCCAATGCGCGCCGGATTTTGAGAGGAAAGACGCATGAGCCTGAAAGTTGGCGACAAGGCCCCGGAATTCTCGCTGCCCAAGGATGGAGGCGGGAAGATTGCCCTGAAAGACCTGAAAGGCAAGGCCGTCGTGCTCTATTTCTACCCCAAGGACGACACTTCAGGCTGCACGGCCGAGGCTTGCGCCTTCCGCGACGCCCAACCCGATTTCTCCAAGGTTAAGGCCGCGATCGTCGGGATTTCGCGCGATTCGGTGCAGAGCCACGACAAATTCAAGGCGAAGCACGAGCTTCCCTTCACACTCGCGTCGGACGAGGACGGCAAAATCTGCGAGGCCTACGGCACCTGGGTCGAGAAAAGCATGTATGGCCGGAAATATATGGGAATCGAGCGGGCGACCTTCCTGATCGACGGCAAGGGCGTCATCCGCGGCATCTGGCGCAAGGTCAAGGTGCCAGGCCATGCCGACGAGATGCTGAAGGAAGCCGCGGGGCTGAAATAGACGTGGCGCGCAGGAGGCTCAACAACCGGCTCGATCGGCGCGTCGATCCCGCACGCGACCATGTGCTCGGAGAAGACGACGCGCCGATCACGCTCGTCGAATATGGCAGCTATGCCTGCCCGCATTGCCGGGCGGCGAATGCGCGCATCGCCGAGGTGCGCGACCGGCTGGGCGACCGGCTCCGCTACGTGTTCCGGCACAAGCCGCTCACGGGGAGCGATCTCGCCCGCCGCGCCGCAGAGCTTGTCGAGCGCGCGCCCGACCCGAAGAGCTTCTGGGAGGCCCATGTCGCGCTGATGTCGCGCTCAGGCGAACTCACGGAGGATGACCTCGCGGCCGTGGCGGAGAGGCTGCATCTGCCCAAGGACACCACCAAGGACGGCAAGGAGCAGGTCAAGCGCGCCAAGGCCCGCGTCGCCGCCGATCAGAAGAGCGCGAAGGGAAGCGGCGTGATGATCACGCCGACCTTCTTCATCAACGGACGCCGCTATGACGGGCCGTGGGACGAGAGCTCGTTCGCCGACGCGATGCTCGGCCGGCTCGGCCATCGCGTGCGCGCGGCCGCGCTCGATTTCGCCGCCTGGGCGCCGTCGGCCGGTATCCTGCTGCTGATCGCGGCGGTGGCCGCGGTGGTCCTCACCAACTCAGCGCTCGGTCCCGCCTTCCAGGCCTTCTTCGAGCAATATTTCGGCTTGCGGCTCGGCGACAAGAGCTTCGCCATGCCGCTCATCAATTGGATCAATGACGGGCTGCTGACGATCTTCTTTTTGGTCGTAGGCCTCGAGATCAAGCGCGAGTTCACCGTGGGGCATCTCGCGAGCCCGCGCGAGGCGGCGCTGCCGGTCGCCGCCGCCATCGGCGGCATGGTGGTGCCTGCAGGCCTCTATATGCTGATCATCCCGTCAGGGCCATTGGCGCATGGCTGGGGCGTTCCGATGGCGACCGACACGGCCTTCGCCGTCGCGCTGATCGTGATGATGGGCGCGCGCGTGCCGGTCGCGCTCCGCATCTTCCTTACCGCCGCGGCAATCGTCGACGATATCGGCGCGATCCTCGTCGTCGCGCTGTTCTATTCCGACGCCATCCACGTCGAGTATCTCATTGCTGCGGCCGGCGTCGTCGCGGCGCTCGCGCTGCTCACCAGCTCGCGCGTCTACAGCGTCGCGCCTTATATCCTGCTCGGAATCCTGCTGTGGTTCTGCGTGCATGAAGGCGGGCTGCACGCCACGCTCGCCGGCGTGATCCTCGCGCTGTTCGTGCCGACGCGACCGCCGCCAGATCTCAACGCGCTCACCGCGCAGGCGAACGCGATCCTCGCGGCGGAGGCTCGGCACAGCGACGAGGTGCTGCGGCACGGGCCGTCGGTGCCCGCGCTCCGCGCGCTCGACGCGATCCACGACCGGCTCGAATCGCCCGCCGACCGCCTGCTGCGCTATGCCGGCGCCCGCTCGAGCTACATCATCCTGCCGCTCTTCGCCCTGGCCAACGCCGGCGTGCTGCTCTCCATGGAGGTGGTGCGCGGACACGAGCAGCTCATGGCGGCGATCATGGCCGGGCTCGTGATCGGCAAGCCGCTCGGCCTGCTCGGGGCCTCCGCGCTTGCCGTGTGGCTCGGCCTCGCGGTGAAGCCGAACGACTATTCCTGGCGGCAGCTCGCGGGCGCCGGTGCGCTCGCCGGCATCGGCTTCACCATGTCGCTCTTCATCGCGAGCCAGGCCTTCCCAACGGCAACCGACTTCGCCGCGGCCAAGATCGCGGTGTTCGCCGCCTCGATCCTCTCGGCGCTGATCGGCGTCGCGATCCTATGGAATGCGCCGTGCCCGCCGGGTGCCGGCAATGATGGCGCCGAGACCGGCGAGCAGAAATAGAAAAAGGCCGCGCGAGGTTCACCCGGCGGCCTTCTTCTTCGTTCGTTCGCGTTATTGCGGCGGCGGCGTCTCGGCCGGAGGCGCCTCGGCGGGCGGCGGCGTCATTGCCGGCGGTTCCGCAGGGGGCGTCAACTCGGCCGGCGGCGAAGCCGGCTTCTGCTCGCTGCCGCACTGATTAGCCGACAGGCCGACAAGGGCGATCGCGCCGGCCGCCGCGATCAAGAAAAATCTGCGCATGTGGAAGTCTCCTCCGTTGGGCTCTCCTCGCTGCTTTTTGGGTCACGTCCCCTCGGGCGCGGGAGATGGAAGTTATCGGACCGCGATGTGAAAAACCATAGACGCGGCGATTGGTTTCCACCTTCGCGGCGCCACGCGGCACCAAAAGCGGTCGCTTCGAGCTGTGAAGGGCACGCGGTCCCCCGCCCCAGAAGCGGCGCCATCGCCCGTAAGTCATTGATGTTTAATGGCGCACCCGACTGGATTCGAACCAGACCCAATTAGCCCTTCACGGCGTTCTATACCAGTGCATCCCGATAGCATGATCTGCCTTAACCCTTGTATTGGCGCTATTGCGCTGGCGTATCATGCGATTGCATGAGATTTCCTCGAAGCGCAGGGCAACTGTTGCCCAGAGGTTGCCCGAGGGGGATGCATGGCGGAAAAGGTCAAACTCACAGATCGAAAGCTGCAAGCGCTAAAGCCTGCCGAACGGGACAGCGCTACGAGATCATGGACACGGACGTGTCTGGCCTCGGCGTGCGGGTCACCGACAAGGGCAAGCGTACCTTCATCCTGCTCGCTCGATACCCCGGGCAGTGATAACCCGACCCGGAGAGCCTTAGGGGAATACCCAACCCATTCTCTCGCTGAGGCGCGCGAGAAGGCTCGGGAATGGCGGAAGTGGATCGCTAAGGGCAAGGATCCTAAGCACGAGGAGGAGCGTGAACGCCTAGCAGAACTCCGAAAGCACGCCGAAACCTTCGATTTGGTGGTCGAGAAATACACCAAGCGCGTACTGACCAAGCAGAGACGCGGCGATGTCGTCCACCGCGAGATCAAAACCTTCTTTGTGGAGCGCTGGAAGGGCCGGCCGATATCGGCCATCGATCGCCAGGACGTGCTTAGAGATCATCAACGAGAGCAATCGATCGAGGCGCCCCCTACCAAGCTCACAACTTACTCGGCAACATCCGCAGTTTCTTCAACTGGGCGATTGCAACGGGCGACTACGGACTTGAGCACTCTCCCTGCGACCGCATCAGGCCGAAGGTTGCGATCGGTGAGCGAAAGCCGCGGCAACGCGTACTCGATGACGCCGAACTGCGAGTCTTTCTGGCGAAGCCACCGAGAAATGGGCTACCCGTTCGGGCCGCTATATCGGCTCTTGCTCCTGACCGGCTGCCGCAAGAGCGAAATCGGAGAGGCTCGGCGAAGCGAGCTCGACACCGAAAAGCGTTTGCTCGTCATTCCACCCGAGCGCTTCAAGTCCGACGCGCAGCACCTTGTCCCGTCTCAGAACGCGCTGGTCGATCCTTCAGGCCTTGCCGACCTTCAACAAGGGAGAGTATTTGTTCAGCTCTTCGTTCGGAGAAAAGCCCGTGAGCGGCCTTACGGGCGCCAAGGAGCGGCTGGACGAAGCTCATGACCGAGGAGTTGGGAGCAAAGGTGAAGCCATTTCGGACGCACGATCTCAGGCGAACAGTACGGACGCGTCTGGCCGGCCTTCGCATAGCAGATGCTGTTGCCGAGCTAGTGATCGGGCACGGCAAGAAGGGGACTTCAGCGCGTCTACGACCAGCACCAATACATCGAGGAGATGCGCGAGGCGCTAGAGCTGTGGGCTGCCAAGCTGCGGGACATCGTGACGCCGCCGCCGACAACCTCGTGCGACTCAAGAAGGAAACGGCAGGGCCAGAATTGCCGGACAAACTTCCACCAAGTCTCAATCGCGCTTACGACGCCGGTGATCCTGACGAGACACCTATACAGCGCGAACGCCGCGACCGTCACAATGCGCATATAGAGCTAGAGCGGGAACGTGAAAGAAAATGTCGCAAGGCTGTCGAAGAGGCGCTGCGATCAATTCCTCTAAAGGACGGCGCCGAAAGTCACATACAGGGCATGGTGCATGCCTTTGAGTTTACCTATTACGCCGTGCGGAAGCGCCAAGTGGAAAGCGCAGACGTTTCGGATCACACGCCGGCGCGAGCAGTACCATCGTCGATGCGAATGGGGATGGACCGCGCGTTTCACATCCTCGCCCCTGCCAGGCTGATCATGTCCGGGGTCACCGTAAAGAAATGGGAATTGGGGCAACGCCAGCGGCGGTGGCATCAGGAACAGCGGCACGCTCGTCGCTCGCTCGCAGCGCCATCACGAGCAACGCGGCTGAGGGCATCATCAACACCGGCACGCTCAGGATCGCCAGCAGCACCATCGCGAAAAACGCTGATCGGGGCATCTTCAACCTCGGCTCCCTACGGATCGTGACCAGCACCATCAGCGACAACGGCGGCGGCATCCGTAACCACGGCTCCGCAGGACCCGTAGCCATCGGCATCACCATCAGCGGCAACGGCGGAAACGGCGTCACCACCACCGGGCCCTTCGCGTCCGCGACCTTGGACAACTGTACCATCAGCGGCAACGGGGTCCGGGGCGTTCACATCCAGGCCCGCAGACGGTGGAGCTGACCAATGTCACCGTCAGCGGCAACGCGGCCGGGGGCGCCGTCCGCGACAGCCAGGGCACTTTGACGCTCAAGAACACCGTCCTCGCGAACAACCCGGGCGGCAATTGCGCGGGCGGGATCACCGCGTCGAGCTACAGCCTCGACAGCGGGGTCACCTGCGGCCTGGCGGGCACTGGCGACCAAAGCAACGCGGACCCTAAGCTCGGCCCGCTAGCAAATAACGGCGGGATCCACCCAGACCTTAAGCCCTGCAGTCCGGCCATCGACACCGCCGACCCGGCCGCGCCGCCCGGCGGCTGCTCGTACGTGGATCAGCGCAGCTCCCCGCGCGCGGACATCGCCAATGTGGGCACTCCCGGCATGCAGTGCGATAGAAAGGGGCATTCGAGTTCCAGCCCTAAACGGGGGAGAATCGGGAGCGCGTCGCCGCCGGTCGCGCGCAGCCCCAGGGCAGCATTATTGCGACGAGTGCCCCGTGTTCGTCGGCGGCCACGCTAAACCCAGACGTCCGCTCATGGCACAAAGCAGACTTGCACAAACCGCTGACGAATGTCGGCTTTTGTGGGCAAAGCGGACAGTGACTAACCGCTGCTTACCAACGTCCGCTAAGTGCCAATACCGGCCGAAGTCGAAATGCGAGACGAGAGCGCGAGCGCCGGTTCTGGCCCCTATTCCGCTCTTCAGACCGGCAGCCGCATCTGCTTGCGCAGACTCTTGTCGAACGCAGCTTCGGGCACAAAACGCCGCAGGAAACTGGCTTGGCGTGCCTTCTTTCCCGCCGCATAGCGCCTCCTCGGGACTGCGGCAGTCGCAGCCTTCAACACAGTCTCGGCGACGACTTCGGGGACATCGCCTACTTGTTGCATTGCCTCACGCATGACCGCTTTCGCCCCGGCGCGCGCCAAGTCATAGCCATCAAGCAACCGATCCGGCGTCGTGAGATTGTCCTCGAATAAAGTGCGGGTATAGGCGGGCTCGACCAGCACCACTCGAATCCCGAATGCGCGCAGCTCATGGTCTAGCGATTTGGAATAACCTTCGAGCGCATGCTTCGTCGAGGAATATAGAGCTAAGTAGGGAGCCGGGATCAAACCCATCACCGAGCTCATATTGATAATCCTTCCGCTCGCCTGGCGTCGCATGGTCGGCAACACCGCGTTCGTCACTCGGAGGACGCCGAAGAGGTTGACATCGAACAGCGCCTGAGCTTGGGCGATCGAGGATTCCTCGGCGCCCCCGAGCAATCCAATGCCGGCATTATTGACAAGCAGGTCAATTCGCCCAGCGTCGGATATCACCTCATCGACGAGCTTTGCGACGGAAGCGTCATCGGTCACGTCGCCGATCAGCATCGTGATGCCTTCGGGCTTTTCCGAGACGGCCCTACGGCTGGTTCCGAACACCCGAAAGCCCGCGTCCTTGAGAGCCTTGGCCGTTGCCCGTCCAATGCCCGTGGATGCGCCCGTGACGAGGGCGACGCCAAGATCGGCTTTGCCAGCTACTGACTCTGTTCTGAATGCGGACATGATGAACCTCCAACATTTTGATTACGATCGTTATGATTGCAATAGATGGCGGTCGTCATTATATTTGTCAAGACCCACTCTGACCCTGGAGCTGCGACATGCGCGTTTCCAAAGAACAAGCCGCCAAAAATCGCGAACGTATCCTCACGGCAGCGTCGCGCCTTATTCGAGAGCGGGGAATCTCCGGCGCGGGCGTCGATGCGTTGACCGAAGCTGCCGGGATGACTTCACGGCAGCCTCTACAGTCAATTTGGTTCCAAGGAGCGCCTCGTCGAAGAAGCATTGGACTGCGTGATAGCCGCCAGCGCGTTGAGGATGGACGGCGCGGCCACTCTCGGCGACTACATCACAAATTACCTTAGCGGCTCGCACCGTGACATGCCGGGGCGCGGCTGCCCCTTTGCGGCTTTGTCTTGCGAGATGCCGCGCCAAAGCGGCGCTGTGCGAGAGCGGTTCACGGATGGATTGCGGGCGATGGTCAAGCGACTGACCAGTCGAATGGATTCCGCGCTGAAGCAACGGCAGCGCGATGAAGAGGCGCTCGCGACGGTCGCCTCGCTGGTCGGCGCACTCGTGCTCGCCCGCGCCGTGAATGATCCCAAGCTTTCGGACGATATTCTTCGCGCAACGAAGAGCAGGTTGAAGGGCTAATCGCCCATAGACGTCAATTAGTGGGAGGAAACCACAAATGCTATACAGTTACATTGTCAAAAAAAGAATCCGACAGAGCTTCGACCACCTCAACAACCATCGCTGGGATGAGGTGCTGAAAGCGGTCGCGCCGAATGTCCATCACCGCTTGCCCGGCGCCAACTCGCTTGGTGGTGAGCGCCACGACAAAGAAACCCTGCGCCGCTGGTTTGAGCGCCTCGGCCGCGTCCAGCCCAATCTCCATCTCAAGGTCAACAACATCTGGGTGAAGGGCTGGCCGTGGCATACCACCGTGTTTGTGCAGTGGGACGGCACCGCAACGCTGCTCAACGGCGACGCTTCGTACTTCAACCGTGGTCTCCAGGTGATCACCCTGCGGTGGGGCAGAATATATGCGGTCGATGTGTTTGAAGATTCACAAGAAGCGGCCCGTGGGCTTGCCGCCCAAGCGGCAGCTGGCCTCGAAGAAGCTGTCGCCGAACAAATTGTAAGCTAGCAGAGGCGCAGTCAGAGGCCCGCGCCTTTTAGTGTGCTCGTAGCGCAGCGAGCGCCGATTTCCTCAGCCAGAGCCACGGCCTTTTCAGGATTTATGTTGCCGATGGCGATGTCAAACCCCTTCGAAGCGAGAAGACGGGCGAAGCCTGATCCCATTTTGCCTGATCCGATAATTGCAACGGTCATGTCCGGGCTCCTGTGGGGTGTTCTACTCGCCAGCGCGTGACGCCCAATCCGCGCTGCTGCTCACACTGAGCCGAGAACGTCTTGGAAGCGAATAGGGCGGCGCTTGTTATGTCCGCTTTGGGTCAAAAGCGGACATTCCATACGCTGACTAGGCTGTCCGCTTTTCGGCCCAATCAGACCTGCAGACGCGATCGTTTGAACGTCCGCTAAGTGCCATCAGCAGACAATCAAGCGACCTCAAACATCGGGTACGACGACGACGATGGCCGAGCAAGATGACCGGCCTTCACGGCGATAGCTGTGAGGGGCGCTTGGGTCGAAATACATCGCGTCGCCTGCGTCTAGAGTGACGTCCTCCCCGTCGACATTGACGCCGAGTTGCCCCTTGATCACATAAATCAATTCTGCCCCCTCATGACGGTGCGGTTCCGATGGTTTCGACTGCATCGGGAATTCGGCGAAGAATGCCTCCATCTTTCGATCGGTGACGGGGAAGTCTAGGCTTTCGAATAGATAAGAGGGTGGAGCATCGTCAGGCCGGTCAGGTAGTCGCAAACGATCGCGCTTGCGGATCACCGCCACCGTCGGTCGATCCTTGCTCTCAATGAAGAAATGTTCCAGCCCGACACCGAAGACGAGAGCAATTCGCAGCAGCGTCGGCAGCGTGGGAAAGAGTGCTCCCCGCTCGATTTTGGACAGCATGCCTGGCGATAGGCCGGTGTGCTCGCCGAGTTGCACCAGGCCCAGCTTTTTTTTGAGCCGCAGCGCGCGGATCTTCGGGCCGATTTTGTAGTGCTCGAGCCCGGTGGCGAGTGTCTCGGAAAGCATCGCCAGTGCTCCTTTTTCCGCTGGGTGAAACTGTCGCTAGTGTATTTTCTCTAGAAGAAAATCACAAGGCATTGTCACGAAAATATTACTGGCAATCAAATCTGTTATCGCTATATGAAAATCGATAAGCAGCCACCATGGCTGCGCAACTCATCCAACACGAGGAGACGTAGACATGAAGTTTCAGATTGCATCGATCGTGGCAGCAGCCGTGGCCGCCATCGGTCTTACCCTTGGCGGCGCAGATACGCGCGCGGCGCAAAAGGACATCGTTGAGACGGCGGTCGACGCGGGAAAGTTCAAAACCCTTGCCGCCGCTCTAGGCGCAGCTGACCTCGTCGACACTCTGAAGGGCCGCGGCCCCTTCACGGTATTCGCGCCGACAGATGAGGCCTTCGCGAAGCTCCCGGCGGGCACCGTCGAGAACCTGTTAAAGCCCGAGAACAAGGATCAGCTTGTCGCGATCCTCACCTATCACGTGGTGCCGGGGAAAGTGATGGCGGCTGACGTGATAAAGCTCAAGGAAGCCAAGACCGTCAACGGGAAGATGCTCGACATCGAGACCAAAGGCGACACCGTGATGGTGAATGATGCGAAAGTCACCGCGACCGATATCGCCGCGTCGAACGGCGTCATTCACGTGATCGACACCGTGATTCTGCCGCCGAAGAGCTAGCCGCAGAGGCGGGTCGCCGCAAGTGCGGCGACCCGAATCGCGATCCCCCGCGAAAGTACGCGCTGTATTTGCGCCATCATGGAGAAAGCAATGAAGCCCTTGAACCTCATAACTCTGATTCTGCTTATTGTCGGTGGCCTCAACTGGGGCCTCGTTGGCTTGTTCAACTTCGACCTGGTAGCGACGCTGTTCGGCGCAGGATCCATCTTCGCCCGCATCGTCTACCTGCTGGTCGGGCTATCTGCGCTTTGGCAGCTCATTCCGCTTTTTGCTGCCTTCAAAAGTGACGAGCCATCGGCGCTACGCGGTCATTCGGTTCGTTAAGAGGCGGGTCCCGTCGCGCAATGCGGCGGGGCCACCCGCCATTAAATACGCCTTCGACGAGGCGCGCCTCGTAAACCGTTGAACGAATGAAAGGCTCTTACATAAAGGCGGCACGCGAACGGCTGGGATGGACGCAAGTCGAGCTGGCAAGGCGCGCGCGTATAAACCGACGCACGGTCGCCAACATTGAAGCCGGACGGCATGCTCCGCATCCGAACACCCTAAAGTCCATCAAGCGCGCGTTCGAAGCTGCCGAGAGGATCCCTGCGTCGAGGACGCCGATTTAACAGCTTCGAAAGTGACCTGGCGTCCGCATATCGCGGGCGTTTGGCTCACCGAAGGGCGACGCCCCGCTGCCAATTTGTCCCCCAACCAGCCCCCGGCGGCAGCGGGGCGCACCGCCTTCCTAAGTCGTCAACGGCGTGGCAGGTGACGGTGCCCCCTCTACTGCAGGCCGCTACCAGTTGTGATTCCAAAACCGAGAGAACCGATGCGGAAGAAATACATGTGGTGGATCATCGGCATAGCTGGTGTCACTTTGCTTGCCGCGGCCTTGTGGGGGCCGATCGTGAGCAACGTTGAACAGCCGAAATACCAAGTGGTGGAGAGCAGCGGCAACATCGAGATACGCGACTATGCACCGATGATCGTGGCGGAGGTTGACATGCCGGGGGAGCGACGTGATGCCATTGGCAAGGGCTTCCGTATTATCGCCGATTACATCTTTGGAAATAACACCGCGGCACAAAAAGTGCCGATGACCGCTCCTGTCACCCAGCAAGACAGCGAGAAGATAGCGATGACCGCGCCGGTTACGCAGCAAGGCGACGGAAACACCTGGAGAGTGCGCTTTATTATGCCTTCCAGCTACACTATGGAGACGTTCCTAAGCCCCACAATCCTGCCATAAAGCTGAAAGAAATCGCAGCCAAGCGCTACGCGGTAATTCGCTTTTCAGGCATGGCGGGTGAAGACAGTCTCAAGCGTCGCACCAAAGGACTGAATGAGTGGGTCAGGACGAACAGCCTCACGCCTGTGTCAGGTCCTGTCTACGCTTTCTACAACCCGCCCTGGACCCTACCTTTCTTGCGCCGCAACGAGGTAATGGTCGAAATACCTGCATCGCCTGCTGATTAACTCCTCCGCTAGTTTTCGAAGCCCGATCGAGGAATGAGGAGCGCCGGACTGCGCTGACTGTCGTTGTGGGCTGGGGTCTTTGGACAAGGCCCGTGAGTTTGTCTGCTTTGGGTCATAAGCGGAAATAGCGCGGGCAACCGTGCGCTTCTGCTTTGTGCCATCAGCAGACATCGGCTTGCATCGCCAAAGACCGAGCGCGCGCTGTTTTGCGCCACCACGCCCGCCATAAGAACTTTTAAGTTTGGAAAGGGTCAGAAGCTGACCCTGTCGGAGCCTGGATGGCGTGCCAGAAGCCTAGACGCCTACCTGCGTCCCGATCTCCACGACACGATCGGTCGGAAGTTGGAAGTAGCTGCTCGCATCATCAGCATTTCGAGCCAGCAGAATAAAAATGCGATCCTGCCACGGCCGCATGCCAGAGCGTGGATCCATACGCACCGAACGGCGAGACAGGAAAAACGAAGTCGACATGATGTCGAAGGTTAGGCCCGCCTTGCGTGCAAGACCGAGCGCCTTGGGCACGTTCGGCGTTTCCATGAAACCGAAGCAAAGCAGCACGCGCTGAAACGACCCGCCGAGCGGCTCGATGCTCACACGCTCGGCTAGCGGCACGCGGGGCGTCGTCTCTGTGATCATAGTCAGCACGACGTTATTCTGGTGCAGCACCTTATAGTGCTTGAGACTGTGGAGAAGCGCGGTGGGGGCGCTGTCCGGGTCCGCTGTCAGGAACACAGCCGTTCCGGGAACGCGGCAAAGCTCCCTTTTCTCAAGGCTCTCAATCAAGCTGTCGATCGGCGTCTCCAGGCGCCGTGTCTTTTCGGCCAGAATGCGCGCTCCTCTGCGCCAAGTGAGCATGATGGTTATGATGATGGCAGCGATCAGAAGTGGGACCCAGCCTCCCTGGAACACCTTGAGCAAATTGGCGCCGAGGAAGATAAGGTCGATAAAGAGGAAGGGCACCATCAGCGCCGCCGCCGCCCGAGTGGCCAATTCCAATAGCGCCATATCACGATCAGCGCCAAAATCGCCGTAACCACCATAGTTCCGGTCACGGCGATGCCATAGGCCGAGGCAAGCGCGCCCGACGATTTAAACAGAATGACGAGCAGCAGCACGCCGAGCAGAAGCAGGGTGTCGAACTCGGGGCATGTAAATTTGCCCGAACTGAGCCTCGGAGGTGTGGCGGATCTCTAGCCGTGGCAAAAGCCCAAGCTGGACGGCCTGGCGCGTCAGGGAATAAGCGCCCGTAATCACGGCTTGGCTAGCGATGACAGTGGCCGCTGTCGCCAAACAAATCATGGGGCGAACCGCCCATTCTGGATGGGGCAGAAAGAAGGGATTTTCGATAGCTTCTGGCTGGGCGAGCAGGAGGGCGCCCTGACCGAGATAGTTGAGAGTTAGGGCTGGCAACGCAACGGTAAACCAGGCCATGCGGATAGAACTCCATCCGAATGGCCTAGATCGGCATAGAGCGCCTCCGCGCCTGTGACCGCGAGGAACACCGCGCCGAGCGTGGGCAGCCCGATCGCGCCATGGTTGAAGAGAAAGTTCACGCCATGCGCGGGATTGAAGGCGCCGAGGACATTGGGATTTGCGCCACGTGCCAAGCGCCCGCCGTGGCGAGGGCGATAAACCAGACTAAGGTGATAGGACCGAAGAATGTGGCGACTCGGGCGTGCCGTGCGATTGCACCGCGAACAGGGCGAACAGGATCAAGACGGCGAGCGGGACAACATAGGCCTCAAGCGCAGGGGCCGTAACCTTAAGACCTTCGACCGCCGACAGCACCGACAGCCAGGTGTGATCATCGCGTCGCCGTAAAAGAGCGCTGCGCTAATCATGCCGAGCGCGACCACAAGCGAGCCCGTGGCCGCGCGTCGCGCGCTGGGCGACGCCATCAAGGCTAGCGTGCCACCTTCGCCGTTGTTGTCGGGCGCAGGAGGATCATCACATATTTGATGCTGACGATGAGGATGAGCGCCCAAACGATCAGCGAGAATACCAAGGATAATCTCTTCGCCCGCCGGAGTGCTGGGCCGGCCGCGGCCAAAACCGCCTCGCGCACCGCATAAAGTGGACTGGTGCCGATGTCACCGTAGACGACACCGATGCTCCCAAGAGTAAGCGCCCAAAAGCGTCTACGGCCCAGGGCCCCGGGTTGAGCGGCGTCATCCGAAAGGTCAGCTTCCGTCGTAACGGTTGCCATAATACTCTCGGCCCTGCTTGTATAGTCAGCAACCCGGCAATCTGGGCCGGAAGCGTAGGGCTCGCGGGGATATTGCTCTTACTGCCTATTGTCTAGTGAAGCGTTGACGCAGCCCCCTATTGAGAATAGGCCGCTTTGGGTCAGAAAGAGTGCAGCGTCCAACCCTTGCTGTAGCCCAAGCTCCTGCTAGGTTCTGCCGCGACAAGCGATGGAGCGAAGTGCCGCGCGATTGGATAGTTCTTGCCACGCTTGAACAACCAGCCCATCTGCCCCAGGGCTGCCGTGTGATGCATTTTATGCGAGATGAGAGCGGCTGTTGGTCGCCAACCAAACCAGTCAGATCGTTATCATCGGCGTTGGAAAGTTTTCTATTACGCCCGGAGTGACCTTCTGCCGAGGTGGTCTTTCGATGGTCTTGCACTCCCTGAGGGACTTGAGCGCCAGTGAAGTAACCACGCGCTGAATAGATAGCACCCAGCGTCCGCTTTCGGTCAAACTGAGAAGTCTCGTTGTCTGCAAGTGACGTCCGTTTGCAAGAGCTTTTCAGACATCAGGCAAGAAGTCGCAGACTTCGATTTCCATCACGGTGGCTAATGGCGGGGACCATCTGTCCGTCTTCGAAGTGTGACCCCCGAAAATGCCCAGTGGAGTAAACTGGCAAACACGCGGCATTAGTCCGTGGAAGCGTACTCTCTGGCGTCACGCCAGAGAAATGCAATTTTGGCGCAATCCGGGGCTTCTTCTGCATGATTTAGCGCGGGTCGGGAGAGAGCCGAAAAACCCGCGACTGGGTGGCTGTGAGCATCGGATTTGAAGTTCGACACACATCATGATGGAAGGCAGATGGTAGGCACCATCGGCTCCGCCCGAAGTGTGACCCCCGAAAATGGTCAGTAGAGATAAACCAGGGAAGAGGCGGCTTTCGTCCGTTGAAATGCGCTCTCCGGCGCCGAGTGAGAGAGAACGGCCGCCAATAGGTGGCGCAACTCCGGGCTTCTTGCGGCATGTTTCGGTGAAGTGCGGCAGAGAGCAGGGAAACCCGCGACTGGTTGGCTGGGGCGCCAGGATTCGAACCTGGGATCACGGGACCAAAGCCCGTTGCCTTACCACTTGGCCACGCCCCAATCAGGTCCTGTCTTGGGCCCTCGCAAGGTCGTTCGCGATGCGCCGCTTCTGCCAACTCGGCGCGGCGAGTTACGTGCGAAGCGACCGCTAAGGCGGCCCGTCTTCAGCGAGCTGGTCGGAGTGGCAGGATTTGAACCTGCGACCCCCGCGTCCCGAACGCGGTGCGCTACCAGACTGCGCTACACTCCGGCTGGCTGAAGAGCCCGTATATAGACGGCTGGACGCAAGGCCGCAAGAAACGGCCGCCACCCCCGAGCCGGACCAAGCTCAGCGCGCGAACTCGAGGAGAAGCGGCGCGCTGAACGGCGTCACTGCGCCGCTCCCCCGATAGCAAACAAGCGGAAGGTCGCGTATTTGTCGCCGATCTTGCGGTCCTCCTCGTATTTTGCCGAGTTGAGCCAGCCTTCGATCTGCGCGAGGCTGTCCCACGCGGCAATGACCACGCGGGACTTGGGGGGCGTGCCCTCGAATGTCCTGATGCCCTGCCCTTCTCCGGCAGCGACGATACGCCCGCCGTGCTCCTTAAGCGATGCTTGGGCGAGGGGAAGGTACTGGCTCCTATAGCCGTCGAGATCGGTCACATCGATCTCGGCGATGAGGTAGACGGGCGGCTTCGGCTCGGCGTGAAGGCCCTTCACCAAGACGGCGCCAAGCAAGAGCCCTCCCAGCAATGCCAACCCACGGCGTATTGCGTTTTCATGGCTATAGCTCCTTCCGGCCATTGCGGCATGCGTCATTGCAGAAGTCATATTTTGCGCAAAAAACAATGGGAAAGTTAAGGTTGTCGAGAGGGCGGCACTGCCGCCGCACTTTGCGCTTCGCTAGAATGGAGCGCGCATTCGCTGAAAGACCAACACATCCATTGAAGAACCAATGTCGGCGGAGCTTGCCTTCAATCGCAGCGTTGACGTCGACTATGGCGTGGCCCAGGAGGTCGCGCCCGGCGTTCGCCGCGTCGTCGCGGGCAATCCGGGCCCTTACACCTTCCTCGGCACCAACACTTATGTGGTCGGACAGGGCGAGGTCGCGGTCATCGATCCGGGGCCGCTTTGCGAGAAGCACCGCGCGGCAATCGCGCGCGCGCTTGCAGGCGAGAGCGTCAGCCATATCCTGATCACGCACAGCCATCGCGACCATTGCGACGGCGCACGCGCGCTGCAGGAAAAGCTCGGTGGCGAGATCGTGGCGTTCGGGCCGACGCATGGTCCGCGCGGCGCAGGCGCGCCCGGGCTTGGCGACGCCTTCGTCGATCCTCACTTCGTGCCGGACCGCAAGGTCGTTGACGGCGAGACGATCAGGGGGAGCGGCTTCGCGCTTGACGTGCTGCACATGCCGGGGCACGCGCCGGATCATCTCTGCTTCGCTCTGGTCGGCAAGCGCACGGTGTTCACCGGCGACCACGTGATGGGATGGAACACGACCGTGATCGCGCCGCCGGAAGGCAAAATGGCAGACTTCCTCGCCTCGCTCGACAAACTGATGCAGCGCCACGACAAGATGTTCCTGCCCGCGCATGGCGGACGCATCCAGACGCCGCAGCGCGTGGTCAGGGCCTATATCATGCACCGGCAATGGCGCGAGCAGACGATCCTCGCCTGTCTCGACGAGGGCATCGGCATCATCCCGCGCATCGTCGAGAAGCTCTACGGCGGGCTCGATACCGAGCTGAAGGAAGCGGCGGCTTTATCGGTGCTTGCGCATCTCGATTATCTGATCGACCGGGAGCTCGTCGCGCGCGAAGGCGATCTCAATCCGCTCGGCGCTTTTTACGCACGACCTTCTTCGAAGGCTTCCGCGTAGCCTGCGTGGCGGGCTCTTCTTTCTTCGGCTCGGCCTGCTCCAACGCGGTCTTCTCGCCCTTCTCGAGCGCCGTCGCAATCTCCTCGAGCAGGGCGCGGATGCGCTCGGCGTTCCTGCCGAGATCGTGCCAGCCGTAGCGCGAGACCGAGCGGGCGTCGATCACGGCATGCGTGTCATCGCCCTTGACCTGCACCAGCACGTCTTCGGTGAAGCCCATGATCAGGGTCTGATCAGTCGCCTCGATCCGCCCGATGCCGCCTTCGCCCGGCGGCTCGCTCAAGGCGATGGTCCAGCCGAGCCGCTCGACCGCCTCCTGGACGATACTGAACACTTCGGGCGCCGCACGCTCCAGCACCATTGGCGCGACGTCGGGATAGGCTTCATCCTGGAGTGCGGCGTTCGCGCCGTCGGGGATCTTGAGCGGGTTGGCGTCGGCCGGGCGCTGCGTGTTGAGCACCTTGAAGATGAGGGGCTCGCCGGGCGTCGTCTCGATATCGGTCAGGTAGGGCAGCGTGACGATGTGGTGAAGGAAATAGAGCGGGACAGCGAGCCCGAGCAGGGCGATGAAGATGGCAGCGACGGCCTGCGAGGCGCCGGTCTGGCCGCCGAACCAGATGCGCACGATCGAGAAGACGGCGATGGCGATGGCAAGACAGAGGCCGGCCATCGACACGGCGATCAGGTTCAGCGCAGCTTGCGTGCCGAGATTGGCGAAATGGTGCAGCAGCACGGTCAGGATCAGGAGCTGGAGGAAGAACAGCGCGATGCGCCGCGCCCAGGTCGCCTCGCGCGCCTCCTTCACCGAAAATCGCGCGGTCGAATAGCGCGCGGCCGTATAGCTCACGTTCAAGTCCTTACAGCGCGTCCGTCACGTCCAGACCGGTTCCGGTTTACCCGGCCGCGGCCGAAACTATAGCCCGCAAGTGGCGGGTTTGTGGTCGCAGAAATGCTCACGGATAAAGGGGCGTCTTGATCCAGCGCGCGCGGGGGCTCGCGCGACGGAACACGATTCGGTCGTGCAGCCTGAAGGGCCGGCTCATCCAAAACTCGATCTCGAGCGGGACGAGCCGGTAGCCGCGCCAATAGGCCGGGCGTTTCACCGGGCCCTCGCCGAACTGCCGCGCCAGCCGCGCCACCTCCTTCTCGAAGGCGGCCCGCCTCTTGAGCGGCCGCGACTGCGCCGAGGCGCAAGCCCCGATCTGGCTCTCCCGATGCCGCGTAGCGAAATAGGCGTCGGCCTCCGCGTCCGTCGCCGGCTCGATCGGCCCGCGCATGCGGATCTGCCGCCCGAGGCTCTTCCAGTGGAACAGCAGCGCGGCCTTCGGGTTTGCGGCAAGCTCGAGCCCCTTCGCGCTTTCGCAGTTCGTGTAGAACACGAAGCCGCGCCGGTCGGCGCCTTTCAGCAAAATCATCCGCACATTGGGCAGGCCGAGCGAATCAACTGTCGCAAGCGCCATCGCTTCGGGGTCGTTGGGCTCGGAAGCCTCCGCCTCAGCCATCCAGGCGTAGAACAGGGCGAAGGGCTCGGCGGCTTCCGTGAAGTCGCCCGGCTTGGCCGAGTCTGCTGGTTTGCTGCGGGATTTCCGGGGCGTTTCAGCCATGGGACGACGCGGGCTCTCTCCCGATTTCCGGCGCGGTGAGAAAAAATCCCGCCCCGGCACGGGCATTTACGTTTGCTCACAGCGATAGGAATGGCTTACTTTCAATGTTTTGAAGCTTATTGTCCAACAATCGGCCAATATTCTCTGCCTGTGTTGCGCGGCGGCTGGAGCCCGCCGAACTCCGACCGCTACTTGCCATAGCAAAGCCCTCCGAGAGGCCTCGCGTGACCGATAAATCAGTATCACAGCCGCGCAAGCAGCGCGGTGGTAGCGACTTTAAGGCCAAGAGCGATGCACGGGGGCCGTCGGCTTCGGACTGGCGCCCGTTCATTCCGCGAAAAGATGTTTCTATTTCCACCGCCACCACCGCGGGACAACCGGGGAAACTTGAGCAAGCGAATAAACGCTTTGGATCAGCCTTAAGCCGCCGCGACGTATTGGACTCGCTATTATCCCCCGGAAGGCGCAAACTTCCTTAATCACTGGGTAATAGCAATGACAGGCCCCGGTGACTGAGAGCCTAAAGACTCCCGCCTGGCAGAAAGGTGGGAGCCATGCTCGGTGATCCCAAAGAGTGTCGATTACACGCGCGGCAATGTTTGCTGATGGCGAACCGCGCTGCTTCACGCGAGGAGCAGCGGGCATGTGAACGTATACACAGGTCCTGGAACAGACTGGCGGACGAGATTGAACGTGCTCAAGGTATCACAGCCACCTCGAGAGCTCATGACCTCGCCGATTGCTTGACGCCCAATCCGGACGGCTTGGATCATTCATCACGCGATGTCTAACGGCGTCGGCTTCGGCCGGCGCCTTTTTCGCCCCAAAGCCGGTCGGGCGGCGAGGATGATCAGCTGAGCTGACTCTTGACCGAAGCCATTGATCTCAAGCTCGGTCATTTTTTCTTCAACTCGTCACTAACCTGAACGCATGTTCCAACGACCTCGTATCTAACGAGGCCTGCCGAAACTATAGGCTCCGTTAGAGACTCGAGTTGTCGTTCCGCGATCAGGCAAAGATGCTGCGTGGCGAACTCTATCGATGTCACGTTGCTAGATGCCGGGCCAGTTGTTGCAATAGTGAAAATCACCAGTGCCCACATGCTGTGTCCTTTCCTGCTCACCAAGCGTCCCGCCCCAACGCCGGTTGGCGATAAACCCACGGGACGGATTCTCCAGTCAGTGTTGCCTATTTGTGGGCACATGAATTTAAGACAGCCGCAATTTCGATCGACGCGGCAAGGCCCGAGACCTATGTGGTAAATCACCGGCGCGGCAATTTCGAAAAGCTATTGGCAAATCTGGAGTTCGTTGCGAAGTTGCGGCGAGACGGGCCCATTGCGCATATGACGATCAGTATGGTGGTGCAGGCGAACAATTTCCGCGGGATGCCCGAATTCGTTGGTTTGGCGAAGCGGTTCGGGTTTGACCTCGTTTACTTCAGCAGTCTCGTTGATTGGGAAACCTATCCTAAGGACGAATTGCTGGGTGCATAGGCCACAACATCCTCGTCATCGAGAGTTACTCGAGATCCTGCAGGCGCCGGAATTGCGGGACCCGATCGTGTTCCTCGGCAACATCACCCAATTTCGGCACGAGCGCGTTGGCCGTAAACAGCCACGCACAGCTAAATACACAATTTGTTAAGAATCAAAACGTTGGCGCACAATGGCGCACGGCTTAACCATTTGCTCACCCTGATATGGCACCATGTTCGATGTTGATAGTGGGCGCGGGGGATTAGTTTCAGAGTCCCGTGTCGTAGTTTGGGGACGATTGGTTATGCGTACGTTCCATCGGAACGCTCCTATCATCATTGGGGCGGGCGCACTCGCAGTTTTGCACTTGGCGCCCGCCCCTCTCCCCCTCAAAGCCGGGGAACGCGGAGCGGAAATGGCGGCGACGACGATCGAGCAGAAGCCGCAAGGCAAGCGGCCCGTCAAGGCGGCGCTCGACCGCAGCGACCGTCAGGCGGCGATGGCCGCGCTGCGGCTTGCACTTTCGGAACTTGGCGACGGCGTAGCGCTTTTATGGCAGCGGCCAGCGCGCGGCCTGAAAGGCCGAATCACTTTAAGATCAGCATTCCAAGACGATCGCGGGCGCATCTGCCGGCATGTGGTCTACTGGCTCGCACATGGCGATTACGAGCGGCAGATCGAAGCCATCGGTTGCCGCGAGCCGGACGGGAGTTGGTCCCTGTCAGGATAAGGGACGATCGCATGTCCCTTCTTGCTCGTTTGGAAGCGGTTACGGTTCCTCCCGCGCGAAGCCGCAGGAAAACCCAACAAGGCAAAGCTGCAAGGTTTTCGCTTCACGCCGCTCCGTTCGCGGGGCGCGCCGTACCTTCCTGCAGCCGACGGCCCAAGATATGCGCGGCTCGAGATCAGGCGTCAGGCGCCCACTCAGGGGAAAGCACCTCCGCGCCGTTTAGTCTCAGACGCATAGCGGGCGAAAAGCCTTCCGGCCTCGCGCTACCGGTGTATAAGTCGCGGGCTTTCCTGGAGGGTTCATGGTTGACGCACCCAGACTGATGGCTGGCAAACGCGGGCTCGTGCTCGGCGTCGCCAACAACCGCTCAATCGCCTGGGGCATCACCAAGGCCGTCACCGACCAAGGCGCCGAGGTCGCGCTCACTTATCAGGGCGAGGCGCTGAAGAAACGGGTCGAGCCGCTGTCACAAGAGGTCGGCTCGAAGCTCGTCTTTCCCTGTGACGTGACCGACGAGGCAAGCGTCGAGGCGGTATTCGCCGGGCTCGCCAAGGCATGGGGCACGCTCGATTTCCTCGTGCATGCTGTCGCCTTCTCCGACAAGGAGCAGCTCGACGGGCGCTACGTCGACACGACGGAAGAGAACTTCATCCAAACGCTCTTGATCTCTTGCTATTCCTTCACCGCGCTCGCGCGCCGCGCCGAGAAACTCATGCCGAACGGCGGGTCGCTGCTGACGCTCACCTATTACGGCGCGGAGAAGGTGATGCCCCATTATAATGTGATGGGGGTGGCCAAGGCCGCGCTCGAAGCGTCCGTCCGCTATCTCGCCGCCGATCTCGGCAAGAGCGGGGTGCGCGTGAACGCGATCTCCGCCGGCCCGATCAAGACGCTCGCAGCCTCCGGCATCGCCGACTTCCGCTATATCCTGAAGTGGAACGAGATGAATTCGCCGCTCAGGCGGACCGTGTCGATCGAGGAGGTCGGCGCCGGAGCGCTCTATCTGCTCTCGGACCTCGGGCGCAGGCGTGACCGGCGAGATCCTGCATATCGACGCCGGCTACCACGTGGTCGGCATGAAGAACGAGGACGCCCCGGAAATCGCCGTGGGTAAGGAGTGACTCGGTTGCTCGGATGAGGGATCAGGCCTGCGGGTCTCTATGACTTTGACTTTGGCTTTGGCTTATAAAAGCAGCAGCACTGCGCGATCGTGTTGAAACATTTCGCGTTCCCGCTCAGATTGGCGCATTTCTTATAGAGCGTTTCTTTCTGCTTTTTGCTTGGATCGTTGATACACAATGATCGTCCGTCTCCCGACGGCTCGTCGAAAGAGAGCGCTCGTCTCAGCCCTAGAATTGACACCTGATCATGAGCCACAACAGCTTCGGCTATTTATTCCGCGTCACGCGTATCTCCGTGGCGAAGGAGTAGCCGCTTCCTCCCCCTAAAGGGAGGGAGGAAACCTTATCCCCGCCCTTCCACGCGCATGCGAAAATGCGTCCACCTCGTCCTTCGAAGGGGCGTACTCATGAGGCGGGATGGGGCGCGGCGCCCGCGGGCCTTGTCGCAACAAGGCGCCCGGGCGGCATCGGAACTCCCCCCGCGGCCACTACGAGTCCCTGCCAGGAGCTGGCTGACGTTTTGTGTTGCGCTACCGGCCTCCGGCCTCTTGAGCGCAGATGATGCTGCGCTATCAGGCCTTCGGCTTACGGGCGCGGACATCGAACGAAAGCGGGGCCCGATGCCGGAAACGTCCGCAAAATAGCATGCGCTACCGCTTACCACTCGTGGGTTCGCTGCTTGAGCGCATGTGGCGCGCCGAGAGGCGCCGCCGCGATCCAAAAGATCGCGGACACCATCAGTATGCGCCCTTCGGCGCGCCACCCCCTTTTGAGCAAGGTCCGGATGCTGGGATGCATCGCGGTAAGAAATCCGGCTGCCCGCTTCGCCTGTAATGACAAATTAGAGACATGCGCGCATAAGGAGACCCATGTCGCACAACACGTTCGGCCATCTGTTCCGCGTCACCACCTGGGGCGAGAGCCACGGGCCGGCGATCGGCTGCGTGGTCGACGGGTGCCCGCCCGGCATCCCCATCACACAAGCCGAGATCCAGGCCTATCTCGACAAACGCAAGCCTGGCCAGTCGCGCTACACGACCCAGCGCAAGGAGCCGGACCAGGTCCGTATCCTGTCCGGCGTGTTCGAAGGCGAGGATGGGACGCAGGTCACCACGGGCACGCCGATCGCGCTCGAAATCGAGAATGTCGATGCGCGCTCTAAGGACTACGGAGAGATCAAGGACAAGTTCCGCCCGGGCCACGCCGACTACACTTATCTCCTGAAATACGGTCTGCGCGACTGGCGCGGCTCGGGGCGCGCGTCGGCGCGCGAGACCGCGATGCGGGTCGCAGCCGGCGCCCTCGCGCGGAAAGTGGTGCCGGGTCTCACCGTGCGCGGCGCGCTCGTGCAGATCGGGCCTTACGAGGTCGACCGGCGCAATTGGGATTGGGCGGAGGTGGACAACAATCCGTTCTTCTGCCCGGACGCCAAGGCGGCGCGGGTCTGGGCCGAGTTCCTCGACGAGGTGCGCAAGAAGGGCTCCTCGGCCGGCGCGGTGATCGAGATCGTGGCCGAAGGCTTGCCGGCGGGGCTCGGCGCGCCGGTCTATGCCAAGCTCGACCAGGACATCGCGAGCGGACTCATGAGCATCAACGCGGTGAAGGGGGTGGAGATCGGCGCGGGCTTCGCCACCGCCGCACTGTCGGGCGAGGAGAATGCCGACGAGATGCGCATGCGGCCTGACGGTACGCCTGAGTTCCTGTCCAACAATGCTGGCGGCATTCTCGGCGGCATCTCCACGGGGCAGCCGGTCCTCGCGCGCTTCGCGGTCAAGCCGACCTCATCGATCCTGACGCCGCGCCGTACCGTGGACGCGCAAGGAAACGACACCGAGATTTCCACCAAAGGCCGCCACGATCCTTGCGTCGGCATCCGCGCCGTGCCCATCGGCGAGGCGATGGTCGCCATCGTGCTCGCCGATCACTATCTCCGCCACCGCGCCCAATGCGGATGAGCGGAACGGAAGGCCGACGCTCAATCCCGCGCGCTTCAGGACTTTCCACCCTATTCCTATCGCGACGATCCGGCCGTGCCGGTGGGTTATTCGTAGCGCGCCGCAAGCAGGAACTCGCGGTTGCCGCTGCCACCCTCTATGGGTGACGGGATCACCCCGAGCAGGGTCCAGCCGGGGTGGCTCGCGACAAAGTCACGCACCCGGTCGACGGCGCGCTGCCGGTCTTCGTCCTTCCGCACCACGCCGCCCTTCCCCACGGCCCCGCGGCCTGCCTCGAATTGCGGCTTGATCAAAGCCACGAACCAAGCCCCGGAGGTTGCCAGCGCCAAGGCGGCAGGCAACGCCTGCGTCAGGCTGATGAAGCTCACATCTGCGACAATGGCCGAGACAGGCTCCGGAATGACTGACCGGTCGAGCGTCCGGGCGTCGGTCGCTTCGAGCGCCACGACCCTCTCATCCGCCCCGAGCCGCGCATGAAGCTGGCCGCGGCCGACATCCACGGCATAGACCTTGGTCGCGCCGCGCCGAAGCAGGACATCGGTGAAACCGCCGGTCGAGGCGCCGATGTCGAGTGCCACCCTCCCCTTAGCGTCCAGCCCGAAGGCGTCGAGCGCCGCTTCGAGCTTCACGCCGCCGCGGGAGACGTAGGCGGTGGCGCCCGGGCTGATCGCGAGCACGGCGTCCCGCGTGACGAGCTGGCCCGGCTTAGCCGCCACGACGCCACCGACGCGCACCGCGCCGCGCCGGACGAGGTCGGCCGCGCGCGCCCGCGTGGCGGCCAGGCCACAATCCACCAATAATGTGTCGAGGCGCGTTTTTTTGTAGATGGGCACCCGAGCTTCTCATATGCTCCGCCTCGCGTCGGGAATCCTCGCGCGCGGACGAAGGCCGGGAGCGGTCGGCGCCGCTTCCATAACATACTGCGAAGCGCCCCGCTCGGCGCGCACTCGCGGAGGTCTCGTGAGCCAAAAGACTTCGGCTTACCTTACCAAGAAATGCGAAGTCCGAAATTGTGACGTAGCTGGCGGGAAGTCCGTCGCAGCCCGGTCCGTGATCGAGCCGGGCGAGCTGATTGCCGTGTGGAGCGGGCGCATCGTCTCTGCGGACGAGCTCGACACGCTCCCGGAGGAGATCAGGCGGCACACCGTGCAGGTCGACGAGGGACTCTATCTCGCTTCGCTCACTCCGGACGAGCCGCCCGACTTCATCAATCATGCCTGCGAGCCGAATGCCGGTCTCGATGGGCAGATCTCCATCGTGGCTCTCAGGCGCATCCTGCCCGGCGAGGAGGTCACCATCGACTACGCCATGTGCGACGGCTCGCCTTACGACGAGTTCGAATGCGCCTGCGGCGCGGCGACCTGCCGCCGTCGGATCACCGGCGATGACTGGCGCAACCCCGTGCTCTGGGAGCGCTATGCCGGCCACTACTCGCCCTATTTGCGGCGCCGTATCGATGCGTTGCGCCGGCCGCGTGCGCCGCGCCGGCTCAAGCGCAAGCGCGTGCTGGTGCTCGAAACGAGCCAAGCCTAAAGCACAGGCCGGCAGGAGGGAAACGATGCTGCTGATCAGCACCTATGTCGCGCAAAGCGCGATCGAGGGATTGGGCGTGTTCGCTGGCGAGCCCGCCGCCAAAGGGAGCTTGATCTGGGACCTCCATCCCAAGTTCGACATCTTCATCGAGGTGGCCGAGATCGAGAGCTTGCCTGAGCATATGCAGGTCTTCATCGAGCGGTACGGCTATCCGCATCTCGACATGCCGGGCGTGGTCGTGCTCGATGCCGACAACGGCAAGTACATGAATCACAGCATGACCCCCAACACCGATTTCCGCCTCTTCGACAAAGGCTATGCGCTGGTCGACATTGCGGCGGGGGACGAGATCACCTGCAATTACTATGAGTTCGACCCGACCTTCGCTGGCTCTTTCACGGACCTGATCGCGGGAGCGGGACATCAAGAAATCGGACGCCATACGAACGGCCGCTAGCCGCGCCAGCCTCGCGCTCATCGCGTTTGCCCTGTCCGTGCCGCATGCGTCGCTGGCCGACGATTACGCCTGGCAGGTCGCCAAGCCGCGGGGCGGCGTCTCCCTCCTCTATGGCTCGAAGACAGATATTGACGACACAACTCTTCTCCTCGTTTGCAGCACCAGCAAGAAGATTTCCGAGTTTAACCTCTACGCCGAGCTGAAGACCGTCGAGGCCGGGCAGCCTTTGAAGATCGAGGTCGGCACGAGCGCGGCTCAGATCGCGCTCGACGGCGCGGCAGTCGAGGACGACTATTTCGGGATGGTCATACCCCAAGCGAAGAACTTTGCAGTCAAGCCGCTCCTCAAGGTCCTCGAAGCCCCCGGCGTCCTCACCGTCAAGGCGGGCGACGTGGAGTCCACCATGCCCGACGAGGGACGCGCCGCGGCCGTCGCGGAATTCGGCACGCTTTGCACACTCGACTAGAAAAGGCCGCCGCCATGCGAGCCGCAGTGATCGGATTTGCGAGTTGGCTTTGCCTGACCGGATCCCTGTTCGCGGGAGCAACGAGCGAAAGCGAGTCGGTCTATGCGTGGATGAGCGGCAGCGGTGACGGCAATGCCTCGCTCGTCTACGGATCGCCCGAGACCGCTGAGGACGAAGTCTTCATCTTGATCTGCCGGAACGGCGACAAGCTCACCGAGCTCACGGTCTATGTCGATATCGCCGGGACAGAGGTCGGCGAAAAGGTCGATATCGAGCTTACCGCTGGCGACGCCAAGCTTGCCATTGGCGGCGCCATCTCAACCGACGAGATGAGCGGCTTCCACTTTGCCATGGCCGAGAATTTCAAGATCAAGCCGCTCATCACGCTGCTCAAGGAGAGGGGTGACGTCACCGTCAAGACCGGCGGCGTGGTCACCGAGCTGCCTGAGACCGGGCGTGACGCGGAGCTCGCCAATTTCGCCAAGGCCTGCGCGCTGGACTGAGCGGGGCCGCAGTCGCCGATTACTTCGCGAGACGGATGATCTCGGCTGCGTCGCGGTCCTTGCCGAGTGCGGCGAACACGGCGGCGACGATCCCGCCGGTATCGAGCCCGGCCTCGGCATACATGGCGGCCGGCTTGTTCTGTTCGATGAAGCGGTCTGGCAGCGCGAGCGTGCGGACCTTGAGGCCGCGGTCGAGCAGGCCCTCTCTCGCGAGAGCGTGCAGCACCTGCGCGCCGAATCCGCCGATTGACCCCTCCTCGACGGTGATCAGCACCTCGTGGTTCCGCGCAAGCTGCCGCAGCAGCTCCATGTCGAGAGGCTTGGCGAAGCGCGCATCGGCGACAGTAGTGGGAAGGCCGAAGCCGGCAAGCTGCTCGGCGGCTGCCAAACACTCGGGGAGGCGCGCGCCGAAGGAGAAGAGCGCGACTGCGGACCCCTCGCGCACGATGTGACCTTTGCCGATCGGCAGGACCTCTCCGCGCTCGGGCAGGGCGATTCCGGTCCCCTCCCCGCGCGGATAGCGGAAAGCCGAAGGCGCGTCGTCGATCGAAGCGGCGGTCGCAACCATGTGCACGAGCTCGGCCTCGTCGGCGGCGGCCATGACCACCATGCCGGGCAGGCAGCAGAGATAGGCCACGTCGAAAGCGCCGGCATGGGTCGGACCGTCGGCGCCGACCAGCCCGGCCCGGTCGATGGCAAAGCGCACCGGCAGATGCTGGATGGCCACGTCGTGCACCACCTGGTCGTAGGCGCGCTGGAGGAAGGTCGAGTAGATGGTGGCGAACGGCTTGAAGCCCTCGGCGGCGAGGCCCGCGGCGAAAGTCACCGCGTGCTGCTCGGCGATGCCGACATCGAAGCAGCGCTCAGGGAAGGCTTCCGCGAATTTGTCGAGCCCGGTGCCGGACGGCATGGCGGCGGTGATGGCGACGATCTTCTCGTCGCGCCGCGCCTCGGCGATCAGCGCGTTGGCGAACACCTTGGTGTAGCTCGGCGGGCCGGCGGCCGGCGCTTCCTGCGCGCCGGTCACGACATTGAAGCGGCCGACGCCGTGGAACTTGTCGGCGGAGATCTCCGCCGGGCCGTAGCCCTTGCCCTTCTGCGTCACGACATGCACCAGCACTGGCCCGTTCTTCATGTTGCGCACATTGCGCAGAACGGGGAGCAGGTGATCGAAATTGTGCCCGTCGATCGGGCCGACATAGTAGAAGCCGAGCTCCTCGAACAGCGTGCCGCCGGTCCAGAAGCCGCGGGTGAATTCCTCGGCGCGGGCGGCGCGCTTCTGCCAGGTCTTGGGCAGCACATTATGCGCGACCCGCTTTAGCATGCGGCGGACGCTGCGATAGGCGCCGCCGGAGATGAGCTTGGCGAGATAGGCGCTCATGGCGCCGACTGGCGGCGCGATCGACATGTCGTTGTCGTTGAGGATCACGATCAGCCGCTTGTCGCTCGCGCCGGCGTTGTTCATCGCCTCGTAGGCCATCCCAGCGCTCATCGCGCCGTCACCGATCACGGCGACGACATTGTGCCCCGCGCCCGCGAGGTCCCGCGCAACCGCCATGCCAAGCCCGGCCGAAATCGAGGTCGAGGAATGGCCCGCGCCGAACGTGTCGTATTCGCTCTCGGCTCGCTTGCAGAAGCCCGACAGACCGCCGGCTGCGCGCAACGTGCGGATGCGGTCGCGCCGCCCGGTCAGAATCTTGTGCGGATAAGATTGATGGCCGACGTCCCAGATCAGCCTGTCGCGCGGCGTGTCGAAGACATGGTGCAGAGCGATGGTGAGCTCGACCACGCCGAGCCCCGCGCCGAGATGCCCGCCGGTCACCGAGACGGCGTCGATCGTCTCCTGCCTGAGCTCGGCGGCCAGCTGCGGCAGGTCCTTGTCCTCAAGCGCGCGGAGGTCGTCGGGCGTGTGGACGCGATCGAGCAGGGGCGTAGAACTTCCGGCGCTCATGGCCTCACCTGGCTGAAAAATCGGGGAAAGAGCGGAAGGATCAACGTGTTACTGCACCTTTAGCGACGGCCAAGCCCCGTTGCAACTACCCTATAGAGAGCCAAGGCGTGTCAGGATCATGGCGGTTGAAGCGACCATAGCGGAGAGGCCGGTCCCGCCCAAGGGGCGTCTTTCCTTCCCGGCGCTGCTCGCCCGCGTCGCGCTCCCTGGGCAAGCCCTGGCATCTCAAGGTCACTCTGTTGCGGGCCTCATCCCCGTAGCATAGAGTGCAATCGGGGATGGAGCATATGGGCGAACCAGCGCTCGCGCCGTCAGTCGCAGAATTTCGTTGCCGACAAGGCTGAGGTGCGCCGCGCCGTCGAAGCCTTTCTCGACGCCACTTTCAACGAGCCACCCACGGCGAGGTCTCCCGCTGCTGCGCGCTACGCGGTCGGAGGGCCTGCGCATCGCTGGCGCGCGATCGTGGCGGTCGCTTCGGGGCGGATCTTCCGCGACGACGCGCTGGCATTGGTCCTGCCTTCGGCTTGCGGCGTGGAGCTTGCGCACGCGGCTTCGCTCGTGCTCGACGACCAGCCGAGCATGGACGATGCAAAGGTCAGGCGCGGCAAGCCCTGCACGCATCACGCCTTTCCATCGTGGGCCGTCGACATGGCGCCGGTCTTCCTCGTGACGCTCGCGTATCGGATCAGCCTCGACAATCCGGCCAGGGCAAGCTCACTTCAACCGACGTGTTCGGCGTCGATGGCGCGCGGGCGCGCAACCTGGAGTTCCAGGAGCGGGGCCTGGAGCATTTAGAGCCGTTCGGGCCAGAAGCGGATTGGTGCGCACGCTCGTCATAGAGGCGAGCTGGGCGACGAGCTAGACGCGGCTGCTACTCCTCGACGTCGAGGGGCCCGGTGCCGACAGGCTGGCCGCTCGCGTTCAACGAGATCTTCTCCACGCGCGCCTCGGCCTGGCGCAAAAGCCCGTCGCAATGGACCTTCAGCGCCTCGCCGCGCTCGTAGATCAGGATCGAGGCTTCGAGATCGACATCGCCCTTCTCCAGGCGGTCGACGATGGTTTCGAGCTCCTTGAGCGCCTGCTCGAAGCTCATGGTCTTGATGTCGGTATGATCGGTCGGACTGGACATGAGCGTGGGCTTAGCCTTTTCCGGCAGCTTCGATCAAGGGTCTCGGCGTGCGTCAAGAGGCTTGTTTCACGCGGCGCCCATCAGCGTCTCGACATGGGTGGCGACCGACCGCCCGAGCGCGTCGAGGTCGTAGCCGCCTTCGAGGCAAGAGACGAGCCTGCCGCCGCTATGCTTCTCGGCCTGGTCCATGAGCTTCTCAGTCACCCAGGCGAAATCCGGCTCGACGAGCCGGAGCTGCGCGAGCGGGTCCATCTGGTGGGCGTCGAAGCCCGCCGAGACAATGATCAAGTCCGGGCCGAAATTGTGCAGGCCAGGCAGGATGCGCGAGACGAATGCGTCGCGGAACTCATCGCCGTCGTCGCCTGCTTTCAGCGGCGCGTTGAAGATATTGCCGACGCCCGTCTCGCCGAGCTCGCCCGTACCGGGGAAGAGCGGCATCTGGTGGGTCGAGGCGTAAAACAGGTCCTTCTCCTTCCAGAAGGCAGACTGCGTGCCGTTGCCGTGATGCACATCGAAATCGATCACGGCGACGCGCTCGGCGCCGTGCATGGCGCGGGCATGCAGCGCGGCGATCGCGACATTGTTGAACAGGCAGAAGCCCATGGCGCGCACGGGCTCGGCATGATGGCCGGGTGGGCGCGAGACGCAGAACGCGTTCTTGGCCTCGCCTCCGACAACGGCGTCGACGGCCCGCAGGGCTCCGCCCACTGCGCGCAGGGCCGCCTCCCAGCTTCCGCGCGAGACGACCGTGTCAGGGTCGAGCCGTTGATGATGCTGGCTCGGAATCGCCGCGCGCACCATTTCGATATAGTCTTTGGGGTGCAGGCGCTCGATGGCGGCAAGATCGGCTTCCGGCGCCTCCTCGCGTTTCAGCGCGCCGAAGGCAGGCGCGGCAAGCGCATCGGCGATCGCGCGCATGCGGTCGGGCTGCTCCGGGTGGCCGTAGCCCGTGTCGTGCTCCAGGAACGCTTTATGGGTGACGAGGAGCGTGGTCATCGAGGGCCGCGGTCATTTTTCGTCCGAAAGCTCAGCGAGCATGCGCGATGACAGGCCGCAGCTCCGGAAGGTGCACCGTCACGACGTCCCAGAGTAAGCGGTCGTCGATATGTTGGTAGTCGTGTCTCAGCACATTGCCAATGCCAATTATTGCGCTCCACGGCACATCGGGTGCTTGATCGAGCAATTCTGGAGGCAAACTCTTGGCGGCTTCTGATACTATTTGCACTGCGCGCTCGGCTGCTCGGCGGAGCGTGTAGCTCTCACGCCCCGCAAGACAGGCTCTACTTGCTTCAATCTCGCAATGATACTGTCGCGGCGCATGGCTCAATCCTGCGGGAGTGGAAATCCGCGCCTCCATCATATAAGCGCAAGTACCGGCCACCAAAGGGTTTCCACTAGGGCGCCATGCCTATCGTTCCTGCCACGCCTGAGGCGATCGCTGCGGCCGCGGAAGTGCTCCGCGGAGGCGAAATCGTCGCCTTCCCGACCGATACGGTTTACGGGCTCGGCGCCAATGCGCTCGACGCGGGCGCCGTCGCCAAGGTCTTCGCCGCCAAGGGGCGTCCGAGCGCCAACCCCCTGATCGTGCTCGTCCCCGATCTCGACAAGGCGGGGGAGTTCGCGGAGGTCGGCGCGGCTGCGCGCAAGCTCGCCAATGCATTCTGGCCGGGGGCCTTGACGCTCGTCTTGCCCAGGCGCCCCGACTGTCCCCTCGCCGCGCCGGTGAGCGCTGGCCTCGACACCATCGCCGTCAGGGCTCCCGATCATAAGGTGGCGCTGCGCGCTGCTTGCGCGGTCGGGGCTGCCGATCGTTGCACCGAGCGCGAACCGCTCGGGCCAAGCAAGTCCCAAGACGGCCGGCGAGGTCGAGGTCGAACTCGGAGACCGTCCTGTCATGATCCTCGACGGAGGGCCTGCCCCGCTCGGCCGCGAGTTCGACCATCGTGAGCCTCGTGGGGCGCACTCCGCTTCTGTTGCGGCAAGGCGCGCTGCCGCGCGAGGCCATCGAGGGCGTTCTCGGCTGGCAGACTTGCCGCGCCGTCCGACGCCCGCGCAGCCGCGGCGGAGCAGCGGCCATGACGGAAGCGCCGCTTCCGCCCTCTCCCGACACGCTGGACGCGCTCGCGCGCATCGTCGGCGAGGAGCATGCCATCCGCGATCCTGAGGCGATGGCGCCTTATCTCGTCGAATGGCGCGACCTCTATCGCGGCAAGGCCGCTCTGGTCCTGAAGCCCGGCACGACGGAAGAGGTCTCGGCGATCCTTGCCCGCGCCAACGAGACGCGCACCGCGATCGTGCCGCAGGGCGGCAATACCGGTCTCGTCGGCGGGCAGATCCCGTTCGAGACGGGCCACGAGGTTGTCGTCGCGCTTGAACGGCTCAGCCGCGTGCGCGGCATCGATCTCGCCTCCAACACCATGACGGTCGAAGCGGGGCTCGTGCTCGCGTCCGCCCAGCAGGTCGCCGACAGCGCCGGGCGCTTGTTCCCTCTGAGCCTTGCCTCGGAAGGGAGCTGCCAGATCGGCGGCGTGCTCGCCACCAATGCCGGCGGGATAAGCGTGCTCGCTTACGGCAATGCGCGCGAGCTTGCGCTCGGGCTTGAAGTCGTGCTCGCCGACGGCAGCGTGTGGAACGGGCTCAAGTCGCTGCGCAAGGACAATTCTGGCTATGACCTCAAGGACCTGTTCATCGGCTCGGAGGGCACGCTCGGCATCATCACGGCAGCGGTGCTGAGGCTCTATCCGAAGCCCGTCGAGCGCGTGACGGCGATGGCGGGATTGAGGCAGCTCGAACGCGCGCCCGCATTCTTCGCGCGTGCGCTCGCGCACGCCGGCGCTGCGCTCACAGCTTTCGAGCTGCTTCCGCGCATCGGCGTCGAGTTCGTGCTGAAGCACGGGCACGGCGTGCGCGATCCTTACACCGAGCCGCATCCTTGGTATCTGTTGTTCGAGCTTACGAGCCCGCGCGAGGGCGAAGACCTCGCCTCCCTCGCCGAGACTGTGTTGGGCAAGGGATCTGGAAGCCGGCGAGATCGACGGCGCAGTGATCGCCGCCTCGCTCGCGCAAGCGCAAGAGCTGTGGCGCCTGCGCCATTTGATGAGCGAGGTGCAGAGCTCCGAAGGCGGCAGCATCAAGCACGACGTCGCCGTGTCCGTCGCGCGCGTGCCCGAGCTCATCATGCGCGCGAACCAGATCGTCGAGCTGATGATCCCAGGCGCCAGGCCCGTGCCCTTCGGCCATCTCGGCGACGGCAACGTGCATTACAATGTCAGCCAGCCGATCGGCATGGACCGCGCCATTTTCCTCTCGCACTGGGAGGCGCTGAACGCCGCCGTGCACGAGATCGTGCTCGATCTCGGCGGGTCGATCAGCGCCGAGCATGGCATCGGGCGGCTGAAGCGCGATCTCTTGCCCCATGCGAAGCAAGAGGTCGAGCTCGACCTGATGCGCAAGATCAAGGCGGCGTTCGATCCGAACAACATTCTCAATCCGGGCAAGCTGCTATGAGCGCGGACTACGAGGCGGTCGATGCGTTCATCGCCAATCATTTCATTGAGAACGATCCGGCGCTGCATGCTTCGCTCGAAGAGAGCGCCAAAGCGGGACTGCCGCCGATCCAGGTCGCGCCGCATCAAGGCAAGCTGCTCATGCTGCTCGCGCAGGCGATCGGCGCGCGGCGCATCCTCGAGATCGGCACGCTCGGCGGCTATAGCGCGATCTGGCTTGCCCGCGCGCTGCCAGAAGGCGGCCGGCTCGTCACGCTCGAAGCCGATCCCACTTTCGCGCGAGGTGGCGCGTGCCAATATCGCCCGCGCGGGCCTGGCCGATAGAGTTGAGATCGAAGGTCGGCCGCGCGCAGGACACGATGCCGGCGTTGATCGAGGAGGGTGTCGAGCCGTTCGACCTCATCTTCATCGACGCCGACAAGCCGAGCACGCCCGATTATTTTCTGTGGGCGGTGAAGCTCGCAGCTGCGCGGCGCTCTGATCATCGTCGACAACGTGGTGCGCGAAGGCCGCGTGCTCGATGCGCAAAGCGACAGCCCGCATATCCAGGGCCTGCGCCGCTTCTATGCGCTCGCGGCGACAGACCCGCGCGTGAGCGGCACCGCGCTTCAGACCGTCGGATCAAAAGGCCATGACGGGCTGGCAATTCTGCTGGTCACAGGCGGACCTTAGAACAGCAGCTCCTTCTGCAGCTTCTCCTGGATGCCTGGCTCGTCTTTGCGCGAATTGTTGATCTTCGGATGGACCTCGATCGCCTCGAGCAGATCGTCAGGCGCGGGACGCAACGACGCAGCGGCGTCCTCCGCGCTCGTGCCTTCAACATCGAGCCACGCCTCGAAATGCTCCTCGGCGAGCACGACGGGCATGCGGTCATGCAACGTCTCGACCAGCCCATTCGCTGGGCAGGTTAGGATCGCGACCGTGTCGATCTCGCCGTGCCAACCCTCCCAGATGCCGGCAAAAGCGAAGAGCCCGCCTTTGCGCGGGCGCAGCAGGAACGGCCGACGCGCGCGCTTAGGCCCCGTCCACTCATAGAAGCCGTCGGCGGGCAGAAGGCAGCGGCGCCGGCGCATGGCGTTGCGGAACGAGGCCTTGGTCAACGCATCCTCGGCGCGGGCATTGATCAGCGTGGGAAATTTCTTCGGGTCCTTGACGAAATCGGGCAACAGCCCCCAGCGCATCAACCGGAAGCGCCGCCCGCCTTCCCGGTCACGGCAGACAACGGCGACCGGCTGCGTCGGTGCAATGTTCCAGCGCGCGGGGAAGTTCGGCGTATCGGCATAGCCGAAATAGGCGCGCACCTCTTCCGGCGAGAGCGCGAGGCTATAGCGCGAGCACATACGGTAACCCTTTGGCAATCATAATCGGGCAACGTCGCATCTCATAGTCGGCTCCACTCCTATTCTAACGTTATTGCCTGAAATGATGCGAATTCTTGCTGAAGACCCCACGCCGCGCCCGGCGGAAATCAAGGAAGACGTGAGCCGGGAAGACATCGTCTCGGCGTTCCGCTCGGCCATGATCGGCCATTTCCGCTCGCACATTCCCGGCACCAACATCAACGAAGCGACGCTGATCGCGAGCGACTATCTGAACCACTTCCATGAGCTCGTGAAGCTGCTCGAGGCGGTTTCCTCAGAGCCCAAGGATTTCGCCGATGATCTGCTATCCTGGCACCCGCTGACCTATGAGGAGCACTTCGCCGAATCGGGTTTCCGCGACAAGAGCCTCGCCATCGCGGCCTATCGCCGGGCGCCGGCGCATATCCGCGCGCGTTTCGACGAGGCGGTGGCGCGGCTGCACCGCGAAGCGTTTTCGCTGGTCGCGGGCGTTGCCGGCGCGCTTGCCGAGGGCAAGAACGACCTCACCAAGGTCTGCGAGGACGCCGCCGCGCGGCTCCGCGTCCTGATCGACGACACCAAAGCCATCGCCAATGGCGACGCGCGGTCCGGCGGGACCAATGCCGACGAAGCGAGCGGCCAAGCCGCGGTCGACGCCCTATTCGGCACGCGCTAGACGTCTCCACTTCTCCGCCTCGTCATACCGGCGAAACCCTGTATCCAGCATCGCATATTCCACGCAATCGCCCTGGATTCCGGCTGCGCCGGAATGACGAGCCGGTGGCTAAAGCGGTTCCCTTGGCTAGATTTAGACATGAATTGGGGCTACTCAGGCGGACGATGAGACGCTGGATAAAGGGCCTGATGCTGGTCGGCGCGGGGGCGCTTTGGTTTGCAGCCTCCTCTGTCACGTTTGCGCCCAGCGCGCAGGCCCAGTTCTTCTGGTGGTTCGACCAGCAGAGTAAGAAGCCGAAGCCGAAGGCCGCAAGGCCGAAGCGGCGGGGCGACGACCTGCCGCCTATCGTACCGCGCGAAAGCCTGGCGCCTCCGCCCCCCGACGACAGGCCTTACGATCCCAAGCTGATGCGGCTCGCCGAGATCCTGGGCGCCGTCCATTATCTCCGCGAGCTTTGCGGCGCGAACGAAGGCCAGCTCTGGCGCGACCAGATGAAGGAGATCGTCAAGAACGAGGGCACGACCTCTGCGCGCCGCGCCAAGCTCGTTAACAGCTTCAACGATGGTTACCGGGGCTATCGCCGCACCTACCGCACCTGCACGGAGTTGGCGAGGCTGGCGACGACCAGGTTTAGCACCGAGGGGGCGACCATCGCCGCATCGCTCGCGCAAGGGTCGGTCTTCGCTGCCAAGGGTCCGCCCAAGGCCGACACGGTATCAGCAGGCAACGAAGAAGCCCAAGCTGCCGAAGGCGCCGCGGAAGCCGAGCCCGCTCCGCCGCCTGCGCCCACCGAGCCCGAGCCGCCTGACTAACTATAGTCTTAACCGTTAGTTTACTCCGTGCGCCTCACGCGAGGCGGGCGGTGTAGATGTGACATTCCCGGTTTGTCTAAAACTCGAGGGAATGTCGAATTGCGCGCAGCTAAACGGAAAATCCGCGATCCGGAAAACGAGGCCCAGAAGCAGGCTGCGCTGCGCTACATCCCTCGATGCGCGGGAAGAGGCGCTGCATGACGGCACCGAGCCGGAGATGCTCGCCAACGCCGCGCTCTTCGCAGCACTCGCCGACCTGATCGGCGTCTATGGCGAGGATGCCGTGGCGAAGATGACCACAGGGCTTTCGCGCCGCATCCACCACGGCGAATTCACGCTGCGGCGCGTCTCGCAGTAGTCGTGCCTGCCGCGCTCAGCGGAAATAGCGCGTCACCCCGTCGATCAGCAGCAAGAAACCGAAGCCGATCAGCACGATCCCCGCGATGCGGTTGATGAGCTTGAGCCGGCTCTCGGTGAGCATGTGCCTGATATGCGAGATGAGCTCGGAGAGGCCGAGCCACCAGAGCAGGCTTCCGCACATCACCGACACTACGAGGATCAGCGCCTCGAGATAACCGCCGAGGCCGCCGACCAGCGTGCCGAGGCCGCCGACCATCGCCGCCATGCCGAGAATAGCGCCAGGATTTGTGACGGTGAGGAAGAAGGTCTGCGGGATGATGCCGGTATGCTCGCCGAGATGCGACCTCTGGCCGACGGGAATGGTGAGCTGCGGCTTGGCGAACAAGAGGCCGACGCCGAACGCGATCAAGAGCGCGCCGCCTGCGACCTGGATGTCGCGCTGATGGGTGGTGATGACGTCGGAGATCGCCGTCACGCTGAAGGCTGCGAGCGCCGCGAGCAGGCCGTCGCCGATCACGGCGCCGATGCCGGCGGCAAGTCCGCCCCAGAAACCGCGCGACAACGCCCGCTGGATGACGAGCACGTTGACCGGCCCGACCGGCGCCGCCATCAAAATGCCGATGCCGAGCCCGGCGAGGACCAGCTGGACGCCGGACAGGACGATTTGCGCGCCCGACTCCAAGGCACGCCTATTCGCGCAGAGATGCTGTGGCCGGGGAGACGCGCCGTGCGCGCCGCGAGACTTGGGCTTGCGCCCTCGTGCCGATCTGCGACAGTGCGCGCGGACTCTTGGGGTCACTCGCGGAGTGATGCATGCGCCTGCCGAGCCTCGTCGGGATTGCCCTCGCCGCATTGGTAGCGGGGGCTGCCGCCCTTGTCTATGCCGAGCAGGGCGCCGACAACAAACCCGCGACAGCGCCAGAAGTTCTCTACGACCTCAACGCGTTGCCGGACCCGGTAAATGCCATGCTGGAGAAGATCGGCAACGCGGCTGCGACCGGCGAGATCGAGAAGATGCGGCCCGTGCTCGAATCGAACGAGCTGAAGCCGATGGTGGCGGCGGCTTACATCGACGATCCGATCGGCCACTGGAAGAAGGAATCCGCCGACGGGACCGGGCGCGACGTGCTTGCCGCCATGCTTAACGTGCTGTCTTCGGGCTTCGTGCTCACGGGCAAGGGCGACGCGGCGATGTATGTCTGGCCCTATTTCGCCGAGACGGACATCACCAAGCTCTCGCCCGCGCAGGAGGTCGAGCTTTACCGGCTGCTGCCGGCGGCGGATGCGATCGCGATGAAGAAGGCGGGAAAGTACAGCGCCTACAAGCTCGGCATCGCGCCGAGCGGCGTCTGGCACTATTTCATTAAGTAGCCGGCAGAGCCTCGAGGAAGCGGACAGCGCGGCCCTCGGCCGCGGTGACTTCGCCGTCCCACATGGCGATGCGGCCGCGCAGGATAGTGCCGACAGGCCAGCCTCTGACCTTGCGCCCGGCGAACGGGGTCCAGCCGCTTTTGCTGCCGATCCAGTCCTGCTCGATGACGCGCGCGGCCGCGAGATCGGCGACGGTCAAATCGGCGTCGTAGCCTTTCGCGATGCGGCCTTTGCTTGCGATCCCGAACACGCGGGTGGGGCCTGCGCTGGTGAGGTCCACAAAGCGCGCGAGGCTGAGCCGCCCCGCATTGACGTAATCGAGCATCACCGGCACGAGCGTCTGCACGCCGGGCATGCCGGACGGCGTGGCTGGGTATGACTTTGCCCTTTTCGTCCAGCGTATGCGGCGCGTGGTCGGAGCCCAGCACATCGACCACGCCCTGATCGAGCGCACGCCACAGCGCCTCCTGGTGCGTGCGATCGCGGAGCGGCGGGTTCATCTGCGCATGCGTGCCGAGCGCGGCATAGGCTTCTTTCGCCGTGAGCGTCAGGTGCTGCGGCGTGACCTCGACGGTCGCGACGTCCTTGTGCTTCGCGAGCAACTCCATCTCGTCGGCCGTCGAGACATGCAGCACATGCACGCGCTTGCCGAGTTCCGACGCGAGGCGCACGAGCCGCGACGTCGCGAGCAGCGCGGCTTCCGCGTCGCGCCATTCGCTGTGGCTCGACGCATCGCCCGCGCGCTGCAGATGCGTGCGCGACTTGAGCCGCGCCTCGTCCTCGGCGTGAAAGGCGGCGCGCCGGTTGATCGCGCGAAGCACGCGCCGCAACGTCTCTTCATCATCGACCAGGAGGTCGCCGGTCGAGGACCCCATGAAGACCTTGATGCCGGCGGCGCCAGGCAGGCGCTCGAGCGCGGCGAGCTCGTGCGTATTGTCGCGCGAGGCCCCGACGAAGAAGGCAAAGTCGCAATGCATGCGCCCCGTGGCGCGCGCGACCTTATGGGCAAGCGCTGCCTCGTTCGTGGTCGCGGGCTTGGTGTTCGGCATCTCGAACACGGCGGTAACGCCGCCGAGCACGGCCGACCGGCTGCCCGTGGCCAGATCCTCCTTGTGCTCCATGCCCGGCTCGCGGAAATGCACCTGCGTGTCGATCACGCCCGGCAAAATGTGCAGGCCCTTCGCGTCGATGGTCTCGCCTGCGCGGCCCGCGCCGAGCGAGCCGATCGCCGCTATGCGCCCGTCGCGCACGCCGATATCGGCGATGCCCTCGCCGGCGTGACTGACGACAGTCCCGCCTTTCAGCACAAGATCGAAGGTCTCGACCAATTCGCGCGTCTCTTGCGGGGGACGCCCCGCTCCCATAAATGTCGGACGCCTTGGTAGCAGAAGGGCGAGACATGGGCCATTGCCATGCAGCGTTGCTCAAAGACCGCGGCGTGCTCAGGCTCGCCGGCGCCGATTCGCACAAATTCCTGCAGGGGCTTGTCACCAGCAATGTGGACAAGGTCCGGGAGGGCGCTGGCATCCATGCCGGGCTACTCACCCCGCAAGGCAAGATCCTGTTCGATTTCTTCGTGGTGGCTGACGGCGACGCCATGCTGCTCGATATCGCCCGCGACAAGGCCGCAGAGCTTGCCAAGCGGCTCGGCTTCTACAAGCTCAGGGCCGCGGTCGAGATCGCCGAGGCGCCCACGCTTGCCGTCGCCGCGGTCTGGGGCGGCTCCCCCAGCCTGCCGGACGGCACAAGCGCCTATCCCGAGCCGCGGCTCCCGGAACTTGGTGGGCGCGTAATCCTGCCCCCGGGGACAAGCGTCTCCGATCTCGGCTGCGCCGCCGCTTCACAAGAGGAATACCACACGCTCAGGATCGGGCTCGGCGTGCCGGAGGGCGGGCGCGACTACGCTTTCGGCGAGGCCTTTCCGCACGAGGCCCTGTTCGATCAGTTGGGTGGGGTCGATTTCGCCAAAGGCTGCTTCATCGGCCAGGAGGTGGTCTCGCGCATGGAGCATCGCGGCACGGCACGCCGCCGCATCGTGCCAGTCGAGGGCGAAGGCCCCCTGACCGCTTCCGGCACGAGTGTCGAGGCGGGCGGCGTTCCCATCGGCACGCTCGGCTCGGTGAGCGGCTCGAAAGGCCTGGCCATGCTGCGGCTCGACCGCGCGGAGGAAGCACTTGCGCGCGGCGCAGCGCTCACGGTCGGCGGCGTTCCGCTTGCGCTCCGTCGCCCCGCCTTCGCGCGCTTCGCGATTCCAACGGCTGTGCCGGCATGAGCGCGCGAGGCGACACGAAACGCTGCCCCTGGCCGGGCAACGATCCGCTCTATGTCGCCTATCACGACGAGGAATGGGGCGTGCCCGAGCGAGACGACCGGGCGCTCTACGAGAAGCTCGTGCTCGACGGCTTCCAGGCCGGGCTCTCCTGGATCACCATCCTGCGCAAGCGCGAGGCTTTCCGCCGCGCCTTTGATGGCTTCGCGCCGGAGAGGATCGCGCGCTACACGCCGCGCAAGGTCGAGGGGCTGATGCGCGACGAAGGCATCGTGCGCAACCGCATGAAGATCGAGGGCGCGATCGCCTCGGCCCGCGCCTGGCTCGACATCATGGAGAGCGGCCCGGGCTTCTCGGCCTATCTCTGGGACTTCACCGGCGGGGAGCCGATCGTCAACCGCCACAAGACGATCGCCTCGATCCCCGCCGAGACGGAGCTGTCGCGCGCCATCGCGAAGGACCTCAAGGCGCGCGGCTTCAAGTTCTGCGGGCCGACGATCGTCTACGCCTTCATGCAGGCGACCGGCATGGTCAACGACCATCTCCTCGCCTGCCCGCGGCATGCGGCCTGCGAGCAGCTCGGCCGCCCGCGCGCTCAGCCGCGGCCGCGCGGATCGGCGCTGCGCGGATAGGTGCGCTCTTCTTGGATCTTGCCGTTGCGCTTGCGGATGCGCACGGAGCCTCTGCCGCCCACGGCCTTCTCGAGCACGCCGCCTTTGGTGGCAGCGGCCTTCGTCTTGAAGCTCTTCACGAGCTGGCCAGAGCCTTCGGCCTTGAGCTCCCACTTCTTCGACTTGTCGTTCTGGCTGAGCGAATATCGCGGCAGCTTCGCCATGGTGCTCCTCCCAATTCTCGGATTGAAGTTTGCCTGCCTTCCTGTGAGACTGCTGCAATGAATGCCATCCACGGCCGATGTTCGTCCACGTTTTATTGCCGGCTTGCGGGAATTTGTTCGGGCACGCCGGATGCAATCTGTCCGCTCCATGACGGAGCTCGGCTAGACCATGTCACGCGCCAACGACAAAGGCAGCGTGCGCGCCTGGCAGCGCATGTTGAGCGGGCGGAGGCTCGACCTGCTCGACCCCTCGCCGCTCGACATCGAGATCGAAGACATCGCGCATGGACTTGCGCGCGTCGCGCGCTGGAACGGACAGACCGAAGGCGAGCACGCCTTCTCGGTCGCCGAGCATTGTCTTCTCGTCGAGGCCATCGCCGGCGCGCTCGACCCGAAGCTTCCGCGCCGCATGCGGCTTGCCGCACTGATCCATGACGCTCCCGAATATGTGATCGGCGACCTGATCAGCCCTTTCAAGGCGGCGCTGTCGCTCGACTACCGCGCCTTCGAGGCCAAGCTGCTCGCGGCCATCCACCTCAGATTCGGCCTGCCGGTTGAACTTCCGCCGCGCATCGCCACCTTGATCAAGCGGGCCGACAGGATCGCGGCCTACTACGAGGCGACCGGTCTTGCCGGCTTTTCCCGGGCCGAGGCGAGGCGCTTTTTCGGGCAGCCGCGCGACCTGAGCCCCGCTCTGGTCGCCAGGCTGTCGCACTTAAGCCCGCTTCCTGCGGCAGAGGTGGAGGCCAAGGTTCATCAAACGTTTCAATGAGCTTGCCAGATAAAGCGAGACGGCGCACAAAGAGAATCAATAAGGCAACATGCAAATGGACACGCTGACATCGCCAATAGAGCGGACGAGGGTTCCGCCGGCGCTCACCCCGGAAACCATCTATGTCGCGCCGCTTGAGCCTGGTCGAGACGACCGTAGCCGGCGCCCGCGTCAGCCACCTCGTGACGCTGATCAACGGCGAGATGCCGATCACCACGCCCCCCGGCATCGGGCCCGACCGGCACCTGCAGGCTCGCCATGAACGACATCTGCGAGCCGCAAGCGGGCCTCGTGCTCCCCTGCGAGACGCATGTCGAGGATCTCATCTGGTTCGCGCTCGACTGGGACCGTAGGGCGCCGCTGCTCATCCATTGCTGGGCCGGCATCAGCCGGTCGACGGCAGCGGCCTTCATCTCGCTCTGCGCGCTGAACCCCGGGGCCGACGAGTACGCACTTGCGCAAGCGCTGCGCCACGCCTCGCCCACGGCCTATCCGAACCGGCGGCTCGTGGCGCTTGCCGACAGCGCGCTTGGCCGGAACGGCCGCATGAGCCATGCGGTCGAGCAGATCGGCAGGGGGCGGCTCGCCGACGAGGCCGACGTGTTCGCGCTTCCCGCCCTGCTAGCCGCCTGAGCACATGGCCGAAGCGCGCCGCAAGCCCTCCGCAATCCAACACACCAACGCCGACGACCCGCAGATCGAGCTTGGGCTCAACGCCGCCATCGTCACGGTGCGCGACCAGCAGCCGCATATCCTCGTGGTGCGGCCGGGCATGACGGGGTCGGGCACGCTCGATGCCCTGCCCTTCGGTCCGTTCGCGCCCGCGCGCGCATCGCACTCTCGAGATCGGCTTGCGCGAATGGGTGAAGCGGCAGACGGGGCTCGAGCTCGGCTATGTCGAGCAGCTCTACACGTTCGGCGATCGCGGGCGGCACGCCGAGCCCGGCGGCGCGCATACGCTTTCGGTCGGCTATCTCGCACTGAGCCGAGGCGCTGGCGAAGAACTCATGGGCTCGCACTGGTCGCCCTGGTACGCCTACTTCCCGTGGGAGGATTGGCGGAATGGCAAGCCTGAGATTCTTTCCAAGGAGATAGAGCCGCGGCTTAAGGCCTGGGCCGAGCGGCCGCCTTCGCCCGAGGAGCCCGCGCGACCACTCCGGCGCGCCGAGCGGCTCAAGATCGGTTTCGGGATCGATGGCGGATGGGACGAGGAGAAGGTGCTCGAGCGCTACGAGCTGCTCTATGAGGCGGGGCTCGTGGCGGAGGCCGCGCGCGACGGCCGCGCCGCCGCCAAGCAATGGACCGACCTGCCCGAGATCGGCAGGCCCATGGAGTTCGACCATCGCCGCATCCTCGCGACCGCGATGGGCCGGCTGCGCGGCAAGCTGAAATACCGGCCCGTGGTGTTCGAGCTGTTGCCGCCCGAGTTCACGCTCTACGATTTGCAGAAGACGGTGGAGGCGATCTCCGGCACGCTGCTGCACAAGCAGAACTTCAGGAGGCTCGTCGAGAAGGGCGGGCTCGTCGAGCCGACCGGCGATGTCTCGACCACGACGGGCGGGCGGCCTGCGAGGCTCTACCGCTTCCGCCGCGAGGTGGTGCTCGAGCGCCCTGCACCCGGCTTGCGCGTCAAGGCCGGCCGCGCTCAGGCTTGAGACATCGCATCAACCGGGTAAGCTGAACTTCCGACGATAGATTGCGTTTTTTTGCCTATGAAACCGTAGGAGGTGGGTGGTGGCGAGAGCGGTCGAACGGGAGCCCGGAATGTCAATTTCGCGTGCGGCGCCCTTGGCGTCACGGTTCGGCGCAGCCGCGCTCCTGATGCTCGCAGCACAATCTTGCGTCGCCGAGGACGGGCCGATCGACACGAAGGAAGGCACGATCAAGGTCGAGACCGTGGCCCAAGGGCTCGAAGTCCCGTGGAGCGCGACCTTCCTTCCCGACGGCCGCATGCTCGTGACGGAGCGGCCCGGCCGGCTCCGCATCGTCGCCAAGGACGGCGACGTTGTCAGAGCCACTTGCCGGCGTGCCGAAGGTGGTTGCGCAAGGCCAAGGCGGGCTGCTCGACGTGGCGCTCGACCCTGAGTTCGCCGCCAACAGCGTCGTCTATCTCTCCTATTCGGAGCCGGGCGAAGGCGGCGCGGGCACCGCGGTCGCGCGCGGGCGGCTTGGGCAGAGCGGCCTCGACGACGTGAAGGTCATCTTCCGCCAGCAGCCCAAAGTTTCGGGCAGCGGCCATTTCGGCTCGCGGCTCGCCTTCGCGCCCGACGGCAAATTATTCGTCACCCTCGGCGATCGTCAGAAGCTCGATCCGGCGCAGGACCTCGGCAACCATCTCGGCAAGATCGTGCGCATCAATCCGGACGGCTCGGTGCCCGAGGACAATCCCTTCGTCAGCCAGAAGGACGCGCTGCCCGAGATCTGGTCGTTCGGCCATCGCAACCCGCAAGGCGCGGCGATCCATCCGGCGACCGGCAATTTGTGGGAGACCGAGTTCGGACCGTCCGGCGGGGACGAGCTGAACATTCCGGCGGCCGGCGCGAATTACGGCTGGCCGCTGGTGAGCTGGGGCAAGCATTATGACGGCAGGCCCATTCCCAATCCGCCAACGCAGCCCGAGCTCGCCGACGCGATCCACCACTGGTCGCCGGTGATCTCGCCCTCGGGCATGACCTTCTACACCGCCGACGCCATCCCCGGCTGGAAGGGCAATCTGCTGATCGGCGGGCTGTCAATCGCAAGGGATCGTGCGGCTCACGCTCGACGGCGAGAAGGTGATCGGCGAAGAGCGCGTGCCCTTGGGCGCCCGCATCCGCGACGTGCGTGCAAGGGCCCGACGGCGCCGTCTACGCGCTCGACGAGTTCGAACGGCAGGATCCTTCGGCTCTCCCTCGACAAGCCGCGCAGCTAGCCCGACATGGCGCAGCGCGGATGGTCCATCGGCTTTTTCGGCCTGTTCGGCCGGTCGCCAGCTTTGCGCGAGTTCGACAAGGCGCTCCGCGCGGTCGACCTGCATCCGAAGCTCGTGCCGGAGGCGGTGAAGCTCGCCGCGCTCGGCCTGATCGACGATCATGCGCGCGGCGAGGACCCTGGGCCGCAGGCTTATGCGGGCGCGGCGGAGATTCTCGCCTATTGTGCGCTCGGGCCGAGCATTTCGCCGGCGCGAATGGCGAGGCGCTTGCCGGCCAAGTGGAGCGGCGCATCGAGGAGGCGCTCGGCGCCGGCGTCAGCCTCGACGCCCAGCTCGTGCTGCTGGCGCTGCATGCGAAGATCATCCAGCCGAGCGTCGTCGAATCGTTTCAATTGGAAAGCGGCACGGATTGAGACCAAGCGCCAAGGCGCGCCGCATTATTGCCTGACTGCTATCCTCATTGGACCGCCCCTAACCCCCTCTCCTGTCCCCGTCCCGCCATGAAGCCCATCATCTCGGTCAAAGGTCTCTCCAAGACCTACGCTTCGGGCTTCGAGGCGCTGAAGGACATCAATCTCGACATCAAGAAGGGCGAAATCTTCGCCCTGCTCGGCCCTAACGGCGCCGGCAAGACCACGCTGATCAGCATCATTTGCGGGATCGTGACGCCGAGCGCAGGCGCCGGTCACCGTAGACGGGCACGACATCCTTACCGATTACCGCGCGGCGCGCGCGCTGATCGGGCTCGTGCCGCAGGAGCTGACCACCGATGCCTTCGAAACGGTGTGGGCCACGGTGACCTTCACCCGTGGGCTTTGGGGCAAGTGGGACGATCCGTCCTATATCGAGACGCTGCTGAAGAGCCTGAGCCTCTGGGACAAGCGCGACGCCAAGATCATGACGCTGTCCGGCGGCATGAAGCGCCGCGTGCTGATCGCCAAGGCCCTGTCGCACCAGCCCTCGATCCTGTTCCTCGACGAGCCGACGGCAGGCGTCGACGTCGAGCTCCGCAAGGACATGTGGGAGTCTGTGCGCGCGCTCAAGAAGCGCGGCGTGACCGTGATCCTCACCACCCACTACATCCACGAGGCGGAGGACATGGCCGACCGGATCGGCGTGATCGACAAAGGCGAGCTGATGCTGGTCGAGCACACGCGCGAGCTGATGCGCAAGCTCGGCAAGAAGCAGCTCACGCTCGAGCTCGCCGACACGCTGGACGCCATACCGCCCGCGCTTGCCGGCCATCATCTGGAGCTCACCAATGGCGGCAGCGAGCTTGTCTACACCTACGATACGCAAGGCCCACGCACCGGCATCACCGGCCTTCTCACCGACCTCGCGGACGCCGGCATCAGGTTCAAGGACCTCGACACACGGCAGAGCTCGCTCGAGGACATCTTCGTCGATCTCGTGAGGCGGAAGCGATGAACCTGCCGGCGATCAGGGCGATCTACAAATTCGAGATGGCGCGCTGGGGGCGCACGTTTCTCCAGAGCATCGTCTCGCCCGTGATCGCAACCTCGCTCTATTTCGTCGTGTTCGGCGCGGCGATCGGCAGCCGCATCGCCGAGATCGACGGCATCCCCTACGGCGCCTTCATCGTGCCGGGGCTGATCATGCTGACGCTGCTCGCGCAGAGCGTCGCCAACGCCTCGTTCGGCATCTACTTTCCGCGCTTCGCCGGCACGATCTACGAGATCCTGTCAGCGCCGATCTCGCCCTTCGAGATCGTGCTCGGCTATGTCGGCGCGGCCGCCACCAAGTCGATCCTCCTCGGCCTGATCATCCTCGCCACGGCGGCGTTCTTCGTGCCGATCCAGATCTTGCATCCGTTCTGGATGATCGGGTTCCTGGTGCTGACCGCGGTGACCTTCAGCCTGCTCGGCTTCCTCATCGGCATCTGGGCCGACGGTTTCGAGCGGCTGCAGCTCGTGCCGCTGCTCATCATCACGCCGCTGACCTTCCTCGGCGGCACGTTCTATCCGATCAGCGTGCTGCCGCCCTTCTGGCAGACCGTCTCGCTGCTCAATCCGGTGGTCTATCTCGTGAGCGGCTTCCGCTGGAGCTTCTTCGAGAGCTCGGATGTCGGCGTGGGCTTGAGCCTCGCCATGGTCCTCTTGTTCCTCGCGCTCTGCCTCGCGGCGGTGTGGTGGATCTTCAAGACCGGCTACCGGCTGAAGAGCTGAATAACTTTAGGCCTCTCTCCGCGAAGGGAGAGGAGGAATTCGCAGGCGCCGCTCTCGTATTTTGCAGCGCAACATGCTATATAGTCGATGTAGTTCCGGTGATTTTCTGCCGAGCGCTCATTTGCGAAATTTTCGTCTCTAAAGGTACGAAGCTCATGTCCTCATTCGATTACACGGCGTCAGCCGATCTTTTCCCGGCGCGGAGCTGGAAGAATGCGCGGCGCGTGACTTATAAGCGGTTCGACAAGGCGGCCGAGGCCGTCCGCTATGCCATGGAGGAGCTTCCGCCCCAGCAGCTTCTCGGGACCTATCTCGAGGTGGAAGAGGAGCGGTTCGACGGAGACGGCATCCGCCGCCTGTATGAGAGCGCGGCTTACCCTCTGAAGCGCGCGGCGCCCCCGAAGCGAGGCGCGACTGCCTAGCGCCCACCTTACCGGGGCCCGGCAGCAGCAGCAGATCGCCATGCAGACCTATGTCGCGGAGATCGACGGGCGCGCGATCTTTGCATTTCGCTCGATAGACGACGCCTGTGCCCAAGCGTGGCTCGACATCCACACCGTCATGCGGCGCAGGCTCGAAAGGATCGAGAGCGGCGGGCAGCGCATTTGGAACGGGCGTGCGCAAATCCTCGCGCGCAAGGCCGACCCGTCACAGGCAGAGGCGTGGACGAAACTATGCGGCGAGGTAGCCGATAGAGATCCTCGCGAGGATCCGGACTACATCACCGTATGGCTGATCTCGACCTCAGACGAGCAGCGACCGAGCAAGCATCATGAAACTAACGAGCCGCTCCCCGAAGAGAGCGGCTCTGATTCAACAAAACCGTCGTCCGTTAGGACTAGGCGGTCTTGAGGTTGCCGACGGCGGTCTTGCCGCTACGGCTGTCGACCTCGGTATCGAACGATACCTTCTGGCCCTCGGCGAGCGAACGGATGCCCGCGCGCTCAAGCGCGGTCGCGTGGACGAAGACGTCCTTGCCGCCATCCTCCGGCTGAATAAAGCCGAAGCCGCGTTGCTCGTTGTAGAATTTCACTGTACCCAAAGTCATTGGGATAGGCCTTTCGCTAATCGTCAGTGCGGTTGTGCTTAAAGCCCACGCCAGTGGCGGCTCGAAGCGGTTCGTCGATGTTTGGAAGGGTCTGAACGCGCGCCTGCAGATTGGCGAAGGCGAAACGGCCATGTGGTCCGGCCAAATGTCGATGTCAATGACATAAGCGCAATCGGCGTTCATTGCAAGCTGCAAACGAGACTCTCGCTCTCCCCTATGGGAAGAGCACGCGCGCCACTTGGCGCGCGGTGAGGAGTAAGCAGCGAATACACGTAAAAAAACATGCCCCCTCTCGGCCCCTCCTCTCCCCTTCGGGGAGAGGTCGCAGCGAAGCTGCCTTGAGCTTCGTTGCGGGTGAAGGGGAACCAAACTGCGTAGAAAAGTGCCCAACCCCCTCACCCTTCCCGCCATGCGACTTGCGCGCAATTCTTGATGCGCTACCACTCAGTTGCTTTAGCGCATGCGCGCAAGATCGCGGCGGAAAGCCCTCTCCCCAAAGGGGAGAGGAGGAGAATAGGGATGGCAGTGAAGAAAAAAGTATCCGCCGAGAAGTCAACGGGTGGCAAGCAGCCAGCGCTGCACCGCTCGATCGGGCCGACGCAGATCGCGCTTTACGGCCTCGGCAGCATGCTCGGCGCCGGCATTTACGGACTGATGGGCAAGGTCGCTGGTGAGGTCGGCAACGCGATCTGGCTCGCCTTCCTCGTGGCGCTCGTCGCGGCGCTCCTCACCGCGCTCTCCTATGCCTCGCTCGGCTCGCGTCATCCGCGCGCGGCGGGCGCAGCCTATGTCGCCGAGCGCGCCTTCGGGCTGCCGATGCTGAGCTTCGTGCTCGGCCTTGCGCTCGTCTGCTCCGGCCTCACCTCAGTCGCCACGCAGTCGCAAGTCTTTGCGGCGAACATCGTCAAGCTGCTCGGGCTGGAGGCGCTCCCCGTGCAAGCGCTTGCGCTCGGCTTCCTCTTGATCCTTACCGGCATCGTGTTCCGCGGCATCCGCGAATCGATGTGGGTCAACGTGACGTGCACGCTGGTCGAGGCGGGCGGGCTGCTGCTCGTCGTCGCGGTCGGCATCTCCTATTGGGGCTCGGTCGATTATTTCGAGCTGCCACCCGCGCGCACCGACGACATCCCGGTCCTGCTGATCATGCAGGGCGCCGTGCTCGCCTTCTTCGCCTTTATCGGCTTCGAGGACATGTACAACATCGCCGAGGAAGTGCGCGAGCCCGAGCGAAACGTGCCGCTCGGCCTGATCCTCGCCATGGCGATGGCCGCGACGCTCTACATCGCAGTAGCGGTCACCGCCGTCTCGGTCGTCCCGTGGCAGGAGCTCGCCGAGGCGCCGGGGCCGATCACGGAGGTGGTCGCGCGCGCGGCGCCCGCCATCCCGCCGGTCGTGTTCACCTTGATCACGCTGTTCGCCGTCGCCAATACTGCGCTCGTCAATTACATCACGTCGTCGCGCCTGATCTACGGCATGGCGCGGCAGGGGCTATTGCCCGAGGTGCTCGGCAAGGTGCACGCGGAGCGGCACACGCCGCATGTCGCCATCGCGACGCTGTTCCTGGTGCTTGCGCCGCTCGCGCTGCTCGGCACCATCGCCGAGCTCGCCGCGGCGACCGTGCTGCTCCTGCTGCTCGTGTTCACGGTGGTCAATTCAGCGTTGTTCGTGCTGAAACGGCGCCAGGGCGAGAAGCCCGGGCGTTTCGAGGTGCCGCTCTTCGTGCCGGCCGCGGGCGCTGCCGTGTGCTTCACGCTGATCGTCGTGCGGGTCGGGGCGGAGATTGGCGGGCGCCGGCGATCGCCGGCGGCCTTCTGCTCGGCGCGCTCGCGATCTATGCGGTGATGCGGTTAGTGCCAGGCGCCGGCAAGCGGCGACCTCGCGCCAATTGAGCTGGCGGCTATTCACGCGTTGGGAGCTTCGGGCTTGGCGACCGCAATGCTTATTTGCCTGTCCTCGCCATCGCCCAGCCTGTAGCCGAGATCAAAAATGCCGGCCGCAAGGCGTAGCCATTTGGCGCGATCGTCGAGTGGCCAGACGCCATCGGGTTTCGGCAACAGGTCCACGAGGCCCCGAACGAGACTATCAATCGCGGCGGGATTTGCTTGAACGCTGGAAGTCTCTCGGACGCCAGGACTCTCTCGGACGCTTAGAAGCTTTTCCTGCAAACTCTCGCGGGGCTGCAACCTCCGCAAGTTCATAAAGTCCGTCTTGTCCAGGCCGCCATTGCCTTCTGGCTTGCTGTTGGTCAACTCCAAGATATCCATGACGCCAACTCCCTACGCTGTACGACAGGGGCGCCTCACTTGTTCTTTTTGCGCAGAACCACCCCGATCCCTTGCCGCCTCCCGGATTGAGGCGCACGGTAATAATCGGGATTGGCCCCGTTTGGTTCCAGCCTACAGGGCGGGTGAAAGCGGCGCTAGACTCGGGCGTCGTCGAGCGGTTCGGCGGGTGGCGGGCGTCGCCGCGCCGGTTGAGCCGCCGCACATAGGTGATCGAGGCTTCGGGCCGCTCAGCCTTCACCTTGAGCGCCGCGATCAGGGCGTCTTCGGCCTTGACCACGATGCGCTCGCCGCGGCCCGACACGTTGATGCCCACGGTGAATTGCGATTGCACGGGAGCGGTCTCCTTCTTATGCCGCGCGTCTTTGCCGCGCGCGGCTGCCCAGGTCGCCGAGCCTAGCAAAAGAACGCGGCGCGGCCCACGATTATTGAGCGGTGTGCATGAATCGCCTTGAGCGAGCTCGCCCTCGCCTGGCTCGTACGGTCAGGGCGTCGACGACGCCACGCCGCTCCGCGGCGCCTGCTCCGGCGGCGGCGGGTTGCCGGCGACGGCGGGTGCTTTCGGCGGGTCCTTGGCGAGCGCTTTGGTGACGATCGCATCGAGCTTGTAGATATCGCCGAAGGTCTTGACCTTGCCGTCGGCGTCGGCGACCGCGGTGAAATAGGTCGTGTGCACCGGGATCGGATGGTCGAGCTCGACCTTCTGGTCGTGGCCCTTGGCCATCACCTTCTTGACGTCCTCGTCGCCCCAGCCTTTGTCCTCGCGGAGCAGCGCGGTTGCAAATTTCACGGACTCGGCGACGCGCGGACAATGATGTCCCTCGACGCGCACCTCCTTGTCGAAGAGCCCGCGCTTGATCGTGTCGTGCATGTAGACGGCGTGCTCGTTGGGATAGAGGAACTTCACCTTGCCGAGCGCATTGTCTCGCCCCGGCGCCTGAACGAAAGTGATCACGCCCATATCCACGCGGTTCCAATCGATGCTGGCCGGATCGACCGGGCGGTCCTTATAGCGCACCTTGAGCTTGTGCTCCTTTAGCACTTCGAGATGCGCGGTCTTGCTTTCGAACATGCCGGGCTTCTTTCTGAGCCGCGGCAGCAAATCCTCCTTGATGATGGTCTGCGGCACGGTCCATTCCGGATTGAAGACGATGGTCTTCATGTCGGCGGAGAAGACAGGCGTGGCGTAGACCGGCTTGCCGACCACGACCTTCTCGGAATAGGTGACCTGGCCGTCCTTGACGACATAGGCCATGAACTCCGGCACGTTGATCTGCACGTAGCGGGCGCCGAGCTCGGCGGGCATCCAGCGCCAGCGCTCCATATTGGCGATCAGCCGGTCGATGTCCGCCTGCTTGGCGTTGGCGCCATCCGCGCGGGCCTTGACCAGCGCCCGATGCAGATTCTGGAACTGCTCGTGCTGCGGATGTAGCGCGCGCAGATATTCGTCCGGCGCCTGCTGGGTGGCGACGTCGGCGAGCACCGCCTTGGGGTCGGCGAGCGCAAGCTGCTGGTCGATGTTCTTGGAGAGCTCGGTCGGAATGGTGCGGCCGCCTTTGGCGTAGCGCGAATAACGAAGCACGGCGAGGCTGAGCGCGATCTCGGCCGTGGCAAGCTCGTCGGCCGAGGCAGAGGATCTTGACGCTGCGGGAATGTCGAGCGCGGCGGCTGCAAGCCCCCAATCGTCGGCCTTGCCGAGCTCGCCCATGACTGCCTGTCCCGCTTCCGACAGGCCCGTCTCGCTCATCCAGAGCGCAGGCGCGGTGCGCTCGGTATAGAAGGCATCGAGTGCGGCGAGGTCGTCAGCATGCGCGTCCTTGCGGAGCGCCTGGTCCTGAAGTTTGGCGCGGACCGCATCGATCGGTAGCGCATTCGCTTGCGGCGCGGGGCGACGGTGTGGCCGTCGATGGCGCGCCGGATGCCGCATCGGGCAGCGACGCGGTCATCGCCGGCTGCGTGTCTGCCAGGTCGGGCGGGTTGTCAGGAATATCGATAACGACGCTTGCGGCGACGGGCTGCTGCTCCGGCGACTGGCCTTCGACCAGCCAAAGCCCGAGCGCGGCGGCAAGCCCCATGGCTCCCGTCGTTGCGAGGATCCCGACCAGCAGGCGTCTAAGCATCCCTACAACCCCGTCACGCTTTACGTTAAACCGGGAAGGCGCCCGCGGCCACAGCGAAATGCCCAAATGCGGGGCACGCTGCCGCCACTTCACAATTGCGGCTGCCCCCTTTGAACCGCCCGCCCGATCCCCTATACTCTAATTGAGCAAAGGAGGCCGGCCTTGTGCCGGATGTTTTAAGGACCTATATATGCTCACTGTGAGCATTATATGCCACGGGAGGACAGGCGTCAGATGACCGCAATCCAGGGCATTCGGCGCGAGAAGGCCAAGCGTCCCGGCGCGCTCAACGGCGCGGCGCATACTGCTTTTGCGCCCACGCTCCTCCCCGACCTCGCCTATACGCCGGAGGTCGCGCGCGAGACCGCGCATCTCTACGAGAAGGTGTCCCGCGTCATCCCGCCGATCGAGTGGCCGGGCTTCGCGCCCTACATCAAGGCGATCAACGACCTGAAGCGCGCGCGGAACGCCGTGGTGCTCGCGCACAACTACATGACGCCCGAGATCTTCCATTGCGTCGCCGACGTCGTCGGCGACTCGCTGCAGCTTGCGCGCGAGGCGTCGAAGACCGACGCCGAGATCATCGTGCAGGGCGGCGTGCATTTCATGGCCGAGACCTCGAAGCTGCTCAATCCCGACAAGATGGTGCTGATCCCGGACCTCCGCGCCGGCTGCTCGCTCGCGGCCTCGATCACCGGCGCCGACGTGCGCGCGCTGCGCGAGGCCTATCCCGGCGTGCCGGTGGTCACCTATGTCAACACCTCGGCCGAGGTGAAGGCCGAGTGCGACATCTGCTGCACCTCGTCCAACGCGGTGCGGGTGGTCGAGTCGCTCGGGCAGCCAAGCGCGTGCTCCTGATCCCCGACGAATATCTGGCCAAATGGGTCGCGACCCAGACCGCCGTCGAGATCATCGCCTGGAAGGGCCATTGCGAGGTGCATGAGCGCTTCCGCGGCGAGGAGCTTCGCGCCTATCGCGAGGCCGATCCCGGCGTGAAGATCATCGCGCATCCCGAATGCGCGCCGGACGTGATCGACGAGGCCGATTTCACCGGCTCGACCAGCGGCATGATCAAATGGGTCAAGGACAACCAGCCGTCGAAGGTGCTGCTCGTGACCGAGTGCTCGATGAGCGACAACGTCGCGGTCGAGGCGCCGAATGTCGAGTTCGTGCGGCCCTGCAATCTCTGCCCGCACATGAAGCGCATCACGCTGCCGAAGATCCTCGATTCGCTCGTGTTCCTCAAGGAGGAGGTGACGATCGACCCCGCAGTCGCCGGCCGCGCCCGCGCCGCCGTCGAGCGCATGATCAACCTCAACCACTAGACGCCGGCAGCAGCCATGACCGAGATGCCCGCCAATCCGTCAACCTTCCGCGCGGCGCGCGGCAAGGCGGCGTGGTTGTTGTCGGCGCCGGGCTTGCCGGCCTGTTCACCGCGCTCAAGCTCGCGCCGCTTCCGGTCACGGTCGTCTCCGCCGCCCGCTTCGGCGAAGGCGCGTCGAGCCTCTGGGCGCAGGGCGGCATCGCCGCCGCGATCGCCGAGGGCGACAGGCCGGAGGATCACGCCGCCGACACGGTCCGCGCGGGCGCGGGCATCGTCGATGAGAAGGTCGCCGAGCTGATGGCGCGCGAGGCACGCGCCCGCATCGAGGACCTGCTCGCTTACGGCGTGCCGTTCGACAAGGACCTCGAGGGCCGCTTCAGCATGAGCCGCGAGGCGGCGCACGGCCGCGGCCGTATCCTGCACGTCAAGGGCGACACGGCCGGCCGCGCCATCATGCAGGCGCTGATCGAGGCGGTGCGCCGCACGCCCTCAATCACCGTGCTCGAAGGCTTCGCCGCGCGCGATCTCGTGCTGCGCGAGGGCCGCGTCGCGGGCGTCGAGCTTGTGCCGGTGAATGGCGGCGCTCCACGCTCCCTCGTCCTGCCGGCTGCCGCCGTGGTGCTCGCCACCGGCGGCGCGGGCCAGGTCTATGCGCTCACCACCAATCCGCGCGAGGCGCGCGGCGAAGGCATCGCCATTGCCGCCCGCGCGGGCGCCGTGATCGCCGACGCCGAGTTCGTGCAGTTCCATCCGACCGCCATCAATGTCGGCCGCGACCCCGCCCCGCTCGCAACTGAGGCTCTGCGCGGCGAGGGTGCGACGCTGATCAACGCGCGCGGCGAGCGCTTCATGCGCGCGATTCACGAGGATGCCGAGCTTGGGCCCGCGCGACGTCGTGGCCCGCGGCGTGTTCCGCGAAGTCGCTGCCGGGCGCGGCGCGTTCCTCGATTGCCGCGCGCTCGGGCCGCAAGCTTGCGGAGCATTTTCCAACGGTCTACGCGGCCTGCCGCGCGGCCGGCATCGATCCGGCGCGCGAGCCGATCCCCGTCGCGCCTGCCGCGCATTATCACATGGGCGGCATCCTTACCGATGCGCGCGGCCGGAGCACGGTCGACGGACTCTGGGCCTGCGGCGAGGTCGCCTCGACCGGCGCGCATGGCGCGAACCGGCTTGCGTCGAACTCGCTGCTCGAGGCGGTCGTGTTCGGCGCCCGCGTCGCCGAGGACATCGCCGGCTGCCGTACTGCCTCCTTCTGCTTCTGTTGCGCGACATGGCGGCCTACTGCCGGCGCCGAGCACCATGACGAGCCGACGGAGCATACGCTTCGCCGCACCATGCAGGAGAGCGTGGGCGTCATCCGCGATGAGGACCTCGCTCGCCCGGGCGCTCGGCACCATCGCGGCGCTCGACAAAAGCTGCGCCGCGCAGCAGCCGCCTCGCCAATATGCTCACCACCGCCAAGCTCATCGCGGCCGCGGCACTCGTCCGCAAGGAAAGCCGCGGCGCGCATTTCCGCAGCGACTATCCGGCGTCAGATCCTGGCCTCGCACGGCGAAGCTTCCTAACGCTCGAAGACGCCGACAGGATTGCGCGCGAGGCTGCTGGAGACCAAGCGTCCCGTTCGCCGCAGGCTTGCGGCGTTCCGCGGCGCCGCGCTCCATGCATGAGCCGGCGTCCTGCCTCTGACCTTCGGCTGCCGTCTCCACTCGTCGCACGAGCGGTCGAGGCCGCGCTCGAAGAGGATCTCGGCGCCGCCGGCGACATCACCACCGACTCTATCGTCCCGGAAGACGCGTATGGCGAGGCGCGGATCGTGGCGCGGCAGGCAGGGATCGTCGCGGGGCTCGATCTCACGGAAACCGCCTTCAAGGCGCTCGATCCAGAAGCCCGCTTCGAGCGCGTCGTGCAGGACGGCGGCAAGGTCGAAGCCGGCGGGACCATCGCGCGCGTGTCGGGAAAGACCCGCGCGCTGCTCACCGCCGAGCGGACCGCGCTCAACTTTCTCGGCCGCTTAAGCGGCATCGCCACGCTCACCGCGGCCTTCGTTGCCGCGGTGGAGGGCACGAGCGCGCGTATCGCCGCGACCCGCAAGACGACGCCGGGCTTGCGCGCTCTGGAGAAATACGCGGTCATGGCCGGCGGCGGCGCGCCGCACCGCTTCGGCCTCTACGACGCCGTGCTGGTGAAGGACAACCATATCGCCGCGGCCGGTGGCCTCGCCGAGGCGCTGCAAACGCTCCGCGCGCGCGCCGGCCATCTCGTCAAGATCGAGGTGGAAGTGGACCGGCTCGATCAGCTCGAAGAGGCGTTGAGCTTCCCGATCGACGCCGTGCTGCTCGACAATATGGACGTGAAGACGCTCAAGCAGGCCGTGGCGCTCGTCGGCGGACGCGTCGAGACAGAGGCGTCGGGCGGCGTGAGCTTGGAGACTGTGCGGGAAATCGCCGAGACCGGCGTGGACGTAATCTCAGTCGGCGCGCTTACTCACTCGCCGCGTAACCTAGACTCATCGCTTGAGTGGGAGGCGGGCTAGCGCCGAGGGTGGCGGTGGCGCTGCTCGTCACCGCCGTTACGTTGCTCGTCACGGCCGATACGAGCGACAGCGCCGGCGTCAGCGAGAAGAGCGATGAACTCTCATCCTCGGCGGATGCGGTTTCCGTCGTCTCGTCGTCGGCCGAGGCTTCGACGACGTAAGGCTTCTCGTTGCGCTTCTTGTAGAAGATGTGGCGGCCGATCCTGTCGATCTTGTTCATCCGGCCGGCCCAACCGGGGCTGACATAGTTCGCGTGGTAGAAGGTCGAGTAGCCAACCTCGGGCAACCACGCCTCGCCGGTCGTGATCTGCTTGGCGATGTCCTGGGCGAGCGACCATTGCGCATCGTTGCGGGGGATGTCGGTCTTGCCGTCGCAGGTGAAGGAGAACTGGCAGCCCTTCTGCATGTGGCCCTGATAGACCACGCCGCAGATCGTCTCGGGGAACAGCGGGCTGCGCACGCGGTTCATGATCACCTGGCCGACCGCGATCTGGCCGCGCACCGGCTCGCCGCGCGCCTCGAAATAGATGGCCACCGAAAGACAGCGGCGCTCGCGCTCCTCGAACTCCGCCTGGGTCTCGCCCTTGGAGCGGAAGTCGAGCGCATTAGAGGTCGGGCTGTAGGCGATCTCCTCGGGCGACGGCTTGAAGGCGTCGACGTCGAGACCAGGACCGAACATCGAGCCGTAGCTGGCATTCATGAGCAGCGGGTTGGCGGCGCTGCCGCTCTTCAGCGCGACGTCGCTCGACCGCGGCTTGAGGCGGTCGGTTTTACGGTCGCGGATGATCTGGCTTTTCTTGCCGAGCGCGCTGGCGAGGTCTGGCTCGCCGCCGAGGCTCGCGACGATTTGCTGCTTGCCCTCCGAGGTGACGAAGCCCTCGCCGCGATAGGCGTCGGCGCGCGGACCTTTGCCGCTCGCGCGGAACAAAGCTTCGGCCTGGCGCGACAGATGCGACGCCGGCGCCGAACGCCGTCCTGCTCAGCGCATGCGTTGAACCTTGCCCGGAGAGATAGAGCTCGAGTTGAAGGGCGACCGGATTGCCGGGGACTGCCGCGAGGCAGGCGAAACCGATGACGGGAAGCGGCAGCAGCGCAGCCACGCCGTGCCACATCCGACGAGGTAGGCGTCGGCCCATATTCCCTCCAGGTCCCGTCTGTCCCCAGGGGAAAACCCTGGCCGTGCCCCGGCCAGACATTCCCCCACTAACCCCGACATGCGCAAAGATACGCACGCAAGACGAGGCTTAACCCCAATAAAACCAGCCAAAAAGGTGGATGATCGGACTTTGGTTTGTCTTCTAGTCCCCCACCCGGTTTGGACCGGATTCCCGTCTAATTGCCCTGAGGCTGCCCAGGAATTTAGGGCAAATTATGGTGAAGGGCAACGAGCCGCCTATTTCCGGGGGAAAAGGCTAATTATTCCCTACCGGCGGCCAGCGATGCTTGGGCCGCGGCGAGGCGGGCGATCGGCACCCGGTAGGGCGAGCAGGACACGTAAGTGAGGCCGATTCGCTCGCAAAATTGGATGGTTTCGGGGTCGCCGCCATGCTCCCCGCAGATGCCGATCTTGAGATTCGGCTTGGCCGCGCGGCCGCGCTCCACGCCGATCTCGATCAATTCTTCCACCGCCTTATCGAGGGTAACGAAGGGGTCGTGCTGAATTATCCCCTTGTCGGCATACTCGCCGAGGAAGCGGCCGGCGTCGTCGCGGCTGAGGCCAAACGTGGTCTGAGTCAAGTCGTTGGTGCCGAAAGAGAAAAAGTCGGCAGCCTGGCCGATCTCGCCGGCCATCAAACAGGCGCGGGGAAGCTCGACCATGGTGCCGACCGAATAAGCCACACTCGTTTCCTGTTCTTCCTCAACGGCTTGGGCTGTCGCTGCGATGCGCCCCTTGATCAGCTCGAGCTCGGTCCTGGCCGCGATCAGCGGCACCATGATCTCCGGCATCACCCTTGAGTGCAAAGTCTGGCCGGCCTCGATCGCCGCCTCGAAGATCGCGCGGGCTTGCATTTCAACGATTTCCGGGTAGCTCACAAGCAGCCGCGCGCCACGTTGGCCGAGCATCGGGTTGAACTCGCTCAAGGCCGCGACCCGGCGCTTGAGCCGCGTGACACTGACCCCCATCGCGGCGGAAACCTCGCCGAGCGCGGCATCGCCATGCGGCAGGAATTCGTGCAGCGGCGGATCGAGCAGGCGGATCGTCACTGGCAATCCCGCCATGATCCTGAACAGCTCGATGAAATCCTGGCGCTGCGCCGGAAGCAGCTTGGCGAGCGCAGCGCGGCGCCCCTCCTGGTCCTCGGCGAGGATCATCTCGCGCATGGCGAGGATTCGGTTCTCCTCGAAGAACATATGCTCGGTACGGCAGAGCCCGATGCCTTCGGCACCGAAAGCGCGCGCCTGCTTCGCGTCCGCAGGCGTGTCGGCATTGGTCCGCACGCGCATGCGCCGGAAGCCGTCGGCCCAATGCATCAGCATGGTGAAATCGTCGGACAGCTTCGGCTCGCGCATCTTCACGCGGCCCTTGATGATCTGCCCGGTCGAGCCGTCGATGGTGATCAAATCGCCTTTGGTGAGCTTGACCCCGCCGGCTTCGAGCGTCTCGCGCTCGAGATCGATGACGACGGCGGCCGCACCAACCACGCAAGGCCGCCCCATGCCGCGCGCGACCACCGCGGCGTGGCTCGTCATGCCGCCGCGCGTGGTGAGGATGCCGGCCGCGGCATGCATGCCCTGCACGTCCTCGGGCGAGGTCTCGACGCGGGCGAGGATCACCGTGTGGCCCTGCGTCTTGAGATGCACGGCCTCGTCGGCGTCGAACACGATCTCGCCCGAGGCCGCGCCAGGCGATGCCGGCAAGCCTTTGGCGAGCACCTCCATCGGAGCGTTGGGATCGAGCGTCGGATGCAGGAGCTGGTCGAGCTGGTTGGCATTGATCCTCTTCACCGCCTCCGCGCGGGTGATTACGCCCTCGCCCGCCATGTCGACGGCGATCTTGAGCGCGGCTTGCGTGGAGCGCTTGCCCGCGCGGGTCTGCAGGATGAAGAGCTTGCCTTCCTGCACGGTGAACTCGATGTCCTGGATGTCGCGGAAGCGTTCCTCGAGCCGCACACAGGCCGCCTTCAGGTCGGCGAACACGTCAGGCATCAGCTCTTCGAGCGAAGGCCGGCTCGACGCCGAAATGCGACGCTCGGCAACCGTCAGCGGCTGCGGCGTGCGCAAGCCCGACACCACGTCCTCGCCTTGCGCATTGACCAGGTATTCGCCGTAAAGCTCATTCGCGCCGGTCGAGGGGTTGCGGGTGAACACGACGCCGGTCGCGCTCCGGTCGCCCATATTGCCGAACACCATAGCCTGGATGGTGACGGCGGTGCCCCAATCGTCGGGGATGTCGTGCAGGCGGCGATAGGCAATGGCGCGGGCGTTCTGCCAGGAGCCGAACACGGCGGCAATCGCACCCCAAAGCTGCTCGTGCAGGTTCTGTGGGAAGGGGCGCCCGAGCTCGGTCTCGACCACCGCCTTGTAGCGGGCGACGAGCTCGACCCAATCCTCGGCGCCAAGTTCCGTGTCGAGCTCGAAGCCCTTCAGTCCCTTGTAGTTCTCCAGGATCTCCTCGAACAGGTCGTGATCGATGCCGAGCACGACGTCGGCATACATCTGGATGAAGCGGCGATAGGTGTCGTAGGCGAATCTCCGGTCGGAGGAACGCCGCGCCAAGCCCTCGACCGTGGCGTCGTTCAGGCCGAGATTGAGAACGGTATCCATCATGCCGGGCATCGAGGCGCGTGAGCCCGACCGCACGGACACGAGCAGCGGATTCTCGACGTCTCCGAACTTAGCGCCGGCGATCTTGCCCACGACGGCGAGCGCATGATCGACCAGCGGCTTAAGCTCGTCAGGCAGCTTGTGGCCGAGCTCGTAATAGGCGGCGCAGACCTCGGCCGAGATGGTGAAACCGGGGGGCACGGGCAACCCAAGCCGCGACATCTCGGCAAGATACGCGCCCTTGCCGCCGAGCAGGTCGCGATGCTCGGCGGAACCGTCGGCACCGCCCGCGCCGAAGGTGAACACCCATTTCGGCGCCGTCCCGCTTTCGGTCCTCGTTTCTTTCGGCACATATTCCATGTCAGCTCCAGCTTGCGCCCTTTTAGCGATCAAGGGCACCCTCACACAAACATGCGAGCGCGCGAAAGGTTTAGGGACGGACCGGACGCGGGTTGCGCAGGCGGCGGTCGGCGATGAAATCGCCGCTGCCGATCAGGCGCGCGCGGAGCGGCTTTTTGAGGCCGTAGGCCCAGGCGGTCACCTTGCCGCCGTTCTGAAGCTTCACTTCGATGCTGACGCGCTCGAACAGCGCCTCGCCCTCCTCGTCGGGTGGGGCGGTGCCTTCATATTTGTCGAGATCGGCAAGCAGCCGCGGCGCTTCGAGCGCATAGACCTCGCCGACCACGCGATATTTTTCTTCAGGCGTGAACAGCGCACCGGGATAGTCCCCGAGATCGTAGAGCAGGCCGGGCGCGCTTGCCTTGCCGACCAGCCTCGCGCCTACCCTAAGCCTGTGCGCCATCGGGTGCGCGCTGTCGGCACGCAGCGTCCCGTATACGAAAAGATGTTCCGTCATGAGCTGGTTTGACCGCGCAATCTAAGAATTCGCGAGGGGTTGTGGTTACTGGATTCCTGCTTGCGCGGGAATGACAAAAGTCAACCTTCGATCTTGGAGAAGTCCGCGACGGTGAGTGTGGTGGCGCGGACGCGGTTGAGCAGGCGCAGGCGGTTCTCGCGCAAGTCCGGCTCTTGCGTATTGACCGTGACGAAATCGAAGAACGCATCGACCGGCGCGCGGAGCTTTGCCATCGCCGCCATGGCGCCCTCGAAATCCTCCTTGCCGATGGCTGCGGCGGCTTCCCGCTCCACCTGATCGACGGCCTTGGCGAGCGCCTTCTCGTCGGGGCGCTTGAGCAGGTCGGGGTCGGGCGGCTGGTCGTAGGTGCGGTTGTCCTTCTTCTCCTCGATGCGCAGGATATTGATGGCGCGCTTGGTGCCGGTAAGCAGGTTCGCACCATCTTCGGTTTCGAGGAATTTTCCGAGCGCATCAACCCTGCGAACGATCATGAGGAGATCGTCGTTGCCAAGTGCGAATACCGCATCGACCAGATCGTGCCGTGCGCCCTGCTCGCGCAGATGCACCTTGAGTCGGTCGGCGAAGAAGCTGAGAAGGTTCTCTGTAACTTGACCAATCTTGCCGTCATCGCCGGGCTTGGCCCGGCGATCCAGGCGCCGCTGGCTCAGTGCCTGTTGCCCCTGGATGCCCGGCTCAAGGCCGGGCATGACGAGTTGGGAACGAATGAGGTCAAGCAAGGGCAACCGCACTTTGTTCTCCAGCACGATGCGGATGACGCCGAGCGCTGCGCGGCGGAGCGCGTAAGGGTCCTTCGAGCCGGTGGGCTTCTCGTCGATGGCCCAGAAGCCGACCAGCGTGTCGAGCTTGTCGGCGAGCGCTGCGGCGATCGCCGTAGGCTCGCGCGGCACGTCGTCCGACGGACCGAGCGGCTTGTAGTGCGCGCCGATGGCGTCGGCGACCTCGGGGTTCTCCTTTTGATCGAGCGCGTAATAGCGGCCCATCACGCCTTGCAGCTCGGGAAACTCGCCGACCATCTCCGACGTAAGGTCGGCCTTGGCGAGGACCGAGGCACGTTCGGCGAGGTCCGGGTCGGCACCGACCAGCGGCGCGATCTCGCGCGCGAGCTTCCAAGTCCGCCGCACCCGCTCATATTGGCTGCCGAGCTTCTCGTGAAAGACGATCTCTTTCAGCTTCGGCACGCACTGCTCGAGTAAGGTCTTGCGGTCCTGCTCGAAGAAGAACTTGGCGTCGGCGAGCCGCGCGCGGATCACGCGCTCGTTGCCGGCGACGATGGCCTTGCCGCCATCCTTGGCTTCGAGATTGGCGACGAGGATGAATTTGTTGGCGAGTTCACCTCCCGTGTCGCGCAGCGAGAAGCATTTCTGGTGCGCCTTCATAGAGGTGGTCAGCACCTCTTGCGGCACATCGAGGAAGTCTTCATCGAACGCGCCCATCAGGACGACCGGCCATTCGGTCAGCCCCGCATTCTCGGCAAGCAGAGCCTCGTCCTCGACCAGCGCCAGACGCTTTTTGCCGGCAAGCGCGCGGGCCTTCTTGAGGATCAGCGCGGCGCGCTCGTCGCCGTCAAGCATCACGAAGGCCTTGCGCAGCCTCTGCGCGTAATCCTTGAAGCCCTTCACCGCAAAAGGCTTTGCCGCCATAAAACGGTGTCCGCGCGTGTCCTTGCCGCTTCTGATCCTGTCGATCCCGAATGGGACCACCTTGCCATCGAGCAGGCAAAGAATCGAATGCAGCGGCCTGACCCAGCGGAGTTTGCCGTCTCCCCAGCGCATCGATTTCGGCCAGGGGAAATTGCGGACGATCTCAGGCACGATGCCTGCCACGACCTCGGCCGTGGGGCGTCCCTTCTTCTCGACAACGGCGACGTAGAAATCGCCCTTCTTGTCCTCGCGCCGCTCAGCTTGGTCCGCCGACCTGAGACCAGCGGATTTGAGGAAGCCTTGGATCGCGGCCTCGGGCGCATCGACGCGCGGGCCTTTGCGCTCCTCGCGCACATCGGGCGAGCGGGCGGGCAAGCCGTCCATCACCGCCACGAGCCGTCGCGGCGTGGCGAAGGTGCGCAAGCTCTTGAACTGCAGCCCCGCGTTTTGGAACGCCGCTTCCAGCAGGCGCGCAAGATCGGCGCGTGCGCGCTGTTGCATGCGCGCCGGGATCTCCTCCGAAAAGAGTTCGAGCAGAAGCTCAGCCATGGTCAGCCGATACGGTTATGGAACCCGAGATCGTAATCGCGGATGGCGAATAACAGCCGATTCTTTTCAACGCTATAGGGGACGACACCGAAGATCAGGTCGGAGCTCGCGCCGGCCAGCGGCAACAAATTCAGGAGGACGCTGGCGGGCGGCGTCTCCAGGAAATCGTAGAACCGCGCGAAGGTCTTGTTGTCGCGCTCGACATTGAACGCGCCGACGGCCCAGGGCAAAGGCAGCCGGTTCTCAGCACCATGATCGAGATAGAGCTCGAAGCTCGCAAGCTCGCTGGCGAAAGGCGCGAGCGCAGCGCGCAATTCGGCGTCCTCGATGTCCGGCAGGCTGACGCTCGCGTCGAGCTTCAGCATCAACTGATAGCCCTGCGGGTGCCAGCGCCAAACGCGCCCGGTCCAGGACCGGAGCTTGGGCTTGAGCGCGGGCGCGCGCGCATCTGGCGGCGCGTCGCGCGCGATAGGCCTTAAGCATTGGCGTCGGCGCCGCCCGCCTCGGTCTTGAGCCACGCGGCGCAGCAGGCCTTGGCGAGGTCGCGCACGCGCAAGATATAAGCCTGCCGCTCGGTCACCGAGATCACGCCGCGCGCGTCGAGCAGATTGAAGATATGCGAGGCCTTGATCGCCTGGTCGTAGGCGGGCAGCGCAAGCTGATGCTTGCCGCCGGTCTCGCCCTTGGCGAGCAGCGCCTTGCACTCAGCTTCCGCGTCGCGGAAATGCTCGAGCAGTTTGGCGGTGTCGGCGGCCTCGAAATTGTATCGGGAATATTCCTGCTCGGCCTGCAGGAACACGTCGCCATAGGTGACCTTGCTCTTGCCCTCGCCGCCGTTGAAGTTGAGGTCGAACACATTGTCGACGCCCTGCACATACATGGCGAGACGCTCGAGCCCATAGGTCAGCTCGCCAGGGACGGGATCGCAGTCGAAGCCGCCGACCTGCTGGAAGTAGGTGAACTGCGACACCTCCATGCCGTCGAGCCAGACCTCCCAGCCGAGCCCCCAGGCGCCGAGCGTCGGGCTCTCCCAATCGTCCTCGACGAAGCGGATGTCGTGGTTCTTGGGGTCGATGCCGATCGCGTAGAGGCTATCGAGATAGAGGTCCTGGATGTCGATCGGCGACGGCTTCAGGATCACCTGGAACTGATAATAGTGTTGCATCCGGTTGGGGTTCTCACCGTAGCGTCCGTCTTTCGGGCGGCGCGAAGGCTGCACGTAGGCCGCGCGCCAGGGCTTAGGCCCGAGCGCGCGCAGCGTGGTTGCGGGGTGAAAGGTCCCTGCCCCCATCTCCATGTCGTAGGGCTGCAGGATCACGCAGCCCTGGTCGGCCCAGAAGCGTTCGAGCCTCAGGATCAAGTCCTGGAAGGACAGGGATTTCGGTTTCTGACGTTTCGGCGCCGCGTTCATGACCACCTTCGATACGGTGTCATTGCCCGGCTTGACCGGGCAATCCAGTACTCCCGGCGTCGGTGATTACTGGATTCCCGCTTTCGCGGGAATGACAATCGAACGGAGGCGCAGGTTAATGGCGCGTGGGATTCTCGGCTTTGGAGACATGCCGCGGCCGGTAGACGCCGGTCGAGGGATCGCGCTCCAGAGGGACGGGCTCGGCGTCGCGCTTCTTTAAGGCTTCCTCGGTGGCGCGAAGCTCGGCCTGGACGCGGCGCTGCATGTCGCGGAACCAGCGTCCGGCCAGGATGAGGCCGGCACCGGCGGCGACCAGGATAAGGACTTGGGGCATGGTTTCAGAACCCGAAGCGCGACCAAAGCGCGCGCGCTTCGACCGCTGAGATGAGATCTTCTGCGAGGCCTCCCGGCGCGAAGCCGAAATCGAACCCGCCACTCTCTGCAAATACACCTCTCTTGCGCCGGAACCAAGAGGTCGATGGCGCGACCAGCTTCAGCCGGACCTCGTCGCCGAACATCGCGCGCATCTTGGTGCGGAGGTCGGCGTGGCCATCGATCAGGCCAAGCTCGAGCGCCTTTTGGCCGGACCAGAACGCGCCCGTGAACAGATCCTCGCCGGATTTGAGCCGCGCGCCGCGGCGCTCTTTGACGAGGTCGATGAAGCTAGCGTGCACGTCGCGCTGGATCGCCTTGATGCGCTCAACGTCGCCAGGCTTCTCCGGCAGGAACGGGTCGAGCGTGTCCTTGTCCTTGCCCGCGGTATAGACGCGGCGCTCGATGCCGAAGCGGCTGATCAGCTCGTGCAGGCCGAAACTCGCCGAGATGACACCGATCGAGCCCACGATGGAGCTTGCGTCGGCATAGATCTCGTCGCCGGCAAGCGCGAGCAGGTAGCCGCCGGAGGCTGCGACATCCTCGGCGAACACATAGACCTTCAAGCCCTTCTCCGCGGCGAGCGCCCTGATGCGCCGATAGATCAGCCCCGATTGCACCGCCGAGCCGCCCGGCGAGTTGATCTGGATGGCGACGGCGCTCGCGCCGCGCATCGAGAAGGCCTTCTCGATGGAAGCCGCGCTCGTGGAAAGTGTGATGCCCGGCCTGAGCGGCGTGACCACGCCGATCGGACCGCTAAATCTGAGCACGGGGACGACGGGCCCGGTCTGCGTGAGGAAGGCCGGAAGATAAGACTTCCACCCCTCGCTCGCGGAACGATCGACTTCGTCGAGCATGTTTGTCATCGTTCTCACCGTACAGCGGGATTGGCGTAAATCAAGGCGCGGGGAAATCCAATCTGTCCCAATAAGGGCCAGACTGCGGCGGAGCCCGCAAACTCCATTAACGCAAAGATTAGCGGCGGCGTCCGGCGGTCCCAGTTCTTTGCTATATTTGCGTTTGAAGGTGGGGAACGCGCGAGCTTTACGCTCGTTCTGCCCGCCTCAGCGGCGCATCGTTCCTGCCGAGGACGCCGCTGGCATCTCAGGAGAAAATTGTATGAGCAAGCTTGCGACTTTTCTGGTTGCGGTGGGAGCGCTCGCGCTTGTCTTCGTCACGCTGTCGCCGAGCACGGCCGATGCCGGCTGGCGCAAACGCGGTTGGGGCTATGGTGCCTGGCGTGAGGGTCTATGTCGCTCCGAACCCCGGCTGGTACGCGCCGCGCTACGGCTATTACGCCCCGCGCTATTGCCGGCCGTATCGCTGTTATTCCTACGGCGCGGGCTATCCTTACGCCTATTACCCGTATTGGCGTAGCCGCTACTCGCGCGGCTGGTACTAAGCGCGCGCACCGCCAAGACCTGTTGAAGGGCCGTTCCCGCAAGGGAGCGGCCCTTCGGCTTTTGGCGCATTTCGTTCTCATACGCGACTACCGCGCGAACTGTCCTCTGAGCGGGGTCCAGGTCTCCATCAATCCTTTGAACCCATCCAGCGCGGGCAAGCCACAAAAAGGGGCCGTTCCCGCAAGGAGCCGCCCTTCGGCTTTTCCGCACGGCCTCCTCGGCTGAATGCGAGATGAACAACGCCCTCAGGCTGGGTTCAGTGCGGCTCGATTAGGGTCCAGGCGCTAAGTCAGGGTCCGTCCCTCCTCTCGGACCCTCGCGAGCCCGAGCTGCTCCTCTCGGGCACTTCGAGGGCTGCCGCGTCCCCCATGCGGCAGCCCTCTCTCTATCTGGGGACGCGCTCAAGCGCCGCTCCGCCGCGGAGCACCGCTTCGGCAGCATCGGTGTAGCTTCCATCGACCTCATGCAGGACGAGGCCCTGCAAGAACTTGAGTCCTGCCCGGCTCCCTTTGCGCCCCTGAACGATGATGCGGACCGCGGGCTCGCCCCGCTTCGGAAAGAGCGGAAAGACCGCAATGTCCCCGAAGCGGCCTTCGAGATGTCCTAGCAGCTCGCCAAGACTGTCGGGCCGGTGGATCAATGTCAGCCGCCCTTTCGGCGCTGCCATCGTGGCAAGGAAGCGTATCCATCCGCCGAGACCCCCTGCCCGCATGACATGCGCGGCGGCCTTCGCCTCATCCGGCGTCTTGCGCACCGCGCCTTCCGCATGGAACGGCGGATTGGCCATCACATGGTGATAGCCCTCGCGCACAAGGCCCGCGGCGCGAAGCTTGCTGGCCGGCCAGCCGACATCGGCGTTGACGACCCTGAAGCTTTCCGCAAATCCGTTGCGCGCAGCGTTCTGCTCTGCCAGCGCGCACAGCTTGGGATCGATCTCGACCGCGGTCATTTCGACGCCAGGAACGCGCGCGGCAAGGCAAAGCCCTGCGACGCCCACGCCCGCGCCTGCATCGAGCACGCGATCGCCTGCCCGCGCGGGGACCGCGGCGGCGAGGACCACCGCATCGCTTCCGGCTCGGTGGCCCGCGCGCGGCTGGAGCACGCTGATGCTTCCGCCGAGAAAATCGTCGGCGCCGACCGCGCTTTCGGCCCGCGGCCGGCTAGGCTTGCTCGTCGCGTGCGATGACATGGCCGATACCGGCCTCGGTGAGGATTTCGCGCGCCTGCGAGAGCCGCTCGCCGTCAACCAGCACGCGCCGCGGCAGCGCGCCGATCGAGCCCTCCAGCACGCTCATATTGAGGTCGGCGACCATGAAATCGATGCTGGCGCCTTCGAGCAGAGCGCTGACATAGGACAGAAGCACAGGGTCGTTGGTACGCAACAATTCTTCCATGCTGTTAGAGTCCTTGCCGTTTGGGCGCGAGGTCGCACTGCCTTGACCTCGGCGGTGTAGCGCCGACAATATCCCTTAAACACACCGTTGGCCCGCTTTGAGGAGGTCCCGTCTTGGGAGTTGTGATTAAGCTTGCCGGCGCGCGGGACCCGAAAGCGAGGCTCGCGCCGCTCGTCGCGCTTGTCGAGGAGGATATGGTCCATGTCAACCGGATCATCCTCGACCGCGCGCGCTCCAATGTCGAGCTGATCCCGGAGCTTGCCCGCCATCTTATCGACTTCGGGGGGCAAGCGGCTCAGGCCCATGCTCACGCTCGCGGCGGCCAAGCTCTGCAACTATGGCGGCGAGGGTCATGTGCGGCTCGCGGCTTCTGTCGAGTTCATGCATACCGCGACGCTGCTCCACGACGACGTGGTCGACGAGAGCAATCTGCGCCGAGGCAAGACCGCCGCGCGGTTGCTCTGGGGCAACGAGGCGAGCGTGCTGGTCGGCGATTTCCTGCTTGGCCAGGCGTTCAAGATGATGGTGGACGTAGGCTCGCTCGGCGCTCTGCGCATCCTATCGGACGCGGCGGCGATCATCGCCGAGGGCGAGGTGATGCAGCTCATCACCGCCAAGAACACGGAGACCACCGAGGACGACTATCTCGCCGTGATCGACGCCAAGACCGCTGCGCTGTTCGCGGCCGCGGCCGAGGTCGGTGCGGCTGTCGCCGAGCGGCCGAAATCGGAAGCTGCCGCGCTCAGGTCCTTTGGCCGCAATCTCGGGCTTGCCTTCCAGCTCGTCGACGACGCGCTCGACTATTCCGGCGAGCCGTCCATGCTCGGCAAGAGCGTCGGCGACGACTTCCGCGAAGGGAAGATCACGTTGCCGGTCGTGTTGTGCTACCGGCGCGGAACGTCTACCGAGCGCGCGTTCTGGGAGCGCACGCTGAAGGAGGGAGAGATCGGCGACAACGACCTCGCCGAGGCGATGCGGCTGTTGGCGCGACACAATGCGCTGCACGACACCATGGAGCGGGCGCGTCATTACGGATCGATCGCCCGCGATGCGCTCGCCATCTTCCCCGAGAGCGAGGCAAAGGCGGCTTTGCTCGAAGCGATCGAGTTCTGCGTCGACCGCCCGTTCTAGCTCGCGCCTAGTGCGCTCGCTGCAATCCACCAGGTGGGATGCTTTCCGGCCAGCGTCGTGGCGGCGCGGCGTGCCTGCTCCTCACTGGCGAACAGGCCAAAGCAGGTCGGGCCGCTGCCCGAGAGCCGCGCGACGCGCACGCCGGGCAGGCCGCTTAAGGCAGCAAGGACTTCATTGATGGGTGGGGCAAGCCGTACGGCAGTGCCTTCGAGGTCGTTGCCGCGCGGAAGCACGTAAGCTGTCAGCGCCGCGAAATCGCCCCGGAAATCCGGTACCTCCACGGCGCTTTCTGGTTCGCTCGCAAGCGGCGCGGCGCCGAGCGCCCCATAGACCGAAGCCGTCGCAAGCGGCACGCCCGGATTGGCGAGCACCACGCCGCAAGAGGGAAAGCCGCGCACGGGCCGCACGATCTCGCCGCGGCCGACGATCAGCGCGGGCCGGCTCGCAAGGCACACAGCAACGTCGGAGCCAAGCCGCGCGGCGATCGAGGTAAGAGCCTCATCGGGCATAGCACCCGGATTGGCGCGCGCGATGAGCCGAAGCGCGGCTGCCGCGTCAGCCGAGCCCCCGCCGAGGCCTGCCGCGACCGGCAGGTGCTTCACCAGCCGGAAGCGGCCGAGGGTGACGGCGTTATTGACAGTTTTGGCCGCCTTGGCGGCCTCCAAGACGAGGTTGTCGCCATCGAGCCCGCCGCCAAACGGCCCTTCAACGTCGAGCGAAAGGCCGTCGCCGGGCTCGAGCTCAAGCTCGACGAGGTCGTGCGCTTCGGCGAAGGCGACGAGGCTTTCGAGCGCATGAAAGCCGTCGGCGCGGCGCCCGAACACACGAAGCGTGAGATTGATCTTGGCCCTGGCAAGCTCGCGGATGGCGGCCACCCGCGCGACCTCCGGAGGAAGCCTATTGCATCTTCTGGCCGCTCGCCTGGGCGGCAGTGTCGGCTGCGGCCTTGGTCTCGGCGGTCTCGGTCAGGCCCGTAACGATCTTCTGCTTGATCGTTGCGATCAGATCGTTCTCGGGCTTGAGGGTCAGCGCCTGCTGCCACTGATATTTCGCTTCGAGCGTGCGGCCGACGCGCCAATAGGCGTCGCCGAGATGATCGTTGATGATCGGATCGTCGGGCTTCAGCTCGACGGCGCGCTCGAGGTGCTCGACCGCGGCCGGCATGTTGCCGAGGCGGAAATAGGCCCAGCCGAGGCTGTCGACATAATAGCCGTCGTCGGGCTTCAGCTTCACCGCCTTGCGGATGTAGTCCATGGCCTGCTTGAGGTTGCGGCCCTGATCCACCCAGGAATAGCCGAGATAATTCAGCACCAGCGACTTTTCCGGCGCGAGCTCGAGCGCCTGCTTGAAATCGGCCTCGGCGTCCGGCCAGTTCTTCATCCGCTCGTGGCAGACGCCGCGCGAATAATAGAGCGCCCAGTTCTCCTTGGCGGGCTTGCCGAGCAGCTCGATCGCCTTCGCATAATAGTCGCGCGCCTCGCCGTAGCGCTCATGCGAGCGGAGAATGTTGCCGAGCGCATCGAGCGGGCGGACATCCTTGGGGTCGGCGGCGATCAGTTTGTCGAGCACGGCCTTGGCGTCGTCGACCCGCTCGAGCGAGTTCAGCGCGAACGCCTTCTGGATCTGCACGTTCAGCCAAAGCGGCGAGTCCTTGGTGATGCGATCCAAGGCCTGCATCTCGAGATCGTATTTCTTGGCGCCGTCATAGGCCTCGGCGAGCGCCACATAAGCGAGCGGGAAGTCCGGCTTAACGTAGAGCGCGAACTGGAGGAAGATGATGCCCATGTCGAGCCCGCCCTCGCCGGCCAGCGCATCGCCGATGCCGTAGAACACCTCGGCAAGACCGTCTTGCGGGGAGGCGACGAGAAGCGGCGGCGTTCCGCCGGCGTCGATCTCGGCGAGCAGCGCTTCCGACAGAGGATGGGTGTTGGTCTTTTCGATATGCGACTTGAGGGTCTGAACGGCGAGCTTGCGGTTCTTGTTGTTCACCGCGTGACGCGCATAGGCCTCGGCAACCCTGAGCGTGGTCGGGTTCTTCTTGAAGGCCTGAGCATAAGCCTGGCGGGCAAGCTCGTGCCGGCTGGAAAGGTCGGCGATGAGCGCCCGGTGATAGCGCTGATAGAATTGCGCCCAGTCGGCATTGCTCAGGCTGTCGAGCGTGGCGAGCGCCTTGTCGGGCTTGCCGTCGGCCTGCTGCACCCAGGCGCGCGCCAGCGTCGAGGTGAGATCGGCGATCGGCCCCTGACGCGCCGCCGCGAAATGCTCGTCGGCCTCCGCGAAATTGCCCTTCTTGAAGGCTTCGCAGCCGAGCAAGAAGCGCGCGACACGATGCGACGGCTCGACCTTGACGAGGTCAGAGGCAAGCTCGGCGGCGCGGGCCCAATTGGCGGAAGCGGCCTCGAGCAGGAAGGCCTGCTCCAGAATCACCTCGTTGCCGGGATCGCCGGCGAGCGCCCTGGAGTAGAAGCCGGCGGCGGCTTGCGTGTCGTGGTCGCCGCGGGCCATGCGTCCGGACAGATAATTGCCGAGCAGCGTGCGTGCGCTCGCGTCCTTGGACGGCTCCGGCGCGACCTCGGAATAGGCCGCGGGCGCGGCCAGGATCGCGGCAACAAGGAGGGAGGTCCGCACCCATTTGCGCGGACCGGCGCTTACGGCATTCGTCATATTGCTTCGGCTATCGCCGCCCCAAACTGAGGTGCTCCGGGATAATTCCTACCCGAGGTTAAGCGGTTTTCATCCCCCGCTGCAAATCCAAAAGCTCCCTTGCAGCCCAATAGCGGCGCGGGTGTGGCCGGCTTTCCGCGACCTTTTCGCACCTTACTACATGTTCACGTAGTTCGGCCCGTCGCCACCCTCGGGCGGCACCCAGTTGATGTTCTGCGCCGGGTCCTTCACGTCGCAAGTCTTGCAGTGCACACAGTTCTGCGCGTTGATCTGGAAGCGGAGCCTGTCCCCCTCCTCGACCACCTCATAGACAAAGGCCGGGCAGTAGCGCTGCGCGGGCTCGGCGAACTCAGGCAGGTTCCTCTCGATCGGGATCGAAGGATCGGTGAGCTTGAGATGCACCGGCTGGTTCTCGGCATGATTCGTCCCCGACAGGAAGACCGAGGAAAGAATGTCGAAGGTGAGCACGCCGTCCGGCTTCTCATATTCGATCGGCTTCACGTCTTTCGCTTTGCGCAAGCTCGCATAATCGGCCTTCAAGTGTTTCAGAGTGTGGCCGAGGAAGGGAAACAATGTGTTGAGCCACATATCGATGCCGCCCAGCGTCGCACCGATGCGCGTGCCGAAGCGCGACCAGAGCGGCTTCACGTTGCGGACCTTCTTGAGCTCCTTCGTCATGCCGCTTGAGGCGACGGCTTGCGGATAGGCTTCGAGCACGTCACGCGAGCGGCCGGCTTCGATCGCCGCGAAGGCAGCCTCGGCGGCCATGATCCCGGACAGCATGGCGTTGTGCGAGCCCTTGATGCGGGGCACGTTCATGAAGCCCGCGGCGCAGCCGATCAGCGCGCCGCCCTGAAAGGCAAGCTTCGGGATCGCCTGGATGCCGCCTTCCGTCAACGCGCGGGCGCCATAGGCGATGCGCTTGCCGCCTTCGAGGTGCTCGCGGATGCGGGGATGCGTCTTGGCGCGCTGGAATTCCTTGAACGGGTTCAGATAGGGGTTGTCGTAGTCGAGATGCACGACGAAGCCGACCGACACCAGGTTCTCAGCGAAATGATACAGGAACGACCCGCCGCCGATCCCATCCGGCAGCGGCCAGCCCATCGTGTGCTGCACGAGGCCGGGTCTGTGCTTCTCGGCCGGAACCTCCCATAGCTCCTTCAGCCCGATGCCGAATTTCTGCGGGCCCGACTCCGCGTCGAGACCGAGCTTGCGGATGAGCTGCTTCGACAGCGAGCCGCGCGCGCCCTCGGCGATCAGCGTGTACTTGCCGGCGAGCGCCATGCCCGGCGTGTAGCTGTCCTTGTGGCTGCCGTCGCGCGCGACGCCCATGTCGCCGGTGAGCACGCCTTCGATCTCGCCGTTCGGCCCGAAGATCGCCTCGGTCACGGCGATGCCTGGATAGATGTCGACGCCGAGCGCCTCGGCCTGCTCGGCGAGCCATTTGGTGAGCGCGCCGAGGCTGCCGGCATAGCAGCCGTGATTGCTCATTAGCGGCGGCATCAGAAAATTCGGAAAGCCGATGCCGCCATCCTTCCAGAGATAATAGAAGCGGTCCTCGCTGACTTCGGTCGTGAGCGGCGGGTTCTTCTCGCGCCAGTCGGGGATCAGCGTGTCGAGGCCGACCGGATCGATCACCGCGCCCGACAGGATATGCGCGCCGACCTCGGAGCCCTTCTCCAGCGCGACGACGGAGAGCTCGCTCCCCTTCTCGGCGGCGAGCTGCTTCAGCCTGATCGCGGCCGCAAGCCCCGCGGGGCCGGCGCCCACGATCACCACGTCGAACTCCATGGTCTCGCGCTCGACGCGTTCGGTTTCTGTCGTTTCGCTCAATGCCCAGCTCCGGTTGCGTGCTGTTTGCCAACAGCCTCTCGTCATTCCGGCGAAAGCCGGAATCCAGCACCCAACTTGCTCTTAGCTGATGAAAACGCTTGGGGATACTGGGTTGCCCGGTCAAGCCGGGCAATGACAATATGGGGCATGGGAACCGCTAAAGAACCGATTGCCGCAAATGAGCGCAGAGACGCTGCTCGAATGGTACCGGGCCATGGGCGTCGACGAGGCGGTCAGCGACGTACCGGCCGATTGCTTCGCGGAAGCAGCGCCCGCGCCCTCCCCTCGCAAAGCGGCGGCTCCAAGCGGCCCGGCGCGCGCCCCGACTTTGCTGGCGGGGAGTCCGATAGAGGCCGCCGCGAGCCTCGCCGAGCTCGAAGCGCTCGTCGCGGGGTTCGAGGGCTGTGTGCTCAAGCGGACGGCCAAGAGCCTTTGCTTCGCGCGCGGCAGCGCCGACGCCCGGCTCATGCTGATCGGCGAGGCACCGGGCCGCGACGAGGATTTGCAAGGCAAGCCCTTTGTCGGGCGCGCCGGCAAGCTGCTCGACCGTATGCTCGCCTCGATCGGCCTTCCCGAGGAGCACGTCTACATCACCAACACGGTCTATTGGCGCCCGCCCGGCAACCGCACGCCGACGCCCGAGGAGATCGAGGCCTGCGCGCCGTTCCTTGCGCGGCAGATCGAGCTGCTCGACCCCGCCGTGCTCGTGCTGCTCGGCGGTGCTGCGGCGAAGAGCATTCTCGGCGTGAGCGAAGGCATCATGCGGCTGCGCGGCAAATGGTTGAGCTACGATTGCGCCGGACGTGCGGTCCCCACGCTCGCCACGCTGCACCCGGCCTATCTCCTGCGCAATCCGGAGGCCAAGCGGCTCGCCTGGCGCGACATGCTGATGGTGAAGCAGGCGCTCGCTTGAGCGTCAGACGGCCGAGGCGCGCGCGATGCCGTAAGTGACGACCGAGGTGCGCGCCGAAAGCTCTGCGTCGGCGCCCACTACGCGATTGCGACCGGCGACCTTCGCTTCATAGAGCGCCGCATCGGCGCGGGCGAGCAGCTGATCGATCGTGTCGCCGGGGCTCGCTTCGCCGACCCCCACGCTCCAGGTCAGCGTGACCGGACCTTTGTGGGTCTGCAAAGGATGCGCTGAGAGCCGCTGGCGGAGCGCTTCAGCGATCTCGATGGCTTCAGGCAATTTGCGGCATTCGAGGATAAGCGCAAACTCGTCGCCGCCGAGCCGCCCGGCAAGCGCCTCCGGCGTGCGCGCCACCGTCGCGCAAAGGCGCAAGGCCTCATCGCCCGCCTCGTGACCGTAGGAATCGTTGATCGCCTTGAAGCGGTCGATGTCGAGAATGACGGCCGACACCGCGCGGTCCGAACGGGTGCAAGCCTCGGTCGCCTGCTCGAAAAAGCCGCGCCGGTTGCAGAGCCCGGTCAGCGGATCGATGGTGGCCAGCCTGATAAGCTCGTGGTGCATCGAGGCGAGCCGCTCGGCGGCACGCAGCCGCGCGTAAAGCTCCTCGGCGAGCGGCGGCTTGCCGAGGAAATCGTCGGCGCCGGAATCGAGCGCCTCGACCAGACTCTGCTTGTCGTATTGCGACGACATCATCAGCTCGTAGATCGGGCGCTGGCAGGATGCGAGCAGGCGCGTCTCCCAGTAGAGCTCCAGCCCCGACATGTTGGTGAGCTCGGCGCTCGTGATGACGGCCTCGATGCGGAGATCGATTCAGATCCGCTGCAGCGCTTCGCGCTCGTCGTCCGTGCCCGCTTCAAGCATGCGAGTCACGATCAGCCGCGTGGTGCGGCTCGGATCCACTAACGCAAGGCGCATGAGGGAACCTTTTCCCGTTTAATCCGCAAGTAGAAGCACCTTAAAGTTAGATCAAACGCCGTTCGCAAATTCCGCGTAAATTTCAGCGAGGCACGAGAAAGCCTAACCGTAACGGCGGGAGAGCGCACGCGCCGGCGCGCGGAGGAAATTGAGGAGCGCGAGCCCGGCATTGCGCAGGCCGCCCGCGAAATATCCGTCGCGCCGATAACGCTCGCCGCTCGTCACCCCGCGCGCTTTCAGCATCACGAACTCGCTCCGCCTGGGCCTCCGGTGAAGGCTACGGAGACGCTCGTAATGCTTGCGCGAGATGAGCATGCCCTGGTCGCCGTGCGGCATCGCGAGCATGACGCTGCGAAGTTGCACGAGGCGCTCGAACATGCGCGGCGTGAACCCGTCGTCATCGAGCGCGAAGCGGAAGAACGCTGCCGCCTGCCGGCGCCGCCCGCTCTCGACGCGCTCGATGAAAGCTTGCGCCTCCTCGACCCAACCTGGCTCGAGCGCGGTATCGGCGGGAAGGAACAGCAGCCATTCGCCGCGCGCAAGTGCCGCACCTGCTTCGATCTGCGCCGCGCGCCCCCGCGGCACATCGATCAGATGCACGCCTGCGGCGTCGGCGATGATGCGCGTATCGTCGCTGGAGCCACCGTCGGAAAGGATCGCTTCCTGCACGATGCCGTCCACCACGGCGGGCACGAGCGCGGCTAGCGTCGGCACCAGGTTCCGCTCGTCGTTGAGAGTGGGGATAATCACGGAAATCATGGCTTTGGACTTATAGCTTCCGGACCGGAGCGAGCAACCAATAGCTGGGGATAACCACAAATGTTCTTGCTTTGTTCTTTATGGTCGCCTATATGGTTGGCATGTCTGTCGCGTTGCGGAAATCTCTTGAGACGGACAGCCTGCCGCTCGAGGCTGGAGGCGTCGCTGCCGGGCGGCGTAACGGCAGGGGCGCGGTAAGCAATCGCTCCGGGCGGTACGAGCCGATCGCCTATGAGCCAGTCGATGACGGCTGGGAGTCCCTCGCCGAGCTCGAAGCGCTTGCCACCGAGATCCAAGAGGTCCCGGCCCGCCGGATCATCACGCGCAACGAATCTCCGGATATCGGCTTCGACCGCTCGATCAATCCTTATCGGGGCTGCGAGCATGGCTGCATCTATTGCTTCGCGCGGCCGACGCACGCCTTTCTCGGGCTTTCGCCCGGGCTCGATTTCGAGACCAGGCTGTTCGCCAAGACCAATGCGGCCGAGGAGCTAGCGCGCGAGCTCGCCGAGCCAGGCTATGGCGTCGCGACGATCGCCATCGGCACCAATACCGACCCCTACCAGCCGATCGAGCGGCGCTACCGCATCATGCGCCGCATCCTCGAAGTGCTGAGCGAGACGAACCATCCCGTCGGCATCGTCACCAAGTCGTCGCTCGTCCTGCGCGACCTCGACATCCTGAGCTCGATGGCGAAGCGCGGCCTGGTGCGCGTGGCGCTTTCGGTCACCACGCTCGACCGCAAGCTCGCCCGCGCCATGGAGCCCCGCGCCAGCACGCCTGACAAGCGCATCGAGACGCTCGAGCGGCTGGTCGAGGCTGGCGTGCCGACGGCGGTCATGGTGGCGCCGGTGATCCCCGGCCTCACCGACATGGAGATGGAGCGCATCCTCGAACGGGCCTCTGCGGTGGGCGTGAAGCAGGCGGGATATGTGCTGCTGCGTCTGCCGCTTGAGATCAGCGATCTCTTCACCGAATGGCTCAAGTCGAACTGCCCGGATCGCGCCAGCCGCGTGCTGTCCTTGATGCGCTCGACCCGCGGCGGAAAGCTCTACGATGCGAAGTGGGGCGAGCGCATGGTCGGCGACGGGCCCTATGCCTGGATGATCGGCCGAAGGTTCGAGCTTGCCGCCGAGCGGCTCGGCTTCAACCGGGATGAGATCTCGCTGCGCAAGGACCTGTTCACGCCGCCCGCGCGCCCCGGCCAGCAGCTGCAGCTGTTCTAGTTTTCCACAGTGCGGCGGGCCTTCCCGCCTGACAGGTTGCGCGGCGGGCGGGCTTTGCGCGAAAGTCCCGGCCCATGGGACTTCCCGCCAGAATCGCTTCCCGTTCGCCCGTCGCCGAGCTTCGAATACGAGGCGGCGATGATGGATCAATATGGCGTACCCGTGGTCGGCATCGACGAGGCGGGCCGCGGTCCGTGGGCGGGTCCCGTCGTGGTCGCAGCGGTGGTCCTCAACCCTAACCGCATTCCTGAAGGCCTGAACGACTCGAAACTGCTTACGCCGGATGCGCGCGCCGACCGCTACGCCGAGATCGTGGCCACGGCTTGCGTGTCGGTCGTGATCGGACATGTGCGGCGCATCGACCGCGACAACATCCTGCAGGCGAGCCTCTGGGGCATGCGAATGGCCTTTCGCGGCTTGAGTCTGCCGAGAGGCGCAGCTTTGATCGACGGCAATATCGTGCCGAAGCGCTTTCCGGCCGCCGGCGCGCGCCATCGTCGGCGGCGACGGGCTGTCGCTTTCGGTGGCCGCGGCCTCGATCGTCGCCAAGGTCACGCGCGACCGGCTGATGGTGAAGCTTGCGCGCCGCTATCGCCGCTATGGCTGGGAGAGCAACAAGGGCTACGGCACGCCCGAGCATGCGCTCGCCGTCAAGACACACGGCGTCTGCACGCATCACCGGCGCTCCTTTGCGCCCATCGAGCGCGCGCTGCGTTTGCTCGAAAGAGGCGAGCGCGTGGCCGTCGCCGTCGAGGACTAGGCTGGAATCCACATGGCATGCAATAGCACCCGGCTCTACAAGGCGCACGCAGCCCCTTAGCCGTAAGTTAAGCCCACCTTTACCCGGCTCCGCCAGCATGGCGACCGCCCGGCGAAAGCGCGGGCGCGTTTCAGTATCGCGTAGCGGGATGCTTCATGGGCGTGGGGGACAGACGGGGAGCTGAGCTCCCCCTCGACGGCATCCTTGTCGGCGACTGCATCGAGAAGCTCGCCGCGCTGCCCGAGCGAAGCATCGACCTCGTCTTCGCCGATCCGCCTTACAATCTCCAGCTCGCGAACGAGCTTTACCGGCCCGACAACAGCCTGGTCGACGCCGTCGACGACGACTGGGACAAATTCGCGAGCTTCACCGCTTACGACGAATTCACCCGCGCCTGGCTTGCCGCCTGCCGCCGCGTGCTCAAGCCCGACGGCGGCCTCTGGGTGATCGGCAGCTACCACAACATCTTCCGCGTGGGCACGGCGCTCCAGGATCTCGGCTTCTGGGTGCTCAACGACGTGATCTGGCGCAAGACCAACCCGATGCCGAATTTCCGCGGCCGCCGCTTCACCAACGCGCACGAGACGCTGATCTGGGCCTCCACGGCGCCGAAGGCGCGCTACACCTTCAACTACGAGGCGATGAAATCGCTGAACGACGAATTGCAGATGCGCTCGGACTGGCTGTTCCCGATCTGCTCGGGCGCGGAGCGCCTCAAGCAGGATTGCGGGCGCAAGACGCATCCCACGCAAAAACCCGAGGCGTTGCTCCACCGCATCATCCTTGCTTCGAGCGAGGCGGGCGACGTGGTGCTCGACCCGTTCCTCGGCTCAGGGACCACAGCGGTCGTTGCCAAACGGCTCGGGCGGCGCTTCATCGGCATCGAGCGGGACGAGGCCTACGCGAAAGCCGCCGCGGCGCGGATCGAAGCGGCGGAGCCACTTGATCAAGCCTCGCTCAAACTTGCCAAGAACAAGCGCGCCGAGCCGCGCATCCCGTTCGGCGCGCTGGTCGAGCTCGGGCTGATCCTGCCCGGCACGGTGCTTTACGATCCTGCCGCGCGGCATGAAGCGAGGGTTCGCGCCGACGGCTCGATCGCCTGCGCCGGCGCCGAGGGCTCGATCCACAAGATCGGCGCCCTTGTGCAAGGCGCGCTCGCCTGCAACGGCTGGACATTCTGGCACTACGAGGCCGACGGCCGGCTCAAGCCGATCGACGCCTTGCGCGAGGCCGCGCGGCAGAAGCTGGGAACGCAACCTCAGTAAGGTAAACGCGTTTGCCTCCAATAATCGTGCGTACAACTCGCCCCCTAAGTGCGAGAGGCTATACGGTCCTCGGATGGCTGGGGGCCTTTGGTGACGACCTAATTCCGTGCGCAAGCTCGCAAGGAGGGTCCAATGGCCAGAGTTGCCGACATCATCGTTGTCCAGGACGGCAAGGCAAGACTGGCGAAGGGGCGGCCCATCAGCATGGGTCTCTCCATTTCGAAGAACATCGATCGCGAATCCCACTCCGTTCTGACTTTTATGGTCGAACTCGATCGGAGAGCTCGACGGCTTCAAGTTCCGCGTGGAGCTTGTCTCGGCCGGCCCCGGCGGCCTGACCGAGGTGTAACGACTTACCACGATGCGCATTATCACGGCGTGCAGGAAGTCCTGCCACGCGGGCGCCTATCCTTTCTCGGTCCAACACTTCAGTTCGCCTATGACGGCGGCGATGGAGAGATCGATATCAGCGACATCGTGATTTGAATTCGCGTGAACGTCTAAGGCTTGGTAGCGGCAGCGGTCGGAGCACGTTTGCGGATTGAGCCGGATGCGCCTGCATTCAGCTCAAGGGCGTGAGAAATCACCTTGCGCATCAGGCTCGGCAGTGCCGCATTGGAAAGTTCCCGGAGCTTGAGCCAGCGACAGCGCTCGGGAGATGCAGCCTCCGTCAACTCTACATCGGCGCCCACCGCGGCGCGGTAGACTGAAAGCTCGAGATGAAAATGCGTGAAAGTGTGCTCGACCAATCCCGGCGCTTTCTTCCACGCTACATCCAAGGGCGCGTAAGCTTCTACTGAAGCCAGCTTTGGTTTCGCGCTCTCCCAGGGCGATGACGGCACTTCGAGCATGCCGCCGAGCAGCCCTTTGAGCGGCCGCTCGCGCAAGAGCACGGCGCCGTCGGCCCGAAGCGCCACGAATGCCGTGCCCCGCCTGACCGGCCGTTCGGCCTTCTCCTCGCGATAGGGCAGCACCTCCGCAAGGCCTTGCGCATAGGCGCTGCAATCCGGCCGCACCGGACAAAGACCGCAAGCGGGCCGGCGCGGCGTGCAGATCGTGGCACCCAGATCCATCATGGCTTGGGCGAAATCGCCCGACCGCTCGTCCGGCGTGAGCCTCTCCGCAACCATCCTGATCTCCGCTTTCGCTTCGGGCAAAGGCGTCGTCACCGCGAAGAGACGCGCGACGACGCGCTCGATATTGCCGTCGACCGGCGTCGAGCGCGCGCCAAAGACGATCGCGGCGATCGCGGCGGCTGTATAGGCGCCGATGCCCGGAAGCTTGCGCAGCTCGGCTTCGGTCGCGGGGAAGCTCCCGCCATGCAGTTCGACCACCACCCGCGCGCATTCGTGCAGATTGCGCGCGCGGGCGTAATAGCCGAGCCCGGCCCAGGCGGCGAGGACTTCACCGAGCTCGGCGCGGGCGAGCGCCGCGACATCGGGCCAGCGCCTGAGGAATGAGGCATAGCGCGGCAAAACGGCTTTCACCGTGGTCTGCTGCAGCATGATCTCGCTCAGCCAGACGCGATAGGGATCGGCGGGCTCTCCCGGACCCGCGCGCCAAGGCAGATGCCGCCGCTCGCGGTCGTACCAGGCGAGCAGCGCGTCGCTCGGCCGCGGCAGAGTCGTGCCCAGCTCCGCCTCGGCAAGCACCGCCTGTCGCCGCTGCATAAGTTCCACTCCGCTCGCGCGCCACTCCGCGCCATGGTGTAAGCTCGCCCAAAGCGAAGCAAGAAGGCTGGACCGGCCATCCACCGTTCACTCGGGCCGTGCATGAGCGAGAACGCGCGCAGGGCAGGATTCAAGTTCGCAGGCGGCGCGCGCCCGATCGGCGCCTATGTCGCCCGCGCGCTCGATCCCGCGGCCCGCGCACGCGGCTTCGCCACCACGGCGCTCCTTGCAGATTGGCCTTCCATCGTCGGCGCCGAGCTTGCCGCCTTCACCGCGCCGGACCGCGTCGTCTGGCCGCGGCGGCGCGACGAGGCTGAAACCGCCAGCACCCCGAAAGGCCGGCGCGGCGAAGGCGCGGTGCTCGTGCTCCGGGTCTCGGGCCCGAGAGCCATCGAGGTGCAGCACCGGGCAGGCCCGATCCTCGAGCGCGTTAACGGCTATTTCGGTTATCGGGCCATCACGGAGATGCGGATCTTGCAGGCGCCGGTCGCCCGCGCGGCGAAGCCCCCTGCCCCGCCCGCACCGTCGCCTGCGGATGAGGTCTCCCTCCCCGCCTCCGCCGCCATAGAGGACCAAGGATTGCGGCGCGCGTTGGCGCGGCTCGGACAGGCCACGCGGGCACGGCTCACGAGAGGTTGAGCGCGAGGCTGCTCGTCGGGGCTTGCCAGAGCCCCCGTGTTTCAACGAAATAGCGCCAACACAGCAACACTGGAGTAGCGAGAGTGGCAAAACCTACGAAAAAGGCGGCCGGCAAGGCCGCCGCCCCATCCGCAGCGACCGACCCCGCCAAGAGCAGGCAGCCTGCCCTTTGGATCGTCGCCGCGTGCATCGCCGCGGCCATCATCGGTGGCATCGTCTATTCGCGCATGGGCCAGCAGGCGGCGCCCCCGACCGGCGATGTCGCCATGTCGGACCTGATGATGAAAGGGCCGCTCGAGGACATCGCGATCGGCAAGGCGGACGCGCCGACCACCATAGTCGAATATGCCTCGATGACCTGCGGCCATTGCGCGAACTTCCACACCAACGTCTTTCCGGAGCTGAAGGAGAAATTTATCGACACCGGCAAGGCGAAGTTCATCCTGCGCGAGTTCCCACTCGATCGCTCGCGCTCGCGGCCTTCATGGTCGCGCGCTGCGCGGGGCCCGATCGCTATTATCCGATGGTCGGCGCGCTGTTCGATACGCAGAAGACCTGGGCGGTGCCGGGTGCCGAGGGCCAGGACAAGCTCCTCGGCATCGCGCGCCAGGCGGGCTTCTCGAAGGAGAGCTTCGACAAGTGCCTTGCCGACAAGGATCTGCAGGACAAGATCGTCGAGGTGCGCAAGCGCGCCAACGAGACGTTCGGCGTCGACTCCACGCCCACCTTCTTCATCGACGGCAAGAGGCTGGGCGGCGGCCAGAACATCAAGGACTTCGAGACCATCCTTGCGGGTGGCGAGGTTTCGGAGGTGCCGCACGACGACGGCCACGGCCACTAGGGCGTTCCGCGCCGGATGATTTTGCCGTTGGCCAGTGCGTCGATGCTGATCGCCGGAGCGATCACTCTGGCAGGCTTCGGGCCCGCGCCGGAGGCTCCGGCAACCCCGCTGAAGGTCGACCCACCGACGCGCGAGGAGTTGCTGCGCGCGGGCCCGCTCGGCGACCGCGCGATCGGCAGTCCGAACGCGCCTGTCACGGTGATCGAGTATGCCTCGCTCACCTGCCCGCATTGCCGCAAGTTCCACGCCGAGGTGTTCCCGCGCGTGAAGCAAGCTTATATCGATACCGGCAAGGTCCGCTATATCGTGCGGGAGTTTCCCATCGGGCGCACGGCGGGAGCCGCGGCCATCATCAATCGCTGCGCGCCGGCGGAGAAGTATTTCTTCCTGCTCGACGCCTTCCTTTCGCGGCAGCCCGAATGGGTGACCCAGGAAGTGCGGCGCGACGCCCTTTACGGGGTCGCCAAATCCAGCGGAATGAGCCGCGAGACGTTTGACAAATGCCTATCGAATCAAACCATTATCGAGGGCTTGACCGAGGTCAAACAGCGGGGTCGGCAATTCGGCGTGTTCGGCACGCCGACCTTCTTCGTCAATGGGAAGAAGGCGCAAGGCGCGGTCACCTTCGAAGAGATCAAGGCCCTGATCGAGCCGCGCGCGTCGTGACGCTGTATACGTTTCGTTAACCAATTAGCGTCTGACATTTCATCGATTTGGGGGCCAAACGACACGTGAAGATCACCCGAACTCCGCCTTCTCGGCTTCAAGTCCTTCGTGGAGCCGACCGAGCTCCTGATCGAGCCCGGTCTCACCGGGGTGGTCGGGCCGAACGGCTGCGGCAAATCGAACCTGCTCGAGGCGTTGCGCTGGGCCATGGGCGAGACCTCGTACAAGAGCATGCGCGGCGCGGCCATGGACGACGTGATCTTCGCCGGCAGCGAGGATCGTCCGTCGCGCAATAGCGCCGAGGTCACGCTTTTCGTCGACAATTCCGATCGCAGCGCGCCCGCCGAGTTCAACGACGACGACATGCTCGAGGTGACGCGGCGGATCGAGCGCGAGGCGGGCTCGGCCTACAGGGTCAACGGCAAGGATGCACGGGCCCGTGACGTGCGTCTGCTGTTCGAGGACGCCGCGACCGGCGCGCGCTCGCCGGCGCTCGTGCGCCAGGGCCGCATCGGCGAGATCGTCAACGCGCAGCCGCAGGAGCGCCGCCGTGTGCTCGAAGATGCCGCGGGCATCGCAGGCCTGCATAGCCGGCGGCACGAGGCGGAGCTGCGGCTCAAGGCAACCGAAGGCAATCTCGCCCGGCTGTCCGACCTGATGGGGCAACTCTCCTCGCAATTGCAGGCGCTGAAGCGCCAGGCCCGCCAGGCGCAGCGCTATCGCGAGATCTCCGGCAAGATCCGCGAGGCCGAAGCGCTGCAGCATCATCTGCATTGGGTCGCCGCCTGCGCGCTGGTCGAACAGGAGGAGGCCGCATTCCAGGCTGCGCTTACGACGATGGCGCAGGAGACCAAGGCCGAGGGCGAGGCGCTGCGTCAGCAGGCCGAGGCCGCCGAGAAGCTGCAGCCTTTGCGCGACGCGGAAGCCCAGCGCGCCGCGGCGCTGCACCGGCTGAATGTCGAGCGCGACGCGCTTGAAGAAGAAGAGGCGCGCGCCATGGCGCGCCAGTCGGAGCTCGAGACGCGGCTGGCGCAGGCCTCGCGCGATCTCGCCCGCGAGGAAGAGCATATCGCCGAGGCCGAGGGCATGTTGCGCCGGCTCGGCGAAGAGGCGCGCAAGCTCGAAGCGCAAGGCTCGCGCGACCACGAGGAGCCGCAGCTTCGCGCCACCGCTTCGACCGCCGCGGCGACGCTCGAAGCCGCCGAGCAGGCGCTCCGGCTCGCCACGACAGAGCTAGTCGAGGCGCGCACGGCGCGCGGGCGGCTGCAAAGCGAGCAGACGAAGACCGCAGAGCGTCTCGGCCTGCTTCAGCAGCAGGTGGCGGAGATCGAACAGGAACTTGCCGCGCACGAGGCCGGCGCGAGCGCAACGCGGCTCGCCGAGCTGCAGGCCACGCTTGCCGAGCTTATGGCCTCGACCGAGTCCATCGAGGCCGAGCTTGCCTCCGCCGAGGCCGCTGAAGAGGCGGCGCGCGCGCATGAGGCGCAAGCGCGCGCCACCGAGGCCGCTGCAAGGCTCGCGAGCCAGGAGCTCGAGACCGAGCTTGCCACGCTCACCAAGGTGCTACAGCCGGCGCATGACTGGGCGCCAATCGTCGAGCAGATCGAGATCGCTTCCGGCTACGAGCAGGCGCTCGGTGCCGCGCTCGGCGACGATCTCGATGCCGCCTCCGACGAGAGCGCTGCGGCGCATTGGCGCAAGACGGCAGCATCCGATGCGGATCCCGCGCTTCCCGAGGGCGCTGTCCCGCTCAGCAATTTCGTCGAGCGCGCCGGCGGTGCTCGCGCGGCGTCTCGGCCAGATCGGCGTCGTCGAGGCCGCGCGCGGCCGCGATTTGCAGGCGAAGCTTCAGCCCGGGCAGAGGCTCGTCTCCAAGGACGGCGACCTCTGGCGCTGGGACGGCTATTCGGTCATAGCTGGCGCGGCCACGGCTTCAGGCGCGCGCCTCGTGGAGCGCAGCCGGCTTGCCGCGCTCAAGCTTGCGGCTGCCGACGCTTCGGCCAAGGCCGCCGCCGCGCTCGCTTCGCTCAACGAAGCCTCGGCCCGTTTTGGGACCGCCGGACAGAACACCAAGGCGCTGCGACAGAAGGCAAAGGACGCGCATGCGGAGCTCGACGGGGTCCGCGACGCGATTGCTGCCGCCGAGCACGAGGCGCATGAATCGAGCAAGCAGCTCGGGGCGCTCGCCGAGGCCCTGGTGCGGACGCGCGCAGCGCTGCATGAGACGGACGAGCAGGGCAACAACGCCGCCGCTTCACTCCTTTCGCTCGCGCCGTTCGCTACGCTCCAAGCCGCGCTTGAAGCCGCCCAAGCCGACGCCGTGACAAGCCGCGGCGCCGCGGCGCGTGCTGACGCCGCGCTCGAAGGCTTCGAGCGCGAGATCAAGATCAGGCAGGAGCGCATCGAGGCAATCGCCGCCGAGCAGGCGCTTTGGCGGAAGCGCATCGAGAATGCGCGCGAGCAGATCGCCACCTTGCGCGCGCGCGAGGAAGAGACGAGCGCCGATCTTGCCGCGCTCGCCAATCTGCCGGCCGAGATCGAGCAGCGCCGCCTGAAGCTGATGGATGCCATCGCCGCCGCCGAGCGCGAGCGCTCCAAGGCTGCCGACGAGCTTGCGGTCGCCGAGACCGCGCTCAAGGCGCAGGAGAAGCTGTTGCGCGAGGTGCAGGAGCGCCTGTCCGCCGCGCGCGAGACGAGAGCGCGCAGCGAGGCACGGCTTGAATCCGCGCGCGAGCGGCGCGGCGATTGCGCCCGCGCCATCCGCGATCAGCTCGACTGCGCGCCCGAGGGCTGCCTTGCGCTCGCGGACGTCAAGCCAGGTGCGGCGCTTCCTCCGCTCGTGGAGGTCGAGGCGCGACTCCTCAAGCTGCGCGCCGATCGCGAGCGGCTCGGCGGCGTCAATCTCCGCGCCGAGGAGGAAGAGAGCGATCTCGCCTTCCAGCTCGAAGAGATGACGCGCGAGAAGGCCGATGTGGAGCAGGCCATCGCCCGTCTACGCCAGGGCATCGCCAATCTCAATCGCGAGGGGCGCAAGCGCCTCTTGGAGGCCTTCGACATGGTCAACGCCCATTTCGGGCGACTGTTCAAGACGCTGTTCGGCGGCGGCACGGCGGAGCTGAAGCTCGTCGATTCCGACGATCCGCTCGAATCCGGGCTCGAGATCGTGGCCACCCCGCCGGGCAAGCGCGCGCAGGTGCTCACCCTTCTCTCCGGCGGCGAGAAGGCGCTCACAGCGCTCGCACTGATCTTCGCCGTGTTCCTCACCAACCCCTCGCCGATCTGCGTGCTCGACGAGGTGGATGCGCCGCTCGACGACGCCAATGTCGAGCGCTTCTGCCGCATGATGGAGGAGATGGCGCGCGAGACCGATACGCGCTTCCTCGATCATCACCCACCACCCGCTCACCATGGCGCGCATGAGCCGGCTGTTCGGCGTCACCATGGCCGAGCGCGGGATAAGCCAGCTCGTCTCGGTCGACCTCGAATCCGCCGAGCGCCTCCGCGACGCGAGCTAGACCCACTTATTACGCGCCACTGCTACCGTCATGCCCGGCCGAAGTGCAGGGCATCCACGAATTCTATGTCGTCATTCCGGCGGACGCCGGAATCCAGGGTGACGAGCGCGGAGCGTGTGATCCTGGATACCGGCTTTCGCCGGTATGACGTGGATGGCCGGGACAAGCCCCGCCATGACGGAGGCTGGTATCAACTGGGGTGGAATTCTCGATAATTCGGTTATAACCCTTCCCGGGGAAAGGCTTGAGGGACGGGGCCTCGGGGCGATGCTCAGATTGATTGCGGCTTTGCTCGCGCTTGCTTGCGCGCAGCCGGCGATGTCCCAGGAAATCTTGGGGCAGGCCGGCGGCATTGCGCGGCACGGCAATGTCGACCGGTCCGACAACCACGGCGGGGGCCACGCGATCGACCAGCAGGACGACGCGGCCGCCGCGGAAGAGGCCGGGGCGGCTGCGGATGGGCCCTGCACCTTGGGCGAGGGCTTGGCAGGGCTGCCCCACTACCTCGCCTGCAAGGCAGGCCTGCTCGATCTCTTCAGCAACGTCGCGCGCGCGCTCACGTTGCTTGCAGGGCTGCTCGCGGCCTCCCTTCTGCTTATGTGGTTCTATCTGCACCGCGCTTCGAGCGCGGCACGCAAGGCGGCAAGCTACATCCCGACCGCCGAGCGGGCCTATGTGTTCGGCGGCCCGACCGACCTCGACCTCTTGCCGAGCCGGCCGAGCGTCAGGCTCGCCATGGAGAATTACGGCAAGACCCCTGCTTTGCTAAAAGAGTGGCTCGTGGACTTCACGCAGGTTGAGCCGCATGGGAACCGCCCCTCCTACGACAGCTCGAAAGCCGTCCCGACCGGCGAGATCCTGGAGGCAGACCGTCTGTTCAGCCCGGCGACGGTGTTCAAATCCGACATCCAGGCCCCGTTCTTCGTGGTGGGCTACATCAAATATGCCGACGTGTTCGACCAGGTGCACATGACGCGATTCTGCGTCGCCGTCGCGCCCGACGGAAAGGCCATCACGGCCGGTCCCCCGGCCTGGAACGCCCGCGATTGAAAAGCCCCTTTTTGCCCGTTTCCCGGCCCGTTCCCGCCCGTCTTTGAGTTCCTTGACAGGGGCGAGCGGCCAACTAAAGTGCGCGCCACGCTTAAGGACCAGCCGGTGCCAGGGGGCTCTCCCGGAAGTCGAGCAGTGCCAATGGCCGGAGCCGAGAACGACCCGCGCCGCGCTCGAAGCGGACGCGACGCGGACGACATTCGGCGGCGGCTCGACACGCTTGGGGAGCAGCTCGCTTCGGCGCAGGCGCGCCACGCTCCTCCCCCCGACCCCGAAGTCGCGGGGCGCGGGAGAGCGATGGGCCAGGCGCTCAGGCTTGCGACGGAGCTCGTCGCTGGCGTAGTGGTCGGAGGATTTATCGGTTGGGCGCTCGACCGCTGGCTCGAGACCAAGCCGTTCCTGATGGTGGTGTTCCTGTTGTTGGGCGCCGCCGCCGGGATTTTGAACGTGATCAGGACCGCCAAGGCGATGCAGGAAGGCGTGCCGCCGGGGAAGGACCTGACGGTGGACGACGACGATGATTAGGGGCGATCTGTCGTGATCAGCACAGCCTATGCTGCCGAAGGCGGGCACGGGGGCGCGGGCGGCCTGCCCGACCCGATGCACCAGTTCGAGATCAAGCGTATCTTCGAGCTCGAGCTGTTCGGAGTCGATGCCTCCTTCACCAACTCCGCTTTGTTCATGGTGATCGCCGCCTGCCTGATCACCCTCTTTACCGTTTACGCCATGCGCCGCGGCTCGCTCGTGCCGAACAGGCTGCAATCGGTCGCCGAGCTGTCCTACGAGTTCGTCGCCAACATGGTGCGCGACAATGTGGGCACCGACGGGATGAAATATTTCCCGTTCGTCTTCACGCTGTTCATGTTCGTGCTCGTGCTGAACATGCTCGGCATGCTGCCCTACTCCTTCACCGTCACCAGCCACATCATCGTCACCTTCGCGCTCGCCGCCTTCATCTTTCTCGCCGTCACGGCGATCGGCTTCTGGAAGCACGGCGTGAAGTTCCTGAAGTTCTTCGTGCCGTCCGGCGTGCCGTTCGTCATGCTGCCGCTGCTCGTGGTGATCGAGGTGATCTCCTATCTCACGCGGCCGATCTCGCTGTCGGTGCGGCTTTTCGCCAACATGATGGCCGGCCACACTATGCTGAAAGTGTTCGGCTCGTTCGTGGTGGCGCTCGGCTTTCTCGGCGGTTGGGCCGCGCTCGCCTTCATGGTCGCGTTCACCGGCCTCGAAATCCTGGTGGCGTTCCTGCAGGCCTATGTGTTCGCCATCCTGACTTGCATCTATCTCAACGACGCGCTTCACATGCATCATTAGGACTTCACTCTAGCCATCGAAGGAACTCTCACATGGAGGGAGGAATGGGACCAGAAGCAGCTAAACTCATCGGCGCGGGCCTTGCCTCGATCGCGCTTGTCGGCGCGGGTGTCGGCATCGGCACGATCTTCGGCAACTATCTGCAAGGCGCGCTGCGCAATCCATCGGCCGCGCCCGGCCAGTTCGCGAACTTGCTGCTCGGCTTCGCGCTTGCCGAGGCGACCGGCCTGTTCGGCCTCGTCGTGGCGCTGATCATCCTGTTCGTGTTCTAGGCTTTTTGCGTTCGCGCGAGGAGCGCATCCATGCCGCAGCTTGTCCCTGAGGACTGGGCGCCGCAGCTTATCTGGCTGCTCATCTCCTTCGGCCTGCTTTACCTGCTGATGGTCTATGTGGCCCTGCCGCGCATCGGCAAGGTGATCGAGGCGCGCGCGGACTATATCGCCAAGGACCTCGCCGCGGCCGAGGCGCTCAGCCGCGAAACTGCGGAGGCCATCGCCGCCTACGAGCAGGCGCTCGCCGAGGCGAAGCAGAAGGCGCATGCGATCGTCGAGGAAGGCCGCGCCAAGCTGAAAGCCGAGACCGGCGCCGAGCGGGCGAAGCTCGATAAGGAGCTTGCCAAGAAGAGCGCGGAAGCCGAGGCACGCATCGAGAAGGCGAAGAACGCGGCGATGAAGGATGTCGATGCGGTGGCGGCCGACGTCGCCTCCGACATCGTGCGCCGGCTGATCGGCACGGCGCCCGGCAAGGCGGAGATGGAGAAGGCGGTCGAGGCCGCGCGGAAGGCTTAAGCCATGGGCATCCTCGCCACGCCGGAATTCTGGGTCGCCGTGTCGTTCTTCCTGTTTCTCGGCGTCATCTTCTATTTCGGCGTGCACAAGAAGCTCGCGTCGGCGCTCGATACCCGCGCCGAGCGCATCAAGGCCGAGCTCGAAGATGCCACGCGGCTGCGCCAAGAGGCCGAGGCGGTCCTCGCCGATTACAAGCGTAAGCAAAAGGACGCGGTGAAGGAGACCAAGGCGATCGTGGCCCAGGCCGCCAAGGAGGCGGAGATCCTCGCCGCCGAGACGCGCCGTTCCATGAGTGAGCATTTCGAGCGGCGCATGAAGCTCGCCGAGGACAAGATCGGGCGTGCCGAGGCCGACGCCTTGCGCGAGGTGCGGGCCGCCGCCGCCGATGCAGCGGTGGCCGCGGCCGAGCGGGTGATCGCCGCAGAGCTTACGCCCGAGACTGCCGATAAACTCGTCAAGCTGGGCATCGACGCGCTCAAGACCAAGCTGAACTAGAGCGCTATCCCCGTCCGACGAGGCACTATCCCCGTCCGACGGGCATGGTATCCCCGGCCTTGAGCGGACCCGCGCGGGGTGCCGCTCGGCGCCGGGCGGACCGAAACGCTCAAGCATGGCCCAGCATGAGCGTCTATATCCGGGCATGAGGCCCTTTTGGCACCGCTTCACGCGGGCCACGCGCGGCTTGGCTCGCCTAAAAACCCCCATTCCTGACAGTCAAAACTTCCCGATTCTGCCTTGGACTATTATCCTTGTCAGGGGGATATCAGGCAGGGGCGTCTATCACGTCCCGGCCAGCCCGCTCGCACCGACAACGATAAAGCGGGCGGAAGGGGGGCGGTTCGCCGTGGTGCCTCGCAAGGGCGGCGCGTTCGGGCTCGCGGTCATGGCGGGATACGCGCCGGTCTCATGTTCGTGGACCTCGAAGATCCCGATGAGTTCGAGTTCGGTCCGATCGTGGAGGTGGCGCAGCGCGGATGGTTGCTGACGCTGAATCCGCGGCTCGTCGATCAGCTCTGCAGGCATGCGGAAACCGACAATCTCGGCTTGGAATATGCGGGCCAGCTCGAATATCGCTTTGCGGAGCGCTGGTCGGTGGCGGCGCTTGCCTTTGGCGGGATCGAGGACCTTGGCGCTACGGGGTCGTTCGACGGGCAGGTCCATCTGCTTGGCCCAAGCCTTTATCTCTATTCGCCCGATGACGACGACCGCCCGCGCAGTCGCAGCAAACTGGCGCCAGAGGAGTGGGCCTTGTGCGCCGGCGTGCTGTTCGGCCTGACCGATGCGTCGGCCGACGCCACGGTGCGGGTTATGTTTGCCATGGAATATCGATGCGGCTGAACGAGCGGCAGCTAGCCCTGCCCTCCCGCCTGCGTGAAGGCCACGAAGATCTTGTAGTCCTCGGGCCGCGCGCCGACCATGATCGGGAAAGCGATCTCCCGCACCATCGAGAAATAGCCGACCGAGCTGTTGTGCGGAATGGTCGTCGCGACGACCATGCGATCGGTGGCGAGCGTCCGCTGGTCGGCGCCGGCGACGCGGATGTTGACCGGCAAGCTCACCGTGCCCGGACCGCCCTTCGGCCCAAGCAGCACGCGGCCGGCAAATCCGTATTTCACTACGACGCGGCCGCCATAGAATTGGCACTCGCGAGACATCTTGGTGATCTCGCCGCGATGGACGACAGCCTTGGCGTCGCCCGTCTGGCCGCCCTGGTAGACGGTCACCAGCCGGTCGCGTGGCCAGGCCACGACTTGCGGGCAGTGGGTGCCGGCGCCATCCTGATAGCGTGGCGCCGGATTCGGCCGACGTGATCTGAGTCAGCTGATCGGCGGTTTGCTCGGGCAAGCGGTCGGAGTCAGCCGAGCCCGTCCCGTAAAGGTGCGGTGTCTTCGAAGCCCCACAGCCCGCGGCAAGCAGCGGCAAGGCGAGCAGCAGCGTGGGGAGCCAGACCACGCGCAACCAGCAAAGAGGGTCGGAATGCTTCAACTCACCCCTCGGCTTGACAGGCCAGTCATCCCTGCCTGATATGCCGGCTCGATGCCTGAATAATGTCGCGGGCTGCCAGTTCCTATTTTGGCGCGCAAAACTATCCGCCCCTGGCGAGCGCGACAAGGCCGGACTTGGGGCAACCTCGGTGCGAAGGTGACCGCCATGCCGAAACACCCAAGCCGAGAGGGCGAGCGCCCGCCGCTCACCATCTATCTCGCCGCGCCGCGCGGATTTTGCGCCGGCGTCGACCGCGCCATCCAGATCGTCGAGTTCGCGCTCGCCAAATACGGCGCGCCCGTCTATGTGCGCCACGCCATCGTCCATAACCGCTATGTGGTCGAGAGCCTCGAGGCCAAGGGCGCCATCTTCGTCGAAGAATTGGACGAAATCCCGGATACCGGCGCGCCGGTCGTATTTTCCGCGCATGGCGTGCCGAAATCCGTTCCTGAGGCTGCCGGGCACCGGCGCATGTTCGTGCTCGACGCCACATGCCCCCTCGTCTCCAAGGTGCATGTCGAGGCCGAGCGCCGCTTCGACGAAGGCTTCGAGATCCTCTTGATCGGGCACACAGGTCACCCGGAAGTGATCGGCACCATGGGCCAGCTTCCTCCCGGCGCCGTGCACCTGATCGAGACGCTCGACGATGCGAAGGCGTTCGTCCCGCGCGACGCCGCGCGACTCGCGGTGATCACCCAGACCACACTGTCGGTTGACGACACCAGGGAAATCGTCGTGGTGCTGAAGGAGCGCTTCCCGCAGCTTGCGCTACCGCGCAAGGACGACATCTGCTACGCGACGACCAACCGCCAGGATGCGGTGAAACGCATCGCGGCGAAATGCGACCGTTTGATCGTGGTCGGCTCGCCCAACAGCTCGAATTCGCTGCGCCTGGTCGAGGTCGCCGAGCGCGCGGGCTGTCCGCGCGCCATGCTGATCGAGCGGGCGTCCGATATCGATTGGAGCCTGTTCGACGGCATCAGCCGGCTCGGCGTGACGGCGGGGGCATCCGCGCCGGAGGTGCTCGTCGACGAGATCATCGACGCCTTCAAGGCGCGCTTCGCCGCCCGCGTGGAGCCCGTCACCACCGCCGAAGAGAGCATCGCCTTCAAGCTGCCGCGCGAGCTTAGAGAGATGCCGGCGCTCTAGATGGCCGTCTACACCGACGTCTCCGACGAAGAGCTCGAAGCTTTCATCGCCACCTACGACATCGGCGCGCTGACCTCCTTCAAGGGGATCGCCGAGGGCGTAGAGAACTCGAACTATCTCGTCCATACCGAGAGCGGGCCCTACATTCTCACTCTCTACGAGAAGCGAGTGCGGCCCGAGGACCTTCCCTATTTCCTTGCACTGATGGAGCACCTTGCCGCCCGCGGCATCACCTGCCCGCTGCCGGTCAAAGACCGGAAGGGCCAGGCGCTGAAGCAGCTCGCTGGCCGGCCCGCGGCGCTGATCAGCTTCCTCGAAGGCTTGTGGGTGCGGCGCCCCGGAATCGAGCATTGCGCGGGGCTCGGTCAGGCGCTCGCGCGCTTCCATCTCGCCGGCGCCGACTTCCCCATGAGCCGTGCGAACAGCCTCGCGCTTGCCGGCTGGCGGGCGCTTTACGCCTCGATCGGCGACGCCGCGAACCGTGTGACCCCCACGCTTTCAGCCGAGATCGAGAAGGAGCTTGGCTTTCTCGAAGCGCGCTGGCCCGGCAATCTTCCCAAGGGCGTTATCCATGCCGACCTCTTCCCGGACAACGTGTTCTTTCTTGGCGACAAGATCTCCGGGTTGATCGACTTCTATTTTGCCTGCAACGACCTCATCTCCTATGACGTCGCCATCTGCCTCAATGCCTGGTGCTTCGAGCCCGATGCGAGCTTCAACGTCACCAAGGCACGCGCGATGCTGCAGGCCTACGAGCGGAAGCGGAAGCTCAGCGAGGACGAGCTTACAGCGCTGCCGATGCTCGCGCGAGGCGCGGCGTTGCGCTTTTTGCTGACGCGCACCTACGATTTGATCAACACCGACGCGAACGCGCTGGTGCGGACCAAGGACCCCAACGAATATTTACGCAAGCTGCGCTTCCACCAGCGCGTCAAATCCTATCGCGACTACGGTCTCGGCAAGGCTTGAAGATGGCAGCAAGGTCCAAGGTCGTGATCCATACCGACGGCGCCTGTTCGGGCAATCCCGGGCCCGGCGGGTGGGGCGCGATCCTCGAATCGGGTGCGCATCGCAAGGAGCTGAAAGGCGGCGAGGCGCTCTCCACCAACAACCGCATGGAGCTGACCGCGGCCATCGAGGCGCTCGAGGCGCTCAAGGCGCCGTCGGACGTCGAGCTTTACACCGACTCGAATTATCTCCGCGACGGCATCACCAAGTGGATCCGCAAATGGAAGACGAATGGCTGGCGCACCGCCGATAAGAAGCCGGTGCGCAACGCCGAGTTGTGGCAGCGGCTCGAGGAGGCCAGCGCACGCCATGACGTGCGCTGGCATTGGGTACGCGGCCATGCTGGTCATGACGAGAACGAGCGCGCCGACGAGCTTGCGCGCGAAGGGATGGCACCCTTCCTCGTCGCGCGCGGCAACTAGGACCTAGAGCCGTTCCAGCATTTTCGCGGCGGTGCTTTCCGCGGCCACGCCAGGCGAGTCCTCGACATTGATAGCCTTCACCACACAATCCTCGACCAGCATGGCGTAACGCTTTGAGCGCGTTCCGAGCCCAATCCCGCTGCCGTCGAAATCCATGCCGATCTTCCTGGTGAACTCGGCATTGCCGTCGGACAGGAACAGCACCTTGCCTTTCGCGCCGGACGCATCGGCCCAAGCGCCGAGCACGAATGGGTCGTTCACGGCCACGCAAGCCACGGTGTCGACGCCCTCCTTCTTGAACTCCTCGGCGCTCTCGATGAAACCGGGAAGGTGCTTGATGTGGCAGGTCGGGGTGAAGGCGCCGGGCACGGCGAAAAGCACGACCTTCTTGCCGCCGAAGACGTCTCTCGCGCTGATGGTCTCGATCCCATCCGAACCGAGCACCCTGAAAGTGGCCTCGGGCAGCCGGTCTCCTATGGCGATGGTCATGTCCGCGCACTCCTTGGGACTTGCGTTGATCTTTTGGTGGGCACCTTAGCTTCTCGCCCGCGAGTGGCCAAGGCGGCACTTGGCGGAACCGCCGGCGGGCCGCCCACGTTTCGTTCGCAGGGTGATTTTCGGGGGACGGAATGAGAGGGATTATCTTTGTCGTCCTTGTCGCAGCCGCAAGCATCGGCTGCACGACGACGCAGAAGCGCATCAGCGGTGCCGCGGTCGGCGGCGCCACCGGCGCTGCGGTCGGAGGCCCGATCGGAGCCGGCGTCGGCGCGGTCGCGGGCGCGGTCGTGACCCCGCGCGTCGTCCGTTAGGACGGCGGCTCAGGTTTCCAGACGGTTTCGGTCGACCCTCGGTCGGAGACGAGCGTCAGCGTGAGCGGCTTGCCCTTGATCGCTTGGGCCTCGGCAGCCGTTTTGAAACCGACGGCGAAGCGCTGCTTTCCGTCCTCGACAGGTCCGATCGGGTTCGGCACTGGCACGAAGGCATCGGCCGCTTCGATGAAAAGATCGGTATCTTCGGCACCCGGCGCGAACTCCGCCTCGACGACAAGCTCGGGCGTTGCGCCGTCGAGCTTGGCCTCGACCGCAACCGCGCGCGGCAAGACGCCGGCTGCGGCTTGCTTTGGCACGCGGGACAACGCGCTCTCGATGACGAGAGCGTCACCGCGCGTGCCCGCCGCTCCGGGCGGAAGCGTGAGAGCTCAAGGCCACCTCGTTCGGGATGCAAAGGTCCATGCAGATGCCGAAGTCGAAGGCAAGCTTGAGCTCGACCGGTTCGTCCGCCCGCTCCGGCGTGATCCTGACCGGAAACACCACTTCTTCGGCATAGCCGACCGCCGTGCTGTTGCCGTCGGCGAAGCGTATCGGCGCGGGAAAGAGGATTTCGGCATGCTTCAGGTTCTTGGACCCGGACCAGTCGAAGCCTGGCGGCACACCGGAATCGCCGGGGCTGCGCCAATAGGTCTTCCAGCCCTGGTCCATGCGGAGCTGCACGCCGGCAAGCAGACTGGGCTCGCCGCCAATTTCGACCGTGCCGCTCACGAGCCGCGCGTTCGCGTTCGATGCTTGCGCCCACGGCGAGGCAGCTTGGCGGCGCGGCAACGGCAGAGAGTATCGCAGCGGCCAAGGTCATGCACAAAGCCGCGCCGCCGGCCAACGGCAACGCTCGGGCGATGCGCAAGAATCGTACAGGCACTGTCATGTGTCGGTTCGCGAACTGGTTGCGGGCGCAATCTAGCGGGGAGGCTTGCCCAACGCGACTTCAAGAAGCACTCCGCACCTCACTCTTTCGTGAGTCGCCGCGGCGAAAATGCACCGGTCGCCGTTAATCCGCGGTTGGCCCTTTCCTGGCCACAGAACTTCTGTAGTCTAGTCTGATGCAGGCGCGCAGCTCACAACAACCGGCCCGAGCGCGACGGATATCTCGACGGCCAGCTTCTGATCGCCATGCCCGCCATGGGCGACCCGCGTTTCGCGCGCTCGGTCATCTATATGTGCGCGCACTCGCCGGAAGGCGCCATGGGCATCATCATCAACCAGCGCGCGCCGAATATCAGCTTCACGGAGCTCCTCGCGCAGCTCAACATCGTCCCGCCCGAGGATCGCATCAGGCTTCCGTCTCCGTTGCACGCCATGGCGGTGCATCTCGGCGGCCCGGTCGAGACGGGGCGCGGCTTCGTGCTGCACAGCGCCGACTACTTCAAGGCCGAAAGCACGCTGCCGATCGACGAGAGCGTGTGCCTGACCGCCACCATCGATATTCTGCGCGACATCGCCAAGGGCACGGGCCCGGACAAGGCGCTGCTCGCGCTCGGCTATGCGGGCTGGGCGCCTGGCCAGCTCGAAAGCGAGATCCACGCCAATGGCTGGCTCAACTGTCCGGCCGATCCCAGGCTGATCTTCGATGCCGAGGTGGACCGCAAATATACGCGCGCGCTCGGCCGGACTCGGGGTCGATCCGATCCGCCTCGTAAGCGATTCGGGCCACGCCTGATCACGTCGCCATCCCCTTCCATTTGAGCGCTCTAGGACGATGCCACCGTGCCGGGGCCGGTAAGCGCGGGCAGCGTTGTTGGGCCCGCGACCTGCACTTCGAGGCCAGTGGGCGCTTCCGGCTCGGCGGGCGTCGCGCGGGCGCGCTCGCGCATCTTGCGCTTGCGGTGGCTCGCGAGCGCGGTGAGCAGCGCCTTCACATCCTTGGCGGACATCGGCTCGCCGTAATAATAGCCCTGCCCGTACTCGCAGCCGATCGAGCGCAGATAGCTCGCGTCCGCCGCCGTCTCGACACCCTTCCGCCACCACTTCCTTGCCGAGCTCATGCGCAAGCGCGATGATCGAGCGCAGGATGAGCGGAGTCGAGCCGTTCAATCCGCTGTCGCGCACCAGCGAGCGGTCGACCTTGATCGTGTCGCAGGGGAAGCGGTGCAGATAGCTCAGCGAGCAATAGCCGGTTCCGAAATCGTCGAGCGCAAGGCTTGCGCCGTAGGTCTTGAGCCAGGTCAGGATCTCGACCGCCCGCTCGGGGTTCTCCATGACCAGCGACTCGGTGATCTCGAGCTTCAGCGTACCCTTGGGCACGGCTTCGCGCGCCAGCATCAGCCTGATCTCCTGCACCATGTCCTGGCGGAAGAGCTGGCGGCTCGACACGTTCACGCTGACGAAGAGCGGGTCGCGGTCGCGCGGCAGCACCTTGTGCCAGCGGACCGCCTCCTCGAGCGCCTGGCCGAGCACATAGCTCCCAAGCTCGACGATCAGGCCGGACTCCTCGGCAAGCGGGATGAAATCCTCGGGCCCGAGCCGTCCGCGCGTGGGATGGTCCCAGCGGAGCAGAGCCTCGAAGCCGGCAAGCTGGTTGGAGGCAAGCCGCGTGATCGGCTGATAGAGCACCGAAATCTGCTGCCGCTCGAGCGCTACCCGGAGATCGCTTTCGAGCGGGAGCTTGCTCTCGTCCTCGCCGCGCATCTCAGGCGTGAAGATATCGATGCGGTCGGCGCCGCCGCGCTTAGCGCGCAGCATGGCGATCTCGCCCTCGCGCAGAAGCTCCTGCGCGGTCCCTTGCGAGCCGTCATGCACGACGATGCCGATCGAGGCGGTGAGCACGATCTCCTTGGCGCTGATCTTCATCGGCGTTCTGAGCGCGCGGCGCACCCGCTCGGCAAGCGTCGCGACGTGGTGCGGCTCGGTCTCGGAGATGAGCAGGATGGCGAACTGGTCACCGCCGAGGCGCGCGAGCGTATCTTGCGGGTTGAGGTGCCGGCCAAGCCTCCGCGCGAGCGTCAGCAGCATGCTGTCGCCGATGACGAGGCCAAAGCTCTTGTTCACGTTCTTGAAGCGATCGATATCGATGAAGAGAAGCGTCGGCCGGTTGGCCTGGCCCTCGCGCGCCCGCGTGATGGCGCCCGCGACGCGGTCCATGAACAGCTCGCGATTGGGAAGCCCCGTGAGGCTGTCATGCACGGCGTCATGCAGCAGGCGCTCCTGCGAGCGCTTGACGCTCGTCACGTCGCGCAACAGCCCGACGCAACGCAAGAGCCGGGCATTCTCGCTCGGCGCCGCGTGCGCGCGGAGATCGTACCAGAGATAGGTCCCGTCGTGGCGTCTCAGGCGGAAATCCGTCTGCAGGTCCCCGCCGCCCTTCTCCTGCAGGGACCAGAGCATGAGCTTGAAGCGCTCGCGGTCGGCGTTGTGCATGTGTTGGAGGAAGTCGTCGAGCGATGTGTTGAGGCTTCCGGGGTCGACGGCAAGCTCCTGCTCGACCGCGTTCGATACGGTGACCTGGTCGTTTCCGGCGTTCCACTGGAACACATAGGCGCCCGATCCGTCGACCGCGAGCGACTTCATCTGGACGAGGCTCGGCGGACCCAATTGCAGCGGGCCTGCGCCCGAGCGGAAGGCGAATTGCGTCACGGTGAAGCCGAGCAGGACGAGAATGAGCACAAGACCCGCGACAAGTCCCGACACCACGATGTCGCCGGACAGCTTGCCGAGCACGATCATCGCCGCACCGAGCAACCATACGAGCAGGAGCATCCAACTTGGAATCAGCGACAGAGCGCGGTCCTGACCGCGCAGCGCGAGATAGACGATCAGCGCCGTTCCCACGCCCGCGATCACGACGGTCGAGGCACGCGCGAGGCCTGACGCGAGCGCGGGGTCGATGATGGCAACAATGATCAGACTGAACTGGGCGCCGATCCAGAACCAGAAGAGCGTCCTGATCCAGTTGTGCCATAGCCCGATGCGCAGGAACGCGTAGAGGAAAAGGACGAGGCTTGCCGCGAGCGCCAACTCGGCCGCGGCGCGATAGAGCGCGCTGCGGTCGGGGCCGACCGGGAACAGCTTGTTCCAATATCCGAAGTCGACGCAGAAATAAGCGAGCGCGGCCCAGGCGACCAGCGCGGTGGCTGGGAAGATCGCCCTATGGTTCGCGGCGAAGATCGCAGTGAGGAAGATGGCGAGCAGGCCCGTGATGCCGAGCAGCACGCCGTTGAACAACATGCGGTCCTGCTGCTTGGCCTGGTAGACGTTCGGGTCCCATAGCGTGAGCCGCGGAACTTGCGGCGAGCTCATCTCGGCGGCGAAGGTGACGGTCTGGCCGGGCTCGAGATTGAGCCGGAACATATCGGCGCGGTCGCTCTTCAGAGGCTCGGGGCGGAAGCCGAGAGAGGGCGTGACGGCGTTGATGCGCGGCGCGTCGAGCTCGGGCCAGAACACGCGCGAATCGACCAGCGTGTAACGCGGCGCGACAAGCCAGCGCACAATGCGCTCGGAGGTGGGATTGGAGAGCGCGAAGACGAGCCAGGCTGGGTTGGTGCCAGGGTTCGATGCCTGCACCGCCATGCGGCCGATGAAGCCGTCGGGGCCCGGCGCCGTCTCGATCTGGAGCCTGTCCCCCCTGCCCTCGTAAAGCTCGCCCTTGGCGGTGACGTCGATCTTCTCTTGATCGGGCTGGACCGGGATCGCCTCGATGGCGGAGGCGAGACCGGCCGGCAGCAGGAAGAGCAGGCCGAGGACGATGCGGGCAAGCAGGGACGTGACGCCGCCTCGGCATGACTGCAAGGAAGGCGTCTCGTCGGCCCGCTTAGTGGCGCTCAACTCCGCCATCCTTCCCCCGTCTTCCGCAACGCTCCGATCCCGCCGCGCCGCTAGACGCGTAGATCGGTGTCGAGCAGGGCGTAAAGCAAATGGTCCTGCCAGACTCCGTTGATCCGCAAATAGCGGCGCGCGAGACCCTCGCGCTTGAATCCAGTCCTCTCGAGCAGGCGTATGGACGCCAAATTCGTCGGCAGGCAGGCGGCCTCCAGCCGGTGCAATTCGAGCGAATCGAACACGAAAGGGATAACAGCCCGCACGGCGGCCGTCATGTAGCCCTGCCGCGCATATTTCGCGCCGATCCAATAGCCGAGCGTACAGGACTGCGTCACGCCGCGGCGTACATTGCAGAGCGTAAGACCTCCGACCAAGGCGCCGCTCGAGCCGGAAAATATGAACAGCGCATAGCCGACGTCCTCGCGGAGATCGCGGAGATAATGGCGCACCCGGCGGCGGAACGAGCTGCGGGACAGCTCGTCGGCTGCCCAGAGCGGCTCCCAGGGCGTAAGGAAATCCCGGCTCGCCGCTCGGAGCTCGGCCCAGGCGGGATAGTCGGACATTTGCGGCGTCCGCAACTGGACGCGGTCGGTTTCGAGGACGGGCCCAAGATCGCTCGGTGAGGCGGTTCGCAACAACGCCATGGCTCGAACAGACCCTCTTTAGGCGGCTTTACTCGGCGGGATCGCGAACTTTTCCGCCACCGCATCGAATCTTGCAACATGAAGAATGGGCCCAACCGTGGCAAGGCTAGGCGGCGAAGAAAGCAAACGTTCAACCAAGATTTGCAGGTCGGCCGCCTCGACCCGCTCGACCTTCTCGATCAGCTCCTGGGCGGAAAGCGGGCGCCCGTGGATCAATATCTGCCGCGCAAGCTGCTCGGCCCGCGCGCTAGAGCTTTCCAGCCCGGTCAGCAATCCCATCTTGAGCTGAGCCTTGACCCGGGCGATTTCGTCCTCGCGGAAGCCATTCTCGGCCGCGCGAACCAGCTCGTCGCGGATTACCGCGAACAGCTCGTGCGCCCGGTCGGGAGCGCCCGCCGCGTGCACGGCGAACAGGCCGCTATCGGTCAGCCCGCTCGCGAAGGCGTAGATCGCGTAGCAGAGGCCACGCTTCTCGCGCACCTCCTGGAAGAGCCGGGAAGACATGCCGCCGCCAAGCGCGCCCGCGCAAATCTGCGCGACGAAATACTCGTCGTCGCGATAGGCCGGCGCTTCGAAGGCGAGCACGATATGGGACTGCTCGAAGGCCCGACCCCCGCGCTTCACCCCGCCCGCATAGATGGCAGAACTCGGCTCGGGCGTTCCACTTGCGTCTAGCGCCGCAAGGTGGCGCTCGGCTTCCGCCAGAAGGGCCGCGTGATCGACCGCGCCGGCCGCGACGAGTACCATGTTGGGGCCGTGATAATGCGCCGAGAGATAGCAGCCGAGATGATCGCGCTCGAAGCCGCTCACGCTCGCGGCGGTGCCGAGGATCGGCCGCCCCACCGGCTGATCGGGAAAGGCCGCCTCCTGGACGAGGTCGAACACAATATCGTCGGGCGAATCCATCGTAGCCGCGATCTCCTGCAGGATAACGTCGCGCTCGCGGGCAAGCTCGGTGCCGTCGAACTGCGGGGCGAGGATGATGTCGCTCAAGATGTCGAGCGCAAGCCCCAGATCCTTGCGCAGCACGCGCGCGTAATAGGCGGTGGAGTCAACGCCGGTTGCCGCGTTGAGTTCGCCGCCGACCGCCTCGATCTCCTCGGCGATGTCGCGCGCGCTACGCCGCGCCGTCCCCTTGAAGGCCATATGCTCGAGGAAATGGGCGACGCCGTGCTCGGTGTTCGCCTCGCTCCGGCTGCCAGCGCCGACCCAGAGACCGAGCGACACGGTCTCGACCTCAGGCATGGCGTGGCTGACCAGGGTCAAGCCGTTGGCAAGCTCTGACCGCTCGACGCTCACGCGCCCACTCCCGCTCTGGCGCGCGCAGGCTTGCCGGCGGCGCGCGTGTTGCCGGCGATGAAATCCGCCACCGCCGCGTAGTCGTTGGGCAACACCGTGCATCTTTCGTGCTGGCCAAGTCTCAGTCTGAGGCGCTCGGGCTGCTCGGGCGCGCGGCCCGTGGCGCGCTCGACGGCGGCCGGAAACTTGGCGGGATGCGCGGTGGAGAGCACGACCATGGGCGTTGCCCCCAGCGCCTTCTCGTGGCGCGCGGCGGCGACGCCGACCGCGGTATGAGGATCGATCAGCATGCCGGTTTCCGTCGCGAGGCTAGCAATGGTCATCTCGGTCTCATGCTCGCCGACCGAATGCGCTCCGAACAGCGCGCGCAATCCGCCAAGCTCGGTCTCGTTCAGGCGGAAGGCGCGCTCTTCGCGAAGCTCCCTCATGAGCGCGTTCACGCGGCGCGCATCGCGGCCAGCGAGCTCGAACAGGAGGCGCTCGAAATTGCTCGCAAGCTGGATGTCCATGCTCGGGCTTGACGTCGCGACGACGCCCCCCGGCTGGTAGACCCCCGAGCCGAGGGCACGCGGCAAACTGTCGTTGAGGTTCGTGGCGATAACGAGGCGCGCGACAGGTAAGCCCATGGCGCGCGCCGCGTAACCCGCGAAAATATCACCGAAATTTCCGGTCGGCACGGTGAATGCGACCGCGCGGTAGGGCGCGCCGAGCGAAACCGAAGCGGTGAAGTAATAGGGGATCTGCGCGAGGATGCGCGCGAAGTTGATGGAGTTGACGCCGGTCAGCTCGCGGTCGCGCAGACGCGCATCGCCGAACAGCGACTTCACGATCTGCTGGCAGTCGTCGAAGGTCCCCTCGACGGCGACGTTGTGCACGTTGGGCTCGGTCGCGGTCGTCATCTGGCGGCGCTGCACGTCGCTGATGCGGCCCTTCGGATGCAGGATGAAGATGTCGATGGCCTCAAGCCCGCGAAACGCCTCGATGGCGGCGGCACCGGTGTCTCCGGAGGTTGCGCCGATCACCGTGGCATGCGCCCCTTTTCGGATGAGCGCGCGGTTCATCAGCCGTCCAACGACCTGCATGGCGAGGTCCTTGAAGGCGAGCGTCGGCCCGTGGAACAACTCCAGAATGAAGGTATTGGGCGCGATCTGGCGCAAGGGGGCGACGGCCGGGTGATGGAAGCTGCCGTAAGCTTCTTCGAGCACGGTCTCAAGGTCGGCTAGGCAGGGATCACTGTCGAGAAAGGGGCGCATCACCTTGAAGGCGGCGTCGGCATAGTCGACGCCGGCGAGGTCAGCGATCTCGCCCTCCGAAAGGCGCGGCCAGGCCTCTGGCATATAGAGGCCGCCGTCGCTTGCGAGCGCAGCCAGAAGCGCGCCCTCAAAGGAGAGCGCCGGCGCTTCACCGCGCGTCGAGACGAACTTCACCTAAGACCTCTTGGGTAAAGGGGGACATCAGGGGCCCTGAACCTAGCCCCTCGGCGCCCTCCCCTGCAACCGGAGCCGTGGGCAGAGGCTTAAGGTCGGTCGCGCCGGTAGTCGCTCCAAACATAGGCCGCGTAGACGGCAAGCAGGCAGGCCGCAAGCGCGAACCAGGTCAGCGCATATTGCAAATGGTTGTTGACGATGACGAGGCGGGTCTGGCCGCCCTCGGGCCAGCCGCCAGGCACCGCGCTCTTCTCGGCCTCGACGAAGAAGGGCGCGACATCGACCGCGCCCGAGGGGAACATCGAGGCCGACATGCCGGGGAGATCGCGCCAGAACCAGCGATTGGCGCTGGCCTCGTTGTCGGGGATGAACATGCCCTGCTTTTCTGGCATGCGCACGAGCCCTGTCACCTCGACGATCTGCTCGACCTGGCCAAGCGCGCGCGAGGACGGGGCCTTCAGCGCATCGGGCACGAAGCCGCGATCGATCAGCACCATCTCGCCGCCTGCCGTCTCGAGCGGGGTTATGACGTGCCAGCCCTGCTGACCGTCCGTCACGGCGTAGAGATAACGCTCGCGGCCGTGATGAAAGCGCCCCTCGACGCGCACGCGCAGATAGCTCGGGTCCCTGCCGGCACGCGCGAGGGCCTCAGCGTCCTTCAGCGTGACAGGCGCGGCCGCAGCACGCGCCTCGATCTGGGCGATCAGCCCCTCTTTCCATTTCAGCCGCTCGAGCTGCCAGACACCGAGCGTGATTAGGAGTGCGAGCGCGGCGAGGACGCACGCGGTGAGCCCGACAAGTCCCTTGGCTCGCATCGCCCGCTCGCTCATTCCGAGGCAAGCTTGCCCTCTTCGGCCTTGTGCTTGAACTGGAGCGCGATCAAAGCGCCCTTGAAAGACCGGAGCAGGACGAGCGGCAAGAGGACGGCGAGCGTGCCCCATAGGAGCGCGTGCAGCCAATAAGGCGGCGAATAGAGGATCTCCACGATGAGCGCGCCGCCGACGATGAGAAACCCGGCAACCAGAATCACGAACACGGCAGGCCCGTCGCCGGAATCGGCGAAGTTGTAGTCGAGGCCGCAGGACTCGCAACGCGGTACGAGCGTGAGATAGCCGGCAAACAGCCTGCCGCTCCCGCAAGACGGACAGCGCCCCGCGATGCCGCGCCAGAGCGTGGCACCGAGGGAAGGGACCTGCTCAGCCTGCGTTCTGCTCATCCGCAACCGGTCCATGAAAGCAACGGGGCGGTCGCTCGGGCCGCCCCGTTCAAGATCGCGCAACGGCCAAGCCTAATGCGCCGGATAGTTGGTTCCCCCTCCCCACACATAGATGAAGGTGAACAGAAACAGCCAGACCACGTCGACGAAGTGCCAATACCAAGCGGCCGCCTCGAAGCCGAAATGCTGCTTCGCCGTGAAGTCTCCGACCACCGCACGGAATAGGCACACGAGGAGGAAGATCGTGCCGACGATAACATGGAAGCCGTGGAAGCCGGTCGCCATGAAGAAGGTCGAGCCGTAGATGTGGTTGGCGAAGCCGAACCCGGCATGCGCGTATTCGTAAACTTGGCAGATCGTGAACAGGATGCCGAGCGCAACCGTCAAGGCCAGGCCGAACACGAGCCCCTCGCGGTTGTTCTTGAGCAGCGAATGATGCGCATAGGTCACGGTAGTGCCCGAGGTGAGCAGGATCAGCGTGTTGACGAGCGGCAAGCCCCACGGATTGAAGGTGTGCTGGAAGTCGCCGAGGCCCGGCACACCGGTATCAGCGCTCGGGATCGGGGGCCACTGCCCGCCGAGAACCTTGGTCCGCGCATAGGTGATGGCGCTGTCCGGATAGAGCGCCGCGTCGAAATAGGCCCAGAACCAGGCAACGAAGAACATCACCTCCGAGGCGATGAACAGGATCATGCCATAGCGCAAATGGAGCTGCACGACGGGCGTCTCGTAGCCCTCATGCGCCTCGCGGATCACATCGCGCCACCAGCCGAACATGGTGATGATAACGAGCAGCAGTCCCGGCACCACGTACCAGAGATTGGGGTCGCCCGCTTTCCGCGACATGAAATAGAACAGGACGCCGATCGCGAGCGCGAAGGCCCCGATCGAGCCGACGATCGGCCACGGGCTCGGATTGACGAGATGATAGTCGTGGTGCTTCGCGTGCGCGTGGGCTTCGGACATTGTGCTCTCCCGTTCCTCCCGATCGAGGCGGCGCTGCGCCTCCAAACGTCCTTAAGTTTACGATCCCGACTTGGCGCCAGGCTGCGCTTCGGCCACGCCTGGACTGTCGTCGCGGTAGAAAGTGTATGACAGCGTGATCTCGGAAATGTCCTTGGTCTCCTCGTCCTCGGCGAGCTTGGGATCGACGAAGAAGCTAACGGGCATTTCGATACTCTGGCCTGCGGCGAGCGTCTGCTGCTTGAAGCAGAAGCACTCGATCTTAGCGAAGTAGCGTGCCGCCTGCTCGGGCACGACGTTGAAGACGGCAGTGCCCGTGACCGGCGCGCTCGAATTGTTGGTCGCCTTGAAGAAGGCAAGCGCCTGCTCACCAATCTTCACCTCGATAACGCGCTCGACCGGCTTGAAGCTCCAGGGCAGGCCGTTGCCGACATGAGAGTCGAAGCGGATGCGCATCGTCTGGTCGAGCACCGTGTCGGGCGCGGCATCCGCGCGCTGCGGCGTGCCGCCATAGCCGGTGACCTGGCAGAACATGCGGTAGAGCGGCACGGCGGCGAAGCTGAGCCCGACCATGCCGGCGACAAGGCCGACGCAAGCGAGAGCCACCGCGTTGTGGCGGCGCTCCTTCTTTTCGTTGTCCGGTCTTGGCGCGGTCATGGGATCTGCCGAGATTCACATTGCGCGGTTGGCGACGTTGCCACCGAGCCTGACGATGGTGACGATAAAGAACAGCACCGCAAGCGCCACGAGAATCCACGCGATGGCGATGTTTCGCATGCGTTGCCGGCGCTTTCGTTCCTGTTCCACATCATTCATCACGACGTCCAAAGAAGCGGCAGCGTGCTGCCGTCGATGCCGAAGCCCGTCTCCACCAGAAGCACGGCGAACAACAAGAAAAGATAAAGCACCGAATAGGCGAAGAGGTGCTTGGCGGCGCGGTCGGCTTCCTCGCCTTCCCGCTTGCGGTAACAGTCGAGCGCCATCACCACGAATAGGGACCCAAGCACCGAGGCGGTCGCGGTGTAGAGCAGACCGCCCAGGCCGATGATCGCCGGCACCATGCCGAGCGGCGCGAGCAGGATGCTGTAGACGAGGATGTGCGTTCGCGTGGCGTCGGCACCGTGCGTGACGGGCAGCATCGGCACGCCGGCGCGCGCGTAGTCCTTGGTGCGGAGCAGCGCGAGCGCCCAGAAATGCGGTGGCGTCCACATGAAGATGATGAGGAAGAGAACGAAGGATTCGAGGCTGACCTCGCCGGTCGCGGCGGCCCAACCGATCATGGGCGGGAACGCGCCTGCCGCGCCGCCGATCACGATGTTCTGCGGCGTCCACCGTTTGAGCCACATCGTGTAGACGAACACGTAGAAGGCGATGGTCGCGGCGAGCAGTGCTGCGGAAAGCCAGTTCACCATGAGCCCGAGGCAGAGCACGGAGCCCGCGCCAAGCACCGCTCCGAAATCGCGCGCCTCGTCCGGGCTCACCATGCCTCTCGGGATCGGGCGCGACGCGGTACGCGCCATGACGCCGTCGATATCGGCGTCGAACCACATATTGAGCGCACCGGCGGCGCCGGCGCCGGCGGCGATGCAGACCAGCGCGGCGATGGCGAGCACCGGATGCATGGCGCCGGGAGCGGCGACCAGCCCAACCAGCGCGGTGAACACCACGAGGAACATCACTCGCGGCTTCATCAGCGCGAAATAGTCGGAGACGTCGCCGCCGGCGCTCGCCGCGCCGAGCTCTTGCTCTATCGCCTCGACCGTGACGTTGGACATCGGCCTACTCATTCAGTGCGCACGGTCGCAAGCACGTCTCAACCCCCGTCATTTGATCCGCGGCAAGCGTCTCGTAGCTGTGGAACGCAGGCGGCGAGGGCAGCGTCCATTCGAGCGTGGTGGCACCGGCGCCCCACGGATTGGCCGCAGCATGCTCCTTGCGGGAGAAGGCTTGCGCAATGCCGAACAGGAACACGATCAGTCCGGCGAAGGAGAGATAGGAGCCGAGCGAGGCGATCAGGTTCCACGGCGCGAACGCATCCGGATAGTCGGCGATACGGCGCGGCATGCCGGCGAGCCCGAGGAAATGCATCGGGAAGAAGGTGAGGTTCGCACCGACGAACATGAGCCAGAAATGCAGCTTGCCGACGGCCTCGGAGTACATGTAGCCGGTCATCTTCGGGAACCAGTAGTACCAGCCGCCGAAAATGGCGAACACGGCGCCGAGCGACAGCACGTAGTGGAAATGCGCCACGACGTAATAGGTGTCGTGCAGCGAGCGGTCGACGCCGGCATTGGCGAGCACGACGCCGGTCACACCGCCGATCGTGAACAGGAAGATGAAGCCGAGCGCCCACAGCATCGGCGTCTTGAAGGACAGCGAGCCGCCCCACATAGTGGCGATCCAGGAGAAGATCTTAACCCCGGTCGGCACCGCGATGACCATGGTCGCGAACACGAAATAGGCTTGCGTGTTCACGCTGATGCCGGCCGCGTACATGTGGTGGGCCCACACCACGAAGCCGATCACGCCAATCGCGACCATGGCGTAAGCCATGCCGAGATAGCCGAATACGGGCTTGCGTGAGAAGGTCGACACGATGTGGCTGACCATGCCGAAGCCCGGCAGGATCAAAATGTATACTTCGGGATGGCCGAAGAACCAGAACAGATGCTGCCAGAGCAGCGGGTCGCCGCCATGCGCGCTATCGAAGAACGCCGTGCCGAAATTGCGGTCGGTAAGCAGCATGGTGATGGCGCCGGCGAGCACGGGCAGCGAGAGGAGCAGAAGGAACGCCGTCACCAGCACCGACCAGACGAAGAGCGGCATCTTGTGCAGCGTCATGCCCGGCGCGCGCATGTTGAAGATCGTGGTGATGAAGTTGATGGCGCCGAGGATCGAGGACGCGCCCGCAAGGTGGAGCGACAGGATGGCGAAATCCATGGCGATGCCGGGCGAGCCCTTGGTGGTGAGCGGCGCGTAGAGCGTCCAGCCGCCGCCGACGCCGGCGGAGCCAGGCATGCCCGGCATGAACAGAGAGGTCAGCAGCAGCGCGAAGGACGCCGGCAGCAGCCAGAACGAAATGTTGTTCATGCGCGGGAAGGCCATGTCCGGTGCGCCGATCATGAGCGGCACCATCCAGTTGCCGAACCCGCCGATCATGGCCGGCATGACCATGAAGAACACCATGGTGAGGCCGTGCGCCGTCACATAGACGTTAAACACCTCGGCATCGCCAAAGATCTGCATACCCGGATCCATCAGCTCGAGCCGCATGGCGATGGAGAGGATGCCGCCGATCACGCCGCCGATCATCGCGAAGATCAGGTACATCGTCCCGATGTCTTTGTGATTGGTCGAGTAGAGCCAGCGCCGCCAACCAGTGGGATGGTCCTCATGGTGGGCTTCTGCGGCGTGGACGCTATATGCCATGGTATATGCTTGCCTTGCGATTTACTGATCGTGCTGCTATTCCTGTGCCGACGCGACGTTCCCGGTCTCTGCCGGGGCCGCCGCCTGCTTGGACTTGGCGAGCCAGTCGGCGAATTCCTGCTCGGAGACCACGCGCACGGTTATCGGCATGAAGGCGTGGTTGCGGCCGCACAACTCCGAGCATTGGCCATGAAACACACCTTCGCGCTCGGCCTTGAACCACGTCGTCTGGAGGCGCCCCGGCACGGCGTCGAGCTTTATCCCGAAGGACGGCACGGCCCAGTCGTGGATCACGTCGTTGGCCCTGACCTGCACCTGCACGTTCTTGTTGACCGGCACGACGACCTCCTTGGTCACGGTCAGCAGGCGCGGCTGGCCGGGCTTCAAGTCAGCATCCTGCACCATGAGCGAATCGAAGGTGATGCCGTGGTCCGGATATTCATAGGTCCAGTACCACTGGCTGCCCGTCGCGGTGATGGTGAGGTCGGCCTTCGGGAAATTGTATTGGGCGAACAGCAGACGGAAGGACGGAATGGCGATGGCGACCAGAATGAGGATCGGCAGCACCGTCCAGGCGATCTCGAGCGGCGTGTTGTGTGAGGTGCGCGAGGGATGCGGATTGCGGCTCTCGTTGAAGCGCGCCATCACGTAGATGAGGAGCGCGGTGACGAACAGAGCGATGACGGTGATAATGACGGTGACATAGGTATGGAAATCGGTGATCTGCTCCATGATCGGCGTGGCGGCCTTCTGGAACCCCATCTGCCAGGGCGACGGTTGTCCGTCGGCGGCGAGAGCGGGACCGGCCGAAGCAAGGCTCGCGGCGGCGGCAAAGATTGTCAGCGTGCGGTAGAAGATCGCCATCCCTTCACTCCTAAAGCCTGCTCCCTTGACCCCAAGCCGTTCCCGGAACAGGGCCGCGAGGTTCGACGAGGCGCGGGACGACATCGGCGTCGGCCTACGCCGCTTGGCAAAGCAAGGGCGGCGCGAAAGGAATAGTCGCGTTAGGCTGGCGTCGCCCCCACCTTCATTTTGCTGCCCAGGCCCCCGCCGAAAGCGCAGGGCTGGAGGCTCTTTTCCGGTGTTCAAATCATAAAGGCTATAGCTTGGCAACACTCATGATTCCACGCTGCGCTGCGGCATATGCACGCTTACCGCGTAGCGCTTGCAGCCTTGGCAGAACTTCCCGCTCCGCGTCCCGCGCCGAAATTTGGCCCCAATACTCGGCGAAGGCGAGTTTCCATGCCGCGCCTCCACGCTTTCACGCGCTTAGCTTCACAAATTAATCTTCACCGACCATGATTCGCTCCGGAAAGCGCGCGCATGATTCCGTCTGGATTGCCATGGCTCACCCGTCGCGATCTCTGATCTTCCTTAAAGCCGCGCTTAAGCCGGGCTGCTCGGGCTCGCGCTTGCGGTCATGCTCGGGTTCGGGCTCGCAAGTCCGGCGCTCCCGCAAGGCGATCCGGCTGATCGCGCCGGCCGCGACCGGTCCCGGCAGCGTGGTGCGCGAGACGCACGGCGCCTGGCAGGTGAGCTGCCGCACGCCACCCGGCGCGAAGGAAGAAAAATGTGCGCTCGTGCAGAGCGTCACGGCCGAGGACAGGCCGAATGTCGGACTGACCGTCGTGTTCTACAAAGCGATCGGCGAGGACAAGAAGCTGTTGCGCGTTGTCGTGCCGCTCGGCGTGCTGCTGCCGACCGGGTTGGGGCTGAAGATCGACAACCAGGATGTCGGCAACGCGCCCTTCCTGAAATGCGGCAAGCGCGGGTGCGTGGCCGAGGTGGTGCTTCAGAATGAAGTGATCGACAAGCTGAAGAAGGGCACCAATGCCATGTTCATCATCTTCGACACGCCCGAAGCCGGCATCGGCATACCGGTCAGCTTGCAGGGCTTCGGCGATGCGCTCGCCGGCCTGAAATAGGAACCTCTCACGCGCAAAAAAATCGGCGGCAGAAAAGGAGAAATCTGCCGCCGAGAACATCCGTCTTTGGGGGACGGACTAACGTCTCTTCCGTGCAGGGTCGCGGAAAGGACGGTTACTTGTCCTGAGATATGGTTAGCGCGCCTTGGTTTTCAAGCGGGCCTTAGCGGTCTTGCGCGCCTTCACCACCGTCGTGCTCGTTTCCGCAGTCGGCGGAAGCACAGGCTCGATCTTCTCTATGCGCACCTCCGCCTGCTCCGCGTTCGGCTTCGGCGCCGAGATGCGGAACCCTGCCGGACTGCCGTCGCCCCAAGCGATCTCGAAGCTTTGCTGCGGATCGGTGAGCACCGCCCTCCGCCGGATAAAGCGCGGGTCGCCGGGACAGACATCGCTCCAGTTCACGATATTGCGGTCCTCGAAGATCTGCCACACCACCACGGCGCCGGTTTCGAGCGGGCCGTCGTAGTTGGTCAAAGGCGGAGTGCCCGGAAAGCGGTTCTCGATCAGGAAATATTCGCGCCCGACATGGTCGCTGTTGTGCAGCAGCAGTATGCGGCGATGCCGCTCGACCGACGGCAAAGTCAGCGTCGTCGTGGATAGGCCGGTCAGATTGACGGCGATCGGCTGCACCATCCCGTTCTTCATCTTTTCGAATGGATCGAGATGGGTCGCCTTGGAATGCGCGTCCATGACGCTGTAATAGCCGGCGCTGATCTGCCCGCACACGCCGTACATATCGACAGCGCCTGAGATCAGATGGCAGAGCTCGTGCGCCGCCAAGCCGACGCCCCAGCGAAGGTTCTCGGGCTTGTGCGACAGATAAAGATCGAGGATCGGCATACTGAGCGGCCGCGGATCGCCGTCAAGCGTGGTGGTCGTTCCCCTGAGCGTGCCGTAGGGATCGGCCTGCGGGCGCACGATGGCGACGAGCAGGTCGTCGGTCTCCAGGCGGTCGTTACGGTCGGTATCGTAGGAGTGGAAATCGACGTCAGGGTCGGCGGCGGCGAGCGCGTCCTTCCACATCTGCTCGAATGCATCGTTGTCCCAGTACCAGCTCCCCTGCTTCTCCGGCGGAGGCGTGTACCAGCCGGAATCGAAGCAGCCGACATAGCGGATCTGACCCAGCCGCGCGACGCCGCCTGAGTTCTCGGCAAGCCAATCGCGGAGATTCGGGCCGGGGCTTAGGATTGAGGGCGCGCGCGCGGCAGACAGCCCGATGACAGGCGGCTCAAAGGGGCCCGCACCTTCGAAATGCGCCTTGACCAGGCTGAAGGCCGGCGCCGGATGCTCAGGCCGCAACGGATCAAAGCCAACGACCAAGAGGCGATAGGTCCTGACCAGAGGCGCCATGCCGAGATAAGGCTGCACGAAATCCGAGCCCGAGCGCTTCTTCCACAGCGCGCGGAGCGAGGCGCGGCGAATCTGCCCCGTGGTCGCGGGATCGACCATGGCCTGAAAGGCGACGCGCTGCACGCCGCGGGCATTCTTCACAATGAAGGTGTGCGAGGCGACACGCCATTTCGAGCCGCCTTCGATCAGCGTGACATCGGCCGGCGAGACCGGCACATCGTTGATCACGGCGCGGAGGAAGATGCGCCCTCTATCGGACTGCACCTCGCCGGAGAAGGTGATGGCGAGCGAGGCGAGCGGGTCGGCGATGTTGAAGGAAGTCACGAAGGGCAGCGTCACCCAGCCGCCAGGCTTGATCTCCTTCGGCGTCTGCGACTGGCGCGCGACCACGCGCTGCGAGGTCATGTCGATTGAGGAGACGGCGAGCGTGCGGTCGCCGAACCAGCAGGGTCCGCCGGTCGATTTCCATTGTAGCTTCACCTGACGGGTTCCGGCAAAGAACGCCGGCATCACGAAGGTGAAGGAGCGCGCGCCGCCACGCTCAGGATCGCCGCCCTCGCAGAAGACCACTTCGCCAGCCTCAACGCCGTCGACCAGCGCCCTTACCATCAGGCGGCCAGTAGCGGCGGAGGCTTCGGCGCTGAAGACAACGGCGAGCGTCGCTTCCGCAGCGATGTTGATCGAGGCCGACATGTGCGGAATGTCCGCGTAGGCGGCGTCGCGTTTCTCGGTGTCTGGGCCTGCTCGGCGCGACCGCCACGGCAAGTCGATCGCGGCCCACGCTCGGCGAGCCGGAATAGACGGCAAGCGTCCGGTCGCGCACATGCGCCGGCGTGCCGGTCATCCATTGGATCTCCACGAGATGCTGGCCCGCGGTCACGCCGCGCTTCACGAAGGTGAAGCTGCGCACGCCGTCAAACTTGACCGCGCCCGTCTTAAACACGACGTCCGACGGCTCGGCGGGAACGCCGTCGACCAGCGCGCGGAACCAGACGCTGCCGCCTTGCTGATACATCTCCGCGCTCACGGTGATCGCGAGATTGTCGCCCACCGACGACGCAATGCCAGTGCTCAGGCCTGGTACGACATGCCAGACATGGAGCCTCGCTCCTCTCGGCGCCGCTTCGGGCGGAGAGACGATGCTCAGGCTGCCAGGGCTCGTCCGTTTGACGGGGCGCGCAGGCTTCTTGGCGGTTCGCTTGGGCTTGACGGGTGGCTTGGCTGTGGTGACGGCCATGGCGCGACGCTAGGCTGGACGGCGGAGAATGTGCATGGCCCCCTCCCCGCACGCCAAATGACCCGTGAAGGAAATCGTTCCAGCACCCAGAAAATAATCGTCGATTTGGAGGCTGATTCCCGGCGCGGCGGTCAGAGCACGGCGGTGGCGAACACTTGTCGATGTCTCCGTCCCAGGCGTCCGCGATAGTCGGCGAGCAGGCGGTCGGAGGCCGATCGGCCCGTCTCGACAATCTCGGCGAGCGGAGCGAGATACTTGCGCTTCGTCCTTGCCGAAGAGATCGCGCCGGGCGCGGCGCGCCAAGCCTGCTTGCGCCAACGCTACCATGTCTCGCGCAACGTCGCGCACGGTGCCGCCGCGGAACGGCGCCTTGAGCCCAAGGCGCGGAACCGCGGCGCGCAAGCGCCTGCCGCTCCTCCTCGGTCCAATCCTCGATCAAGCGGATAGGCAGCGGCGAGCGCTTCCTATCGTAGAGCAGCCCGACCCAGAGGGCCGGCAGCGCGAGAAGCTGCGGGAAGGCGCCGGCGTCGGCGCCGCGCATTTCGAGGAAGCGCTTCAGCCTGACATCGGGGAAGAGCGTGGTGAGGTGGTCGACCCAATCGTCGAGCGTGGCGCGTTCGCCTGGCCGCGCCGCAAGCCGTCCCGCGCATGAAGTCGCGGAATGAAGCGCCAGCCGCATCGATATAGCGGCCGTTGCGGTAGACGAAATACATCGGCACATCGAGTGCGTAGTCCACATAGCGCTCGAAGCCCATGCCCGGCTCGAAGGCGAAGGGCAAAAGCCCGGTGCGGTCTGGGTCGGTGTCGCGCCACACTTCAGCGCGGTAGGACTGGAAGCCGTTCGGCTTGCCGTCGGTGAAGGGGGAGTTGGCGAAGAGCGCGGTCGCGATCGGCTGGAGCGCGAGCCCAACACGCATCTTGCGCACCATGTCGGCCTCGCCGCCGAAGTCGAGATTGACCTGCACGGTCGATGTGCGGAACATCATGTCCAGCCCATGCTTCCCGCGCATTGGCATGTAACGGAGCATGATGCGGTAGCGCGCCTTCGGCATGACCGGCGTCTCGGCAAGCGTCCATTTCGGCGAGAAGCCAAGACCAAGAAAGCCGATGCCGAGCGCGTCAGCCGTCTCGCGCACCTCGCCGAAATGCTGGTGCACCTCCTCCGCGGTCTCATGCACGGTCTTGAGCGGCGCGCCGGAAAGCTCGAGCTGACCGCCAGGCTCGAGGCTGATCAGCCCGCCTTTGGGGCAGTTGAGGCGGCGCAAGCCGATGATGTTGCCTTTCTCGGTGATGGCATCCCAGCCGAAGCGGTTCTTGATCGCGGTCAACAGCGCCGCGATGCCGCGCTCGCCCTCGTAAGGGACGGGCGTCAGGTCGTGCTTATAGAAGCCGAACTTCTCGTGCTCGGTGCCGATGCGCCAATCGCTCTCGGGCTTCGATCCGGCTTCGAGATAGGCGACGAGCTCGTCGCGCGACGAGATGATGGGGCTTATCGGCCCGTCCACCTTTGTCGACATCGAGGAGCTCCGAGAAAGGGCCACGGGGCGCGAAGCCGGGCGGCAAAGGGCGTCTTTATGGCGCTCGTTCCACGAGCCTGGCAAGGAGATTAGCGCCAGTCTCCGAGTGCCGCGTTCACCAAAGCGAGAGCGGCGACGGCTGCGGTATCGGCGCGCATCACCCTTGGCCCGAGCGAGATAGGAAGCACGAAGGGCTTAGCCAAGAGGGCGGCGCGCTCCTCGGCTCGAAGCCGCCCTCCGGCCCGATCAGAACTGCGAGCGGGCGGGCGCCGAGTGCGGCAAGAGCGGCAAGCGGCGAACCGTAGGTGCCGCCTCGTCGGCGAAGATCAGGAGCCGCGCCGCTTCCCAGCCGTCGAGCACCTTGCCTAGCGGCTCGGGCTCCCACACGTCCGGCACGCGCAAGATGCCGCATTGCTCGGCGGCCTCGACCGCATTGGCGAAGAGCCGCTCGCGCTTGACCCGCTCCGCCACCGTCCGGCGCGTAATCACCGGGCGCAGCACGCTCGCGCCCATCTCGGTCGCCTTCTGCGCCATGTAGTCGAGACGCGCGCGCTTCAGCGGCGCGAAGAGATAATGCAGGTCGGGACCGTCCTCCTGCGGCCGCGTCTGGTGCGAGACGCGTGCTTGCACCTTTTTCTTGCCGGCGTCGCTGAGGCTCGCGCCAGCCACTCGCCGTCAACGCCGTTGAACAGCAGGATTGGTCGCCTTGCTCAGCCTCAGCACGTTGCGGAGATAATGGGCCTGCTCGGGCTCGAGCGCGATCTCGGCGCCGGCATGCAGCTTTGACTTGACGAACAGGCGCTGAAGTTGAGAGGGCATAGGCGAGAGTTCCGCTCCGGTCAGAGCTCAAGCGAGACATGCCACGTCTGCCATTGCAAGGCAAAGCCGCCACCGTCGCCGACGCCCCGGCCAGCAACCTGGTTGATCGCTTCGCGCCGGCCGCGCTTTTCCCTTATTTGCGCCTTGCCCGCGCTGACCGGCCGGTCGGGTTCTTTCTGCTTGCCTTCCCCTGCTTCTGGTCGGTGGCGCTTGCCGGGCGCACCCTCGGCGAGGCGTTACCCGATCTCTGGCTGCTTCTCCTGTTCGCCGTGGGCGCCGTGGTGATGCGCGCCGCGGGCTGCATCTATAACGACATCGTCGACCGTGACATCGACGCGAAGTCGCGCGCACACGGGGCCGCCCGCTGCCGAGCGGACAGGTGACACTGCAGGCGGCCGTCGCGTTCATGGTCGCGCTTTGTCTTATCGGGCTCGCGGTGCTTCTGAGCTTCAACACTTTCACGATCCTGCTCGGCTTAGGCGTGCTGCCCATCGTCGCGCTCTACCCGTTCGCCAAGCGGATCAGTGATTTGCCGCAAGTGGTGCTCGGGCTTGCCTTCAATTGGGGCGCGCTGATGGGCTGGGCCGCTGTGCTCGGCCGGCTCGATTGGGCGCCGGTCATACTCTATGCGGGCGCGGTGTGCTGGACGGTCGGCTACGACACGATCTACGCGCACCAGGACCGCGAAGACGATGGCGTGCTCGGCCTGCGCTCAACGGCGCTAAAATTCGGCCGCGCCACGAAGCCTTGGGTTACCCTGCTCTATCTTGCGGCATGGGTTGCGATCACCGCGGCCGGCATCCTCGCCGACGCGGGCTTCGTGTTCCTGATCGGCATGCTCGCCGCGGGCGCGCATCTCGCTTGGCAGGTCGCAACCCTCGACATCGACGACGCGGAGAATTGCCTGCAGCGCTTCCGGTCGAACCGCGATTTCGGCGCCATCGTGCTCGCCGCCATCGTGCTCGACATGGCGTTCGCGGCCGCGTTGTGACGATAGGTCCCAAGTAAACGAACGACTAAAATTTTGGGCCCCGGAGCTGGTGCTCCGAGGCCCCCAAAATGACGCCTTGCTGTTATCTTCCCCCTTGGAGGATGACGCCTTGCTGTTAGCTTCCCCGTTTGCGGCCTTGTGCAGCCCTTTATTGCCACGATCCTGCCATAGAAGCTTTCCGATACGCTTAATGGACGTGTTTAACGTCTGGTAGCGGTTGCCTAGCTCCGAGCATGGTTTAAAGAGTCTTCCGCGAAAGACATGACAGCAATTGAGCCTCAACAGAGACCCTCGCCCGCGCCGACGCTCGCTGAGGACTATGCGCTTCTCCGCCAAGCGGTGCGCGATGCGGGCGAGCTCGCGCTCACTTATTTCCACCAACAGCTCCTGGTCAAGCGCAAGCCCGACGGCTCGGAAGTGAGCGAGGCCGACCTCGCCGTCGACCATGCGCTTTGGGTTGCGCTATGGGCAACCGGCCCGGCTATGGCTGGCTCTCGGAGGAAAGTGAGGACACCCCAGAGCGGCTGCAATGCGGTCGCGTGTGGATGGTCGATCCGATCGACGGCACCAACGCCTTCCTCCGCCACGTTCCGGAATGGACGGTGTCGGCGGCGCTCGTCGCCGACTGCGAGCCGGTGATCGGCATCGTGTTCAATCCCGCGACGCAGGAGTTCTTCCACGCCATCAAAGGCCAGGGCGCCTTCCTCAACGATCAGCCGATCAGCGCAAGCGAGCTCGACACGCTTGACGGCGCGCGGCTGATCGCCAGCGGCGGCCTCTTCAAGAAGAAGATCTGGAAGGAGCCGTGGCCCGAGGTGAAGACGCGCTGGGTCAACTCGGTGGCCTACCGGCTTGCGCTCGTCGCCTGCGGGCTCGCCGACGCCACCATCTCGCTCTCGGCGAAGAGCGAGTGGGACATCGCGGCCGCCGCGCTAATCGTCGAAGAGGCCGGCGGCACAATCACCGACCATCGCGGGCAGGCGCATAGCTACAACCAAACGCCTCCGCGCTTCCCGAGCCTTGTCGCGGCTGGCGCCAAGCTCCATCCGCTCATCATCGAGCGCACAAGCCGCATAGACCTCTAGCCCGCCGTCGGGCAAGGTCGCTCAGGGCGACGGTAGAAGCGGAGCAGGCGCATGGCGGCCAAAGAGCGGCGCAAAGGGGAGCGAGCGGCAATTGTTGCATCTCGTGTTCGGGGGCGAGCTGACCGCGCTCGACCGGATCGAGTTCGGCGACCTCAAGGCGCTCGACATCGTCGGAATCTACCCGAACTATGCGCAAGCTTATGACGCCTGGAAGGACGCAGCGCAGCGCACCGTCGACGATGCGCATATGCGCTATTTCATCGTGCATCTGCACCGGCTGCTCGACCCGGAAACCGAGGGACGCCGCGGCTAGCCCCCTGGCGCAAAGGGGCTTTTTCGCCTTAGAGGCCGGCGCTTCCGCATGCTAGAAGGGACGCGAGCGGTGCGGCGGTTCGCCTTGGCCGCAGGAACGGGGAAATGCTTGAAGGACCATCTCTTCAGAGACGCTAGCGCGATCAGCCGGACGGCCGACCAGCTCGACGTCCATTACACGACCGGCGACATCGTCGGGCGCATTTGGCGGGAGCATCTGCGCCCGCGCTTCGGGCTGCTCGTGATCGCTTCGCTGGCCATGCTGCTGACAGCGGCGGCTACCGGCGCCATCCCCTTCCTCATCCAGCGCACGGCGGACGACGTGTTCACCGCCAAGAACGCGGACGCGATCTACTGGATCACGGCCGCCATCCTCGCCGTGACGCTGATCAAGGCGGTCTCCGAATATATCGCCGACGTCACCGTCGCCTATCTCGGCCACCGCTTCATCGCCGATCTGCGTATGCAGATGTTCTCCAAGCTCGCGCGCGCCGATTTGAGCTTCATCCAGACCGTGCATTCGGGGCGGCTGCTCTCCAGGGTTCCTCAACGACGCCACGCTGATCCGCACGGCCGCGAGTCGCTCGCTCGTCACGCTCGGCGAGAACTATCTCAAGGTCATCATTCTGGTCGGCACCATGTTCTACATGGGCCCGCGTCTGACCTTGCTCATCCTGATATTCATGCCGTTCGCCTGGTACATGCTCTCGCGCCAAGGACGCCGCATGCGGAAATCGACGAGCAAGTCGCTGCAGGAAACTGGCGACCTCTCGGCGCTCATCACCCAGACCTTGCGCGGCATGCGCGTCGTGCGCGCCTACGGCCAGGAGGAGCGCGAGGAGAAGCGCGCCGCTTCCGCCATCCATCGCGCGCTCGAATTCACCATGCGCGGCATGCGGGCCCGGGCGCTGTCCAGCCCCTCGATGGAGCTGCTCACCGGGCTCGGCTTCGCCGCCGCGGTCTATTATGCCGGCACGCGCGGCGTGCGCGGCGACTACACGCTCGGCTATTTCATGGGCTTCATGACGGCGGCGCTGCTCCTCTACGGCCCGCTGAAGAGCGCCGCGACCCTGCAGACGCAACTCCAGGAGGGCATGGCGGCGGCAAGCCGCGTGTTCGGCATCGTCGACATCGCCATCCAGCTCAAGGAGGTGCCGGACGCGAAGCCACTCAAAGTCTCGCAGGGCGAGATCGTCTTCAAGAACGTGTCGTTCTCCTATGAAGAGGAAAACCGCGTGCTCAAGGGGGTGAGCCTCACCGTGCCGCCCGGCAAGACCGTGGCGCTGGTCGGGCCTTCCGGCTCCGGCAAGAGCACGCTCGTCAACCTCACACTCCGCTTCTTCGATCCGGAGCGCGGCAAGGTTGAGATCGACGGGCAGGATATCGGCCATGTCACGACCGAATCGCTGCGCGAGGCCATCGCGCTCGTGACGCAGGACCCCGTACTGTTCGACGACACGATCCGCGCCAACATCGCCTACGGCTCGAAGCCCGTCGTCGAGGAGCAGGTGGTCGCCGCCGCCAAGGCCGCCGCCGCGCACGACTTCATCGCCGGCCTGCCGCGCGGCTACGATACGCGCGTCGGCGAGGCGGGTGGCCTGCTCTCCGGCGGCGAGCGGCAGCGCATTGCCATCGCGCGCGCCATTTACAAGGACGCGCCCATCCTCCTGCTCGACGAGCCGACCAGCTCGCTCGACTCGGAGGCCGAGGCCAAGGTGCAGACCGCACTCGAAGAGCTGATGCGCGGCCGCACGGTGCTGATGATCGCGCACCGCCTCTCGACGGTGAAGAAGGCCGACCTGATCTGCGTGCTCGACCAGGGCCGCATCGTGGAGAGCGGCCGCCATGACGAGCTCGTTGCCAAGGGGGGCCTCTATACCAGGCTGCATCGCACCCAGCTCGGCATCGGCGGGGCGCGCCCACGCCGCGCCCGCCGCCTCCGACGACGCGGGCCGGGAGGCTGTCGCGGTGGCCGGCAAATAGCGGCCCACGCCAATGATGAAGCGACTGCTAGCATCGAGGCCCGCCGTGGCGGCTTCGAGCGCGTTCGCCTCGGGCTTATATCCGTCTCGTCTACGCCACGAGCCGCATCAGGCGCGATCCTGCGGACACAGACGGCAAGCTGTTCGACCAGCATCCGCAAATCCTCGCCATGTGGCATGGGCAGTTCATGCTGCTGCCGAAGCTCAAGCCCGTACGCCCAGCCGACGTCTACGCCATGGTCTCGCGGCATGACGACGCGGCCCTGGTGGGCGCGACACTGGAACGCTTCGGCATGAAGCTGATCAGGGGCGCTGGCGCCGGCAAGCGAAAGCGCGACCGCGGCGGCGCCACCGCGATGCGCGAAGCGCTCCGCGCGCTCGCTACGGGCGCCACAGTGGCGATGACCGCAGATGTGCCTCCAGGACCCGCGCGCCGCGCGGGCGAAGGCATCGCCACGCTCGCCTCGCTCTCCGGGCGCCCGGTGGTGCCGGTTGCCATCGCCACGCGGGCCTTCGTGCCGCTATCCACCTGGAGCGCGTTCACGGTCAACCTGCCCTTCTCAACGCTCGCCATCGTCATCGGTGATCCCGTCCGAGTGCCGCCTAGCAGCGATGCTGACGACATCGAGGCCGCGCGGCTCGCCATCGAAGGTGCCCTCGCCGAGACCACCGCGCGCGCTTATGCGCTTGCCGGCGGGCGCGATCCCTTGAACCAGGCCGACTCCACGCGGCCGGGCCTGTTGCTCAAATCCTATCGCGCGCTGACCAAGCTCGCCGCGCCCATCGCGCCGCTAGATCCTCGCTTGGCGCACGCGGCGCGGGAAGGAGGAGCCGGAACGGCGTCCCGAACGCTACGGCCTGCCGAGCGTGAGCCGTCCGCCTGGGTTTCTCGTCTGGTTCCATGCGGCGAGCGTCGGCGAGGTCAATGCGGCGCTGCCGGTGATCGAGGCGATCTGCCGCCTCCCGCCCCGAGCTCCGCGTGCTGCTGACGACCGGCACGGTCACCTCCGCGGGGCTTGCGCGCAGCCGTCTGCCGAAGAGCGCGCTGCATCAATATGTGCCTCTCGACAATCAGGCTTACGTGCAGCGCTTCCTGCGCCATTGGCGTCCGGACCTTGCCGTTCTGGTCGAGTCGGAGATCTGGCCGAACCTCGTGCTGGAGACCAGCTCGCACGACATTCCGCTGCTCCTGATCAACGGGCGCATGTCGAACTCGTCCTACCGCGCCTGGCGCAGGCGCCCGGGCATGAGCCGGCCGATCTTCTCGGCCTTCGATCTCGTGCTCGCGCAGAACGACGCGCTTGCCGAGCGCTTCGCCCAGCTCGGTGCAGCGCGCGCGCTCGGCGTCGGCAACCTGAAGGCCGACGCTCCGCCGCCGCCGATCGACGCGGCGGAGCGGAGGAAGGTCGCCGCCGCGATTTCGGGACGCACGGTGTGGCTTGCGGCGAGTACGCATCAAGGCGAGGACGAGCTGGTCGCCGAGGCGCATCGCATCATGCGGCAGAAATTTCCCGACCTACTCACCATCATCGTGCCGCGCCATCCGGAGCGCGGGCCGGCAATCGCTGAGACTTTGCGCGGCGCAGGGCTAGACGTGGCGCTGCGCTCCGACGGCAAGCTTCCAGAGCGACGACGAGCATCTATGTGGCCGACACGATCGGCGAGCTCGGCCTGTTCTATTCGCTCTCGCCGGTTGCACTTGTCGGCGGCTCGCTCGTTCCGCACGGCGGCCAGAATCCGGTCGAGCCGATCAAGCTCGGGGCGGCGGTGCTGACCGGGCCCAACCTGGAGGAACTTCGCCGATTCCTACGGCGCGCTCCTCAGGGCCGGCGGCGCCACGTGAGGTCACCGACGCGACGAGCCTCGCGCAAGCGGCGCTCGATCTGCTTGGCGATGCGGCGGCGCGGAGCGAGATGACGAAGCGCGCCAAGGCCGTCGTCGCCGCGATGAGCGGGGCGCTTCCGCGCACGCTCGAAGCACTCGATCCCTATCTTCCGCCCAAGGCTACGCTGAAACATGCCTCTTGAGGCGCCGTCCTTCTGGTATCGCGAGGGGAGCGTGCTCGGCACAGCGCTTGCCCCGCTCGGCCGGCTCTATGGCCGCATCGCGGAAGCGCGGGCCGCGCGGATTACGCCTTACCGCTCGCGGCTCCCGGTGATCTGCGTTGGCAATTTCACTCTGGGCGGGGCCGGCAAGACCCCGACGGCGATCGCGATTGCAAAGCTGCTCGAATTGGGCGGCGCGCGGCCTTTCATCCTCACACGCGGCTATGGCGGCGCCAACAAGGGGCCGTTGCGCGTGTCCGAGCGGCATGGACGCTGCGGAGGTGGGCGACGAGCCTTTGCTGCTCGCGCAGGCCGCGCCGACGATGGTGGCGGCCGACCGCGTGGCCGGCACCAAGGCGATCGAGGCGACCGACGCCAGCGTGATCGTTATGGATGACGGGTTCCAAAACCCGAGTCTTGCCAAGGACTTATCGCTGATCGTGATCGACGCCGCCTCTGGCATCGGCAATGGCCTGATCATGCCGGCGGGGCCTTTGCGCGCGCCGATAGCGGCGCAGATCGCACGCGCCGATGCGCTGCTCGTCATTGGTGAGGGCAGCAAGGCCGCGACCTTGGCCGAGGCGTTCGCGATCTGCGGCAAGCCCGTGCTTGCGGCGCGCCTCGTGCCGGATTGCGATACGCGCTGGCTCAGCGTGCTGCCGGTGATCGCGTTTGCCGGGATCGGGCGCCCCGAGAAGGCCTTCGCCACCATCCGCAATAGCGGCGCGCGGGTGATCGCGACGCACGCGTTCGGAGACCATCACCGCTACACCGAGCGCGAGGCGCGGAAGCTGCTCGACGAGGCCGAAGCCAAGAAGGCGATGCTCGTGACCACGGCGAAGGACTGGGTGCGGCTCCCGGATGCCGACGGAACGGCGCGCGGCGAGCTGCAAGCATCGCTCCCGTCCCCTTCCCCGTCGCTTTGAAGTTCGACGACGAGGCGGCGATGACCGAGTTGTTAGCGACCGCCTTCAAACGCTACTCGGTTCCTGATCGCGTGGTACCGGTTCGGGATGCATCTCGCGGAAGCGCTTCAGCGAGGCGGCGGCATCGACATAAGGCTCCTGCAGCTCGACGCTCCAATAGCGGAGCTCGTCGAGCGGGATGGAGCGGCCAGTCACCGCGCAGCGCACGAAGTCGCCGGGCGTCAGCACCTGAACCTCGCCGTCGAGATATTTCAGCCTGGCTTCGCCCTTGAAGCCGATATTGCGTTCGAAGCGGTTCATCAAATCCGAGTGGCCTAGTCTTGTCGTTCTTGTCGTCACCATACCCTCAAGCCGCAGCTCAAGGCCAGCGTTCTAGAGCAGCCGTCCCTGCTTTTCGTTCGCGCCGCGGCGCGGCGCTTCACGCGCGCTCTCCGCCTTGCGCTCGCGCGGATCGGCATGCGCGCCGATCGTGCCATCGGCGAACTCGATCGCAAGCGCGGCGTTCGGTCTCACGTCGGCGGCGCGGCGCAGCATCGTGCCGTCGGCGGAGCGCACCAGCGCGAAGCCGCGCGCGAGCACGTTATGGTAGCCGAGGCTCGCGAGCAGCTTGCCGCATCCATCGAGCCGCTGCTGCGCTGCGCGCGAACGCCGTCTTAAACGCTCGCGCTCGCGCGCGGTCGAGCCGCGTGAGCCTGTCTCGGCCCGCGACCGCGAGCCCCGCCACGAGATGCGGCCTGAGCCGCGTGCTGGAGCGCCCGAAGGCCGCGCGATGCGCGGCTGCATTGGCGTGGAGCGCGCGCGGCAGGCGCGCGGCGGCGCTGTCGAAGCGCTGGCGCGGCAGGCTCAAGATATCGGCGCGGCGCGGCAGGCCGCGAGCGAGCCCTGCGAAGCGGTGCCGCCCGCCCTCGATCCGGCGCCTGAGCGAGGTGGCAACTCGCAGGCCATGGCTGCGGACCGTGATGAGGAGATCGGCGCGCACCGGCACCGCGCGCTCGGCGGCGGCCGTCGGCGTCGGCGCGCGGAAGTCGGCGACGAGATCGATGATGGTCCAGTCGGTCTCGTGTCCCACCGCCGAGATCAGCGGGATGGCGCTTGCGGCCGCAGCGCGCGCCACGATCTCCTCGTTGAAGCCCCAGAGGTCTTCGAGGCTGCCGCCGCCGCGCGCGACGATCAGCAGGTCGGGCCGTGGCATCAGCGCCGGTCCGGAAAGCGCGTTGAAGCCCGAGATGGCGGCGGCAACCTCGACCGCGCAGGTCTCGCCCTGCACGCGCACCGGCCAGACCAGCACATGCGACGGGAAGCGGTCGGCGAGCCTGTGCAGAATGTCGCGGATCACGGCGCCCGTCGGCGAGGTCACGACGCCGATCACGCGCGGCAGGAAGGGCAGAGCCTTCTTGCGCGCCTCGTCGAACAGGCCCTCGGCGGCGAGCTGCCGCTTGCGCTGTTCGAGCAGCGCCATCAGCGCGCCGATGCCGGCGGGCTCGAGCTGGTCGATGACGATCTGGTAGGTGGACTTGTTGGGATAGGTCGTGACCCGACCCCTGACGATGACTTCGAGACCCGGCTCAGGCTTGATTTTGAGCCTGTCGAAGGTGCTGCTCCAGATCACCGCCTCGAGCGAGGCCTTCTCGTCTTTCAGCTTGAAATAGCAATGGCCGGAGCTGTGCCTTCCTCTGAAGTCCGAGGAGATCTCGCCGCGCAGCCGCACGAGGCCATAGGCGTCCTCCACCGTCCGCTTGAGCGCGAAGGCGAGCTCCGAGACGGTGTATTCGACGAGGTTGGTCGCCGCTTCTGCGGCCCGGTCAGCCATAGAGCTTCAACTTTCTCCTTGCGCCCGCTCATGCAATACAGGCCTCGCTTGCGGCGAACAAGCGGGGCGACATAAGCGTGAACGACATGGGCGTGAAGGTGCTGTTGATCGGGGGCGGCGGGCGCGAGCACGCGCTTGCCTGGAAGCTCAGGCAAAGCCCCCTGCTCGACCAGCTCTATTGCGCGCCGGGCAATGCCGGGATCGCGGAGATCGCGGAGTGCGTTCCGCTCGACGTGACGGACCATGCGGCAGTCGCCCGTTTCTGCAAGGCAAATGACATCGGGCTTGTGGTGATCGGGCCAGAGTTGCCGCTAGTGGCGGGGCTTGCCGACGCTCTCGAAGCCGAGGGCATCAAAGTGTTCGGCCCGTCGCGCGCGGCCTCGGCGCTCGAAGGCTCCAAAGGCTTCACCAAGGACCTCTGCGCCCGCCACGGGATTCCAACAGCCCGCTATCATCGCTTTACCGAACCCGACCCCGCGCTCTTCTACGTCATGGGTCAGAACCTGCCGATCGTGATCAAGGCCGACGGGCTTGCCGCCGGCAAGGGCGTGATCATCGCCGAGACGATCGAGCAGGCTTCGCGGGCGATCGACGATTTCTTCGTCGGCGTCTTCGGCGACGCCGGCAAGGAAATCGTCATCGAGGAATTTCTCGACGGCGAGGAGGCGAGCTTCTTCGCGCTGGTCGACGGCGAGACCGCGCTCCCGCTCGCCACCGCGCGAGACCACAAGCGCGCTTTGGACGGCGACAAGGGCCCGAACACCGGTGGCATGGGCGCCTATTCGCCGGCGCCTGTCTTGACCCCTGAGCTTTGCGCGCAAGTCATGGACAAGATTGTCATGCCCACCGTGCGCGCCATGGCCGAGCGCGGCACGCCCTTCAAGGGCGTGCTCTATGCCGGGCTGATGATCAAGGATGGGGTGGCGAAGCTGATCGAATATAATGTGCGCTTCGGCGACCCAGAGGCGCAGGTGCTGATGCTCCGCCTCAAGTCGGACCTGCTCCCTGCGCTGCTTGCCGTCGCGGAGGGCCGGTTGAGCGACGTCACGGTCGACTGGCTCGACGATACGGCGCTCTGCGTGGTCATGGCGGCTAAGGGCTATCCCGGCGCCTACGAGAACGGCTCCGAGATCAAGGGCCTCGGCCAGGCCGGAGCTGATCCGCACGTGGAGATCTTCCATGCGGGCACTAGGCGGGAAGGCGGACGGATCCTCGCCGACGGAGGGCGCGTGCTAGGCGTCACCGCGCGCGGCCGGGACATTCGCGAGGCACAGTCACGCGCCTATGCTGCAATCGACAAAATCCTCTGGCCGGGCGGCTTCTATCGCCGCGACATCGGCTGGCGCGCTCTTTCCTAGACCCGGGTCATTGTGCTGCCGCATGAGGCTGACTACTCTAATCAAGCTGCCGAGTCAGCGTCGCAACGGAGGGTGCATTGGCACGGGCCACAACTTGCTTCGCGAAGATCGCGCTTGGCGCGCTGCTCGGTTTTTGGCTTTTCGGCCCTTCCGCGCATGCCGCGCCGCCTGTCACGCCTGGGCTTGGCGCAGAAACCGCACCCCTTGTCGAGCAGGTCAAGATTTTCCAGCGCGGGCGGCCGCCGATTTATCCCTACTATTACAAACAGGGCAGGCCGGGAGGCTGGGATGTCTATCTCGGCTTCGTGCCCTATGCGAAGGGCGACTACGGCACCCAGGCGGTGCAGCGGTCGCAATACCCGCAAGACATCGAATGGCCGGAGAGCATGCGCCCCTATGGGCCGGTCCCCAGCCGCCGCGCCTATCGGAAGGCTCCCCGCCGCTAGCCACGCCGCCCCATTCCGCTTATACGCCGCTCCCATAAAGTCGGCTTGAGGCGCTCGCCCGCGCGAGCGTAGACGTCGCTGCTCCCATGTCCATGCTTCGTCTTTATGGCCGCGTGCTCGGCCTGCTCGGCCCGCAGGCCTCGCTTGGCATCGTCGCTCGCCGCCGCCAATGTCGCGCTCGCGGCCGCGCAGCTTGCCGAGCCCGTGCTGTTCGGCCGGATCATCGACGCGCTTGCCGGCGTGCAAGCCGGAGGCGGCGCGCTCTCCTGGCAGCGACTCGCGCCGCTGGTCGCCGCCTGGGTCGGGTTCGGCCTGTTCCTCATCGTCTGTGGCGCGCTTGTCTCGCTCTATGCCGATCGGCTGGCGCATCGGCGAAGGCAGGCCGTGCTGTCGGATTATTTCGAGCACGTGCTCCAGCTTCCGCTGAGCTTCCATGGCGGCATCCATTCGGGGCGGCTGATGAAGGTGATGCTCTCCGGCACGGATACGCTGTGGTGGCTCTGGCTCGGCTTCTTCCGCGAGCACCTCGCCGCGCTCGTTTTAATCACGGTGCTGCTGCCGCTCTCGATCTATCTCAACTGGCGGCTCGGGCTCCTGCTGGTCGGCCTGTCGCTGATCTTCGTGGGCCTCACGGTCTTCATCCTGCGCAAGACCCAGGCGATGCAGAAATCGGTCGAGCGCTATTATTCCGACCTCGCCGAGCGCGCCTCCGACACGATCGGCAATGTGGCGCTGGTGCAGAGCTTCACCCGCGTCGAGGCCGAGGTGCTCGGCTTGCGCAAGGTGATCGAGCGGCTGCTCGGCGCGCAGATCCCGGTGCTGTCCTGGTGGGCGCTCGTCTCAACGCTGACCAAGGCTTCCACCACGCTCACCATGCTGGCCATCCTCGTGCTCGGCCTATTCCTGTTCGCGCGCGGCGCAGACCACGATCGGCGGCATCGTCATGTTCATGAGCTTCGCCGGTATGCTGATCCAGCGGCTCGAGCAGGCCGCAGGCTTCGTCAACCGCATCTTCATGGATGTGCCGAAGCTCGAGCAGTTCTTCGCCGTGCTCGACACCACGGCCTCGGTCAAGGACCGCAAAAATGCTGTGACGCTCAAGAATGTGCGCGGCGAGGTCGCGTTCGACCGCGTCAGCTTCTCCTATGACGGTAGGAACGCGGCCGTCGCCGATCTCAGCTTCACCGCTGCGCCGGGCGAGACGATCGCGCTGGTCGGAGCGACGGGCGCGGGCAAATCCACCGCGCTCGCGCTGCTCTACCGCGTCTACGACCCGCAATCCGGCAAGATCAAGATCGACGGCCGCGACATCCGCGACATCAAGCTCGCGAGCCTCAGGCGGAATATCGGCGTCATTTTCCAGGAGCCGCTACTGTTCAACCGGTCGATCGCGGAGAATTTGCGCGTCGGCAATCCAGACGCGAGCAAGACTGACCTCAGGCGCGCTTGCGAGCGCGCGCAGGCGCTCGACTTCATCGAGCGGCACGAGGGCGGGCTCGATGCGATCGTGGGCGAGCGCGGACGGTCGCTCTCCGGCGGCGAGCGCCAGAGGCTGTCGATCGCGCGCGCGCTTCTGAAGGACCCGCCGATCCTGATCCTCGACGAGGCGACGAGCGCGCTCGATGCGGCGACCGAGGCCAAGGTCACGGCCGCGCTCAACGAGGTGATGCAGGGCCGCACCACGTTCGTCATCGCGCACCGGCTCGCCACGGTGCGCAACGCCGACCGCATCCTCGTGTTCGACAAAGGACGCATCGTCGAGAGCGGCGGCTTCGAGGAGCTGATGCGCGCGCACGGCGCGTTCGCCGCGCTCGCCAAGGCGCAATTCATCGCCGCTTAGCGGCGGACGGCGAAGAAATCCTTGAGCAGCGAAGCGGCGCGCGCCTCGCTGATGCCACCGATCACCTCGGGCGCATGATGGCAAGTCGGCTGAGCATAGAAGCGCGGACCGTGCTCGACCGCGCCGCCTTTCGGATCGGGCGCGCCGAAATAGAGCCGGCGGATGCGGGCAAAGGAAATCGCCGCGGCGCACATGGCACAAGGCTCGAGCGTGACATAGAGGTCGCAGCCGGTGAGCCGCTCGCTGCCGAGCTTGGCGCAGGCCGCGCGGATGGCGAGCAGCTCGGCATGCGCGGTCGGGTCGCGGAGCGCGAGCGCGCGGTTGCCTGCGGCGGCCAGCAACTCGCCGTCGGCGCTTACCACCACGGCACCGATCGGCACCTCGCCGAGATCGCGCGCCATTTCGGCTTCGGCAAGCGCAAGCGCCATGGGCTTTGCCGCCTTGCCTCGCGCCGTTTCATCTGCAAGCTTCGCCGTCATGGGCGGCAAAGTGGGCGCTAAGGCAGAGCCGGGTCAAGAACCTATGCGCGTCGCCAAGGCGATCGCCCAGGCCGGGCTCTGCTCGCGGCGCGATGCCGAGCGCCTGATCGAGGCCGGACGCGTCGCGGTGAACGGCAAGACGCTCGCGACGCCCGCGCATGTCGGTGACGGCTTCCGACAAGATCATGGTCGACGGCAAGCCCTTGCCGCAGAAGCAAGGCCCGCGGCTGTGGCGCTACCACAAGCCGCGCGGGCTGGTCGTGAGCCACAAAGATCCGCAGGGGCGTAAGACCGTGTTCGAGGCGCTTCCGCCAGGCCTGCCGCGCGTCGTCTCGGTGGGGCGGCTCGATCTCAACACGGAGGGTCTGCTCCTGCTCACGACCGAGGGCGCGCTCGCGCGGCATCTCGAGCTGCCGAGCACGGGCTGGCTCAGGCGCTATCGCGTGCGCGCGCATGGACGGGTCGCGCAAGCAGCGCTCGATGCGTTGCGCGATGGCGTCACCATCGACGGCGTCCGCTACGGCCCGGTCGAAGCGCGCATCGACCGCGAGCAGGGCAGCAATCTGTGGCTGACGCTCGGCTTGCGCGAGGGCAAGAACCGCGAGGTGAAGCGCATCGCCGAGCATCTCGGCCTCACCGTCAACCGGCTGATCCGCATCTCGTTCGGGCCGTTCGCGCTGGGTGAGCTCGCGCCGGGCGCGGTCGAGGAGGTGAAGCCGCGCGTGCTGGAAGACCAGCTCGGGCAGAAGCTCTCCGCAGAGTTCGGCTTGCGCGAGGCGGCCAAGGAGCGGCGCGAGGCGAGGCGGCGGCCGAAATGAACGAGCGATGCGGATCGTAGCGGGCAAGTTCAGGGGCGCTTCGCTCGTGGCACCGAAGGGCCTTGCCACGCGCCCGACCTCGGACCGCGTGCGGCAGGCGCTGTTCAACGTGCTCGAGCATGGGGCGCCGGCTATCGACTTCGAGGGAGCGCGCGTGCTCGACCTGTTCGCGGGCTCGGGCGCGCTCGGGCTCGAAGCGTTGTCGCGGGGGGCGCGCTTTGCGGTCTTCATCGAGGACGATGCGGAAGCGCGGGGCGCCATCCGCCGCAATGTCGAGGCGCTGGGGCTCACCGGCGCGAGCAAGATCTGGCGGCGCGACGCAACAAAGCTCGGCGCGGTTGGGACGCTCGCCCCGTTCGACCTCGTGTTCTGCGACCCGCCTTACGGACAGGGGCTGGGGGAGCGCGCGCTGCAAGCAGCGGCCGAAGGCGGTTGGGTCGCGCCGGGCGCCATTGCGGTGCTTGAGGAACGGGCCGATGCCGAGATCGAATGGCCCGCGCTGTTCATCGAGATCGACCGGCGCCGCTACGGCGACACGCAGATCGCCATCGCGAGCACCGACAAGCCTAGCGGCGGGAGAAGAGCTTCTCGATGTCGGCGAGCTTGAGCTCGACATAGGTCGGGCGGCCGTGATTGCACTGGCCGGTGAAGGGCGTCCGCTCCATGTCGCGCAGCAGCGCGTTCATCTCTTCCGGGCTGAGCCTGCGCCCCGGCGCGCACGCTGCCGTGGCAGGCCATGGTCGAGAGCACATGGTCGAGCCGCGCGACGAGCAGGCGCTGTCTCCTCGCCCTCTTCCTCGGCGGCGAGCGCGTCGGCGAGGTCCTTGAGCAGGCCTTTGACGTCGCACGGTGCCGAGCAGCGACGGCACCTCGCGCACGACAAGCGCCGCCGCGCCGAACGGCTCGACCACAAGGCCCAGCCGCTCCAGGTCCTCGGCAGCGCCCAAGCAGCAGCGCGGCAGACTCGGCGTCGAGCTCGACCACTTCGGGGATGAGCAGCAATTGGCGCGCGATGCCCCCATTGCCGAAGGACCTCTTCAGCCGCTCATAGACGAGGCGCTCATGCGCGGCGTGCTGGTCGACGATGACGAGCGCATCCTCGGTCTCGGCGATGATGAACGTGTCGTGGAGCTGCGCGCGCGCGGCGCCGAGCGGATAAGCTCGTCCCGAGCGCCGCATCGTCCGTCGCAGGCGTCCCGCGCGTGTCGCCGCTCGGCTCGGCGAGCGGGTCGAGCGGCGCCTGGGCGCTGTCCGAAAAGCCGAACGCCCGCGGGCTCCGGCCGGGCAGCGGTGCACGATATGGCACCGCCGCCTAGCTGCGGCCGCGCGCCCTCGCCCGGACGCAACACGCGGTCGAGCGCCACTTGCGACAGAGACGACGTTGCGCGGTGCCCCGCGGTCTCGAGCGCCTCCTTCAGCGCCGCGATCGATGAGCGCGCGCACGGCGTTCGGATCGCGGAACCGGAGCTCGGTCTTGGCCGGATGCACGTTCACGTCGACCTCCTCCGGCGGCAGGTCGAGGAACAGCGCGAGCATCGGATAGCGGCCCTGCGGCACGAGATCGCCATAGGCCGCGCGCACCGTGCCGACCAGAAGCTTGTCGCGCACCGGGCGCCCGTTGACGACGAGATAAAGCTGCGAGCGCGTTCGGCCGGTGGAGCGTCGGCAGACCCGCAAATCCTTCAAGCGCCATCCCGCCCCGCGCGGCGCGCAACGGGAGCGCGTCGGCCGCGAACTCCTCGCCGAGAATGCGGCCAAGCCGCGCGAGCGCGTGATCGATCAGCCCTGGCGGGCAGGCTTCGAGCCGCAGGCTGACGCGCTCTTGGCTCCCTAGGCTGAAGCCGATCTCGGGCTTGGCGAGCGCGAGCCGCTTGACCACATCGGCGATGGCCGCGCGTCTCGGCGCGCTCCGATTTCATGAATTTGAGCCGCGCGGGCGTCGCGTAGAACAGGTCGCGCACCTCGACCCGCGTGCCGCCGGCAAGCGCCGCGGGCTTCAGCGCGGATTTGCGGCCCGCATCGACGGCGATCTCGTAAGCCTCGGCAGCGCCGCGAGGCGCGGCTCTGCGATGGAAAGCCGGGCGACCGCGCCGATCGAGGGCAGCGCCTCGCCGCGGAAGCCGAGCGTCACGATGCGTTCGAGGTCGTCGCCCGCGAGCTTGGACGTGGCGTGGCGTTCGACCGCAAGCGCAAGTCGCCGGCGTCCATGCCGGCGCCGTCGTCGGTGACGCGGATCAGGCGAAGCCCCCCGCCGTCCGCCACGACATCGATGCGGCGCGCGCCAGCGTCGATCGCGTTCTCGATCAGCTCCTTGACGACGCTCGCCGGCCGCTCGACGACCTCACCCGCGGCGATGCGGTTGACGAGATTGGGCGGCAGTTGGCGTATCGGCATCCCGGCCTCACGCGCCGGCGAGATACCGGCGGGTCAGCACTTTACCCGATTCTACCGCCGGCTGGTCGAACGGGTCGACGCCCAGCAGATGCGCGGCGAGGATCGTTTCCAGCATGAAATGCATCATGAGCGCGCCGAGCGTGGCCTCGTCGAGCCGTTCGAGGTCGATGCTGCGTACCGGGCGCCCCGCCTCGATCAGCGCCTCGGGGATGGCGCGCTGCTGCGCCGCCACGAGATCGCCCGCCGTGCGGCCGGCGAGATAGGCAGCGCCGGCGAGCTCGGCGAGGTCGGCCGCGATGCGCGGACCTGTGCCCTCGCAAGCCGTGCGGATGACGGTGACGAAATGCTGCGGCGTGCCGCCGAGATAGAGCTGGAGCTGGCTGTGCTGGTCGACCGGGCCGAGCGCGGCGACGGGCGTCGTTCCCTTGCCGTCCTTGCCAAGGCTCTCGCCCCAAAGCTGCACGTACCAGGCCGCGAAGCGCGCGAGCCGGTCGGCATAGGGCATCATCACGTTGGCGCGCACGCCGCGCTCCTTGGCGAGCCCAATGGCGACAGCGGCGCCGACCGCCGGCGCAAATTCTGCAGCGGGGCGCCCGTCGAGCAGCGCCGCGATGACACTCTGCGCGCCTTCCCGCAGCGCTCCACATCGAGGCCGCGCGCAAGCGCCGGCAACAGCCCGACATTGGTGAGCACGGAGAAGCGGCCGCCGATGCCAGGATCGTGGTCTAGCACTGGAATGCCGAAATGCTCGCACAGCGCACGCAAGCCGTTAGCCTTGCCGCTCACCGCGGGCTCGGTCAGGCCGAGGAACAGTTCGGGGATGCGGTCTGCGAGCCCCGCTTCCCGCACGGCGTCGAGCGCGGCAATGACCTGCACCAAAGTCTCAGGCGTGCCGCCCGATTTCGAGGTCACCACGAAGCGCGTGGTCTTGAGGTCCAGGCCTGCGAAGGCGAGGTCGAGCGTGGTCGCGTCGAGATTGTCGTAGAAGCGCAGTCGCGGCCGCGTCTCGCTGCCGTGCTTGTCATCGCCCTGGATGCCCCAGCCCGAGAGCTTGCGCGAGCGTCTGGCCGCCGAGGCTCGATCCGCCCGTGCCGAAGAAGACAAGCGTACGCGCGCCATGGCTCAAGCCCTTCAGCGCCGTCGCGTGCAGGGCCGATGTCGTCACGCCATTCCGGCACGCGCAGCAAAGGCAGCGTGCCTGCCGCATGCGCCTCGCGCAGCGACCCAAGCCGCTTCTCGAGTTTCGTTCGAGGTTCGCGTCGAGCGAGGCCTGCGGCAGGCCCCGCGCGCCGATCCGTGCTTCAAGGCAGCCTTCGATGGATTGGGTGAAAGACATCGCTGATTCCGCCTGAGGATTGTCATTGCCCGGCTTGACCGGGCAATCCAGTAACCACCGCATTCGTAGATGATCAAGCCAGCGAGTACTGGATTCCCGCTTACGCGGGAATGACACGCGTGGGCCTAGCCCGGCGCGCCGGCGGGAACGACCGGAGCCGCGACCGGCTTGCCGACGATCGTGGTGATCAGACGGTCGGCCTCGATCAGCCGCTTCGCCGCGCGCTTGATGTCATCCATGCTGACCGCGTCGACCAACACATTGCGGCGGTTCACATAGTCGATGCCGAGATCCTCGATCTGGATCCAGAGAAGCTGGTTGGCAATGCTCGAAGAGGTCTCGAACCGGAGCGCATAGGCGCCGGTCAGATAGGCTTTGCCGTCTTCGAGCTCCTGCTCGGTCGGCCCCTGCTCGGCCAGGCGCTTCAGCTCGTCCTCGATCACCTGCAGCGACTGGCCTACGGCCTCGTTCTTGGTTGCCACGTTGCCGATGAAGACAGCCCCGTGCTCGTACGGGTACAAGTTAGAGTAGACCGAATAGGCAAGGCCGCGCTTCTCGCGCACCTCTTCCATCAGCCGCGAGGAGAAGCCGCCCCCGCCGATGATGTAGTTGAGCACGTATGCCGGGATGAAAGCCTCGTCCTTGCGCCCGATGCCTTTGTGGCCGAACTGGGCCACCGATTGCGGCACGTTCATCTCGATGACCTCTCGGGTCGGCCCGAGCGGCGGCGTGGCCTCGGCCACCGGCACGAGCTCCGATTTGGCCGGCAGGGCGCCGAACATGCGGTCGATCTCCTTGCCGAACGTCGCCGCGTCGATGTCGCCGACCGCGGAAATGAGCAGCTTGTCGCGCGCGAAGACGCGCTTGACGTAATCCTCGAGATCGGCGCGCGTGATGGAAGCGATCGACTCCTTGGTCCCCTTGATCGGGCGGCCGTAAGGGTGGTCCTGGAAAGCAAGGCGGTCCCAGGCGAGCGAGGCGACCGTCTCAGGATCGTTCTCGTCGAATTTCAGGCTGGCGAGGATCTGTGCGCGCACGCGCTCGATCGCGTCTTCGTCGAACCGGGGCTCGGTCAGCACGAGCCGCATCAGGTCGAACACCTCGTCCTTGTTTTCGGACAGCGTCTGGAGGCTGCCGAGCATGACGTCGCGGCTCGCGTCGAAGTCCATGCGCATGGCGAGCTCTTCGGCGCGCTCCTGGAACTTCACCGAGTCGAGCGGGCCCGCGCCCTCGTCCATCATGGCCGAGACGAAATAAGCTAGCCCCTCCTTACCGGGCGGATCTTGCGAGGCACCGCCGCGAAAGGCGAAGCGGATGGCGGCAAGCGGATTGGCCCGGCTCTCTGAGAGCCAAGCCTCGATCCCGCCCGGGCTCGTGACGCGCTCGATCTTCATTGTGCCGACCTCGGCGGCTTCGACGGCGCTGGACAGCATGATTGCGCCTGCGAGGACTAAGCCATGCCGCAACAGGGCTCGCGGAAGCAAGGAGGAAAGCGCCATGGGCTTAAGTGCCCCTGCGCGGAGCCGGCGCCGGCGGCTCGCCGACGCTCGTGGTTTGCTCGGGCGTGGGCAGCAGATAGCCGGTGACCGAATTCTTCTCGACGAGGTATTTGCGCGCGACGTCGCGCACGTCCTCGACCGTGACGCGCTTCAGCCGCTCCGGCCAAGCCTCGACATCGGCGACGGATTGGCCGGTGGCGACCCGCCAGCCGTAATGCCGCGCTATGCGCGACTGGCTGTCGGTCGTGAAGACGAAGTCGGCGATGAAGGCATTGCGCGCGCGGTCGAGCTCTTCCTGCGTGACGCCGGTCTCGGTCAGCTCGGCGAGGACTCCGTCGATAGCCTGTTCGAGCTCCTCGGCGGAAACCTTCTCGGAGGCGATGGCGTAGAAGCCGAGCCGGCCGGAGTCGACGCCCGTGTCGGAATACCAGCCGCCGGCGTTCGCCGCCTTCTTCTGCTCAATGACGAGGCGCTTATAGATGCGGCTGGTCGGACCCGAGGCTGCGATCCGCATGAACAGGTCGATCGCCTCGGCCTCGCCGGGTGCGGCGGTCGAGTAGCTCGGCGAAAGGTAATAGCGCTGTACGGTGGTGCGGCCGGCGCGCGGATCTTCGAGCGTCACCTTGACCGGCGCGTAATGCGCGGGCTCTTTCGGCCGATCGCGCGTGCTGACCTTACCGTGCGGGGTGAGCTTGCCGAAGGTGCGCTCGGTAAGCGCCTTGACCTCGTCGGTATCGACGTCGCCGGCGATGATCAGGATCGCGTTCTCCGGTGCGTAGTAGCGCTTGTAGTAAGCGAACGCGTCGTCGCGGTCGAGCGCTGCGATCTCGTGCTCCCAGCCGATGATGGGGACGCCGTAAGGGTGGTTGGCGTAGAGCGCCGACATCATCTGCTCCTGCAGGATCGAGCCCGGATCGTTGTCCACACGGCTGCGGCGCTCTTCGAGGATGACGTCGCGCTCGGTCTTCACGTCCTCCTGGGTGAGACGCAGATTGACCATGCGGTCGGCCTCCATCTCCATGATGGTCGCGAGCCGGTCCTTGGCCACGCGCTGGAAGTAGGCGGTGACATCGTGATTGGTGAAGGCGTTATCCTCGCCGCCGTTCTTGGCGATGATCTTGGAGAATTGCCCGGTCGGGATCTTATCCGTCCCCTTGAACATCAGATGCTCGAGGAAGTGGGCTATCCCCGAGGAGCCCGGCGGCTCGTCGGCGGCGCCGACCTTGTACCAGATCATCTGAGTCACGACCGGCGCACGATGATCGGGGATGACGATGACATGCAGGCCGTTGGCGAGCCTAAATTCATGCGCGCGGGGGCTAGAAACAGCTTCACCAGGGCTAGAAACAGCCTTGTCCATGGCCGAGGCCACCGCGACCGAGGCGAGGCTCGCGCAGACGAGCACGAGGCCGGCGCGCGCATCGAGCAGCGCCGCAAGTTGGTCGAACATCCACATCACCATTGAACGGGCCAAAGACTTCAGGGAGTTAGAGGGCCGGAAGGCCCCATGCCGAAGCTTACCGGGTCAAGCGGCCGACGGTCCACATTTCAGGGCTTAACCCCGGCTTTTCAAGTTAAATCGCGGCAAAGTTTCGTAAAGCCGACCCAAGGCCTTGGGATGCGTCAGAACATGGGTTTTTGACCCGCCCGGCCGTAGCTAGCGGGGGTTTGGGGCTGGGCCTTGGACGAGATCCTCTCCGGGCAACGGAGCCTCCGGCACGTGCGGCTTGAGCCCGCGCTGCTCGCTTGTGGCGACGTCTTGCGGCGGCGGCGCGTCGGAGGGATCGGGTTCGGGCACGTCCGAGATCGGCTCCTCCACGGTTTTAGACTTGCCGAACCACTTGTCGAGCAAGGTCGGTTTGCCGGCATAAGGGTTGATCGGATCCCTCTTCGCCTCTTCCACGTTGGCCTTGGCCTGCTGCTCTTCGACCACTTGCTTGCGAACGCGCTCCGGATCGTTCGGCCAATCCGCCCGCGCCGTGGCAACGGCGGCGCCTTGACCGGGCTGCGGCAGGGCCTTGGGATTGGGCGGCAGCAGCAACGGCGCGCGCTCGGACATGCGCACATCCGCCTTCTGACGGTCGCCGGACATCCCCATATAGTCGAACACTTTGCCTTCGAACTCGACGCCCCCACAGCCGCCAAGCGCTAGCACGCAGGCGAACGCGCCCACGAGGCGGATCGCCCGGTCGATCCCGGATATTGCGGTTAAGTGCCCCAATGCTCCCTCAAGCCTCCGGGAAACCCCGGAATATCTACATTCTAGAGGGGTTTCCGGCCTTTTTGTGGCCCCTGAACAACGAGTTATACAGGAGTCCCACGACCCCGGCAACGATGGCGGCATCGGCGATATTGAACACGTACCATTGGAATCCGAAGGCGTGGAAGGAAAAGAAGTCCGCCACGGCACCATACAGGATGCGGTCGATCGCATTGCCGATCGCCCCGCCGATGATGAGCCCGATCGAGACGGCCGTGAGCTTGGTGTCGACCCTGGCAAGCCAGGCTGCGAGGCCGGCGCTCGCGCCGAACGCGAAAAGGATCAGGCCAAGGCGGCCGAGCGCGCTTTCCTGCGGCAACATCCCGTAGCTGATGCCGCGGTTCCACACGAGCACAAGGTCGAAGAACGACGCGATCCTCACGATGCCCCGTGCAGCAATGTCATAGACGTAGAGCATCCAGGCCTTGTGGGCCTGGTCGGTCAGTGCAGTGGCAGCCGCTACCGAAAGGCCGAGCGACGATAGCGGTCCCCAGAACCAGCGTTTCAGCATGGGCTCACTCCGCGGCGACCTTGCGTGCGTCGGACTGGCGCACGGCTTCCGCATCGCGCGGGGAGAGCTCTGGAAACTCGGGGTCCGAGCCGACCTCTGAGAGGATCTTCCACGACCGCGCGCATTTCGTGCCCTCTGCCTGCGCGAAGACGACGGCGACACCCGGCACGTCGTCGAGGCGGAAGGCATCCTTGGGGCCGGCGCCTGCCACGAGCTCAGCACCGCTCGTGATCGCGATCTCGGCCAGATCGACGCCCGCTAGCGCCTCGCGCAGCTCACTGTCGGAGATATGGACCTTGGGCGCGGCCTCAAGGCTCGAGCCGATGCGCCCGTCTTTCCGCTCGATCTCGAGCGCGCCGGTTACGACGCGGCGCACGCTCACGCACCTTGCGCCATTTCTCCGCAAGCTCTTCGTCGCGCCACTCGGGCGGAATTTCCGGGAACTGGCGGAGATGCACCGAACCTTTGTCGCCGGGGAAGCGGTTCAGCCAGGCCTCCTCCATGGTGAAGGCGAGCATCGGCGCAAGCCAGGCGGTGAGCGCCGCGAAAAACTGGTCGAGCACGGTAAGCGCCGCCCGGCGCGTCACGCTGTCATACGGATCGCAATAGAGCGCGTCTTTGCGGATGTCGAAATAGAAGGCCGAGAGGTCGTTGACGCAGAAATTGAACAGCGCGTGGAAGATGCGCTTGAAGTCGAACGCGTGATAGCCCTCGCGCACGGTCTGATCGAACTCGGCGAGGCGTGTGAGCATGTAGCGCTCGAGCTCCGGCATGTCGTCATAGGCGACCGCGAGGCTCTGCCGATAATGGGCAAGATTGCCGAGCAGGAAGCGGAGCGTGTTCCTGAGCTTACGGTAGGACTCGACGTTCGCCTTGACGATGTCCGGGCCGATGCGGAGGTCCTCGGCATAATCCGAGCTCATGGCCCAGAGACGCAGGATCTCCGCGCCGGACTGGCGCATCACGTCCTGCGGTGCAACGACGTTGCCGAGCGACTTCGACATCTTGCGCCCCGCTTCGTCCACTACGAAGCCGTGCGTGACAACGGCGTCATAAGGTGCGCGGCCGCGCGTGCCGCAAGCTTCGAGCAAGAGAGGACTGAAACCAGCCGCGATGCTGGTCGGAGCCTTCGAGATATAGGTCGGCCGGCCATTTCAGGTCCGGGCGCTGCTCCAGCACGAAGGCATGCGTCGAGCCTGAGTTCGAACCAAACATCGAGAATGTCGTCGACCTTCTCCCAGTCGGCGGGGTTGCTCACGATGCCCGCGAGGAAGCGCTCTTTCGCGCCCTGCTTGAACCAAGCGTCGGCGCCTTCCTGCCCTGAAGGCCGTGACGATCCGGTCGATCAGCTCTTGCGAGCGGTCGAAGTCGGCGCGCGGGATGACATCGCCAGTGTCCTTGTGCACGAACACGGTGATCGGCACGCCCCAGGCGCGCTGGCGCGACACGACCCAGTCGGGCCGCGTCTCGACCATGCCCTTGATGCGGTTCTCGCCCTGCGGTGGCACAAAGCGGGTCTCGGCGATGGCCGCGAGCGCGCGGGAACGCAGCGCGGGCTGGCCCTCGCCGAGCGCCTTGTCGATGGCGATGAACCATTGCGGCGTCGCGCGGAAGATCACGGGCTTCTTGGAGCGCCAGGAATGCGGATAGTCGTGCTTGTGGCGCGCGCGAGCGAGCAGCGCATCGGCCGCGACCAGAGCGTTGATCACCGCGTCATTGGCGTCGCCGAACTTGCCCTTGTCATCGACAACTCGCTTGCCTTCGAAGCCCGGCGCTTCCTTGGTGAAGAAGCCGGCCTCGTCGACCGTGAAGGGGATTTGCACGTCGATGCCGCGCGCCGCGAGCTTCGTGCGGTTCTCCTCCCAGACTTCGAAGTCCTCGGTGCCGTGGCCAGGGGCGGTGTGCACGAAGCCCGTGCCGGTGTCCGCCGTCACATGCTCGCCGGCGAGCAGCGGCACCTCGAAGCCGTAGCCACGGCAGCATTGAGCGGGTGCGCAGCGCGGATGCTGGTGAGCTCGGCGTTGGAAACCGGCGCGATTTTCCGGAAATTCGTGACCCGCGCCGCCTGCATGACTTGCTCGGCGAGGGCGTCGGCGAGCACGAGCTTGTCGTCACGCTTGGCCCAGTTGCCTTCGGGGGCCTCGCGAACTTCGTAAAGGCCGTAAGTGATTGACGGTGAAAAGGAAATTGCGCGGTTGCCGGGCAGGGTCCAGGGCGTCGTCGTCCAGATGACGATGAAGGCATCCTGAGCTTGAGATAGCTTTCGCGCGCCACGTCGCCGAGCGCGCTCGACGCCTCAACCGAGCCGTCGGTCCAACCAATTGCGCCGCCTGCCGAATATCGCACCGGAAACTTCACGTAGATCGACGGGCTCTCGATCTCGGCATATTCGACCTCGGCCTCGGCGAGAGCGGTGCGCTCGACCACCGACCACATCACGGGCTTCGAGCCGCGATAAAGCAGCCCGTTCATGGCGAATTTTGTCAGCTCTTGCGCGATTATCGCCTCGGCATCGAAGCTCATCGTCGTGTATGGATGCGCGAAGTCGCCTATGACCCCCAACCGCTTGAACTCCTCGCGCTGCACCGAGAGCCAGTGCTCGGCATAGGCGCGGCACTCGGCGCGGAAGGCGATCATCGCGCCGGAGTCGGTGAGGTCGGGCTTCGACTTGCCCTTGGCGCGATAGTTCTCCTCCTCGACCTTCCACTCGATCGGAAGACCGTGGCAGTCCCAGCCCGGAACGTAATTCGCGTCCTTGCCCATCATCGACTGCGAGCGGACGATCACGTCCTTGAGGATCTTGTTCAGCCCGGTGCCGATATGGATCGAGCCGTTGGCGTAAGGCGGGCCATCGTGGAGGACAAATTTCGGGCGGCCCCTCGCCTCCTCGCGCAGCCGCTCGTAGAGGCCGAGCCGCTCCCAGCGCTTGAGCAGCTCGGGCTCGCGCTCCGGCAGCCCCGCCTTCATCGGGAAGTCGGTCTTGGGCAGGAACAGAGTCTCGCTCCAGTCGCGGCCGACCTGCGGCTCCAGCGCTCAGCTCCTCAGGGACGAGCGGCTTGGGCGCGAGCGCCTCGATCCTCTCGACGAGCGATTGCGGTTCAGCGGGCAGCGCCTCGATCCGTTCGACGAGCGATTGCGGCTTCGGCTTGGGTGACCGCGCTTTGGCAGGTTTGGCTGGCGCTGGCGCGGCTTGGGCTTCGGTTTGGAAACCTGGCGCGGCTTCGCCTTGGCGGCCGGCTTAGCCTTGGGCTTGGCGGAGGCGCGCGGCTTGGCGGCTTGCTTCGGCTTCGTCCTTGACCGCGTCGCCTTGGCTTGCGCGCGTTCGCGTCTTCGGCGCGGACTTCGACCAACCTTCTTGGCCGGTTTGGGCGCTGCTTCGCGCAGGCTTACCGCTGCGGCGCTTCCCGCCGCGCTTCTTTTGTGTCGCCATGATCCTAGTTCCGGAGGCCCGCGCGCTTCGAGTCCTCGCAGGTTCTAGCAACCGGCTTCACGACAATCCAGTGTCCGCCTCGGCCAAAGCCCGGCCAAGAGGAAAGCGGCGCATCGGGTCGACCTGATCGATCTGCCGCAGCACCGTCCGCGCCGCATCGCAATCCTTCTCCATCTGCGCGGCAAGCTGCGCGGCGCTGGCGAAGATCTGATCGGGACGCAGGAAGGCGATGAACTCGGCCTCGACCTCCGCGCCGTAAAGGTCGCCCGCGAAATGGAAGAGATAGGCTTCGAGCACGGGCGCGCCTTCGCCGAAGGTCGGCCGCGCGCCGACATAGCCCGCGGCGTCGTGCCGCTGCCCGTCGTGATGCACGCGCATGGCATAGATGCCGTGGCGCACGTCCTGGCCCGGCGCGAGCGGGACATTGACGGTCGGGAAAGCCGAGGCCCTTGCCGCGGCCGGCGCCCTTCTCGACGCGCCCGCGCACGCGCCACCAAAACCCCAGCTGCTCGGCCGCCTCCCTCACCTCGCCCGCGCGCAGCTCCTCGCGGATGCGGCTCGAGGAGAAGATGCCCTCGCCTGCGCCGACCGGCTCCACCACGTCGACGCCGAAGCCGAGCACGCGGCCGAGCGCTGCAAGCTCGGCGGTTGATCCGGTGCGCCCCTTGCCGTAGGTGAAGTCATGGCCGACCACGACATGGCTCGCGCCAAGGCCTTTGCCCACCACCTCGGTGGCGAACGCCTCGGCGCTCAGCCCGGCGAGCCCGGCTTCGAAATCGATGACGAAGACCTGGTCGAGCCCCAGCGCCTCGATCAACTCGAGCTTGAGCGGCAGCGGCGTCAGGCGGAAGAACGGCTTGTCAGGCTCGAAGAACTCGCGCGGATGCGGTTCGAACAGCACGGCGCCTGAGCGCAAGCCTTCAGCCTCGGCGATGCGGCGCGCTTCGCCGAGCACCGCCTGATGCCCGCGATGGACGCCGTCGAAATTGCCGATGGCCAGCACCGCGCCCTTGAAAGACTGCGGCACGTCCCGCCAGATGCGGACAACGTCCATAGCTCCATCCTTGAGGAGCGCCTATTGGCGCGCGGTCCTGCGGTCGACCATCATCACCGCTTCGCCTTCGAGCACGGTCTTGCCGTTTACGGCGCAGTCGCAGGCGAGCGTGACGCGGGCCTTCTCGGGGTCGATGGCGGTGACCCGGCAGGTCGCCACCACCTCGTCGCCGATATAGACTGGCGCGCGGAATTTCAGCCCCTGGGACAGATAGATGCAGCCCGGCCCAGGCAGCTTGGTGCCGAGCACGGTGGAGAACAGGCTGCCGGTCAGGAAGCCGTGCGCGATGCGCTTCTTGAAGATGGTCCCGGCGGCGAAATCGTCGTCGAGGTGGACGGGGTTTACATCGCCCGAAAGCGCGGCGAAAATCCGCACATCGTCATTGGTGATGGTCTTGGCGACACTCGCTTCCATGCCGACCGAAATGTCCTCGAAATAATAGCCATGGCCGAGGCCGGCGGCGCCGTTCCCATTGGTGGTCATGTTTGACGATCCCCTGATCCCTGCTCGTTGCGGGCGAAAATAGCGAAGCCTTTGCTGCACTGCAACAAGAACTCGGTCCGGTTCGCCAGCGGATGTGCTGCGCCGTCGAACTTAACCGTCCATTAATGTCGCCCAATTGGTCTGCCCGAGGGGCCTAGGCCCGAGGGCCTCGCCCCGAGGGTCTTCGACCCGAGGGTCCGGGCGACGCCGGCCAGGGCATTCAATCTCACGCCAGCGCCAGACGGGACGCCGGCCGCGTGAGGAGCGGAGGAGACATGGCTGTTGACCATTCCATGCCGGTGCTCATCGTCGACGACTACAAGACGATGATCCGGATCATTCGCAATCTCTTGAAGCAACTCGGCTTCGCCAATGTCGACGAGGCCGGCGACGGCTCGGCCGCGCTCGACATGATACGGCAGAAGCAATACGGGCTCGTCATGTCCGACTGGAACATGGAGCCGATGACCGGCTACGAGCTGTTGCGCGAGGTCCGCTCCGACGACCGAGTTTCGACCACGGCCTTCATCATGGTGACCGTGAAGTCGAAGACCGAGAACGTCATCGCGGCGAAAAAGGCCGGGGTGAACAATTACATCGTTAAGCCGTTCAACGCGGCGACGCTCAAGTCGAAGATCGACGCGGTCTTCGGCGAATAGCCGAGCTCGCGCGGGGGGGACGTTTCATTCCACGACGTCTCGAAAGCAAAGCAAGGCGCGGGGCCGGCGACGGCTCTCGCTCGGTGTCGCAAGAGATCACCGCGCTGATGAACACGCTCCGCGAGCCCGCCGCCATCCGCAGCACGGCTGAGGACGCAGCGGCCCGCATCCTGCAATCGGCGGAAGGCCTGCTCGCCTTCGCCGACAAGGAGGAAGCGAAGAAGGCCGAGGACGCGATTCTCTCGATCATGACGGCGTGCGGCTTCCACGATCTCGTCGGCCAGCGCGTCACCAAGATCACGGAAACGCTCGACAAGGTGATTGCCACGCGTCTCAAAGGGCCAGGCGGAAACGCCCGCCCGAATAATGCGGTGCGCCAGCAGAAGGCGCGCTCGGCGCTTACGCTCGAAGGGCCGGCGCATCCGGGCGACACGCACGCCCAAGCGCGGATCGACGCGCTGTTCAGCGACGCCTGATCACCACCCCGCTCTTACCAGACCAAAGCGCGCATGGCGGCAATCGGCCGCTTTTTGCTCTCGGCAAAGAGCGGGACGAGCTTCGCCGCGTCGAGTTCGGCCGGGGACACCGGGCAGATGGAGCCCGCTCGCCACGAATACGCGAATCGATGCCGGCGCCAGCAGCGCCTTTGATGTCGGTGCTGATCCCGTCGCCGATGGCGAGGATCTGCTCCTTTGGGACGGTGCCGCCCGCGAGCCCCGTGATGGTCTCGAACGCGAGCCTATAGATCGGCGCGTAAGGTTTGCCGGCATAGACCACCTTGCCGCCGAGCTTCTCGTAGAGCGCGGCAAGCGCGCCGGCGCACCAGATGAGCTTCGGTCCGCGCTCGACCTGATGATCGGGATTGGCACAGATCATCGGGAGCTTGCGCTCGGCGAAGGCCGTGAAGCATCGCCGTGTAATGCTCCGGTGTCTCGGTCTCGTCGTCGAACAGGCCCGTACAGACGATCAGCTCTGCCTCGTTCCTGTCCGTCAGCCGGACATTAAGGCCGTCGAAGATCGGTTGGTCGCGACCAGGCCCCAGATGGAAGACGCGCGCGCCTTTGTGCTTGGCGAGTTCATAGCGGGTGAGATCGCCTGAGGTCACGGTCGCATCGTAGGCGTCGTAAGGCACGCCAAGCTCGCGGAGCTGCTCCTGCACCGCCGCGCTCGGACGCGGCGAGTTCGACAGCAGCACGACGATGCCGCCGTCCTCGCGGAAGGCGCGCGTGGAAATGAGCGGGCGGAGAAAAGCCCGGTGCCCGTTATGCATCACGCCCCAAATGTCGACGAGCCAGACGCGATAGCGGGGCCCAAGCTCCTTGAGCGAGGCGATGACGGGAATGATACCAGGCGCGGTCTCGGTCATGACGGTGCGGTAGAGCTTCGCACCTTCACGGTCAAGGCGCAGGGGATCTCACCTATATCTCCGCGTGGTCCGAGGGATGGAGCAAGGAGCGCCGCCAGCGATAGCGCCCCTCCAACAAGACCGGCCGCTCGACGGCCTATGTCAACCAGCTCATCACCGGGCATAAGAAGCCGTCGCCCGAATGGGTCGAGCTCATCGCCGACACGCTGAAACTTTCGCCCGAGCAGCGTCGCGATCTGCATGCGGCGGCCGCGCGCCAGCACGGCTTCAAGCTCGACCTGACCAAGAAATAGTCGTGGCTTCGGTGCAGAAGACCCGGGGTTTCCGCGTGACATTTCGCGCGGCATCCGGCACCCTGGCTTGCCCCTTCGCGGCCACTCTGGAGACCCGACAATGAACGCGCGTGCCATCACAACGCCTGCCCTTCTCTCCCTCCTTTGCGGCCTTGCCTTTGCTGTTCCAGCACTGGCGTGCCCACTGCAAACCGCCAAGAACAGCTCGCCCATCGTCCTTGCCGCCGACCAGGAGAACGAGGCAGTGATGGAGGACCTCCGTCCGGACGAGATCCCGGCGGCCGGCCAGGCTGCGCCGCCGAAGGCCTCCGCCGAACAGGAGCACGGCAAGCACGAGAAGGCCGACGATCTGGAGAATGAGGAAATCCAGGAGGACATGGCGCCGGATACGGTTCCGTCCGGCGAGTAAGCGAGCGGCCTAAGTCCGTCAGGCGGCGTCGGCCTCCTCAAGCTCGCGGACGGCAGCCGGGCTCATGAGCTTCGGCTCGCCGAAGAGATGGCCTTGCGCGAGCTCGACGCCATAGTCGAGGAGCCGCGCGACCGCGCTTTCCTCTTCGACCTTCTCCACGATCAGCTTGAGGTCGAAATCCTCGATATAGGCCTTCATCTCGGAAGCGGGCAGCACGGCGCCGCGCGCCTCCATGTCGTCGAGGAAGATCGGCGCGGCGATCTTGACGAAGCGGAAATGACGCTCGCGCAAGCTCGCGAAATCGACGTCGAGATCGCCGACATGGTCGAGCGAGAAGCCGTAGCCGAGCGCGCCGAGCGTATCGAGCGCGGCAAGCTCGCCGCGCGTGAGCCCTTCCATCGCCTTCTGCCGGATCTCGAAGACGAGGCTCTCGCTGAGCCCCGAATTCTCCTCCATGAACTCGACGAGCTCGGGAAAGAAGTCTGGGTCGAGCAGCGACTTCATCGAGATGTTGCAGAAGATACCCTTGACCTTCGACTGAGGCTTCAGCCGGCGCAGCACCTGCACGCTCTTGACGAGCAGCACGTTGTCGATAAGCGGCACGATGCCGGCGTCCTCGGCGACCGGCACGTAGGCGCCAGGCAGCACGAGATCGTCGGCAGCGGTCTTGATGCGGGTATAGCCCTCGTAATAGCGGAGCTTGCGCTCGGGCAGCGTGATGATCGGCTGGAGGTAGAGATCGATGCGGCTCCCTTCGATCGCCTGGCGCAGCGTTTCGAGCATCCCCGGATCTGCCGCGCTCGCGGCCACGCTGTCGTCAACCTCGGCACCGAAATCGAGCACCTCGTCTTCCGCTTCGGTGACGATTGCAATCTCGCCGGAATCGCCTTCCACGATCTCCGCTTCGAGCTCCAGCGCCTCGTCTTCCGCCTGTGCCTTGGGCGCTTCGGTCGCCGCTTCGGGAACGCCGGCAATCTCGTCATAGGAAAAGTCGGCGGCGAAATCCTCCTCCTTGAGCTTCACGGCAAGCTTCGGCGGCGGCGGCGGTGGCGCGGAAATTTTCGGCGCGGACTCGTCGAGCAACTCCTCGAGCGCCGCCTTGACCTCGGCAGCGAACGGTGCAGGCGCCGAAGCCCTTGCGGGCGCGGCTGCCGCAGCCGAGGCCCGGGCGGTGAGCTCGCCAGTGAGCTTCACGATCAAGGTTTCAAGCTGCCGTAGATCGGTCGAGATCTTTTCGCGCTGATTGCGGGTCTCGGCCTGCAGATCGGTGCGCAGCGTCTCGATCTTCGCATGCACATCTTCGAGCTCGGCGGTGAAGTGTTCCGTAGGCGGAGCCTCGACTTGTGCCGGGCTCGGCCTTTGGTCGCCCACCGTCCGATCGAGCTCGTCGACGCGCTGAGACAGCACGCCGAGCCGGCCGAGCTCGTCTTCGACCCGATCGATGCGCTGCAGGTCGCCATCGATGATCTCGAGCGCCTGCTCGATCTCCTGCAGCCGCTCGGTGCCGCTCTCGGGGCGGCCCGCGGAGCGCGCGAGCGTCAGATAGGACGCGGCCATGACCATATAGAGCGCCGCCGCGGCGATGACGGCCGGAATCGTGGCGATTCCGGAATGGACCACCAGCCCTGCGGCGACCGCTGACGCGGTGACCGCCATGGCGAGCAGCACGATCGTGTCGAGCAGGCCGGGACCGCCGGAGGAAGCGCTCCGCTTAATCGTCATGGCGACGGCCTCCTGCATCTCTTCAGCGTGAATGCCCTGCATCAATGATGGGCCCACATGCCGCTGTAAGGCAACAGCAATTTGGCGCCCTCGCGCGACCATTGGAGGAAACGCGCGTTCCGCCGCCGCCAAACTTCCAAGCGGTTCGGTCAGGCGTTTCACCTCGAAATTGGCAAAAACCTGCATCGCGCATGTTGGTTTTTTCGCTAAGCTCAATTCCGCTAAATTTGGGCGGGCAGCGACCGAACACGATCATGTGCTGCCGACGGCTGATCTCGATTTCGGTGCAATCCTCGCAGCGGCCAGAACCGATCGCCCGAGCGTCGTGCAGCTACGAAGCGACAATCTCGATCCGGGCTTGATTGGAGAGGCTTTTCTGGTAGCCGTGTGCTGGAGAAGAACTGCCGGCGCGCTTATGTCCCTCGACGTCGAGGGGGCACGGCTTAGATTCTGCCGCTCGGATAGTCACTTGCCCGCCACTCGCTCCGCCTTGACAGGGCGAAGGCCCGACGATATCTCGTGCCACATCGCTCTGGCACTCCGTTCCTGCGAGTGCCAAGACGGCACAGTTTCCTTCCAGGCGGAGAAAATCAATGAAATTCAAACCTTTGCACGACCGCGTGGTGGTCCAGCGGCTCGAGGAGGAGCAGAAGACCAAAGGCGGCATCATCATCCCGGACACGGCGGCGGAGAAGCCGCAGACCGGTAAGGTGATCGCGGCGGGCCCCGGCGCCCGCGGCGAGGACGGCAAGCTACAGCCCATGGGCGTGAAAGCCGGCGACAAGGTGCTGTTCGGCAAATGGTCGGGCACCGAGGTTAAGATCGACGGCGAGGAGCTCCTCATCATGAAGGAGTCCGACATCATGGGCATTCTCGGCTGAAGCAACAACACCGTCATCCAGAGGGGTCGCCGGTAAGCGCGGCCCTCGAAGGAGGACGATCGGATTGAAACTCGTCCTTCGAGGCTCGGCTGCACCGGCCTCGCGCCTCGGGGCGACGAAGCAAACAAAGGAGTCGAATTCAAATGGCAGCTAAAGATGTGAAATTCGCAGCCGAGGCACGCGAGCGCATGTTGCGCGGTGTGGACGTGCTGGCCAACGCGGTGAAGGTCACGCTCGGGCCCAAGGGCCGCAACGTGATCCTGGAGAAGTCGTTTGGCGCGCCGCGCTCGACCAAGGACGGCGTGACGGTGGCGAAGGAGATCGAGCTCGAAGACAAGTTCGAGAACATGGGCGCGCAGATGCTGAAAGAGGTCGCGTCCAAGACCAACGACACGGCGGGCGACGGCACCACGACCGCGACCGTGCTGGCGCAGGCAATCGTGCGCGAGGGCCTCAAGGCCGTTGCCGCCGGCATGAACCCGATGGATCTCAAGCGCGGCATCGACAAGGCCGTGATCGAGGTGGTCGAGGAGATCAAGAAGCAGTCGAAAAAGGTGAAGGGCTCGGAAGAGATCGCCCAGGTCGGCACCATCTCGGCCAATGGCGAGAAGGCGATCGGCGACATGATCGCCGAGGCCATGCAGAAGGTCGGCAACGAGGGCGTGATCACCGTCGAGGAAGCGAAGAGCCTCGACAGCGAGCTCGAAGTTGTCGAGGGCATGCAGTTCGACCGCGGCTACATCTCCCCCTACTTCATCACCAACGCCGAGAAGATGGTGGCCGAGCTGGAGAGCCCGTACATCCTCATCTACGAGAAGAAGCTCTCCGGCCTGCAGGCCATGCTGCCGCTGCTTGAGGCAGTGGTGCAGTCGGGCCGTCCGCTGCTCGTGATCGCCGAGGACGTCGAGGGCGAGGCGCTCGCCACGCTCGTGGTCAACAAGCTGCGCGGCGGGCTGAAGGTCGCCGCGGTAAAGGCGCCCGGCTTCGGCGACCGCCGCAAGGCCATGTTGCAGGACATCGCCGTGCTGACCGGCGGCGAGCTGATCTCCGAGGATCTCGGAATCAAGCTCGAGAACGTTACGATCAACATGCTCGGCAAGGCGAAGAAGGTGTCGATCACCAAGGACGACACGACCATCGTCGACGGCGCCGGCAAGAAGGCCGACATCCAGGCTCGCATCGCCCAGATCAAGCAGCAGATCGAGGACACGACCTCCGACTACGACCGCGAGAAGCTGCAGGAGCGGCTCGCCAAGCTCGCGGGCGGCGTGGCCGTGATCAAGGTCGGCGGCGCCACCGAGGTCGAGGTGAAGGAGAAGAAGGACCGCGTCGACGATGCGCTGAATGCGACCCGTGCCGCGGTCGAGGAAGGCATTGTTCCGGGCGGCGGCGTAGCGCTGCTGTGGGCGTCCAAGGCGCTCAAGACCAAGGGCGACAACGACGACCAGGAGGCCGGCGTCAATATCGTGCGCCGCGCGCTCCAGGCGCCGATCCGGCAGATCGCCGAGAATGCCGGCGTCGAGGGCTCGATCGTGGTCGGCAAGATCATCGACCAGAAGTCGCCGTCCTACGGCTATGACGCGCAGAACAACGAGTATGGCGATTTGCTCGCGAAGGGCATCATCGACCCCGCCAAGGTCGTGCGCACGGCGCTGCAGGATGCGGCGTCAGTCGCCGGCCTGCTCGTCACCACCGAGGCCGGCGTCGCCGAGGCACCCAAGAAGGGCGGCGACGGTCATGCCCACATGCCGGGCGGCGGCATGGGCGGCATGGACATGATGTAGGCCGTTGTAAACTTATGTAAGTCGCCTCGCGCGGGGCGACGCGTTAGAAAAGGGCCGCTGGGTAGCGGCCCTTTTTGTTTTGGGAGGAACCATGACGCATCAAGGTGGTCCGGCTGGCGCCGAGCGCGAGGCGCTCGCCTCGAAGATCATCCGCAAGATGAAGGACAAGAAACTCACCTTCAAAGCCGTGGCGGAGAAGGCGGGGCTGTCGCCCTTCATCGTGACTGCGGCGCTGCATGGGCAGATGTCGCTGCCGCCGGACGCCGCGAAGAAGGCGGCTAAGGCGCTCGGCATGCCCGAGGCTGAGGAGTTCCTCACCGAGGTGCCCTCGCGCGGCTCGCTCGGCCAGGCCGCGCCGACCGACCCCACGATCTACCGCTTCTACGAAATCGTGCAGGTTTACGGCACGACGCTGAAGGCACTGATCCACGAGGAGTTCGGGGACGGCATCATGAGCGCCATCGATTTCGATCTCGACCTCACGCGGCAGCCCGATCCGGCCGGCGACCGCGTGACGATCGTCATGACCGGTAAATTCCTGAAATACAAAAAGACGTAGAGCGACCAATAGGCTCTAACTAGTGCCCCATGGCCGGGCCTGAAACGCGACTAAGCGGGCCGGCTTCTGATTCGCAGCAGCCGCCGGCTTCGGCAGGGCGCAGGCCGCGGCCCTCCACGGCTCGTCAATTCCCGTCGATAGCGGTGAACCAGTATTCACCCCCGTTCGCTTCAGGTCTGCTGGACGAGGAGATGTACTGAGATTTCCCGATCGAGCTGGGCAATGACAACATCGCTATTGAGCACGCAGGGACGTGCGGTCAGATCGCGTCGCGCGATCGCCACGGCTTGCGGGGTCCATGGGACGGCGCGCGAGGCGAAGAGATGCGCCTGCGAGCGCAGGATCAACCCGTCGTCCAGCACCTTCAAATGATTAGCGCGGAGCGTCGTGCCGGTCGTGGTGATGTCGACGATCAGCTCGGCCGTGCCGGACGCGGGTGTCGCCTCGGTCGCGCCAGCGCTCTCGACGATGCGATAGCCCGCCACGCCATGCTCGGCGAAGAAGCGGCGCGTGAGGTTCATATATTTCGTCGCGACGCGCAGACGGCGGCCATGCGCGCGGGCGAACTGCGCCGCGACGTCCTCCAGGTCTGCCATGCACGCGACATCGATCCAGCAATCGGGGACGGCGACCACGACGTCGGCGCGGCCGATGCCGAGCGGGACCAGGAATTCGACCGCGCCGTCGACATCCGCCAACGTTTCGCGGATCAGGTCCTCGCCGGTGATGCCGAGATGCACGCGACCGGATCTCAGCAGATGCACGATCTCGGCAGCAGACGCGAACTCGACCTCAACGCCCGCGATGCCATCGAGCGAGCCGCGATAGCCGCGCTCGTGGCCCGTCTTGCGCAAGGGCGCACCGGCGCGCTCGAACACGTCGGTCACCTGGTCCTTGAGCCTGCCCTTGGAAGGGACGGCAATCGAAAGCACGGCCGCCATCACGAGGCCCCCTGCACTGCGGCGAGCAGGCGCTCGGTATGTACGGCGGCACCCACGGCCGGAACGGGCCGCGGCGCGCCAAGCGCTTCGAGCAGGCCGTCATAGCGGCCACCGCCAGCGATCTGCTCGCCGTTCTGACGGCTCCGCGCCTCGATCTGGAACACGAGGCCCGAATAATATTCGAGGTCGCGGCCGAATTCGGTGGCGAACACCGCGCTGCCGAGATCGACGCCGCTCTCTTCGAGGCGGGCGAAGCGGCGAACGATTGCATCGAGCGCGAGGCCGAAGATCGACACCGGCGCCTTTCGCGATCATGGCGACGTGCTCGATGGCCTCCTTGGGCGGACCGGACACCGCGAGATAATAATCGATCACGGTCGCCACCTCTTTCGGCAGAGGCTCGGCGCTCAAGTCGGCGGCATGGTCAAGCAGGCGCGCGGCGATCGCGGCAAGCGAACGATTGCCGGCAAGCGGCACTCCCTGCGCGTCGAGATGTGCAGCGACCAGCTCCTCGGCCTCGCTTTGCGTCTTGCCGGCGAGCGTCGCGGCCAGCGCGGAAGCCGGGCCGTTACCGTTGGCGCGCTCGCCGCGGGCGAGCTGCGCAAGCAGCGCGTGGAAGGCAGGCGGACGCCAAAAATAATGACGCAGCTTGAGCCGCCAGCGCTCGGGCAGGCCGAGCGCATCGACCAGCGCGTAGAACAAAGCAATGTCGCCGAAGCGCAGGGAGAAGCGCTTGAGGCCTGCGCGGCGCACGGCCTCGACGGCGAGCAGCACGATCTCGGTGTCGGCCTGGTCGCGGTCGGCGACGCCGAAACACTCGACGCCGGCCTGGCGGAACTCGCGCTGGCTTCGCGGCCGGTGCGGCTGGAAGCGGAAGGCCGGGCCATTATAGCAATAGCGCGCTTGCGTGCCCGCGTCGGGGTGGCGCTCGAGATAAAGCCGCGACACCGGCACGGTCAGGTCCGGCCTGAGGCACAGCTCGTCGCCCGCGAGGTCGGTGAACATATAAGTGAGGCTTCGCACCTGCTCGCCGATCCGGTCGAGGAACACGTCGGCCGGCTGGAGGATCGAAGGCGCAACCTGCTCGTAGCCCGCCCGCTTGAACAGATCGAGCAGGGTCGTCGCCTGGGCTTCGAGAGCCTCGAATTCTTTCGCCAATTCAGCGGCCATGGCGTCTTACCGACTTCGTTAGCCTGGCATCGTCATGCCCGGCCTTGTGCCGAGCATCCACGAATTTCTTGTCATTGCCCGGTTTGACCGGGCAATCCAGTCACCAGGGCATTCGTAGCGAACCAAGGTCCCTGGTTACTGGATGCCCGCCTTCGCGGGCATGACAAGGCGCGGATTCATTACGAAGCCCGACTTTAGGTTTTGTGACGGGAGAGGACTTTGCCGACGGCTTCGACGAGTTGCGCTTCCGGCACCGCGAACTGCGCCTCTTCCCGCTTCTTCAGGTATTCGTTGCGGTCCTCGATCGATGTGAGCGTGGCGCCGAGTATGAGGTCCTTGATCTGCACCTCGCCTTTGGCCTTCTCGTCGCCGCCCTGGATGACGACGCAAGGTGCAGCCACGCCGGTCGGCGTATTTCATTTGCGCTTTCATGCCGGCCTCGCCGAGATACATCTCGGCGCGGATGCCGGCCGCGCGCAAGGCTTGCGCCATTTTCTGGTAGTCGGCGATGCGGTCGCGGTCGAGCACGAGCACGACCACGGGCCCCTGCACCGCGCTGCCTTTATATTTGCCGAGACGCTGGAGCCCGAACAAGAGCCGCGACACGCCGATGGAGATGCCGGTCGCGGGGATCTTCTCGCCGGTGAAGCGCTCGACCAGCCCGTCATAGCGCCCGCCGCTCACTACGGAGCCGAGCCTGATCGGCTGTCCGCGCTCGTCTTTGATCGGCGCCAGCAGCTCGGCCTCGAACACCGGGCCGGTGTAATACTCAAGCCCGCGCACCACGGATAAATCAACTTTGATCCGATCGTCGTAGCCCGCCTTAGCGACGAGGCCGCCAATCTCCGCGACTTCCTTTAGGCCCTCCCCCCCGACACCAGTCAATGCGGACGCAAAGTCGGTCGCGTTGAGTTGCTCGGACTGAACGAGCTTTAGAATGGGCGCGGTCTGTTCCGTGGTCAGCTCAACGCCTTTTGTGTAGTCGCCAAACTCGTCCTTGCGGCCCTTCCCCAACAGCGCGCGGACGCCTTCAACTCCCAATCGATCCAGCTTGTCGATAGCGCGGAGCACGGCGAGACGCTTGCTCGCGTTGTCGCCAAGCCCAACCGAGTCGAGCACGCCGTCGAGCACCTTCCGGTGGTTGACCTTGATGACGTATTGCCCACGCGGGACGCCGAGCGCTTCGAGCGTGTCGGCGGCCAGCATGCAGAGCTCGGCATCGGCCGCGACCGACGACGCGCCGACCGTGTCCGCATCGAACTGCATGAACTGGCGAAAGCGCCCAGGCCCCGGCTTCTCGTTGCGCCATACCGGCCCCACCTGGTAGCGGCGGAAGGGCTTCGGCAAATGCTGGTAGTTCTCGGCGACGTAGCGGGCGAGCGGCGCGGTGAGATCGTAGCGGAGCGAGAGCCACTGCTCGTCGTCGTCCTTGAAGGAGAACACGCCTTCGTTCGGCCGGTCCTGGTCGGGCAGGAACTTGCCGAGCGCGTCGGTATATTCGATCGCCGGCGTATCGAGCGGCTCGAAGCCGTAGCGCTCGAAGACGCCGCGGATCGTGCCGAGCATCTCCTCGGTCGCGCGGATCTCCTGCGCCGAAATATCGTACAGCCCCTTAGGCAGGCGGGTCTCTGGGCGGACGCTCGCGTCCTTCTTGCTCATGGGAAAGCGGCTTTGACTGATGCGGCTCCAGCCGCCCGCTTCTAACGCATGATTGCGGGTCCGTCATCCATTCAGTCAGCGCGAGCGGTCCCTAACGGAGGAATCCCCTAACGGCGCATCCTGCTCCATCCCTCCCCTTGATGGGGAGGGCGGCTCGGCCAAAGGCCGGGCCGGGTGGGGTGAAGATTCCAGAACCTGCGCAGTTCGGAAACGTCATCCCCCACCCCGACGCGGCGCATTACGCGTCGTCGGACCTCCCCACAAGGGGGAGGTATGCATCAGTGCAAAGAGAGGAAAATCGCTAAGGCGCGAGCGCGGCTTCCTTGGCCATCTCGACCAGGGCCTCGATCGGGTGCCCCTGGTCGCGCAAGCCAACGAGCTGGGGCGGAATTGGCCCGCCGGTCGCCCAGTCGAGCAGCTCGACGATATGCACGAAGGGCACGCCCGCGCCCGCTTCGAGCTGCATCACGCAGCCGATATTGCTGGTCACCACGGCGTCCGGCTTGACGGAGGCGATATTGCGCAGCTTCCGCTCGCGCAGCTCTCCGGCCATCTTGGTCTCGATCATGTTGTAGGTACCCGCTGAGCCGCAGCAGAGATGGCCTTCCGGAATCTCGATGATGTTGAAGCCCATCTGGTCAAGCAGGTTGCGCGGCAGGTCGTCGAGCTTCTGCCCATGCTGCAGCGAGCACGGCGCGTGATAGGCGAATTTCAGCCCGGTCCACATCATCGGCGGCATGAGGTCGAGTGAAGCGACCAACTCGGTGATATCGCGGGCGAGCCCCGAGACATAGGCCGCGCGCTCGGCGTAGCCGCGGTCGCGCCCGAGCAGGTTGCCGTAATCCTTGACCATGGTGCCGCAGCCGGACGTGGTCACCACGACGGCATCGAGCAGCTTCTCGCGCATCACTGCCGTCCACGCGTCGATATTGCGGCGCGCGGCGTCACGGGCTTCCTCGTCGCGGCCGAGATGGTGCACGAGAGCGCCGCAGCAGCCCTCCTCCTTGACCACGATCACGTCGACGCCGTGGCGTCGGAGGAGCCGGATGGCGGCGCGGTTGATTTGCGGCGCGAGCACCTGCTGCACGCAGCCTGACATCAGCGCGACGCGCTTGGCTCCCGGGTCGGTGCCCACCGCGGATTTCGGCCGGCTCACCTTGAGCTTCGGCGCGCCTTGCGGCACGAGCGCAACGGCCGCGGCGGCGCGCTCGAAGCCCATCCTTTCCAGCAGGCCGCGGAACGGCCGCATCGCCCAACCGAGCAGCATGGCGAGGCGGAAGCGGTTCGGATAAGGCAGCACCTTCGAGAGCAGCCAGCGTGCGGTGCGCTCAGAGGTCGGGCGGTGGCCCTTCTGCTCGATGCGCGCGCGCGCGATGTCGAGCAAGTGCATGTAGTCCACGCCGCTTGGGCAGGTGGTCATACAGGAGAAGCAGGAGAGGCAGCGGTCGATGTGATAGCTCGTGGAGGCCGTCACCTCGCGGTTCTCGATCATCTGCTTCATGAGATAGATGCGGCCACGCGGGCTGTCGCGCTCGTCGCCCGTCAGCACGTAAGTGGGGCAGGTCGCGGTGCAGAGCCCGCAATGCACGCAGCGCTTGATGATGGAATCGGCGCGCGCGATGGTCGGGTCGGCGAGCTGGACGGCGTTGAAATTGGTCTGCATGGTCGCCGCCTATATCCCTTCATACATGCGGCCGGGATTGAGAATGCCGACCGGATCGAAGGCTTGCTTGAGGCTCGCCGTCAGCGCCATCAGCGGCGGGTCGAGCGGCTGGAACACGTCGATCACGGACCGCGCCTCGGCCTCGGCGCGGATCAGTGTGGCATGCCCGCCGATTTCGGCAAGGGTGCGGCGGATTTCGACCGCGCCGGCGTCGGTGAGCGGCGGGGTCTCGAGCCAGATCATCCCGCCAGACCAGTCGTAAAGCGGCTTGACCTCGATCTTGCGTGCGACCGACCCGATGAGCTTCGAGGCGCTCGATGGCGTGGTGGAGATGCGCCAAAGCGGCAGGCCCGAGCGCTGAAACGGCTTGAGCGTGCGGACCTCGTGCCAGAAAAAGCGGCTCTGCTCGGTGTCGAGGCCGAGCGACGGCGCGTAAGCAAGCAGCATCTGCCGGAGCCGGTTCGCCCGATAGCGCGCCGCCGCAGGGAAGTTCTCGAGCCTGATCGCCGTGACCGCGGCGCCTTGGCTCGCGATGGCCTCGTCGGTGAAGCGCTTGGCAAGATCGGCGTGGATATGCACAGCGCCGGAAACCTCAAAGGGCGTCCCGTGCGCGATGCAGAGCGCCTCGATCGCCGTCTGGTCGGTCAACCCGAAGCAGACGATGGTGCGCACCTCACGCTGGGCCGGGAGAACCTTGACGGCAACCTCGGTCATGATGGCGAGCGTGCCCCAGGAGCCGCAAAGCGCCCGGCTGAGATCGTAGCCCGTGACGTTCTTCATCACCCTGCCGCCCGCCTTGACGATCTCGCCGCGGCCGTTCACGGCCTTCACGCCGAGTACGTGATCGCGCGCCGAGCCGCGCAAGATGCGCCGGCTGCCGGAAAGATTCGCCGCGAACACGCTGGCGAACGTCCCCTGCCCTGGATCGAAGCCGAACAACGCGCCAAGATCGACCGGCTCGAAAGGAAGCTCCTGGTCGTTGTCGGCCAGCAACTGCTCGACCTGCGAAAGCGGCGTTCCGGCTTGCGCCACGAGAACCAGCTCGCTCGGCTCGTAGATGGAAACGCCCGAGAGATTCTCTGAGCTGATGATGGTGCCGCCCTGGCCCGGCCGACCCACCTCGCGCTTCGTCCCGCGCCCCATCACCTCGATCGGCGTGCGCGTGTCGGCGGCCTCGGCCACGAGATAGGCGAGCTCCTCCACATTGTCGGGAGCGTGGAAGCCGAGACGCATCGGGCCGGTCACTGTGCTTCGTACCCTGCCAAAGGAAACACCTTGCCCGGATTGAGCAGCCAATCCGGATCGAAAGCCTGCTTCACCCTGATCTGCTGGCCGATGTCGGTATCGGTGAACTGCGCCGACATCAGCTCGCGCTTCTCGATGCCGACGCCGTGCTCGCCGGTGAGGCAGCCGCCGAGCTCGACGCAGAGCTTCAAGATTTCCGCGCCGCAGAGCTCAGCGCGCTCGAGCTGGAGCGGGTCGTTGGCGTTGTAGAGGACCAGGGGATGGAGATTGCCGTCGCCCGCATGGAAGATATTGGCGACGTCGAAGCGGTATTTGCGGCAGATCCAGCCGACCTCGTCGAGCGCTTTGGGCAGCTTCGAGAGCGGGATGACGCCGTCCATGCAGTAATAGTCGGAGATCTGGCCGATGGCGCCGAACGCGGCCTTGCGGCCCTTCCAGATCAGCGCGCTCTCCTCCGCGCTCTGGCTGCGGCGGAGCGAGCTCGGCGCGAAGTCTTGCGCGATCTCGCCAATCTTCTCAAGCAGGGTGTCGATCTCGTCCTCGGATCCTTCGACCTCGACGATGAGGAGCGCCTCCGCTTCGAGCGGATAGCCGGCCGATACGAAATGCTCGCAGACATGGATGGCCGGCCGGTCCATGAACTCGATGGCGACGGGGATGATGCCGGATGCGATAATCGCGCCGACGCAGGACGCCGCGGACTCCGTGGAGTCGAAGCCGATCAGGATGGGCCGGGTGCCCTCCGGCGCCTTGAGCAGCCGGACGGTCGCCTCTGTGACGACACCGAGCTGGCCTTCCGACCCGTTGATCAACGCGAGGAGTTCGTAGCCCGGCGCATCGAGCCAGGGACCGCCGATATCGACGATCTCCCCGCTCATCAACACGATGCGCACGCCGAGCACGTTGTTGGTTGTGACCCCGTATTTCAGGCAATGCGCGCCGCCGGAATTGGTGGCGATATTGCCGCCGATGGTGCAAGCGATCTGGCTCGACGGGTCCGGCGCGTAGAAGAACCCATCGCCCGCGGCCGCGTCGGTGATGTTGATATTGGTCACGCCCGCCTCGACGCGCGCCACGCGGTTGACGGTGTCGACCTCGAGCACCTTGCTCATGCGCGAGAGGCAGAGCACGATCGAGTCCTCGAGCGGCAGCGCGCCGCCTGTGAGCGACGTGCCGGCGCCCCGCGGCACGACCTTGACCTGGTTCTCCTGGCAGAAGCGCAGGATCTTGCTCACCTCTTCGGTGCTGCTCGGGAGCACGACGGCGAGCGGCATGCAGCGATAGGCTGTGAGCGCGTCGCTCTCGAACGTGCGGCGACCTTCCTTGTCGGCGATCATGGTCGCCTCGGGCACGAGCCGCTTCAGCTGCCGCACGATGTCGTTCCGTCGCGACAGGATCGCGGGATTTGGGCTCGGCAGGGCGATCTGCGACATAATGGCTCCGGAAAGCCCGCACATTGGCGGCGCGAGCCTTAAACCCTAGTCTTTCGCATGGGCCGGGTTCACGGGCAATACGCGCGGGGCAACCGTCGCCGGCGTCCCGAGTTATCATGCCGCAGACCGGCGATTTTGAGGGGTTTGGGCACCCTGATAAGATCGCTCAACAACAAGAACAAGGAAACGCTGGGCAATGTCCTAAGCCGGGCGGCCACGGTCTTCCGGTGCGGGCATATCTAAGGAGGATCGAGATGAGGACGCTTGGGCTTTGCGGCCTTGGGGCCGCGATGATCGTTGGGTTGAGCGCGCCGGCACTTGCCGCCGACGCCGCGAAGGGCAAGGAACTCTTCGCCGCGCAATGCGGGATTTGTCACCAGGCCGGGCCGAGCGCGGCGAACGGGGTGGGGCCGGAGCTTAACGGCATCGTCGGGCGCAAGGCGGCGAGTGTCGCCAACTATGCCATGTATTCGGCGGGCATGAAGAAGCTCGGCGCGGACGGCTTCACCTGGACCGAAGAGCATATCGACAAATGGATCACCGACCCGAAGGCGATGATCGCCGACTCGCCGATGGCGCTTGCTTTCGCGGGCGTGGGCGATGCGGGCGCGCGGGCCGACATCATCGCCTATCTGAAGGCGCCGCAGTAGCTGTCGGAGGCGGGTCGATCCCCTAACCCTTAGGGAGAGGGCTTCAGGCCGCGATCTTGCGCGCGAGGCGAAGGCGAGCCGGCGCAAGTCGCATGGCGTGAAGGGTGAGGGGTGAAAGAGCTTCTCGCTTCTGGTCGTCATCACCCGCATGCCGGCTTTGCCGCCGACGCCGGAGAGGTCGTCGCCGAAGGCGACGTCGACCTTGGCGAATACCGTGGTACCGGTGCCGTCCGGCAGCCCTATTGGGCGGGCGCTGCGCTCCTGAACTTCTCGATGTCGTCGACCACCGTCTTGAAGAAATAGTCGCGCGCGCCCTCTTCGTGCTCGATCTCGCGCCACGCCTCGCGCAAGGCGGAGAGGACATCGTCGGGAAATGGCGTGACCTTCACGCCCTCTTTGCCGAGCTCCGCAAGCGCATCGGCTTGCAGCTTCGCGCTGTCCTTGAGCGTCGCTTGAAGCGTGGTCCTGCAGGCGTCCTCGATGATGGCCCGCTGCTCGTCGCTCAAGCCGTTCCAGCGATCCTTGTTGATCAGAAGCTCGAGCACGGTCTCGGGCTGGTGCCAGCCGGGCGCATAGACGAGCTTGACCTTGTCCTTCAGGCCCTGGTTCAGGTCGACCGCAGGCGTATAGAGCTCCGCGGCGTCGATCTCCTTTCGCTCGAAGGCCCTGAGCAGTGCACTTCCCGGCAGCAGCACGGCGGTGGCGCCGAGACGCGACATCACCCGCGCGCCGAGGCCGAAAATGCGCATTCGCAGGCGCTTGAGGTCGTCCTTGCCGGAGACCTCCTTGGCAAACCAGCCGCCGGCTTCCGCGCCGCCGAAGGCGCAAGGCAGCACATGCACCTTCTTGCCCGCGTGGTCGTACATCTCCTGATAGAGCTTCCTGCCATTGCCCCGATCGAACCAAGCGAGATACGCCGCGCCATCGGGCCCGAACGGGAAGCCCGCGAACAGCGCCGCCGCGGGGACTTCCGCCGCCCAGAAGCTTGCGGTGGCGAAGCCCGCGTCAACCTGCCCGCTCGCCACCTTGTCGAGGATCTCGTGCGGCTTGGTGTCATCGCCGGGCTGTTTCAAGTCGAGTGCAAGCGTTCCGCGCGCGCGCTCGGCGATCAGCTTGGAAAGCCGCAAGGCGGGTTCGCCCAAGCCGGGCAGATGCGTGCCATAGGCCACGGGCATCACGAGTTTGGCGGGCTCGGCCAAGCTCGTGCCCGCGAGCGCGGCCTGCAGCAAGACTGTCAGCAATATCGCGCGGCGCACCAGCATGGCACCCTGGATACTGCATGCCGGCAGAAGCAGCCAGGATTCAGGGCGCTTGGCTTTGCGCGCTCGCTTCTTCCGTTCATTCCGGCCTTCGGCTATGTTGCCGCGCAACCCGCGCTATTATCGGCTTTTTCGCGCGTCTTACGGGGGCCGGCGCAAAAACCGGCTTGGGGTGGCCCTTAATGCGTCTAGCCGAATGGCTGATCGAGCGACCGCGCTGGTTCAAGCGGACGCTCCTCGTCCTCAACGATTTCGCATTGCTGAGCTTCGCCATCTGGGCGGCCTATACGCTGCGTCTCAGCCGGCCCTATTGGCCCGGAAGCACCGAGATGCTGCTGCTCATGGCGGCTGCCCCGGTGATCGGCGTGGTGACATTTTACGTGCGCGGCCTTTACCGGCTCGTCACCCGCTTCATCGGCCTGGAGGGATCGACCCGCATCTATATCGCCGTGTTCATCGCGAGCGTGCTCTGGGCGCTTGCAGTCCTGATGAGCGGCATCCAGGGCAATCCACGCTCCGTGGTGGTGATCTACGGGCTGATCGCGGCCGGTCTCATCCGCTTGAGCCGGCAATGGGCGGCCTCGATCTTGACGAAATCGCTCCCGCGGCAAACGGTGGTGAGCTCGGGCGAGCGCAAGCCCGTCATCATCTATGGCGCCGGCACGGTCGGCATCCAGCTTCTGCGTGCCCTCAACGACACCGGCCAGTACGACACGGTCGCCTTCATCGACGACACGCCCACGCTCGCGGGCCAGATGGTGCACGGCGTGAAGGTGCTTCGGTCCGAAAAGCTTGGCAAGGCGATCGCCGACCACGGGGTCAAGGAAGTGATGCTCGCCCTGCCCTCGACGCTGCGCAGCGAGCGGCGGCTCGCCATCAAGGCGCTGGAGCCCTACCCCGTCGTGGTGAAAACGCTGCCGGCGCTGGAGGAGATCGCCTCGGGCCATGTCGAGATTTCGGACCTCAGGCCCATCGACGTTGAGGATCTACTCGGCCGCGATCCGGTCGCCCCGGACAGCGAGCTGCTCGCCGTCAAGGTGCGCGACAAAGTCGTGATGGTCACCGGCGCCGGAGGCTCGATCGGCTCGGAGCTCACGCGCCAGCTGCTCGTGCTCGGGCCGAAGACGCTCGTCCTGCTCGAGCTTTCGGAGGTTGCGCTTTACGAGATCACCGCCGAGATCGAGGACCTGAAGCGCCGGCGGCGCAAGGAAGCCGGAGACCGCAGGCCTCGCCGACACGACCATCGCCGCGGTGCTCGGCTCGGTGCTCGACCGCAAGGCGGTTGCGCGCATCATCGAAGAGTACGGCGTAGAGATCATCTATCACGCCGCGGCCTACAAGCACGTACCGATCGTCGAGGCCAATCCTTTCGCGGGCCTTCAAAACAACACCTTCGGCACGCTGACGCTCGCCGAAATCGCCAAGGAGCTTGGCGTGAAGCGTTTCGTGCTCGTTTCGACCGACAAGGCCGTGCGCCCGACCAACGTCATGGGCGCGAGCAAGCGCCTCGCCGAACTGATCCTGCAGGCGATGGCCGAGCAGCGCGACGCGACAACCGTTTTCACCATGGTGCGCTTCGGCAACGTGCTCGATTCGTCGGGCTCGGTGGTGCGCCGCTTCCGCAAGCAGATCCATGAGGGCGGCCCGGTCACCGTCACCCATCCGGACATCATCCGCGTATTTCATGTCGATCCCGGAAGCCGCCCAGCTCGTCATCCAGGCCGGCGCCATGGCGAGCGGCGGAGAGGTGTTCGTGCTGGAAATGGGAACGCCGGTGAAGATCGACGACCTCGCCCGCACGATGGTCCGTCTCTCCGGCCTCGAAGTGCGCGACGAGAAGAACCCCGACGGCGATATTGCCATCCAGTATGTGGGGCTGCGCCAGGGCGAGAAGCTCTACGAGGAGCTTCTGATCGGCGAGAACACGACCGGCACGAGCCATCCGCGCATCTTCAAGAACTCCGAGCCCTTCCTGCCTTACGAGGATCTCGCGTCGGCCTTGACGCAGCTCGAGGACGCGATCCTGAGGCACGACGAAGGCGCGTTGCAGGAGTTGTTGCGCGCCACGGTCGAGGGCTATGCGCCTTCTGTCGCGCCGCAGGCCGGCGCGAAGGAAGACTGGCAGCCGGTCTCGCGCACGCTCCACTAAGGTGATGGCGCACGATCACCCCGGCTTCTGGGCCGCCACAGTGGCGGGCGGCGCTTTGCTCAGCGCCGCACTGATCCTGCTGCTCAAGCCGCTGCTCGACCGTTATTTCCTCGCCGAGCCGAACGCGCGCTCCTCCCATAGTGTTCCCACGCCGCAAGGGGCGGGCCTGGCGGTGATGCTCTCAGTCCTGATCGTGTGCGTCTCGGCGTTGCTGCTCAACCCGCCGTGGCAGCCGCCAAGCCTCCTCCCCGTGCTCGGTGGCGCGGCCTTCCTGACCGCAGTTGGCGCTTTTGACGACGCCCACGGACTTGCCGTGTCCTGGCGCTTCATCGGCCAGATCCTGGCGGCGCTCGTGATCGTCTTTGGGCTTCCGCAGGATTTCCAGCTTTTCCCGGATGTCCTACCGCTCATGGTCGAGCGGGCGCTCATCGTGCTCGGCGTCGTCTGGTTCATCAACGCCGTCAATTTTCTCGACGGGCTCGACTGGATGACGGTGGCGCAAGTCGTGCCCATGATGCTCGGCGTTCTCGCCTTGGAGGCGTTCGACCAAGTGTCCGACAGCGTCGCGCTGCTCGCGCTTGCGCTGCTCGGTGCCGTCTTGGGCTTTGCCCCGTTCAACAAGCATCCGGCGAAAGTCTTTCTCGGCGATGCCGGCAGTCTGCCGATCGGCCTTTGCCTCGCCTTCATGCTGATCTTCGTGGCCAAAGCGCATTTCGTGTCGGCGCTGCTGCTCGTGCTCTACACGCTGGCCGACGCCACACTGACGCTGATCCGCCGCAACTTGGCCGGGGAGCCAATCCTGTCGGCGCACCGCACACATTATTATCAGCGCGCCACGGCACAGGGACTCAGCGTTCCACAAGTCACGAAGCGGATCTTCCTGCTCGGGCTCCTGCTCGCCGGTCTTGCCGTCGCGAGCGCGGTTGCGGATTTGCTCCCGGTCGATCTCATCTGTCTCGTTCTTGGCGCGTTGCTCACGGGCCTCGTGCTGAAGGGATTGGCAAGGTGTACGCAATGACACGAGTCGTTCTCGTCACCGGCGCCTCGGGCTTCATTGGCAAGCGCCTCGTCGCCGCGCTCGCGCAAGACGGCTGGCAGGTCAGGGCCGCGGCGCGTGATCCGGGAAACGTGCCCGAGGCGCCGGGCATCGCGCGCGCTGTCATGCCCGACCTCGCACGCCCCGCCGATTGGTCGGCGCTACTCGACGGCGCAAGCCATGTCGTGCATCTCGCCGGCATCGCGCATGCGCCGGGCACTCTCACCGACGCGCTCTATACCCGCGTCAACGCCGAGTCCGCTGGCGAGCTTGCAGACCAGGCGCGCGGCAAGGTCGAACGCCTCGTGCTCGTGTCCTCGGTGCGGGCGCAGGCCGGGCTCACGGCGGATCACACGATCACCGAGGCTGACGCGCCCACACCGAGCGACGTCTATGGAAAGAGCAAGCTCGAAGCCGAGCGGCTCGTCGCGGCGAGCGGCGTGCCGTTCGTCGTGCTACGGCCGGCCGTGCTCTACGGTCCGGGGGTGAAGGGCAATATCGCTTCGCTCGCGACGCTCGCGAAGACGGCAATGCCGCTTCCCTTCGGCGGGCTCGACAATCGCCGTTCGCTGCTCGCACTCGACAATTTCTGCAGCGCCGTCTCGCTCGTGCTCGGCGCCAAGCAGGCCGACGAACGAGAACTATCTCGTCGCCGACGCCGAGCCGATCAGCGTGGCCGAGCTCGTAACCGCCATGCGCGAGGGGCTGGAGCCGCGCGCCGCATCTCTTGCGCGTGCCGCAAGGCGCGGTGAAGCGCATCCTCAAGACCGTCGGCAGGGAGGCGGAATGGGAGCGGCTCTCAGGGACCTTCGTGATCTCGCCTGCCAAATTGATGGGGATTGGCTGGCTCCCGGCCATCGCGACACGCGAGGGCATCATCGCGATGATGCGCGTTGAGCGCTGAGCGCCGACGGCGCATCGCCGACGAGCTCATCGTAGATCGCGACGATCTGCTTGCCGATTTTCTCGGCAGAGAACTTCTCTTCGACGAGTGCGCGTGCGGTCTTACCGAAGCGCTCGCGCATAGCAGCGTCGCCTGCGAGCTTCGCCATGGCCTCGGCAAGCGCCGGCACGTCGCCGACCGGAACGGTGAGGCCCGTTACGTCATCGACCACGATGTCGCGCGAGCCGGGCACGTCGGTCGCGACCATGGCGCGGCCGCAAGCCGCCGCTTCGAGCAGGCTCATGGGCACCCCCTCCCCGCCCCACGACGCGAGCACCGCGAAATGCGCCTTGGCCCACACCTCCCTTATATCGGCGACATGGCCGCTCCAGTTGATGCCGTAGAGGTTTGCGAACTCGCAGAGCTGCTCGGGCGCGAGCGAGCCTGGGTTCTCGCGGTCGCAGTCGCCGGCGAGCAGCAGCTGCAAGGGGGGTTCGCGCTGGCCGAGAAGGGCGAAGGCTTGGATCAGCTCGGCCACGCCCTTAATGGCGAGCATGCGACCGGCGAAGGCCGCGGTCACCGGCCGAGGCGGTTCGGGCAGCGGCACGAGCCGCTCGGTATCGACACCCGACCCCGGAACGACCACGATCCTGTCGGCCGGACCTCCAAGCGCGATCAGGAACTCGCGATCGTCGGCGTTCTCGACCGTTGTCCGGCTGCGCTCCCGCGCCAACAGGAGTCTGAGCGCAAAACCCGTGGCCCGCCGCGTCAGCCCACCTCTTGATTCATCCGCAAACAGCGTGCCGCGCCCGGTGATGGTGTTGACCACGGCGATCCGCGGAAGCCCGAGGCTTGCCGCGCCGCCGAGCAGAACAGGCTTCAGCGAGACGTTATGCAGGATGTCGGGCTGAAGCTCGCGAAGCAGCCGCCTGATGTCGAGGACCGCCGAGAAATTGCCGCGGGGCGACAGGCTGCCCCGGCTCCAGCCGAGCGCATGGGGCACGAAGCCCTCCTTCTCGATGGCCTCCTTGCCGTCCTTGAGCCTGGTTGCGACATGCACTTCGTAGCCAGCTTCCCTTGCCGCGCGCGCCATGGGTAGGCGGTGCGCGAGGAAGTACCAGTCCTCGGTGACCAGAAAGAGCAGGCGCCTTGGCATGGGGCGGGCTTTTATCAGTGCCCCGTGCCCAGCGGAAGCGGCAGGCGATGGCGGCGGCCTGGCGCGGGCCTGCCAAATTTTGCCACTTCTTGCGGTGGCATCCGGCGCCGAGACGGGTTATGATCTGCTCCGGCTTTTGATGGGATTTGGGGGACTCACGATGAAAAGGCTCGGTCTCGTCCTCGTGCTTTGCGGCTCGGCTTCTCTCGCCGTCCTGCCGGGCAGCGCTGGCGCGTTCGAGATTCAAGGGGCGCAGCCCGACCGCCCGGACGTCGCCACCCAGTTCGCGCAGCCGAAATCCGAGCAGATGTTTATCAGCCCTGACTTCAACGGCTATTCGCTGGCCACGCCCTACTCGTCGAGCCAGGAAAGCCCGTTCGCGTCCAACTACGGCAACTCGATTCCGATCCCGGCGCCAGGCGTCGACCAGCCGGCACCGGCCTGGGCGTTGTCGCCGGCCTTCCGCCGCTAGGCATCACTTCAAACTTCGGGGCTTCGGCTGCAGCCCAACGATCGCCCTCCAGTGGAGGGGATGGCTTCAGCAATTTCGGGACAGTCTGGAGAAGGCTGGTACCGCCGGGTGAATTCCGAATCACCGACCTCTTGATCCACAGTCGAGGTCGGGGCGTTTTCACTACGTTGCCGTTTAATTCACAGTCTCACCAAAAAAACTTTGAACGCTTGCTTTCCTCCTCCAAACACATTTACGTCGGTCCCTATCAGCGGCACAGCTTCGATAAGGAGAAAGCAGCCGCGCTCGAGGCGTGGGGCGCGCACGTCATAAATCCCTAGCTTCGCCTCGAAAGGCTTGACCCGATCGCCGTGAAATTCCAGCACCGGGGTGAGATTCCGTCGCAACAGGCGATTATTGTGCCATCAGTAAGCTCCAATTCATGGTGCGGAACATCACGCCGATAAGCGTCTACCGTGCACTTCAGCCCAGGTAGTCAACACAGGCTCTACTCAGCTTCACGAGCGGGTGAAATGTCCGCTAATGACCCTAAGCGGACATTTTCAGCGCTTCAACCCGTGTCATTATTCTTGAGTTGATGGAAGGCTGGTGCGGTCTTCTGACCGGTCCCCGGCAATCCGGCATTATGTTCGCCTTAGCGACACCTTCCCCTGTTACCCGTTCTTGGCGGATGGTGTTTAATTCATTCGCGCGAGGGTCCGGGGTACATGTGATAAGTGATCAAGAGGAGGGCCACCAGAACGGCTGACGCCAGGCCCGCCACGGTGCCCAACCATACGGAAGTATAAGCGCCGCCAGCCTGATCGAGTATTTCTTTGGCAGCGAGGCTTCCGGCTATCGAACCGATGACTCCGAACACAGCGACGACCACGGGGATACGTCCTTGGTCTGGTCCGGCGCCTGAAAACCGATTGACCAATGTGTTTCTCACAATTACGGCCACCACCGTCGCCATGAATCCGGACCCCAAAGCGACCACTACCGCCGGTACATAGTTTCCCAGTATCCCTCCGACGCCGGCGCCCACCGCCGCGGCCACCACGATAACGACAATAAGACTCGCAGACGTTACTCCCTTCAGCATGGTGTCCCTCATTGCCTGATTGTGAACAACTCGCTGTACTTCACCCCTATACAACCTAGCGCAACATAACGCTGAGCAGGAAGTCGTAAACCTTGCCGAAGGGCGGCCGGAACAGATCTGCCAGGTTGAACCGGCTTTGCGTGAACACGGCCTTGGCATGGCTCATGGTCTTGAAACCCTCGGGCCCGTGATAGGCGCCCATGCCGCTCAAGCCCACCCCGCCGAACGGGAGGTCGTCCTGCGCGTAATGCAGGATCGTGTCGTTGATCAGCACGCCGCCGGATGTCGTCCGCTCCAGCACCTTCCGCTGCGATTGCGCGTCGGTACCGAAATAATAGAGCGCGAGCGGGCGCGGCCGTGCGTTCACATAGGCAATCGCGTCGTCCAACCCGTCATAGGTGACGACCGGCAGGATTGGACCGAAGATCTCCTCCTGCATCACTTCCATCTCGTCGGTGACATCGAGGAGCAAGGTCGGCCGGAAGAGGCGCGATTGCGCCGTCGTCCGGCTTCGCCCCGATCTCGACGACGCGCGCGCCCTTGGCCTTGGCATCCTCGACAAGGCCGGTCAGCCGCGCGAAATGCCGGTCGTTGACCACCCAGCTGTAGTCGGGATTGGCGGCGATGTCGGGATAGAGCGCATCGACCTCTTCGCGGAACAATGCGACGAATGCGTCCGCCTCGCCCTTGGGCAGCAGGAGATAGTCGGGCGAGGTGCAAATCTGCCCGCCATTCGCGAGCTTGCCGAAGGCGACGCGCCGCGCGGCGGTCTTGAGGTTGTAGCCGGGCTCGACGATCACGGGCGACTTGCCGCCGAGCTCGAGCGTCACCGGCACCAAATTCTCGGTTGCCGCGCGCATGATCGAGCGGCCTACGGGCGTGCTGCCGGTGAACAGGAGATGGTCAAAGGGGAGGCTGGAGAAGGCGCTGCCGACTTTGGCGTCACCGGTGACGACCGCCACCTGCTCCTCGTCGAAGATCTCGGCGAGCATAGACGCGAGCAGGCCGGTGGTCGCCGGCGTCATCTCGGATGGCTTGAGCATGACGCGGTTGCCGGCGGCGAGTGCCGTGGCGAGCGGAGTGACCGCAAGCGAGACCGGGAAGTTCCACGGCGAGACGATGCCGACCACGCCGAGGGGCTGATAGACGACTTTCGCGGTGCCCGGCTTGAAGATGGCGGCAACGTGCCGGCGCTCGGGGCGCATGAAGCGCCGCAAATTGCTATGCAGATAGTTGATGGCGCCGACGGTCGATCCGATGTCGAGCATCAGCGTTTCCTGCCGCGACCTATGGCCGAAATCGGCATCGAGCGCGGCGATGAATGCGTCCTGGCGTGCGAGCAGCGCCTCCTTGAGCTTGGTGAGATCGCGGCGGCGTTCGGCCAGCGAGGGTGCGCCGTCGCGCAGGAAGGCGGCGCGTTGACGCTCGAGCGTGTCGCGCATGGCGCGCTCTGCGTCGGGGCTTTGCACTATGGTCTTCGTGGCGTTCATTCGGGGGATCCTTTCGTAAAAGGTTGACCCCACTTGACACTGTCCAAATATGAAAGCAGTGACTGACAGTGTTAAGTGGATTTCTTCCTATCTCTCTCCGCCATTCACGTTGGGCTAAGACCGGCCCCAATCGACGCCGGCTGGGATCGGTGACAGTCGATAAAGAGACGGTGACTTGTAGTGCTTATGCGATTCGGTCCGCGTAGCCTCTGGGGCCAGCGCTACAATCATTACCACGGCGACTAAGACGTTGATGGCTGCGGTCGCAAAAGCACTGACTAGAATTGTGTGGGCTCTGGTCATGGTGGGTCTCCTTAGAATTTACAAATTTGCCTGAAGGATGCGCGATTGCTTAGGCTCCAACCGTCGATCCAAAGGCGGCGGCGGCAGAGACCCAGACGGCTGCTAGGCTGACAAGAGCTACCAACAGGCTCGACACGAGCACATAGGGGAAGGAATCGTCGATTTTGTCGGTTTCATATGTGCTTTCGGTGGTCATTTGAGGCATCCTTTCATTGGTTACATTAACCTGACAGTGTCTAGTAAATGGTGAGGCACTTGACAGTGTCAAGTGAAACTACCAAATAATTTCTTGCCATGAGAAATCCGACAGATCTCCGCCAAAAAGTGCTGGATGCGAGCCTCGCTTTGATCCAAGAGGGTGGGCTTGACCGCCTCAGTATGCGCGAGGTGGCACGCAAAGCTGGCGTGAGCCATCAGGCGCCCTACCATTATTTCGGCGACCGCGAGGCGATCCTTGCGGCGCTCGCGGGCGAAGGCTTCTCAAAGCTCGCACGGTCGCTCGAGCGCGCTGCCGCTCAGGCCGACTCGGAATCGGTCCCGGCTGTTGAAGCAATGGGTCGCGCCTATGTCGAGTTTGCCCTGCGCAACCCGGCTTATTTTCAGGCAATGTTCCGGGCCGATGCAGTGCCGCTTGATCGTTACCCCGACGCGCGCAAACGTGAAGATGCGGCGTTTGGAAAGCTGGTCGAGGGGATCGGCCAGGCTATTGTAAAGCAACCAACCGAAGTCAAACAAGCAATCGCCTTAGCTTGCTGGGCGATGGTGCATGGCTTGGCAACTCTTATCCTGGAAGGAAGCCTTGCGCGTAAACTCAAGATCCCTAAGACGCGGCAACGACAGGTGGCCAACGAGGTGATCGGCACGTTCATGCGCCTGATTGGCAAGAGCCGCACGTGATTCCAGAGGCAGCGCCGACGTACGGTTTCGGACTTGAGCGTGCCGCTCGGTCAACTACCTCTTGGCGCGCCAGCTCGTCAGGCCGCAAGGATGACGGTAAAAATTTCCGGTCTTTGTTGGCGCCATTCCGGCCGCCTACGTACGCATTTGGAGTTTAAGCCATGCTATATTGGATCTACGATGTTCCATCGTTATGGATCGTTGGCCTATTTGCCGTCTTGTTTGTCGGCGTTTGCTGGCTCGGCATTTTCTTGTTTAGCCCCTTCGTTCGGGGGCGGCTAAGCCCCGATGCCGGACTCAATGAGATCTTCGGCGACTTTCTGCAATATTTCGGGGTGATGTACGGTTTGCTGCTCGGACTGTTGGCCGTAGCGACGTACCAAAATCATTCCGACGTCGAGAAGGCGGTTAGTAGCGAGGCATCTTCTTTGGCCGCGCTTTACCGGGATGTGACTGCTTACCCGGAACCACAACGCACGGAACTAAAAGCGCTCCTAAGAGAATACACTCGTTATGTGATCGAGGAGGCATGGTCGCTCCAACGTCAGGGGCTCGATCCGCCCGGCGGGGTGAAGCGTGTTGCTGATTTCCAAGCTAGTTTGGTTTCGTTCGAGCCGCAAACCAAAGCACAGGAGGCGCTCCATGAAGCGGCCATGCGTCAGTTCAATAGCTTCTACGAGAACCGTAGGACCCGACTGTATAATGTCGACTCCGGTATCCCCCCGCTCCTTTGGTATACGGTCGGGGTCGGGGCGCTGATCAATATGATTTTCATCTGGCTATTCGACCTTCGTCTTAGGGTGCACCTGTTACTTGGCGGGTTGATTTCGTTCTTCCTCGCGACAATGATTTCCCTGATAGCTTTGATGGACCACCCGTTTCGGGGCGAGGTGGGCATATCATCCGGCGCTTTCGAACTCATTTACGATCAACTGATGAAGGAGTGAGGTCCGCTTCTGGCACTTAGCGGACATCGCTCGCGCTTGGCGGGAATGGCGCTGTTGATGCTACGATGACGAGTCGGTTCCCAAGATAGCCCCCACTTCCGCTATGCCCGGCAAACGCGCGCAGTTCGACGATGCGACTTTGGAAGCGGTTGAGGCTCTGGCCAGCCGAATCGGCGAGAAGAAGCACAAGCAGCCGGTAGGATTTAAGGGCTGTGCTCGACAGAGCGTCGGCGCTAAGCGGAAGCCGGTGAAGAAGCGAGGCGAATAGGCCATGCCTCGCTACGAGAACCTCTCCCTCGAGCAGCTTGAGACGATCCGCAAGTTCATCGAAGAAAGCGACACGATCGAAGCGGCTAACCCCGCCGAGTTGGTAAGCCTGCGCGCTCTGGTCGGGAACCACTGGCCGCATTTGCTGTCGAAGCTGCCGACCGATACCAAGCACTAACGCGATAGTGAGAAGGCCCGATCTTACGGACCGGACCTTCGGCTTGATACCACCCGCGCGCATCAACTGTTAGTCGGGTCATTTGGTTCGCAGGTTTTTTGGCAATCGGGTTACACTCTGAGCTCTACCGTAGCTGCGGACCTTGTCTCGTCTATTCAGGCTGGAGCTTGGAGGTGATCAGCATGCACCGAATTGGACTTTCCTTAGTCGCAATGGTCGCAGGCTGCATCGCGCTTAGCGCTGCGGCGCAGGCTGAGGAGCGCCGCGTCACGACTGCCGACGAGTTTTCCGCCGCGCTCGACGCCGCGGAACCGGGCGATGAGATTGTGCTCGAGCCCGGCACCTATGCGGGCCAGCTCTACCGCGAGAATCTGCGCCAGGTGGCGATCCGCAGCGCAGACCCTGACGATCCCGCCGTGATCGAGGGCGGCGATTACGGCCTTCACCTCGCCGACCCCGTCGAAGTGACGCTCGCGGACCTCGTGTTTCAGGGCCAGGCCGAGAACGGCATCAACATCGACGACGCGGGTTCGTACAAGAGCCCGGCGCGGGATATCCGCCTCATCCGCATCACGGTGAAGGACATCACGAACTCCGGCAATCATGACGCGATCAAGATGGCTGGCGTCGACGGCTTTCTCATCGACGGCGCGCGCATCGAAAACTGGGGCGACGACGGCAGCGCGATCGACTTCGTCGGCGGCCGGAACGGCGTCGTGCAGAACTCTCTGCTCATCCACGATCATCTCAAGGTGGGTGGCTCCGGCATCCGGCCGAAGGGCGGCAGCAAAAACATCGCGATCCGCGCCAACCGCATCGAGCTGCCCGTCGGCGCCGGCCGCGCCATTCAGGCGGGCGGCTCGACTGACACTGAGTATTTCCGCTTTGCCGAAGGCGAAAAGGACTACGAGGCTGACGACATCACGATTGAGGGCAACGTCGTGGTCGGCGGCGGCGCTTCGTTCTCTTGGGTGAATATCGACGGGGGAGTCGTGCATCACAATCTGGTGCAAGGCCCGGCGCCCTGGATCATGCGGATCCTGAATGAGAACGAGGGCTCTGCGATCGTTGTCACCAAAAACGGCGCGTTCCAGGACAACGAGGTCGTTTTCGAGACGGGCGGCGATTTCAACACCGCCGTCAATATCGGCGAAAGCACGGAGCCAGAGACGTTCAAGTTCGCGCGCAATCGCTGGCTCAACACCGCCAACCCGACGCCCGAGGGCTCGCGCCCGGAGCTGCCGGTCGAGGAGAGCGACGGTGTTTACGGCGCGGCGCTGAGAAACGTGCCGGACCGCGTTCAGGTCTGGGAGTTTCCGTGGGGCAAGTGGCTCGTCAATGCGACCGATGGCGAGAACGGCGCCGAGGTGCCAGACTACGCCGGCTTCAAACGCGCGGTGCCTTCCGACGCTGCGCGCTTCGCCCCACGCGAGGAGCGTCCCCTTGCCGGCACTTGGAGCTCAGAGGACCTCCCCGGCAAGACCGTGACGCTGCCGGCGATGTCGCAAGCTATCCTGATCAATCCAAAGGCCTGCCCCGACTGCCTCGAGTGACCGGGAGGCGAGAGGTGGTCGAACGCCGGGGCTTGGCTGTCGCGCCGGACGACGAGCGGGCTAAGCTCAAGGTCGCTCGCAGCTATGGACACCGATCGACCAAAACCTCCAGCCGCTTAAAAGCGCGCCCCTTGAAAGCGTTCCCTGTCCGATCTCAAATCCCTGATGCAGCTCAGCCCCGACGATTTCCGCTTTCGAATTGATCTTTGGGACGACGCCGACAAGCGCATGAAGCTCGTGCTGCCTATAGAAGGTAACTCGTACCGGGCAGCGTTGCCACGATGCGCTCGCCCTTCACCTGAATGGAGACATGTCGCTTTTGGGTCACGGGCGCGTCACGCGGGTCGTCGCATCGACGACATGTTGCTGCTTTCGGTATTGCAGTCCCTTTCTGCATCTTATTACCAATAGCCGCGATGAAACAGCGAAGCTCGTGCCTCGAATTGTCGCTGACGAATTGCGGCTTGATACGGGCGGCAATCTCTCTCGCCAGCTTGAGACGTTCTTCTAAAGTCATGGGGGCCGGCGCTAGCCTGGCCCCCTGCGTCTCATCCAAGTTGGGAAAGCGGTCACATCGCGCCAGCGTACGCGCATTCTCGATAAGAGCTTCACTTAGGCCTGTGACTTGCACCCAGGCTTTATCTGGTGACGTAGGGAGCTAACAAAATGCCGAAAACATAGATGCTGGCGACCAAGCCAGACGCAAGCGAAGCCCCCGCAAGAAACTCCAAAGCGAAACTATATCCGGGGCGCATATCCGGTTTCTCCCACTACTTTTCAGAAGCGAGCCGAGCGCCAAACCCGAAGGTTTGACGCCCGGCTGCCAAAACGCGAGACGAAGTGGAGATCAATCACATAACCTCGCGTTTTCCCCCGATTGTTTAGTTCGTGGACTTCGGCTGATAGATTTGATCGAAGATGCCTCCGTCCGCGAAGTGCTTCTCGCGCACCTGCGTCCAGCCGCCGAAAATCGGATCACGGATCGTCACGAGCTTTAGATCGGCGAAGCGTTCAAGCTCCTTGGGATCGACCGACTTCGGGTCCGACGGGCGATAGTAGTGTTTGGCGATGATGTTCTGAGCCTCCGGCGTGTAAAGCTGTTCAGGTATGCCTCGGCCACCTTGCGAGTGCCTTTGGCGTCCACGACTTTGTCAACCACCGTTACCGTGGGCTCGGCGAGGATCGACTGCGGAGGAACGACGATGTCGAACTTGTCCGGACCAAGTTCCTTGATGGCGAGGAAGGCTTCGTTCTCCCAAGCGAGCAGAACGTCGCCGACGCCGCGCTGAACGAATGTCGTCGTGGAACCGCGCGCGCCGGAATCAAGCACTGGAACGTTCTGGTAAATCTGCTTGACGAAATCCTTGTTCTTCGCCTCGTCGTGGCCAAACTTCTCGTCGGCGAAAGCCCAAGCCGCAAGATAATTCCACTGCGCGCCGCCCGAGGTCTTCGGGTTCGGCGTGATGACCTCGATGCCCTTCTTGGTCAGGTCATCCCAATCCTTGATGCCTTTGGGGTTGCCCTTGCGCACGAGGAACACGATGGTCGAGGTGTAAGGGGAGCTGTTGTTGGCGAGCCGGTTCTTCCAATTCGGGTCGGTGATGAGGCCCTTATTGGCAACCTGATCGACGTCGCCCTCCAGCGCGAGCGTTACGACGTCGGCCTGAAGCCCGTCGATGACGGCGCGAGCCTGCTTGCCGGAACCGCCATGCGACTGGTCAATCTTAATGTCCTCCCCGGTCTTGGCCTTCCACTCTTTGATGAAGACCTCGTTATAGTCTTTGTAGAGTTCACGGGTCGGATCGTAGGAAACGTTGAGAAGGGTCGTCTCGGCGAGCACCGCGCCCGCCGCGAAGCTCGTCAGAATTAGCGCCGCGCCGGCGGCTAGGGTGCTGCGAAGTCTGGTCATAGCTAAATCTCCTTATGCTATGCCAATACCCTACTGTTTCAGTCGAGTTTAACAACGCGGCGCTATGCTTTTGTTTTGTAGCGAGCGGCATCTTCATTCGTGGACTCCCCTTCAATAGAGAAAAAACGTTCCCCGCTCGAATAACGACCTTGAGGCTACGCATTGGGCCCACGGTTCAAAAGAAAGGGGGCGCCGACCGCAAAGCCGACGCCCCACCAGGGAGACCTTTTGAACTAGCTGGGTGTGCTCATCGCTTACATTCCTTCATTCCGGACATGGCCTTTTTGGCCGCCGCCTCGGAGCCATACTGACCCATCATGCTAAACTTCTCAGTCTCGGTCGGCGCTGAGGTCGCTACCGAGCACTTCTTGGTCGTCTTATCGAACATGACGTAGAAAGTGTTGGCTGCGGATGCGGACACGGCCAATGAGCCGATCAGCATTGCTGTGAGCAGGAACGTTTTCATGGGGGTCACTCCTACGGAGGCAGGATCGCCTCGCACGAGCATGTGACCACCATCGTACATCACATGAAAATCACTTCACCGAGAGGGTTCGGTGAGCAAAGCGAAAAAGGCCGGGCACTCAGACCGCCCCCTCACCCCGTTAGCCATGGTGCGGCGCTGGCGGCCCCTTCTCGAACCGCCAGTTCGAGCGCTTCAGCGAGAAAATGACAATCGAAAAAAAGGGCGCCGGCCGAAGCTGACCTCCTGCTCCACGCCTTAAAGACCAACGATGCCGGGAAAACGCGTTCAATTCGACGCCGCGTGGGTAGGATGGGGGGTTAATGCGAAGGGATACAAACTGACTGCTTGCTTGAGCACGAGGTAAGTGAGGACACTCCCGGCAACCATTTCTCCCCCATCCTCAAATGTGCCAGCCAGTGCGAGAGCAGTGGGATTTGCCAAGGTGACATGAAGCATATCCACGCCGACCCCAAAAAAGACGAGCACACAAAAGAACAGACTAGCGGCGGGATTGTCGAGAAATCATCGCTTTTGACCCATAGCGGAAGCGAAGAAAGCTCTCCATACTCGGTGCACCCCCATGCCCAACGGATCGAGAATGTTGCGCAAGGCTTCTACAAAAGGGCGCATCGATGGCCCACGACGTGTTTATTAGCTACGCGTCGAAGGATAAACACATAGCAGACGCGGCCTGTGCGATTCTCGAAGCAAATGGGATTTGCTGTTGGATCGCGCCGCGCGACATCCTTCCAGGCGCCGATTGGGGCGAATTGATCGTCGATGCGTTGAGCGCGGCGCGCGTCTTCGTGCTTGTGTTCTCCTCGAATGCCAACACTTCGCAACAGATCAGGCGGGAGGTCGAACGCGCCGTCAATCGAGGGCTTGCCGTGATTCCTCTCCGTATCGAGGATGTGGCGCCGACAAAATCGCTCGAATACTTTATTAGCACGCCGCATTGGCTCGACGCATTCAGCCCGCCCCTCGAGCGGCATCTGAACTATCTCGCTGACATCATTCGGCACATCCTTAAAGGTGAAGAGCGTCCCCTGCCGCCGCCTTCTCCTAGGTCGCAACCGGTCTGGTACCGCCATCCAGTGTTGGCGACGCTCCTTGTGATCGCCGCGGTTGGTGCCATCTTCGCCGGAACTTGGCGAGCCGTTACGCCGCTGCCTTCCTCACCCGCTCCGGCGTCTACCGTTGCTTCGGTGCTGTCGCCTGCTCCCGGCGAGAGCAGCCTTGCTTTCGCCTCGGTGGACACAGCGAGCGCACCGCTATTTATGGTGGTCGCCGACCCTTTTTTGCATGAAGCCCCGATCCCGATTACCGTGGAGCGCAAGGAGCCGCCGGGATCGCGCGTTGTACTGATCAACAATCTTGGCCTCTATGAGGGACAGAGCCGTCGCTCCCGCGTTGAGTTAGAATTTCTCACTGAGACGCTGACCGGCAATGTGCCGGCTTCGTTCACTCTCGCCTTCGCCAAGCCGCTTAAGAGCATGACCTTCACTGTGCCCAAGGTCTATCCGGCAACCGAAAGCGGCGTGACCTTTCCAGCATGGCGCGCTGTCGCCCGCAGCGCGAGCGGCCAGGAATTAAGCTCGGTGGGCGAAGCGCTCACTAGACGCTTCGGCGATGTCCCCTCCCAAGCCTATTCACTACGTGCGCCTGCCTTCGACGGCATTGCCGAGGTAGAGTTTTCCTCCGATCCCCGCCTCGATGGCGTTCCGTTCGCCGCCTTCAGCGCAATTCTTATCGAGCAGATTACACTCGTTCCGCTTGAATGAGTTTGAGGCAAACGATCATGCCGCGCCATGAAAACCTCTCCGACGATCAGCTAAGGCGATCCGGCGCTTCATCGAGGAAGCGGACAGCATCAACGCGACCAACCCTGCTGAGATCGAGGATCTGCGAGCGCTCGTGGAGAAGCGCGGGCCGCACCTACTGCCACAAACTACCGCCGCACACGGAGCACTAGCCTTGAGTTGGCAGGTAGCTAATCGTGGGGTAAGTCGTCCGCGTTTGACCCAAAACTGACTTTCCACGGTATCCGGGAGATCATCCATGACGTTATCGCAGAGCGCGGTTTTGGGGGTCGTCGAGGGTATTACGGAATTCCTGCCCATCTCATCGACCGGGCATCTCATTCTCGCAAGTTTTGGCTGCTGGGGCTTTCGCATACGGAGTTTCAAAAGACCTCCGAAATTGCAATCCAGCTCGGTGCCATCGCCTCGGTGATCATAGCCAGGATGGCAGAAACAACGGGGAGTGGTAAGCTGTTACCCACAACCACTGGGGACTGGTCATCGAGGTTCGTTGCAGGCGCTCTACCCGACTGCGGACGGAGTAAACATGCGATCTTCTGTTGTTGTCGTGGCCATCCTAGCCGCCGTGGCATGGGCTGGCGGAGTTTCAACCTTCGCTTATGCCAAAGACGACAAGGAGAAGAAGAAGCAAGGCAGCGAGATGAAAACATGGTGCTCGCCCGTTTTTGCTGAAGCCAAGGCATCTTCAGGCCAACCCGTATGCACTTTTACGGCGAGCACTAAAGCCGAGGCGGCACAGGCGGCGAAAAAATACTTCATCGGTTTCTTCGCCGGGGCCGGCATTTCGGGCACTGTGACCAAGGCAAAATGCACTAAGGTCAAACAATAGCGATGGGGCTTATGGCCAAGCCGCGACCGAACCCGGAGAGCCCTTGCCGAGTCCATGACGCGATCTGACATCATTCACATCTTGCTGTTTGTTGCGGTGTTCCCGGCGCTTTGGCTGCTCGCATGGTTTTTGGACCAAGTTTTCCCTACCGCATCCGAAATGCTGGCAAGGCGCGGCGAACCGCCCACCCGCGAACACGCCGGTAAGATCAACGTATTGCGCTGGCAAAAATGGCGGCGAGCTCTCAAAGCGGATCGCAGCAATCTCGGGCAGTGAAAAGGGCGCCGGCCGAAGCCGACGCCCTTGAACGGTCCTATATCTTCTTACATTCTGGCAGCCGCTGGTGGCGACGAAGCCGATGAGGAGGTTGACGATTACATGGATGCGGTGGAGGACTGCCTCAGGCCGCGAAAGACGCTCAGACGTTGAGCCGTAAGAAAGGGCGTCGGCCTTCGCGGTCGGCGCCTTTCTGACAGCAACCGCCCGTGCTTGAAAAATTCGTATCAAGAATTGGGGAAACCCAGTCGGGGCTCAACCATCTCGAAGGAACGGTCCATGGCGAATGCGGCGAGGAGGAATATAGGGAGGTGGCCGTAGATCGGCGTCAGCTGGAGCTCGGCGAAGAACTCCGACCCGCCGGCCACGCCGGCAACGTAGAGAGCCGAGACCAGGCCCGACCGATCTGCGCCGTTCTTGCAATGAATGAGGATTGGGGCTTCCGCCTTCGACAAGATGCTGAGCAATTCCTCAACGTCCCGGGCTGACAAGTCGCGTTCCGAAGACATGCGGTAGTCAATCAGCTTAATGCCAAGGGCCTGCGTCGCGTCGCGCTCATTGCGGTACCAGTCGCTTTTCGGCTGCGCGCCGCGAAGGTTGACGATGGTCTTGATCCCGTAACCACGGTGCCAGCGCGCGATGCTTTCGGGCGAAGGCTGCGCCGACCGATAGAGCTTGCCGGGAAGGACGGTGTGGAAGTTTCCAATCGCGCCAAGATAGCCGCCGTAGATGGCGAGCGCGGCGCCGATCGTGAGCGAAATCCGGAATGCACGCTTGCCCCACATCAAGAACCCCCAGCGCCCCAAGTCACATGCCGCATGTAAGCATGCTCAAGCCGGGCCATTTTGAGGCAAGATTACCTTCGTCCCAGACACTCTTTCCAGGTTGCGCATATTCGGGGAAAGACTAAGCGGCCTTCGCATCCTCTCTCCCGTATCCTGCGAAACGTACACGGTTAAACTTCCAAGATAAAAGGGCCGGCGCTTAGGCCGGCGCCCTCACTTCGTTTCTACACTGTGGCAAAGCTCACAGCCGTAAGTTCGGGGCTACGGTAACCTCCTCACGCTGGTCGTTGCGAAGCCAGCATTCTCGTCTCCCAAGCAAGGGAAGCCCCGGTGCTCTATGGCGCCAGGGCTTCTTTGCGATCATTGATCGTTGAAAAACAAGCAGCCCCGAATGCGGCAGGGGCTGAGTTATGCAGGGCTGACGGAGGGATGGGATCAACCCGACGTGAGTTGCTGTGTTTTGGCTCGGAGGGACAAGCGTGTTGGTTCGATCTGGCAGGAAGGGCAGCATCTCTTCCGCCGCGGCCCAAATGGCGTGACCGCCTACGACACGAACAGGTGGTCATGATGATGGGCAACGACATCGCCCGCGCCCGAGCCGCGGGCCCAGGATAGCTTTAACTCGCGTGAAGTATTCCAGGCAGGCCTCAAAATCAGCTAAGGGCTGGTACCGCCGGGCGAATTCGAATTGCCGACCTCTTGATCCACAGTCAAGCGCTCTAACCAGCTGAGCTACGGCGGCATATCCTTGCCTTGGCCGGGACCCTAAGCGCAGCCGCTCACCCTTGCAAGCGCACGAGCCGCGCCGCCAAACAAAAGGCCCGGGCCGAATCCCGGGCCTTCATCGACCCGCGAATGCGGGCCGTCCCCTCATTCACTATGCGCGGAAGGCACTCTCTAGCGAGCGCGCTTTAAGAAGGCTGGACCTTGCGCAGGGTCTCGAAGGAGCGTGTCACCTGATGCTTGATCGGCTCCGAAGCGTCCGCGACGATCTTGGTGGTGAGCGCCCTGATTTCGTTCGCCTGGCTTCCGAGCACTTCGAACTGATGACGAAGATAGTTCGACTGGACCTCGACGAACTCGGCGACGGTCTTGGCGGCGGCGAGACTCTTGGCGAGGTCGAAGGCGGAATTCACGTTGCGCTGCGAAATGTCGATGAGCTTGCGGTTGAAGGCCGCAGCACCCTGGCTCGCGGCGTCGAAGGAGCGCTCGAGCGCGTCGACCGCCTCTTCCATCACGTCCTTGCCGCGCTCATAAGCATCGCGGGTCTGGGTCACGGTCTTCTCGGCAAGCGCACGCACGCTCTCCGGCACGGTGGCGTCGAACTTGGCCGACTTCAGGTCCTTCTCGAACTCGCGCGCGGCCTTGCTGAAGATTTCGCGCACCTGCTCGGTGACGGCTTGGGGAGAATAAGGTTTCGCTCATAATTGCACCTCTGCTTGGACTACGTTGGCCTCTGGAATAGGCGGAAGCTTCGCGCCCTGCCCGGCAGCGGTTCCGCCTCAAGCTTTGTTGCACTGCAATATAATTGTTGCGATGCGGCATGACAAGAGGTCGCGGGGATCCGCGGAAGGACTTTTTTAGCCCTGGGGATGAACTCCTTGCTTTCGTCCAAGCAACGTGGCGAATTCGCATAAATTTGGAGATGAGTCGAGCGAATGTCCGATCGGATGGGCGTTCGCGTGGCAGAGTCGAGCCTGCCGCCCGCGACGCGGAAGGGCGCTCTCTCCCGTCGCTCATTGGGGCCCGCATGGCCGAATTCAGACTGCAAAGGCTCATCGAAGACCTTGAGGGAGACCGAGAGGCGCTCGAACATATCGCCCGCGCACTCGAGGGGCGCGTCCTGCCCGGACCGGGCGTGATCGCAAGTTCCGATGCTCGCGATAGCGCTCAGGCGGTTTCGCTCGACCCGCGCAGCGTCAGTCTGCTGCTCGAAGCGATGCCTGAGGCCGTGGCCCTCGTCGCAAACGGCACGCTGGTGCATGCCAACGCCGCCTTCGCCTATGCCTTCGGCTTCCGGTCGCTCGTCGAACTGATCGAAGCCGGCGGGCTCGATGCGGTCCTTCCCGGCAGCGCCGCTTTGTTCAGCCATGTCGAAGGACCTGAGCGCACGCCGCCGATCGACGCGCTCACGCGCTCTCGCCGCAGACTGAAAGTCGCGCTCGCGCTCAACCCGCTCGATGACGGGGCGGAACTCCTGCTGCTCCGGCTGATCGATCAGACGAGCCTCGATGCGGAGACGCCTGAAGCTGCCGACGCACATGAAGACACCTCGCCTTCGGCCGAGGAGACGCCGGCGCCGGCCGGCAAGGACGACGCGTCGGGACGCCTCGACTTCCTCGCCAAGGTGAGCCATGAGGTGCGCACGCCGCTCAATTCGATTCTCGGCTTTACCGAGCTGATGCTGCAGGAGCGGCTTGGCACGATCGGCAATCCGCGCTATCGCGGCTATATCGAGGACATCCATCAGAGCGGACTTTACGCGCTCAGCCTGCTCAACGACCTGCTCGACATCTCCAAGATCGAGGCGGGCAAGTTCGAGCTCGACTTTACCTCCGTCGACGTGCCGGAGCTCGTCGAGGACTGCGTGGCGAGCCTGCAGCCGCTCGCCAAGAGCGCGCGCATCCTGCTCAGGACGTCGCTCGCGCCGGACCTGCCGCTCGTCGTGGCCGACCCGCGCAGGCTGAAGCAGATCCTGCTCAACCTGCTCACCAACGCGATCAAGTTCACCAAGGAAGGCGGCCAGGTGATCGTGTCCGGCACGATGGTGGACGGCGAACTTCGCCTGCGCGTGCGCGATACCGGCGTCGGCATGACTGAGGACGAGATCGCCTACGCCATGCAGCCTTTCAACCAGCTCGACACATCGCCACGGTCGCAGCCCGGCACGGGCCTCGGCCTGCCGCTCACCAAGGCTCTGGTCGACGCCAACCGCGCGCGGCTCGTGCTTTCGAGCGAGAAGGGCGCAGGCACCTCGGCCGACGTGCTCTTTCCGCCCGAGCGGTTATTCACATCCTAAGTAGCCGTAACCGGTCTCCGCGGCCGCAGATGATTTCACGCGTTGCGCATTTGCGAAATCTCGGTCCTGGCTGCATGTAATTCTATCAATATTGCCGATTTATACTTCGCCTAATCTCTTGTCATTTCGTCGTTCATGTACGAATACAGAGATTAGAAGGCTTCTAAAGTCTGTTTTAGTACAATATCTCTTGTTGACTCTGGCCAACGGCAAATCGTAAGCGGAGAAATGCGCCCTTCCCGACGCGGGACGGGCGAAGCCATAGTCCGATCCCGGGGCCTTGACCCCCGGCCATTGGAGGTCTTGATGCGATTACGTTTGGCGCGCGCTCTAGCGCTTGCGTTTCTTACTGCCCTCGCCAGCTCGTCCGTCCTGGCCGCCGACTCCGGCGAGGTCAACGTCTATTCCTACCGGCAGCCTTACCTGATCGAGCCTCTGCTCAAGGAGTTCACCGACGAGACGGGCGTCAAGGTCAACGTGATCTTCGCCGAGAAGGGGCTGATCGAGCGCATCGAGGCCGAGGGCCGCAACAGCCCGGCCGACGTGCTGCTCACCGTCGATATCGGCAATCTGACGCAAGCCGTCTCGTCGGGCATCGGGCAGCCGGTGAAGTCGGAGACGCTCGAAGCCGCGATCCCCGCCGCCTATCGCGCCGAGGACGGACAGTGGTTCGGGCTGACGCGCCGCGCGCGCGTCATCTATGCCTCGAAGGACCGCGTGAAGCAGGACAGCCATCACCTACGAGGAGCTCGCCGATCCGAAATGGCGCGGCAAGATCTGCACGCGCTCAGGCCAGCATCAATACAATGTCGCACTGATCGCCTCGATGATCGCCCATCACGGCGAGGCGTGGACCGAGGAATGGCTCAAGGGCGTGAAGGCCAATCTCGCACGCAAGCCCGCGGGCAACGACCGTCTGCAGGTCAAAGGCGTCTATGCCGGCGAGTGCGACGTCGCGCTCGGCAACACCTACTACATGGGCGCCATGCTGACCGACGAGAAGGAGCCCGAGCAGAAGGCGTGGGCGGAGTCGGTCAACATGCTGTTCCCGAACACCGCCGATCGCGGCACGCATGTGAACGTCTCTGGCGCGGTGGTGGCGAAGAACGCCCCCAATCGCGACAACGCGGTGAAGCTTCTCGAATTCCTGGCCTCCGACAAGGGCCAGGAGATGTATGCCGAGGTCAACTACGAGTATCCGGTGAAAGACGGCGTTCCCTGGTCGAAGCTTGTGAAGTCGTGGGGGACGTTCAAGGCCGACCCCATTCAACTCGACGAAATCGCATCGTTCCGCAAGAAGGCGAGCGAGCTCGTAGACAAGGTCGGTTTCGACGACGGGCCGAGTTCATAAGGGGACTTGGAGATGAGCTTCCATAAGAAAATCGACAGGCTGGGTAGCCTCAAGGATACGCAGCGGGCTGTTCGACCGCCGCAGAGCGGTGCCGAATGGCTGGTCGGCGTGGGCTTCAGGTGCTGGCTCGCGGGCTACGACACCGGCGACATCACCTGCTGGGAGAACGGCTGGAACGAATATTCGCGCGCGCTCGGCACCGAGCGGGCGAAGCGCGCCGTGACCGAGCTTGCCTGCTGGGTCCGGGCCGTACGCGCGCACGCCTCGCGCAAGATCGAGTATTATCCGGTCGGCTGCCCCGGCTTCTGCGCCGACGAGTGCATGGCGATCTCGCTGATCGCGGCCTCGCAGCACCATCGCTGCCCGGCCATGCGGGCCTGCGCGCTGGCGCTGACCGGTTCAGATCTGGTCGAGCCGGTGATCGACGCCGCCAATGCCTTCGCCGACGCTCTGCACGAGGCCGATCAGCGCCTGTCTCAAGAGGTGGTCGCGGCGCTGATGGTCGACTGGCGCAAGGGAGGCGGGGACGGCCTCTCTGACCGGCGCTGAAACCAACGCGCCCGCGCGCGGGCGGCTTGCGCTGCTCACTGACGGCAGCAGCTTCGGCTGGTCGGCTGCGGCGCTTCTCATCACGCTGATCGCGCTTCTGCCGGTCTTCGCCATCGGCCTCATCGCGCTTAAATCCAGCGGAGACACCTGGCCGCATCTCATCGCCAACGTCCTGCCCGGCGCCGTGCGGAGCACGGGCCTGCTCATGGTGGGCGTCGGCGCCATCACGCTTCTCGTTGGCACCGGCACGGCGTGGCTCGTCACCATGTATCGCTTTCCGGGGCGGCGCTATCTGCAATGGCTGCTGCTGCTGCCGCTTGCGATCCCGACCTATATCGCGGCGTACACCTATATCGAGCTGCTCGATTATTCGGGCATCGTGCAGACGCTGTTGCGAGAGGCGTTCGGCTGGCGCAACGCGCAAAGCTACTGGTTCCCGGACATCAGGGGTCTCGGCGGCGCGATCTTCGTTATGAGCGCCGTGCTCTATCCTTACGTCTACATCACCGCGCGCACGAGCTTCGTCGCGCAATCGGTCTGTGTGCTCGAGGCCAGCCGGACGCTAGGCCGCACGGCGGCGGAGACGTTCCGGCAGATCGCGCTGCCGCTGGCGCGCCCCGCGCTTGCTGCAGGCGTTGCGCTCGCGCTGATGGAGACGTTGAACGACATCGGCGCCGTCGAGTTTCTCGGCGTCAGGACCCTCACCGTCGCCATCTACGACACCTGGCTTGACCGCAACAGTCTCGCGGGCGCGGCGCAGATCGCCTGCGTGCTCTTGCTTTTCGTCTTCGCGCTGCTGTTCATCGAGCGCGCGCTTCGGGCCGGCCGGCGCTTCCATCATACCACCGGAAAATACCGCGACCTGCCGGAAGAGAAGCTTGGCGGCGTCAAAGGCGCGCTCGCCGCGCTCGCCTGTATCCTGCCTGTGCTCGTCGGCTTCGCGCTACCCGCTGGCATGCTGGGGCATGACGCCTTGAGCCATCTCGCCGCAGGGCTTGCGCCTTCGTTCTGGCAGGCCGCCTTCAACAGTTTCGCGCTTTCAGCTGCGGCGGCCGCGCTCGCTGTGACGCTTGCCGTCGTGCTCGCTTATGCGCGCAGGCAGACGCAGTCGACGCTCGTCCAGACCGCGAGCCTCGTGCCCGCCATATCCTATGCCATCCCGGGCACGGTGCTCGCCATCGGGCTGCTCATCCCGCTCGCCAGGCTCGACAACAGCATCGATGCCATGATGCGTTCGCTGTTCGGCATCTCGACCGGACTTCTGCTCTCTGGCACGGCATTCGCGATCGTGCTTGCCTACACGATCCGCTTCCTTGCCGCCTCGCTCGGCGCGGTGGAGGGCGGCTTGAGCCGCATTTCGCGCCATATCGACGACGCTTCGCGCACGCTCGGCGCCTCGCTCGGCGAGACGCTGCGCAAGGTGCATCTGCCGATGCTGCGCCCCGCGCTCGGCGCGGCCGCGCTGCTCGTGTTCGTCGATTCGATGAAGGAGCTGCCCGCGACGCTGCTGCTCAGGCCGTTCAACTTCGATACGCTGGCGACGCAAGTCTTCACGCTCGCATCGCTCTATCGCTACGAGGAGGCTGGGCTTGCTGCGCTCACCATCGTCGCGGTGAGCTTGGCACCGGTTCTCTTGCTGCACGGGATCATCGCGGGAAGCAGGCCTGGCGCCTCTCCCGCAAGGCACCAAGCGGCTGCTTCACGGCCGAATGCCGCGCTCGGCATGTCTTGATAAGTCGAGAAAATCTGCCCCTCCGCTCTCGCCATTTGGGGGCGCCCAGGCTAAAAATGCGGGGTATCAGCTTGCAACGAAAAGGGGGCGCCCGGCCAAGTTCGAGCCGGCGCCGGAACGGGTGGAAACGTGGGCATGAAGCCACGCCAACTGAACTGGAAATGGCTTCTGCTCGGCTTTGCCGTTCTCGTCCTTGCCGCCGTCGCGATCTTCCCGCGGCTTGCCGGCAACTCGGCCGAGCTCCAGCGGCGCACGATCGCGGCGCTGTCGGATTGGGCGGGCGGCGAAGTGATGCTTACCGGACCGCTCACCGTCCATTACTTCCCCGATGTCGCGATCAAAGGCGGCTTCGAGTTGCGCGACCCGGCGCGGCTGCCGCCGGTCCAATCGATTGCGAGCAACGACGCCAAGCTCACGCTCGATCTTCCCGCGCTGCTCGGCGGTCGCATCAGCATCGACGCACTTCGGCTGAACAACCCTGAGATCGTGCTCAAGGATCCGGCGCCGTCGGCGCCCGCCTCGCAGGAGACGCAAGCCGCGCGCATCGCCAATCTTTTCGCCGGCACGCATGTCCGGACCGTTCGCTTGCGCGACGGCAGGATCACGCTGCCGCCGTCGCTCGGCGGCGAGACCATCGACAAGGTGCAGGCGCGATTCGCTGCGAGCGCCAACACGGGTGCCATGTCGAGCTTCGGCTCGTTCGAGTTCCGCAACGAGACCGTGCGCTTCGCGCTCGACAGTGCGAAGCCCGCCGCGACAGAGACGGGCGCTGCCGTGCCAGTCGGACTGACGCTCAATTCGTTGCCTCTCGTGCTGAAATTCAGCGGGAACGCCACGATCGACGATAGCCTCAAGCTGGACGGCCAACTGCAGACGGAGATCGCCGACGCACGCCGCCTGTTCCGATGGTCCGGCATCGCGTTGCCCGAAGGCACGAGCCTGCAAGGATTGACCGCTTCGGGAACCGCGCATTTCAGAGGCACGACGCTCAGCTTCGACGACGGCGTCTTCACGCTCGACGGCAACACCGCGGACGGGGTTCTGTCGGTTGCCATGGGCGAGCGGCCGCGGCTCGAAGGGACGTTCGACTTCGAGCGGCTCGTGCTCGATCCGTATCTCGCCGGAAGCGCGAGGCCGGAGACCGTACAAGCGCAAGGCACGGACCTCGACCGCGTGCTGCTCAATCATTTCGATGCCGATCTGCGCGTCTCGGCGGCCGAGATCGCGGCAGCCGGGCTGAAGCTCGGCCGCGGCGCGTTCACGCTCAGCGCCAAAGGCGGCGTGCTCGCGAGCGAGATCGGCGAGCTCGAGCTTTGCGGCGGCGAAGGCACGGGCCGCATCGGGGCCGACCTGACGCAGCAAGCGGTAAAGGCCAATCTCGCAGCGACCCTTACCAATGTGAGCCTCGAAACTTGCCTTCAGCCGCTAGGGCTTATGGCGCCCGCTCAAAGGCACTGGCGGGCTGAAGATCGAGGCCACAACGGAGGGCAATGGGTGGGACGAGGCCGTCAAGCGGCTCACGGGAGAGCTCAAGCTCAATGCGCAGAACGGGTCCGTGCCGATCGATCTCGGGCGGTTGTTAGGGGCGGCCGTTCCGCTCGACGGCGACGGCTGGGCGCAAGGCAACGGGACCGCATTCGACAGACTTGCCGCCGAATGCCGCCTCGCTGTAGGCCATATTTGGTGCCAAGCCTTCGACATGCAGACACAGGGACGCCTGATCTCCGGCACGGGGGACATGGACTTGATACGACAGACGCTCGACTGGAACCTGACGGCGGCCGAGGCTGACAATGCTGCCGCGGATCCCGCGCGCACGACCGCGCCGCGCATTTCCATCCGCGGGCCCTTGGCCGAGCCAATGATCAGACGGGCCGACCGCCCGACATTCGGTGAAGGATCGACGGGGGCAAGCCCGCTGTCCAACCCGGTTTCGCCGCGCTGAGTTCGCGGGGAATAGTCCAAAGCGAGATCATCGCCCGTGTTTTGGCCGAGCCACCAGAACCCTGAACCTACGCACCGACGCACCCGCGCATTGCCGTCGGTGCGATGCTCGCGCTCGCGATGGCCGCCGGGATTTTTTCCGCCGGCGCGGAAGACGCCACGACGCTGAAGATCGCGACCTGGGGCGGCGCTTACGGGCAGTCGCAGGAGATCGCTTATTTCGAGCCCTTCGCCAAGGAGACCGGCACCAGGATCGCTGCCGAGACCTATGACGGTTCGCTCGGCAAGCTGAAGCAGATGATCGGCACGGGCGAGTCGCCGATCGACGTGATCGATGTGTCGTCCTTCGCGCTCGGTGCCCTCTGCAAGGACGACCTGCTCGAGCCGCTCGATGCCGCAAGCCTTGGACTCATTTCGGCGTCGGGGGACGACTTTCATGCGGGCGGACTTACGCCATGCGGGGTGGCGAGCGTCGCCTGGTCGACCGCCATCGTGTACGACCGGCAAGCCTTTCCGAAGGACCGGCCGTCGAAGATCGCCGACCTGCTCGACACCAAGCGCTTCCCCGGCAAGCGCGCGCTACCGGCATCGGCGCGCCGCACGCTCGAGCTTGTGCTACTCGCCGATGGCGTCGAGCCGGCCAACGTCTATACGGAGCTTGCGACGCCGGAAGGCGTCGAGCGCGCGTTCCAGGCGCTCGACCGGATCAAGGGCAGCGTCTTTCTGTGGGACAACCCGCAGGAGCCGATCACCTGGCTGCTCGAAAAGCACGCGGTCATGGCGGCGGGCTATACGGGGCGGATTTTCCGCGCCGCTGTCGGCGACAAGCGCCTCGGCATCATCTGGGATGGGCAGGTCTACGATCTCGATCTGTGGGCGATCCCCAAGGGCGCCAAGAACAAGGACGCCGCCAAGCGTTTCATCGTGTTTGCCTCCGATCCGGCAAGGATCGCCAAGCAGGCCGAGCTCATCGCCTACGGCCCCATGCGCAAATCGGCGATCGATCTCGTCGGCAAGCACCCTGTGATCGGCGCCGACATGAAGCCGTTCCTCCCGACCGCGCCTGACAACTTCCAGAAGGCGCTCAAATTCGACGAGGCTTGGTGGAACACGAACGGCGCCGAGATCGAGAAGCGCTTCGCGGGGTGGAACGCAAGCGTCGTGGCCGAGGCCCAGGCGCAGGAGGCAGCGGAAAAGGCCAAGGAAGAAGAACTCAAGGCCAAGGAGCAGGCCGCGCAGCCGAAGGCCGCGCCGTAGAGCTGCGCCTCCGCGCGCGGCGACAAAATTGCGCGCAAGAGAAATCTCCCGTTTGCCTTGCCTCTCGCCTTCGTGTCATGCTCGACATTGGAGAAAATCATGCGGGGTAGGTCTCGCGTGCCGTTTCTCCTGCACAGGACGCGTGACAATCAGCACTGCCGGGGCGGGGCCGGCAGTGCATTTTCCCGAAAAATGCTGGCGCTCAGAATGCGCGGTAGACGCCGAGGCTGACATAGCCGCTCGGGTCGTCCTCCAGGTAGCTCCCCGTAAATCCGCCCGAGAGAGTAACTTCGACGTCGCGGAAATGCCCGCGGACGAAGCCCCCACCGCGGCCCGCGTCGTATTCCTCGGTGCCCAGCGCGCCGCCTTCAATCCCGAGCGACAGCTTGGGGCTCGCGCGAAACCCGAGCCGGGCCAGCACGCAATAGGCCTCGAAGGCCGTGCCGTAGGACGCGTCGGCAGAGACATAGAACCTCTTCGAAATGTCGTACCAACCCTCCGCTCTGTTCCCTGCACGGTGTTGTTCGGATCGCGCGGGGAGATGACCTGGCTGTCGACCTCGATGCCCGCGAAGAGCTTGAGGATGATGCCGCCCGGGTGAAACTGATAGCCGGCGAGCGCCGAGCCGAAATAGTCCTGGCCGTCGAACTCGATCGGTGCGTAGACGCCGGGGAGCACTTCGAGTGCGCCGTCGTAGCGGTAACGTCCGTAGGCCGCGACCGACCGCAGCGCCACCGGCGCGTGAAGTCCCTTGCCGAAGGCGTAGCCGCCGCCCAAATAACCGCTAGCGTAGTTGTCGCTCGCCTCGAAGCCGGTGAAGATCTCGTTCCTGGGCGCCTCAGCCTCCGCAACGGTCCAATGGCGGCAAGGCCAGAGCGAGGACGGCAAGGCTCAAGGCCCAACTCGCGTGGAGCCGGGCGCCGACCCGCCAGGCGACATCCCCCGTCAAGGCGCCATCCCGTCCGCCGTATCGGGGCGACTATGCTGCATCTTTCGCGCATGGGTTACCAACCCTGCAGCGTGCAACTGGATACACTTCAATTTCACGGCGAAGTTTGGCCTCAAAACCGTGACTTGTTCTACACAGGCGACCGACAAATGCGACCGGAGCAGTTCGAGTCCTGGCTGACCGTCGATGCGCTCGGCCTCTATTGCCGGCCCGGCGGCTTCCATATCGACCCTCATGGCGGGGCAAAGCGCGCGGTCGTCACGCACGGTCATTCCGACCATGCGCGGCCTGGGCATGACCATGTGCTCGCCACGCGCGAGACGCTCGCTGTGATGAAGACGCGCCTCGGAGCTGGCGCACCGCGCGGTACGCAGGAGACGGCTTACGGCGAGCCGGTCCGCATCGGCGACGTGACGGTGACGCTGCTGCCCGCGGGCCATGTTCTCGGCAGCGCGCAGGTGCTGATCCAATGGAAGGGCGCACGCGCGGTCATCTCCGGCGACTACAAGCGGAGCAGCGACCCAACCTGCGCGGGCTTCGAGCTCGTGCCGTGCGACCTTTTCGTGACCGAGGCGACCTTCGCTCTGCCCGTGTTCCAGCATGGCGATGTGAGCGACGAGGTCGGAAAGCTGCTCAAGTCGCGCGCGCAGTTTCCTGACCGCGCCCATGTCGTCGGTGTCTACGGACTCGGCAAATGCCAGCGGCTGATCGCGCTGCTCCGCGAGGCTGCATATAACCGGCCGATCTATCTGCACGGCGCGCTCATCGAATGCTGCGCGCTCTACGAATCGTTCGGGGTGCGGCTAGGCGAGTTGAGGCCGGCGACGGGCACCGCGCGCGAGGAGATGAAGGGCGAGATCGTGCTGGCACCGCCCTCCGCGATTGCCGACCGCTGGTCGCGCCGCCTGCCTGACCCCGTGACGGCGTTCGCCTCGGGCTGGATGCGCGTGCGCGCCCGCGCGCGCCAGCAGGGCGTCGAGCTGCCGCTCGTCATTTCCGATCATGCCGATTGGCGCGAGCTTGTCGAGACGATCGCGGAGACCGGCGCGCGGGAGGTTTGGGTCACGCATGGGCGCGAGGACGCGCTGCTGCACCACATCGAATTGACGGGCCGACGCGGCCGCGCGCTCGCTCTGATCGGCCGCGAGGACGAGGACCAGTGAAGGCCTTCGCCGAGCTGCTCGACCGGCTGAGCTACACGCCGTCACGCAACGACAAGCTCCGGCTGCTCGCCGATTATTTCGCAGCGACGCCGGATCCGGACCGCGGCTACGCGCTCGCCGCGCTGACCGACGGGCCGTTCTTCCGACCGCCGCTCCGCCGCATCCTGGGCGAGCTGATCGAGGCGCGTGTCGATCCTGTGCTGTTCGCGCTCTCGCGCGACTATGTCGGCGACACCGCGGAGACCATCGCGCTCATCTGGCCAGCTTCCGGTAAGACGCAAGAGCCGCCGCGCCTTGCCGAGCTGGTCGAGACCTTGCAGTCGGCGCTCGCAATGGAGGTGCCGTCGCTGCTCGCACGGTGGCTCGACCGGCTCGACGCCACGGAGCGCTGGGCGCTGCTCAAGCTTCTCACCGGGGCGCTACGGGTGGGCGTGTCGGCGCGGCTCGCCAAGACTGCGCTCGCCGATTGGTCGGGCAAGCCGCTCGCCGAGATCGAGGAGGTCTGGCATTGCGTGGCGCCGCCTTACCGCGAGCTGTTTGCCTGGCTTGCGGACGAGGGCCCGCGGCCCGAGACGGGCGTGCGCGCGACCTTCAGGCCGCTGATGCTGTCGCACCAGATCGAGGACCGTGAGCTTGCGCTGATCGATCCTGCAGCGTTCGTCGCGGAATGGAAGTGGGACGGCATCCGCGTGCAGGCCGCCCATCAGGGCGGCGAGAGGCGGCTCTTCTCGCGCACGGGCGACGACATTTCGGCGGCCTTCCCCGACGTGGTCGAAGCGCTGCCAGAAAGCATCGTGCTGGATGGCGAGCTGCTCGTCATGCGCGGCAGCGAGGTCGCGCCTTTCAACGACCTCCAGCAGCGCCTCAACCGCAAGAGCGTGACGCCCGCGATGCTCAAATCGCACCCCGCCCATATCCGCCTCTACGACATGCTGTTCGAAGGAGGCGAAGATTTGCGGCCCCTCCCCTTTGTCGAGCGGCGTGCGCGGCTCGAAGCCTGGCACGCACGCCATGCGCCGTCCCGCACCGACGTCTCGTCGATCATCGACTTCGCCTCTATCGCGGAACTCGAGGCTCTGTGGGCGGGCGCGCGCGAGACCGGGATCGAAGGGCTGATGCTGAAACGGCGGGACAGCCCCTATTTCGCCGGACGCCCCAAAGGCCATTGGTTCAAATGGAAGCGCGCGCCTCTGCTGATCGACGCGGTGCTGATGTATGCGCAGCGCGGGAGCGGAAAGCGCTCTTCTTATTATTCGGACTACACGTTCGGCGCCTGGCGTGACGGCGAAGCCGGCGAGCCCGAGCTCGTGCCGGTCGGCAAGTCCTATTTCGGCTTCACCGACGAGGAGCTGCGCGAGCTCGACGCTTTCGTGCGGAACCACACGGTCGATGCATTCGGTCCCGTGCGGCAGGTCGAGCCGAAGCTCGTATTCGAGGTGGCGTTCGAACTCGGTGCACCGGTCAGGCCGGCACAAATCGGGCGTCGCCTTGCGCTTTCCCCGCATCCACCGCATCCGCTGGGACAAGCCTGCCGAGGAGGCCGACCGGCTGGAGACGCTGCAAGCGATGATCGTGGAATAGCGCGCCTTACACAGTCTGCGCGTGGTCGGCGGCGGCAAGTCGTACTCACCGGTCGTAGCGATAGACCCGGTAGAAGCCGGTCGGATCGCTGAACAATTCGCGCGCGCTCGCAAACCCGGCCTCGCGGCCGAGCGCGAGCCAAGTCGCGGCGGCCTCGGGAAGATCGCAGGTCGTGACGTGATGATCGATCTGCTCCCATTCCTCGTCACTCAAGAACAGCCAAGCGGGACGGTTCACGCGGCGGAAGCGCTCAAGGTATTGGTCCCGGGTCTCGCCGCCGGCGAGCGTTGGCTCGTAGATCATCAAGAAGCCGCTGGTCGATCCGTGCAGCGCTTGAAGCAGGCGCCTTTTGCCGTCGGTGGTGAGATGGTGGATCGAAAGTCCGCACCAGGCGGCTTCGGCGGGCTCGGGGCGCCTGGTCAGGGCCTCGACGAAATCGCAGCAATCGAACTCGACCTCGTAGGGCGCATCAGCGAGGTTCTTCGCCGCAAGCTCGAGCGCGGGCTCCGACAAATCAATTCCGTGATAATGGCGGACCTTGGTGCCGGCGAGCGCGGTCGGCATCTGGCCCGCATCGCCACAGGCGATGTCGAGAACGGCGAAGGGCTCCGGCAGCGCCGCGAGGGTCGCGTGCAGGATGGCGCCGACCTTCTTATGCGACAGCGCGTCGGTATCAACGAGCTTCTGGTAGGTCGCCCATTGCTTCTGGAACTGCTCGAGCGCCGCCGCGTCGTCGACCGCGCCGCCAGGATGAAATTCACGGATATGGATGTTCATGGATTCCCTTCCCGGCCTTTACTCCCGAGCGTTCTAACCCGTTCCCGGTTCCACAAAGGTTAGCAGCCGGAGACGGGCATCGCATCCGGCCGTGAGGCTCGCCAAGCCGACCCAAGTTGGGGACATGATGGGGGTGAAGGCCGTTTCGCCCCACCCGCCGCCCGGAAGGCAATCATGTTAAACCTGTTCGTCAGAAACTTTTTCTGGGCAGCGTCGTGGCCCTTAAGCGTGTGGCTGCTCACGCTGGAGAAGGCGGCAAAGCGCCACGCGGGCCCCGCGCCGGTATCGCCCGCGCCAGCAGGCAAGCGAGACGATTTTAGGCAGCAGGAGCGCATCATGTCCAACGAATGCATCAAGCCCGAGATTCGCGAACTCGGTCAGGGAGCTCATGAAGCTCTCGATCGAGCAGGCGCAACGAGCCTTCGAGACCTTCGTCGCGACCAGCGAGAAGACCTGGAATTCGTTCGAGGTGCAGTCGCAGTCGGCGCGCTCGGCCCTGCATGCGCTCAACAGCAAAATCGCCGAGATCACCCGCGAGAACGCCGAGGCGAGTTTCGCGCTCGCCATGAGGCTCGCCGAGAGCAAGGACATCAAGCAGGCGCTCGAGCTGCAGAGCGAGCACGCCAAGAAGCAGATGGAGAGTTTCGCCCAGCAATTGGAGGCGATGCGCGACCTCGCCGCCAAGCTCATCCAGGATGCCAAGGACGCCGCGCGCGCCGCGCAGACGCGAAGCGGGCCTGGCCCCTCTCCTGTGTCGAGCAGCCAGAGCCCGTCCTATCGCGGCTCGGGAAGCAGCTTTACGCCGCGCGGCGGCTCAAGCTGGTAGCGCTAACGCTCACGGGTACCTACGGCAACTTGGTGGGCGCCGTGCATACCACGGAGTCTAAATTGTTCTGGGTGTTGGGAAGCACAGCACGATTTGCCGCTTGACGTTGTCCACCACGTAAACGGCTGCCTGCGGCGCTATGTAGCTGTGGCGGGATCCTGCACTGCCGCCGGCGCGACTGAGAATTCCGGGGCCGATTGAGCAAGAGCCGCGCCACCTGTCATCGCGAGAAGCAAAAGCATAAGCCAAAGTTTGCCGAACATGGACACACCCTCCCTTTCTAGGTTGGACTGCACGAGAGCTTGGGATCGATCATTCAGAAATTCCAATCCGGGTCGGGGATGTTCTCGCGGAACGCCTTGTGGATGGCGCTGCCCCAAGCGTCGCGGATCGAGGTGAGATAAGGGTCGGTTCCTTCCAGCCTCAGCGCAAGGTCTGGCTTCAGTCTATCGCGGCGGCAGACCAGAAGGTCGATCGGCGGCCCGACCGACACGTTCGACCGCATGGTCGAATCGAACGAGATCAGCGCACATTTCACCGCGTCGGTAATGCTCGTGCCGCGCTCGATGATGCGGTCGAGGATGGGCTTGCCGTATTTGACCTCGCCGATCTGAAAATAGCTCGTCTCGCCGAGCGCCTCGATGAAATTGCCGGCGTCGTAGATCATGAACAGCCGGAGCGGACCGCCCCTGATCTGTCCGGCGAGGATGAAGGACGCGCTGAAATCCACGTCGTGCTGCTGGAGGTAGCCGGCGTCAATCTTGTGCACCTCGCGTAACGCGCTACCCACGATGCGCGCCGCGCCGAACATGGAATGCGTGGCGAACAGGTCCTGATCGGGATTGTCGTTGTTGAGCCACTCGCTGAGCAGGCTGATCACGCCTTGCGTGAGAGAGAGATTGCCGGCGGTGAGCAACGCGAAGAAGCGCTCGTCGGGCTTCTCGAAGGTGAACATCTTGCGGAAGGTCGAGACGCGGTCGATCCCCGCATTGGTGCGCGAATCCGACGCAAGCACGACGCCCTCATCCAGAAGGATGCCGATGCAGTAGGTCAATGATCCTCCCCCTCATTGCGCCTGTTGTTGCTGGCTCGGGAAACTGACCCGCGCGGTCATGGTTTCGGTGCCGCCGCCTGAGCGCACGCCCCGCACGGGCCCGGCCTCGGCATAGTCTAGCCCGATCGCCGTGCGGATATAGGCCTCGGTGGCGCAGGCGCGGTTGGTCGGATCGAAGCCGACCCAACCGAGATGCTCGATGAAGGCCTCGGCCCAGGCATGGCTCGAGGCGTGCGCCGCGTGTCCTGCCCCTTGGGCCATATAGCCGCTGACATAGCGGGCGGGCACATGCAGCGCCCGGCAGACCGCGCAGAAGATATGCGCGTGGTCCTGGCACACGCCACTCCCCTGCTCGAGCGCCTCGGCGCCCGTCGTGTGCACATGGGTATCGCCCGGGCTGTAGGCGACCTTATCGGCGATCGCGAGCATGATCTCATGCAAGGTGGCGATCGCATCCTCCGCGAGCTTCGGCTTGAACGGGGCGGCGAAATCGCGGATCGGCGCGGAAACGATCGTGTGGGGCGTCTCGCGGAGATAGATGCCGCTGGGCAGCTCGGACGGCGCCTGGCCGACAACGCCTCCCGTATCGCGCGTGCGGACGAGCCCCGTCACCCTGATCTCGAGCTCGGTCACGGGATGCGCGACCGTGAGCGTGTGGCAGAGATTCCCGTATTGGTCGTGCCATTGCGTGGTCGCGGCGCCGGGGCAGGCGATGCGCCAGCTCTCCACCGCCTGCGTGCGGCCCGAAAGCGGCGTCATGCGGAGATATTGCGTGCTCGCGAGGAGCGGCTCGGAATAGCCATAGACGGTGTTGTGCTCGACCCTGATCAGCATGGCGGTCAGGCCGCTCCGGCAAGCGGCATTGGGACCATCAGGAAATCCTCCTGGATCTGGGTGCCGAGCTGGTTGTTGGCGGCGACGAAGTCGGTCAGGAACTCGTGCAAGCCCCCGCCGAAGATCTTGTCGATGCGGCCGTAGCGGAGCCGCGCATAGGTCTGGCCCGCGAGCCTGCGGCATTCGAGCTGCTTCTTGCCGGCAAGCTCGTCGAGCGTCCCGATCAGCACCTCGTAGCAATGGTGCAGCGAGCGCGGCATGTCGGCGCGCAGGATGAGCAGCTCGGCGATGCGCCACGGATAGACCGTGTCGTGATAGACGCGGCGATAGGCGCGGAAGGCGCCGACGGAGCGGAGCAGCGCGCCCCATTGGTAATAGTCGACATAGCCGCCGACCTGCTCCGTCTCCGGCAGCAGCACGTGATATTTCACATCGAGGATGCGTGCGGTGTTGTCGGCGCGCTCGATGAAGGTGCCGAGCCTGATGAAGCGAAAGGCATCGTCATGCAGCATGGTGCCGAACACCACGCCGCGGAAGAGATGCGAGCGCTCCTTCACCCAGTCGAAGAAGTCGCGATAGCCCCAGCGCTTCAGCCCCTCGAAATCCAAGTTCTGCACTTGCAGCCAGGTCGAGTTGAGGCTCTCCCACGCCTCGCTCGAAATCGCCGAGCGCTGGGCGCGCGCGTTCTCGCGGGCGTGCCTGATCAGCGACCAGATCGAGCCGGCATTCTCCGGCTCGAGTGCCACGTAGCGGATGATGTTGTCGTGGGTCAGATCACCGTAAAGCTCGTCGAAGCTGCCTGAGCCTGGCGCGATGGCAAGGACCGGCTCGAAATGCAGCGCTTTCGTATCGAGCGTAGAGGGCAGTAGCGACATGCGGAAGCTGACATCGAGCATGCGCGCGGTGTTCTCGGCGCGCTCCATGTTGCGCGCCATCCAGAACAGGTTCTCGGCGGTACGGCTCAGCATCTCTTTTTTCTCCGCATGATCTTGTCGGAAAACCGGTTCCCACTTTTCCGGATCATACTCTGCGCTCCAGCACCCAGGTGTCCTTGGTTCCACCGCCCTGGCTCGAATTCACCACGAGCGAGCCTTTGCGCAGCGCCACCCGCGTCAACCCGCCGGGGATGACGCTCGTCTCCTTGCCGGACAGCACGAACGGCCTGAGGTCCACATGGCGCGGCACGATCTCGCCGTCGATCAGGGTCGGCGCGGTGGAGAGCGCGAGCGTCGGCTGGGCGATGAAGTTGTCTGGGTTGTGCATGACGCGGCACTTATAGGCCTCGCGCTCAGCGGCGGTGGAGGCCGGACCGATCAGCATGCCATAGCCGCCCGAGCCCTGCACCTCCTTGACCACGAGATTGTGCAGGTTCTCGAACACGTGCTGGCGCTGCTTCGGGTCGCGCAGCATGTAGGTGTGCACATTGTTCAGGATCGCGTGCTCGCCGAGATAGAACTCGATCATGCGCGGCACATAGATATACATCGCCTTGTCGTCGGCAACGCCGGTGCCGAGCGCATTGGCGAGCGCCACCCTTCCCGAGCGCACCACGGATAAGAGCCCCGGCACGGCCAGCACCGAATCCCGCTGGAAAGCGAGCGGGTCCATATAGGCGTCGTCGATGCGGCGGTAAATAACGTCGACCTTCACCGGGCCTTCGGTGGTGCGCATCCAGACATAGCCGTCGCGCACGAAGAGGTCGCCGCCTTCGACCAGCTCGATGCCCATCTGCTCGGCGAGGAACACATGCTCGAAATAGGCGCTGTTATAGCGGCCGGGCGTGAGCAGGACGACGACCGGGTCGCCGGCGCCGCCCGGGGTCACCGCGCGCAGATTCTCCAAGAGCCGCTCAGGGTAATTGCCGACCGGCGAGATGCTCTGCCCGTCGAACGCGTCGGGGAAGAGCCGCATCATGATCTCGCGGTTCTCGAGCACATAGGACACGCCCGAAGGCGTGCGCACATTGTCCTCGAGCACGAAGAAGTCGCGCTCACCGGTGCGGATCAGATCGATGCCGGCGACATGCGCGTAGACGTTGCGCGGCGGCTCGACATTCATCATCTCGGGACGGAAGGCGGGGTTGAGCAGCACCAGCTCCTCCGGCACGAGCCCGGCCTTGATGATCTCCTGATCGTGGTAGATGTCGTAGAGGAAGACGTTGATCGCCTTGACCCGCTGGATGCAGCCCCGCTCGATCAGGTCCCATTCCGTGCGATCGAGAATGCGCGGGATCAGGTCGAAGGGGATGAGCCGCTCGGTCGAGCTGCCCTCGGTATAGACGGCGAAGGTGATGCCGAGCCGGCGGAACAGCTCTTCGGCAGCATTCTGCTTGGTGACGAGCGAGTCGATCGAGAGATTGTCGAGCAGGCCGGCGAGAGCGGCATAGGCCGGGCGCACCGTGCCGTCCGGCGCGCGCATCTCGTCGAAGAATTTGGGGGAAGCGCGGGCGCGGCTTTGGCCTCAGCCTCGACGCTCATCCTCTCGGCACTTTGCGGCAATCGCGCCCGTCCTGACTGTTCTCTAGCTCCTGTTCCCCAAGCTTAGGCGCGCACTCCCGATGTCTTATTTTCAGGCATCTTAATCCGATGCCGCGCAATTGGGCAACGCCCTTAGTTCGCAGCCCCCGCGTCGTGCTTAATCGCGAAAAGTGGTAAGGCTCCGGCTGTTCTCTGCCGCCGCCGGCCCTGCTCCATGCTTGAAATCGCCCTGACCACCTTCACCACCTTCTTCGCGGTCATAGGACCGGTCGAAGCGGCGGTGCTGTTGTCCTCCTTGACGCCCAACATGACGCGGGCCGAACGGCGCGCCGTCACGATCAAGGCCGTTTTCATCGCGACCCTGATCGTGCTCGCCTTCGCGCTGTTCGGCGGGCCGATCCTGCGGCAACTCGGCGTATCGCTCGCGGCGCTGCAAACCGCGGGCGGCATCATCCTGCTCATCATCGCGCTCGACATGACGCTGTCCACACGCCCGGCGACGCCCGCGCTCTCGGCGAAGGAAAGCGAAGAGGCAGAGGACAAGGCCGAGCGCCACGCGGAGATCGCGGTGTTCCCGCTCGCCACGCCCCTGCTCGCCGGGCCAGGCGCCATGACGAGCGCCATCGTGCTCGCGGCAGGAGCCAAGGGCGATCCGGCGCTCCTCGCCGCCGTCGTCGGGGCGATGCTCGCCGTGATGCTCGTCACGCTCATGCTGCTTCTCGCCGCGCATGAGGTGCATCAACTGCTCGGCGTGACGGCGCGCAAGGTGATCGTGCGCGTCTCGGGCGTGCTGCTTGCCGCGCTCGCGGTGCAGTCGATCTTCAACGGCCTGAGCGGCGCCAAGATCTTCGGATAAACGCTACTCCGCTGGCGCGGGATGTGGCGGCTCTTCATGCGCGTGCGGCTTGCGCGCGAATCTCCGTACCACCACATAGAACACCGGCGTGAAGATCAGCCCGAACGCCGTCACCCCGATCATGCCATAGAACACGGCGGTGCCGAGCGATTGGCGCATCTCGGCCCCGGCGCCGGTCGCGATCACGAGCGGCAGCACGCCGAGGATGAAGGCGAAGGACGTCATCAGGATCGGGCGGAGGCGCACGCGCGCGGCTTCGGTCGCAGCCTGGAAGCGGTCCTCGCCGCGCTCCTCGTTCTGTCGCGCGAACTCCACGATCAGGATCGCGTTCTTGGCCGCCAACCCGATCAGCACGACGAAGCCGATCTGCGCCAGAATGTTCACGTCCATGCCGCGCAAGAGCAGTCCGCTCACCGCGGCGAGCAAACACATTGGCACGATCAGGATAACGGCGAGCGGCAGCGCCCAGCTTTCATATTGCGCGGCGAGCAGCAGGAACACGAACACGACCGAGGCGATGAACACATAGATCGCCGTGTCGCCCGCGGCCTGCTCCTGATAGGCGAGCTCGGTCCATGCGAAGGCGTAGCCCTCTGGGAGAAGCTCCCCCGCGAGGCGTTCCATGGCTTCGAGACCATAGCCGGTCGAGTAGCCCGGCAGCGTGCCGCCCTGAATGGCGGCGGACGGGAACAGATTGAAGTGCTCGACGCGATAGGGACCTGTGATGTCGCGGAACGACGCGACCGAGCCAAGCGGCACCATCTCGCCGTTCGCGTTCCGCGTCTTGAGCTGCGAGATGGCGTGCAGGTCCTGGCGGAAATTGCCGTCGGCCTGCGCGGTGACCCGGTAGGTGCGGCCGAGGAAGTTGAAATCGTTGACATATTGCGAGCCGAGATAAACCTCGAGCGTCTGGAATACGTCGTCGACATTGACGCCCAGCATCTCGGCCCGCACGCGGTCGATATCGGCGTAGACCTTGGGCGTGCGCGTGTTGAAGGTCGTGAACACCCCGACCAGGCCGGGCGTCTTGTTGGCGGCCTCGACGATCGACTGCGCCACGCCCTCGAGCTGCGCGAGGTCGCCCCCACGCACGTCCTGCACCTCCATCTTGAAGCCGCCCGTCGTGCCGATACCGCGCACCGGCGGCGGCGACACGCCGATGACGAACGCATCCTGGATGGCGGCGAATTTCTTATTGAGCGAGGCAAGGATCGCGTTGGCGCTCTGGCCATTCTCGGCACGCTCCTTGAAGTCAAGCAACGGGGAGAACACGACGGCTGAGTTCGGCGCGGAGGTAAAGGTCGCGCCATCGAGCCCGATAATAGGCACCGCGTGAGCAACGCCGGGCTCATCGAGCACGATGCGCGTGACTTGCTTCGTCACTGCATCTGTGCGGGCCAGGGACGCGCCGGGCGGGAGCTGCACGATGTTGATCAGATAGCCAAGATCCTGCTGCGGGATGAAGCCCGTCGGAGCTGAGCGGAATTGCATCACGGTAAGAGCGATGAGGCTGGCATAGACGAGCAGCACGATACCCGAGACGCGCACGAGCCGCGCGGTCAGCGCGCCATAGCGCGACGACACCCATTCGAAGCCGCGGTTGAATCCGCGGAAGAACGCATGGATCATGCGCGAGAAGATGTTCTTCGGACGCTCGTCGGGATCGTGCGGCTTGAACAGGAGCGCGCAAAGCGCCGGACTCAAGGTCAGCGACACGATCAGTGAGATCACCGTGGCGGTGGCGATGGTCACGGCGAACTGGCGGAAGAACTGGCCGAGGATGCCGGAGAGGAACACCGAGGGGATGAATACCGCGGTCAGTACCAGCGCGATGGCGACGAGCGCGCCGCCCACCTCGTCCATGGTCTTGTAGGCAGCCTCACGCGGGCTCAAGCCCTCGCGGATGTTGCGCTCGACGTTTTCCACCACGACGATGGCGTCGTCCACCACGATGCCGATGGCGAGCACCAATCCGAATAGCGACAAATTGTTGAGCGAATAGCCGAGCGCGGCGAGCATGGCGAAGGTGCCGATCAGCGACACGGGTATGGCGACGATCGGCACGATTGACGCCCGCCAGGTCTGCAGGAAGAGGATGATCACGATCACGACGAGGATCACGGCCTCGACGATCGTCTCGAGCACAGCATCGACCGACTGCGAGATAAACACTGTCGGGTTGTAGACGATGTCGTATTGAAGCCCCTTGGGGAAGGACTTCGACAGCTGGGCCATGGCCGCCATGACTTGATCGGCGGTCTGTAGCGCGTTGGAGCCTGGGCGCTGGAAGATTCCCATCGGGATCGCAACGCGATCGTCGAGATAGCCGTTGCGGTTGTAGTCGGCGGCGCCGAGCTCGACGCGACCGATGTCGCTGACGCGCACCACGCGCCCGTCACCTTCGGACTTGACGATGATATTGGCGAAGGATTGCGGGTCGACGAGGCGGCCTTGCGTCTCGACATTGAGCTGGAAGGCGCCGGGCTGCGGCACCGGCGGCTGGTTGATGACGCCCGCCGCGACTTGCACGTTCTGTCCGCGCAGCGCAGTAACCACGTCACCGGCAGTCAAGTTGCGGGCCGCGAGCTTCTCGGGATCGAGCCAGATGCGCATCGAATAGTCGCGCGCGCCGAAGATGGTGACGTTGCCGACGCCGTCGATGCGCGCGAGCACATCCCTGACATGCAGCGTGGCGTAATTGGAGATGTAGAGCAGGTCGCGCGAGCCGTCAGGCGAGCTCAGATGGATCACCATCATGAGGTCCGGCGACTGCTTGTTGACCGTCACGCCGATGGCACGCACCTCCTCGGGCAGGCGCGGCGTGGCAATGGCGACGCGGTTCTGCACCAGAACCTGCGCGATATCGAGGTCGGTGCCGAGCGCGAAGGTCACGGTCAGCGCCATGGCGCCGTCACTGGTCGACTGCGAGGTCATGTACAGCATGTTGTCCACGCCGTTGACCTCCTGCTCGATCGGCGTGGCGACGGTCTTCGCGACGATGTCGGCAGAGGCGCCGGGATATTGCGCGTTGACCGAGATCGAGGGGGGCGCGATGTCGGGATATTGCGCCACGGGAAGCGCAAAATAGGCGATGCCCCCGATCAACGTGATGAGGATCGAGATGACGGCCGCGAAGATCGGCCGGTCGATAAAGAAATGCGAAAGATTCATCGGCCCCTATTCCGGCGCGGCGGGCTGAACGGCGGGCGCGGGCGCCACGGGTTGCGGGCGGACCGTGCCCTGCTCTGGCGTCACTTTCTGGCCGGGGCGCGCGCGCAAGAGCCCGCTGATGATGACCTGGTCGTCGGCGGTGATGCCGTTCCTGACGATGCGCAGATTGTCGTCGGTGACGGGCCCGAGCTCGACCGGTTTCGGCACCACCGTGCCGTCCGGCGCCACCGTGAACAGCAGCTTTACCGATTGGTCGGTGACCACGGCGGCGTCGGGCACGAGCAGCGTCGGCTGGAACTGCGACATGGGCACGCGGATGCGGCCGAACTGGCCCGGCGTGATGAACAGGTCGGGATTGGCGAAGGCGGCGCGCACGCGGATCGTGCCGGAAGTCCGGGTATATTGATTGTCGACGAAGTCGATATTGCCCTTGAGCGTCCAGTCCTTCTCGTCCATGAGCTGGCCCTGCACCTCGATCGCGTTATCGCGCGGCGACTTGATCTCGCCGCGCTGCACGAGCCGCTTATAGGTCATGCCGTCGCCTTCGCTGACGTTGAAGGTCAGCCAGATCGGGTCGAGCGAGACGATGGTGGTGAGCAGCGTGGTGTTGCCGGTGACGCCGCCCATGACGAGATTGCCGACGCTCACTTCGTGCCGGCCCATGCGGCCAGCGACCGGTGCGGTCACGCGGGTATAGTCGAGATTGAGCTGCGCCTGGTTGACGGAGGCGACGGCCGCGTCGCGCGCGGCCTTGGCGATGTTCACTTGCGCGAGACGCTCGTCATAAGTCTCTTGCGTCGCGTATTTGTTCTTGAGGAGCTGGGCGGTACGCGCCAGCTGCACCTCGGCGAGCTGCAGCTCCGCTTCGGACTGAGTGACCTGGGTCTTGGCCGTTTCGAGCGCGATCTCATAAGGGCGCGGCTCGATGACGAAGAGGAGGTCGCCCTTCTGCACGAGCTGGCCGTCGGTGAAGTTGACGGATTCGAGATAGCCGCTGACCCGCGCTCGGATCTCAACCGACTTGCGCGCTTCGAACTGGCCGGTGAAGTCGCTCCATTCCATGAGTTCCTCGACGAGCGGCTTGGCGACGGTGACGGCTGGAGGCGGGGGCGCCTGTTGCGCGGTGGGCGCTCCCTGCCAGAAGCCCCAATAGCGATAGAGCAGCGCACCGGCGGCGATCAGAAGCAGGACGATGAGCAAGTTCGCCAGGCGGCGGCCCCATGGCGATTGACGAGGCGCTTCGGGAGGCGGCGCGGTCTCGGGCGCGGTCCGCCCAGGCGCGTCAGGCTTGCGCGCGGGCGCTTCGGCCTTCAACGCCGCGGCCGAACCATCGGCCCCGGTGTCGGGCTCCTCGTGCCGCTCCCGGCGCGGGCTTTCTTCTCGGATTCGCTTCTGCATCATGGCCGCAGGGTTTGTGGGCTGACGCTTTTGTCAATCTGTGGCGCGCGACGGCCCGTTGCAAGGCCCAGTCCAAGCTCACGCTACCTCAAACGCGCCAGCCCGCGAAGAGGCTGCCGCTTGCCGCTATTCCCTTCATAAACAAGGAAATGACAGAATATGTTGGATTTACGCGCCTTCACGGGCATTTGAGCCGCGAGAGCGAGATTGCCCTCCCCGCGACAATGCCGCTTCTCTTGTGCGGGTTGCGACCTACTATGCTTAAGAAGCAGGCAGGACCTCGCGCGTGACCCAAGCCCCTTCGAATCACTGGCAGTTGCGCGAGACCGAGCGCATCGTTCCCGGCAACGAAGCTCTGCTCGGGCGAAAGCATTTGCTTGTCGGGATCACGCGGCTCCGCAACGAAGCTTTGATCCTGCCCGACACGCTCGATTATCTCGCGAGCCAGGTCGATGCGATCGTGGCCTACGACGATGCCAGCACCGACGAGACGGTCGAGATCCTGCGCAAGCACCCTTCGGTCGCCTTCGTGATCGCCAACGGTGCCTGGGAGCAGGATATCGCGGCGCGCAAACTTGCCGAGGGTCGTCATCGCGGCCTGCTGCTCGAGAGCGCGCGCGAGGCGATGCAGTTCGACTGGACGTTCTGCTTCGATCCCGACGAACGGGTGACGGACAACTTGCGGAATTTCGTGGCCGGCTTGCGCGACACCGACACCGACGCGATGCGGGTCAGGCTTTTCGACGCCTATATCACGCCCGACGACAAAGCGCCGTTCGAACCAGGCTGCAAGCTGCTCGACTTCCGCCGCTATTACGGGCCCGAGGAGCGCGACATTCTCATGCTGTGGCGGAACATCCCCGCGATCCACTTCGCCGCCCATCATGGGCGCGAGCCCGGCGGCACGACCAACGTCGGCACGGGCCTCTTCTGCCAGCATTACGGCAAGTCGCTCTCGATCGAGCATTGGGAGGAGACGTGCGACTATTACATCAAGCACTTCCCGTTCGACACTTACGGCCGGAAATGGACCGAGCGCAAAGGCAAGGCGGTCCACACCGAGTCCGATTTCGGCCGGCCGCTCTATGAATGGGGTGAGAGACTGTTCGCCAACGCGGTCAAGCTCGAGCGCTAGCCGCGCGCTTCGCGGCCGCAGCCTCGGTGCAGGGGAGTCATTCCGGCGCCGGCATGTCGGGGGCCGCGTCTTGCGGAGCCATCTCGACCTGGTCTTGTGGAGCGGCCTCGGCATCATGTCCCCGGCAGCTCTCGACCTTCATCCCGGCTTTTACTCCAGCGGACTTGGCGCGCGGGTCCGGCTCGACTTCGATGCAGCCATTCCCCTTGATCGCGGCCCAACGAGGGGACGCCTGCCAGCCCGGCGCCGCCATCTGGCCTGCTGTTTCACCTGGTGGCGGCGAAGATGGTGGGGCTGGGTAGGTCTCTAGCGGCGCGAGAGGCGCACGAAGCACCGGGGCCGCGCTCTCGTAGCCGACGGAACCGGTTGTCGAAGGCTGCGCCGGCGCACGCAGCTCCGAACATGAGAGCAATGCCATGCTGGCGGCCGCGGCCGCGGCGATCGACGAGGCTGTTCTCAACTCAATTCCCTCTGGCCCCGGTTTGGACCGTAGGCCGAAGGGGTTACCAGAACGTCACGGCTCTGCTTGCCGAGGCGAGGCGGCCCATCTGTCCTCAGTGGACAGCTATAATCCCCAAGAAAATCAGGGTTTGAGCGGAATTGCTTCGCCTGTAATGGTCTTCAAGGCGGGAAGTTCGGAGAGCGTTCGATGAGCGAGCAAAACGACATTACAGGCTTGGTCCGGGCGGTTCGCGCGCGCGTGCCGATGGATGCGGCGCAGCTGCTGGCCAAGGAAACGCCCGAGCGTATCGGGGCGGTTCTTGCCGAGTTGCCGCAAAGACTTGTCGACCGGATCAAAGCCTATCTGCCTGCCGAATTGCGGTCGCAGGCCTCAGAGTCTCTGGCGGAGGTCATAGAGAATACAGTCGGCGAAATGATGGAGCCGGCGCTGGCGGTGCTTCCGCAGACGACGACGGTGCAGAAAGCGATCTCCTTTCTACGCAATCATGAGACCCCGCAGCAGATCACCTATGTGTACGTCACCGATGCAGAGGACAGGCTCGTCGGTCTGACCGTCATCCGCGACCTGCTGCTCGCGAAGCGCAATCAGACGTTAGCCGACGTGATGTTGCCAGAACCCTTTGCGCTGACGACGGACATGGATCTCGCCGACGCCGTCAAGGCGGCGCTCCATCGGCACTATCCCGTGTATCCGGTCGTGGACGCCGACCGGCACGTCATCGGCGTGGTGCGCGGCTGGCGCCTTTTCGAGCGGCAGGCGATCGAGATCAGCGCGCAGTCGGGACAGATGGTCGGCGTGGACAAGGAGGAGCGCCTCTACACGGGGATCTGGACGGCTTTCAAGATGCGCCATCCCTGGCTGCAGGTGAACCTGTTGACCGCTTTCGCGGCGGGCTTCGTGGTCAGCCTTTTCGAGGGCACGATCACGCAGATCGTGGCGCTCGCGGCTTTCCTGCCGATCCTTGCGGGCCAGAGCGGCAACACGGGATGCCAGGCGCTGGCGATCACGCTGCGCGGAATCACGCTTGGAGATCTGAACACCCATCCCGTGCGCAATCTGATCGGGAAGGAGCTCGCCCTTGGCGCCATCAACGGCTTCCTGACGGGTCTCGTCGCCGGCGCGGCAATGTGGTGGAGCGCCGGCAACGATCAGGGGATGATGCTCGCCCTCGTCATCCTGCTCGCCATGATCGGTGCCTGCATGGCTTCGGGTCTGTTCGGTGTGCTCGTGCCATTGGCGCTACGACGGTTCGGCGCCGATCCCTGCACCGCATCGAGCATCTTCCTCACCACGGGAACCGATATCGCCGGCATGGGACTCATGCTGGCATTGGCGACGGCGTTGGTGCTTTAGTTGTCATGCCGTCCGAGGATACACTTTAGCAGCATGAAGATCGCCTACCGACCGGACATCGATGGACTCCGCGCGGTGGCGGTGATCGCCATCCTGCACTTCCACTTCGATGAGCGGTGGCTGCCCGGGGGCTTTGTCGGTGTCGACATTTTCTTCGTGATCTCAGGATTCCTGATCACATCGCTCATCATCGGCGAGAGGTCTGCCGGCGATATCGCACCTCCCTTTCTAGGTCTACTATAGGTTGTATATTTATGATTTACAATTAACAGTAGAGCCCGCGAGCGATAATTTGGCGCTTGTCTGGCTCATTCCTGAGGGCTCTTCTCGACTTCCCATTCGGCGAGGACGTCGCGCACAAGGTCTTGAAAGCGACCGTCCTCGGTCCTCGCCATGATCCCCGCACCGAACTTGGGTGACAGCGCAGCGCAGGGAGATTTCTTGGAGAACGCCACAAACAATTCCTCCGACAGTAGCGGCGGCTCCAGCGAGGCGATCTTGTCTTGTTTATTCAGGCGCACCAGCTGTGCAGTCCCGGGATAGTAGGGCGCGATCACGTAGTCCGCCTTGCCTGACAGGAGCGCGTCGAAGGCAGCGGGCAGTCCATCCACCCGCGTGATCGTGAGCTTGGCCTTGAGGAAGGCATCAAACGTCGTGCCGAAACTCTCACCTTCGTTCGCGACACCGTTCTTGCCGACAAGATCGTCCCGCCCCTTGAATTTGAACGGCTTATCGCTCGCCACGAAAACGACGACCGGATCGTAAGCGAACGGCGGCTCAACGTAATCGAGGTACTTGGCCCGCTCGTCGTTGTAATATACGCCAATAATCATGTCGGCGTTGCCCGCGCGGGCGGCTGATTGCGCCTCGGACCACGAGCCCATGTAATTCGCTTCAAATGGGACATTGAGTTCCTCCGCAATCTCTCCGACGAGAAGCGGTGCCGCGCCTTCAATGTGGCTCCCTTGCTTGAAGGCCATGACGGGATAATCGGGATGGCCGGTCGCAACGATCTTCTTGCAGATTTCGTCGGCGTGGACCGCAGAGGCAGAGAACGTCGCGGCGAGAAGCACGCTGAGCCAGGTGCCTTTTTTCATCTTCCACACCCCTCCTCTGAACCGGCGGCAGGCTAAAGCAAATTGGGCTTGTCGCACGAAGCGGATCATCGCTTCGACCAGGGCTTCGGTCTCGCTGATCATCGCCGGCCTTGCCGCGCAGGGCGAGACCATGATCGGCCGCGTTTACCACCTCGATCGTGGTTTCGAGCGCATCGAGGACAAGCTCCGCCAATGCGGCGCCCAGATCGAGCGGCTCGCTGGTTAGCCCGCGCGCCGCGTCACTGCCTCTAGCTTGAAGAAGGCCCGGTGGACCATCAGGATCGCCCCGTCGACAGGCTCGCTTTGCGGTGGCGTTATGAAGTGGGATAGCCTGGGTGGCAGCCAAGGCAGGAGAGGCTCTGCGAGGCCGCCAATCAAGCTGACTGCGGGCGCACCCGCAGCCAGAAGTCTGTCGATGATGTTCGCGGCGGCCTCTGCCGCCTCATTCACCAGGTCGATCGCCAGGGCGTCTTCGGCCGAGGCATATTTGAAAATCAGTGGTGCAAACCTTGCGTAATCGGCTGAGCTGGCCCTCGCAGCAAAAGAGACAATTTTGGCGGGTTCCCAGTTGAACCGGGTCAGAATAGCGGCTGAAAGTCCGGTTTCCTCGGCTCGACCATCATAAGTCCAAAGCGTACGTCGCAACGCTTCCCGACCCATCCTTTGGCCACCGGCCTCGTCGGACACTTCGGGCCCCCAACCCGCAACAGATATGCACCGGTCCTTGACGATGGCAAGACCGCAAGAACCGGTGCCCAATATGGCGATCCCACCGTCGCTACCTTTATGTGCTCCAAGCCAAGCGACATAAGCGTCGGTTTCCAGCTCGACCGAGGCGAAACACGGAAGTTCCGAAAGCAGGCGCTCGGAAGCAGTTTTCAGACCGGCCCCCGCCAGACCAAGTCCCGCATGCGCGTGCTTTAGGCTTCCCTCATCCAAGCCGGCAGCCGCCAAAGCCGACTTCGTGGCCGTGCGAATAGACTCCTTAGCCAGCGGCAGATCCGAGTGAATGTTGGCTGGGCCGCCTGCCCCTTCGCCCAGCAAATTGCCTTCCATGTCGCGAATACGGGCTCGGCAGGAGGTAGCACCCCCGTCGACCCCTATAAAAAATTGCTTCGGCATAAGTAACGGAAAGATTACCGGGCAAGGGTTAATGCAGTGCCAAAAACAGGCCAAAGATGGCCAGAGTAAGTCACTCAGGAAAATCCGAATGATTTGGTGTTTACGTAAACCGTGGGGTAGCCGCCGGAAGCGAAGCGATCAACTCTGATTCGCCTGCCACCCATGTTCCCAGAACGGCAACAGGTTCCGGATCGATGGCGACCATATCGGCGCGGTATCCTGGGGCTAGCCGGCCGAGCCTATTTCCAACTCCAATGAATTCCGCCGGATTCCGGGAGGCAAACCGCAGGGCGTCTGGCAAGGGGACGTGGAGGAGGTCCCGGCAATTGCGGACCGCAGCCGCCATATCGAGCGCGGCTCCGGCCAGCGTGCCGTCGGCCCTGAAAGAACGCCCCCGCACGACTCTGACCTCGCTTCCGTATAGCTGAAAGGTTGACCGGCGGCCGCCGACCGGTGGCATGGCGTCGGTGACAAGCATCGGATGCCCACAACCTCGCAAGGCCAGGCGAAGCATCGCAGGGTTCACGTGCCAGCCATCGACAATCAGCCCATACCAGGCATTAGACGATTCCAAAGCCGCAGCAATTGGTCCGGGGTCTCTGCTCTGGAGTGGCCGCATAGCATTGAACAAATGTGTAAAGCCTGTGAGGCCTTCTAGCATTGCCGAACGGGTCTCCTCATAGCTGGCCATCGAGTGCCCAAAAGACACGTGGCGGCCGGAATCTGTGAGTTGTTTGATAAAGCCCGCGGGAACGCGCTCCGGAGCTAGGGTGACGAGTAACTGCCCTCCCCACTCACTGCACAACATCTCAAGGTCTGCTTCATCCGGCGCTCGCATAAGGCGGGGATCGTGCACACCCGCCTTTTCCGGAGATAGGAATGGTCCCTCCAGATGAATCCCGAGAACGCTCGGTTCTCTATCAAGCGCCTCAAGGACCGCAGCCATGGCAGCCCGCATCTTCTCGCGGGTGTCGGTAATGAATGTCGGTAGGAGCGCGGTGGTCCCGAACTTCCGATGGGCGCCCGCGATCGTTATGATGGTTTCTGGTGTCGGTGAATCGTTGAAAAGGATATCCCCCCCGCCGTTGACCTGGAGGTCAATGAAACCCGGAGCCAGCCATGCGCCGGCAGGGAGATGATGAGTACATAGATCTGCGGGAAGCTCTGATTGTGGCAGCAAGGACTTTATCTCGGATCCTTCGATGAGGACCAACGCGTTCTCATGTCTTGTGGAGCCGTCAAAAACATGGTCCGCGGCGACCGCATGCAGGCCCTGTCAATTCATCTGGTCCGGGTGACCTTCTGCAAGTTCCTGGGTTGATCGACGTCTACGCCTCGATGAGTGGCCAAGTGAACGGCAAGTCCGTAGAAGCTCTGAATTAAACAAACGGCATCGGTTTCCGGACGATCTGGTTGGAGGATCGGCAGCCGGACCGCGCCAGGGAGATCATCGCGACCCGTTGTGAAAACGACTGCCCTTTTTCGGCAAAGATCCGCTGCAAGTGTTGAGAGTGGCTCCGCGCTCTTATCACTCGGGATGAAAATCAAAAGGGGGTAGCCGCTGGACACGAGCGCAATAGGACCGTGCTGGAATTCGGCCCCGCTATAGGCCTCTGCGTGAAGGTTGCAGACCTCCTTCAGCTTTAAGGCCGCCTCCTGTGCAATGGCGAGGGTAGGTCCGCGCCCTAAGGTGACGAGACTATTTGCACATGAAATCGCGTCAGCGGCGCGAGACCAATCGAGGTGCGTGGCTTCGGCCAATCTTCCTGGTAGGCGGTTTAGAGCGGCCTCTAACGAACTCTCGTCTGCCCAAGCCGCAACCAAGTTCAGCAAAGCGGCGAGGGAGGCGATAAAGGTCTTCGTTGCCGCCACGCTCAATTCCAATCCGGCCGCCATTGGAAGCACTATGTCACACGTGGCCGCGAGCGGACTGTCCACGTCGTTTATAATCGCCGCCGTCAGTGCCCCCGCCCTCCTTGCGGATGCGGCCGTCTCAATCAGATCATCACTGCGGCCCGATTGGGAAATCACGAGGAAGAGCTGGCTTTCAAGCTGCAAGTCTCGACCGTAGATGGTCGTGATGCTCGGCGCGGCCGCAGCGACTGGGATCCCCAAATACCGTTCGATTAGATGTTTCCCAAAGCTTGCTGCATATGCGGAGCTACCGCGCGCGCAAGTCACCACCACGCGAGGCGGCCTTGCCTTGAGCGAGGTGCAAAGTTGATTTAGAGGGCGGCTGAGCAGTTCAAATTGGCGGGACACCACGTGGGATGACTCTCGCAACTCAGCTGCCATCAATATTTCGCCGTTGATCACTAAAAGTCCCAGCCTTTGCTCGCTGAATGTGACGCTCCCGCACGCTGGCTGCTCTTGTCCAGCTTCAGTCTACGTGCCATTCCTATTAGAAACGATTTCGCCTGACTCTGTAGTAGATACAAGTGTCCTATTGGACTTGAATGCCGATGAGCACGGAGCGCTCCAGCCCCCGCTATTCGAGTATCGATGTCTGGGACGCTGAGGATATCGCCGAAACCATCGTTGAAAGCCAGTTTGCCGCCATCGCGGCGGTTTACGCTGTTCGCGAGCAAATTGCCTCAGCCGCAGTCGCAATGCAGACACGCCTCCAAGATCGGGGCCGACTGATCTATGCCGGCGCTGGCACCTCTGGGCGGCTGGCTGTACAGGACGGCGCCGAGCTCGCTCCAACGTTTGGTTGGCCTGACGAACGTCTGTTACTGCTCATGGCCGGGGGCGAAGAAGCCTTGTTGCGATCAGTCGAAGGCGCGGAGGATGACGCCGAGGATGGAACTAGACTTATCGCTCAGCACGCAGTTACCGCCCAGGACGTGCTGATTGCGGTCGCCGCTAGCGGCACGACGCGTTTTACCTTGGCATGCCTCAGAGAGGCTAAGCGTTGTGGCGCCCTGACGGTGGGCATAGCAAACAACGGCGCCTCTCCCATCCTCGATGAGGCTGATCACCCGATCTTGCTGGATACTGGTTCCGAGCCGATCGCCGGATCCACACGGATGAAAGCAGGCACGGCCCAGAAGGTCGCCTTGAACACCCTATCCACTCTCCTCATCATTCTCCTGGGGAAGGTGTATCGAGGCCTGATGGTCGACGTCCGGGCCGTGAATGAAAAGCTCGTGAAGCGCAGTGAGGACATGTTGGTACAGCTGACGGGGCGAAGCCGCGATGATGTGCGGAATGCCCTGTCGCGCGCGAATGGAAGCGTAAAGATTGCCGTTTTGCTCCTCCACGGCTGTGACCTTGAGTCTGCAAAGCACCTGCTCAGCGCCGCGGGCGATCGGCTTGGGGCAGCGTTGGACCGCGTTGGCAACGCACTAGTCAACAAGGCCTAGACACGTGGCCTAAGGCGGGCGCGCGTGTAAGTGCGTCAAATACAGAATTTTCGCTCTGACACCTAGCACACAGTCGCATTTGTTGCGGTAATGTCGGCTTTGACCTCAAGCGGACGTTTGCAATGAGGCGGGCGTAGGTTAGAAAGCGATCCGCGAGCAGAGCCTCAAGGTCCCCCGTAACTATGCCCCACAACTCCGCACTAAGCTGTTACCGGTTTGGGGTTGGAACGCGGGCTTTGGATGACAGTGCGCGTCCTGCCTGATGGGCCCGCAGTTCACCGAATAGCTTGCGCCAATAGGCTGCCTGCAATTCCATGACCTCAGCCAGGTTCCTCGCTCCAGCTAGGCCCGTCGCGAGATCGAAGCCGCTATTGATGTGGCGCTCAGCAAGGTCGATGAATCTACGATTGAGCACCGCGGCGCCCTGACCAGCCGCGCCGAATGATTTCTGCCAGCTTTCCAATACGGCTTGGAGAGTATTCTTTGATCCCTCATACAGCTCGCGCGTATGAGCAACATTCCTTTCGGCAAGGACGCGGAATGTGTCCGGCACTTGCGCGACGGGAAATTGCTCGGATAGAGCGGTTGGTCGAACTTGGCCTTGGGGCTAACGCAAAACAGGCCAATCTCAATCAGAGAGATTGGCCCGTTCGGTAAAGGTGGTTGCGGGGGCCTGCAACCACCAAGATTTGCCTCTGCCGCCCGTGTTCAATCTGAGCTTGGTATCATCGCAAAACCGTTGCTCGACCTAAGAGCCGAGCTTGCCCAAGAACTGCGTAAGCAAGGGGCGTCATGGGACGATCTCGATGACCCGGACGATGCGTTTCGGTCGCGGCCTTGAGGCCGAATTCCTTCGCCAACGGGTTGGGGTCGCTCGCGACGACCCAAGCGGACAGTCGAGCTTCCTGCAGACTACGAGGCGCGAACCGCGAAGTAAGAAGAAAGATGTTTATTTGCGACAACGACGGAAATGAGCAGCGGGACGGCGAGAAGTGCACCCATGGCGCCCCACATCCAAGCCCAGAAGGCAACCGACAAAAAGACGAGTAAAGGATTTAGAGTGAGGCGGTGTCCAATGATCATGGGTGTAATGAATTGCCCCTCCACAGTCGTCACGAAGATCCAGATGATAGGCGCGACGAATGCGTGCGTGAGACTTGGAAAGCTCAAGAGGCCAATTACAGCGAACGTGGCTACTATTATCGCTGGACCGAGGTAGGGAATAAAACTCAGCGTGCCTGCGAGCACACCCCAAAGGAGTGGATTAGGTAACCCCACTGCCGAAGCCAGTCCAACCGCAAGGACCGCGAGACAGAGATTTACCACGACAAGGGTGCCGAAATACTGGCTCACATTCTTCTCTGCGTCATCCAGGATCCTACGTGCCACCTGGCCCGCCCTGTCGCCAAAGAAGAGGCGAGCAATGCCGCCTTTGACTTCATTCGCGTAGAGCATCCAGAAAATCATGGCAAAAAAGAAGAGTACGAACTGCGTTATGACCGGAGTAAGGGTCGATACGATTCCGAAAATAATCGTCGAAGTATCGTAGTTCACGATAGATGCGGGCGCTGGCTCGCCGGAAATTTCGGAAAGTGCGTGAGCAAACTCATCAACGATCGCCAAGGGTTGATTTAGGAGTTGCAATTTCCCCTTTATCAGCTGCGCGAGTTCTGCGGTGCGTCCGATCCAATAGGCCAAGGGCGTAGATAGGACTCCCACGATTGCGAGCAGTATAAGGAGCGCAACCGTCGCCGTAGCAATAACCGCCACGACTCTCGGCACGCCATGTCTCTCGGCCCATTCGACGATCGGACGTAGGATGGCACCCATCACCCACGCGGTAACGACGGGAACGAATAGCTCATGCACAACAAATAGGGTGTAACCGACCGCGAGAACGAATAGTCCAACCACCGATATGCGCCCGGCCCAGTCCCATGCGTCAAGCGGCTCCGACGAAACAGCGCCCCTATCTAATTGTGGCGCACCGGCCTTGCTGCGACGCTCGAGCTTAAGATTGGATCTTTGCATTGGGAGCTTGGACATCCTGAATTATAGATCACCATATCATGGTGGTGTTCAAGGTGCAGGGCGTGCTGAAGTCTTGCCAAGCGACGGAGTAGCCTTCAGCAAGAAAGAGGACAATCCAGTCTATCAGCGGGCTCCCCTTGGGGAAAACGAACGACATTCTGGGTGGTCGTCATGTCCGCTTTGGTCAGGGGACATACCGACAAGTCCGCGCCATGTCCGCCTTGACCCGTAGCGGAACGGCCTTATGACCCTAAGCAGATGGAAGACCGGCCGGCGTCATTTGCCGGCCGGCCAAGGGTAGCGCTCTATTGCACGTCGCTCTGGAGATTCTCGAGCGTCTTCTCCAACGCTTCCATCTGCGAGACGTGGCGGGGCGCGCTCAGTCTCACCGAGAGATAACCGAAACATCTCGGGCGGCATGGCTTTGCTCTCAGGACCTATTTCCTTCGCCGGGCAAGATGACTTGGAACAACGATCCGTGCGGAATAGCCTTCGCTACGGTTATGCGGCCACCGTGTGATTCTACGATGGACCGACAGATAGAAAGTCCCATGCCCATGCCTTCTGATTTGGTCGTAAAGAACGCTTCAAAGATCCGTTTAACGTTCTCGGGCTCAATTCCAGTACCGAAGTGGCCACTTCATCAGCACTCCCTTATCGTGTTTCTCGGATCGCACGCGCACCAGCCGCTCATGATCGTAAACGGATAGCATTGCCTCGTCGGCATTCATCAGCAAATTGAGCATGACTTGCTGTAGCTGAACGCGGTCCGCCATCACTCTCGGCAGGTCATCGGCAAGCTCAGATCGAATCGACACTCCATGCCTTTGAAACTGGTCCTCAGCGAGCCTAATCGCGTCATTTATCAGTTCGTTCAGATCGATCTGAGCTCGGCTAAGTCGCCCTTTTTCACCATCGAGCGAATGTTTCCAATGATGTGGCTGCCTCGTTCTCCATCCATCACGATGCGCGCTAAGGCCGCTTGTACCTCCTCGGTATTAGGCGGATCTCTATCGAGCCAGCGCCGAGCCGCATTGGCATTGTTCACCACGCTTGCGAGCGGTTGATTAATCTCATGCGCGATGGAACTCGCCATCTCGCCCATCGTCGTCAGGCGGGAGACCCGCGCGAGCTCGGCTTGCATCGCCGCATTGTGCTGTTGATCTGCTACCTCGCGTTCACGCGCTTCGGCTTGGCTTTGACGTAGTCTGCCGACCATCAGCCCCAAACCGGATAGCCCTAGTACGCCTAATAAGGCCATCAGCGCGAAAGTTTCCCGCAAGCCTGCACGGGTCTGCGCAATGATGCTATCCAAGGGGCGGATGATCTCGAAACCCCTCTTAAGTCTCCCAATTTCCAGTCAGTCTTGGGGCTGTCAGGATGAGTGTTGTGACAGGAGACACACCCCAGCCTCCATTCGGTCGGCTACGGCATAGCGTAGGGATTGGCGCCCACGAAAATCTTCAAATCGGTAGAAGGGTTGGTCAGGGGATTGCCGTAATTGACGGATCGCCTCTCTCTCAAAATCGTCCCTTGGTCCACCCTCCTTCCGCCAAGGAAAGGGAAAGTCGCTATACAAGCGCGCCCGCATGCCGATGCTTTGTTTGCTAATCAGCTCGCTCAGCTCCATGCTGAAGGTTGAGGGAGTGGAATGGCCTTCTCCTTTGTTGCGTAATCGTGCGTGACCTCTATCCCGTGGGGCGCTACTCGATCCGCCACCTCCGACGTGTAAAGCTTGCGAAGCTCCCTAAGCGTGTCGGATTGCTGGGACGCAGCTTGCAAGGCCGATGATTGGATAAGCTGCAGCGACAGACGCGAAAGTTCCACAATGCAATTGCCGCGGCGGCGCAGAAAAGTACCGCCAGCAGGGGGATAGTGTGATCATGCAGCAGATAAGCCGCGGCATTCGAAGCCGCTTGGCGGATGCCCGATCCACCCGGGTTTTCTGGGCTAATGGTCGGATTGGCGAAATCGTTCATGTGCCCGTCCAGGGCTCGATGTTTCCAGATCTTAACGGAGATTGTTAGGACTTAAAACCCGAGGGGCGGCTCTCGGGAAGGTCCGGTACTCCGCTCTACACAACAGCATTGCGCGCCGTGGCCTCATTCAGCGCTGAATTGAGACACCGAACCAGCTTCTTATCGCTGAACGGCTTGCTCAAAAAACCAATCGCTCCAGCATCGAGCACTTGAGTGCGTATTCGCTCGTCGGTAACGGCGGTAATAAAGATGATTGGTATTGGCCGACCCACGCGCTCCTGCAACTCGATGCCGCTTAGACCTCTCATCTGAACGTCGAGAATAAGACAACTGGTATCATCCA
>CAWHUE010000018.1:0-86540 GCA_963832515.1 uncultured Alphaproteobacteria bacterium
GTTAAATGGGTGGGGATTTTGCTTCAAGCACTCTGCACCTTGGTCGCCATCGCCATGGTTCACAGCGACAACCGGCGCGCCTGCGCCATAACGTTGACCCTCTTTTGCGACCGGCGTTGCGCTATCGGTGCTACTGATCGCCGCATATAGTCGCCCATTTACTGGTGAAATATCTGTAACACCCGAATTGCTAAAGCAAGTTATATCATCCGAAGCCACAGTAGATACCAGTCGTTAGTGCTCGAAATTCAAGATCGTGATGTCCGCTTCGGGTCATTAGCGGACATACTGACAAGTTCGTGCCATGTCCGCTTTACCCCCACCATCAGCGGATCGCGTAGCGCCGCGATCTGCAACTGAACGTCGCTCACCGCCCGCTTCACTTCCGCGTCCGAAAACCCGGCATCGAAAGCCAGCACCGCCAAACGACCAAGCACGGCCACCGCCGGAGAGTATTCTGGGCAACAGGGTCGCGAGCCTGCGCGAAGGAGTGGTGATCCTGCGAGAGCCCTCCCCTCGGACCATGGACGCTCGGATTTAGGCTCCCCAATATGTGGGTGCGCCGTAGTGCGTCGACATCGGTGGAGGGGCTCCAGTGCCAACAGCGGACGTCAGACGGGGTCTCCTTGATTTTCGGCAAGTCGATCCAGAGTTGTCTTCATTACTTGGAGGGCCGCATCCATTGCTGCTTGCTGATTGCTGGCAAGCTCTTCAGGCAGGAAGTCAGCAATCCACACCACGCGGGTAACGCCGTCCTCGGCGAAGGCTTGGAGTGACGCGTTGTAGTGTGTGAAAGGTCCACCTTCTGCAGACCAAACAACTCGCCGGGCCTTGTCGTCCACAGTGATGATCGGTTCTCGCAACACCACACCGTTGCCAAATGTGACAATCCGCGCCCCAGGCTCAACGCGCGTATCGGTTACAAATCCAGGTACCAGTCGGGTGTGTAGAGCACCGATATCCCTGATGGCAGACCAAACATCTTCGATTGCCGCTTTGGTCGAAATCTTCTTGCAGATCGAACCCATTCTTTTTCCTGGTCCGCTTGTGATCGTCCTTGAGTTTTCGGGCGTGGAATACGGCGCGCGGGAAAACATGGTCCATATGGAATTGGTTTCTAGTGTCGACGAACGGAGAGTAACGTCAGCAATACAAACACAGCTCCGTATTTCGTGTCAGCGAGTTCCTCAATCTCCTCGTCCGTAAAGGTCAGGCCAGCGCAACTTACCGCCTACTGAATTCGCCCTGAGAGCGCGCGGTTGCCTTTGGGCGTCTCTGGCCACCTTCGACGCGAAGTTCACCTAATAGCTTGCGCCAATAGGTTGCCTGCAATTCCATGACCTCAGCCAGGTTACTCGCTCCAGCTAGACCTGTCGCAAGATCGAAGCCGGTATTGATGTTGCGCTCCGCAAGGTCGATGTACTTACGATTGAGCACCGCGGCCCCTTGACCGGCCGCGCCGAATGATTTCTGCCAGCTCTCCAATACGGCTTGGAGAGTATTCTTCGACCCCTCATACAGCTCGCGCGTATGAGCCACGTTCTGTTCTGCAAGGGCCCGGAACCTGGTCGGCACTTGTATGCCGGAAAATTGCTCGAGAAGAGCGGTGGCGTTCCATGTATCGCGGACCTTCTCGGCGGAAACTTTCCGAGCGGTCACGCGGTAGGCACCACGCACGTTTTCTGCGACCACCTTTGGGGCAGTCTGGTTTTTTCGGGTTCGTTTGGAACTCGACTTCGCAGTGCGCGACGTCCTGGAGGCACCTTTGGGAGAGGATGACTTGGTCATGGTACTTACTCATGGTTACGCGCGGGGATTCCCAGCGCTAGAGGTCTGTGCAAAAATTTTCGTCGTTATACCCCCGAAAAGCGCAGTCCTAAGGAGACAACCCGGGGCTCGCCACGGGCTTCTTTAACTGCTTAGCTTTAAGCAACCTTCCTGGCGGTCTTACCCTGGCCCAACACTCCCCCATTATGCGCGCGAAAACTCGGCTTCCGTCGGGACCGGCCTTGTGGCGTGTACTTATCCACTGCGTCGGGGAGTTCGCGGCAAAGCCTCAAGACCAGCTCGTCTCGGGATAGACCTGTTTGCTTCGAAAAGTGTCCAACACTCGGGCCCAATCGCCCGCTCAAGTTGGGCCGCCGTGCAGGGTTTGTTGGGCCCGGTGTTGACCCAGACTCTGCGGTTTCGCCCTGGCCGCTTTGCTTGAAGTGCTCCAATAAGTTCGCCGAGCCCACCACTGAGGATCCCGCCCGCGCTGGCACCCCCGAGACCCAGCTGGCCAAGCAAGCCACCAATGCCACCTTGTCCGTCAGCTCCGGGTTTATTCTGCCCAGCTCTGCGGAGCATCTCGGCGATCTTGTCCCTATTCTGGTAGCCCGCAATCGCGAGCAATCCCAATAGAGCAGTCATAGAGGGGAGTCCGCGGCTCATTGGTTTGCTCCTGGTTCTGATTGAAACACTACCACGCTGAGACTTCTTAGGCCGGCCAAGAGCCTTTGATATATATCCGGCGGGCAAGGACGGACCGGCCAAGACGAGCCTGATCCCATCAAGCCGAGCGGCCGGCGCCCGTCATGGTGGCGGCGGGGCTTACAGACCAGGAGATGCAGGGGGCGTCGGCTTCGGCCGGCGCTCTTTCCTCCGTCTGCGGAACATTCACGCGATGCGTGCGTTGATGACGCGAACTGCCTCGGTCAATTACCAGCCCCTTCCCTAGCGGGCGGTTCGTGCCTAATCAAATAGAAACCCGGCGCTTAACTCCTAGGTTCTTACAGCAGTCATCAGTTACTCGTACCCTTCCGCGCCGCATTCGAGGACGGCTTGGGAGCCTTGTTGCTCGCTTTGGTATCAAGGCTAGGCTTCTTTAATCCTCGTAGTAGTGTCAAACAGGAGGTTCGCATGACCCGTGTTGTAGCTATCACTAGTGGTCTTTTTCTTGCCGCCATGTTGTTGCTCCCACCTTCAATGGCCTCGGCGGAACTAGCCGGCGCTTGCTTGAAGGATGCCAAGGCACTGTGCCCAGGGGTGGAGCCTGGTGGAGGCAAGATCAGGGACTGCATCAAGACGCACATCAAGGACCTGTCCGACGAGTGCAAGGACGTCTTGGTCAAGGCCGTAAACGTCAAGGCCTGTGCGGATGACGTGAAAAAGCATTGCGCGGATGTCTCGGCTGGCGAGGGCCGCATTGAAACCTGCTTGAAGTCTCACGTCGCTGATCTTAGCGATGCCTGCAAAGTAGCGTTGGCGAACGCGGCTGCTGGCGACAACTAGAGGTCAAAATCCAAGGTTACGGTGGAAACGCCGTAACCTTGGTTAGCCCTTGCCGTGGCGATGTTTGTCGGCCGCTATGTCATCATCGCAACCCCGCGCTGAGCTGACGAAGCGGCGTGAGCACGGAGGCAACACCCATCGTGCTCACACAAAAAGACGACGCCAATCAGCGTCGCCAACTAGTTTATTTGCTGCGCGCGCCGGGAGGGAACCGGCGCACGTGGCTTCGGCGGGGGAAATGCCGATTGCCACCGGGCACGTCTGGCTAACGGGGGGTTGCCTGATGAGGTGACGTGCCCATTGCTGTGTATCAGTTCCCAGCCTAAGCCGTTAGTGAACGTAGGTATGAAAAACCCATACTTAGGTCGATAGCCGCGAGGCTTCAATTACCTTAGGTGCGAGAGACAAAGGTCGATGCTCTGCTTGGCCTCGGCTACCGCATCGTCCATTCGCGGCGTCGTAGTGTTCAACGTTGGTTGCGGCAAGATCGGTACGTCGGGGCGCGTGCGATATACGCTGACGCACCAAATCGACCATGCCCGCCGAGCTTCAATCTGATAACCGCGATATTGGCAATGTTCCATCGGGTTCGGCCTCCGAAGCTTATTGCGGATAAAACGCGACCTGAGCGACATTCGTTCACCCACCCGCGCTGACCTGCCCAAATCGGCCTCTTTTCCTGGCCCCCGGCAAATCGCCCTGCCCCAGCAAGCCGCGTGGGGTAGTTTTAAGCCCCAGTTCACCCAATATATTCCTTGAGTTTGGAACGGTTCCGATAAGTCCGCGTTGTTTGTCGGACACTGAGAGGCACAGCCATGAACATCTCCGAACTACGCACGAGGGTAGACGCCCTAAATGGAAGAAGCTGCCTGGTAACGAGAACCACCGAGCCGGACGAAACCCCAATCCTAACACTTGTGGATACCGCAGAGCGAAGCGATGCCGCAGAAATGCCTGATCCACTTATTCAGGCACTCATGGACAAGCTTCCGAAGCCCAACACCATTTGGTCGATTGATGACCGTGGTAACTGGCTTAAGGCTGCGGCGATGGCATTCAATCTCGTCTACAGGACTGCTGAAGTTGAGCAGAAGCAAACTCCGTCAGTCTTGAAATCCGTCGGTTTGTAAAGAGCCGCTCTCTGGGCGCATGCCTTACGGCACCGGGCTGTAGTGCTTCGCACCAAGCACTTCGGTCTTGGCGCTACGGGCTTCGGTTCCTTGCGCTGTCGGTGACCATTCGCCCAACTAGCCTGTGGGAAACAACTCACCACTGACATGTATGATTGTTAGGCGATCTGCGTGGTGGGATTCCCTCCCCATCACATGGTCCCCGTAATGGACCGGAAGGAGCCCCGCAGAGAGGCGTGCCCCCCGTCAGCCTCATGGGGCTTCTTCTTTGTCTGGCTGTTTGTGACGTGCGAAATCCCACATAGAGAATCAAGCGGCAAATTTCCCTAACCTCGTTGACACCTCCTGCGAACATCTCCAAGTTTTCCCAGGGCGTAGTATGTGGGGGCGCCGCAAGACAAGGCGGCGCAACAAAGGGGGATACAAATGGATCTCACCGGTCTTCTCGTTCAAGTCATCTCGGGCGCGATCGGCGGCAGCGCGGCAGGGGCCGCGGCCAAGGACTATTCGGTCGGCGCACTGGGCAACGCGATCGCGGGCGCGATCGGCGGCGGCATCGTCGGCCAGCTCGTCGGCACGGTCGCGGGACAAGCGATCGAGGGGTGGGTTGGGAACATCGGCGGCGGCGCGATCGGTGGCGTGATCCTCACGCTCCTGGTCGGCTTCATCAGGAACTACACGCAGAAAGCGTAGCCGCTCAAACGGGCATCTCTTGGCGCATCTGTGCGGGTCGATCTCAGCGACCGTAGTCCTCACGCGGGTCTAGCTCGCCGGTCTACCTTGCCGTGCTAATGTGGAATGCGGCAGTCGATCTCCAATCTATTTGACCGTTCCATCGATGATGGATGCCGCAAGCGCGCCGACTAAAGGGAGGCAATACAAAAGCGGAGTGGCAAGACCCGCCACCGCGAGCGCGCCGAAGCGTAAACCCGCGCGCGGTTGTAGAGGTCCCGCCTCACATCCATGATGGCAACTCTGGTCATTCGTCTTTCGAAGCTGCCAAGAATTGCTCGCTGTCCCGAATGATCGCCGTCAATTCCATATCGGTCAGAAATTGGAGTCGTCGTTGCCGGGTTGAGAGCCTCATATTCATATCCTTCGGCAAGGCGCCAACCACGATCCTGAGATAATCGTGAGGGCGCTCCAGGGCGCGCGGGTCGAGGCGGACAACATCTCCCGGCTCTTCTTTGCTATAATTGTCACAGGTCGTAGGGAGTAGGAGGTTGCCATGGCGAACAAGCAGAACTTCAAACCCGACGAGTGGACCAGAATCTTCGAAAGCACGATGTTGGCCGGGATGGCGGTGTCGGCCGCAGAACCAACGGCCTATGGGGCGCGCGACTGCGGCGTTTGCCAGCGGCTCTGCGCTCGCCGCAGCGAAATCGAATGCCGGATCCAACGAACTCATTAAGGCCGTCGTCGCCGAGTTCGAGACAAAGGAAGGAAGAACCGCCGTCAAGGAAGCACTGCGCCAGGGTCTTGCCGGCGCCGCCAAGCCTGCGGACGCGGTTCAGCGTTCGCTGGCGAATTTGAAAGAGGTGTCCGGGATCCTCAATGCCAAGGCACCCCAGGATGCGGCTGCGTTCAAGGCTTGGTTACAGGCGATTAGCCGGAACGTGGCTGAAGCCTCGTCGGAAGGCGGGTTTCTCGGCATCGGAGGCGTGAAGGTCAGCGATGCTGAGAAGGCCACTCTTCCCGACATATCCAAGGCTCTCGATACAAGGGCATAGCATCTACGGCAGAGTTACTCTCTGCGGTTTGCCTACTCTAGGCGGAAAGGTCTGAACCCCTAAAGCACGGTGCGCAGCAGCTTCGTTGTCGTCGACTGTCGAATGATCCATGTTGTAGTTCTAATCACTGACCTTGGGTTCAGGCCTGAGCGGGCACAGCTTCGCCGTTTCCGGCAAAGCAATGCCCTGACCTTTGGACGAGACCCCTCGCAGAGCACAGCCAGATCAGGACAACCTCAATCGAGGGAGGCCGGGGTCATGCTGTCGGCCTTTACGTCCCGCTTCAATGACGCGGGCAATGCCATCACAGCCGATCTGGCGACCGTGACACGCCTGTGGGTCGGGTAAACCGGAGCCCACTCCTGAGCCTCAGGGAAAGCCCTGAGGCTCTTAGATGCCGATGCCATTCGGAAGTTCCCCCTCGGTCATGTTCCCAAGGTTCGGCCCTATTGGCGGGCTGGCTATGTTGAAAGCCGCAGTCGAGGCAATCGCTCGACCCTGTCATCGTTTCAACTCATCGATTGGAGCCTGAACGACGCGTCGCGCTTCGTAGGCGGCTTGGTCTGCCTTGAAGCGTGCTTCACGCTCCCGTTCAAGCAGCTTGAGACTACGAGCGGTCTTTCCCGTGTCGCAGCCCCAGCGCGACGATATTGCCACCCTGGCGTGCCCAGGCGCTTCGAGGCGTCTTCAGCTTCCTCCGGTTCGTGTGGAGAGCGTGCCATACCAATGGTCCATAGCCTCGTTTGCTCGTTCCCAGAGGCTCTTGGCGTGCGGCGGCGGAGCCCAGCGGAGGGGTTGCCACTGCGCCAAAAAAGCCTTTAGTGTCCGTGCGCGCCGATAGGGCGGGTTGACACTGTAAGTGCTTGAAGCTCGCGGAATGGGCACTTCGGCCCGGGGAGCCATTTTTTTTCAGCCCAGGCCGTCGTCCTTGAGAAGCGCGCGGTTGATCGCGACGCCCGCCTTGGCGCCCTCCGCGATGGCGACAGCGACGAGCAGTACGTCGCGCGAAGCGTCTCCCGCGACGTAGACGCCGGGCACGCTGCTCTCCTCGGTGACGTCAGTGGTGACGATGCCGCCCTTCTCGTCTCGGACGCAGCCGAGCGAAGCCCACAGATCCGATTGCTGCTTGCAGCCCGTGGTGAAGAAGAGCGCCGAGCGCTGGAGCGTCTCGCCGCCTTCGAGGTGAATGGCCTGCAAGGCGCCGTCGGCGCTTCCGTCGAGCTTCACGATTTTTTCGTCACGCACCGCGATCCCGTGCCGGTCGAGCCGCTCTCGCATGGCGGGCGTGACGGCGCCGAGCCCATCGGTCAGCAGGATCACATCGTCGGACCACTGCTTCATCATCAGCGCGAGCCCAGCGCCTTTATCCCGGGCCCCATAAACGGCGATAGGCTTGTCGCGATGCTCGAACCCGTCGCAATAGGGGCAATGATGCACGCTCCGTCCATAGAAGCGCTCGACGCCTTCGATCTGCGGCACGTCGTCCTGCATGCCGGTCGCAAGCAGAATCTTGCGCGCGGTCGCGGTGAAGCCGTCGGCGCCGGCGACGGAGAACCCGTCGCTCTCTGGCACGATGCGGGCGATGCAGCCCGCACGGATCGTCACCGTCTTGTAGCGCTCGAGCTCGGACCGACCGCGCGCGAGAAGATCGCGCGGGGGCAAGCCTTCGTGGCCAAGCAGGCAGTGAACACCATGCGACGAAGCGTTGCGCGGCTTTCCCTCGTCGACGAGCAAGACGCTGCGCCGGCATCGCCCGAGCACTAGCGCCGCACTGAGGCCTGCTGCACCGCCGCCGACAATCACGACATCGTAGCTTGCGGACATTCGCCCTCCCCGAGGGCGCTGCCCTCTCGCTTCGGTCATAGCTGCTGTTCTAGCAAGCTTCCGTCGCGCGATTGGATCAGGGAAATGCGCGCTAAGCCGGCACAGCCTCGATCACGCAGATCGGGCGCGCTGTCGGCACGATGCGATTGAGCCTGAGGTCCGGCGGAGGCGAACAGGTCGCGGAACTCGTCCGCGGTGCGCTCCTTGCCGCCGACGGTCACGACCAGCATCTCGATGTCGAGCAGCTTCGCGGGCGTGGGGCCGGGCTCGTCGGACACGACCATGTCGCACACGAGCACGCGGCCGTTTGGCGGCAGTTGGTCGCGCATCAGCCTGAGGATGGTTCGGCACTGCTCGTCGCCCCAATCATGGATGATGTGCTTCATGATGTAGGCATCGCAACCCTCCGGCACGCGGTCGAAAAAACTCCCGGGCTCGATGGCGATCCGATCCTCGCATTCGGCGAATTGCCCGGCCGGCACGTTGGCCACGACTTCCGGCCGGTCGAACAGGACGCCCTGCATCGCCGGATAGCGTCCGAGGATCGCCGCGAGCAGGCCGCCATGGCCGCCGCCGACATCGGCTAACCGCTTGATCCCGCTGAAATCGTAGGCCTCGGTGATGACGCGGCCGGCAAGCGCCGAGGAGCTCGTCATCGCCGCCTGGAACGGTCGCGCATTGCTCGGGCCGATCGGCGAGCACGTCGAACACATGCTGCCCGTATGCCTGGGTTACGCCGTCTTTGCCTGTGCGCAGGATGTCCGTGAAGCGCTCATAGGCGCGCGTGGTCCATTCATCGCCGAACATCATTGCGAAATAGCGGATCGTGCCGGGCGCATCGCTTCTTGAGCAGCTCGCCCGCTTGCGTGAGCGCGAATTTGCGTCCCTTCTCCTCGCGAAACACACCAAAGCTCGCGAGCGCCCGCATCACGCGATAGAGCGAAGGCGCATGCGCGCCGACCGCGCCCGCGATGTCCTCAACCGGCTTAGGCTCGCCGTCCATGTGGTCGGCGACGCCGAGCCGCGCCACCCCCGACAGGCAGTAGGTGAGCTGCTTGCCGAACAGGAGCTGCGAGAGGAGAAGCTGCGCCTCCGTCAAATCTTGTCGCGGGCTGTCGGACATGGTGCCCTCCCTTTCGCGCGGCATCTAGCCATAAAGACCGGGCGCCGTCATGCCTGCCTCCTCCTGGCGAAGGGGCAGTGATCGACCCGAGCGAAGGCGCTGGAAAGGCGGAAAGAGCGAAAGGGCCGGACCCCGACCCCTTCACCCCCGTACGGCTTTAGCGGGCACGCCAGAACTGACCCCGCCAAAGCCCAAAAACCGCGCCGTGGCACCAAGGTTCCACCCTCCGATTAAAATTGTTCGGCAAGGCTGTCTGCCAACCTGCCCCAGGCCCCCGTTTTCCGCGCTTACGCGACGCTCGCGGCCATGTTCGCTTTGGCCAAGGGAGCGTTCGCTTATACCCCCTCGTGCGCCACAAGCGACAGAGTGGATGGAGTACAGGCAATACCATCGTACTGGCTTTCGGCCCTCGCCGAGCCGGGGTCGCTCGCTTACTGTTTGCTGGCGGGACGGCCGCTTGGCAGCGCCCATGAGCGACAACCCGTAGCAGCCGTCGCTAGTTCGGCCGCGCGGGACGCGAGACGCTGGCTGCCATGCCGCGCCGGCTGACGAGCTCAGCTGGATATCGCTTGGATGCGAACGCGGCGCTCGCCTCGTTCCCCTGCTGTATGACCTTCGTCCTGTCTCGCGAACGGCTCAGGGGCACAAGGTTGGCCAGCGCATCATCTACCGTCTTTACCCTGCTGCCGTGATCGCGGCACCGGCGCTCGCCTTCATGCAGCGGCCCGCGCCGAACGCGAGCGGAGGCCGGCCTCTATTGGCCTGGCGCGGTCCTCGGGGCGCACTCGCGGTGATGCTGCATTCCCTTCAGAGCGGCTCGGGCCTGGAACTGGCCCGCCAGCGAGCAGGGCGGGTTTGTGCTCGCCGTGCTCGTGCTGGCGCTGATCCTGATCTTCTGGCTGTTCGCGTCGCCGCCGGCTCAAGCCTCGGCGGGCACGAATTTCAGAGAGACGCCGTTGATGCAGTAGCGGAGCCCCGTGGGCTTGGGGCCGTCCTCAAACACATGGCCGAGATGGCCGCCGCAGCGGCGGCAATGCGCCTCCTCGCGGATCATGCCGTAGGAGGTATCCTTGCCGGTACCGACCGCGTTTTCGATCGGCGCCCAGAAGCTCGGCCAGCCGGTGCCTGACTCGAATTTCGTCTCGGACGAGAAGAGCGGCAGGTCGCAGCCCGCGCAGGCGAAGGTGCCCTTGCGCTTCTCGGTGTTCAGCGGGCTCGTGAATGGCCGCTCGGTCGCCTCCTCGCGCAGCACAGCATATTGGTCGGCGTTAAGCAGCTTGCGCCACTCTTCCGGCGTGCGGGTGATCTCGAACGAGCCCTTGGCCGCCATGGCCTGGCTTTCCCACCTCAAGGCGCGGGTGCCGAACGCTGCCGCTGCGGCGAGACCGCCCGCGCCCAAAATAATATCGCGTCGCGTGACCATAATCGTTCCTCCAAGCTCCGGCTTGAATCTATGCACGGCGCGTTGCGGCTGCAATTCAATTTGCGCGCACGGCCGATCACGAGCGTGTCAGCCGCGCGAGGTGATCTGCGCCACGGGGATGACGATCTCGCAACGCACGCCTTTCGGCGGGAAGGACAGCCGCACATCGCCTTCGAGCGCCTTGCCTACGACCGTCTCGATCATGGCGCGGCCGAAGCCCGAGCGCTCCGGCGGGGTGACGGGAGGCCCCCCCTTCTCCTGCCAGACAAGCCTTAGCTTCGAGGCCTCGTCGCAGACCTGCCAGTGGATGCGGATCTGGCCGCGCGGGTCCGACAGCGATCCGTATTTCCGCGCGTTGGTGGCAAGCTCGTGCAGCGCGAGGCCGAGATTCTGCACCGCCTCGGGCTTCAGCATCACGTCCTCGCCCTCGATGGCGATGCCGTCGCCGAAGCGATCGGCATGCGCGCCGAGCTGCTGCTCGACCAGCATGCGGAGCGATGCGCCATGCCAATCGTCGGCGATGAGCAGGTCGTGCGAGCAGCCAATGGCAACCAGCCGCGCGCTGAAGGCCTCCAGGAAATCGTTGACCGACCGCGTGCGCGAGGCGGTCTGTCGCGCGATGGCGTGGATCACCGCGAGCAGGTTTTTGCAGCGATGGGTCAGCTCGCGCAGCAGGAGCCTGAGCTGATCCTCGTTAGACTTGCGCTCGGTGATGTCGACGGCGATCGACGTCGTGCCGATATTCGCGCCCGCATCGTCGGCGAGCGGCTCGACCACCAGATAGAAGGAGCGCTTGCGCCCGAATAGCTCGAAATTGGTTTCGAGCTCCTGCGAGACGCCGGTCGCCATGGCGTTGCGCTTCGCCGCCATGATCTTTTCGGCAGTCTCGGGCGGGAACAGCTCGGCGTCGGTCTTTCCGATCACGTGCTCGGCCTTGAACCCCGTCGGGAGATTGTGCGCCCACGTGAAGCGCATCTCTTTGTCTTGGCTGAACACCGAGATGGGCGAGCCGCGCAGCGCGATCTCGAAGCGCTGCTTGGCCTCGGCCAGCTCCTTGGTGCGCGCCTCGACGCGATCCTCGAGCTGCGTGCGCGCGTCTTTCAGCTCCTCGAACGTGTGCAGATGCGCGGCGATCTCCGCCTGCAGCCGGTCGCGCGACGGCAGCCGCATGAGATGCGGCGCGGTCTTCCAAAGCACGATGGCAGCGGTCAGCGCGAGCAGGGCAGCGAGCGCCTTCAGCAGGCCTTCGAGCCCATGGAGCGGCGCCCACAAAGTCAGCAGCGAAACGAGATGCACGACGCCGACCGCGAGGATGAACAGCATGAACAGCTTCATCAGCGAGGCTTCGCGCGGATTGCTGTCGTCACGCCGGCGATAGAGGTAGAGCAGGCCGGCGGGGATGAGGATCAGCGAAAGCGCGATGACGCCGTCGGCCACGGCATGCAGGAGCACGAGTCCCGAGGACCAGGTCTCGGACCTGAGTGCGGTCTCCTCTCGGCTAAAAAGGAAGGATAGCCACCCTGTCATTTTTCGTTTCTTCGGCTCGTGCCACTACGCGCGACGCTACGCAGCATGGCGCGTGCCCCCTGCAAGAACCGCGCCCTCTTAATCCCTAAACCACGGAGAACGCTAATCGTTCTCGGCGGCCAGAGCAGAATTTGGGTTGCGGCGTGCCCGTCTGCAAGCGCGCGGAACGGGATCGGATTGTTTCTCGCAAGCGGGTTGGAACCATTACCCGGTCCCAACGTTCATTTGCCGTTCGAGGGTACGCGACCATCACTTCCCGCCCCTCCCCCGCTTACTCTCGGACCCTTACGCCCGCGATCGACCTCCCCCGATTGCGGGCGTTTTCTTTTGTGGAGGGCATAGAGGCCCCTAGAGCAGCCAGGCGATCAGCCAGACGAGGAAGATCACGAGGAAGATGAAGAACAAGATGCGTGCCACGCCGGCGGCTGCCGAAGCCACGCTGCCAAAACCGAACACACCCGCGATAAGGGCGATGACAGCGAAATGGCCCAATAAAGCATGTCGCTCTCCTAAGATCTGCGTCTTGAGCCGGGCGGGGACTGCCCGAAACCTGCAAAACGCGACTGCGATGAATTGTTGCACGCCATGCGCCGCTCAAAACCGCGCGATGGCGGCGAGAAGGTCGCTTCCGGTGAACGGCTTCTTCACGAGCTGCGCGTCCTGGTAGGCGGCGGGAAGCTGCTCGCGGCCATAGCCCGAGACGAAGGCGAAGGGGATGGCGCGGGCCTTCAGCGCATCGGCGACGCGGCCGACCGGCTCGCCGGCGAGATGGGCGTCGAGCAGCGCGCCGTCGATCTGCTCCCTGCCGATCGCGTCAAGCGCATCGGCGACATTCGCCGCGGGGCCGATCACGATAAGTCCGGCCTGTTCGAGGATGCTCGATATGTCGAGGGCGATGAAGAACTCGTCCTCGACGACGAGGATGCGCGTTGCCGCCATGGCTTCCGCCTCGCTTCCGATCACCCGAGTTCATTCGATTCAAATTCTCTTATCAAGCCCTAACCCCAGGCGCCAGTCCCCGCTGCCGGCGGAACTCGTCAAAGCGCGATGCGTTCATTCAATGTCCCCCACAGAGCAATTCTGTGAACAGAGAAGGCCGCCCGAAAATCGGGAGGTGCGAACAAGAGGAGTAAGGGTTCCATGAATTGGGATCGTATCGAAGGCAATTGGAAGCAGTTCAGCGGCAAGGTGCAACAGCAGTGGGGCAAGCTCACTGACGACGACCTCAACGTCGTGGAAGGCCGCCGCGTCGAGCTGGTTGGCAAGATCCAGGAGCGCTACGGCATCGCCAAGGACGAGGCCGAGAAGCAGGTCGACACCTGGATCCGCAATATGTAGTTCGTAAGGTCAGTTCGCCGCGGCTTCCGGGAGCGTGCAGCATTTGCTCCCAAAGCCGCGGCGGCTGACTGTTGGTTTCCTCCGAATTCCCGCCAAGTTCGTTTCGCGTCAAGGCGAACACCCCCTTGCGTGCCCTCGTTCGAGCGCATAAGGGCCGCTTGTGCTAGCGTGACATCGGCAAAGCGAGAAGTAGGTGCGTGGGCTGAGCGCACTGCCTCTCGCCAACCCAAGGAGAGGCAAAATGCTATCGACGATCCTCATCATCATTCTGATCTTGATTCTGATCGGCGCGTTTCCCGCCTGGCCGCACAGCACCGGCTGGGGCTATGGCCCCTCGGGCGTGGTCGGGCTGATCCTGATCATCCTCCTCATCATGCTCTTGATGGGAAAGATCTAGGAGATCAGTTTCTCAGAGACGGCTAAGCATTCACCGGCGGCCGATCGCGCAACTGCGCGCTCCGCTCGAAGAATAGCGCCTGGCTCACGATCGCCTTCACCGTGTCGGGCTGATACGGCTTGGTGATGAGGAAGGCGGGCTCCGGCCGTTCGCCGGTCAGGAGCCGATCGGGATAGGCGGTGATGAAGATCACCGGCACGGCGAAGGTGCCGAGCATCTCATTGACCGCGTCGAGCCCTGAGCTGCCATCGGCGAGCTGGATGTCGGCGAGCACGAGGCCCGGCTGCTTGTCCCGCACCGCCTTGAGCGCTTCGCCATGCGTGCGGGCAACGCCCGTGACGCGATGCCCGAGACCCTCGACGATGCTTTCGAGGTCCATGGCGATCATCGGCTCGTCCTCGATGATCAGCACGTCGGTCGTGACTTGCGCGGCGATCTCGCGGCCCGCCGCATCGACCAGCCGGTCGACGTCGTCGCGGTCGATGCCGAGAATGGTGGCGGCCTCCTGAGGCGAGAAGCCCTCGACCGCGCAGAGCAGGAAGGCCTGGCGCGGCAACGGCGTGATGGATTCGAGCTTGCGGTCGACCACCGTGGGATGGCCGGCGACAACTTCTGGCTTGAGGTTGAGATCGACGGAGTTCCACAGGCCGAGAAAAGTGCGGTACAGCGCCACGCGCGGATCGAGGGTCGCGTCGAACAGCGACGGGTCCTCGATCAGGACCTCGAGCGTCGCCGCCACATAGGCGTCGCCCGCAGCTTGCGTGCCAGCCAGTGCACGCGCGAAGCGGCGTAGATAGGGAAGATGCGGCGCGATAGATTTCGACATCGACATCAGAATTCGACTTTCATTGGTTGAAGAGACCCGGTCGGACCGCTGTTTCTCGCTGATTCGTGAATGTCCCGGGAGAGGCAGCAACGTCAAATCGTAGCATGCGGCGCCAATAACGCCGCATCCGCCAATTCGGTTCCAACAGGCTAACACGCCGCAGGAACCATTTGACGGGTCGGCGCGTTTTTCGGCCCTTGAGACGGGCAGAATCCGCTATCCTACCGCGACCTCGCAAGGCGGATAGGGGACCATTTTGGACCAGAACGCGAACAGCAAGGATCGCCGGCGGAAGATGCCAGGCGCAAATAAAAAAATGGATCAAGCAACGAAGGCACCCGCTAGCGGTGGCGCGGACGAAGGACTCTCCCCTCCCCTGCAGGCGCATATCGGCCGCCACGTCAGGGCGATGTTCGACGAGGTCGCCCGCGAGCCCATTCCGGAGCATCTGCTCCGGCTGTTGAAAGATCTCGAGCGAACCGGAGACAAATAGATTGCGGCGCAAAGTCTCTCAGGGCCTGCGAGACGCCCTCGTGGGCGAGATGGGCAATCTCCGAGCGTTTGCCGTGTCGCTTTGCGGCGACAAGGAACGGGCGGACGATCTCGTCCAGGAGACGCTGTTCAAGGCGTGGAACCACCTCAACTCGTTCAAGGAAGGGACCAACCTCAAGGCTTGGCTCTTCACCATCCTTGCGCAACACCTATTTCTCCGAGCGGCGCAAGCGTAAGCGCGAGGTGGAGGATGCCGACGGCATGTACGCGGCGAAGCTCGCCACGCGGCCCGAGCAGCACGGCCACATGGACATGCAGGACTTTCGCGGCGCGCTCGTGCGACTTCCTGACGACCAGCGCGAGGCGCTGGTGTTGGTCGGTGCCGCCGGCTTCTCCTACGAGGAGGCGGCCGATATCTGCGGCTGCGCCGTCGGCACGATCAAGAGCCGCGTCAACCGCGCGCGCAATCGCCTCGCCGACATGCTCGGCCTTGACGCCGAGGCAGAGCCGGAAGATATCGGCGCGGTGAGCAAGACCGCGTAAGACTGGGCTTGGCGTCCGGCCATGCTATCATCGGCAACGCATGGACCCCGCCGATCTCGACAAGGCCAAGCTCGACCCCGCCTCGGTGTTCGCCGCGCCGGCAGACGTGCTCAAAGCGCGGGGCCTTTCGGTCGAGGACAAGCAGGCCATTCTCGTTCGCTGGGAAGCCGACGCCGAGGCGCTGATGCGCGCGACGGAGGAAGGGATGCCGCCTTCGGACGGCCGCGGGCCCGGCGAGTTGTTGCGTGCCGTGCATGCGGCACTCGAGGCACTCGGCGTTTCGCGCTCTGGCGGCTGAGCCGGACACACCAGGCATGTGACCGGAACATGCTTATCCCTTCACGCGTTCTTCCCTTGACCTCGAAAACGGGAAAGGGTCGATCGTGAGCAACCGAACTCAACACCACCGAAGCCCGGCAGGGCACGCGTCCGCGGGCGATGCTCGTGGTTCTGATCGTATCGCTCTTGCTCGCCTTGTTCGCCGGGGGCCTGCTTGCCTTGGGATGGATTTCGCTTCCTAGCTTTTAACGCGCCCCTTGATTGGCGGCGCTCTGCTTCTATCTAGCTTAAAGGTCCGCTAATGACGGGGTGTACGCCATGGCCTCCCAGAGCTTTCCCTACCGCCTGCGCTTCCTTGCCGCGATGCTCGGTTTCGCACTGCTCGGGGCGGTCGAGCCTGCTTCGGCCAGGCCATTGGAACGCCACGAAGATCAGCTCCGCCCGGCTCTACAAAGCTTCACCGCGACGCTCAAAACGGAGACCGAGAAGCTCGCCGGCCGCGCGGCTGAGACGGCTCAGGAGGCCGAGCAGACTTTCGGCAAGGCTGCCGAGCGCATTGCTGCCGAGGTTGAGACATTCGCCCGTGCGTTAAGCGAGCAGAAAGGCACACTGGGGACACTCGGCACGTGAGTTGAGCACCCAGCTCGAAGCATGGAAGGATCGACGAGCTCGACCCATGGCGCGATGCCATGGGCGAGTCCTGGTTCAAGATGCATCATGCCATGATCGAGTTGCTTAGCCCGGCTCAACGACTGGCTGCGCGTGCAATCCGAGCCCGAGGCCAACCCGGAGACCCCCGTTTAACCCCCGTACAGAGAGGCAGACATGCAAGACGAGCACACCCCCTACGGCACTAGGACGCAGCCCCCGTCGGGCGCCGGCACGCCTGAATCCGACGCGAGCAAGCAGTGGGACGCGTTCCAGCGCGATCTCGACGTGCTCGGCCGCCAGCTTGCTGAGCTCGGCACGCACGGCGCAGCCCTTGGCGAGCATTTCCTTGCGAGCCTCCGCGCGCATTTCGATGAGGTGAAGGACCGCGCCACAAGCTACAAGGCCGCGACCGAGCAGGAGATCGAAGCCACCCGCCGCATGGCGCAGGGCCAGGCCGAGAGCACGCTCGACGACGTCAAGACGCGCTCGACCGAAGCCGCAAAGCAAATGTGGGAAAAGGCGCAGCCGCTGCGCGAGGGCGCCAAGGACGTGGGCGAAGGCCTGCTCCGGGCTTGGAGCGAGCTTCGGGCTTCGTTCGGCAAGGCGGCGCAGAGGCTCCACACCGAAGGCCAGCAGGGCAACGGCACGGCGCCCGTCCCCACCGAAGACCGCCGCGAAACGACGTAAGGTACTGCCTCTCAAACCGCACAGTGTCTTGCCCGCGAACGCGGGCATCCAGCAAGCAATGGGCCTGTCGAAATTTCCGCACGCCTCGATTATGGGCCTTGCCGCGCGTCAAGCCGGGCAATGACACGCGGCTAGGGTGCAGCAGGCTCCAGGCTCCGCGCCTCGATTACTGGGTTGGCCGGTCAAGCCGGGCAATGACACGCGAGTAGTTTAAGGCGTGGCGGGCTCGGGCTCGCGCGCCTCGGCGGGCTGGCAGGCCTCGATCAGCTCTGCACGGATCAGCCCCCGCACCGAATTCCCCAGATAAATGCGGTCAGCACGCAGCAGGTCGGCCGGAAGCAGCACGGCCTCGCTTGCCGCCGCCCGCGGCAGGTCGAGCAACTCCTCGCGCAGCGTGCCGGGCAGAAGCCCCGAGGCGAGCGCAGGCGTGAACAGGCGCCCGTCGAGCTCGAGGAACAGATTGGTGCGCGTGCCCTCGGTCAGCTCGCCCTTCTTGTTGAGGAAGATCACCTCGTCGCAGCCGGTCAGAGCCTTCTGCCGCTCCATCTCGCGCTCGAAGAACTGCCGCCGCGTGGTCTTGTGGTAGAAAAGCGGGTCCTTCTCGTCTAGCCGCTGGTCCGAGATCACGAAGCGCCATACCGTGTCGCGGGTCGGCAGCTCGATCGGCGTCGCAGTCACCTTGAGCGCGCCGTCCTCGGCGAGCGTGAGCCGAACCATGGCGACGGGCGCTTCGACGCGTGCGGCCTCCGCGTCGAGCGCGGCGAGCACCGCCTCCCGCGCGAAGGGATATGCGAAATGCGTCGCCGAGGATTGCAGCCGCGCGAGATGCCGCTCGAGCAGATGGAAGCCGCGCGCAGGCTCGTAGCGGAGCGTCTCGATCAGCTCGAACGGCGCGTCGGCCTTGGTGAGGAACTGCGCCTTGAGCAGGCATTCCTCGAACTCTGACTGCTCCTTGGAATCGGCGACGATGCCGCCGCCAATGCCCATCTCGCCCTCGCCGCCCTGAAGCACCACGGTACGGATCGCGACGTTGAAACTCCGAGTCGCCCGACGGCTGGATATGCCCGATCGCGCCGGTATATACGCCGCGCGCCTCGGCTTCGAGCTCGCTGATGATCTCCATGGCGCGGAGCTTCGGCGCGCCCGTCACCGAGCCGCAGGGAAACAGCGCGCGGAGCATGTCCTTGAGCCCCATGTCCCCTCGGAGCTCGGCGGTGATGCCCGAGGTCATCTGGTGCACGGAGCGATAGGTCTCGACGGTGAAGAGATCGGTGACCTCGACCGAGCCGATCTTCGCCACGCGGCCGAGATCGTTGCGCAGCAGATCGACGATCATCAAATTCTCGGCGCGCTGCTTCTCGTCCATGGCGAGCCAGGTCTTCAGCCGCGCGTCCTCGCGCGGGGTGCGCCCGCGCGGCGCCGTCCCCTTCATCGGCCGCGTCGAGATGCGCTTGCCCTCGCGGCGGAAGAAGAGCTCCGGCGACATGGAGAGGACGGAGAAATCTTCCGTGCCGATCAGCGCGCCATGCGCCACGCGCTGCTTGCGCCTCAGCGCGGCGTAGAGCGCGACCGGATCGCCCTCGAAGGCGAAGCGGTATTTCAGCGTGAGGTTGATCTGATAGACGTCGCCCGCGGCGATATAGTCCTGCACTCGGTTGAAGGCGTTGCCGTAGCGCTCGCGCGTCCAGGAGAGCCTCAGGTGGGAGATCTTCGACCGCTCGGCGGCGCCGTTCGCCTCGAGCCAGGCACGCGTGCCCGCGTCGTCGAGCGGCAGCGGCGCGCCGAACAGCCCGACCCAAAGCAGCGGCACGTTGCGCTCATCCGGGAGCAGCACGTTGAGCTTAGGCTCGAGGCAATGGCCGAGCTCGTAGGAGAAGAAGCCCGCGGCATGGAGCCCGAGCGCGAGCTCCGTCTCGATAGCGTCGAGCGCCGCCTCGACCTCACCACGCGCATCGGCGCGCACGACACGCTCCGGCTCCGTATAGAGCAGGCTCCTGCCGCCAGGGGTCAGACTGTCGTCGAGGAGGACGTAGGGGAACGCGGTCATGTCTTAGCCCAGTCGCGATCGAGCATAGCCCATATGGGGGATCGCGGCGTCAAGATCGAGGCTTGGCCTCAAGCGATGATCAGCATCTCGCCCTTGCCGAGCGCGGCCATGTCGCCCATCAGCCGGCGCGCGCGACCGCGCAGCCGGACCGGTTGGCCCGCCGCGCCGAGCCAACGCTCCAGCAAGCGGAGATAGTCGAATTCGATCACGCCGCTATCGCCGAAGGTCGGCAGTAGCTCGTCGGGCTCGCGCAGGAAGATCAGGCTGCCGCGCCTTAGCAGGTAGCCCGCGTTCTTTCCGACGCGCCGCTTAAACAGGATGGTGCCAGCGATCATGCGGCCGCCGGCATAGTCGCCGGCATCGCCATTGACGATGACCAGCCCGCGGCGCATGCGCTCGCCGACCAGCGGCCCGGCATTGCGGCCGATGGTGAGCACGCCGCCCTTCATGCCATGCGTCTCGCCGACCAGCACGCCGGCCGCCCGCTCGCCGGCATGGCCAGCGATCGCAAGGGTACCGCCCAACATGCTGGCACCCGCGAGCGCGCCCGCATTGCCGTTCACCTCGATCGTGCCATTCTTCATCGCCGCGCCGAGATAGGCGCCGGCATCGCCGTCGACCAGGATCGCGCCGTCACGCAGCTCCTTGCCGATGAAGTCGCAACGCGCGTCGGTGCCGACGAAACGGAGCTTGCCCGCGTCGCCGCCTTTCACCTTGAACACGTCTCCCACGGTAAGCTTCAGGCGGGTCGTGCCGATGCGGAGCGCTTCGATCTCCTTCGGCTCGAGCTTGGCAAGGCGCGCTGGCACGAGCGGCGACAAATCGAGACGCTGGCTGGGCTTCGCCTTGAGCGTGAAAGTCAGCGCGCTCACTTGGCGACCTCCTTCAGATGGAAGTGATGCGGGCCGAGATTGCCGCCGTAATTGCCGGCGCTGATATGCGTCACGCCTTCGCGCGCGCCCTGCTTGACGATGGCATGGATCCCGGCGTGCATGGCCTTATGGATCGCTTCGGCGGTCAGCCCGTCGATAACGATCTCCATCACCGCCTCGACATGCAGCGGGAGCGCCGTATCCACCGCGGCTTTCAGCGTCGGGCAATAGGCGTCGTTAGTCGAGGCGATCTGGCCCTTGTATTTGGAGCCGACCTTCGAGCCTGAGCGCACGATGCCGCCGGGGAACGGCGTGATCACGTCGGGCATCGCGGCGATCGCCTTGAACCGCGCGCGTGCAGGCGGCGAGCACCGCCTTGTGCGACTTGCCGAGCACGAGCAGATTGCCGCCGCCGACTGCCTTCTTGGTGAGCCCGGTCGTCGCCTCGCAGAGGAACTCGCCGTCCATCACGGGGATGCGCCAGAACCTGCGACCGCCGACCTTCTTCGACATCTGCCAGCCGTCGCCGAAGAAGCGGAGCGAGGCGCCGAGCTTCAGCTTCCGCTCGCCTTCAAGTCCGGCGAAGCAGGCTGAGCCCGGACTCGTCAGCACGCATTGGCCGACGCGGTTGCGCAGCTGGGTCTGCAGCTTGTCGGCATTCATGGTGAAAAGCAGCACCGCAACGCCAGGCCGCCCGTCGAGCGTCTCCTTGGGCGAAAGAATCCGCTCGATACCGGCCTCGGCCCCGCAAGCGATCACCGAGGTGGCGAAGCCCGTCATGGTGCGCGCGGAGATCAGCGCCCATTCGAGTGTGGGCGCGGTGATGATGACCCGCGTGCCGACCATGGGGAAGGCCTCGGCGAAAGTCTCGACGATGGTGACGCCTTTGAGCTTCAGGTCGGGCATGGCGCAGCGGGATAGCATTCAGCGGCAGGGAATCCGGGCAGCAATAAACAGGTGGCTCCGCTCGCGCAAGCCCAGGGGTTCGCAGCGGGGAACATTTGCCGGTGTCATCACCCACAAAAGCGGGTGACCAGTAATCACCGCGTTTCGCAATGTGTCTAAGGCAGTGGCTACTGGGTTGCCCGGGCCTTCGCCCCGCCGAAGGGCTCTCGGTCACAGAATCAACTCTTCGGCTTGTCGTATTTGATATAGGCGAAGCGCATGTCGTCCTTGGGACACCCTTCGAGCGCACCGCCCTCATCGCCCGGCTGCCAATGCACCACGTCCTCGATCTTCTTGGCGAGCTCGAAGTCCTTGTCGGTGATGCCCTTGGCCGCGTGATTCATCAGCCTCACCTCCACCCAGGCATAGGAGGCGGTGATGTCTGGGTGGTGCCAGGCAGCCTCGGCGAGATGGCCGACGGTGTTGATCACCATCAGCGTGCCTTTCCAGCTATTGGTCTTGTATTTGCGCCGGATCCAGCCGTTCTCGAGATGCCAGTGCGGCAGCTCTTTCTTGAGCCGCTTCTCGACCTCTTCGTCGCTGTAGGTGCGTTCGGACGTTGCCATCGCTTGCGTCCTTTGAAACAGTGAGGCCATTCCCGCTCATCACGAGCATAGCAGAGGCTTCGAGCCGATCAATGGAGGCATATCCCGCTGCAACCTTGGGCGAAAACAGGGCACGCATGGCCTCCGACCGTGTGACCGTCACCGCCACGGCGCGGCTGCATTTCGGCTTTCTCGATCCGAGCGGAAGGGGGACGCGGCCGTTCGGCTCATTCGGCCTTTCGCTCGACCGCCCGCGCACGAGGCTGAGCATCGAGCCCGCGCCAACGATGTGCGCCGGAGGAATTGGCGCGCTTCGCGCTCAGCGCTATCTTGAAGAGATCGTCGAAAGCGTCGGGTTCGATCGCGGCTACGTAGTCAAGGTGGAGGAGGAGATCACGCCGCATGCGGGGCTCGGCTCAGGCACGCAGCTTGCGCTTGCGGTCGGCACCGCCTTCAGCACGCTCGAAGGGCTTGGGCTTTCGCCGCAGGACATCGCCTCGCGTCTTGGACGCGGCGCACGTTCAGGTATCGGCATTGCCACGTTCGAGCATGGCGGCGCCGTGCTCGACAGCGGCCCGCGCGACGGCTCGCTCCCTGAGCTTGTCGCCCGCGTGCCGTTTCCAGAGGCCTGGCGCGCGATCCTGATCTTCGATCCGTCGGCGGAAGGTCTCGCCGGGACCGGCGAGATGGAGGCCTTCGAGCAGCTGCCCGCCTTCCCGGAACGCGAGACGGACGCGCTTTGGCGGCGCGCGACCGAGGGGGCGCTGCCGGCCATCGCGGCGGGCGACTTCAGAACCTTCGCCGAGCAGGTCGGCGATCTCCAGGCGCGCATGGGGGCATATTTCGCGCCGCTGCAGGGTGGGCCCTATCTCAGCCCGGGCGTGGCGGACGCGCTTCACTGGCTTGGCGGCCAGGGCGTCAAAGGGCTCGGCCAGAGTTCCTGGGGCCCGACTGGATTCGCCTTCGTCGAGGCTGAAGAAGTTGGCGCGGCGTTGCTCGACCGGCTCCGCGACGCAACCCGCGACCGGAAGCTCCGCTTCGCGCTCGCAAAAGGCCGCAACGAAGGCGCGCTGATTGAGCGGGTGTCTCGCGAAAATCGGTGACTTAGCGCCGCTTGAGGCGCTTTCCGCATCCGGCGACTTCCGCTAAAGGGGGCGGTCGAAAGCAGGGAGACGAAACGCTCATGGCACCCCCGCGCATCATCCATATGATCACGCCGCTCAAGCATATGAGCCCCTTCGACGTGAACATGGCGCTCGACGCCGGCTTCGACGCCGCTATCCCCTACACCAACGTCACCACCGAGGACGTTTATGGCCTCGTGCAGGATGCCATCTTCTCGCGCGGGCCCGAGGGCATCAAGCGCACCGGCATGTTCATCGCCGGCAAGCGCGCCATCGAGGCGCTCGACATGCTCGACCGGGCGAAGAAGGCCATGGTGCCGCCATTCGAGATCTCGGTGTTCGCCGATCCGGCGGGCTCCTTCACCACCGCCGCGGCAATGGTGGCGTGCGCCAAGGACGCGCTGAAGGACAAGTTCGGGACGACGCTCAAGGGCCAGCGCGTCGTCGTCTACGGTGGCACCGGCGTGGTCGCCTTCGCCTCCGCCGTCATTGCCACGAGCGACGGCGCAAAGGCCATCCTCGTCGGCTATGACGGACCGGAGCGCGTGAAGAAGCTCGCGCTGGAATCGAATGCGCGCTTCGACATCGATCTCGGTTACGCCGACGGCACGACCGAGGAGCAGAAGGCGGATCTCGCGCGCGATGCGGACATTATCTTCGCCGCCGGCCCCGCAGGGCGCAGGCTCTTGACGCTCGAGCAGATCAAGCCGGCAAAGAGCCTCAAAGTGGTCGCCGACGTGAATGCCGTGCCCCCGTCCGGCGTGGAGGGCGTCGGCGTCAACGACAATGCCGCGCCGATCAAGGGCACGGACGCGGTCGGCATCGGCGCGCTCGCCATCGGCAACGTCAAATACAAGACCGAGCAAGGCCTGTTCAAAGAGATGATCGAGGCAGAGAAGCCAGTCTATCTCGATTTCCGTGACGCTTACCGACTTGCGCAAAAACTCGCGTCCTGAGCCCCGCGCGCTGCTGATCGCAGCGGTCTCCGGCCGAGCGCTCGCTGAGGCCGCGCGGCGCGCTGGGCTCGTACCGCTCGTCGCCGATTTCTTCGCCGATGCGGATACGCAGGCCGCGGCGCATGCCTGCCGCAAGCTTCCCAATCTCAAGCGCGGGATGCGCTGGCGGACTCTCGAGCCGGCGCTCGCGGCACTCGCGCACGAAGCGCCCTCCGGTGTGCTCGGCGTCGTGTGTGGCGCCGGGTTCGAGGACCGGCCCGAATTGCTCGCGGCGCTCGCTGTGCGCTGGACGGTGCTCGGCAACGACGCTGAGACGGTCGCGCGGGTGAAAGCGCCTGAGCAATTCTTCCCGGCGCTCGACCGGCTCGGCATTCCCCATCCCATGACGATGATTGAGCGTCCCGCGAACGGCGCGAACTGGCTCGCGAAGCGAACGGGTGGCGCGGGCGGAAGTCACGTCTTGCCCCACCGGCTCACACGCAGCGAGACGGGTCTCTATTTCCAGGAGCGCGTCGAAGGGCGCGCGGTGTCGGCGTTGTTCGTCGGCAATGGCCGGTCGGCGCGCGCGCTCGGCTTCAGCGAGCAGTGGACAGCCTCCACGAAGCGCAGCGCGTGGCGCTATGGCGGTGCGGTCCAGCCGGCAGAGCTCGGCGAGGATGCGCAAGCGCGCATAACGCGCGCGGTCGCGCTGGCCGTCACCGAATTCGAGCTAAAAGGCCTCGGCAGCGCGGATTTCATTCTCGCCGCGGACGGGCCGCTACTGCTCGAGATCAACCCGCGGCCGGGCGCCACCCTCAACATCTTCGACAGCGAGGAACGCAGTTCCGAGGCAAGCCCCCTACTCCGCTTGCATCTCGACGCGGTGACGACGGGTAAGCTCCCGGACGGTCCGCTCCGTCTCGCGGACCCCGCCGCTTCGGCCATCGTGTATGCGCCCGAGCGCCTCAGAGCGCCGGCGGGCATGGCGTGGCCGGCTTGGACGGCGGATCGGCCTAAGCCCTGCGAACTTATCGACAAAAACCGCCCGATATGCACTGTGTTGGCCCGCGCCGCGACCAAGGACGGCGCCAAGCGTTTAGCCCGGGAGCGAATCGACCAAATTCTTGCTGTTTTGCGTCCTTTTGTGAGGGGGAGACTGTTGGACAAAGCATTGAACCAAAATGAAAAACAGAACGCCACGCGTCATCCTGAGTGGCCGAGCGTCAATGCGCTGGTCGCGCCGCTAGTCCACGCGCTGATCGACGATGCCGCCGCGCTGCGAGTCGCAGTGACGCGAGGCTCGCTTGGCGAGTGCCGCATCGATTGCGGTGTGCGCGCCACTGGTGGCCTGGAGGCCGGGCGCCGCATGGCGCAGATTTGTCTCGGCGGGCTTGGGCGCGTGTCGCTCGAAACGGCCGACCCGGAAAGCGCTTGGCCTTTCATGGTGACGGTCCACACCTCCCAGCCGGTGCTCGCCTGTCTCGGCTCGCAATACGCAGGCTGGAGCCTTTCCGCCAAGGACGACAAGGGCAAGAAATACAGCGTGCTCGGCTCAGGCCCGGCGCGCGCTATCGGCTCTTCCGAGAAGCTGTTCGACGAGCTCGGCTATCGCGACGAGGCCGATAGCGCAGCCCTCGTGCTCGAAGCCGACGGCCCGCCGCCGGCAGCCCTCGTCGAGCACGTCGCCGATGCCTGCAAGCTGCCGCCCGAGCGGCTCACCTTCATCTACGCGCCGACCACGAGCCTCGCCGGCACGGTGCAGATCGCCGCGCGCTGCCTCGAGGTCGCGCTGCACAAGGCGCATGAGCTGCACTTTCCGCTCGACCGCATCGTCGACGGCATCGCCACCGCGCCGCTGCCGCCGCCCGCGCCCGATTTCATCGCCGCCATGGGCCGCACCAACGACGCCATCATCTATGGCGGCCGCGCGCAGCTCTATGTCAGCGGCGACGCCAAGGACGCGAAGACGCTCGCCGACAATCTGCCGAGCCTCAAGTCGAAGGACTACGGCAAGCCGTTCGCCGACATCTTCGCCGCGGTGAAGGGCGATTTCTATGCGATCGACCGCATGCTGTTCTCGCCCGCCAAGGTGACGGTGACGGCGCTCAAGACCGGCGAGAGCTTCGAAGCGGGGCATATCGACACCGCCGTCCTGTCGCGCTCCTTCGCCTAAGGCATGCACAACGTGAACGCCGGCCCCGCCATCGTTCTGTTCGGCGATGGACGCGATTGGCATGGGCGAAGCCTCGGCCGCGCCTTCGCCAAGCGCGGGCTCACGCCTCCTGCAAGTCCCGCTCAATACTTTGCGGCTTCTCCACCGAGACGGCCACGGGGCTCGCCATTCCCGGGCTCGGCGACCGCCTGCCGGAAGGCGCCTTCGTGCGCTTCGTGCCGGGCGGCACGTTCGAGCAGGTCACGCTCTATCTCGGCCTGCTGCATGGCCTGCGTGAGCTCGGCGTGACGGTGTGGAACGATGCGCGCGCCATCGAGCGCTGCGTCGACAAGTCCACCACCACGTTCTTCCTGCAGCAGGCCGGCGTCCCCACGCCGCGCACCTTCGCCTCGGTGCATCAAAGCGATGCCGTGGCGATCACCGCGCGCGTGCTCGCGGAGGGCTGCAAGCTCGTGCAGAAGCCTCTGTTCGGCGCGCAGGGCAAGGGCTTGCGGCTGATCGAATCCATCGCGGACCTCGCCCCGCCCGAAGAGGTGAGCGGCGCGTATTACCTCCAGGAGTTCGTCGAGCCCGCGCAAGACCATCACCAGGACTGGCGGCTCTTCGTCTGCGCGGGCCGCGTGATCGCCGCAATGGTTCGCCATGGTTCGAGCTGGATCACCAATATCAAGCAGGGCGCGCGCGCGAGGGCCGCCATCCCGAGCCAGACGCTGGTCGATCTCGCGCTCCGCGCCGCCTCGTGCGTCGGCGCAGACTATGCCGGGGTGGACATCATTCAGGCGCGCGACGGGCGCTTCCTGGTGCTGGAGGTGAATTCCATGCCGGCGTGGAACGGATTGCAGCAGGTGACGCGGAGTCAATATCTCGGATTTCGTGGTCGATGCGTTTCTCGCCGCCTCGCTCCGCCCTGGCCGGCTGAAGGGCCGGGAGGTGCTTTGAGGCGCAAGCTACAGGCTTCGGCGATCGCGCGGGCGTTCCACGATGCCTGCCTTGCGGAGCTCGACGCGCTGAAGCCCGGCAACGTGCATCGCTACGGCGACGGCCATGGCATGCGCGTCGCCGATTTCGAGGCGTCCGCCAAAGCCGCGGCACCGCTCTATCGGACGCGCCAAGCTCAGGGTCGGCGCCCGTATCAGGCACGCGGTCGAGGCGACGCAGAGGGCCACGGGCTTCAACACCAATCTCGGCATCGTTCTGCTCTGCGCTCCGCTTGCCGCGGCGGCGCACGAGCCGGGCGATGGCGATTTGCAGGCCCGCCTCGCCGGCGTGCTCGCCCGCCTCACTGTCGAGGATGCGCGCGAGGTCTATCGCGCGATCTGCGCCGCAGGGCCAGGAGGGCTCGGCGAGGCTTCCGAGCACGACGTGGCGTCCGAGCCCTCCGTCACGCTGCTCGAAGCCATGCGCGCGGCCGAGACTCGCGATCGCATCGCCTGGAACTACACGCATGACTTCGTCGACGTGTTCGATATCGGCCTCATCTGGCTCAAGCAGGCGCGCGAGCGCTGGGGCGACGGGCCGTGGAGCGCAACGCGGGTCTATCTCGGCTTCCTCGCGCATGTGCCGGACACGCTTGATCGAGCGGAAGTTCGGGGACCGGCAGGCGGCGCGACGTGGCGGAGGAGGCGCGTCCGATCGAGGCGAGCTTCGCCGAGGCCGCGTGAGGCCGAAGGATATGACGGGGCCACTGCTCGCTTTCGACCGGTCGCTGAAGGAGCGTGGGCTCAACCCCGGCACGTCTGCCGACCTCACAGTTGCCACGCTGTTCGCAGCCGCGCTGCAAGACCTTGAAAAGGCCGGATAAGCCGCAAAATCGATCCCTTGGCGCGGCCAATAATCGACTTGCCGATCCTTCCAGCCCCGGACTATCTTCTCCCCCGCGGAGCTCTAACCAGGAGTTGCGGTCGGAAGTGCACTAGCGTTTGTGCACTTCGTCTTCTGCGGCTGGCGGTGTCACGCGGCAACGCCTGCTGTTTGTTTGTAGTCCCAATCGCATTAGGGAGGGGGTTTCATGCCCAAAATCAGTGGAGTTGGCGTCGGCGAATCTCTCGTTGGCGACGGCAATGAAGTTGCTCACATCGACTTGCTCATCGGTCCGCGCGGCAGCGCCGTCGAGACGGCATTCTGCAACGCGCTGACCAATAACAAGGACGGTTTCACCACCCTGCTCGCCGTGGTCGCGCCGAACCTTTTGTGCAAGCCCCCGACCATCCTCTACAACAAGGTGACCATCAAGGACGCACGCCAGGCGGTGCAGATGTTCGGTCCGGCACAATATGCCGTGGCCAAGGCGGTCGCCGATAGCGTCGCCGACGGCACGATCCCTGCGAACGAGGCCGACGACCTCTACGTCACCGTCGGCGTGTTCATCCATTGGGAAGCCAAGGACGACAAGAAGATCCAGGACTTCAACTATCGCGCTACCAAGGAAGCCCTCGCCCGCGCTATCAAGGGCGAGCCGAAGGCGTCCCAGGTTACGGCCGAGAAGGACAAGGTGCACCACCCGTTCGCAGCCGGTTGAAAGGGAGAACCCCCAGGTCGGGGGCAACCCGGTGACGGTGGCGGTCCGGGCCCGATTCGGCGGTGGCTCCAAAAGCTGGGTTTCTGACGGACAGACTTGTCTGTGACAGACTGTCCGGGCGCTTACGCGCTGTTTGAGAACGTGATCGCCGCTCTCACGCGAGGGCGGCGATTTCTTTTTGTGTGAGGACGCCGGAATGGATCGCGGTGGCGGCGAGCGCCCCGCGCGCGCCGGCTTCCGCCATGCGGGCAAGATCGCCGGCATCGGCGATGCCACCCGCGGCGTAGACCTCGCGCCCACCGGCTTGCGCCAGGATCGCGCCCAGCCTTGCGAGGTCCGGGCCCTGGCCAGAGCCAACGCGGGTCAAGCTCATGACGATCACGCGCTCAGGCCACAGCGCGGGGTCCTCGAGGAGCGCCGCCGGTCCGCGCAAGGCGTCCCCCTCGAAATCGAGCGAGAGCATGACACTGTCCCCGAGGCTTGCGCGGATGGCGTTCCAGTCGTCGACATTGGCGAGGCTCTCGCTGCCGATCACCAGCATGGCGCCCGAGAGGAAGCCAGAACAGGCATTCGTCGACGTCGGAAAAGCCCGCGTCAATCCACAGCGAAGTTTGCGGCAGGACATCGGCCAAGGCGCGGCAGGTCGCGAAATTGTTGCCGCGCCTTCGATCGCGTCGAGGTCAGCGACATAGAGCGCCGGCGCAAAGGTGACGGCGAGCAGGCCGCGCGCGATCGTCGAGCGGATCGTTGGCCGTCCCGAACGGCGTCTCGAGCGGGCGATAGTCGGCCCGCTTGCCGCCGCGGGCGTGCACCACGACACCGTCTTTAAGGTCGAGCACGGGTATGACGGTAAACTTGCTCATCAGATTTTCCTCGTCATGCCCGGCCTTGTGCCGGGCATCCACGATTAGGCCAAGAATGTAAAGACGTGGATGGCCGGGACAAGCCCGGCCATGACGTGAGATTGTGGGATATTGGGGAGGAAGCGAATGTCGGCAATCGTCGGCTGGGACCTAGGCGGTGCCAATCTCAAGCTCGCCCTGATGGAGGGGGCGCGCGTCACGCGCGTGGAGCAGGTCCCCTGCCCGCTCGTGCCGCATCGCGGCAAATTCGATACCGCGCTCGCCGAGACGCTGAAGCTTTGCCCGGAAGGGGCCAGCCACGCGGTCACCATGACCGGCGAGCTGTCGGACGTGTTCGAGGACCGCGCCGAGGGCGTGGCCTATCTCGTCGGGCTCATGCGCGAGGCGGTCGGCGGACGCGCCGCTTCTCATCTATGGCGGACGCGCCGGATTCCTCGACCCGGACGATGCCGCGGCGCTGCCCATGGACGTGGCCTCGGCCAACTGGCACGCCAGCGCTACGCTTGCTGCGGCGCTTTGTCCCGATGGGTTGTTCGTCGACATGGGCACCACGACGACCGACCTCGTGCCGCTCAAGGCAGGCGAGCCCGCCACGCGCGGCTATAGCGACGGGGAGCGGCTGACCGAGGACGAGCTGCTCTATACCGGCGCCGTGCGCACGCCCGTCATGGCGGTGGCACGCGAGGCGCCATTCAAGGGGCGCAGCCAGAGGATCGCGGCGGAGCGATTCGCCACCATGGCTGACGTGTTCCGCCTGCTCGGCGCGCTTCCCGACGATGCCGACCCCTACCCATCCGCCGATCTCGGCGGCAAGACCACGCAGGCGAGCGCCGTCGAGGCTCGCGCGCATGCTCGGCCGCGATGCGGGCGAGGCAGGCCTGTACGACTGGATCGACGTCGCGCGCCATTTCGCCGATTGCCAATTCGCGGAGATCGAAGCGGCGGCGCGGGCGCTCGTCGCGCGCGAAGAGCTCGACACCAACGCGCCGGTGATCGGCGCCGGGCTGCGGGCGGTTCGTCGCCAAGCGCCTCGCCAAGCAGCTCGGGCTCGCTTACGGCGATTTCGCCGAGCTCATCGATTGCGCGCCGGAGGCCGCCGAGATGGCCTCGCGCTCGGCGCCCGCCGTCTCCGTGGCGCTTCTCAGCGCGCGGGCGTATCCGTAACGCTCGCGCGAGGAGATCAGCGGGCAGGCAAGCGTCTTGCGCAGCGCCTCGCTCAGCTCTTCGGTGGTCTCGGTCGAAAGGAACATGCCGCCCGTGCTCTCCGACAGGCAGCGCGACTGCCCGCCGCCGAGCTCGCTTGCGAAGCGCAGCATGTAGCCGATGACATGCACCGTCACGTCGGCGCCTTGGCGTCGCAGCTCCTGTGCCAGCGCGCATGGGTTGCCGCGGCAGGTCTCCTCGCCGTCGGTGAGGAGCACGATGACCGCTGGCCGCTCGCGGAAATGCAGCACTTCGGCCGCGGCACCAACCGCGCTGGTCAGCGGCGTCTGGCCGTAAGGCTGGAGCCTGTCGACCTCAGACATGATGCGCGCGGCCGAGTTCGGTCCGTGGCGCAGCTTGAGGTCGACATTCTCGCAAGCGTTGCGGCTGCCAGGACCGAACACCATGAGGCCGAGATTCCGCGCGGGCGCTACTGTCGGCAGCACTTCGGCCAGAGCGCGGCGCACTTGCTCGATGCGCCGCACAGCCGTCTCGCCGAAGCCCATGCCCGTCATCGAGCCGTACGCGTCGAAGACGATCATGGCGTCCTTGGCGCAGTTCGCAAGGCCACCGTCCTCGCCCGCAGCGCAAGGTTGCGCGCAGAGGATCAAGATCGACAATAGCAGCGCCATCCAACCGCAGCGGCTGCAAGGCGTGGCGCATGAGCCTTGGGTACGTCATGAAAGATCGTCCCAAGCAGCTACCTAGCGAAAGTCTCGGCAATCGGCGGAGACGGGTCAAGCCGGCTAGCCCGGACGGAACAGGCAAGGGCTCGCAGGAATTATTGACCTAGCAGCGTCATACTGGCACGCCTCGTCAGGCCACCCGAAAGACCCAAACCGACAAGGAGCGTTAAATGCGCCGCAGTCTCATTCCGCTTTCAGCTTTCATCGCCGGTTTTGTCTTCGCGGTCATGGCACCAGGCCATGCCGGCGCGGGGCCTCAGCCGGCGCTTGCGCCATTGCACGCCGAATCCGGCGTGATCGAGAAAGCCGGCTATGTGCGCCGGCAGTATCGGCGTCAACTCAGGCGCTACGGCTACATCCCCGAGGCAACGCCCTACGCGCCCGCCGTTGTTGGAGACGACGTCGTGCTGGTGCCCATCCGTCCGAGCAGCTGCGGAGAATTTCGCTATTGGAACGGCGTGCGCTGTGCCGATGCGCGCTACGAGACGCCTTATATCGGACCGAGATACTGAGACCTAGACGTAGGCGATCAGCCGCCCGAGCGCGCCGATCGTGACCCAGAGCATCAGCGACAGCGCCGCCTGAACCAGCCCGAGAAAGGGCGGGTTGCTGTCCCAGTCCGCCACGCGCCGCGTCCAGAGCAGGCGAAAGAGGATCGCATTCGTGAGCGCCAGCACGAACAGCAGCATCTTCAGCTTGAAGGCCACGTTGCCGATCATCGCGCTCGCGTCGGAGGCGAAGAGCGGAACCCCGGTGGCGATCTGCAAGCCGACGCCGAGCGCGGCCGCGGCAGTGAGCGGCATATAGAGCTCGTCAAGCCTGACATGGTGCGCGGCGCCGAGAAACCTGAGATCGAGCAGCCCGATGCCGCCGACGACCAGCACGAGCCCGAGCAGGTGCATGATGTTGACCAGCGGGTAAAGCACGGTCGAGTCGCGCATGGTGCTGCCAAGCCACGACGCTTCGAGCGCCGCCGCGAGCGCCGCGAGCTGATCGGGCGAGGCCGCAGGGTCCATGGGGGCTGCGTTTGAGGCTAACGAAGGTCGACGGTCTTGCCGTTCAGGGTGATGCGCTCGGCGCGCATCTCGGGCTCCCCGTCTCGCCGCGGATAGGCCTCGACCGTGACGGTTGCGCCGACCACCAAGTCCTCCTTCGCAAGCCCGCGGCTTTGCATGCGCGACGGCGGCGCGAGCACCACCACCCAATTCTTGCCTTCGTAATCGATCTCGATCTCGCCATGCGGGTTTCCGTAGCGCACGGCCTTGACCGGCGCCTCGACCTTGATGACGGTCGCGGCATCGTAGGCGCTCCAGCCGTGATGCGCGCGCGCTGGGACACCGCCAAGCATCGCCGCAACGAGCATGGCGAGGAACGCGGGAAGGAGCTTACGCATCGGAACAGTCCTTTCTCATCTGGCGCCTGGCATAAGGCCGGACCCTAGCATTTGTTCCCCGCCTCCCGAAATCAGGCCGGCGGGGCGTGCTTGTAGTGGTCCTCGATCTTCTCGACGAGCAGCCGCCAGGCCGCGTGCTCGCGCGGGCCTGCGGTCTTCTCCACCGCGATCTGCAGATAGGCTAGCTCGTGCTCGATCTTCTCGCGCGGCAGCATGTGCAGCCTGGTCGCGAGGATCGCCGCCTCGATCACGGCGGCTTGCGCGCGGTTGAACCCCTTGAACGGCGCGTGCATCGCCTCGTGCACGACGCGACAATGGAAGCGCGGGCGAAGCTCGTCCTCCTCGACATGGTCAACCGCAAGCTCGACATGCGAGAGCGCGGCCTCCAGCACGGCGCCTGGGACATGCGTCGAGGCCCGCGTCGGCCAGTCCTTGTTGCCGGTAAGGCAACCGGCAAAGATCAACACGTCATCGATGAAGTTCGCCACCGCGAAGGGCGTGGCGCGGAGATTGTCGAGCGTGGCCGAGGGGCGGAACGGCGCGATAGTCCAGCCCTCGCCGTCCCCGCCCGGGGGCTCCGCGATCAGGCCGAGAGGGGCGATATGCACCCTGCCCTCCTCGTTGAGTGTGGTGACGATACATTCGCGGATCATCGGCATGACGGGTCGGCTCTCGAGCTCACGAAGCCTTGCGCTTCTTCTTGGCGACCAGCGTGTGGCCTGCTTCTTTCAGCCGCGTGCGGTCGGCGGCAGGCGCATCGGCCGCGACGCCCCAGTCGAGCGGCTCGTCCTGCGCGTAGCGCTTGCCGAGCCGCCAGGCGATCTCGGCGCGCGCAAGCTCGGCGCCCAGATAGAAAGCGTGCGGGGCGTCGGTATCGATGCCGAGCTTGGGAAAGAGCGCGAACACGTCCTGCGCGATGTGATGGCCGTCGCGGTTGAAGATATGCACGCCGTCCTCCGCGATCTCGATGCGGAAATTCTTGTCGCGCACTTCGCGCGCGGCCTCTTCGATCTCCGCAGGCGAAAGCGGGAAGGGCTTGCGCGCATGCAAGGCGAGCAGCGCGTCGGTATAGCCCTTCGGCAGCTCGCCGTCGGCGCGCGAGGCGAACATCATGCGCCGCGCCATGTCGTGCTCTTCGTAGGTGCGGCGCGTATGCGGGCTCACCTGCACCACGAGCACGTTCTTGATGCGAAGCTCGGACGCGATGCCGAGCAGCATGGCGGTCGTTCCGGTGCTGTCGGCGTCGGTCAGCTCAGTGAGATTGCCGGTGCCCATCAGCATCTCGGCGTCGGGGCGATCGCGCCTGAGCTGCGCGTAGCGCTCGAGAGAGGTCATGAAGCCGAAATTGATTGGGTCGAGCACGGGGTCGGCGAGATAAGCGCGACCCTTCTTGTCGAGCGCATCCATAGCACGATAGAGCGAGTCCATGTCGCCGTGATCCTTGGGGATCAGCACGGGGACGGAGGCAACCTTATCTGCGATAGGGAGCGTATCCTCGTTGAGGCTGAGCAGATAATCCGCGCCAGCCTTGCCGCCGCGCAAGAGCTCATCCGGATCGGCCGAGTCGACGCTCGCCTTGTAGCCGTGGCGCTTGAGGGCTTTGACCGCCTCTTCGAGATGCGGAAAGGGCGTGTCGGGCAGGCAGCCGAGATCGATGACGTCGGCGCCTTTGTGCGAATAGTCCTCGGCGCGCGCGAGGATCGCCTCGACGGATAGGGCAGACGCATCGACGATCTCGGCGAAGATCTTGATGTCGTATTTCGTCATGTCCGACACCTTGCGGGCACGGCCGAAATATTCGGGCAGGTCCTTCACCTCATCGGGTCCACGCACGACCGGCACGCCGTAATGCGCTGAGAGCCGGTCGAGATCGGCGCGCGCGCGGCCAGGCAGCATGATCTTGCCGGCCTCGACGGGCCCTTGCAGGCGGCGCAGGATGATGTCTTCGGTCATCAGCGCCGCGACCTTGACGCCGATATCCACCACCTTCCACTCGAAATCCGCGTCCATCGCGCTGAGCACGGCCTCGAGCCTCGCTTTCGCCAAATGCCCCGTCAGGAACAGGATGCTGTCAGCCATCGCCTTCGGCCTTGGTCATGCGCCCTTCTAGCCTGCTTTGCGGCTTAAGGGCTACTCAAGCGCGGCGCCGCAGGGCGTGTCCCCGGCAAGGGCTTCGGCGAAAGCCTGCTGGTCGCCGCGGCCGAGCAGGATCGCCGTGACGCGCGTCGCTTCGAGCATGCCGGGAAAGGCCTGGTCCACCACGCCATCGTGCGCGAGCTGGCGCGCCGCGAGGCTCGCATGTGACCGGGTCAACCGACTTGATGAGGTAGCAGCGCTCGGCCCCGATCCGCTCCGCGAGCCAGAGCGCGAGACTGTCGGAGGTGAGCCGCCAGGACTCCTCGATGTCGCTGCGGCCAGAGATCAGCGCGTAAGGCGCCCAGACGGCGACGGCGCCGCGCGCGAGCGCATCGTTGAGCTCGGTCTCCGTCGCGCCTACGGCAAAGCCACGGCGCAGCCCGGCCACGGCCCAGGCGAGCTGGTCCATGGCAAGCAGCGCCATGCGGTGGGCATTCGCGTCGCCGAAGCCAAGATGCGTCTGACAGGCGCGGACCTCGTCGGCCAACGCCCCTCCCCCCGGCACCACCACGACAGGCTCGGGCGAAGCCGCGATCGCATCGAGCCACGCGCCGAGCTCTGACGAGCGCACGACGCTGCCGCCGAGCTTGACCACGATCGGCACTTTCGCGGGGCGCGCTTCAGGGCGCTTCTGCAGGACGGGTGCGCGCATCCTCACGCGCGTCCCTTCGCGCGCACGATCTCGACGCCGACCGCGCCGGGCTCCTTGTCGAGCTTCTCGACCCTGACCCGAACGCGCGCGGCGCGCGGATGCGCCAGGCAGTGCTCCGCAATCTGCTCGGCAACGGTCTCGACCAGATGGATGTGGCCGCGTCCGAGGATGGTCTTGATGCCGTAGATGATCATGTCGTAGTCGAAGGCCTGGGCGATGTCGTCGCCGAGCGCGCCCTTGGCCGGCTTCACGTCGACATCCACGGAGAAGCGCACGCGCTGGGTGACGCCCTTCTCGTTGGTGTAGACGCCAATCTCGGCGTCGAGCACGAGATCGTGCATGAAGACGCGGTCGAGGGTCGGGCTCCGGCTGATACGGACCTTCGGCACTCGTGCCTTCGACGCTCGCGTCTTCGGCGCTCGCGTCTTCGGCGCGCGGCTCATGCGGCAAGCCCGGTCTTTGCGGGCGCCGCGGCGCCCGGGATGAGGGCCCTGATCCCGGCGCAAGCGTCGGCATCGAGCGCTCGCCCGCGCATGCCGTCCCGGCAGAGCGCGCCGCGAAAGCCGAGCAGGTCCGGTTCAAGCCTGAGCAGGTCGGGCACATGGCAGGCCCGCAGCGAGCCGGCGAGACCTACGGCAAGACGGTTCGCCTTGCCCGCTTCGACGAAGCCGGCAAGCGCGTCGCGGTCCGCATGGTCGAGCAGCGATCCCGCACCTTTATGCATCGTGTCGAGCATCACGCCGCGCGCGCCGATGCTCGCGGCGGCGGCGGCGGCATCGAATGCCGGCATCGCATCGGCGAACTCCACAAGGACAAGGCGCACGCGGCGCGCTTCCTCTTCAAGCGCAGCAAGACAGGCTTGCGCATCGCCGTCTGGGAACAACCCGAGCTTGACGTAGTCCACGCCCGTTTCCGCCGTTGCACGCACGGCATCGCGAATGCGCGCGGGCTGCATCGGCAAATCGCCGATGGTGGCGCTCATGGGTGCGCGTCCGGCAACCGCCTTCACACACGCGGCGACCGCTTCGAGGCGCCAGCGCGCCGAGCGCGCCTTGCGACGGGTCCTTCAAGTCGATGAGGTCGGCGCCCGCGGCGAGCGCAAGCTCGGCCTCGCCCGCATCGCGTACGCTCGCCAGGAAGAGGGTCATGATTATTGCTAGCCACACGCGCCATTCTGGCGCAAGCCGGAATCCGGTCGAAGTGCCGGCCGAACGCTAACGGAAGAGCCAGTTGAACATGCTGCCACCACCGCCCACCACCGCCGCCGGGCCCGCCACCGCCCCGGCGCGCCGCGCGACGGGCCGCGCGATCGCCGCGCGCCACAGGCGCCTGCTGCTGGAAGCCCCAGAAATCGTTGCGGGCAACGGGCGGGCCTGCGGCGGGCCTCGACCTCTCCTTGCGGAGCTGGATTTCGTTCGCATTGCCGTCCGGATCGGTCACCACGACCGACACGGCCTGCCAGTTCCACTGCGCCGTCGCCTGGCCCCAACTATGCGGCTCGATCGAGACCACCTTGCTCGCGCGCGTATCGACGATCGCAACATATTCGAGGCTCGAATCCTGCCCCTCGTTGAAATCGCCCGCGTAATATTTCAAGAGGCCGATGCCGGAGAGCGCGTCCTTGAGCAGCTTCCATTCCAGGATCTTCGGCTTGCCGGCCCCGAACATCTCGAGCTCGGCCTGGACTTGAGGGAATTTCGTATTGCTCGCGACATAGCGACCGGGCGACGGTTCGGTGATGATCCAGCCCGCAACCTCTTCGCCGATCGGCTGCCCCGTCTGTTGTGGGGGCACCTCCTGGCCGAGCTTGACGAGTGCTGCGCGGCTCTCGGCCTGGAACGGGTCCTGCGCAAGCGCCGTGCGATAGTCGGAGACCGCTTCATCAGGTCGCTGGAGCGCCTGGTAGACGTCGCCCCTTACGCGCAGCGCGAGCGGGTCATTGGCGACAAGCTGTAGAGCCTGGGTTGCATCGGCGAGCGCGACCTGCAAATAAACCGGCGGGCTCGGCGGCGCAGGCGGAGGCGGCGTTTCGGTTGCTGCGGCTGTCTCGGGCGCAGCGGGAGTTTCGGCCGTCTCGGGCGTTGCGGCTATCTGGCCGGCCTCGCCCGTTGCGGCTGCCTCGCCCGCCTCGGCCGTTTCGGTTGTATCGATTATGTTGGCCGTGCCGCTGCCCCGTCCGTTTGCGTCTCGGTCGCCTCAGGCGTTCCGGGTGTCTTGGGGACTTCGGTGGCTCCTGCAGTCTCCGCCTCAGCGGTTTCCTGCGGCGGTTCGGGGACCGAGGACGGACCGGCCTGGAGCCGCGCCGAAGCGCGCATCGCATAAGCCTTCACGTTCTTCGGGTCGAGCTCGATGGCATGGCTGAAATCGTTGATCGCGTCGTCGAAGCGGCGCATCTGCGCCAAGGCAAGGCCGCGCTCGACATAAGCCTCGACCAAGGCGGGCTTGAGCTCGGCGACGCGATTGAAATCCTCGATGGCTTGGGGAAACTTCTTGTCGCCGGCAAGAGCGCGGCCCCTGAGTAGCAGGAGCTCGGGCGAAGGCTGGTCGCCTTGGGAATCGAGCACGAAGGTCGCATCGTCTGCGGCCTCACGGAATTTCTCGATGGCGAGATAGGCCGCGGCGCGGTTCTGATAGGCCGCCGTGAACTTTTGATCGAGCCCGACGGCCCGGGTGAAATCGCGCACGGCCGCGTGGTAGCGCTTCAGCTCGACATGCGTCTTGCCACGCCCGTTATACGGGACCGCGCTCTGCGGCATGAGCTCGACCGCCTTGCGGAAGTCCTGGAATGCCTGGATGTATTGGCCGAGCATCGCGTGGGCATTGCCGCGGTTGTTGTAGGCCGCGCCGTAAGTGGGCGAGAGCGCGATGGCCCGGTCGAAATCCTTGATCGCCTCCTCGGGATACCCGAGGTCCATCAACGCGTTGCCGCGATTGTTGTAGACGGTCGGGTTCTCCGCCGAGAGCTGGATCGATTTGTTGAAGTCCTGGACCGCGTCCTTGGTCTGCTTCAGCCGCCATTTGGCGACGCCGCGGTCGCTATAGATGCTGGCCTCGATGAAATCGGCGATGTCGCCGTCCCGCAGAATCTCGTCGTAGATGGTGACCGCCCGCTCGTTCTGCCCGCGCATCAGCGCGGCGGCCCCTTCGCGGGCGCGGAGCAGGGTCTTGTCCTGCGCGAAGCCGCGCTTGCGGCCGTGAGACCGACCACAAGGACTGCCAGACAGCAAAGCACGGCGCGCGGGCTTGGCATGGCCATGATTAGGCGGGATTCCCTCGAAAAGCGCTGCCCTTCATGTCTCCCATAAGGTGGGAGTATGTCAACAAAGGGTCGCGCCAAAGATTGCACGCTAGCTGTCCTGCACCACGTGGATTTGCGCCAAATCCCGGAGCACGGACGGGTAGCATATCCGGCAAATCCTCCGCGATCAGGCCGGGGCCATAGGCGCGTGCCGCGGCGCCGTGCATCCAGACGGCGGCGCTCGCCGCCTCGAAGGCCGGCATGGCTTGAGCCAGCGGGCCAAGGACCATGCCGGCAAGGACGTCGCCGGTGCCGGCGGTGGCGAGCCACGGGCTGGTCATGGCGTTGATCGAAGCCCTTCCGTCCGGCGCGGCCACGACCGTATCGGCGCCCTTGAGGAGAACGATCGCGCCGCAGCGGGCGGCCGCCTCGCGCGTGCGCTCGACCTTCGATATGCCGTGGATGTCGTTGAACAGACGGGCGAACTCGCCGTCATGCGGCGTTAGCACCACAGGCGCGGCGTGGGCACGAATGGCGGCAAACAGAATGGCCGGGTCGTCGGCGAAGACGGTCAGCGCGTCGGCGTCGAGGACGACCGCGGCCTTCGAGACGAGCGCCGCAAGCACCATGTCCTTGGTGTTCTCGCCCGACTCCAGCCCCCGGACCGATCAGCACGGCGTTCTTGCGCTCATCGGCGAGGAGGCTCTTGAGGCCACGCGCGCCGTCCGCCTCGCGCACCATGATGGCCGTGAGCTGCGCGGCGTTCACCTCGATCGCGTCGCGCGGGCTTGCGACCGTGACGAGCCCCGCGCCGATCCGCAATGCGCCGCGCGCGGCGAGCCTTGCCGCTCCGGTCGAGTAGCGCGGGCCCGAGACGACGACAGCGTGCCCGCGCGCATATTTGTGGCCCTCAGGCGTGGGCCAGCGGAACTGCGGCAGCCATAGCGCGGGCTCGTTGGCGAAGGTCTTCGGGCGGATGGTCTCAAGCACGCTGTCGGGAATGCCGATCTCGGCGATCGTCACATCGCCGCAATGGAGCCGTCCGGGCAGCAGAAGGTGGCCGGGCTTCAGGCGGAAGAAGGTGACAGTGGCCGCCGCCTCGATGGCGACCCCCCTCACCGCCCCGGTCGTGCCGTCGATGCCGCTCGGGACGTCGACCGAAACAACAGGCCGCGCGGACGCGTTCACCGCCTCGATCAAGGTTGCGAGCTTGCCGTCGACCGGGCGCGCGAGGCCTGCGCCGAGCAGCGCGTCGACCACCACGTCCGCGCCCGCGAGCGCCTCGGGACCGAGCGCCTCGCGCGCGCCCGTCCAGCGCTCTGGCCATTGCCGCGGCGTCCGGCGGCAGGCGCGAAGGATCGCCGTCGAAAGCGAGACGCACCCGATAGCCCCGCTCGGCGAGGTGCCGCGCCGCCACGAAACCGTCGCCGCCATTGTTGCCCGGTCCGCAAAGCACTGCGACCGTGCCCGCGTCGGGAAAGCGGCGCGCAACCTCCTCGGCCACGGCGCGGCCGGCATTCTCCATGAGGACCGCGCTCGCCACCCCGCCCTGCGATCGGCCAGCCGGTCGGCTTCACCCATCTCCTCGGCCGTCAGAAGCTCGATCTTCAAAGCTCCTGCGCATTTTTTGTGCATCGTGCTCATATCGTAGGCAGCACCGCTTACATGGCCTTGCACCGTTCGGCACAGCCTGCCGGAGCGCCTTGAAATAAGGCGCAAAACCGGGCGCCGTTCGATTGGCATAGCGCGTGCTTTGGCTCTCGCACAGTCTTATCGACAAACGGGCGGAGGCGCGCGAATAAGCGCTCTTGTACGTCCATGGGAGGTGTGACGGCAGAATGAAAAAGATCGAGGCGATCATAAAACCATTCAAGCTCGACGAGGTGAAAGAGGCCCTTCAGGAGATCGGCCTCCAGGGCATCACCGTGACCGAGGCCAAGGGGTTCGGGCGGCAGAAGGGCCATACCGAGCTCTATCGCGGCGCAGAATATGTCGTCGATTTCCTTCCCAAGGTGAAGCTCGAGCTCGTGCTCGGCGACGCCATGGTGGAGAAGGCCATCGAGGCCATCATCGCCTCGGCCAAGACCGGCCGCATCGGCGACGGGAAGATCTTCGTTTCGAACGTGGAGGAAGCGGTGCGCATCCGCACCGGCGAGACCGGGAATGATGCCATCTGACCAACAAATTTCGAGCAACCGGGCGCAACAAACCCGCCGCCAGGAAGAAGCCTCGCGGCGGCAATCATGCTTGTGACAGGGGAAAACAATGGCAGACGCTAAAAGCTTGGCTAAGAAGATCAAGGACGATGACATCAAGTTCGTCGACCTGCGCTTCACCGATCCGCGCGGCAAGATGCAGCACGTGACCATGGACTCGAAGCTCATGGACGAGGAGACCTTCGCCGAGGGCATCATGTTCGACGGCTCCTCGATCGCCGGCTGGAAGGTGATCAACGAGTCCGACATGAAGCTGATGCCGGATCCGGAATCCGCGGTGCTCGACCCGTTCTTCGCGCAGAGCACGCTTGCCGTATTCTGCGACGTGCTCGAGCCCTTGACCAACGAGCCTTATGAGCGCGACCCCCGCTCCATCGCCGGCAAGGCGCAGAACTATCTGAAGCAGACCGGCATCGGCGACAGCGCCTCATTCGGACCCGAAGCCGAGTTCTTCGTGTTCGACGACGTGCGCTTCGCGGCCGAGCCGTTCAATTGCGGCTACAAGCTCAATTCGACCGAGCTGCCCTCGAACATGGACACCGAATACGAGATGGGCAATCTCGGCCATCGTCCGCGCACCAAGGGCGGCTATTTCCCGGTCCCGCCGATCGAACTCCGCGCAGGATCTCCGCTCGGAGATGCTTTCGGTCATGGCCGACATGGGCGTGGTTACCGAGAAGCATCACCACGAGGTGGGCGCCGCCCAGCACGAGCTCGGCATCAAGTTCGGACCGCTGGTGCGCACGGCGGATCACATGCAGATCTACAAATACGTGATCCATCAGGTGGCGCAGGTCTACGGCAAGACCGCGACCTTCATGCCGAAGCCGGTCTATGGCGACAACGGTTCGGGCATGCACACGCACCAGTCGATTTGGAAGGGCTCGACGCCGATCTTCGCCGGCGACAAATACGCGGACCTTTCGGACACGGCGCTGCATTACATCGCCGGCATTCTCAAGCATGCCAAGGCGCTCAACGCCTTCACCAACCCGAGCACCAACTCCTACAAGCGTCTGGTGCCGGGCTACGAGGCGCCGGTGCTGCTCGCCTACTCCTCGCGCAATCGCTCGGCTTCGTGCCGCATTCCACTGGGCGCGGGGCCCAAGGCCAAGCGCGTCGAGGTGCGCTTCCCCGATCCCGCGGCCAATCCGTATCTCGCCTTCGCGGCGATGCTGATGGCGGGCCTCGACGGTATCGAGAACAAGCTCAACCCCGGCGATCCGATCGACAAGAACCTCTACGACCTGCCCCCCGAGGAGCTCGAGAAGGTGCCGACGGTGTGCGGCTCGCTGCGCCAGGCGTGCGAGGAGCTCGACAAGGACCGCGCCTTCCTGAAGAAGGGCAATGTCTTCTCCGACGATGCCATCGACGCTTATCTCGAGCTGAAGATGGAAGAGGTGGAGCGGTTCGAGATGTTCCCCCACCCCATCGAGTTCGACATGTATTACAGCGTGTAACGCCACACACGCGACGCGAAACAAAGATGGGGCGGCCGCTTGGAGCGACCGCCCCCCTTTCGCCCGGCCTGCCAAACCTCAGTCTGCGTTCCGCGTTCCCCCGTGGACGCGGGTTTGCATGGGTTCTAGCCAGGCTCCCCCAAAGGATGTCGGGCCGCTTACATCAAATAGAAATAGCCGTAGGCCGCTCCTCCAAGCAGGATCGTGTAGAACCACGACTTGTTGTCGCGGTACCAGTCGTCGACCATCGACGGCAGACCGAAAATCACGAAGCGGCAGAGCGACAGCGTCATCAGCGTGGCGATCGCCCCGAGCACCCAGAACGATGGGTTGGTCGTCGCGCCGCTTTGCCCCGCGTCCACGAGATACATCGCGGCGTTGCTCGTGCCGAGATTGATCACAGCCCAGACAGCGGCTGCCGCAACCACCATGAGAAAACTGTATCGGATCACCATTGCCGCATCTACCCCGTCGCCTTTGAGACGAATTTTAGGGGCCGGCTGTAAAGAAACGGGAAAGCGATACGCTTAAGCGGAAGTTAATTCCTGCCGACCAAGGACGCCTGTCATGCCCGCGTAGGCGGGCATCCAGTACGCATTGGCACTGCAAGCGCTTACTAGATCGCCCGGTCAAGCCGGGCGATGGCACGTGAGGGGCCAGTGACGAGCGTGGCGCCTACGCCGCTTTCCACTTGATGGAGCAGCCGATCGACGGGATCTGCTCGCCCGGGCCGACGCCCGTCTCGGCGACCTGCTGCATCGCTTCGAACAGCTCGCGCCGGACATGCGGGCCTGCGGGGTCGCGTCCGCTCTCGTCAAGGCGCCCGCGATATTGCAGTGCGAGGTCGGCGTTGAAGCCGAAGAAGTCCGGGGTGCAGGCCGCGTCGTAGGCGCGCGCGACCGACTGGCTCTCGTCGTAGAGATAGGGAAAGGTGAAGCCGTGCTCGACGGCAAAGCGCTTCATGTTGTCGAACGAAGTCGTCCGGGTAATGCACCGCGTCGTTCGAGGAGATGGCGACCGACGCGACGCCGTAGGACCGTAGCTCGGTCACGTCGCGCACGATGCGGTCGATCACCGCCTTGACGTAAGGGCAGTGGTTGCAGATGAACATGACCAGCGTGCCGTTCGGCCCGCGCAAGCCTTCGAGGCTGTAGGTCTTGCCGTCGACGCCGGGCAGGATGAAGCTGGGCGCTTTCCAGCCGAAATCGCAAACTGGTGCTTGAGCCGCCATGCAAATTACCCGTTTCGCAAATCTGTCATCGGCCGCCCCTAGGCTTGGCCGCTAACTCTGTCTGTGCTTGGGATATGGCGAAACCGGATTCAGTTCTGCAACAGGGCCGAGGCCTACGAGGCGCATGACGACGTTCCGCTGAGCCCGGCGCGCGGCGACGCCATTGGCGACGTCATTCTCAAGCGCTATAGCCGGCGCGACATCATGCGCGGCACGCTCGGCGTGGCGGCGGCAGCGGTCCTTGTTCGGGCCTGAGGCACTCGCGGCGAGCGAAGCCAAGGCAATAGGGATTGGAGACCGGTTCGACTTCGAGGAAGTCGAGGCGGGCGTCGATGGCGCCCATCACGTCGCACCGGGCTATCGCGCGCAGGTGCTGCTGCGCTGGGGCGATCCGCTGTTTCCCGATTCTCCGCCCTTCGATCCGCTCAAGCAGAGCCCCGAAGCACAGCTCAGGCAGTTCGGCTACAACAACGACTATATCGCCTTCTTCCCGCTCGATGCGGAGGGAGGGCGCGCGCTGCTTTGCGTCAACCACGAATACACGAACGAGGAGGTCATGTTTCCCGACCTCCCGCGCCAGGACCTTATCTGCTTTCCCGACATGACGGCGGCGCTGGTCGCGATCGAGATGGCCGCGCATGGCGTCACCATCGTCGAGATCGCGCGCGGCGAGGACGGTTCGTGGCGACCAATGCTCGACAGTCGGTACAATCGCCGCATCAGCCCGAGCCATACGGCGATGACCGTCGACGGCCCTGCCGCAGGTCACGACCGGCTCAAGACCCGCGACGATCCTTCGGGCACGCGCATTCTGGGCACGCTCAACAATTGCGCCGGCGGGCAGACGCCATGGGGCACCTATCTGACGGCCGAGGAGAATTTCCACGGCTATTTCTGGAGCGACGCTTGCACCGGGGCCCGCGAGGCGCCCAAGGGGCTCGGCGGCGCGCAGGAGAAGAGCTATGCGCGCTACGGCGTGCCGGGGCTGTGGCAGGCCTGGGGCAAGTTCGTGGACCGCTTCAATGTCGACAAGGAGCCGAACGAGCAGAACCGCTTCGGCTGGATCGTCGAGATCGATCCGCTCGATCCGCACTCGGTGCCGGTGAAGCACACCGCGCTCGGCCGCTTCCGCCACGAGGGCGCGGAGTGCCTCGTCAACAAAGACGGGCGCGTCGTGATCTATTGCGGCGACGACGGCCGCTTCGAATATGTCTATCGCTTCGTCTCGCACGGGCGCTACGACCCGAATGACCGCGCGGCGAACATGAAGCTGCTTTCGTCAGGCACGCTGTCGGTGGCGAAGTACCATGAAGACGGGCGCTTGGAATGGCTGCGGCTGGTATTCGATGAGGGCCCGCTGACGGAAGCCAACGGTTTCGCCTCGCAGGCCGACGTCGTGATCGACGCGCGCATCGCCGCGGACCTTCTCGGCGCGACCCGTGTGGACCGGCCCGAGGACGTTCAGCCCAATCCCGCGAACGGCCGTGTCTATGTGATGCTGACCAACAACAAGGAGCGACCCGAGGGCGAGCAGGATGCAGCCAACCCGCGTGCGGCCAATCTCTTCGGCCACATCATCGAGATGACGCCGCCTGACGGCGACCATGCCGCTGAGATGTACCGCTGGGAAGTGCTGGTGCGCTGCGGCGATCCTGCCGTCGCCGCGGTTGGCGCGCTGTGGAGCCCGGAGACGTCCGCCAATGGCTGGTTCGCGTGCCCCGACAATGCCGCGGTCGACGCGCATGGGCGCCTGTGGATCTCGACCGACCAGGGCGAGGATTGGCCGACGGGTCGCGCCGACGGGCTCTACGCGTTGGAAACCGAAGGCGAGCGGCGCCGCACGGCCCGGCTCTTCTTCCGCGCGCCGGTTGGCGCTGAGCTTTGCGGCCCATGCTTCACGCTCGACGGCGAGACGCTGTTCGTGGCCGTGCAACATCCGGGCACCGACGCGACGCACAAGTACAAGGGCTTCGAGCGCGTCTCGACCTTCGCAGACCCCGCGACCCGCTGGCCGGATTTCGATCCCGCCATGCCGCCGCGCCCCTCGGTGCTCGTCATCACCAAGAATGGCGGCGGCAGAATCGCCTAAACGGGCCGACTTCTTGAAAAAGCCGCAACTGCGTGCGAGCTAACAAGCAGTTCCCTGCAACAGATTTGCCCGCACCTCGCGTATGACCGCCAAACGAAAGAGCACGACCGCCGCGCGCGATCTCTTCGCCAAGCTCGAGGACGAGCTTGCGCGTGAGCCCTTGCGGCAGGTCGAGAGCGCGGCCAAGCCGGCGTCACGCGGGCGTGGCAAGGGCGACGATGCCTATACCGCCGCCGACATCGAGGTGCTGGAAGGGCTCGAGCCCGTGCGGCGGCGCCCCGGCATGTATATCGGCGGCACCGACGAGAAGGCGATGCACCACCTCTTCGCCGAGGTGCTGGACAACGCCATGGACGAGGCGGTGGCGGGACATGCGAACCATATCACCGTGGAGTTCGACAAGGACGGCGCTCTGACCGTCACCGACAATGGGCGCGGCATTCCGGTCGACCCGCATCCGAAATTCAAGAAAAAGTCCGCGCTCGAAGTGATCATGACTACGCTGCATGCGGGCGGCAAGTTCAACTCCAAAGTCTACGACACGAGCGGCGGGTTGCATGGCGTCGGCGTCTCGGTGGCGAACGCGCTTTCGGAGAGCCTCGAGGTCGAGGTGGCCCGCGGGCAAAAGCTCTACCGGCAAAGCTATACGCGCGGGACACCCGACGGCCCGTTGAAGAGCCTCGGCGCGGTGAAGAACCGGCGCGGCACCAAGGTGCGCTTCACGCCCGATCCGAAAATCTTCGGCAAGGGTGCCGCCTTCAAGCCCGCGCGGCTGTTTCGCATGGCCCGCTCCAAGGCCTATCTCTTTCGCGGCGTAGATATCCGCTGGTCGTGCGACCAGGCACAGCTTGCGGGCGACAGCGAGACGCCGGAGAGCGCCGTCTTCCACTTCCCCGGTGGGCTGAAAGACTTCCTCGGAGACCGCATCGAGGGCCAGGAGACCGTCGCCAAGGAGATCTTCGCCGGCAGAACCGACAAGACCAACGGTCATGGCTCGGTCGAATGGGCGATCGCTTGGATCAATAATGACGGGTTTCTCAGCTCCTATTGCAACACCATCCCAACGCAAGACGGCGGCACGCATGAAGCCGGCTTGCGCGCGGCGCTCACCAAGGCCTTGCGCGCCTATGGCGAGCTCGTCGGCAACAAGCGCGTGGCGCAGCTGACGGCCGAGGACGTGCTCGGCACCGCCGCCGCCATGCTCTCTGTGTTCATTCGCGAGCCCGAGTTCCAGGGCCAGACGAAGGACCGTCTTGCGAGCCCGGAGGCCGCGCGGGTGGTCGAGAGCGCCTTGCGCGATGCCTTCGACCATTGGCTGACCGGCAATCCGCAACAGGCGAACCGGCTGCTCGACTGGGTCGTCGACCGCTCAGAGGAACGTCTGCGCCGCCGCAAAGAGAAAGAGATCGGCCGGCAGACGGCGACGCGGCGCCTGCGCCTCCCCGGCAAGCTCGCGGACTGCTCTGCGAGCGCCGCCGAAGGCACCGAGATCTTCATCGTCGAGGGCGACTCCGCTGGCGGCTCGGCCAAGCAGGCGCGCGACCGGGCCACGCAAGCCGTGCTCCCGTTGCGCGGCAAGATCCTCAATGTGGCCAGTGCCAGCTCGACCAAGCTCGCCGACAACCAGCTGCTCAGCGACCTGATCCAGGCGCTCGGCTGCGGCACCGGCACGCGCTATCGGGAAGAGGACCTTCGCTACGAGAAGGTGGTGATCATGACCGACGCCGACGTCGACGGCATGCACATCGCCTCGCTGCTCATCACCTTCTTCTATCAAGAGATGCGCGGGCTGGTCGAAGGCGGCCATCTCTATCTCGCCGTGCCGCCGCTCTTTCGCTTGAGCCAGGGTGCAAAGAGCGCCTACGCCCGCGACGACGCGCACAAGGCAGCGCTGCTGGCGTCCGAATTCAACGGCAAAGGCAAGGTCGACGTGAGTTGTTTCAAGGGTTTGGGCGAGATGATGCCGAAACAGCTCAAAGAGACGACCATGGACCCGCGCGTGCGCACCATCCTCCGCGTCGAACTCGTCGAGGAGGAGCGGACCCTGACGAGCAAACTCGTCGATCAGCTGATGGGCAACAAGCCGGAAGAGCGCTTCCGTTTCATCCAGGAGCGCGCCGAATTCGCCAAGCCCGACGAGCTGGATATTTGAGACCAGGCGTCTGTGTCATTCCCGCGACAGCGGGCATGACAATCGCTCTCATTTTCCGTCATTTCCAGCCAACCCCGCGCATTTGGCCCTTGCGCCGAAGCCGGGAGCCGCTTATCTGATTGGCAAGCGTTGCAGAGGTTACCCACCGCGATGCTGGCGTGGCGTCTTGCGCAAGACCCACGAATCGTTGCAGCAAATCTTTGCGCCTAAAGAAAGAAGATGTGCGCGGCGCTTCAGGCCCCGCGCAGTATTTTAGCTAACGCATGAGCTTCTCACATCTTGGCTTAAGCCCGAAAGTTTTGTCGGCCGTCGAAGCGGCCGGCTTCACCACCCCCACCCCCATTCAAGACAAGGCGATCCCCCACGCCGTCGCAGGCCGCGACGTGCTCGGCATCGCCCAGACCGGAACCGGCAAGACAGCCTCTTTCGTGCTGCCGATGCTGACCCGGCTCGAACGCGGGCGCGCGCGAGCGCGCATGCCGCGGACGCTGATCCTGGAACCGACGCGCGAGTTGGCCGCCCAAGTTGCCGAGCATTTCGAGACGCTAGGGAAGAACCACAAGCTGACCGTCGCGCTGCTGATCGGCGGGCGTGTCCTATGACGACCAGGACCGCAAGCTCGATCGCGGCGCTGATGTGGTGATCGCGACGCCGGGCCGGCTGCTCGATCATTTCGAGCGCGGCAAGCTGCTCCTGAACGGGATCGAGATCCTGGTCGTGGACGAAGCGGACCGCATGCTCGACATGGGCTTCATTCCCGACATCGAGCGTATCTGCAAGAAGCTCCCCTTCACGCGGCAGACCCTCTTCTTCTCGGCGACCATGCCGCCTGAAATCAAGCGCCTCGCAGACAATTTCCTGCACAATCCAGAACGCGTCGAGGCGGCCCCGCAAGCGACTGCCGCCGCTACCATCGTGCAGCGCCTGAAGAAGGCGCCCGACGATCCGGCAGGCAAACGCGAGGCCCTGCGCGGGTTGATGCGCGAGATCGACGTGAGGAACGCCATCATCTTTTGCAACCGCAAGAAGGATGTCGGCATTATCTATCGCTCGCTCCAGCGCCACGGGTTCAATGTCGGCGCGCTGCACGGGGACTTGGACCAGCATCAGCGCACGGCGACGCTGGACGCGTTCCGCAACGGCACCATCGCCTTTCTTGCGGCGAGCGACGTAGCGGCGCGCGGCCTCGACATTCCCGACGTGAGCCACATCTTCAATTACGACGTTCCCATCCATCCCGAAGATTATGTTCACCGCATCGGCCGCACCGGCCGCGCGGGGCGCGAGGGCTTCGCCGCGATGCTCGTGACGCCGAAGGACTTCAAGGCACTCAAGGCCATCGAGAGGCTGCTCAAGCAGGAGATCCCATGGATCGACGGGGCGCACTCCGAAACAGAAATGAGCGAGGCCGCGGATGCCCGCCCGAACGGAAACGGGCGCCGCCGCGGGGGCCGCTCAAGGCACGGCAAGGGCACGCCGGGCAAGAACGGGGAGGCCGCGCATCCGCAGCGCAATGCTGCAAACGGCAATAGCGGCGCGGGACAAGCCGAGGGAAGAGCGCCGTCACCAGGCGCGTCACGAACATCACCAACCCAATCAGCAGCACAAGCCTCACGCCGCGCAGGAGGAGGCGCATCGCCCTGCGCAGCCGGCGCCGGTTGAGCGCGCGTCGCAGCCGCATCGGGGCAAGGCGCAGCCGGGTATGGGCGATCACGTCCCCGCCTTCATGATGCGCCCCGTGCGGGTGACTTAGTCTCTCAGAATTTTTTCGGCCTGCTGAAATCTAGCTCCATCCCTCCCCTGATGGAGAGGGCGGCACGCTTTTTGGCGTGTCGGGGTGGGGTGAATATCCCTACGTGGAAGGAAGGCCCCACCTCAGCGCGCACATTTCAGTGCGCTACCGCTTCGCTACATGAGCGCAAGTGCGCGCCGGGGAGGTATGAAGCTCTGGAATCTTTCAGTTATTCTATGGCTTCGGTGGCGCGGGCGGAGTCGGCGGGCTTGAGTGCGACGGATTCGCCGCAGCCGCAAGCGCTTGTCTGGTTCGGGTTGTTGAACACGAAGCCAGAGCGCATCCGGTCGGTGCGGTAGTCCATCTCGGTGCCGAGCAGGAACATCACCGCAGTGGGGTCGATCAGGAGCTTGACGCCCTTGTCCTCGACCACCTCGTCGTGCGGCCCGCGCTCGTCCGCATAGGACATGGTGTACTCCATGCCGGCGCAACCGCCGTTCTTCACGCCGATGCGCACCCCGGCGACTTCTGTGCCGGCGGAAGCCGCAAGCGCGCGCAAGCGCTCGGCGGCGGCTTCGGTCAGGCGCATCACTTGGGGTCTCGTCTGGTTCGTCATAGCCTGAAGGTGGGGCAAATCGCGGATGCGTTCAAGGCCTGTCAACGCTCCGTGGTTTGTTCCTGTCGTGGTTGTATTGCATCATTTGTCGCGCCCAAGCCTCGTATGCCTCCTCACCAACAGGAAAGCCCCATAGCCGACGAATGCTACCGGTTTCGACGCAGGAAACGACAAAATACTCAACGTTCTTGCGTTCAAGTTCGTAGGGGTAGATGCACCGTTCGCCCCTGACGCGAAGAGGACGTCCTGCATCTCACTAATCTCTGTTGGTCCGCTCAGCACGTCGAGAATCTCAACGCGGGCCCAGCCGAGAGCCTTCGGCGGTGGCGGCGGTTTGCCGGATTGATCCCTTCCACCCACCCAGGCCGCGCCTTCGACAATGCGAACCTTCGCGATGGCGACAGCATCTAAGTTTGATGGCAGCGCCGCGAGCTCGGCTTTGCTCGGCGGCCGCTCTAGGAAGAATTGCTTTGCGGTTTGCCCCATGCCTTCGGTAGCGACTGAAGCAATCGCAAGGCCCAACAACGCGACTAGGCGCAGGCGCCAATCCATCGGCATTAGAACATGTTCAGTTCGAGCTTCGCCTCGTCGGACATGCGGCTCATGTCCCAGGGCGGGTCGAAGGTGAGCTTGACCTTCACCTGGCCGACGCCCGGCACCGAAGCGACCGCGTTCTCCACCCAGCCCGGCATGTCGGCAGCGACAGGGCAGCCTGGCGAAGTCAGTGTCATGTCGACCTCGATGTTTCGGTCGTCGTCGACCTCGAGCCGGTAGATCAGCCCAAGCTCGTAAATGTCGACCGGGATCTCGGGATCGAACACGGTTTTGAGCGCGGCGATCAGGTCCGTGCTGCAGGCGCTCCAGCTCCTCGGTCGGGATGGCCGAGCCGGGCTCGGGTGCCGCGCCCTCGCCGTCACCACCCGTCGCGCCGACGCAGGCCTTGATTTGGTCGGACGCGGGCGTCTCAGGCTCGGGCGTAGCGGTCTCGGGGACGGCGTCTCGGACGAAGCGCGCCTTGGGCAGCCTCGCCCTTTTTCCTGAGTCTCTTGCGTCTCTTCGGTCATCGGGCTCACGCAAACATCTCGCGCGCCTTTTGCAGCGCCTCGACCAGGCGGTCGGCCTCTTCCAGCGTATTATACATGGCGAATGAAGCCCGGCATGTCGAGGTCACCCCGAAGCGGGCGAGCAGCGGCTCCGCGCAATGGGTGCCTGCGCGCACCGCCACCCCGTAGCGGTCGAGGATGGTGCTCACGTCGTGCGGGTGGGTCCCCTCGACGTTGAAGGCGACGATGCTCCCCTTCCCGGGCGCGCGGCCGTAGATGGTGAGCCAGTTGAGCGCTGTCAGGCGCTCCATTGCATAGTCGGTAAGCTTCTCCTCATGCGCCTTGATCCGCTCGCGGCCGACGCTCTCGACATAGTCGATGGCGGCGCCGAGCCCGATCGCCTGCACGATGGCCGGCGTGCCAGCCTCGAATCTATGCGGCGGGGTGGCATAGGTGATCTCGTCCGTGGTCACGTAGCCGATCATCTCGCCGCCGCCCTGGTAGGGCCGCATCGCCTCGAGCAGCTCGCGTTTGCCGTAGAGCACGCCAATGCCGGTCGGGCCGTAGAGCTTGTGGCCGGTGAAGGCGTAGAAATCGACGTCGAGGTCCTGCACGTCGACGGGCAGATGCACCGCGCCTTGCGCCCCGTCGACCACGACGGGGATGCCGCGCTCATGCGCGATGCGCACCACCTCCTTCACCGGCACGACGGTGCCCAGCACGTTCGACATGTGAGTCAAAGCAATGAGTTTCGTGCGCTTGCTGATAAGCCGCTCGAAGTCCTCGATGCGGAACTCGCCCGCGTCGGTCACCGGCGCCCATTTCAGCACCGCGCCCTGCCGCTCGCGCAGGAAATGCCAGGGCACGATGTTGGAATGGTGCTCCATGATGGTGAGCAGGATCTCGTCCCCCTCCCCGATCCTGGGCGCGCCGTAGGACGAGGCGACGAGGTTGATGGCCTCGGTCGCGTTGCGGGTGAAGATGATCTCGGCATCGAACCGCGCATTGACGAAGCGGCGCACCTTCTCGCGCGCGGCCTCGAAATTCGCGGTCGAGAGGTTGCTCAGATAATGCAGCCCGCGATGGACGTTGGCGTATTCTTGCGCCATAGGCGCGCTGGATCGTGTCGAGCACCAGCTTCGGCTTCTGCGCCGAGGCGCCGTTGTCGAGATAGACGAGCTTCTTCCCGTGCACACGCTGCGCAAGGATCGGGAAATCGGCGCGGACCGCGTCCACGTCATAGGCCTGCCCGGCGCTTAGACTGGCGGCGGGCGGCGTGACGAGGTTCATGCCGTGCTCCTAGTCGTAGTCGACGCCGAGCCACTCGGCGGAAGCCGCGGCGAAAGCGTCGCGCAGAGCGCTCGTTCTCGACCCGCTCGAGCGCCTCGCCGACGAAGGCCTGGATCAGCAGCGCCCGGGCCTGCAGCCTCAGGGATGCCGCGCGCTTCGAGATAGAACAGCAAGTCCTCGTCGATCTGGCCTGAGGTCGAGCCGTGGCCGCAGACCACGTCGTCGGCGAAGATCTCGAGCTCGGGCTTGGAGTCGAACTCGGCGCCATCGCCGAGCAGCAGGGCCTGCGCCATCTGCTTGGAGTCGGTCTTCTGCGCGCCAGGCGCGACGATGATCTTGCCCTGGAACACGCCGCGCGACTCGTCGTCAAGCACCGTCTTCAACAGCTCGCGTGTGCCGCAATGTGGCACGAAATGCTCGACCAGGATGGTCGTGTCGCAATGCTGGTGGCCGCGGAGCAGCGCCACGCCGGAGATATTGGCCTGGGAGTGTTCGCCGTCGAAGCGCGCGAAGATCTGGTTGCGGGAGAGCGCAGCGCCGGTCGTGAACTGGAACGCTTGATAGCGCGCGTCCGCGCCGAGCCGCACGAGCGACGTGCCGAGATGCAGCGCGGCGTCGCCTTCCCGCTGGAACTTGACGTGGTCGATGGCGGCCTTGTCGCCGACACGCACCTCGGTCACGGCGTTGCGCTGCAGCGCGCGGCAAGCCAAGGCTGCCGTAGCTCTCGATCACCGTGGCCGACGCGCCCGCACCCGCAAGCACGAGGTTGCGGGTGACGATGGACGCCGCTTCGCCCGCGCCGTCGAGATTGATGATGTGGATCGGCTTGTCGAGCGTGAGGCCGTCCTTGCAGCCGCAGCAGGACGCCGCCGGTCATGAAGGCGGTGTTGAGCGCGAGTACTGGATCGTCCTCGCGCGGATTGACCGTGCCGAGCGCGTCCTTGAGCCAGGCGGCAGGCTTTTCGAGCACTTGCGACAGGGAAACGGCCTCGACGCCCGGCCGCCTTCAAGCCCCGCGAAGTCCGAAAGATCGGCCCTGAGCTCGCCCTCGACGATGACGAGCCGATAGGCCGGGAAGCGTCGCGACGCGCGTCGCCGAGCGCCATCTTGACGTCGGCCGCGTCGATCGTGCAGGCCTGTGGCGCGCACCGGCGGGAACGGCCTCGGTCAACGCGCGCGCGGAGGTCGGTGTATTTCCACGCCTCGATGCGGCGATGCGGCAGGCCGAGTCTGCCGTAAGCCTCGATGGCCTTGCGGCGCAGATCGGCGACCCAATTGTCGCGCGCGCCTGGCAGCGCCTTCTCGGCCGCGACGAAATGGTCGAGATAAGCCTGCTCGGCCTTGGTCCTGAATTGCGTGACCGGGAGGTCCATGGTCCCTCCCCTACGCGGCCTTGCCGCCGAATTCGGCATAGCCGGTCTGCTCGAGCTCGAGCGCAAGCTCGGGACTGCCCGAGCGCGCCACGCGCCCGTCCGACAGGACATGCACGCGGTCCGGCACGATGTAGTTGAGCAGCCGCTGATAGTGGGTGATGACGAGCATGGCGCGGTCGGGCGAGCGGAGCGCGTTCACGCCCTCGGCCACGATGCGCACAGCGTCGATGTCGAGGCCTGAATCGGTCTCGTCCAGCACGCAGAGCGGCGGCTCGAGCAGGGCCATCTGCAGGATTTCGTTCCGCTTCTTCTCGCCGCCGGAGAAGCCGACATTGAGCGGGCGCCTCAGCATCTCGGGGTCGATCTTGAGCAGCTTCGCCTTCTCGCGCACGAATTTGCAGAAAATCTGGCGTGGACAGCTCCTTCTCGCCGCGCGCTTTCCGCACCGCGTTCACCGCCGTGCGCAGGAAGGTCATGGTGGCCACGCCGGGAATTTCCATCGGGTACTGGAAGGCCAGGAACACGCCGGCGGCGGCGCGCTCGGACGGGTCCATTTCGAGCAGGTCCTCGCCCTTCCAGGTGACCGTGCCTTCGGTGACCTCGTAGTCCTCCTTGCCCGCAAGCACATACGCGAGCGTGGACTTGCCGGAGCCGTTCGGGCCCATGATGGCGTGCACTTGGCCCGCGGGCAGCGTGAGGTCGAGACCTTTCAGGATCTCGCGGCCATCGACATTGACGTGCAAATTCTTGATCTCAAGCATTACGACTTTTCCTAACCGTCTGATTCTGACTCGTCTTGAACTCTCGTTCTCTCCGTTGTCATCGCCCGGCTTGACCGGGCGACCCAGTAACCCCTCGGACTGGGTGCCCGCCTGCGCGGGCATGACACCTTTCAGGTCATTACCCACTTTGTCGTCGCCCCAGCGCCAGCGCCATCCCCGTCGGTCTTCTTGCGGACGAAGGCGATGAAGCCAAGCACCGCGCCGCGGCTTGAACCAATAATCTGCTCCGCTTTCCTTGTGCGTCATCCCACGCTCCCCTCCAGGCTGATCGAGATCAGCTTCTGCGTCTCGGCCATGAACTCCATCGGCAGATGCTGGAGCACGTCGCGCACGAAGCCGTTGACGATCAGCGCCACCGCCTCCTCCGCCGACAGCCCGCGGCGACAGGCAATAGAACAGCTGGTCGTCGGAAATCTTCGAGGTGGTCGCCTCGTGCTCGAAGATCGCGCGTCGCATTCTTCGCCTCGATGTAGGGCACGGTGTGCGCGCCGCATTTGTCGCCGATCAGCAGCGAGTCGCAGTTGGTGAAGTTGCGCGCGTTGGTCGCCCGGCGATGCGCCGAGACGAGCCCGCGATAGGTGTTGTTCGAGAAGCCCGCGGCAATGCCCTTGGAGATGATGCGGCTCGACGTGTCTCTTGCCGAGATGGATCATCTTGGTGCCGGAATCGACCTGCTGGTAGCCGTTGGAAATGGCGATCGAGTAGAACTCGCCCTGGCTGCCGTCGCCGCGCAGGATGCAGCACGGGTATTTCCAGGTGATGGCGGAGCCGGTCTCGACCTGCGTCCAGGAGATCTTGGAGCGGTGGCCCCGGCAGTCGCCGCGCTTGGTGACGAAATTGTAGATGCCGCCTTTGCCTTCCTTGTCGCCCGGGATACCAGTTCTGCACCGTCGAGTACTTGATCTCGGCATCGTCGAGCGCGATCAGCTCGACCACGGCGGCATGCAGCTGGTTCTCGTCGCGCATCGGCGCCGTGCAGCCTTCGAGATAGCTCACGTAAGCGCCCTTGTCGGCGATGATCAGCGTGCGCTCGAACTGGCCGGTCTGCTCGGCATTGATGCGGAAATAGGTCGAGAGCTCCATCGGGCAGCGCACGCCCTCCGGCACGTAGACGAACGAGCCGTCGGAGAAGACCGCCGAGTTGAGCGTCGCATAGAAATTGTCGGTGATCGGCACGACCGAGCCGAGATATTTGCGCACCAGCTCCGGATGCGATCTTCACGGCCTCGGAGATCGAGCAGAAGATCACGCCGGCCTTGGCCAGCTCCTCCTTGAAGGTGGTGACCACCGAGACGGAGTCGAACACGGCGTCGACCGCCACGCGCGGCGCGCCCTTGACGCCCGCGAGCACCTCCTGCTCCTTCAGCGGAATGCCGAGCTTGGCGTAGGTGTCGAGCAGCTCCGGATCGACCTCGTCCAGGCTCTTCGGCCCCTCGGTGCTCTTCGGCGCGGAGTAGTAATAGAGGTCCTGGAAGTCGATCTTGGGGTGAACGACATTGGCCCAGGTCGGCTCCTGCATGGTCAGCCAGCGGCGATAGGCCTCGAGCCGCCATGCGAGCAGCCAATCGCGGCTCGCCCTTCTTCGCCGAGATGAAGCGGACGGTGTCCTCGTTCAGGCCCTTGGGGGCCTTGACCGAACTCGATGTCGGTGATGAAGCCGTATTTGTATTTGTCGACGTCGATCTCGCGAACGCGGGCGACTGTCTCTTGAACTGCCGGCATGCTCCTACTCCAAATCCTTCCTTGGCGGCCGTTACGCCGCCGCCTTGCGGCTCGCCTTCAACCGCTCGATCAACGCGCCAAAGGCCTTGAGGAAGGCCTCGATATCGTCACGCTTGCTGCCAAATCCAAGGCTTGCGCGGATCGCGCCTTGCGCAATTTCCGGCGCCACGCCCATGGCCGCCAGCACATGCGAGGCTTCAACCTTGCCCGACGAGCAGGCTGAGCCCGAACTCACCGCGATACCCGCCAAATCGAGCCCGATCACCAGCGTCTCGGCCTTGGCACCCGGCACGGCAATGCAGCTCGTATTGGCGAGCCGTGGAACGCGCGATGACAGCACCACCGCATCCGGGGCAATCGCCAGAGCGCGCGCCTCAAGCTCGTCTCGCAACGCCGCGGTTTCGCCAAGCCTCGCGAGATCGGCAGCGGCAAGCTCGGCCGCGACGCCGAAGCCGACAATGCCCGACACGTTCTCCGTCCCTGCGCGCCTGCGCCGCTCCTGGCCACCGCCTTTGATCAGGGGGGCGACCGTGACGCCTTCGCGAAGCACCAGCGCGCCGACGCCCTTCGGTCCACCGATCTTGTGCGCCGAGAGGCTCAGCATATCGGCGCCGAGCGCGGCGAGATCGAGCTTCATGCGCCCGGCCGCCTGCACGGCGTCGGTATGCAAGAACCCGCAAGCGTCTTTGACGATCTTCGCAGTTTCCGCGACTGGCTGGATCGAGCCGGTCTCGTTATTGGCGGCCATAAGAGAAACGACCGGCCGCCTGCCCTTTAGATGGTGATCTTGAAGCGCCGTCTCAAGCATTCCGAGGTCGATCACGCCGTCGCTGGTGACGGCGAGCCGCGTCGCATCGGGCGCGGCGGCAAGCACCGAAGGATGCTCGATCGCTGAGACGAAACGGCAGACCCCTTCACCGCCTTGCGCGAGCGCAAGCGCGTTTGCCTCCGTGCCGCCGCTCGTGAAGATCACGTCTTCGGTGCGCGCGCCGACCAGCGCCGCTACCTTCGCGCGCGCGGCCTCGACCGTCGCGCGCGCGAGCCTCCCCTCTTCGTGCACCGAGGAGGGATTGCCGGTGAGAGGCAGTGCGTCGATCACGGCCGCGCGTACCTCTTCCCTGAGCGGCGCTGTGGCGTTGTAGTCGAGATAGGAGCGCTGGTTCATGTACTAAGCTCGCGTCGTTCTGCCGCCGGTTAAATGCTTGCACGCGCGCCTATTGCGCGTGCTATGAAGTGCGGCCTGACATGCGCACCGCACCAAGCGCCCAGCTTGCTTGATCGCGGCTCTTGTTTGGAACAATTCTAATCTTAAGTTGTATAGGATTCCAGGGCGGCAGAGTCAAGTTTTGCGGCGGCGGCGCGCTTCCCATCTAAGGCCCATGCGCCTTGAGCGCACGCCCTTTTCGCCAGCTTACTGCCATCTGACCTAACGTGGTGCCGAGGCCAGCCGTTTATGCCTGAAGTCAATATCAACGGTCCCGCTGGGCGCATCGAAGCCCGCTACCACCACGAGCGCGGGCCCAATACGCCCGTGGCGCTGATCCTTCACCCCCATCCGCAATTCGGCGGGACCATGAACAATCAGGTGGTCTATCACCTGTACTACGCCTTCCAGAAGCGGGGCTTCTCGGTGCTTCGCTTCAATTTCCGGGGCGTGGGGCGGAGCGAGGGTCTATTCGACAACGGCCCGGGCGAGTTGGCGGACGCCGCCACCGCGCTCGACTGGCTCCAGGCCTACAACGCCGATGCCTCGACCTGCTGGATCGCGGGCGTCTCGTTCGGCTCGTGGATCGCCATGCAGCTCCTGATGCGGCGCCCGGAGCTTGAGGGCTTCATTTCGGTGGCCCCACCCGCAAACCTCTACGACTTTACCTTTCTTGCTCCCTGCCCGTCCTCCGGGCTGATGGTCAACGGCGCGAAAGATCGAGTCGTGCCAACGGAGTCGGTGCGTGGGCTCGTGGATCGTCTCAAGACGCAGAAGGGAATCGTAATCGAGCACGCGACTGTGCCGGACGCGAACCACTTCTTCGAAGGCCGGATGGACGGGCTGATGGAAGTAGTCGACGGCTATCTCGACAAGCGCCTCGGCAAGAAGAAGCGCCGCAAGGACACCGCGGCTTAGATCCTCCTCCGATGTGCCGTTCGTTTGCGCCCGCGTCGGAGGCGCGCTCGATCGCGCCGCGCCGCTGCAGCAATGTTTCGACCAGCAAGCAGGCAATCGCCCAGGACGCGCCCACGCACCACCCCGCGAGCACGTCGGTCGGCCAATGGACGCCAAGATAGACGCGGCTGAAACCTACGATAACGGCCAAGGCAACTGCGACGAGCAGCACATATCCCTTCATCCGGCGGCGCGCCTGGGCACGCGCGAGAACCACTCCCAAGGTGAGATAGACGATCGTCGCCATCGTCGCGTGGCCACTCGGAAAGCTATACGAGTTCACCTCGACCAAGTGAGATACGAGGTCCGGACGCGGTCGGGCAAAACCGAGCTTCAGGAGCGCTGCCAGCACCGCCCCAGCGCCCACGGCGAGGGCGAGGAACAGTGCCGCGGATCGTTTGCCGTCCACCCACAGATAGCCGATGGATATCGCCGTTATCAGCGCTAGCACCGATGGACCGCCAAGGCTGGTCAGATCCACGAACATAATTTCGATCCAAGGTGGGCCAATGGGGCTCTGCGGATCGACAGGGTCACGCAGACCTTGGAGAATGGCTTGATCGATCGCGTGGGTTTCGCCCTCGAGCATCTCGCTTGCCAACTTCAGAAAGGCAAAGCTCGAGACGGCCAAGGCAAAGACCGTCACGATGATCTCGAACTCGAGCCGGGGGAGCCACTCCCGCGAGAAATCCCTCAATCTCGAGTATAAGCGCATGCTGGCACCTCTTATTCTGCAAACGTCAGGCTTTGAAAGCCTACCTGGATCTCACCATGCGGCGCAGCTTCTTCATCGTTCATAATCCTGCTGCCGGGCCAGCCGCGCGAAGTCAATATTCGAAAACATTGGCGCTCCTAACGGAAGCTGGCGCGCGCGTCGAGACTGTCGATACGCGCCGCCACGGCGAGGGAATGCGGGCCGCAAGCCGCGCCGCCCAATCGGGCCTTTTCGACGCGATCATTGCCGCGGGGGGAGACGGCACCGTGCACGATGCGGCGGAAGCCATTGTCGGTGACGAGATCCCGCTCGGCATCATTCCGATGGGCACGGCGAATGTCTTTGCCCGCGAGGCAGGGTTGCCTTTCTCGCCCCGTGCCGTTGCAGACGTGTTGTTGGCAGGAGCAAAACGCGCCATCCCGGTGGGTCAGGTGAATGGCAGAGCATTTTTGTTCGTGGTCGGTGTCGGATTCGACGCCGAGGCGGTTCGCCGGTTCGAGATTGCCGGCAACCGGAAATTGGGCCAAGCAGGCTTCGTCACACCCGTTCTCGGCGCGATCTTGTCCTATTCTGGAGGACCGTTGCTTGTGACGACCAATAGCGGAAAGAGCGAGGCGGGGTGGATCATTGTTACGCGAGCGCGCCGCTACGCTGCTGGCCTCCTCCTCGCCCCGGAGGCGGGGGTCACCGAGACCCATTTTCACGTCATTCGGTTTGCGGGACTTCGACCCTGGGACCGGGTGCGACAGCTTTCCGCTCTCGCCTGTGGCTTCACCGGCCGCGGTTCAGGCATAACAATCGAGTCGGCCGAGTGGGTGCGTGTCGAAGGAAATGCGCAAACTCCTGTGCAAGTCGATGGCGAGGCTCTTGGCCAGCTCCCGGCGAATGTCGAGCTTCATCCAAAGCGCCTCACGATCCTTGTCCCATAGGCCGGAGAGTTGCGGTATTCCCGGCGTTGCTGCCGTGCATTCGAGGCGCAAAGCTGGTAGACGCTGCTACGAATTGTGGGACAACTCACGGGTCACCATGAGCAGCGTCAAATCCGATTTCCTGCAGGAACTCGCCTCCCGCGGCTTTATCCATCAATGCACGGATGAGGCCGCGCTCGACAAGCTTGCACGCGCGGAGACCGTCACCGGCTATATCGGCTTCGACTGCACGGCGCCGAGCCTCCATGTCGGCAACCTCGTCTCCATCATGATGCTGCGCAAGCTGCAGCAGGCAGGGCACCGCCCGATCGTGCTGATCGGTGGCGGCACCACCAAGGTCGGCGATCCCTCGGGTAAGGACGAGGCACGCAAGCTGCTCACCGACGCCGAGATCGCGGCCAACATCGCCGGCATCGAATCCGTGTTCAGCAAGTTCCTGAGCTTCGGCGACGGCGGCGCGGTGATGGTAAACAACGCCGACTGGCTCGACACGCTGAACTATATCGACTTCCTGCGCGATTACGGGCGGCACTTCAGCGTCAACCGCATGCTAACCTATGACTCGGTGAAGTTCAGGCTCGAGCGTGAACAGCCTTTGAGCTTCATCGAGTTCAACTACATGGTGCTGCAGGCTTACGATTATGTGGAGCTCTACCGCCGCTATGGTTGCCGGCTGCAGATGGGGGGCTCGGATCAGTGGGGCAACATCGTGGGCGGCATCGAGCTTGGGCGCCGCACGGAGGGCGTGGAGTTGTTTGGTCTCACCTCTCCTCTGCTCACCACAGCCTCCGGCGCCAAGATGGGCAAGACCGCATCGGGCGCGGTGTGGCTCAATCCCGACATGCTCTCGCCTTACGACTACTGGCAGTTCTGGCGGAACACGGAGGACAGCGACGTCGAGCGTTTCCTCAAGCTATTCACCGAGCTTCCGCTCAAAGAGATCGCCAAGCTCACGAAGCTCGAGGGCGCCGAGCTGAATGAAGCCAAGAAAACGCTCGCCACCGAGGCGACCGCGCTCGTGCATGGCCGCGACGCCGCCGACCGTGCGGCCGAGACGGCGCGGGCAACCTTCGAGCAGGGCGCGATCGCGTCAAGCCTCCCCACAATCGAGGTACCCCGGGCAGATCTCAAGGCAGGCCTGGGCGTCCTGAATGCGAGCCTGCTTGCGGGCTTCGTGCAGTCGACCGGCGAGGCGCGACGCCAGATCAAGGGGGGCGGGCTGAAGATCAACGACGCGCCGGTCAGCGACGACCGCCGCATGCTCACGCCCGACGACCTTACGCCGCTGGGCGTGATTAAGCTCTCGCTCGGCAAGAAGCGGCACGTGCTGATCAGGCCGGTCTGACGAGCGACTAAGGCTGCGGCGGCATGCCGAAGCCGCTTTCGGGTGTCGCTTGCGTCGTGGCGGCCGCGCCTTCCGGCACCGAGCCCGTGAACTCGAAGAGCTGGCGGAAGATGCCGGGCGTCATCACCGACATCGGATTGACCAGCACCGTCGGATCGTCGAGCTTGCCCTTGATGGCGAAGGTGATGCCGACCACGCCCTCCCCCTTCCTGCCTACGAACACCTTGCCAAGGATCGGGATCGCGCCGAGCGCGGAGTTCAGGCCGTAAAGTGGAACGTAGGTGCCGCCGAGCTCAACCGTATCCGACTTGAAATCGACCGTGCCGCGCATGGTGGCGCCGAGCTGCGGTCCGTTTATATAGGCGTCGCGCAGGCGGAACTTGCCGCCGCCTACGGTGAAAGGCGCGCGGAGCTGGGTGAAGGCGATGCGCGTGCCCGACGGACGTTGCTGTTTGCGGTCGCCGAGCACGGCCTCCGAGTTCGGATCGGTCAGCACGTCTCCGACCACCGAATCGCCCTTGACCGTGAAGTCCTGCGCCCAAAGCGTGCCGCTGATCGAGCCCTTGGCACCGGCATCGAGATTGACCTGGAGCTTCGCGTTGCCGCCCTCCACGCTCGGATAGAACCCGACCAGGCGGAAGGCGGACCCCGCGTCGGCCGAATCGACCTTGATCAGCCGCGAGCCGCCGGACGGCTCGAGCTTCACCGTCGCCGGAGCGCTACCGTTCAGCGTACCCTTGCCGTCGAGCGCAACGAGCCGCCCGTTGCGCTTCTGCATGGTGACATGCACGTCCGTCAGGGTGGTGTTGTAGAGACCCGAGACCGTGCCGATCTGCGCCGCGAAGTCGACGCCCGCAAACGCCTCGCCAGTATCTTTGCTCGCCTCGACGAACTGGCCGGGCGAGAAGAGCGACTGGAAGAACTCTCTCCCATCGAAGCTCGGCCCTTGCGCCCTGATCTCCAGCACCTCGTCTTCGCGTACAGCGGCCGTGATCTCGACATGGGTGAAGCGGTTCACCGACAGGTCGGAGAGATGGAAGCTCTTGAGGCGGTGCTCGGGGCTGAGAGCGACCGAACCGTGGATAGCGATCTCGTCGCCCATGATGCGCAGATTGGCGAGGTCGACCGATTCGTCTTCATGCTTGACCACGTCGAAATCGACCGTCGCGGCGCGGCCCGCGGGCTTGGTCCAACCCATGTCACCGAACATGAGCCGCGCGCCCGACAGATCGGCCTGGAGGCTGAGCTTCTGAGTCTCCCGGCCGAGCCCAGTGATCGACAGCTTGACCGGCGTCTTGCCCTTGACGAGGTGGTTGATCTCGAAGCCGAGCTTCTCACGCATCGCCTCGTCCAGCTCGGCGGTCACGCTCGCGGGCGGTTGTTGATCGTCCGGCGTATAGAACACGCGCTGCCAGAGAAGCTCGGCGGGCACGTCCTTGACGCGGATGGCGCCCCGCGCCTCGACCCCCCGGTCGTTGACGGTCACGTCGAACCCGCCGCCCTCGACCGGAACGCCGCCCAAGAGGCCGGGTGTCATGGCATCCTCTAGCCGCGCCACGCCTTTGAGCTTGATCTCTTTGAATTCAAGATCGGCTATGAGCGGCATCGAGAGCGAGAAGGTGCCATCGGTCGTCCCGCCCAGGAGGTCCGGCTTGAGGCCAACACTCTGAAGATAGAGGAGCGGCTCATGGTCGAGCAGTTCGAGCACGGTGGGGGTAAGCCCCGCCGCCTTGAAGGTGATCTCGCCCAGTTGCGGATCGACGCGGAGGTCGGGGATCCGGAAGCGGCCTTCGGCGAGCGCGATCTCTTGGCCGGACGGGAGCGCGATCTTGGCCTGCGGGATGTCTACCGAGAGCTCGGTGCCCGCGACCGTAAGCCGGGAGTCTCCGGTCGCGACCGGCGGCATTTTCGGCAGGTAGGTGATGTTTAGGCCGGACGCCGCGAGATCCACCGTTAGCGCGCCTTCCCGCGCCTCTTGGCCCTGCTCGATGCCGGCAAGATCGCCGGCTGCGAGCGCGATGTTGAACGTGCCGCCACGCACCTCGCCGCCAGCGATCCGTTCGAGCGCCCAGGCGCGCGCTTTCCCGGCAAGGAATTTCGGCCAGAACTGCTTGAAGGTATCGGCCGGCATCGGGCTGATCTCGCCCGCAAGCTTTACCTCGGGCGAGCCGGGCACGTCCGGTGCCTCGGCGACCGTGCCGGCGAACGAGACTTGAGCGGAGCCTGAGCGGATGACAAAGCGAGAGAGGGTCAGGCGCCCTTCCTTGTTCGCGACATTGCCTTCAGCCACCCACTCGTCGATCTTCATCGGCGCGAGCCCATGCTCTTCGACCGCCAGCACCGCGTCATCGGCTTTCAGGTTGAAGTCCCAGGAAACCGGCGTGCCGTCCGCGCCTCGCACCGGGCGGAACGTGCCGCTCACGGTCGCCTTGCTCTCCCCCCACTGGAGCGTGGAGGGCAAAATCTCGATCGCGCCGTTTCCCGTGGCGTCGTAGCGCACCTGCAACTGGCCGCCGTCGATGCGGAGCGGCATGTCGCGATCCCAAGGCGGCGTGATCTGGCCCGGCGCGAGCCTGAGATGGGCATCGCCCGAGAGATACTCGCCGGAATTGGAGAGCTCCAATCTCGCCTCACCATCGACCGCCATGTCGAGCGCTCGGAAGATGCCGATCGAAGGGAAATTGCCGGCGATGCCCGAGGGCACCAAGTCCTGGATCAGCGCGGTCATGGACAGCGTGCCTCTCCTCGGGTGCTGCTCGGTGCGCAGCTCGAGCTGCCAATCGCCCTTACTGGAAGCAAGGTTTGCCTGGCCCACGATGATGCTGCGCCGGTTGCGGTGCTTGAGGTCAATGGCGAAGTCAGGCACCTGCCACAGCGTCTGGGTGCCGTTCTGGTTGAGCACGACGAGCGCATCCTTGAAGCCGAACCGCGTCAGGTAGGATGAGGTCGAGCCCTTGCGCGCGCGGTCGAACACGTCGTTTACGGCGCTCGTCAAGTCGAGCCTGCGCCCACCCGCGGCGATCGGCAACTCCGGACGCGTGGCGACGGCGTCTCCCGGTTCGGGAAATCGACGCGGATCGCGGCCTCAGTCTCGGCGGCGGGCGGCCGCGAGAAGGTCATCGAGAGCCCCTGATCGTCGCTATAGAACAGCAAAAGGCGCGGACCGATGAAATCGACGCTGCCCGGCGCGAGCTGTCCCTTGAGCAGCGCGCTACCGCTCATGCCAATGGCCGCGAGCGGCGCCTGCGCGACGATCGAGCCGTCTTTGTCGATGAGCCTGATATTGCGCAGGCGGAACAGGATGCCAGGTCCCTCCGGCGAGCGCTGCAGCACGGCATCGTCGATCTTCACGCTCATGTCGGTGAGCTGATCGTTGATCGCCGTCTCGATGGTTGGCACGAGCGTCGGAAGCGACAAAGGTCCGCGCGCGAGCCGTCCATAGCCGAGCACGATGGCGATCAGGCCAATCACCAGGATGCCGGCGAAGATCTCGCGGCAGACTTGGGCGCCGCGCGTGGACAGCTTCTTCAGCCCGAGCTGGACCGGCTCGGGGATGCGCGCACCAGCGCCTTACCGCGCGCGGCAATGCAGCTTCTTCTGCCCGATCTCGCTGGTCGGCTTGACGCGTCTGCACCAGCGCCTTGCCGCGCGCGGGCAATGTCAGCAGCGCCTTGCCACTTTCGGTGGTCAGCTTGACGAGGGCACCGGCGATCGGCTCGTTCATTCCCTCACGACTCCCGACGCGGCGTCCCGGCGCGAGACTGCCGCCCTCGCTCGCAGCCTCGCGCGAGCACACGAACGCGACTTCGGCTCCCCTCGCGTCCGAAGGAGCGAGCCTCAAGTCTGCTCACGGCCCTGTGCCGGTAATCCCCAACGCGCCTACAACTACCTCGACGCGCATGCGTATCATGCCCGGCAAAGGGAGCTAAGCGCTTGTTGCATAAAGTCGTGAAAATCGGCTAAAGGAAGGCGGCTTGCCCCTCGGAAATCGAGGCTGGCCAAGGCTTAGAGGCCCTCACGAGGGTGCGCCGAGAACACCCATGACAAGGCCGGTTCGAGGCGATATTGTCATGCAAGAAGCGGGTGCTAATCGAGCCCCGGATGGGTTCAGTAGGTGTCGGTCCCTTACGGTGGCTTTGGTGTAGCGTGGGTTGAGGGCAGGTTGCTCGGCGCTCGCGTCACGGTAGCGATGGGGAGGTATTGCATATGTTCACCAAGAAACCTGAGCCGGGCGAGAGTGTGACGAAACTGGGCGAAAGGCCGAGCGGAGAGGCCAAGTCCTCGCCCTTTACCGAGAGGCCGGCGACCTACGCCAAAGCGCCGAGCCCTGCTGCCAGTAAGATGGTCCCCTCGATCATCGGCGAGGATCTCACGATTAGCGGCAACGTGAACTCAAAGGGCGAGATTCAGGTCGACGGCGATATCCAGGGCGACATCAATTGCGGCTCGCTCCTGCTCGGCGACAAGTCGCATGTGAGCGGCAACGTGGTGGCGGAGGACGTGGTCGTACGCGGCCGGGTGGTCGGCTCGATCAGGGGCCTCCGGGTCACGCTGCAGGCGCAATCGCATGTCGAGGGCGACATCTTCCACCAAAGCCTCGCGATCGAGCAGGGGGCTTATTTCGAAGGGAAGTCGCGCCGCTCAGACGATCCTCTCGCCGAGCTTCGGACTGAAAAGGCTTCGGCTGCCGATCCGACGTCCAGCCCAAGCTCGAGCTATGGCCGCAGCGACAGCAAGCCGTCGGAGTTCGGGTCGGAGACGTCCCCGAGCACGAGCAGCAGCAGCTCTAGCAGCAGCCCGCTTTCGTCAGCGGCGGAGTAGTCGGATCTCAATCTGGCCCGAAAGCTCCCCTCCCCTTAGGAGAGCGTGACAGCGTTACGCCTTTGCGTCCGCGTGGATACGCTCGGCTAGCGCCGCCTCGATGAAGCGGTCGATGTTGCCGTCAAGCACGGCCATCGGATTGGTGCTCTCAACCCCGGTACGCAGGTCCTTCACGAGCTGATAGGGCTGGAGCACGTAAGACCTGATTTGGTGACCGAAGCCGATGTCCGATTTGGCGGCGGCGGCGGCTTGCGCCTCGTCCTCGCGCCGCTTGAGCTCGGCCTCGTACAGCCGCGCGCGGAGCATCGACCAGGCGGTCGCGCGGTTCTTGTGCTGCGAGCGCTCGTTCTGGCACTGCACGACAATGCCGGTCGGGATATGAGTGATGCGCACCGCGCTGTCGGTGGTGTTGACGTGCTGGCCGCCCGCGCCGGAGGAGCGGTAAGTGTCGATGCGTACGTCCTTCTCGTCGATCTCGATGGCGATCGTGTCGTCGATCGCCGGATAGACCGACACCGAAGCAAAACTCGTGTGGCGGCGCGCGTTGGCGTCGAACGGCGAGATGCGCACGAGCCGGTGCACGCCTGACTCGGTCTTGAGCCAGCCATAGGCGTTGTGTCCCTTGATCAGGATCGTCCCGGACTTGATGCCAGCCTCTTCTCCGTAATGCTCGCCGATGATCTCGGCCTTGTAGCCCCGCGCCTCCCCCCAGCGCAGATACATGCGCATCAGCATCTGCGCCCAGTCCTGGCTCTCGGTGCCGCCCGCGCCGGCATGGATTTCGACATAGCTGTCGTTCGCATCGGCCTCCCCGGAAAGCAGCGCCTCGACCTCCAAAGTGTGGGCTTCTTGCCGGAGCTTGCTCAGCGCCGCTTCGGCTTCCGCGACGGTCGCCTCGTCGCTCTCCTCCTCGCCGAGCTCGGCAAGGGCGATCGCGTCGTCGCGCTCGCGGGAGATGCGGTCGAAGCTTGCAAGCGCGGCCTCGAGCTGCTGGCGCTCGCGCATCAGCGCTTGCGCGCGGCGCTGATCGTTCCAGAAACCCGGAGCCTCGGCCTCGCGGTCGAGCGTTTCTAGCCGCCCGCGCGCCTGGTCAGGGTCAAAGATGCCTCCTGAGCAAAGCGAGAGACTCATTGATGTCGTTGACGACCAACTCGATTTCAGCGCGCATCGCTTCCTCTGGGAATGATCGGAAGGCCGTGGCCCAGGCGCGGAGCCCAAGCCTGCCTGACCGCAATATGGGGTTTAGAAGATGCCGCCGAAACCTTGGCCGAACCCTCGGCGCGGCGGCTGAGCCTGCTGGCGCGGCCGGGGACGCGGTTGCGGCACTGCCTGTGGAGGCGGCGGCGCCATGGCGCCCTGCGGTCGCGGCGCTGGTGCTTGCTCGGCCGCCGCGGCGGCGCCAAGATTTTCGCCGCCCATGTCCTCGCCCTCGGCGTCCTGCGCCACCGAGCCATAAGGCTCTTGCCCGGGCTTGAACACTTCGAGGATCGCGGTCTTGTCGCCGGCGCCCGCGGGCAGGCCGGATTTATGGTTGACGCGCACGAGCATGGCGCCGGGCGGCGCGCGGAACGGCACCGGCGGGGTATCGGCCAGCGCCTCGCGCACGAAATCGCGGATGATGGGAGCCGCGAGGCTGCCGCCGGTCTCGCCATGGCCCATCGGCGTCGGCTGGTCGAAGCCGACATAAACGCCGAAGGCCATGTCGGGCGTATAGCCGACGAACCACGCGTCCTTGTAGTTGTTGGTCGTGCCGGTCTTGCCCGCGATCGGCCGGTTCAGAACCTTCAGCCTCGTCGCCGTGCCGCGCTGGACCACGCCCTCCATGATCTCCGTCATCTGGAAGGCCGAGATCGGATCGATGACTTGAGGACGGTCGTCGACAAGCTTGGGCTCCTCTTGTCCAGACCATTCACGCGCCGCGCATTGCGAGCAGTCGCGCGTGTCGTGCCGCCAGACGGTGCGGCCGTAGCGGTTCTGGATGCGATCGATGAAGGTCGCCTTGATCTGCTTGCCACCGTTGGCGAGCATGGAATAGCCAGTCACCATGCGCAGCACGGTCGTCTCGCCCGCGCCGAGCGACATGGAGAGAGCCGGCATGAGGTTGTCGTACACGCCGAAGCGCTTCGCATATTCGACGATGATCGGCATGCCGATGTCGCGCGAGAGCCGGACAGTCATCAGGTTGCGCGATTTCTCGATGCCGAAGCGCAAGGTGGAAGGACCAGCGGCCGAACCCGCGTCGTAGTTCGTGGGACACCATTGCGGCATCCCCTTGCCTTGGCTTATGCAGATCCGGCCGTCGACCACGATGCTCGACGGCGTGTAGCCGTTGTCGAGCGCGACCGTGTAAATCAGCGGCTTGAACGAGGAGCCAGGCTGGCGGCGCGCTTGCGTGGCGCGATCGAACTGGCTCTCGTGGAAGGAGAAGCCGCCGACGATGGCGAGCACGCGGCCGGTGTGCGGGTCCATGGCGGCAAACGCGCCGCTGATGCCCGGAGGCTGTCTCAGCGCCCATTGACCCTTGTAGGTGTCGGGCGTCGGCTCGGAGGTGCCGTCCGGATTCTTTTTGCCCTCACGCGGCGCGACATAGATCACGTCGCCCGGCTTGAGCACGGCAGAGACGGATCCGGGCACCGCGCCAAGTCCGCGCGCGAGCTTGGGCCGCGCCCATTTTACTTCCTCGTAGGGGATGACGCCGGTCTCGCGCTCAGGCAGCATCTTGCCGTAGATGTCGCGGCCGGGCCGGATGCCGATCTTCGCCTGATCCTTGCTTACCTCGAGCACGACTGCGAGCTTCCAGGGCTCGATGTCGGACCAGTTCGGCATGGCCGCGAGCGTCTTGCCCCAGTCGCCGGAAAGCTCGACCTGCTTGACCGGCCCACGCCATCCGCCGCGCCGCTGGTCGTAGGCGACAAGCCCGTCGACGAGTGCCTTGCGCGCGATCGCTTGGAGCCTCGGATCGAGCGTGGTGCGCACAGAAAGGCCGCCGCCATAGAGCTTGTCCTCGCCGTAGCGGTCGAGGATCTCGCGGCGCACCTCCTCGGCGAAATATTCCGAGGCGAAGATCTTCGGGCCGAAAGTGCGCGCCTTGACTCCAAGCGGCTCGGCCTTCGCCTTCTCGGCCTCCTCGCGCGTGACGAAGCCGTTCTCGATCATGCGGTCGATGACCCAGTTGCGGCGAGCGATGGCACGGTCGGTGAACTTGAACGGGTCGTAGTTGGCGGGCGCCTTGGGCAGCACCGCAAGATAGGCGGCGTCGGCGAGCGAGAGCTCGTTCATCGCCTTGTTCCAATAGGTCTGCGCCGCGGCAGCCACGCCATAGGCGCCGGCGCCGAGATAGATCTCGTTGAGATAGAGCTCGAGGATCTGCTCCTTGGTGAAAGCGCGCTCGATACGGATGGCGAGGATCGCCTCCTTGAGTTTGCGCTCCATTGTCTGGTCTTTGGTGAGCAGGAAGTTCTTGGCAACCTGCTGGGTGATGGTCGAGGCGCCAACCGAGCGGCGGCCGGATTGCGCGGAGCTCATATTGGTGACCACGGCGCGGATGATGCCCTGAAGGTCGAGGCCACCATGCTGATAGAAGCTCTTGTCCTCGGCGGAGATGAACGCCTTGATGACGAGGTCTGGCACGGCCGTCATCGGCACGTAGATGCGGCGCTCGCGCGCGAACTCGGCGATCAGCCTGCCGTCATTGGCATGGATGCGGGTCATCACCGGGGGCTCGTATTTGGCGAGCACCTCGTAGTCCGGCAGCTCGTTCGACGCCTTCCACAGCACGAAGCCCGCGGCGGCCGCGGCGGCGATGAAGATGATCATGCCGGCGGCGAAGGTGAAGCCGAGCAGGCGCAGGAAAAATCCGCCCCGGCGGCGGCGGCGGCGCTGCTCCGGCGGCTTGACTGGAGCCGTAATGTCCATGTGTTTTTACCCGTCCCGACCCCGTATTTAGGCGCTTCGGGGCTCCTGTGGCAACCCTAGCGAAGATTATGGCAACAAAACGCTGGCGGGCGCTATCAACCCCTGGATTATCCGAACTTTTAGCACGACAGCGCCAGGGCCTCCTCTGACCGGGGAGGCCTCGGCCTCAGAGCAAGCACAGGTGGCTTGGCTAGAATGGATTTCTGGCGATCTTCTTGGCGAAATAGCCGTCGATCGCCTCGACGACGCCGCCCGCCATGCGCTCGCGCCAGGCGTCGGAGAGGAGGTGCTTCTCGTCGTCGGGGTTGCTCAGGAAACCGAGCTCGAGCAGCACCGAGGGAATGTCGGGCGCTTTCAGCACGCGGAAACCCGCCGAGCGCGAGCCGCTTGGTGTGTAGCGTCGCGCGGCCCGCAAGCTCGCCTACGATCGAGCGCGCGAAGAGCTGCGAGCGGTTCTGCGTCTCGCGCTGGGCGAGGTCGATCAGGATGTTGGCCAGCACCTCGTCGGAATCCTCGGGCAGCGCCACGCCGGCGACGGCATCGGAGAAGTTCTCCTTGGCCGCGAGCGCACGGGCCTCCTCGTCAGAGGCCTCCTCGGAGAGCGTGTAGACGGTCGCGCCTTTCGCGATGACCGGCTTGGTCTTGTCGGTCTGCGCCGGGAAGTAGTCGGCGTGGATCGACAGGAACACGCTCGCGCCCCTTTTCTGCGCGAAGGCCACGCGCTCGCGCAGCGGCAGGAAGGTGTCGTCCTCGCGCGTCAGATGGATCTCGTAGCGGTCCGGTCGCTTCGAGTTTCGTCTTGAGCACCTTGGCGAAGCTCAGCACCACCTCCTTCTCGGCGACGCCGGCTGCGCTCTTGGCACCGGGATCGACACCGCCATGGCCGGGATCGAGCACCACGACGGGCTTCGCATTGGGCGGGCGTACGACGGACTGCGGCGGCAGCGGGGATTCGTTCGCCTTCTCATGCGATGGCGTTTCTTTCAGCTTGGCGAGGAAGGTCTTTTCGTCGGTCGGCACCAGGTCGACCACGAGGCGCGCGGGCTGGTCGTCGCGCGCATCGAGCACGAACGCTTTGTCGATCAGGAACGGTCCGCCGACATCGAGCACGATGCGCGACTTGCCCGGCGCGAACAGGCCGTAACGGAAGGCGGTGACGAGCCCCCGCTTCTCCGTGCCGAGCCCGGCCGGCATCTGGAAGTTCACGTCCGGGCGCATCGACGATGACGCGGTAGGGATTGCCGAGGGCGAAGACATGCACGTCGACTTTACGCGAGAGGTCGGCGATGAAGCGGGTGCGCTCGCGGTCGCCGGCAAGCCGCGCATCCTTGGCGACCGTGTGCTTGGACTCTGCCGCGGCCTCGAAGTGGCCGAGGGCCAGGGACGCAAGCGCAAGCAGGCACGCGCCGCCAGGCGGCACGACCGGACACTCACCGCATATCCATCGCTGCGCAACCAGCGTATCGCTCCCCGCCGCCTCAGTCATGTCGGCGCTCGAACCGGCCGTATTCCCCAAAATATGGCTGGTACCGGCCAGTCTTAGCCTCGACGTGGTTAAGCGAGCGTTGTGACCATCCGCTGGCGGCCTCAAGGCGAGGCTTGCCAAATCTCCCCCCAACCCCGTAATAAGGGTCGGGCTCGCCTTCGAGCCTGAGCCCTTGGACGCCAAACGGCGAGACGGGCAGATTTGTTTCCCGCGCCAGGGCCTTATTCGTTCCGGCCCGGCGCAGAAGCGGCGGCCAGGTGAGAGACGGCCGCCAGTCGAGAACTCTCGGAGCCGCATCACCGTATGCGGCGGTAGAGGACTGCGATGCAGAGTCAGTGCATGCAGCCAAGCCTCGGAAAACATGAGGCTTTAGCTCGGTCGGAGACCGTGCGCCATCCCGCAAGGGGCGGCGCCCGGGCTCCACCGTGCCCTTCGTGGCCATCGCGGCAAATCATAGTCTATTGATCATTAGCACGCGCGGGGCCTCGGGCCCGTGCCCGGTAAGGCGGCTCACATCGCCTTCCTGCCCCGCGCGGCGGAGAACAAACAACATGGCAAGCAAAATGCTGATCGATGCGGCGCATCCGGAAGAGACCCGGGTCGTCGCGGTAAAGGGCAATCGCGTCGAGGAATTTGATTACGAATCAGCCAATAAGAAGCAGCTTCGGGGCAATATCTATCTCGCCAAAGTCACGCGCGTAGAGCCGTCGCTGCAGGCCGCCTTCGTCGATTACGGCGGCAACCGGCACGGTTTCCTCGCCTTTACCGAAATTCATCCCGACTACTACCAAATTCCGGTCGCGGACCGTCAGGCGCTGCTCGAAGAGGAGGCGCTCGAGCAGAGTCGCGCCTCCGCCGAAGAGGCCGCTGAGGACGACGAGGCTGCCTCTGGCCGCGGCGCAGGCGCCGGGGACGGCGCGGGCGCACAGGCCTGATGTCAGGGCCGCCAGCCGGCAACTGCAACGCCCCGAGCCCGCTTCCGAAACTGTGGGCATCGCCAAATTCGAAGTCGAGGAAGACGACGAGATCGACACCACGCCGCGGACGCAGAGCCGTCGAGCGTTGCGCTCGAAGAAGCGGATCTCGTGCACGAGGTCTCCGAGCCTGCCGAACTTGAAGCGCTCGAGAACCGTGAGTTCGGTCCCTGAAGAAGACGACGAGGACGACGGCGAGCATGGCGAGATCGTCGGCCAGCTCGTCCCCGTCAAGGAAGGCAACGGGGAGCTCGTGGAGGAGCGCGTCGAATTGGTTGGCTCTGAGGACGCGCTCGAGGAGGTTCCCGAGCGCGCGCGGCGCCGGCGCGGGCGTCCGTACAAAATTCAAGAGGTCATCCGCCGCCGGCAGATCATCCTCGTGCAGGTCGTCAAGGAGGAGCGCGGCAACAAAGGCGCGGCGCTGACCACCTATCTTTCGCTCGCCGGCCGCTACACCGTGCTGATGCCGAACACCGCGCGGGGCGGGGGCATCTCGCGCAAGATCACCCAACCCACCGACCGCAAGCGCTTGCGCGAGATCGCGGGCGAGCTCGAAGTGCCGGAGGGCATGGGGCTCATCATCCGCACCGCCGGCGCGCAGCGCACCAAGACCGAGATCAAGCGCGACTACGACTATCTGCTTAGGCTTTGGGAGAATGTGCGCGACCTGACACTCAAATCCACGGCCCCAGCCCTCGTCTACGAGGAAGGCAGCCTGATCAAGCGCTCGATCCGCGACCTCTACAACAAGGACATCGACGAGGTTCTGGTCGCGGGCGACGACGCCTACAAAGAGGCCAAGGACTTCATGCGCATGCTCATGCCGAGCCATGCCAAGAACGTGAAACCCTATAAGGAGCCAGAGCCGGTCTTCATCCGCTATCAGGTGGAGCGGCAACTCGCGGCGATGTTCTCGCCGCAGGTCGTGCTCAAGTCGGGCGGCTATATCGTCATCAACCAGACCGAGGCTCTGGTCTCGATCGACGTGAACTCCGGCAAGGCGACGCGCGAGCACAACATCGAAGACACCGCGCTCAAGACCAATCTCGAAGCCGCGGAGGAGATCGCGCGGCAGCTCCGCCTGCGCGACCTCGCGGGGCTCATCGTCATCGACTTCATCGACATGGACGAGCGCCGCAACAACCGGCTGGTCGAGCGGCGCCTCAAGGAGTCGTTGCGCAACGATCGCGCCCGCATCCAGGTCGGACGCATCAGCCATTTCGGCCTGCTCGAAATGTCGCGTCAGCGCCTGCGCACCGGCATGCTGGAAGGCTCGACCACGTCCTGCCCGATGTGCCAGGGCACGGGGATGGTGCGCTCCGTCGAATCGGTTGCGCTCGACATACTGCGCTCGATCGAGGACCGGCTGATCACCGACGGCGTGGTGCCGCTCGTCGCCACCACCGCGGTCGACGTCGCGCTCTACATTCTCAACCAGAAACGCGCGCATCTGAACGACATCCAGCAGCGCTACCGCGTGCCGATCACGGTGACGGCCGACGAAAACATGCATGTCTCGCAATTCGTGATCGAGCGCGGCGCCGAGGGTGCGGTGATCGGCGGCGAGAGCAGCGTGGTGCACATGGACTGGGTGCATCATCGCGAAGAGCCGCATGAGCATGAGGAGCCGCCGCATCGAGAAAGCGCACGGACGGAAGACACCGCGGAGGGAAGCGAGTCCGAAGGCGATCAGGCCCGGCGGCGCTCGCGGCGGCGGCGGCGAAAGCGGCATGGCGAGGGCGGCGAACCTCAACGCGCGCCGGCTGCAAAGATCGTGGCGGAGGGCGACGAGGAGGAGCCGATAGCCGAACGCGCGAGCGAGAACGGTCAGCGGCGCGAAGCACGTGCCGAGGACGGCGCGGACGGGCGCAAAGGTCCGCGCCGCAGAGGTCGTCGCGGTGGCCGCAGGGGCCGCTCGGGCCAGCGTTCAGATCGTGCGCCGGGCGAGCACGAGCGCGAAGAGACCGGAGACCGCCAGAACGCTGGCCGCCGTGAAGACAGGGCGAGCGCCGATGCGGCCGCGCCGGAGGAAGAGTTCTCGCGCGAGCCCGAAGAGCGTCCGGCTCCGCGCGGCGGGCCGATCTTCAGCGAAGCCCCTCCCCTAGAGCCGGCCACTGTCGGCGCAAATGCCGAGGGCGACGAGCCGACGGAACCATCTCCGCGCCGACGCGGCTGGTGGTCCCGCGGGTAGGTTCGCAGGTCCGCAAGGCGCGACAGGCGGGATCGCAGAATTCCCCCACCCGACGCGCCTTAGGAGGCGCGTCGGACCTCCCCACGAGGGGAGGTATGGCGCTTCGGCTTGTTGTTACTTCATCCAATCCTTGATGCGCCGCGCCGCCTCGCGCATGGCCGGCTCGGGGCCTGCATAGGAGAAGCGCACGTAGTTGCGGCCATGCACCGGATCGAAGTCGGTACCGGGCGTCACTGCGACACCAATCTCACGCAGCATCGCCTTGGCAAAGGCCTCGCTGTCGGGCGTGAAGCGGCTCACGTCTGCATAGAGATAGAAGGCCCCGTCGGCGCAGGAAGGATCGTCGTGAAGCCGGCACGGGGCAGCTCTTCGAGCAGCAACGCGCGGTTCCGCGCATAGCCGGCGTTGATCGCTTCGAGTTCCTCGATGCCGTCGAATGCGCCGACCGCCGCTACCTGGGAGATCGCGGGCGGCGAGATGTAGAGATTCTGCGCGACCCGTTCGATCGGCCGCACCAGCGCCTCAGGCTCGACCAGCCAACCCACGCGCCAACCGGTCATGCTGAAATATTTCGAGAAGCTGTTGACGACGATGGCCGCGTCGGAATGGGCAAGCGCCGTCTCGGCGGGCGCTTCGTATTCGAGACCGTGATAGATCTCATCGGAGATGAGCCATAGAAGATGTTTGCGGCACGCCGCGGAAATCTCAAGCAGACGCGGCGCAAGCGTCATCGTGCCAGTCGGATTGTTGGGGCTTGCGAGCAGGAGACCGGCGGCGCCTTCCGCAGCGAGCTTCTCGACATCCCCGACGGTCGGCATCCATCGCCCCCGCCCCGACGTCTCGATTGGAAGCGGCGCAATGCCAGCGCGTTCGCGATTTGCCGGTAGCAGGGGTAGCCCGGCGACGGCAGGCCGATTGCCTCGCCCGCGTCGAACAACGCGAGGAACGCGAGAACGAATCCGGCAGACGAGCCCTACGTGACCACCACGCGTTCCGGTGCGACCGATAGGTCATAACGCTCGGCGGTGTAGCGCGCGATGCGCGCGTGGAGTTCGGGCAGGCCGAGCGCCTCGGTATAGCCGAGACGTTGATGCGGCGCTTCGATGGCGCGTTCGCGCGCGGCCGCGGCGCGGGCGTGCCTGGCTGGCCGACCTCCATGTGGATCACGTCTTGCCCTTTGGCCTCCCGCGCATTCGCCGCGGCCATCACGTCCATCACGATGAAGGGGTCGATCGCGCTCCGCGTCGCCAGCAGACGCGGCAAACCGTCGGATTCCCGGATAAAAGCGCTCGGCGTCTTTCAAAAATTTAATCTCGCGGTTTTTGATGCCGGCTCGTGTCATGTGTCACGCTGTCGCCTCAATCGAAAGCCAGTCAGGCGAAAATCTGGTCGAGACGCGGCTGGAAGGGGCTAACCAGCGTATCTCATGTTCTAGATGAAGGCGCGTAAAACCGCCTCGCCCAGTTCCTGCAACGCCAACGATCGAGCCGGAAATGCCCGCTCTGCCCCAGGTCCCTACGCACCCTGCGCCGCGGCGCTTGCGCACGCGCGTTGCGGCGGGGATTGCAGTGGCCTTCACCGTGTCGAGCGCGGCCACCCCGGCCGGTGCGCAGGGGCTCATCCGCGATGCGGAGACAGAAGCGCTGCTCCGCACCTATGCCAAGCCGATCTTCGATGCCGCGGGCCTCGGCTCGCAGGGCATCCGCATCCATATCGTCAATAACCGCATGTTCAACGCCTTCGTGGTCGACGGCCGCAACATGTTCTTCCACGCCGGCACGTTGATGAACTCGAGGACACCGAACCAGGTGATCGGCGTCGTCGCGCATGAGAGCGGGCATATCACCGGCGGCCATCTCGCGCGGCTCAGGACGCAGGTCTCCCGGGCGAAGTCGGCGGCACTGATGCTTCAGATCCTCGGACTCGCGGCGGCCGTGGGCGGCGCGCTTGCCGGCAGCCCCCATGCGGGCCAAGCCGGCATGGGCGTCGCCTATGGCGGCCAGGATGCCGCGCTCAGAACGATCCTCGCCTACCAGCAGACTGAAGAATCGTCTGCGGACCAGGCGGCAATGACCTTTCTCAATGCGACCAAGCAGTCGGGCCGCGGCATGCTGGAGACCTTCGAGTTCATGGCAAGCAAGCTCAAGGGCATGCAGGGCATCGACCCCTATCTGCAGAGCCATCCCCTGCCGCAGGCGCGCATCACCACGCTCAAGTCGCTCGTCACGTCGAGCCCCTACTACGAAAACGAGGATCCGCCGGAACTCCAGGCCCGCCACGACCTCGTCAAGGCGAAGCTCTACGGCTTCCTCGATCCACCCGCCACGGTGTTCAATCGCTATCCGAAATCCGACCCGTCGCTCGCCGCCGCCTACGCTCGGGCGATCGCAACCTACCGTCAGTCCGGCGTGCAGGTCGCCATGCCGCAGCTCGATGCGCTCATCGCCGCCCAGCCCAACTGGCCCTATTTCCACGAGCTCAAGGGACAGTTCTTGTTCGAAAGCGGCAAGTCGGCGCAGGCGATCGAGCCCTTGCGTGAGGCAGTCAGGCTCAATCCCAACGAGTCGCTCATCCGCATCATGCTCGGCCAAGCGCTGGTTGGCACCGACAATCCGAAGCTCGTCGACGAAGCCATCACCAATCTGCGCACCGCGATGGCAAGCGGCGAAACCTCGTCGATGGGGTACCGTCAGCTCGCCGCGGCCTACGCGCGCAAGGCGGAAGCGGCGAAGGCCTCCGGCGCCAAGCGGAATTTCATGGCGCAAGCCGCGCTTGCATCGGCCGAGGCCTATTTCTATGAAGGTCAACTCAAGCTCGCCAAGCAGCAGGCCAAGCGTGCCAAGGAAGGTTTCGTCGACGGCACGCCGAACTGGATCAAGGCCGACGATATCCTCGCTTTCGAAGTCCCGCGCGCGAGATAGCGCCAACCCCGGAGACTAAGCATGACCCTGAAGACAGGCCTCGCCACAGCGCTCGTGGCCGCCGTCGTTGCCGCCCTCGTGACCGCCGCCACGCTCGGCGTGGTCTGGCGCGCGGCGCCGGGCGTGGTGGATGCGCCGGGCGGCGCGCTCGAGGAAAAGCGCGTGATCGAGATTGTCCGCGACTATCTGACGGACAATCCCGAGATCCTGGTCGAGATGACCACCGAGCTCGACAAGCGGCAGGCCGAAGAGCAGGCCGCGCAGCAGTCCAAGGCGATCAGCGACAACAAGGATGCGCTGTTCCGCTCGAAGCTCTCCTTCACGGGCGGCAATCCGGAAGGCGACGTCACGCTGGTCGAGTTCTTCGACTACAATTGCGGCTACTGCAAGCGCGCGCTTCCCGACATCGTCAAGCTGGTCGATGAGGACTCCAAGGTGAAGCTCGTGCTGAAAGAGCTGCCGATCTTCGGCGAAGATTCCGAAGCGGCCGCCAAGGGCGCGCTCGCCGCCATGAAGCAGAACAAATATTTCGAGATGCACCAGAAGCTCTATTCGGAGTCCGGCAAGGCCGACAAGGAGAAGGTGCTGAAGGTGGCGGGCGAGCTTGGGCTCGACGTTGAGCAGCTCAAGACGGACATGGAGAGCGACGACGTGAAGAAGGCGATCGAAGAGGCGCGCGACCTTGCGCAGAAGCTCGGGCTGCAGGGCACTCCCCTCTTCCTCATCGGCGACAAGGTGATCCCGGGCGCGCCCGACGACCTGCATGACCAGCTCAAGGAGAAGGTGGCCGAGATTCGGGAGAAGGGCTGCGCCGTCTGCTAGGGGGCTGCGTCCGGCTACAAAATCAGGTCACCGGCCGTTGCCACATTTTGCCGAACGGCGGAAAAGCTGGTAAAGGGGCGCGTTTCGCCGCTCACGCCCCTTAAATTCAAAGGCGGGGCGCCCTCACCATCCGTCGCGCGCCCGCCATGGTCAAACCGATCTACGTCCTGAACGGCCCAAATCTCAACCTGCTCGGCTCCCGGGAACCGGAGGTTTACGGCAGGGAGACGCTGGAGGACGTGCGTGCACGCTGCGAGCGCAAGGCCGAGGCGCTCGGACTCCGGGTAGAATTCCGGCAGAGCAACCACGAGGGCGAGCTGGTGGCGTGGATTCAGGAGGCAAGGACGGACGCCGCGGGGCTGATCGTCAATGCCGGCGCCTTTACGCATACCTCGATCGCCATGCTTGACGCGCTGCAAGCCTGCACCATCCCAAAGGTCGAGGTGCATCTGTCGAACATTTTCGCGCGCGAGCCGTTTCGCCAACACTCCTACATCTCAAAGGCGGTGAAGGGCGTGATCTGCGGCTTCGGTCCGCAAAGCTACGAGCTGGCGATCGAAGCGATCGCCGCCGCGATCCTGAAAAGCGGGTCCGGCTAATGGCCAAGAAGGGAACGCCGGACATGGCGCAAGAGGGCGGCAATTTCGATAAGGATCTGATCCGCGAGCTCGCGGCGCTGCTCGACGAGACCGGGCTGACCGAGATCGAGATCGAGATCGAGGGCCGCCGCATCAGGGTCGCGCGCGGCGGCGTCCTCAAAGCTATCGCGGCGGAAGGCGCTGCGCACGAGCCACCGCGAGTCGCGGCGGGAGCAAGCGTGGCGGCGCGCGCGAGGAGATTCTTGCCCATCCTGGCACCGTCACCTCGCCGATGGTCGGAACGGCCTATCGCTCGCCCGAGCCCGGCGCGCCACCCTTCGTCGAGGTCGGCACCAAGGTCGCGGCGGGGCAGACCCTCGTGATCATCGAAGCCATGAAGACGATGAACCAGATCCCCGCCCCGCGTGCCGGCGTGGTGCTCGCCATCCTGGTCGAGGATGGGCAGCCGGTCGAGTACGGCGAGCCCCTTGCGGTGATCGAGCCGCGCTAGGGAGATCATGTTCGACAAGATCCTGATCGCCAACCGGGGAGAGATCGCGCTCCGCGTCGAGCGGGCCTGCAAGGAGCTCGGCATCGCCACCGTCGCGGTCCACTCCACGGCCGATGCCGACGCCATGCATGTGCGGCTCGCCGACGAGAGCGTGTGCATCGGCGCGCCGCCCGCCAAGGACAGCTATCTCAACATCCCCGCCATCGTCGCGGCCTGCGAAATCACCGGCGCCGACGCGGTGCATCCGGGCTACGGCTTCCTCTCCGAGAATGCGCGCTTCGCCGAGATCCTGGAAGAGCACGACATCACGTTCATTGGGCCGACCGCCGAGCATGTCAGGATTATGGGCGACAAGATCGAGGCGAAGCAGACAGCGCTCGCGCTCGGCATTCCCGTTGTGCCTGGCTCGGACGGGCCGATCGAGGACATCAAGGCGGCGCGCGCGATTGCCCGCGACATGGGCTATCCGGTGCTGGTCAAGGCGGCCGCGGGTGGCGGCGGGCGCGGCATGAAGGTCGCGCATGCCGAGAGTGAGCTTGAGCCCGCGATCATGTCGGCGCGCAACGAGGCGCGCGCGGCCTTCGGCGACGACACCGTCTATCTTGAGAAATATCTCGGGCGCCCGCGTCATATCGAGGTGCAGGTCCTCGGCGACGGCCTCGGCAACGCCATCCATCTCGGCGAGCGCGACTGCTCCCTCCAGCGCCGGCACCAGAAGCTTTGGGAGGAGGCGCTGTCGCCGGCGCTGAACGAAAGCGAGCGTGCGCGCATTGGCGAGACGGTGGCGGAGGCCATGCGGAAGCTGCGCTATCGCGGGGTCGGCACCGTCGAGTTCCTCTACGAGGGGGGTGAGTTCTTTTTCATCGAGATGAACACGCGGCTCCAGGTCGAGCATACCGTCACCGAGATGATCACCGGCATCGACCTCGTCATCGAGCAGATCAGGATCGCGGCGGGCGCGCCGCTTTCGATCCGCCAGGAGGACGTGCGCTTCAACGGGCATGCCATCGAGTGCCGCATCAATGCCGAGAACCCGAAGACCTTCAGGCCTTCGCCAGGCACGATCACGCATTTCCATCCGCCAGGCGGGCTCGGCGTGCGCGTCGATTCAGGCGCTTACGCCGGCTACACGATCCCGCCCTACTACGACAGCCTGATCGGCAAGTTGATCGTGCATGCGCGCACGCGGAACGAATGCCTGATGCGACTCAAGCGCGCGCTCGGCGAATTCGTGGTGGACGGCATCGAGACGACGATCCCCCTCTTCACCGCGCTGATCTCGGAGCCCGACATCGTCAATGGCAACTATGATATCCATTGGCTGGAGAAGCATCTCGCCAATCCTTGAGTCGGTTCATCCAAGCAAGAGCCCCATCGCCGGGCTTGACCAGACGTTTAGGCGCGTTCGACTAAGGCCATGACCTCCATCGACGACGTCATGATCGAGATTACGCCGCAGGTCCTGCTCAAGGCCTATGCGTGCGGCATCTTCCCCATGGCCGAGAGCGCGGAGGACAACGCGCTCTACTGGATCGAGCCGGAGCGGCGCGGCATCCTCCCGCTCGACCGCGTACACGTGCCGAAGCGGCTGCAACGCACGATCCGGCAGGGCGGCTTCGAGGTGAAGGTCGATAACGATTTCGAGGCGGTGATCGACGGCTGCGCCGCGCCGCGCTCAGGCCGCCGCTCGACCTGGATCAACGGGCGGATCAGGGGCCTCTATCGCGAGCTGTTCGCGCTCGGCCATTGCCATACGATCGAGGTCTGGCAGGACGGCAAGCTCATCGGCGGGCTTTACGGCGTGCATCTCGCCCGCGCCTTCTTCGGCGAGAGCATGTTCTCCAGAGCCCGCGACGCAAGCAAAATCGCGCTCGTCTATCTCGTGGCGCGGCTGAAATATGGCGGCTTCACGCTGCTCGACACGCAATTCGTGACGGGCCATCTCGCCAAGTTCGGCGCGATCGAGGTCTCCCGCGACGAGTTTCAGCGTCTCTTAGAGGCCGCGCTCGGCGATCACCGCGCCCAGGGGAGCGGCTCGCCCGGCTCTTCGGCCGGCGCAGGCGCTTCGGCCGCTTCCGCGGGCGGCTCGGGTTCCGGTTCAGGCTCTGCGGCCGGCGGGGGCGCAGGCACTGGTGCCGGCGCAGCGGCGGTGGGCGCCGGCGCGGCGCCAGGCGCCGCCGCGTTCGCGGCGCTGCCTTCGGGCTTGGCGCCGCCAGGCGTCTTGCAGCTCGTGAGCCACACGTCGAAGACCGGGTGCTCGACCGCGTGAAGCCCGGGGCTCTCGGCGAACATCCAGCCGGTGAAGAGCCGCTGCTCCTCGCCGGTGAGCTTCACCTCGTCGACCTCGACGAAGGACGCCGTGTTCGGCTGCTCGGTCGGCGGGCGTGTGTCGCAGACGCGCGGCGTCACTTTCAGCGCGCCGAACTCCACCGTCTTGTTGATTGGGATCTCGAGATGGGAAATGCGTCCGGTCACCTTGTCGAGCGCGGCGAATACGGCGACCGGATTCTTGATCGTCGTGTCGGCTGAAGTCGCGGACTCGGGTGTCCAGACCAAGGACATTAGAAACAATGCAAGGAGAAGGCCCAAGCCTGTCCGGGACGCCGTGAACGCCTTGCCGTGTTCCATTCTACCGCACACCGTCTGATCGGCCTCGACTATCGCTCCGGCGCGCTTCCTAGGCAAGCACGCCTCGGCCATGATTGGGGCATGGGTGTGGCGGCTGAAATGTCGGCGATTTTCACGCGTTGCGCAGCGCAATGAATCTGAGCCTCACATGATCGGCGGTCCACACGCCGCGTTTGTCGCAAAGGGAGGGATGCAAAAGGGCGAGCGCCTCCTGGATGGCCTCGCTGCGCTCGGGCTCAGGGAACTGATCGAAGAAAGACCTGCCAAAGGTCCTGAGCCAGCCTTCCATGCCGGTCTTGAGCGGCGTCGGGCGCGGCACGAGCGCCATCTCTTTCACGGTGAAACCGCCCGCGGTGAGCAAGTGGGCATATTCCTCGGGCGTCGGAAAGAACCAGGGCGCGACGAGCGCGTGGTCCCCTCCCCGCCTCTCGCCCACCGCGCGAATGGCGGTGGCGATCGCCGCGACATTGCCATGCCCGCCGAGCTCGCCCACGAAGCGGCCGCCAGGCTTCAGCGCACGGGCGACGCCAGCGACGACGCGTTGCGGCGCCTGCATCCAATGCAGCGCGGCATTGGAGAACACGGCGTCGAACTCGGAGACGAAGTCGAGCGCATGTCCGTCGAGCTTGCGAACCGCAAGACCCTTCATGCGCGCGACGGCAAGCAATTCATCGCTCAGATCGACGCCAAGAACGTCGGCGCCTGCCGCCTTGATCTCGGCGGTAAGCGTGCCGTCGCCGCAGCCGAGATCAAGGATGCGCTCGCCGGGACGTGGGCCAAGCATGGCGAAGATCGGGCCGGCCAACTCCTGCACGAAGCGGCCGTTCCGCGCATAGTCCGACGCTGACCAGCGCTGCACGGATTTAGGTAGCGTTTCGGCCTCGGGCACCTCCGCGGCGTTCGTCACTGCGGCTGCCATGGCTCGTAATCCAGCGGCGGCTTGCGGACGTCCGCGCGCAAGGTCGAGCCCGGCGGACGATAGGCCTCGTAGGTGCCGGTGAGGTTCGGCCGGTGCGCCTGCTCCCAGGGCCGTGGCGTGTAGTTCTCGAGCGTCGGCGGGACGTCGACGGTGTGATGCAGCCAGGCGTGCCAATCGGGTGGCACCTGCGAGGGCTCCGCGAGCGTGCGGTAGATTACCCAGCGGCGGTCGCCACTGCGCTCCTGATAGTAGACGTTACCCAGACGGTCCTCGCCCACGCGCTCGCCCTTGCGCCAAGTGTAGAGGCGCGTGCCGATGGTGTTACCTGTCCACCAGGCAAAGATCTCGGTGACAGATTCCCATGAGGTGGTTCTTGCCGCTCTTGAAAGCTTGCGTCCGGACTATGGCCGCAACATCGATCAGTGTCCAGCGCGCCAGCCCAAGGCGTCAAACGACGGCAAGTGCAGAACGTGATCAGTTGCGCGCGGTTTGCGCCTTCGGCTCGGAGGAAGCGGCCTCGGTGAGCGAAGCGGCTGAGGCGGGCTCTGGAACCGGGCGCTGCACGCTGAGCGCAAGCCGCTCTTCGAGCCCCGCCACGATGTAATGCTGTCCGGAAAGCTCGAACGGACGGTCGTCATTGATGAGCCAGTCGAGCCCGCGATAGAGCGTACTCGCGGCAAACGGCAGCACCAGCACCTGATGAGCGCCTGCCTTGAGCGCATCCTCGACGAGCGATGGCTTGACGTTCGCTGCCATGATCATGGCGGGCACGAGCGCGAGCGCGCCTGAGCTCGTGCGCCGCATGGCGCGCACCATTGCCGGGCCGCTCAAAGGCTGCATGGCGGCCCCGGCGATGACGAGATCCGGCAGGTCGCGCGCCATCCGATCGAGCGCCTCGATCGGACCCTCATAGGTCTCGACGCGGCCCGTGCCGATCGCGGCCAGCATGGCGCGCATGACCGCGAGCATCGGTCGCCGGTTGTCGACCACGGCAATGACAAGCTGACCGAGATCGCGCCCGAGCGCGCGATGATGTGGCATGGAACTCACCCGACCCCTGCCTTGCCGGCTTTTCGGTCCAATGCCACACATGAAATGCCACACATAAGAAGTGAGCACCGGTAAAAGGACGATGTGAGAGGCCGGCTGAGTCGAGCCACCGAGGCGCTCAGCGTTGCATCTCATCCACCGGCGTTCCACATGAATCCCCTAACTCGTCCACCGCAGTTTATAGCGATCGCCCACAGGGTATAGTAGGAATTGGTCAACTGAATGCATACATATTGATGCCTGCTGCGAATTGGCCCAACCTCGACGGTCGCGCCTACGGGGGCCCGGGCCGCGCGGGACATGGAGCGACGAAGGGGGCAGGAGCACGATGCGGATCGAACGGAAATTTACTGAAGCAGGCAAATTGCCGTATGACGCCATCCCTTTTCGGGAGAGCGCTAGCGAGATCCGCAATCCCGACGGCTCGGTGGTCTTTGCGCTTGAGCGCTTCAGCGTGCCCGCCGACTGGAGCCAGGTCGCGGCCGATATCCTGGCGCAAAAATATTTCCGCAAGGCCGGTGTCCCCGCGCGCCTGAAAAGGTCGAAGAGAATTCCGTCCCGTCGTGGTTGTGGCGGTCGGTGCCCGACGAGGCTGCGCTCGCCTCCCTCCCCGAGGGGGAGAGGTATGGCAGCGAGACCGACGCGCGCCAGGTGTTCGACCGGCTGGCCGGGACCTGGACCTATTGGGGCTGGAAAGGCGGCTATTTCACCACGGAAGAGGACGCCCGGGCCTTTTTCGACGAGCTCCGCTACATGCTCGCGCGGCAGATGGGCGCGCCGAACAGCCCGCAATGGTTCAATACCGGGCTGCACTGGGCCTACGGCATCGATGGCCCGAGCCAGGGTCATTATTATGTCGACTTCCGCACCGGCGAGGTGAAGGCCTCGACCTCGGCCTATGAGCATCCCCAGCCGCACGCCTGCTTCATCCAGTCGATCGAGGACGACCTCGTCAATGAGGGCGGCATCATGGACCTTTGGGTGCGCGAGGCCCGGCTCTTTAAGTATGGCTCGGGCACCGGCACGAATTTCTCCAGGCTCCGCGGCGAGAACGAGCCGCTGTCCGGCGGCGGCAAGTCCTCCGGCCTGATGAGCTTCCTCAAGATCGGCGACCGGGCGGCGGGCGCCATCAAGTCGGGCGGCACGACGCGCCGCGCGGCCAAGATGGTCGTGGTCGACATCGATCATCCCGACATCGAGACCTACATCAACTGGAAGGTGATCGAGGAGCAGAAGGTGGCGGCGCTCGTCACCGGCTCCAAGATTCTATCCGAGCGGCTGAACGCCATCCTCAAGGCCTGCGTCAATTGCGAGGGTGACGGCGACGATTGCTTCGATCCGAAGCGCAACCCGGCGCTGAAGCGCGAGGTCAAGGCCGCGCGCAAAGCCAAGGTGCCCGACAATGCGATTCGCCGGGTGATCCAGTTCGCCCGCCAGGGCTACACCTCGATCCATTTCCCGATCTACGACACGGACTGGGATTCGGAGGCCTATCGCACGGTCTCCGGCAGAACTCCAACAACTCGGTGCGGGTGACGGACGCGTTCCTGCGCGCGGTCGAGGCCGACGGCGATTGGAACCTGACCTTCCGCAAGAACGGCGCCGTCGCCAAGACGATAAAGGCGCGCGAACTGTGGGAGCAGGTCGGCCACGCCGCCTGGGCCTGCGCCGACCCCGGCATCCAGTTCCACACCACGATCAACGACTGGCACACCTGCCCGGCCGCCGGCGAGATCAAGGCGTCGAACCCCTGTTCGGAATACATGTTCCTGGACGACACGGCCTGCAATCTCGCCTCGCTCAACCTGATGGCCTTCGGCGTGAGGATGGGAGCTTTGCCGTCGAGGCTTACGAGCATGCGATCAGGCTCTGGACGGTCGTGCTCGAGATCGCGGTGACCATGGCGCAGTTCCCCTCGCGCCGCATCGCCGAGCTCTCCTACGAGTACCGCACGCTCGGATTGGGCTACGCCAATATCGGCGGGCTGCTCATGGCGTCCGGCATTCCCTACAACTTTGCCGAGGGCCGGGCGCTGTGCGGCGCGCTCTCCGCCATCATGACCGGCGTGTCGTATGCGGCCAGCGCCGAGATGGCGCGCGAACTCGGCCCCTTCCCCGGCTATGACGCGAATCGGGAGCCGATGCTCCGCGTGATGCGCAACCATGCGCGCGCCGCCCGTGGCGAGATAGGCGGCTACGAGGCCCTCGCCACGGCGCCCGTGCCTCTCGACCATGCCGCCTGCCCTGAGCCCGCGCTCCTGTCGCATGCCGTGCATGCCTGGGAGCGGGCGATCGA
>CAWHUE010000019.1:0-320434 GCA_963832515.1 uncultured Alphaproteobacteria bacterium
TTCGAACGCTCGCGCTGAGACCTTGCTAGATCGCCGGGGGTATCCCAGGCCGCCGGGCTGGCATTCTGCGTTCTTCTATCCGGGCGGCAACTGATTGCGGAATCGGGTGGTCGTGTTCCTAATTGCGCTCGCGATACTAGCCTTTCTGTGGATTTAGCTTTCAGGCTCGCATTTGAAAGACGCAGGGGCGTCGGCTTCGGCCGGCGCCCGCTGCGCCCTATTCTTCGCACATGCCTCGTTACCATAACTGCGGAATTTCCCTGGACGGACGGGCCCTTTGCGTCGAGTATCGATGCGCGCGAAAAGGAATGCGTCGATGCCGCAATATCCGAACGTCAATCGCGCTGCCCACATCTCGCCATGGCTGGGCGTTCGCCGGCTTGCGTTCCTCTCTCTTCTGGCTTGCCTCCTCGTCGGATTAACGTCCGCCAAGGGATGTGCGGACGTTGTTGGTCTTATGGTCTATCAAGTGCATGACGGAAAAAATGGCATGCACAAAAACTGGCCCCCGGCACGTGCCTCAAATGTGGGAGGGCGAATGGAAGTTTCTTACCGGCACCGATTGGCCTGACGTAGTCAAAGTCGAGGTGTTCTGGCGTTGGATAATGCCTGCCCAGCGACAGCTTTCAGAAACGGCGCGCTATCTGGGGCGGCGGCATGTCATCCCGATCTCCAAAGTTCCGTGGGTGACCGTCGCCACGCCCGAAGAAGGTGATACCTTCCCCGCCGGCCCTTCCGTGTTAGTCGCCGTTAAATCGTCCATCGCCAAGAAGCCCACCACGGTAAGGCTGGAGGTGCACAAGAAGGTCGGCGGCAAATGGACCTGGGCTCCACCCGGAGCGATCGATCTTGCCTGGGCGAGCTTTCCCTTCAACCTGCCGGCAACGCAGGGCGACTATCGGATTAGGGAAAAAGGGGCCGACAATCGGCGTCTACAGCCAGTGGCGTACCTTCAAGGTGCAATAGCCGTCTGGTGATAATCGCCGAGCAGTGAAAGGGCCGCCGCTGAAGCCACACGGGTAGTGAAGGAGGCAGGTGCGTCGGCTTCGGCCGGCGCACCAACCGTGTCGGCTTACTTGATAGGAGTTGCGATGGGTTCCACCGCGAGCCTGCGTGTGGTGGAAACAACCTCCGAGAGGCAGGAAAGCCGCCAACATCGCGGATATGACGATAACGCGCATTTTAGTCCCCCTTACACCTGTCTGACCTTACAGCTTGAAATCCGTCTACTCGATGGAGGTGAAACCGAAAAGTCCTTACTTAAAGTTTGGTTAAAAATGGCGGGAGCGCCGGGGCGAGTGCCGCCTCATTGGTTGATGTTCAAACGATGTACGTAAGAGTCCACTGCCTCCTTTGCCCTTCCACCGACTTAGCCCGCCTGAGAAAAATGCCTATGCCTTGAAACGAGCCCAGAAGGTCATGGGCCACAAATTCGAGTTGGCTGTCGACAGCCTTTGGGTTCAGCCCGCGTGCTGAGCAAAACTCATGCAGGCGCTGGACATGTTCAGGTTTCCAATTAGGGCACGGGCCGTTCAACTCGAGACTGTCAAGCAGTCCTCTTGCTTGTTCGTCCGTCCAACCGTTATCGATGATCGTCATGCTCGTCTCTAGCCGTGCCAAGCAAACCGACGGCCACCATGGTAGCGCGGAGTTCCTAGCAAATCGTTTTCTCCCAGCTCCGAAGCCGTCGGCTTCAAACTGTAGGCATTGAGGTACAGGCATAGCTCCGCCCTTTCCGCCTTGAGCCTGGGGCCGTCCCCGTCTCAAGCTCCTGGCTAGGGAGAGGCCGATTGGCCCGCGTACTTGGTTCCCTCGCCGGCCTCTTTTTTTTCTGGGTCAGTGGACGTTCCGCAAATTTGTGCAAGGCGGGGGGCTGCTTATCGGCACTGCCGCAGCATCACGCTGCCACCCGAACGGTGAGCATGCTACGCGAGCTCAAAACTCGATCAGATGAAGACGGCGCCTCGCGATCGGGCGCTCGGCAAACTAACCGACGAGACGCCGGTGCTTGATAACATCAAAGGCAGGCTCGTCAGCCCGCGCGCCATCAGCCGCGCGTGGCGCGTCACCTGCATGACGAAGCGCCTACCTCGCGTTCCGTTTCACACGCTTCGGTACACGCATGTCAGCATGAGAGGCGCCCAGTTTAGCCGCAGACCACGGCTGCGCTTTGACAGGTTGGGCGGAGGCCTTCCCCATCCCCCCAACCCTGGCAGGAATTGCGGGGGCCGGCTCGGACGCCCCAGCCACCAAGGTTGTTGGTAACGTATCGCTGTAGTCTCCTGTCAGCCTTCCTGGTGGCAATGCCTTGGGTTGCGCCTTGTGCTGTGGCCGTCACCATCGAACAATGTCGCGCTTGGGCCGGTTGTGGAGCAAGATTGAAGGCAGCAGTCGCGCTAACTGCGACAGCAGCAATCAGCAATTTACTCATGGCGCTCTCCTCTCTTCGAATTCACGGTGATCTCTACCGCCATGCAATTTTACCAGACTTATTGCCCAACCGTCGAGGCGCGGAATGGGGGCGCGCTCAAAGCGCCCCGCGCTTCACCTTCGGCACTTACCGCAAGCCGTGGTGAAAGAACCGGTCAAGCTCCTGACGCGCGAATTTCAACCGAGCTTCAAAGTGGGCGACTACGCCTCAAGCGCGTTACGATCTTATCCAGGAACTGAGGAGCGTTGCGGCATGACTTCAGATCTTGAGCGTGAGGTTCGGCGGAACCTGGAGCTTAGGCAGGAACTTGGAATTGAACTCGCCAAAGTGAGGGATAGCAGTGGGTACCGCTTCGCTGTGGGCCAGCCCGAGGATCAACCGCTGATTTTGGCGGTCCTCATAGTCCTTATCGCCCTGACGCTCTGGTATTTTCTTTAGGTTCATGAGCTCCCCTGATCCTTCCGTCTTCCAGCAGGTCTACGACGCCGAGATCAATTTCGAGGTTTCGTGTTTCTGGGATGACGGCTTCCACGTCAGGCTCGGCGACCGCATGAACGGCTATCGCGCTGAGGCTCACGTCGCCACCTGGCAGGAGGTGGAGGTGTGGCTCCGCGAAAACGCGTTCAAGGAGTTTCCGCGGCCAGAGCCGGCAGAAGGGCGCGGCGAGCTCGTGCGCGACTTGATCAACGAGATCGACGTCGGGAAGCCGCCGGACGACTACTGGCCTTGACGCGCGTATCAACGCTCTGCTCGAGCGCAGCCTTCAGCCCTACCGGCTGCTTGTGCTTCGCCAACAGGTCAGCGAACGCCTCGTCGGTGAACTCCTGAAGGGTCTTGCCGGTTCGACTGGAAAGCGCCTTAACCGCTTCAAGCGTCTCGTCGTCGAGACTGAACGCGTTTGCCGGGCATGGCCCTCGCCACTCAAAGTTCGCCGGCTTCGGCTGGCGCCCTCCTGCCGGTCTAGCGAAGGCGCTAAGCACGAACCTGAAAGCCAAGCCGCGTTTGTAACGCTTTTTTCGCCAACCTTTTTTTGAGATTTCTTCTTCAGTGAGCGCTGGGGCGGAGGCAACGGCACTGCCTCTTGCTCATCACCTAAAGCCGCTTGCTGTTCCCGAATCGAAAGCTGGTCAAGTTGGTCATTGGGGCTTTGCTCACCAGCAGGTGCTGACACCAAGTGATCGGAATTTATCCATCCTACTTTCCCAGATACGGGGTCAATGATCTTTACCCAGTCCGCATCACGCGCGGCGACTTCAGCCTCAGCACCGACTGGAGCGGTTCCGAGTAGAGTGTCCGCCACAGAGGGACCGCTATGTATTGTCGCGATCGAGGCTACTCTTACCCGTTCTCGTGTGGTGTTGAGAGGCGGTGCTGTCCGCCCAACCGCAACCCCGTTCGGGAGACTAGTCTCTGAAACTATCGCGTGCGGGGTACCCACAGCTCCTGGATTAATTGGTTCTAGCTTGTCAGCCTGAACAGGAGTGCGGGCCTGCGGATGGACCTCCCCGGGTGCGGCGCGCTCGGGATATTGCCTCGTATCTGGGGTCGTTAAGACTGCCCAAGTAATCAGAGCCAAGATTCCCGCGCCTGCTGCCAGCCAAACAAGTCGAGCGGAACGAAGTCTCATAAGCCGACCCGCGACAGCAGCTTTCACGGCTGCACCTGTGCTGATCGGTTCAAGGAAACGATTATGATCGAGAATTTCAAGGGGCCCGAACATGGCTATGTTCCCGCTCTGGGAATCTTCGATCAGCGCTCAGATCCCCGTGGTTTTTTAGGAACGAGTGTACTCAAGATCGCCCGGAGGTTCGACCGAGTGAGATTCGTGTCGCGACTAACTCTCCAAAGGAGCGCCATTCGCTAAACGCGGATTATCCGAATTGGTTCAGCGTTCTCCTAAGACTACATTGCATGGGCCACCAGCCTTCTCAGCAACCCATCTTCTAGGGCCCAAGCTCCGCGTAGCTCGTGCCTCAGAAGCTTGGTGTACCCGTACTTTCTTCTGACAGTCCTCTTTGGCCAGGTGTCAGGCGGCCGCCGGACTACGCCGCCATTAGCGCCTGCAAACCCTTTTGGATTGTTGCGTAGCGCGCCGGCAAGGCCTGAACCTCCGAAGTCAAAAATTGCCATCTGCGCTGATGCTTGCGGAGTTCGGTGATAAACTCGCTAAGCGTTGGGGCGAATTTCCGGGGTGTGTCTGGCACGTCGTTCCAACCATTGGCGCTCGAAGGGGCTTTCCCCGGGTACAGGGCGGAGCGGAGCCACAGTCGCCGCGTAGAGGGCCATCCTCGAGGGGCGCTCGGCCTGAACCAATTGGACTCCAACACTAGCGATTATCTCGGGATCACCGCGGGGACCATAAACGCCGGCTAGAACCGAGAACGCGTCGAGGATGTTCTTCGCCGTGGGCGGCTTCGACATTTCGTCCGCAAGGGCCATCGTGGCCTCAGTGTGCGGAGGCAGGGCCGGCGGCAAATCATTGATGGCTGCCGCCAGTTCTCGCTCATACCTCGCGCGCAGCGACCCAGCTTCAATGGAGTCGCCCGTTAGACGGAACACAGCCTGCGCGACGCGCGCGACCGCTTCGGAATCCGGTCCGAGCACCGGGAGTTCCTTCAGCACGAGCCGCACCTTGCCGTGGTTCGCCACCAACTTGGCAAGCTCGGGCGCGCCGGCACGGCAATAGGGGCAGTTGTAGTCGAAGAAGGCGACCACGCTGACACCGCCTTGCGGGTTGCCGGCGACAAAGCTCGAAGGCGACCGGTAGACCGCCTCGGCATGCTCGGCTATGGCCGCGTCCTGGCAGCCGCTCAGCACATAATTGGAGAGGAAATAGCCGGCGACGAGGCCAAGCAGGGCAAATGATAGAAGGCGCAGGAAGAACTGGGGAGTGAACATTGGTGCCCCCACCGGCCGGGAGCGACTAGGCCGGGGCCGGACCGAACACGAGCACCGCGTTCAACCCGCCGAACGCAAACGAGTTCGACATGGCGTAGGTGACATCGCGCTGTCGGCCCACATTCGCCGTGTAGTCGAGGTCGCATTCGGGATCGGGCTCGTCGAGGCCGACCGTCGGCGGCACGAATTTGTGCTCCATGGCCTTGAGCGCCGCGACCGCTTCGATGCCGCCGCCGGCGCCAAGACAATGTCCGTGCATCGACTTGGTCGAGGAGATCGAGACCTTGTTCGCGGCGTTACCGAACACGCGCTTGATGGCGCGCGTCTCGTTGATGTCGTTGACGGCCGTGGCCGTGCCGTGGGCGTTCACATAGTCTATATCGGACGCCGAGAGATGCGCGTCGTCGAGCGCCATCTGCATGGCGGTGGCGGCGCCGTCGATCGAAGGGTTGACCATGTCGGCGGCGTCCGCTGTCATGCCATAGCCCAGGAGCTCGGCAAGGATTGGTGCGCCGCGCGCCTTGGCGTGCTCGTATTCCTCGAGCAGCAGAATGCCGGCGCCCTCAGCCAGCACCGTGCCGTTGCGCTTCTTGGCGAAGGGCCAGAGCCCGTCAGGGCTCAGCACGCGCATCGCCTGCCAGGCGCGCGTCGCGCCCCAGTTGAGCGAGGCTTCGGCGGCGCCCGCGATGCCGAGATCGACCAGGCCCTCGCGGATCATGCGGTAGGTGAGCCCGATCGCATGCGTGGCGGTGGAGCAGGCGCTGACCACGCCGAAGGTCGGGCCCTTGATGCCGTATTCGATGCTGACATGCGCCGAGGCCGAGCTGCCGATGGCCTTGAGCAGGGTCAGCGGATGCGTGGCCCGCTTGTTCTCCTTGAACAGCATCTTGTAGGAGAATTCGAGTGTGGTGAGGCCGCCAACGCCCGAGCCGATGATGCAGGCGGCGCGATAGCCTTTCTTGTCGGCGAGCGGCACGTCTAGCTTGGCCATGGTGACGGCTTCGTGCGCCGCACAGCCCGCATATTGGGAGTATTTGTCGCCGAGCAGAAGCTGCTTGCTTTGCAGCCGCTCCCTGGGGTCGAAATCCGGGACCTCGCCGGCGATGGTGATGTAGAGGTCTTCGGTCGAGAAGCTCTGCACCTCGCGGATGCCGACCGTGCCGCTCTTGAGCGCGGCCCAGAATTTGTCGACGCCGGTGCCCAAAGGAGTGACGACGCCCTGGCCGGTGACCACGACGCGCCTGCGCCCGTTAGAGTGTGTCATGTAGTGCTAGCGTAACTCCAAGCCTGGTCGATGTCCCGGGAAAGCCCGAGCGGCAATGGCATCTTCAAGCAGCTGCGCCCGAAGCCTTCGTGTCTTTGATGATGCTCTTTACGCGGTCCACGACAGAGCCCACCGTCGCGAACGCCTCCACTTCTTCGTTGGCATTATATGGGATTTCAATCCCGAAAGTATCCTCAATATCGAAAACGATCACCGCGAGATCGAGCAATTCGATCTCAAGCTCGCTCAGTGGCGTGTCAAGCGCGACGGCCTTCGACGGGTCCTTCATGTTCTTGCGCAGAATCTCAATGATCTTGGTGGCCACGTCGTCCATCATTATCTCCCTGCCCCGTTAACGGGGTCCGTGTCTCGTCGTCCCTGGCTAGATCATAGCAAATCCAAGGGCAAGCCGGGCTATGGAATAGACTTAAAATTTGGTCGAGTCTACTCGTGCCTGCCCGATTCAGCCCCCGTGAATTATTCCCTAATCGCCAAGAAAATTGGCGTTTTTGCGCCGGCCCGCGCCACGGTTTCAGCCAATTCCCGAATCGGAAACCAGTTCCCCCTGAGCGCGGTCTCTTGCGCCCTTCCGTGCTATGATCATAGAGGCTTCGGCGCGCGCGGGCCAAGAGCTTCCCGCCGATCTTCACGACTCGTTAGGTGGCTCCGGCGGCGGCACGAATAGCGGCAAAACCAAGATGGCGACTGAGCTTAACCCTCGATCTTCGCAAGCCGCCGCACCCCACGCCGGCGGTGAGGCGCGCCGCCCGTGGCTTCATGCCTATCCTGAAGCCATTGTCTGGGACGCGCCGTTCGAGCCGACAACGGTCGGCAACCTGCTCGACCAGGCGGTTGAGCGCTTCGGCAGGCGCCCGTGCACCTATTTTCTCGGCAAGCGGATGAGCTTTACGGACATCGGTGCGCGTTCCGACCGCGCCGCCAAGGGCTTGCAGGCTCTCGGCGTGGGTCCTGGCGTGAAGGTCGGGCTGTTCCTGCCCAATACGCCCTCCTTTCTCGTCTTTTATTACGGGGTGCTGAAGGCGGGCGGCACCGTCGTCAATTTCAACCCGCTCTACAGCCTCGAAGAGATCGCCTTCCAGATCGAGGACAGCGGCACCAGGATCATGGTGACGCACGACCTCAAGCTCCTGTTCGACAAGGTCGAGGCCATGGCGGTGCAGGGGCATCTAGAGAAGGTCGTCGTTGCGAGCTTCACCGCACTGCTGCCCAAGCTGAAATCCGTGGGCTTCAAGCTCACCCAGCGCACGCGGCTTGCGGACGTGAGCACTTCGGCTGCGGGCGAGAAGATTGTGGCCGATGCGGATCTGCTCGCCAATGACGGGCGCTACGCGCGATGCGAGGTCACGCCCGAAGCCGTCGCGGTGCTGCAATATACCGGCGGCACCACCGGCACGCCGAAGGGCGCAATGCTCACCCACGCCAATATCACCATCAACGTCGCGCAGGTGAAGGCATGGCGGAACCGCCCGGCAAAGGCGGAGGACCGCATCCTCGGTATCATCCCGCTGTTCCACGTCTTCGCAATGACGGCGGTGATGAATTTCGGCGTGTCGAGCGGGATCGAGATCATCCTCGTCCCGAAATTCGAGTTGATCGACACGCTGAAGCTGATCACCAAACTGCGCCCGACCATGATGCCGGGCGTGCCGACGCTGTTCAACGCCATACTGCGCCATCCGCATATCGGCAATTTCGACCTTTCGGGACTCGAATACTGCATCTCAGGTGGGGCGGCGCTGCCGGTCGAGATGAAGCGCGCCTTCGAGAAGCTCTGCGGCTGCTCGGTGGTGGAGGGCTACGGCTTGAGCGAGACCGCGCCGGTCGTCGCCTGCAATCCCATCGGCGCCGGCAAAGAGGGTTCGATCGGGATGCCGCTGCCCGCGACCGAGATCAGCATCCGTTCGCTCGATAATCCTGAGACCGAGATGAAGCTCGGCGAGCCCGGCGAGATCTGCGTGGCCGGACCGCAAGTGATGGCCGGCTATTGGAACAAACCGGCGGACACCGACGCGGTCTTCATTGGCCAGTTCTTCCGCACCGGTGACGTGGGCTACATGGACGCCGACGGCTTTATCTTCATCGTTGACCGCATCAAGGACATGATCAACGCGTCGGGCTTCAAGGTTTATCCGCGGCGCATCGAGGACGCGCTCTATGACCACGGCTCGGTCGCCGAGGTGACGGTGATCGGCATCCCCGACCAATATCGCGGCGAAGCGCCCAAAGCCTTCGTCAAGCTGAAGGAGGGACAGCAGGCGACCGCGCAGGAACTGCTTCAGTTCCTCAAGACGAAGCTGTCAAAGCTCGAGCTGCCGGCCGAGATCGAGTTGCGCGACGAACTGCCGAAGACGATGATCGGCAAGCTGTCGAAGAAAGAACTCCGCGCCGAAGCCAGACGCTAATTGGACCGCAGCCACGGGAACAGCGGCTGCTGGCCCATTTGCTGACGCCGCAACATGCGCTTCTGCCGCCTGGTCAAATGCGGCGGCGAGACTGTCTCGTCGACCGATGCCTGCTGGTCATTAGGTGCAGGCGCGGTTTCAGCAGCCGCGTCGTGTGGCGCTTCCTGCGGGGCCGGAGCCGCCTGCTTCACCGGCTTCGGCTGGCTCGCAGGTTTCAACGCGGGCTTCGCGGCAGAGGCCTGAAGACTCGGCTTAGGCTTCGGATTGGGCGGCGGGACGGACTCTTCCGTTTGGAGCGCCGCCTCGGTGCCTGTCGCGACCGGCGCAGCCGCCGCGGGAGCCTCGACCGCAGCAACAGGCTTCGTCATGTCGAATATACTCGGCACGTTCTCGCCGGAATAGCGCGTGGCGGTCTCGGAGTTGACCGAGGCATTGAGGAGGCGATAACCGGAGCGGGCGTGCTGCTCCGGCGACATCGGCTCAGCTGCGGCTTGCGGCGCGGCGCCGGCGACCATCTCGGTCTCTTCCGCGAGGCCCATCGGCGTGGCGGGTTCTGCGGCAGGCGCCTCCGCCGGCGCGGCCGACGCTTGGACGGCCGGCGCAGCAGGCGCAGCCTTGGCTTCCTCGACCGGCGGGGTCTTCTCGGCCTTGTCCGCGTCGGGTTTTACCGAAGCTTCGATAGTCTCGTCGGGTTTCGGCTCCGCAGGCGGCGGCGACGTCCTGAGCCACATCCTCTCGCCGCACATCACCCAGCCCTTGCAGCCCTTGAGCTTGAGCTGCTGGCGCGACACGACGGTCAGCGTCACCGAATAGGTGTTGCCGTCCTCGGGATTATAGATCTTGCCGGTCCACACACCGGGCGCCGAAGGCGCGAGCCCCGTGAAGAGCGGCAGCCCCACGATTGAGCGGCCACGCATCGACGGATTCTCGTTGCGGACGTCGCGCAAGGGACGGCCCTTGCTGTCATTGGGATTTTCAAGCCAGACGATCTTGGCGCAAAGACCCCTGCCGCATTTCCGGACTTCGATCTTGGCGTTGCGCTCCGATCCGGGCTTCACCCAGAAACCGGTCGGGTCGGCTGTTGCCGCGTGGGACGGGGCGCCCTGGACAAGGAGGGCAGCCGCTAACAATCCCATCGCCGCGAACGCATGATGCTTCATAAGCACCTCCGTAAAGAGTCGCCTCGAGCCCGACCTCTTTCGGCCGAACGCCAAGGCATTCCTCGTCTTGCCCCCTGTCCCCTTTGGACCCTTTTTCCCGGGTCCCTAGTCTTTATTCTTTGACAGGAGCGCGCTTTACGGCGCGTCCATTGCCCTTCTGCCCGATTTAGGCGCGAGCGTCTTTGACCCCTTCCAGGATCGCCGCGACGCCCATGCCACCGGCCGTGCAGACCGAAATCAACCCTCTGCCGCCGCCCCTACTATGCAGCAACTTGGCCGTCACCGCCAGAATGCGGGCGCCAGTTGCAGCAAAAGGATGCCCGAAAGCAATTGACGAGCCCTTGACGTTTAGCCTCGCCCGGTCGATTTCCCCGAGCGGCTTGCTCAGTCCCAGGCGGCCTCGGCAATACTCCTCGGACTCCCATGCCTTCAACGTTGCCAGCACCTGCGCCGCAAAGGCCTCGTGAATCTCATAATAATCAAAGTCCTGCAGCGCCAGGCCAGTTTGCCTGAGAAGATCGGCCACGGCAACGGTCGGCGCCATCAGAAGGCCCTCACCTTGCACGAAATCCACGGCAGAAGTGCGGCCAAGCGTCAGAAAAGCTTGAACCGGAAGGCCTTTTTTGGCCGCCCAGTCCTCTGACGCGAGCAAAACGGTGGCCGCGCCGTCGGTCAGGGGGGTCGAATTGGCGGCCGTGATGGTGCCCTTGCCCGACTTGTCGAAGACAGGCTTGAGCTCCGCCATCTTCTTTAAGGAAATGTCCTCGCGGATATTGTTGTCCCGGAAGACCCCCGCGCAGGGGATGACGAGGTCGTCCATGAAGCCCTCGTCATAGGCCGCCGCCGCCTTGCGGTGGCTCTCGTAGGCCAACTCGTCCTGCGCCGTACGGGTGATTGCCCATTCCTTGGCCATCAGCTCGGCGTGCTCGCCCATGCTGAGCCCCGTGCGGGGCTCGGAGGTTGACGGCGGCTGTGGAGCAAGCTCACCAGGCCTGAAACCTTTGAAGGCGCCGAGCGTCTGCCCGGCACCCCTAGCGCGCGAGGCCTGCACCAGGCGCTGGGCGAATTTCCGCTGAAACACGACCGGCGCGTCGCTCGTCGTGTCCGAGCCGAGCACGATGCCTGATTCGATCTGGCCTGTCGCGATCTTGGCGCCGAGCTGGAGAGCCGCCTGAAGGCTCGTGCCACAGGCCTGCATCATGGTGATGCCGGGGGTAGTGGGCGCGAGCGCGCTGCCGATCACCGCCTCGCGGGCGAGGTTCCAATCCTTGGCGTGGGTCACGACCGCACCGCCGACCACCTCATCGATATGCGCCCCGGCAAGCGCGAAGCGGTCGGTGAGGCCGCCGAGCGCCGTGCCTAGCATGTCGAGATTGGTGAGTTCGGAATAGGCCGTGTGCGAGCGGCAGAACGGAATCCTGGTCCCGCCCAGGACAGCGACGCGCCGCAGCTTCCCGTCAGCCATCTCTTTCGTGCCCCCGCTTCTCAAGCCGCCGCGGCGGGAGCGGACTCGGCCTGCTCCTGCGTGCGCCGGTAATGCAGCGGTCCGCCGCGGAAGGGCGCGAAGCCCGTGCCGAAGATCACGCCGGCATCGACATGATCGGCGCTCGCGACGACCTTGTCGGCAAGCGCACGCTCGGCCTCGTCGAGCATCGGCTTGACGAGCTCGCGGCCAAGCTTGTCGAGTGCGGCCGGATCGTAATGGGCTTGCGTCTCGCGTTTCGGTTTCCCTTGCTCCCAGACATAGAAGCCCGAGCCTGACTTCTTGCCGAGCTTGCCCTGCTTCACGAGAGTCGAAAGCACGCTCTCGGTCTTGGCCGCCAGCGAAAGCTCCTCGCCGACCTTGGCGGCGATATCGAGGCCGACCATGTCCATCAGCTCGAGTGGCCCCATGGGCATGCCGAATTTGAGCGCGGCCTGATCGATCTTGTCGCGCGGCTCTCCGTCCTGGTAGCGGCGCACGGCCTCCATCATGTACGGCGCGAGCACGCGGTTCACGAGGAAGCCTGGGCAGCTCTTGACGATGAGCGGCAGCTTGTCGATCGCCGTGACGAAGGCGCAGGCCTTGCGCACTTCCTCTTCGCGCGTTCTCTCCCCGCGCACCACCTCGACCAGCGGAAGCTGCGCGACGGGATTGAAGAAATGCAGCCCGACCAAACGGCCGGGGTCGGCGAGCTTGCTCGCGATGTCCTCGAGCCGCAGCGAAGACGTGTTGGTGGCGAGCACCGCGCCCGGTTTTGCGATCTTTTCCAGCTCGGCAAACAAGGTTTGCTTCACGTCGAGCCGCTCGACCACCGCCTCGATGATCACGTCGGCATGCTTGACGTGCTTGCCTCGCGGGTCGGCGATCAGCCGGGCGATTGCCGCATCGATCGCGGCCTTCCCGCGCAGCCGCTTCTTGAACAGGCCTTGCGCGCGCTTCAGCGCCTTGCCGATTTGCGCCTCGTCGAGGTCCTGCAGACTCGCCTGCATGCCCGAGACCACGCACCAGGCGGCGATGTCGCCGCCCATTGTGCCAGCGCCGATCACATGCACCTTGCGCGGCTTGAAGCTGCTAGTAGCGTTGCCGTTCGCGCCATTGCTTTTCGGTGCCTCAGCCTTGAGCATCTCCGAAAGCTTGAACACGCGGCGCAAATTGCGCGACGTCTCGCTCGCCATTAACGGCGCGAACATTTCCGTCTCGGCCGCGCGCATGCGGGCCGGGTCGTCGCCGTAGCGCTCAAACAAATCGATCAGCCGGAACGGCGCGGGGTAATGGTCCTCGCGCACTTTGGCGGCTGTCTTGGCGCGCATCTGCTTGGCGAGCAGTCCGCGCACCGGTTGCTTCAGCATCAACCGCTTCCACCAGGGCGCGCCGGCCGAGCGCCGCTTCTGGAGCACGGCCTTGCGCGCGGCCCAGCGGAGATTGTGGCGGGTCGGGACAAGCTGATCGACGAGACCCATCGCACGGGCCGCCGCCGGACGCAGCATGCGGGCCGTGAGCATGGCGGTCATCGCTTCGGCGGGCCCCGCGACCGCGATCGAGCGCACCGTGCCGTTCAATCCCGGGAAAATGCCGAGCTTCACTTCGGGGAAGCCGAGCCGCGTCCCCTCCTCGCGGTCGGCGATGCGCCAATCGCAGGCGAGCGCCAGCTCGAGCCCGCCGCCGAGACAATAGCCGTGGATCGCAGCGACCACGGGCACGGAGAGCTTGTCGATGCGTTCGAAAAGGTCGAGCGTTTGCTTCACCACCTCTTTGATCTTCGGCTCGGTGTCGAAGCCCTCGAACTCGCGGATGTCCGCGCCGGCGATGAAGCTCGTGTCCTTGCCGCTCATCAAGACCAGGCCCTTGACCGCGCCCTTGAGAGCGGCGTCCTCGACGGCCTTGACGATCTGGCCGAGCTCCTCGCTCAGGCGGCGGCCGAGCGAGTTCATGCTCTCGCCCTTGCGATCGATCACCGCCCAGGCGATGCCCTCGTAATCGACGTTGAAGCTCCAGTCTTGCAGTTGGGGAAGCGTCGTCGCCATGGTTGCTCTTGTCTCGCTGCTCGCAGCTCGTTACTCGGCGGCAATATGCTCCGGCGGCCCGGAGCGTGGCGAGGACTGCGGCGATTTTGCCGCACCCTCCCCTTGCGCCTCGCCCCGGTCAAGCCGGGCAATCTCCGACGGATCGAAATCGTCAACCGCGATGACTTGGGCCATGAGGTCGCGCTGCTCGGCAAGCGCGCGCGCCTCCTCCGCAGTGAGCACCCCTTTGGCCTCGGCTTCGGCAATCCAGTCGCGGTCGTGGTAGCGCTTCACTTCGCCTTTGCGGATCGCGCGTTCGAGCTTGCGGTCGGCCTCTTCGTTGGCGACCACCTTGCGCAGCGTGTATTCGAGAATGCCTACACGGTCGGCGGGGTCGTCGGTCGTGTAGACCTCGCGCGTGAGCCGGTCGCGGAAGTCTCCGGGCTCGAGCGCCGCGCGCACGATCTCCTTACCGGCAAGGTCGCTCGCCAAGCGCCGCCACGAGCCGAGTGGGAACACCAGCGGCCGCATCACCCACGCGCCGGGGCGGATCGGGAAATTGTCGAGCACGCCGCGCAGCGCCTGGTCGAAGCGGTATAGGCAGTTGCGTGCGCAATACTCCACGAGCTTGAGATCCGCGCGCGGCCGTCCATCGTCGTCGAAGCGCTTGAGTACGGCTGACAGTAGATAGAGCTCGGCGAGCGCATCCGCCATGCGCCCGGTGATCTTCTGCTTGACCTTGAGGCCGCCACCGAGCAGCGCCACGGTGAGATCAGCCACCAGCGCGAAGCTGCGCGAGGCGCGGGCTAGCTGCTTCCACCACCGTGAAGCAGGACCCGCATTGGTGGGCGCGGTAGCGAACGCACCGAAAGTCAGATTGTGGAACAGCGCGCCCACGGCGTTCGAGACCGTGAAGGCGACGTGATTGTCGAAGGTGCGCGCGAAGGTCTTGAAGCCGCGCTCGCGGTCCTCGTCCTGCAGCGCCTCGATCTCGGTGAAAAGGTAGGGATGGCTGCGCAACGCGCCTTGCGCAAAGGTGATCAGCGTGCGCGTCAGGATGTTCGCGCCCTCGACCGTGATGCCGACCGGCACCATCTGATAGGCGCCTTGGATGTAGTTGCTCGGCCCGTCGCAAATGCCGCGGCCGCCATGGATGTCGAGCGCGTCGTTGACGCTTCCGCGCATGCGATCCGTCGAGACATATTTCAGCAGCGCCGACACTACGGCCGGTTTCTCGCCTGAAGAGACCATCGAGGCGGTGACGGCGCGCGCGGCTTCGAGCGCGTAGGCATTCTCGACCATGCGCGCCAGGGGCTCCTCGACGCCCTCCATGAAGCCGATCGGCAGATTGAACTGCTTGCGGATGCGGGCATAGGCCGTGCTCGTGCGAAGCAGCGACTTGGCGGCGGCGGCGCTCGTTGCGGGCAGCGAGATCGACCGCCCGGCGGCAAGGCATTCCATGAGCATGCGCCAGCCCTGCCCCGCCCGCTCGGCCCCGCCGATGATCCAATCGACGGGAATGAACACGTCGCTTCCGCGCGTCGGACCGTTGGGGAAAGCCGCACCGCCCGGCAGATGGCGCCGCCCGATCTCAACCCCCGGATGGTCGGTCGAGATCAGCGCGAGCGTGATGCCCACATCCTCGCCGCGCCCGAGATGGTTGTCCGGGTCGAACAGGCGGAAGGCCAGGCCGAGCAACGTGGCCTTGGGCGCGAGCGTGATGTAGCGCTTGTCCCAGGTGAGCCGGATGCCGAGCGTGTCCTTCCCCTCATGGTCTTCCCGCGTAACGACGCCGACGTCGCGCATCGAGGCGGCATCTGAGCCCGAGAACGGACCTGTCAGCGCGAAGCAGGGAATCTCCTCGCCGCGCGCAAGCCGTGGCAGATAGTGCCTCTTCTGCGCGTCGGTGCCGTATTTCTCGATCAGCTCGCCCGGGCCGAGCGAGTTCGGCACCATGACGATGGTAACGCCGTCGGCGCTTCGCGAGGAGATCTTGCCGAGCACGAGCGATTGCGCCTGCGCAGAGAAGCCAAGCCCGCCATGCTCTTTCGAGATGAGCATGCCGAGAAAGCCGTTGTCGCGCACGAAGCGCCAGATGTCGTCCGGCACGTCGCGGAGCTCGTGGCGGATGCGCCAGTCCTTGAGACGCTTGCAGAGCTCGACGGTCGGTCCGTCGAGAAAGGCGCGCTCCTCTCCCGTAAGCGTGACCGGGGGGACGCGGCGAAGCTTCGACCAGTTGGGGGTGCCAGAGAAGAGCTCGGCGTCCCAACCCACGGTGCCGGCCTGAAGCGCCTCGCGCTCGGTGTCGGAGATCGTGGGCATCGCGCCCTTCAGAGCGCGGTAGGCAGGCTCGGTGACATATTTCCGCTTGATCTCCGGATAGCTCGCCGCGAACAGACCGCCCGCCGCGAGCCAGCCGAGCAGCGCCCAGAAATTGAAAGCGGGCCAATGCAGGCTCCCGTGCCCCAGCCCCATCTGTAGGCTCAGAGTGAAGAGCGCGACTGAGATCGCCCACGCCGCAAGCCCGGCGCGGTTCATGGCGAGCGCGAAAAAGACGCCGAGCGCAACGAGGGCGAAGATCAACGTGAGCATGGCGGTCTCCAACCGCGCCGGACCGTGCCCCCAAATCAGTCCCGGCGCAAGCCAAGCCGAATCGGCCTGCGGCACCTCATCCTAGGGGCAAGTGTTGCGCGAGCGCTTAACATGCAAGGCTCTACAAGCCGTTTGCTTGTGCGGGGTTGGCGGATTGGCTATGGAGGTCGGGCTCAATCCGGCAGAAGAGACCGGAACGGCTAGATCGAGCAATTTCTGGGCAACGCCGATGTCAGAGCCGGAGCGACCGCAGCTCAGCCCGTACCAGGTCCAGCTCGAGGCCGGAAAGCGCTATGCCTGGTGCCGGTGCGGGCGCAGCCAGAAGCAGCCTTTCTGTGACGGATCGCATGCCGGGACTGGGATCGAGCCCCTGATGTTCACGGCCGAGCGCACCGAGCTCGCCCTCCTTTGCGGCTGCAAAGACACCGGCGACCCGCCTTATTGCGACGGCTCGCATATGCTGCTCTGAATTGAGGCACGCCCCAGCAATCAAGCGACGTTGTGTGCCGCAACCCCTTCTTGCTAAGAAGGGGGCCTCGAAACCGGCGCCGGGCGGGCGCCGGGTACCTTTAGGGCCTGTGCAGGGGGACGCGGAGGCCGATGGCCTATTTCCTACAGCAGCTTATCAACGGGATCGCGCTTGGCTCGATCTACGGCCTGATCGCCATCGGCTACACGATGGTCTACGGCATCATCGGCATGATCAATTTCGCCCATGGCGACATCTTCATGGTCGGCTCCTTCATCGCTCTGATCCTGTTCCTCGCGCTGATGGCGATCGGGGTCACCGCTGTGCCGCTCGCGTTGCTGATCGTGCTGATCCTCGGGATGGTGCTCACCGCGGTGTGGGGCTGGACGGTGGAGCGCATCGCCTACCGGCCGTTGCGCGAGTCGTTCAGGCTTGCGCCGCTCATCACCGCCATCGGCATGTCGATCGTGCTGCAGAACTTCGTACAGGTGGCGCAAGGCGCGCGCGTGAAGCCGCTGCAGCCCGTCATCACCGGCGGCTACAAGCTCTATGAGGGCGACGGCTTCGCCGTCATCCTGTCCAACATCCAGATCCTCATCGTGCTCACGACGCTCGTGCTGATGACGATCTTCTGGCTGGTCATTACCCAGACCGCGCTCGGCCGCTCGCAGCGCGCCTGCGAGCAGGACCGGACGATGGCGGCGCTGTCCGGCGTGAATGTTGACCGCACCATCTCGCTCACCTTCGTGATGGGCGCGGCGCTGGCCGCCGTGGCAGGCCTGCTCTACCTGCTCTATTACGGCGTGATCGACTTCTACATCGGCTTCATCGCCGGCATCAAAGCGTTTACCGCGGCGGTGTTCGGCGGCATCGGCTCGCTGCCCGGCGCCATGCTCGGCGGGCTCATCATCGGGCTGATCGAGACCTTCTGGTCGGCCTATTTCACCATCGAGTACAAGGACGTCGCCGCCTTCTCGATGCTTGCCATCGTGCTGATCTTTTTCCCGACCGGCCTCTTGGGACGCCCTGAGGTGGAGAAGGTTTGAGCGCCTTGGAGGAGCCCGGCATAGATTTTGGCCAGCGGCTCCGAACGGCGCTGACAGAAGCCGTCCTCGCCGCCATCATCGCCTTTGCCCTGTTCTCGCTGATCCTGGGTCTCAGGACCGTCGACAATGTGACGGGGCTGAAACTCGAGCCGCGGCCTGGGCTGCTCGCCTGGGCGGTGGCGATCGTGTTCTTCGGACGGCTCTTTCTCAGTCTCTTCGTGTGGCAGGCCGAATATCCGATCACCACGCCTTTCGCCAAGCTCTTCACGTCGCGAGCCGATCGACCGCAACGAGCTGATCGCGCTCGGCGTCATCGGTCTTGTCGCGCTCGGCGTTCTTTTGTTCGTCCCCTCCCCCGGCGCCAAGCTGATCGCCGGCGCGATCGTGGCGTTCCTGGCGATCGGTTTTCTGCGCCGGCTGATCGTCTGGCTTTGGCCGAACCTGCCGTATGCGCATATCTTCACCGTCGCGGGCATCGTATTCGCGCTGCTCTTTCCCATCACCGCCTATCTCATAAACAAGGCCTTCCAGCTCGGGCTGCCGCTGCGCTACTGGTTCGACCTCTCCATCCTGGTGCTGACCTACATGATGCTCGGCTGGGGCCTGAACATCGTGGTCGGCCTCGCGGGCCTGCTCGATCTCGGCTATGTCGCCTTCTATGCGGTCGGCGCCTACACCTTCGCGCTGCTCGCCACGCATTTCGGGCTCGGTTTCTGGGTCTGCCTGCCGATCGCTGGCGCAGCCGCCGCGCTGTGGGGCGTCGTTCTCGGCTTCCCGGTGCTCAGGCTGCGCGGCGACTATCTCGCCATCGTCACGCTCGCCTTCGGCGAGATCATCCGCATCGTGCTGCTCAACTGGACCGAGGTGACGAACGGGCCGAACGGCATCTCCAAGATCCCGAAGCCCACGTTCTTCGGACTGCCCTTCACGGCGGGCGGCGATGGCACGTTCAGCGGGTTCTTCGGCATCAAATACGACCCGCTGCACGGCATCATCTTCCTCTATTACGTGATCCTCGCGCTCGCATTCCTCACCAACATCGTCACGCTCAAGCTGCGCAGCTTCCCATCGGCCGCGCCTGGGAGGCGCTGCGCGAGGACGAGATCGCCTGCCGCTCGCTCGGCATCAACACCACGATCACGAAGCTCACGGCATTCTCGATCGGCGCGTTGTTCGGCGGGCTTGCCGGCGCGTTCTTTGCCACGCGCCAGGGCTTCATCAGCCCGGAGAGCTTCACCTTCATCGAGTCCGCGATCATCCTCGCCATCGTCGTGCTCGGCGGCATGGGCAGCCAGCTCGGCGTCGCCATCGCTGCGATCGTCATGGTGGGCGGCTTCGAGGCCCTGCGCCATACGCACGGGCTCGAAGCCATTTTCGGCTCCGGCTTCGATCCAACGCTCTACCGCATGCTTCTGTTCGGTATTGCGATGGTCGCGATCATGGTCTGGCGCCCGCGCGGCATCGTCTCGTCGCGATCGCCATCGATTACGCTCGGCGAGGCCCGCGCCCATCTCGCGGCGACCTCGTCAAGGAGGGCCGCGGATGAGACGCTGGGAGCACGATCCGCTGCTCAAGGTCGAGCATCTGACCATGCGCTTCGGCGGCCTCGTCGCCGTCGACGACGTGTCGTTCGACGTCGGCCGGACCAGGACATCACCGCGCTGATCGGGCCGAACGGTGCCGGCAAGACCACGGTGTTCAACTGCATCACCGGGTTCTACAAGCCGACCGAGGGCATGATGGAGCTGCGCCAGCCGGATGGAGCGACCTTCAAGCTTGAGCAGCTTCCTGACCACGAGATCAATTCCAAAGCCCGCGTCGCCCGCACCTTCCAGAACATCAGGCTGTTCCCCGGCATGACGGTGCTCGAGAATCTGATGGTGGCGCAGCACACAGTGCTGATGGCGCGCTTCTGGCTTCACCATCGGCGCCATTCTCGGCATTGGCGGTTTCGAGAGGGCAGAGGTCGAGGCAATCGACCTTGCGCGCCATTGGCTTGACCGCGTCGGGCTGCTTTCACGCGCCGACACTGCCGCAGGCGAGCTGCCCTATGGCGACCAGCGCAAGCTCGAGATCGCGCGCGCCATGTGCACGCGGCCGCTGCTGCTCTGCCTCGACGAGCCCGCCGCCGGCCTCAATGCGCGCGAGAGCGAGGGGCTGAACGAGCTTCTGTTCTCGATCCGCGAGCGGGAGGGCATCGCGCTTCTCTTGATCGAGCACGACATGAGCGTGGTCATGCGCATTTCAGACCACATCGTCGTGCTCGACTACGGCAAGGAGATCGCCGACGGGACCGCCGAGGAAGTGCGCAACGATCCGCGGGTGATCGCCGCCTATCTCGGCGTGCCTGACGAGGAGCTGCCGCTGGTCGAAAAGGAGGTGCGCCTATGAGTGCGCCTTTGCTCGCCATCGACAAGGTCACCTGTTGCTACGGCCGCATCCCCGTGCTGCATGACGTGAGCATCGACATCCGCCCCGGCGAGATCGTGGCGCTGATCGGCGCGAACGGCTCAGGCAAGACAACGACCATGATGACGATCTTCGGGCGTCCGCGCGCGAGCAAAGGGCGCATCGTCTTCGACGGTGAGGAGATCACCGACCTTCCGACCCACGAGATCGCGCGGCTCCGTATCGTGCAGTCGCCGGAAGGGCGCCGCATCTTCCCGCGCATGACGGTGATGGAGAATTTGCAGATGGGGTCGATCGTCGTCCGACGACCCCAAAGGTTTCGACAAGGACCTCGAACGGGTCTGCGCGCTCTTCCCGGTCTTGAAGAAACGGCGCGATCAGCGGGGCGGCACGTTGTCGGGCGGCGAGCAGCAGATGCTCGCCATCGCCCGCGCGCTAATGGGGCGTCCCAAGCTGCTTCTGCTCGACGAGCCGTCGCTGGGCTTGGCGCCTTTGATCGTCAAGCAGATCTTCGAGGCTATCAAGGCGCTGAACAGCGAAGGGACTTACCGTGTTCCTGGTCGAGCAGAACGCCTATCACACGCTGAAGCTCGCCCATCGCGGCTATGTCATGGTCAACGGGCGCGTCACGCTGTCGGGGACAGGCAAGGAACTGCTCGATCGGCCGGACGTACAAAACGCCTATCTCGATGGCGGGAGCAAGAGCGCCGGTAAAGGCGTCGCATCGAAAGGGAGGCCCGCATGAGCTGGCTCTCCGACGACGGTCATGCGCGTCTTCCTCGTGCTTACGGTGATCATCGGCGGGGGCGCGGCCTTCCTCGCGGGCCGCGGACTCGCGCGAAGCTGGACGCCGTTCTGGCGCGTGTTCTTCTACATGGCGCTCCTCGCGGGCGCGATCCGTTTCTTCCACTACGCGCTGTTCAATGGCGCGCTGCTCTCACCCTACTACTATCTCGTCACTTATGCCGTGCTGCTTGCCGCCGCGAGCCTCGGTTACCGCTCTATGCGCACCACGCAAATGGTCACGCAATATCGCTGGCTCTACGAGCGCACGGGTCCATTTACCTGGCGTCCCCGCCAGGGCTAGCGGATGGCGCGCGCAACGCCGCGACAAATGGTGTAAAGTCGCGCCGGCTCGTTTCCTTAGGAGGTATCGATGACACGCTTTTTCGGGCTGATCTTTGCGCTTGCCGCTTCCGCATCGCTTGCGTCTTGCGGCGGCGGCAGTGACAGCGACACGACGCCGGTCGCCGTCGTCGGCCCAATGACAGGGCAATACGCGACGTTCGGGGCGCAAATGCGCAACGGCTCCGAGATGGCCGTGAGCGACATCAACGAAGCCGGCGGCGTACTCGGCAAGAAGCTCGAGCTTTCGCTCGGCGACGACGCCTGCGATCCGAAACAGGCCGTGGCCGTCGCCAACCAGATGACGGGCAGCGGCGCGGCGCTGATCGCCGGACATTACTGCTCGGGCTCCTCTATCCCCGCCTCGCAAGTCTACGGCGAGAGCGACACCGTGCAGATCTCGCCGGCCTCCACCAACCCCACCTTCACCGACAACCGCCCCGGCAACAACATCTACCGAGTCTGCGGGCGCGGACGATCAGCAAGGCGGGGTCGCCGGCAAGTATCTCGCCAAGCACTTCGCCGGCAAGAATGTCGCCATCGTTCACGACAAGACCGCCTACGGCAAAGGTCTCGCCGACGAGGTGAAGAAGGCGCTCAACGAGGCGGGTACACAAGAGGTACTCTACGAGGCCATCAGCGCGGGCGAGAAGGACTATTCGGCGCTCGTCTCCAAGCTCAAGCAGGCCGCAGTCGATGCGGTGTTCCTCGGCGGCTATCATACCGAAGCGGGGCTCATCGTGCGGCAGATGCGCGACCAGGGGCTCGCCACTGTTCTTATGGGCGGAGATGCACTCATCACACAGGAATACTGGTCGATCACCGGGCCCGCCGGTGAAGGCACGCTGATGACCTTCTCGCCCGATCCGCGCAAGAACCCGGCGGCGGCAGAGGTGGTGAAGCGGTTCAAGGATAAGGGCATCGAGCCCGAGGGCTATGTCCTCTATACCTACGCCGCGATCCAGGCCTGGGCGCAGGCGGCCGAGAAGGCGGGCAGCACGCTGTCGGCCGACGTGGTGAAGGCACTCAACGAGAACGAGTTCGACACGGTGATCGGGAAGTTCCGGTTCAACGACAAAGGCGACCCCAACCTGCCGCCTTACGCCGTCTACCGCTGGTCGAACGGGGGCTATGAGGAGATCGGCGACCAGGCGCCTCCGCCTTCAGGCTAGGCCTTGGGTGGTTTGGCGGCGCGCTCGGTCTCGGCGAAATAGGCTTCGAGTTCCTTCTCGATGCGCACGAAATCTTCCGGCAGCGGCAGGCCAAGCGCCTTGTACTCGTTCAGCTTGTCGGAGATCCGCAAATAGAGCTCGTGCAGATCTTCGGGCGGATCGGTCATCTGGTTGACGAGAAGGGCGAGCTCAGCCTCGAGATCGTCGAATGCCATGGCGCCTCTTGCCTCCTCGTTGCCTTGCCAGAGCCGCACCATAGGGCCACGCTTGGCCAAAGTCAGCAACGAGCTTGCGGATTGCGGGACGCCCGTTTCCCTTGCATAGTCGGAGGCACGGGCGTGATTTGAGGGGATGCGGCAATGGAAAAACTGACGTTCAGCAATGTCGTGGGCTTCGTGCTGGCGGCCGCTTTCGCGCTCGTGATCGGCATGTCCATGTGGGGCCTCCTGGTCGGCGACTACATGAACCGAGTGTCGAACGAGCAGACGCAGCACACGATGCGCATCGTGGGCTTCGCCGGAGCGCTCGCCGCGCTGGTGACCTGGTGGGTGCAAGGTTTCGCCGCCAAGCGCGGGTTCGTCGTGCGCTTGCTTTTCGCGACGTTCATCTTTGTGCTGGCATTCAGCGCCTTCGGCGGCCTTTTGCGCTTCATCTACATCCACGCCACCTATCCGAGCCAGCAGGACTGGACGCTCTCGGGGATGTATCTCGCCTCGCTCAACGACTTCTATACTTTCCTGCTCGACATGTTCCTACCGCCCCGGCCCGCTTACGCGGCGCTCACCGTGGCGGTCGCGCTCTTCGTCGCGATCTTCGGACCGCGGGAGGTCAGGGAAGACGACTGAGCCGCAGCCCCGGATTTGAGCGCGCGCCCGCGCTCTGCTAGACCTTCACTTTTGTCCTCCGCTCGCAACGGGGAAAGGTCTCGGACGCCTCCATGATCCCCCGCTATAGCCGCCCCGAAATGGCTCGCATATGGGAGCCGGAGAACAAGTTCCGCATCTGGCTCAAGATCGAGACCTATGCGGCCGAGGCCATGGCCGAGCTCGGGATCGTGCCCAAGCACGCCGCCGACGCGGTCAGGAAGCGCGGCGGCTTCGATATCGCCCGCATCGATGCGATCGAGCGCGAGGTGAAGCACGACGTCATCGCCTTTCTGACGTCCGTCGCCGAGCATGTCGGCGCCGAAGCGCGGTTCCTGCATGCGGGGCTGACCTCTTCGGACGTGCTCGACACCTGCTTCAACGTGCAACTCGTCGACGCAGCGGATCTGCTGATCGCCGACCTCGACGCCCTGCTTGCCGCGCTCAAGGCACGCGCCTACGAGCACAAGCACACGCTGACCGTGGGCCGCAGCCACGGCGTCCATGCCGAGCCCACGACCTTCGGGCTGAAGCTTGCCAGTGCCTATGCCGAGTTCGCCCGCGCGCGGGAGCGCATGGTGCGGGCGCGCGAGGAGGTCGCGACTTGCGCCATCTCCGGCGCCGTCGGCACTTTCGCCCATGTCGATCCGCGGGTCGAAGAGTATGTCGCAAAGAAGCTCGGCCTAACGCCGGAGCCCATATCGACCCAGGTCGTGCCGCGCGACCGCCACGCGCTCTATTTTGCAACGCTCGCCGTGATCGCAAGCTCCGTCGAGCGGTTCTCCGTCGAGATCAGGCACTTGCAGCGGACCGAGGTGCTCGAGGCCGAGGAGTTTTTCAGCGCGGGACAGAAGGGCTCCTCAGCCATGCCGCACAAGCGGAACCCTGTGCTGTCGGAGAATCTGACGGGGCTGGCACGGCTCGTGCGCGGCTATGCGCTGCCCGCGCTCGAGAACGTGTCGCTCTGGCACGAGCGCGACATCTCGCATTCCTCGGTCGAGCGTGTGATCGGGCCCGACGCCACGATCGCGCTGGACTTTGCGCTGGCCCGCCTCACCGAGATCGTCAAGGGCTTGGTCATCTATCCCGAGCGCATGCGCGCCAATCTCGACCTGCTTGGCGGGCTTATCCATTCGCAGCGCGTCCTGCTCGCGCTGACCGCGGCCGGCGTGCCGCGCGAGGAGGCCTACCTGCTCGTGCAGCGCAACGCGATGAAAGTGTGGAAGTCAGGCGGCGATTTCCTCGAGGCGCTGCTGGCGGACAAGGACGTCATGAAGGCGCTCTCGGAAGAGAAGCTTCGCGCCCAATTCGACCTCAACTACCACGTCAAGCACGTCGACACGATCTTCGCTCGGGTGTTCGGGGCGTAGCATTCGGCGGATGCACTGACCGCCTATCGCGCTTAATCCGCGTAGCTGTCCTGCAAAGCCTCGCCGACCGCCTGCGTGTCCACGGGCTCGATGCTCCCGCCGTTCTCGGACGTGTAGCCGCGGAAGACATGTGGCATGTAGCGGTAGCGGTTGCGCTCTTGCGCGATCATGAAGTGGCGCTTGCGATAGAAGGACGGGTGGATCGCAACGTAAGGCGGCATGTCGCGGTACCAGTCGAGCTTCGGGTAGTGCCCAGCGCGGTAGGGATATGGCGGGTAGATCGGCCAGATCTCGGGCTGGACTGTGTAGGCCCGCGCCACACGCTTTGCCGATCTCTGGATGGCAAGCCCGTTCGCCCGCGCATAGCCGGAATAGCTGTTCCAGGCGACCTTGCACCAGCCGCCCGAGCAGCGCCCGACCTGGACCTTGTCGCCGGCCGGAATGGTGAGCAGCAGCTCGGTGTTCGAGCTCGGCGCAGCGCGCAAGGCGAGATTGGTTGTCGTGGTTCCGACGGCCGCGTGACCTACGCCCGCGCCTAGCGCCAGCATGAAAAATGCGACTGCGATCGGATGAATTACCCGCATGGAAGGCCCCCCTGCCCCGCTTGACCTATTCTGGCACAGCGCCGGCTGATCGTCACCGCCGTTTGGCGAAAAAGAACCATGCGAAATCAACACAGGCCATCGCAGGGCGTGCGTCACCATCATGATCTAGGCCTTTCAGCTTGCAGGTTTGCAGATGAAACGTCGCATCCTCGCAGCTGTCCATCTCGGCGCAGCTCCGCTTCTTGCCGCACTTATAGGTCGCGGAAAGAACGCTTTCTGCCGACTGGGCGCCGACGCGGCGTTGATGCACAGCGGGGTTTTTTCTGCAAAACCCCTCGCACGGAATTCCGTCGCCATCGTCATCCAGCCGCGTGAGACCACATTCAGTCAGGTAGAACGTGGCCTCCGCACAGTTTCTCATTTCCTTGCAGTAGCGTTTGAGGCCACACGCAGCCTCGGCTTGGGGTGATCCCCCAAGCCAAACGAAAATCCCGGTAAGCGGCGCGAGTTTAGCGGGAAATCAACTCTCGGCGCTAGCAGCCCGGCGCGTCTCGGCGGCGACCTTGGAGAACCAGCCAGCGTCGGTGCCGACCGCAACGATGTCCCAGCTCTCTGCGACGAGCGGCTTCGCGTAGTCGACGTCATTGGCGAAGATCAGCGCCATGACGTCGAACTCGCGGCATTTGCGCAAGACGAGCTCCCGCGCCTCCTTCACCTCGGGCGCCCAAATGTCGAGGCGCCCGGTCAGCGCCACGGAGATGTCGTTCGGCCCGAAGCAGACCATGTCCACGCCCTCGAGCCCGAGAATCTCGTCGAGCGCGTCGAGCGCGCCCTTGGTCTCGATCTGCGGGCAGGCGATGGTGAAGCGTGTTGGCGGTGGTGAAATAATCGCCGTCATAATCGAGCCGCGCGCGATAAGGCCCCCAGCTCCGCAAACCTCGTGGAGGGAATTTCACCGCCCGCACAAAGGCGTCGGCGTCTTCGACCGTCTCGATCAGCGGACACATGATGCCTTGCGCACCGGCATCGAGCGCGCGCCCGATCAGCCCGGCATCGTTCTCGGCCACGCGCACGATCGAGGGAAGCCCGCAGGCGCGCGCGGCCGTCAGGCAGCCGAGCAGAGCCTCGTTGCCGCCGAGCCCGTGCTGCTGGTCGATGGTGATGCAGTCCCAGCCCGCTTCGCCGATCAGCTCGATGAGGAACGGCGCGTTGAACGTGAGCCACGCATTGAACAGCATGCGGCGCTCTTGCGCCGCCTGCCGGAAGCGGTCCTGGGGCACGGCCGCTCAGCCCTTGCTCTCGGCTTCGATCTGGTTGAGGGCCTCGCCCAGCAGATCGGCCATATGGCTGCGGATCTGGTGGTCGGACTGATCGACGCCCTTCGCGTCGAAATCCGCCCTGATCTTGCGGAACACGTCCTCCTCGCCGGGCTCGGCAAGGTCGGCCTTGATCACCTCGCGCGCATAGGCTTGCGCCTCGTCGCCCGAAAGTCCCATCTTCTCGGCGGCCCAAAGGCCGAGCAGCTTGTTCCGTCGCGCCGTCGACTTGAAGCGCAGTTCCTCGTCATGCGCGAATTTCCGCTCGAAGCCCTTCTGGCGATCCTCGAAAGTGTTCATAAGCCCGGTGCCTCCTTAAGAGCCCTTCTTTGCGAATTGAACGGTCAAACAACCGGAAAAATGTGGAGAAATCCCGCCTCCCAAGCGGCGAGGCATAGCGCCCAAAGCCCAGGAAATCAACAAATCGCGGGCGCGACGCGCTGCGGCAGGGCGGAACATTGTATGCCCCCTCCCCTTGGGCTAAGGTCGCCCAAGACCCCTTGATTTGATTCCGGCGATGACGACTTCCATGCTGCACGCGGGCCTTGGCGAGCCTTCGGCCCCGCGCGTTCTGCGTTGTCGCCTCCGGAAATCGGGAGTGAGGAAGTGAGCATGAATCGCCGCCGGCAAAGTCTACGAAGGCAAGGCCAAGATCCTCTACGAGGGTCCCGAGCCGGGCACGCTCGTCCAGCACTTCAAGGACGACGCCACCGCCTTCAACAACAAGAAGCACGACAAGATCGAGGGCAAGGGCGTGCTCAACAACCGCATCTCCGAGTATCTGTTCCAGAAGCTCGGCGAGATCGGCGTGCCGACGCATTTCATCAAGCGGCTCAACATGCGCGAGCAGCTCATCCGCGAGGTCGAGATCATCCCGCTCGAAGTTGTGGTGCGCAACGTTGCGGCCGGCTCGCTCTCGACGCGGCTCGGTCTCGACGAAGGCACCGCGCTGCCGCGCTCGATCGTCGAGTTCTATTACAAGAACGACAAGCTCGGCGATCCGATGGTCACCGAGGAGCACATCACGGCGTTCGGCTGGGCGACGCCGCAGGAGATCGACGACGTCATGTCGCTCGCACTGCGCGTCAACGATTTTCTTTGCGGGCTGTTCATCGGCGCCGGCATCAAGCTCGTCGATTTCAAATGCGAGTTCGGCCGGCTGTGGGAGAACGAGCAGATGCGCATCGTGCTCGCCGACGAGATCTCGCCGGATTGCTGCAGGCTTTGGGACGTCGAGACGCAGAACAAGCTCGACAAGGACCGCTTCCGCCGCGACATGGGCGGGCTGGTCGAAGCCTACCAGGAAGTGGCGCGGCGGCTTGGGCTGCATGTCGACAATCCGGCGCGGCCGCGCACGGGCCCGGTGCTGGTGCGCTCCAAATAGCGGGTCGCGGACGACAAGGGCATTGGGGTGGCATGAAAGCGCGCATCACCATTACGCTGAAGCAAGGCGTGCTCGACCCGCAAGGCAAGGCGATCGCGGGCGCGCTGCATGCGCTCGGCTTCGGCTCGGTTGGCAATGTGCGCCAGGGGAAATATATCGAGGTCGAAGTGGCCGAGACCGACGAGACCAGAGCGCGCGAAGCGGTCGAGCGCATGTGCGAGCAGCTTCTCGCCAACACCATCATCGAGAACTACGCCTATGAGCTCGATGCGGCTTAGGTTGACGCCCGCATGAAAGCAGCCGTCATCGTCTTTCCCGGATCGAACTGCGACCGCGACGCGGCCGTCGCGCTCGAGGCCGCCACGGGTCGGCCGCCGGCCATGGTCTGGCACGGCGACAGCGAAATCCCGGCGAGCGACCTGATCGTGCTGCCGGGCGGCTTCTCCTATGGCGACTATCTGCGCTCCGGCGCGATGGCCGCGCATTCGCCGGTCATGCGCGAGGTGATCAAGCGCGCGAAGGACGGCACCAGCGTGATCGGCATCTGCAACGGATTCCAGGTGCTGACTGAGGCGGAACTGCTGCCCGGCGTGCTGATGCGTAACGCGACGCTCAAATTCGTCTGCAAGGACGTGCACCTGAAGGTCGAGCGCAACGACACGGCCTATACGCGGCAATACCGCAAGGGCGAGGTCGTGCGCTTTCCCATCGCGCATAAGGACGGCGCCTATTTCGCCGACGAGGGCACGCTCGACCGCCTCGAAGGCGAAGGCCGCGTGGCCTTCCGCTATTGCGACGAGACGGGCGCGGTCTCCGAGGCTGCCAACCCGAACGGCTCGCAGCGCAACATCGCAGGCATCTACAACGATGCGCGGACCGTGCTCGGGCTAATGCCGCATCCCGAGCGGCTGACCGATGCGACGCTTTCCGGCACCGACGGCGCCAAGCTGTTCGCTTCGCTGGTGGAGGCGCTCAATTGAGCATCGCGGCGCGCATCGTCCGCCAGGCCGAGGGCCTTTCCGAGGCGCTCATCGCGGAGCACGGGCTCAGCCCCGACGAGTACCGGCGGCTGGTCGAAGCGCTCGGCCGGGAGCCGTCGCTGACCGAACTCGGCATCTTCTCGGTGATGTGGTCCGAGCATTGCTCCTACAAATCGTCGAGGGTTTGGCTGAGGAAGCTCCCGACAGAAGGCCCGCAAGTGATCCAGGGCCCCGGCGAGAACGCTGGCGTGGTCGATATCGGCGACGGCCAGGCGGCGGTCTTCAAGATGGAGAGCCACAACCACCCGTCCTATATCGAGCCCTATCAGGGTGCCGCGACCGGCGTCGGCGGCATCATGCGCGACGTGTTCACCATGGGCGCGCGCCCGATCGCCAACATGAACGCGCTCCGGTTCGGCGCACCTGACCATCCCAAGACACGCCATCTCGTCGCTGGCGTCGTGTCGGGCATCGGCGATTACGGCAACTGCATGGGCGTGCCGACGGTGGGCGGAGAGACCAATTTCGATCCGCGCTACAACGACAACATCCTGGTCAATGCCATGACCGTGGGGCTCGTGGACGCGGGCCGCATTTTCCGCTCCGCCGCAAAAGGCGTGGCGCTGCCGGTCGTCTATGTCGGATCCAAGACCGGGCGCGATGGCATCCATGGCGCGACAATGGCGTCTGCCGAGTTCGACGAAGCGTCCGAAGAGAAGCGTCCGACCGTGCAGGTCGGCGATCCCTTCACTGAAAAGCTGCTGCTCGAAGCCTGCCTCGAGCTGATGGCCGAGGATGCAATCGTCGCCATACAGGATATGGGCGCGGCGGGGCTCACCTCGTCGTCGGTCGAAATGTCTGACAAGGGCGGCGTCGGCATCGAGCTCGAGCTCGACCGCGTGCCGACGCGCGAAGAAGGCATGACCGCTTACGAGATGATGCTTTCGGAGAGCCAGGAACGCATGCTGATGGTGCTGAAGCCCGGCGCCGAGAAGCTTGCCGAGCGCATTTTCCGCAAATGGGAGCTCGACTTCGCGGTCATCGGTTACACGACCGACACGGGCCGGCTGGTCGTGAAGCATCGCGGCATGGTGGAGGCCGACATTCCGCTTTCCGCGCTCGCCCACGACGCGCCGGTCTATGAGCGGCCCTGGGTCGAGAAGCGGGTCCAGGAGATCGTCGACCGGCACGCGGTGCCGGCGCCCGCGAGCATCCTCGGCACGCTCGAACTGATGATCGGCTCGCCGCAACTTTCATCGCGCCGCTGGATCTGGGAGCAATACGACCACATGGTCATGGCCGACACGGTGCAGCGCCCCGGTGGCGATGCGGCGGTGGTGCGGGTGCATGGGACGCAGAAGGGACTCGCGATCTCCTGCGACGTGACGCCCCGCTATTGCGCGGCGGACCCGCGCGAGGGCGCCAAGCAAGCGGTTGCGGAATGCTGGCGCAATCTGACGGCTGCCGGCGCCGATCCGCTCGCGATCACCGACTGCATGAATTTCGGCAATCCCGAGCGCCCCGAGATCATGGGCGAGTTCGTTGGCGCGGTCGAAGGCATGGCCGAGGCCTGCACGGCGCTCGCCTTCCCTGTCGTGTCAGGCAATGTCTCGCTCTATAACGAGACGAACGGCGTCGCCATTCCGCCCACGCCGGCGATCGGCGGGATCGGGCTCCTCCCCGACATCAGGGCGATGGGTACGATTGGGCTCAAGCATGAAGGCGACGTGCTGCTCCTGCTCGGCGCTGAGGCTGGCCATCTCGGCCAGTCGCTCTATCAGCAGATCGTGCTCGACCGCGCGGAAGGCGCGCCACCGCCCGTCGATCTTGATGGCGAGCGACGTGCGGGCAATCTCGTTCGCACGTTGATCCGGAACGGTTCGGTCTCAGCGGTGCACGACGTCTCGGACGGGGGACTTCTCGTTGCGCTCGCGGAGATGGCGCTAGCCGCCGGCATCGGCGTCATGCTCGACGCGCCGCCCGGGCCTCTCCCCGCTCATGCCACGTGGTTTGGAGAGGACCAGGCCCGCTATGTGATCGCCGCGGCGCCCGATCAGGTGGATACCGTGCACAAGGCGGCGGCCATCGCCAAGGTACCCGTCAGGCTGCTTGGCCGCGCTGGCGGCGACGCCATCGCAATTGCGGACGAAGTCGCCGCTGCGGCTTGCAACGCTGAAGGCGGCGTATGAAAGCTGGCTGCCACGCTTCATGGCGCAGGCCTAGGTCACAAGGCGAAAGTCGGAAGGTACGTCCACATGGCGATGGCGGCTGAGGACATCGAGCGGCTCATCAAGACGCGCTTTCCGGATGCGCGGGTCGAGATCCAGGACCTCGCCGGCGACGGCGATCATTATGCCGCGACCGTCGTCTCGGAGGCGTTCCGCGGCAAGAGCCGCGTCGAGCAGCACAAGATGGTTTACGAGGCGCTCGAAGGCCAAATGGGCGCCGCGCTGCACGCCCTTGCATTGCGGACTGCCGCGCCATAGCTACGAGGCGGCGGCGGAATAAAAGGAACGAAGAGATGAGCAAACAGGACGTTCAGGACTGGATCGGCAAGGAGGTCGCGGGCAGCGACGTGGTGCTTTTCATGAAGGGCACGAAGACCATGCCGCAATGTGGATTCTCCATGCAGGTCACGCAGATCCTGGGCCATCTCGGAGTCGACTTCAAAGACATCAACGTGCTCGAGGACATGGCCGTCCGCGACGGCGTGAAGGCCTATTCGAACTGGCCGACGATCCCGCAGCTCTACGTCAAGGGCGAGTTTATCGGCGGCTGCGATATCGTGCGCGAGATGTTCCAGGCTGGAGAGCTGCAGGAGCTCCTGACCGAAAAGGGCATCGCCCACAATGCGCGGACGCTGACGGCGTAGCCTTGTTCGACCCGTGTCATGCCCGCGCAAGCGGGCATCCCTTACATGGAAACCTCAAGACCAATGAATGACGTCGATTGGTCATCGCCCGGACAAGCCGGGCGATGACCGTCGTTTGGTAAGTCGAAGACCGGTCGCTAGCGCGAATAGAACTCGATGACGAGGTTCGGCTCCATCATCACCGGATAAGGCACATCCGACAGCGTCGGCACGCGCGCAAGCTTCGCCGTCATCTTGTTGTGGTCGACTTCGAGATAGTCGGGCACGTCGCGCTCGGGGCTCTGCGCCGCTTCGAGCACGAGACCGGCGTCCTTCACCTTGTCGCGCACCTCGATCACGTCACCCTCGCGACAGCGGTAGCTCGGGATGTTGACGCGCCGTCCATTGACGCGCACATGGCCGTGGCTCACGAACTGGCGCGCGGCGAACACGGTCGGTACGAACTTGGCGCGATAGACGATGGCGTCGAGGCGGCGCTCGAGCAGGCCGATCAGCTTCTCGGAGGTATCGCCCCGCTGGCGCGCGGCCTCGTGATAGATCGCCTTGAATTGCTTCTCGGTGATGTTGCCGTAATAGCCCTTGAGCTTCTGCTTGGCGCGGAGCTGCTGGCCGTAGTCCGACAGCTTGCCGCGGCGGCGCTGGCCATGCTCGCCCGGACCGTATTCCCGCTTGTTGTAAGGGCTCTTCGGACGGCCCCAAATGTTCTCGCCAAGCCTGCGGTCGATCTTATGCTTGGCGTGAATGCGTTTCGTCATGCTCCGGACTCCAAAGCCAAATCAGGCCTCTCGCGGGGACCTCCCCGCGTCCTCAGCCGATAGCCTTTGCTGATGATTTCCAGCCCGCCGGATATTCCGGCGAATCTCGTGAAGCCCGGACCAGCCGCGCTTCGCCCGCTTGTTACACGGAAGGCTTGGAAAGTGTCAATTGGCCCCTGCTGCAGCGCGAGGCTGCGGGGCGGCCTGCGGCTGGGCTGCCTGAGCCGCCTCTACATAGGCGTTAATCGCGCTCTCGACCTTCTGTTTCTGCTCAGGGGGGCATTTCGGCGGCTTCGGCGCGAGAACCTGGGTTCCGCCTTGCGACGCGGCTCCAGCGACTCCCTCGGGTACGGCGGTGCCGCCAGCGGCCGGATCAGACTCTTCCTTGGCAGTGATCTGAACGGTGCCTGCGAAATACGAGGTCGAGAACAAATGCAGCGCGTTGATCATCAGAAGCTGCTCGCGGCTCCACGTCTTCTTCGCCTCTTCGCTTTTCATGAGCGCCTGGTAGTTGGCGCGCTGCAGGTCAAGCAGCTGGCAGGCCTCCGCATAGGCCGAGCGCGTGGCGACGCGGATCACGCGTCGAGCATCCTCGATAGGGATGAGGAATTTGTTGGGATCGGACTTGTCGACCTTCTGCATCTTCCCGTCAGAGCCTGGGGCTTCTTCGGGCAGGATCGACTGCGCATAGGTCAACAGTACGCGCACGGCGCTGTCGCTCATACCCTTCGATTGGCCGTCGGTCGGCTCCGTGGGTTTGGTGCGCTGGGTCAGCTCCTCGGCGACCGTGCGAATGCGGGTTTGATCGGCGGCCCAGCCGGGTCCGGATGCAATCAACGTCAGGGCGGCGGCACAAACGGCCGCCGAGATCTGCGGTTTCGGCATCGACAGCCCCTCTCCTCCCTTGGCGGAAGTTAGCATCGTTGAGGCCATGGCAATAGGAGAAAGGGGGCGGAACTATGACACCTCACGTCTTCGATCCTTTTCGCGCCGCCGCCAGCGAGGCAACGATCCCACGCCAGGTGTGCACATCCTGTTCGGTTGCGGCCATGCGGTGGAACATATTGCGGATGCTGCGCACTATCGAAGCGCGCTTTTCCGGCGGACGGAGGAAGCCCGCGCGGTCGAGCTCCTCCTCCAGATGCGCAAACAGGCCGAGCAACTCCGCGCGCGTCGCCTTGCGCGTGCGGACAAGCTCCAGGCCCTCGGCGGCAGGCCCGTCGAACTTCGTCTCGCGGCCGAGAGGGGGGCTCACGCTTTGCGCCTTCAGCCACTCATAGGCCAGGATGAGCACGGCCTGGGGCAGGCTGAGCGAGGCGAAATCCTGGCTCACCGGCGCGATGACGATCGCGTCCGCCAAGGCAATCGCGTCGTTGTCGAGGCCGCTGCGCTCCGGCCCGAACAGAATGCCGCTCCGCTCGCCGCGCAGCGCGGCCGCGACGAGTTCGCGCGCGGCGCTTTCCGGACTGAGCACCGGCTTCACCATCTCGCGTGGCCGCGCCGTCGTGGCGAGCACAAAGTTGAGGTCCTCTATCGCGGCCTCCACGCTCGGATACACGGTTGCCTTCTCCACGACAAAGGCAGCACCCGCGGCCGCCGCGTGCGCCTTGTCATTCGGCCAGCCGTCGCGCGGTTCGACCAGCCGCAGATCGCTCAAACCGAAATTCGCCAGAGCGCGCGCGGCGAAGCCTATATTCTCGCCGAGCTGTGGATTGACGAGCACGACCGCAGGCGCAACGCGCCCCACAACCTCACGCTTGTCAGCCGCAGTCGCTATCGACCGCGACCGCGCCGCTTTGCCGCGCGCACGCTTGACGTTGGAGGCTCTTGCTTTCATCGGGCAAGCACGATGCTATAGAGAACCGAGACCCGCAATGGGGGCGGCCCGCGAGGGGATTGCCGCCTGTCGCACTTTCCCGCAAGCGGAGATTTTGCCCGTGGACAAGATCAAGGTGAAGAACCCGGTCGCCGATCTCGACGGGGACGAGATGACGCGCGTCATCTGGTCGATGATCAAAGAGAAGCTGATCCTGCCGCATCTCGACCTGCCGCTCCTGTATTTCGATCTCGGCATCGAGAATCGTGACGCGACCGACGACCAGGTCACCGTCAACGCGGCGCACGCGATCAAAGAGTGCGGCGTGGGCGTGAAGTGCGCGACCATCACGCCGGATGAGGCGCGCCTCAAGGAGTTCGGCCTCAAGAAGATGTGGAAGTCGCCGAACGGCACGATCCGCAACATTCTCGGCGGCGTGATCTTCCGCGAGCCGATCCTCTGCAGGAACGTGCCGCGGCTCGTGCCGGGCTGGACCAAGCCCATCGTCATCGGGCGGCATGCCTTCGGCGACGTCTACCGCGCGACCGACTTCCGTGTGCCCGGCAAGGGTAAGCTCACCGTCTCCTTCAAAGGCGACGACGGCACGCTGATCGAGCACGAGGTCTGCGAATTTCCTGGCGGCGGCGTGGCACTCGCTATGTTCAACCTCGACGACTCGATCCGCGATTTCGCGCGCGCCACCTTCAACTACGCCCTCCACCGCAACATGCCGGTCTATCTCTCGACCAAGAACACGATCCTCAAGGCCTATGACGGGCGTTTCAAGGATCTGTTCGCAGAAGTGTTCGCTGCCGAGTTCAAGCCCTCATTCGATGCGCGCGGACTGACTTACGAGCACCGGCTGATCGACGATATGGTGGCGGCGGTGCTGAAATGGTCGGGCGGCTATGTGTGGGCTTGCAAGAACTATGACGGAGACGTGCAGTCCGACACGGTGGCACAAGGCTTCGGCTCGCTCGGATTGATGACCAGCGTGCTGATGACTCCGGACGGCGGCACGGTGCTCGCCGAGGCGGCGCATGGAACGGTCACCCGCCATTTCCGCCAGCACAGCCAAGGGCGCGCGACGTCGACCAACTCTACCGCCTCGATCTTCGCCTGGAGCGGCGCGCTCAAGCATCGCGCCAAGCTCGACGACAATGCCGAGCTTCTGCGCTTCGCCGAGACTCTGGAAAAGGTGGTGGTGGGCACGATAGAGGCGGGCTTCATGACTAAGGACCTTGCCCTCCTGGTCGGCGCCGACCAGGGCTGGCTCTCGACCAGCGGGTTCCTCGACAAGGTTGCCGACAATCTGCGTGAAGCGCTCGCCGACCGCGCGGCGGCTTAAGCGCGCTTGGCCTCGGGCTTGGTGTCCGCGGCACCCGCGGCAAGCTTCGCGGCGATGGCATCGAGCGCCTGATCTGCCTTAGCACCGTCAGGACCGCCGGCCTGGGCGAGATCGGGGCGGCCCCCGCCCCCCTTGCCTCCAAGCGCCTCGGCGCCAGCCCGTACTAGATCTACCGCGTTGAATCGACCCGTCAGGTCATCGGTGACGCCGACGACGAGGCCACCCTTGCCGTCCGGCGCCGTGTTGGCAATGGCGACCACGCCAGATTTTACTTTGGCCTTGCCTGCATCCGCCAATGCCTTGAGGTCGTTGTTAGGCAAGCCCGTGACACGAATACGCAAGAACGCCGTGCCGTTGACCTCGGTGACGTTCGGCTCTCCGTCTTGCGCCGTGGCGGCTCCGCCCATCGCAAGCTTCTTTCTGGTTTCGGCGAGCTCCCGCTCGAGCTTGCGGCGCTCGTCGATCACGGCCGCCAGCCGGGTGATCACCTCGTCGGGCGAAACCTTCAGGAGCTCGGCAGCCTCGCGCATCTTCTCGTCCTGCGCCCCGAGATAAGCCAGCGCCGCCTCCCCGGTCAGCGCTTCGACGCGGCGCACGCCGGCTGCGACCGCACTTTCGCTCACGATCTTGAGCAGGCCGATATCGCCGGTGCGCCTGACATGCGTGCCGCCGCAAAGCTCGACGGAATAAGCGTGCCCCGCCTTCTCTCTCTTCGCGTCCAACCCCATGTTGACCACGCGGACCTCGTCGCCGTATTTCTCCCCGAACAAAGCGAGTGCGCCTTTGGCGATGGCCGCCTCGGGAGTCATCAGGTGCGTCTCGACGGGCGTGTTCTGAAGGATCATTTGATTGGCCAGCCCCTCAACCGCGCGCACCTCCTCATGCGTCATCGGCTTTTGGTGCGAGAAGTCGAAGCGCAGGCGCCCGGGCTCGACCAGAGAGCCCTTCTGCGCCACATGCTCGCCGAGTACGCGCCGGAGCGCCTCGTGCAAGAGATGCGTCGCTGAGTGATGCGCGCGCGTGGCAGTGCGTCGCGCATGGTTGACTTCCAGCTCGACTTGATCGCCGATCTTGAGCGAACCGCTTTCGACCGTGCCGACGTGAAGATAGAGGCCGTGCAGTTTCTTCTGCGTGTCCTCGACCTTGAAGCTTTTACCTTTGGAGATGAGCGTGCCGCGATCGCCGACCTGGCCGCCGGACTCGGCGTAGAACGGAGTCTGGTTGAGGATGACGATGCCGCGCTCGCCCTGACGCAGCGTCTCAACACGGGTGCCATCCTTGACGAGCGCCACGATCTCGCCCGACGCGGCCTCGGTCTCGTAGCCGAGGAACTCGGTCGCACCGAGCTCTTCCTTCAGCTCGAACCAGAGCTTGTCTGTGGCCGCCTCACCGGAGCCGGCCCAGGACTTGCGCGCCTCCTGGCGCTGCCGCTCCATCGCGGCGGCAAAGCCTTGCGCATCGACAGCGATGTTTTTGGCTTTGAGCGCGTCCTCGGTGAGGTCGTAGGGGAAGCCGTAAGTGTCGTAGAGCTTGAAGGCAACCTCGCCCGGCAGCGTATCGCCGCGTTTCAGCCCCTTCGCCGCGTCGTCGAGCAGCTTCAGCCCGCGCTCGAGCGTCTCGCGGAAGCGGGTCTCTTCGAGCTTCAGCGTCTCCTCGATCAGGCTCGTACCGCGCTCGAGCTCCGGATAAGCGTGGCCCATCTCGGCGACGAGCGTCGGCACGAGGCGGTAGAGCAGCGGGTCCTTGGCCCCAAGAATATGCGCATGCCGCATGGCGCGCCGCATGATGCGGCGGAGCACGTAGCCCCTGCCCTCGTTCGACGGCAGCACGCCGTCGGCAATCAAGAACGACGACGCGCGGAGATGGTCGGCGATGATGCGATGGCTCGGCGCCTGCTCACCGCGCGCGGGCACGCCGGTGAGGTCGACCGAGGCCGCGATCAGCGCGCGGAAGAGGTCGATCGCGTAATTGTCGTGGGTGCCTTGCAGTACGGCAGCGACGCGCTCGAGCCCCATGCCCGTGTCGATCGAGGGATGCGGCAGGTCCCCGCGTGTGCCGTCGGCAAGCTGCTCGTATTGCATGAAGACGAGGTTCCAGATCTCGACGAAGCGGTCGCCCTCCGCGTCGGCGCTGCCTGGAGGACCGCCCGCGATCGCGGGCCCATGATCGAAGAAAATCTCCGAGCACGGCCCGCACGGGCCCGTGTCGCCCATGGACCAGAAATTGTCGCTGCCGGCGATGCGAAGAATTTCGCGATCGGGAATGCCCGCGATCTTGTTCCACAATTTCGCGGCCTCCTCATCGTCGGCGTAGACGGTGACGATGAGGCGCTTCGGATCGAGCGCGAAATCCTTGGTGAGCAACTCCCAGGCGAGCAGGATCGCGCGCTCCTTGAAATAGTCGCCGAACGAAAAATTGCCCAGCATCTCGAAAAAGGTATGGTGGCGTGCGGTGTAGCCCACATTGTCGAGATCGTTGTGCTTGCCACCCGCGCGTACGCATTTCTGCGATGACGCGGCGCGCAAGGCGCTCGGCTTCTCCTGACCGGTGAAGACGTTCTTGAACGGCACCATGCCCGCATTGGTGAACATCAAAGTCGGATCGTGCCGCGGCACGAGCGGGCTCGATGGGATCACCGCATGGTCGTTCTTGGCGAAGAAATCGAGGAACGCCGTCCTGATGTCGTTGGTCCGGGTCGGTCGCGCGCTGTCATGCGCCGAGCGCACGGCCTCATCGCTTGCGCGCGCAGACATCTTGCGGGCAGAGTCCTTAGCTTTTGCAGTCGACGACTTGGCGGGGGCCATGGACGGTTGGCTTAAGGGGTCCCGGAGGCGTCGCCAAAGGCGACAGACGCTGGCCACCCTAGCCGATTCGGGAAGAGCAAGCGGCCTTCGCGCGGCTCCGAGAGTTCAGGAGGCGGCCAATTCGCCGAGACACATAAGGTGCAAGCCATGCCCTGGCAAGCGGCAGCGACGGCCAAACGCCCGGAAGCCCTAAAGTCCTGGAAGGACCTGCGCCTAAACCGCTCAAGCCTTAAGCGCCGCGGCGCCCCCGCCGCGTATTGCCGGAAATCGGGGTGACGCCTTCCTCGGCAAAGCCTGGCGCGTCTTCGCCGCGGTCGGTCTCCGGGCTTTCCGGCTCGGTGCCTTCGAGAATCTGCCCGGCGATCAGGCCAGCATTCTGGCGGATCGCCCGCTCGATGCGCTCTGCCGTCGCGGGATTCTCCTTCAAATAGACCTTGGCGTTTTCGCGGCCCTGGCCGATCCGCTCGCTGTCAAAGGAAAACCAGGATCCGGATTTCTCGACGATGCCAGCCTTGACGCCAAGATCGATCAGCTCGCCAGTCTTGGAGATCCCCTCGCCATACATGATGTCGAACTCGATCTGCTTGAAGGGTGGCGCCACTTTGTTCTTGACCACCTTGACGCGGGTCTGGTTGCCGATCACCTCCTCGCGCTCCTTGATCGCGCCGATGCGGCGGATATCGAGCCTGACCGAGGCATAGAATTTCAGCGCATTGCCACCGCTGGTGGTCTCAGGGCTTCCGAACATCACCCCGATCTTCATACGGATCTGGTTGATGAAGATCACCATGCAGCGCGACTTCGAAATCGAGCCGGTGAGCTTGCGCAGCGCCTGGCTCATCAGCCGCGCCTGGCTGCCCATTTGCATTTCGCCCATCTCGCCTTCGAGCTCGGCCTTCGGCGTCAGCGCCGCCACCGAATCGATCACCAGCACGTCGATGGCGCCCGAACGCACCAGCGTGTCGGTAATCTCGAGCGCCTGCTCGCCCGTGTCCGGCTGGGAGATCAGGAGGTTCTCAAGGTCGACGCCGAGCTTCCGCGCATAGACGGTGTCGAGCGCGTGCTCGGCATCGATGAAGCCGCAAATGCCGCCCCGCTTCTGCGCCTCGGCGACGACATGCAGCGCGAGCGTGGTCTTGCCCGAGGAACTTCAGGCCCGTAGATCTCGACGACGCGCCCGCGCGGCAGCCCGCCGATGCCGAGCGCGATGTCTAGGCCGAGCGAGCCGGTCGAGACCGCTTCCACCTCGACCGCCTTCTCGTTCTGGCCGAGCCGCATGATGGAGCCCTTGCCGAAGCCGCGCTCAATCTGGGAGATCGCCGCTTCAAGCGCCTTTTCCTTATCCATCCCGGCTCCTTCGACGAGGCGCAGCGCGACATTCTGCATCGGATTCTCCCTTATTTCACAAGCCCGCTTCGAGTGGCAAATGACGGCTCAGGAGGGCCCTGCCCTGTCACTCCCAGGACAGGCAATGTACATGGTTTGTTCTCTGCTCGCAAGATGTTCTGTTATCCCCGGAAAAAGCAAGAGGCCGCCCCGTGAGGCGGCCTCCCGCAATCCAATCTCGTTTCGGCGCCCCCGGAGCCTAGGCTAGCAGCGCGCGCACCAACATTTCCACATGCGGCACACGCGCGTGTAGCCGAGTGGGCAGGTCGGGCCCGCAACCTTGCAGGCGACCTGATTGATAGGCGAGAAATTCTTGGCCGCCGCGGGAAGGCCCAAAGTGCCGGCCCCCGCGCCCGCATCTGCGTCGAAGGCATACGTGCGAGCGCAGCGCGATAGCCGCGCCAAGCGCAATGCAACTCACGATCTCCCTCCATCCGGTGAGGCATCCCCGACGCGAGAGACGACAGGCGAGATGCGGCGGGAGTTAGCGAAAACGCCAGCGCCGACGAGGCGCGTTTGCGCAAACGATTCTATTCGGCGGCACGTGACCGAAACATCACGACGGCTCGCGTTCGCGGACGGTCGTCTTGGATTTCGGCTCGGGGCTTGATGCCGCAGGTGACGCCGCGGGCGCAGGCGCTGCCGCCTCGATAGCCTCGCGATAGCCGTACCGGTCGATGAAGGCACCCATCCGGTCGACGATCTTGCGCCGAAGCGGCTCGGGCAGGCGGTATTTCGACACGCTATGCTCGGACCTGGCGTCCAGGAACGCGCGCATCTTGGGTTCTGCCTGCTCGAAGCCGGAAATGCCGAGCCGGATGTAGATGTCGCGCATGGAGTCGATCGGGTCCTTGATGAAATCCTCGAAACGGATCTCGACGCGACGATCTTCGGGGATCAAGTGCCGATCCCGCTCATAGGCCTCGGTCATCATCGCGAGCGTGTCGAGCACGTAGTCGTCGAGCCATGGATCGAGATGAGGCGGATTGTGCAGGCCTTGCGTCGAATAGAGCGCGCGCCAGAGCTTCACTGTCGAGGAGAACAGGTTGAGCGGATTGCGCACGAGATAGACGTAGCGGGCGGTGGGGAACATCTCGGTGAGCAGCTCGAGCCGCGAGGTGTTGGGCGGCGACTTCATTACCAGCCGCTTGCCGTGTTTGAGCACGAGCCGGCGGTAAAACCACATGAAGCCGTCGGCCCACGATTTGCGCGACTGCTCGGGAACGCCCTTGAAGTCGAAATACTCGCTGTCGGCGGGGCCGAATCTCGGCCAGGCCATCGTCCGATATGGCGACGGAAGCCCAAGCATCATCAGCGCGAATTCCTCTTCCTGCGGGCGGTCGAAGCCGACCGGCACGTCGTCCTGCGGGCGGCGCTTCGGCAGGAGGATCCTGAAGATGCGGTCGAGCCGCCCCTCGGAGATCAGAAAATGATGCGGGAAGAAGCATTCATAGGTCGTGGGGTAAGCGAGGTTCGGGTCTTCCGCGAAGAGGTCGTGCAGCAGCGTCGTGCCGGTGCGCCAATGGCCGAGGATGAAGACGGGCGGCGTGTCGAGCTTCACGGCTTCGGCAGCTTTGGCGTATTTCGCCTCGGAGAGCCGGCGAAGCACACCGTTCCACGGCACCCAGAGCCACAACGCGAGCACGTCGGGGATGCAGTTGAGCGTGAAGTTGTAGCGGCCGCGCTTGAACAGCTTGAGCAGGTCGCGCGCGCGCATGCCGAACCAGATATAGACGAGGCGGCCGCCATAGCGTTCGATGGTGAGCGCGGGCATGCGCGGTTTGGGGCGCTTTCGCCGCGCGACCTTGCCGGCTTCCTCTTCCGGGACGACTTCGTAATCCGGCACGGAGACACTCCGACTTAAAGACGAGGCTGAACCGCTAGATCAGCCTGGAACGCCTGAGCACAGGGCTTCTTTCCCCCGCGTCCTAGACGCGAAAGACGGCAAATGGAAGCCCTCATGGGCCGGGCAAGGCTGACGTTAGCCTTGCAGTGCCGTTTTCACGGCCGCGGCCAGCTCCTTGAGATCGAAGGGTTTCTGCAGGAACATAAAGTCTTCGTTCTCGGCGAGGTGCCGGCGGAAGGCATCCTCCGCATAGCCCGAGATGAAGATCACCTTGAGGTCGGGACGCTGCGCACGCAGCTTCTCGAACAGCGTCGGACCGTCCATCTCGGGCATCACGACGTCGCTCACTACGAGATCGACCTCGCCCTGATGACTCTGGAAGACTTCCAGCGCCTCCACGCCAGTGGTGGCGACCAGCACGTGATAGCCGCGCTGGCCGAGAGCGCGGGCGGCGAAGCTCCGCACCGCATCCTCGTCCTCGACCAGCAGCACCGTGCCGCGCCCGGTCAAATCCTTCGGCTTCTCGGCGGGCTTGCGCTCGACCCGCGCTTGCACCTCGCTCACCGTCTCGACATAGCGCGGCAGGTAGAGGCGCATCACGGTGCCGGAGCCTTCAACGCTGTCGGCGAAAATCGCGCCGCCGGTCTGCTTGACGATGCCGTACACCGTGGAAAGGCCTAGCCCCGTGCCGCGGCCGACCTCTTTCGTCGAGAAGAAGGGCTCGAAAATCTTGCGCTTGACCTCCTCGCTCATGCCCGTGCCCGTGTCGCGCACCTCGACGAGCACATAGTCGCCCGGCGCAAGTTCGGGGATCGCAAGCGCACGCGTCTCGACCTCGTCAATATTGGCGGTGCGGATCGTGAGCTTGCCGCCATTCTGCATGGCGTCGCGCGCATTGACGGCGAGATTGACGATCACCTGCTCGAACTGATGCAGGTCGGCCTTAACCGGCCAAAGGTCGCGGCCCTGGTCCAGCGTCAGCTCGATATTCTCGCCGAGCAGCCTTCCGAGCAGGATCGAGAGCTCTGACAGCATCTCGTCGAGCTGCAGCACCTGCGGGCGCAGGGTCTGCTGGCGCGAGAAGGCAAGCAATTGGCGCACGAGCCCCGCGGCCCGGTTCGCGTTCTGCTTGATGTTCATGATGTCCTGGAAGGCGGGGTCGGTCGGCCTGTGGTTCATCAGCAAAAAGTCGGAGAAGCCAATGATCGCCGTCAGCATGTTGTTGAAGTCATGCGCGATGCCGCCGGCAAGCTGGCCGACCGCCTGCATCTTCTGCCCCTGCGCAATTTGGCGCTCGAGCGCCCGCTGTTCCGTCGTGTCGATGGCGTAGGCGATCGCCGCCTCACCTTCGCCGTCGGCCTGGTGGATGGGGCTGAACCAGATTCGCCCACTCCGCTCCCCACCGCCGGCAAAGGCGATGTCCACCGGCTCGATCAGCGCTTGGCCGGTAAGGGCCGCGTCCAGCGCGCGGCGGAGCCCCTGGCGGCTCTCGGGATCGACGCGGTCTTCGAGGCTCGTGCCGCTGTCGTCTGAGCCCGCTCCGAACAGGCGCACGAAGGCGGCGTTGCTGGCTTTCATGGCGCCACTTGCGTCGAGCGTGGCGATGCCGATCGGCGCTCCGTGGAACAGGCGCACAGAGCGAAGCTCGGCTGCGTCCGCCTCCTCGGCTTCGCCGGGCGCGCGGTTCAGCACCAGCGCGTGCGCCTGGCCGCCGCTTCGCGGCCGGCGATAGAGGATGCGCACCGGCAGGCTCGTGCCGTCGGCTTTGACGAGGTCGATGTCGAAACGCTCCCCGTTTCCATGCGCCGGTCCGCGCCCTGCGTTCGCGATCAAGGTCGCGCTGTTCTCGGACATGACTCGCGAAAGCTTGAGCGTGCGGCCGGCAACCTCGGAGAGATCGAGGCCCAGCCATTGCGCGAGCGTCGCGTTGAGATAGCCGATATTGCCAATGGCGTCGGCGGTGAAGAATCCGGCCGGCGCGTTGTCGAGATAGGCGATCGCGGCTTGAACTTGGGCGAAGCTTGTCTCTTCACGTGCGCGGTCTTGCGTAATCTCATCGACCTGCCAGACAGTCAGCGCGCCTTTGCGGCCCGAGCGCGGCTCTGCCGGCATCGGCTGCACCGAGATGCGGAACCAGCGCGGCACGACGCCAGCCTCGTCACTCTCCCCCGGCGGCGGAAGCCGAAACTCTTCTCGCAGGCTGCGGCCCTGCTGCGCAGCGCGGGCGAGCCGGAAGATGACTTCGGACAGATGCGGATTGCCGCCGAAGGCCCGGTCGGGCGCCGGAACTGCGGCATCTGGATCGAGGCCGAGCAGGTCGCGATAGGCTTCGTTCGCATAGAGGACGCGGCCCGAGCCGTCGGCGATCAGCGCGCCTTGCGGCAGGTTGTCGACGAAGGCCTTGGTGACGTCGTTGCGGGCGTGGCGCTGGCCGAAATGGAGAATTCCGACCGCGCCAGCGAACAGGCAGAACACGCCGATTACCGCAAGGCCGGCGAGGATCGCGAGCACGAACGGCTCGGCCATCTCGCGAGACACCATGGCGAGCCCCACGGCCGCTATGGCAAGCGCGAGCGCGAGCACCACTACTAGGCTCACGCTTCCGTCGCGTTCGGTGCGGTCTGCGGCGGGCTCGGCGTAGCGCATCGGTGCGTCGATATCCGTCATGGCGGCCAAAATAGCCGATTCAATTCGTCTTGACCGGAGATTGTCATTGCGGCGTTTTCGCTTAATGCTGCGCGAACGCGCTGGCTAATGAGCTGTTAACACGGATTGCCTAGGGAAGCGTTCCATGCCCGACCTCAACCTCCTGATCTTATTCGTTGCGGCGACCCTATTCGTCGTTGCGCTGGTTGCGCTGCTCGTCTGGGCCTTCAAGACGTTTTTCGGGCGCCCTAGCACATCGAGTTTCATGCGGGCGCGCGACAAGCGGCTCGGCGTCGTGGAGACTGCCTCCATGGAGGGCCGGCGCAAGCTCGTCCTCCTCAGGCGCGATGAGGTTGAGCACCTCGTCATTATCGGAGGGCCGGTCGATATCGTGGTCGAGACTGGAATCAGGGGACGGCCGCACCTTCAGCCGCCGCACGAAGACGTCATCATCGCCAAAACCGCGGACCGGCCGGCCCCGGATTTCAGCAAAAGCTAGGCGAGTGCTTTTCGGTTGACTGTTGCCCGAAAACCACAGGCGGTTTCACTTGTTAACGCCTCCAAGTTGGGGTAAATATTTATCCGTGCTTACGGTAGCCCTGCGTTGTAGGGGCAGGCGGATGAGGCGACGCCGGTAATTTCCTCCGTCCTTGTCGTAAGAGCGCCGGCAGTTCCCTGCTAATGGTCCGACACCGACTGGCTCCGGCCAGTCATGTCAGTCCCCCAAACCTCTCCACTCCCCGCCCTCCAGCGGGGAGTTTTTTTATGCGAAGCTCGCTGCCGGTCATGCTCTCAATCGCTCGCTTCGTCTTGCTCCTCCTCGCATTAGCGGGTGCCGCGCGCGCGGCTGACGAGATGCCGGAGGGCTTCGTCTATCTGCGCGATGTGGATCCCACGATCGAACAGGACATCCGTTATGCCGGCCCTTCGAACTTCACCGGCGCGCCGGTGCCGGGCTACGGCGCCGCTGTATGCGTGCTGGCGCGGCCGGCCGCGGAGGCGCTCAAGCGGGTGCAAGAGGCGGTCGCTGCGCGCGGGCTTACGCTCAAAGTCTATGACTGCTACCGCCCTGCCCGTGCCGTTTCGTCCTTCGTCGGCTGGGCGCAGAAGCCCGACGACCCGAGCGCCAAGGAAACTTATTACCCAAATCTCGACAAGCGCTCGTTGTTGCCCCACTACATCGCCACCCGCTCCGGCCACTCGCGCGGCGCAACGGTCGATCTCACGCTCGAGCCGCGCGACGCGACCCCGCCAAAGCTTGACAACGTGGCGCGCGCCTGCACCGCCCCGCAAAAGGGCCAGGCGCCTGACGGAAGCGTGGCGATGGGAACGAGCTTCGACTGCTTCGACGTGAAGGCGAATACGGAGGCGTCAGGCCTGAGCGATGAGGAGCGTGCCAACCGCGCGGCTCTGGTCGAGGCCATGCAGGCCCAAGGCTTCGAGAACTACCCGATGGAGTGGTGGCACTTCACCTTGAAACGCGAGCCTTACCCCGACACCTATTTCGATTTCGCGATCAAGCCGCATGGAGCGCCTAGGCATCGCCCGCGCCTGGAGCCGTCGAGAGGCTCAACCCCACCGAGCCACCGATGATCATGGTGATGAAAAGGGCCTGCGCCGCCGTTGGCGGCTGGCGGAAGGCCGTCCAGGCGACAATCGACACGAGCGCAATGCCCATCCCCGCCCAGATCGCATAGGCCACGCCGATCGGGATGCGCGTCAGGACATAAGACAGCGCCCAGAAGCAACCCGCGAAGATCACGATGGAGAGGATGCCGTAGAGCGGATCGGCGAATCCGTTCGACTTCTTCAGCAGCGACGTCGCGGCAACCTCCGCGACGACGCATATCAGCAATATCGCCCAGGCACCCATGCTCCTATCCCTTGCTCGCTTGCACTGCCGCCAATTCGCGGCTTTCGCGCGGCATATCACACCGGGACAAGCCGACGATGACGGTGTGGTGTTAGACCCGTCACCCTGAGGTGCGCGCCTAGGCGCGCCTCGAAGGGCGACGGCCCGCGCTTTTGCGTCCTTCGAGGCTCGGCGCCTTCGCGCCGAGCACCTCGAGGATGACGATTGCACTGGAAAATGCAGCCTATTCGTCGCGGTAGACGCGCTCGCGGCGCTCGTGGCGCTCCTGCGCCTCAACGCTCAAAGTGGCGATCGGCCGGGCATCGAGTCGTTTCAGACTGATTGGCTCGCCGGTCTCCTCGCAATAGCCGTAGGTGCCGTCGTCGAGCCGCTCGAGCGCCGCGTCGATCTTGGCGATCAGCTTGCGCTGGCGGTCGCGAGCGCGCAGCTCGAGTGCACGCTCGGTCTCGGACGTGGCGCGGTCGGCGATGTCGGCATGTTGCGCGGAATCGTCCTGGAGATGCTGGAGCGTCTCCCTGGTCGAGCGGAGGATCTCTTCACGCCAAGCGAGAAGCTTGCGGCGGAAATAAGCGCGCTGGCGCTCGCTCATGAAGGGTTCGTTCTCCGAGGGACGATAATCCTCGACGACGATTTTTTTTCTGGCAGTCGCGGGCATGAAGTCTTTTCCAGACGCATCCGGTTTCGTCATTGGGCGTTTCCGCCCTGCTCCCCTTGTCCGGCCCGCGAACCATCGCGCGACCCCGCCGGCAGGCCCGTATTTACGGAAGCGAGTCGCGAAGTCAAGACGGCAGTCGCGCTTGACAAATGCGCGAAGCGGCGACAGCCGCTTCATTGCAAATTTGTCATGTTGGGGGGTGCCTAGTGGCGGCTCGGGTCGAGCTTGCCGAGCTCGCAATGCGCCCGCAATTAAATCTCGCTGAGCACGCTTTTTAGGCAGGCTTCGGCCTCCGCAAGATCGTCGAGATCGGCGGCGGGGATCGGTTCGTTGGCGGCGGTGGCGCGCACCGATGCGTGCAAGTCGTCCAACAGGCCGAGGATGTCCTTGCCCACGCGAAGCGCGCGGCGGCACTCGGCGAGCGGATGCGAAGCGCCGTGCGGCGCGACAGCAGCGTCCTCGGTTACGAGCATCTTTGCTGCGCTTGGCATGGCGTCTCCCCCGAAGATCGTGCCCAAACCAAAGCATCGCCCCAGCATGGCTAACGAAAGGTTAACTGTTACTCTTTCGCCGAGAATTGCTCTAAGAACCCCGCGTGGCGATCACGACGTATACGCAAGCCGCGGGCGACGCTTTCCGCAATCTCGGCGATTATGCCGCCGACCTCGTCACGCCGACGGTCAGGCTCGGCGTGACCGGGCTCGCGCGCTCCGGAAAGACCGTGTTCATCTCCGCGCTCGTGCACAATCTCATCGCCGGCGCACGGCTGCCGTTCTTCGAGGCGGCGGCGCAGGGGCGGCTTGCGCGCGCGTATTTCGAGCCGCAGCCCGACGACGCCGTGGCCCGCTTCGAATATGAGAAGCACCTCGCCGACCTCACCGGCGATCCGCCACGCTGGCCCGAGAGCACGCGGCGCATCAGCCAGCTTCGTCTCACGCTCGAATATGCCTCCACGCAATTCTGGAAGCGGCAGTTCGGGCGCGAGAAGCTGCATGTCGACATCGTCGATTATCCAGGCGAGTGGCTGCTCGACCTGCCGCTGCTTGAGCTCGATTATGCGGACTGGGCGCGCACCGCGCTCGCGCAGAGCCGGGCGGCATCGCGCAAGAAGGCCGCGAAGGACTGGCACGCGGCGGTTCGCGAGGTCGACCCCGTAGCGCCTGCAGACGAGGCGCTCGCTGAGAGGCTTGCCGATCTGTTCAAGGCATACTTACGCGAGGCGCGGTCCGACCAATATGCGCTCTCGACGCTGCCGCCCGGGCGCTTCCTCATGCCGAGCGATCTCGAAGGCTCGCCGGCGCTCACTTTCGCGCCGCTCGATGCGGACGGCGAGATCGAATTCCCGCGCGGCTCGCTCTGGACGATGATGGCGCGGCGCTACGAGGCCTACAAGGCGCATGTCGTGCGCCCGTTCTTCCGCGATCATTTCGCGCGGCTCGACCGGCAGATCGTGCTGGTCGACGTGCTGACCGCGCTGAACGGCGGACAGGAAGCCGTGAGCGATCTCGAACGCGCCATGACCGAGATCCTCGAATGCTTCCGCACCGGCGCAAATACGCTCTGGTCGAGCCTGTTCGCCCCGCGCATCGACCGCATCGTGATGGCCGCGACCAAGGCCGACCATCTGCACCAGCAAAGCCACGACAGGCTGGAAGCGATCCTCGCGCGGCTCACGGGGCGGGCCATGGCGCGTGCCGAATATGCCGGCGCCGAGGTGAAGGCGCTCGCACTTGCCTCCGTGCGCGCCACGCGCGAAGGCGAGGCGCGGCGGAATGGCGAAAAGCTTCCCTGCATCATCGGCTGTCCGCTGGCCGGCGAAACGATCGGCAGGCGCACTTTCGACGGCAACGAGGAGTTCGCCATCTTCCCCGGCGACCTGCCCAAGGACCCCGACAAGGCGCTCAAAGGCTGGCACACGGAGGATGGCGATATGCGCTTCGTGCGCTTCCGGCCGCCAAATCCGAAGCTACTCCCTTCCGGTGGCTTTGCGCCCTTCCCAAATATCCGGCTCGACCGCGCGGTTGAGACCTTGATCGGAGATCGGCTCGCTTGAGCAAGAGACAGTACCGTAAGCCCGGAGCCTTCCGCGTGAAGGACGTGGAGGTGTTCGCGCCGGAAGCGCCCACGCCCTCAATCCCGCCGGTTGTCGGAGAGCCCGTCCCCGTTCCGCGCGCCCGCGCGCTGCCCGATCTCGAGCGCGGCTTGCGCTGGGGCAGCATCTTCCTCGGCGCACTCGGCGCGCTGGTGAGCCTGCTCGCCTCGATCTGGCTCTATGACTGGGTCGTATCGCTCATCGCCCGCGACGACTGGATCGGCTGGATCGCGGCAGGGCTGCTCGGCCTTGTGGTGCTTGCGCTCATCATGCTGATCGCACGCGAGATCGCGGGCCTCGCGCGGCTTGGGCGCCTCGGCAAGATCAGGCTCGAAGCCGACACCGCCGCACGCCAGAACAACAAGGAGCTTGCCATCGATGTCGCCGAACGCCTCAAGCGCCTCTATGGCGGTCGCAAGGACCTCGCCTGGGGTTTGGAGCGGCTTGCTGAGCATGAGCACGACATCATGAATGCCGCTGAGCTGTTGCGGCTCACCGAGCGCACGCTGGTCGCGCCGCTCGACCCGCAAGCGCGCGCCATCGTCGCGTCCTCGGCCAAGCGCGTGTCGGTGGTGACCGCCGTCAGCCCCGGCGCGTTGATCGACATGCTGTTCGTGGGTGCGGAGAATTTGCGCATGCTGCGCCGTCTCGCCACGCTCTACGGCGCGCGGCCAGGCACGCTCTCGCTGTTCAAGCTCGCCCGCATGGTGGTGACGCATATGGTGCTCACCGGTGGCATCGCACTCGGCGACGACGTGCTGCACCAGGTGATCGGGCATGGGCTGACCGCGCGGCTGTCAGCTCGGCTCGGCGAAGGTCTGTTCAACGGCGCGCTAACCACGCGCATCGGCATTGCCACGATCGACGTGTGCCGCCCGCTTCCTTACATCGAACAGCAGCGCCCGCGCTTCCGCGAGATGGTGGCGGAAATCGCCGGCATGCGCTGAAGCCGCTATCTCAGCAGGCGGCAGCCATCGACCGCGACCTGCTGCGACTGGCCGTCGCTGAATTTCAGCGTGAGCGTGACCTTGTCCGCGCAGGCGAGGCCCCCAAAGGCAACCCGGAAGCCAGTCTTCTGCTCATTCGAGATCTGCGCCTGCGGCATGACCGCGGGCGTGTCGAAGGCGTACGCGACCGCGACCAGACGCTCCTTCACCTTGGCCGGCGGCTCAAGCCAGAGCTCGAAATGGAACATGCGCCCGCGGCCCCGTTCCTTGCTGTTGAATTGGGTTGCCTTGCCCTTGGCCCATTTCTCCACGTCGCGCGCGGCGGGAAGCGCGGCGGAAGGAGGCTCGGGCGCAGGCATAGTTCCTTCCGTTTCGAGCGCGGCGGTCTTCGGTGCCGGCGCATCGCCCGGCGTAAAGGGCTCGGCCGCGTCCCAGGGCAACACGTCGGCCGCCGCGAGCGAGTTCTCGGCGAATGCCTTGACCTTGGGCCGCGGCTCGGTGGCTTGTGCCTCCTGCCCGCGCTCCCAGGGAATCTTGTCGGCGAGACCGACCAGGCTGGCATCACCCGCAGGCTCGGGCGCGAGCGAAGTAGGATTCGGGCTCAAGGCGCGCGCGGCCTCGGCGAGCTTGGAGACCACGGTTTCGCCGCCCGGCACGGCTTGCGCGAAACCGCCCTCGCCAGAAAAGCGGACGAGAAGGACGCCCGGCACGCCGAACGCTCCGGTACCGGCCACGAGGGTAGCCTCGAACGCCACCATAGAAAAGGCCAAGGCGAAACCGATCGCGCGGGCGCCACGGCTCTCGCTCACGTCACGCATGCTGACTTCCCCGCTGCAAAAGCTTGCGCGGACCTTCCCCTCGGACCCTTAGCATAGCGGTCCTCGGCACCGGGGGAAGGAAGCGCAGCGCCGCAGCACTTAGTTTACGCGCGCGGTGTTGCTTTTCGGCATCCGGTGGAAATCGGGGATAAGCGAATCCCGCCCCGTGCGACCTGTACCTCCTCATGTATGCTCAAGATGTGAGACGCTCGGTTGTGGAAGGCGCCAGCGGAGAAATCCGAAGGCTCCGGGAAACAGGCGGAAGCTTCACAAGGGCATGGCAAGCCTGAGGTCGTCCATTGCCATGGACGGCCGAAGGCGACGGGATAAGCAAGCGGAAGCATCACGGTCTGGCGGCTTTGTCGCATTACCGTGAGGCGGAGCCGACAGGGTGCTTCGCGCGGCAAATTCCATCGCTGATTGGCTTCCAACCGGCCAAGGCGGAAGCCACGTCGTAGCAAACGCGACGTAAAATAAGGACCGTGGTCGGTCGTCGCGCGGTTTCATGGGAGACCATGGAGCCTGGCGCGAGACCAAAGAGACCGAAAGGTCTCGCGATACGACTGATCGTCCCGAACGGGCGTGAGGCCGAAATCGCACAGGGAGGCGGGGCCGCAAAGCTCCGCCTTTCCTGTTTTTTGCGCCCTTGTTTCGCCTTCCTATCGCCTCTTCCAAGCGGCCATTGTTGATCGCTAAGATCGACGCCGCCATGAGAGACCAGCGTCACATCGTTACTCTCGGCATCGCCCTCGCCGGCCTGCTCGCGGGGCTTTCAGCCTGTGGCACGGTCGGCAGCTCGCCCGGCGCCTCGAGCGACAAGGAAGCGCGCTACATGAAGCCCAGCGATCCGCTGGCGCGCCCTGTTCAGGTCGCCTGGACCTCGGCGCGGGCGAGCCATTGCGGCTTCATGTTCAGCCCCGAGCAACTCAGGTCGAACTATCTCGCCGCAGAAGCTGCGACCGGGGTCTCGGCGAGCCAGATGAAAAAGATCGCGGAGGCGTACGACTACACGCGGCAATCCACGCACGACACGATCAAGGACAATCTCAATTACTGCAACAAGGAGCGGACGGCGGCGATCAGGCAGGACCTCAACCGCTACCTGGCCGGCGACTACAGGCCGCAGGCGCGGCTAGCCCAATAACGCAGGCGGGCGGTCATCGCGGCGTGCTGGCCGTTGCCGCGTGATGCCGAACGGCTTGTGCGAGCTGCATCAGCCGGACCTTGTCTTCCTCTCCCGCGATGAGATAGGCGACGCCCTTATCGGACCAGGCAACGCTCCCGATCGTTCCGTAGCGCTTGAAGGCGGGCGCCGCGCTCACCGCGCCGCGCTTGGCGTAGACTGCAAGCGGCTCGCCGGTCGGTCCGAGATAGAGGAGCTGCGCGAGCGGCTCTTCGCCGGTCCGCAAGAGTTGCGCGCGCACGAAGCGGAATCCGTGCTCGTCGAGATCGGCAAGCGTGATGGGACGCCCTATCGCCTGACCAAGCTGGAACGCGACGAGGTCGCGATTGCCCTGGCTTTCGAGTCCGACCTCGAGCCCGGCGCGGCTCAGCATCGCTTGCGCGCGCGCCGCCTGCTCCTCCCAGCTCTGCGCAACGCTTCCGGTATATTCCGGTGCGGCGACATCGGAGACATGCTGCGCGGGCTCCGGCACGGCGCGTGGCAGCCCGAAGGTCGCGATCAAGAACACGGATGCGGCAACGATGCCCGTGCCGGCGAGGCCCGCCTTTGCCGCGATGCTCCAAGGCACGAAAAAGCCTGCGCGACGCTCGGGCGCAGGCTCCGCGGCCACTTCGAGCTCCTCGCCGGCGAGGATCGCATCGAACGCCGCTTCGAGCCGGCCATGCGCGGACTGCAACGCGCGAACGCGGCGCGCCAGCACGTCGTCGTGCTCGAGCACCTTAGCGACCGCGCTCCCTTGCTTACCCGCGAGCCGCCCGTCGACATAGGCGACCAACAAGTCGTCGCTGAGCTCTGTCATGCGAGCCTCTCCGACATGTCAGCGTGCAGGTGATCGGCCATCGCATGCGCGCGCGCTGCCTCGGAGAGACGATCGGCGAGATCGGCCGTGACCTTGACCAGCCTCCCGGCCACGGTCTCGGGCGATGCGTCGAGCACATAGGCGGCATGGTCGAAGTCGAAGCCCTCGCCATAGACGAGCAGAAGTGCGAGCCGATGCTGCGGCGGAAGGGTGCGCAAGAAGTCCACCGTGATCGGATCGCACATATCGCCGCCACCGAAGAGGAGATCGAAGCTCGTTACGCCTGCATCGATCTCGCCAAGCGGTCCGGCGTGATCTCGCAGCTCCACGAGCCAATGGCGATAGATCTCGCCGAAGGCCCACGCATCGAGCGCAGTGCCGCGCTGGTAGCGATGCTGCTCGGCGAGCATGCGCCGGAGCGCCCGGCCGAGCAGGGCCTTGCCTTCCGCCTGCTCGCCCGCAAGCAGATCCGCAAAGCGCTTGAGCCGCGGCAGCAAGGCGATGAGCCCCGGCCTTACCGAGTCGTGATAATCCTCCGCCTGCACGGACCGTCCCCCCCGCCGCATGGGTGAGCGCCGGCTCAAGACGCGTAAACATCCCACACAAATCAAGAGGATAGCATAAACGCCCGAACCTCGCTGCGGTGCGGAACAAAAAGCGCTTGCGTCTCCAGGCAAGCTGCCCAATCCTTGCGCATAAGCGGGGACATTAGCCATGACGGTTGTACCCCAACGTTCCGAGCCGCCGGAGGCGCAGGGCGTTTCCCCTCAGCGCCAGAGCGTGAAACCTGTTGCCGCGGAGCCGGTCCCACGGACCAAGGACGCGCCGTTGAGCGCGCTCGCTGCGAGCCGCGACGCGTGGGCGAGAGCCGTTGCGCTGAAGCAGGACGTTGCACACAGCAAGCTTGCCGACCGGCTCTCGCGGCTTGCCGACCAGACCAGCGACCAGACCATGGCCGCAGCGTCGAGCGCGGTGGCTGCAGGCAAAGCCGGGCTCGCACGCGCCGCCGAGATCGGCCGGGAGACCGTGCTGCCCGAGCTCGAGCGCACCAGCGCGATCCTGAAAGAGCGCACGCGGCCGGAGCGGCTGAAGCAGGACTACAGCAACTATCTCCACCGGCTGCACGAGAAGGTGCTCGACAAACCCATCGAGCAGCTCTTTTTCGCGCCGACCGCAGCCCCTATTGCGCTCGAGGGACTCACCATCCGGAGCCCACGCCGAGCGTATGGCCACGACTACCGGCCGACGCCGTGCAGCCTGTTCGAATGGTCGCTCGCCGGGATCGATTACGATCTCTCACGCCTGACCTTCGTCGATTACGGCGCGGGCAAAGGGCGCGTGCTGCTGCTTGCCTCAAGCCATCCCTTCGCCGCGGTCGGCGGCATCGAGTTCGCCGAAGAGCTGCACGACAACGCGGTGATGAACATCCAGCAATATCCACGCTCGCGCATGAAATGCCGCAACGTGGAATGCGTGCTGGAGGACGCGGCGGAGGTCGGACCGCCAGACGGCGAGGCGGTGCACTATTTCTTCAACCCATTCGGCCGCGAGGTATTCGCGGAGGTGCTGCACAACATCGTGGTGTCTTACCGCAAGCGGCCACGCCGGCTCTATCTCATCCTCATCGACCCGGTCGCCACCGACCTCGTCGACGAAAGCGGCGTGTTCGCGCGAACTGAGCTGCCCCTGCCCGAGCGGCTCAAGGCGAAGCTGCTCAGCCCTTACGAGATCGCGATCTACCGCTCGCTGGCTTAGCGGCCGCTCATTTCACGCCGAGCTTCTTCTGCAGCGACGACGACGAGGTCGTGTACTGGAAGATTAGCTTCTTGTCGGGATGCACATATTCATGCGCCTGCTGCGCCATGAGCGCGGCCTCGTGGAAGCCGGACAAGATCAGCTTCAGCTTGCCCTCGTACGTGTTGATGTCGCCGATGGCGAAGATGCCCTTCTCGCTTGTCTCGAAGCGCGCGGTGTCCACCGGGATGAGGTTCTCTTCGAGATTGAGGCCCCAATCGGCGACCGGCCCGAGCTTCATGGTGAGGCCGAAGAAAGGCAACATGACCTCGACGGGTTGCTCGAAGCTCGTGCCGTCCGGCGCCTTCACCGTCACCGAGGCGAGCTGGCCGCCGTCGCCGTGCAGCTCGGTCACCTGGCCGAGCTTGAAACTGACGTCGCCCTTCTCGACCAGCTCCAACATCTTGCGCACCGAGTCGGGTGCGGCGCGGAACTCGCCACGCCGATGTAGGAGCGTGAGCGATCGCAACGGGCGCAAGATTGAGTGTCCAGTCGAGCGCGGAATCGCCGCCGCCCACGATCAGCACGTCCTTGCCCTTGAAGTGCTCGATCTTGCGCACCGAGTAGAAGACTGATGTGCCTTCATACTGCTCGATGCCGGGAAGCGGCGGCCGTTTCGGCGTGAAGGAGCCACCGCCTGCCGCGATCACCACGATCTTGCATTCGAACACCGTGCCGATATCTGTCGTGAGCCTGAAACCGCCGTCGAGCCGCTCCAAACTGTCCACGCGCTGCCCGAAATGGAAGGTGGCGCCGAACGGCTTGATCTGGTCCATGAGCTTGTCGGTGAGCTCCTGGCCGGTGACGATGGTGAGCCCCGGAATGTCGTAGATCGGCTTCTCAGGATAGAGCTCGGCGCACTGGCCGCCGGGGCGGTCGAGAATGTCGATCACATCGGCCTTCACGTCGACGAGGCCGAGCTCGAACACGGCGAACAGGCCCACGGGGCCGGCGCCAATGATGACCGCATCGGTCTTGATCACCTCGTCGTTCATTGGGGCGTGCTCAGAACTGCTTTTCGGGGATGCGCACGACGAGTCCGTCAAGCGCATCGGTCACCTTAATCTGACAGGAGAGCCGGCTCGATCGGCTGCACGTCGAAGGCAAAGTCGAGCATGTCCTCCTCCATCTGCTCTGGCTCCCCGGTCGCCTCGCGCCATGCCTCGTCGACATACACATGACAGGTCGCGCAGGCACAGGCACCGCCGCATTCCGCCGCAATGCCGGGGATCGAATTCTTGACCGCCGCCTCCATAACGGTCATGCCGGGCTCGGCCTCGACGGCGCGCTCGGTGCCATCCTTGAGGATAAAGGTGATCCTGGCCATGACATTGGCGCGCTACGTTTCGGGTTCCGGTTGCGGGTGCCGGGCAGCGGGACCCTCGCGCCCGATGATGAAGGCGCGAGCCAGGCCATGCCCGCTCGCGGACCGTGCTCTATAGGGCAATTGAATGCAGGGTGCCAGCGCCTTCGCGGACGTTGTAAGGCCGCTGTAATTGCCCGCTCAGCGATCCTTGAGCAGCTTGCGAATATAAAGTTCGGCTTCGCGCACGGCCAACTCCACGCCACGAAGATGCAGCGCGCGCAGCTGGACGAGCACGCCGCCGCCAAGCGCCTCGGCCTGCCTTGCGGCTTCCGCCGCGCGCCACGCGCCGATCGCCTGCGCCGAGCCTTTCAGCGAATGCGCCGCTTCCTTCCAGTCGCGATCCGTGTGCGCCTGGCTCAAGCGCTCGAGATAGACTGCCGACTGCGTGCAGAAAAGCTCGAGCACCTCGCGCTCGAGCGCGCGATCGCCGAGCGTGTAGCGCGACAGGTGGACGAGATCGACGGGCCTGGACGCCGGGCGCGGACCCGGCGACTGGCTTGGCGACTGCTCCGTCTCGACCCGCAAAACCGCTTCGCTCCCCATGACCATCCCTCAATTCATCCCCGGACCACTTCCCGGGCGCCAGTCATAACGGTCGATTTCGACGCCATTTTGTTGCAGTGCGGGAAGACCTAAGGCCCTTATAAGGCCCTATCCTGCCGCGGAACTGTTACTTTCCTGCAACCAACGGGCCCCGCCAGGCCCAATTTGCATGCTGCGGGCGGCCCGATTTATCCTGCTATCCCGGTGCCTTAACCCGCGTAAACCATGCTCACCGATTAAACTTTTTTTAGCCCTAAAAATTCGTTAACGATGTCAGAGAGGGGGAAATGCGTCGGCGGCTCTTCCGGGCCAAAATCGCGAGCGGGAAGATTTTGGCCGTCCTGCCATCGATGCTTTCGCGCCGCAAGGGCGGGTTCCGCGTGCAAAGCGCGCAAATTCTCTCATGAGTTCATGTCGTTTGCGAGGAACGCGTGATGGCGCAAGAACAAGCGAAGTCGCCGGCCGAAACGGAGGCTGCGGCGCCTGAAGCGAAGGACGGAAGTCCATCAGTTGAGGGAAAGTCCAGTCTCGAGGCGCGTTTGGCGGAGGCGAAAGCAGCCGAGGCCGGCCAGGCCGAGCGAGGTCCGGAGCTACCCAAGCGCGTAACGCTCGCCGACCGGTTGAAGGCCGAGCAGCGCAAGCGCGACGAAGCGAAGCGCATCGTCGAGGAGCCAGCGCCTCCCCCGAAACAACAGCAAGCCCCGAAACAACAACAAGAAGAGCCCAAGCCGCAGGCTCCGCTCGAGTTCGCGGAGCCGCAAAACGGGCAGCCTCAGCGCCAGCAATTCACCCGCACGCGCCGCCCCGCCGGACCGCCGCCGCAGCGCAAGCTCGGCATGCCTGCCAATGACGACATTCCATCGATCGGCGGGCTGATTTTTGCCCTGCAGCAAAGGCCCTCGAAGACGCCCTTCCTCGTTGCGCTCGTCGCCTCGATCGTCTGGTTCATCATCGGCGGATTCTTTGCCTACGGCCTGATCTCGACCCAGCTTGCCGGTGGCATGTCCGCGTTCCTCGGCAGCGCGTCGGCACTCACCGCGGCGATCGCGATCCTCGTGCCCATCGCCATCTTCTGGTTCCTCGCGCTGCTTGTCTGGCGTGCGCAGGAGCTGCGTCTCATGGCCTCGGCTATGACCGAGGTGGCGGTGAGACTGGCGGAGCCCGACCGGCTCGCCGAGCAGTCGGTCGCTTCGGTTGGGCAGACCATCCGGCGCCAAGTGGCGGCGATGAACGACGCGATCTCCCGCGCCATCGGCCGGGCAAGCGAGCTCGAAGCCATGGTGCATAGCGAGGTCGCCGCGCTCGAGCGTTCCTACGGAGAGAACGAGCTCAGGGTCAGGGGCCTGATCAGCGAGCTCTCCACCGAGCGCGAGGCGCTTGCCAACAACAGCGCGCGGGTCAGCGAGTCGTTGAAGGGCGTCGGGGCCCAAATTGCCCGCGATCTCGCGAACGCATCGAGCACGATCGACAAAAAGCTCGCCGAACGCGGGCTGCAGCTCACCGAGCTCCTCGTGGCGCGGTCGAGCGAGGCCGCCGAGCAAGTGCACAAGGCCCAGGCCAAGGTCGTCGAGGCCGTGCCTGGGCTGATCGACCGGCTGAGCAAGGAGCAAGGCCGCCTTTCCCAAGTGATCGAAGGCGCCACCACCAATCTTGCCGCGCTGGAGAGCATGGTGAGTGAGCGCACGACGTCGCTGGACAACACGCTGCGGGAGCGCACCGAGGCGCTGCATGCCTCGCTCGGCGAACGCATCAATGGGCTGGAGAATTCCGTCGCGCAGGGCGCGCTCATGCTCGACCAGACCTTGCAGGACCGCACCGAGGTCTTCGCCGCGTCGGTCGCGCAAGGCGCGAGCTATCTCGACAATGCCCTGAAAGAGCGCAACGAGGCGCTGCTCGCCTCCGTGGCGCAGGGCGTCGTCTCCCTAGACAACACGTTGCGCGAACGCACCGAGGGTCTTACCGGGCTCCTCTCGCAGGGCGCCGTCCTGCTCGACAATACGCTGCAACAGCGGATGAACGAGCTACAGGCCACGATCGGCGAAGGTGGCGGCGCGCTCGACAATTCGCTGAAGGACCGGATCGACGCATTCGCCGGCCTTGTCGCCCAGGGAACCGTCTCGCTCGAAAATATGCTGACGCAACGCACCGAGGGTCTTACCGGGCTCCTGTCCGAGGGCGCCGTCCTGCTCGACAATACGCTGCAGCAGCGGACCAATGAGCTGCAGTCTAAAATCGGTGAAGGCGCCGTCGCCATCGACAATACGCTGCAACAGCGGATGAACGAGCTACAGGACACGATCGGCGGAGGTGGCGGCGCGCTCGACAATTCGCTGAAGGACCGGATCGACGCATTCGCCGGCCTTGTCGCCCAGGGCACCATCTCGCTCGAAAATATGCTGACGCAACGCACCGAGGCGCTGACCGGCCTCGTTTCACAGGGTGCCGTGGCACTGGACAATACGCTGAAGCAGCGCACCGAGGCGCTCACGCAGTCCATCGCGCAAGGCGCGGTCACGCTCGACAAGACGTTCGGCGACCATACGAGCACGTTTGCTTCAGCGGTCGACGAGCGCGCCGAGGCGCTCGACAAGGCGCTCTACCAACGTACCACCCAGTTCACTACGGCCGTCAATCAAGGAGCGATCGCGCTCGACCGCACGCTCGCCGACCGCGCCGAGACCTTCACCAACGCGCTGTTCCACCGCGTGCGCGCCGTTGAGACGGCCATTACCCAGCAGACCGCCGCGCTCGACAAGACCATGAACGAGCGCACGCAGCATGTGCTTGCGGCCCTCTCCGACCGGCTGAAGGCGATCGACGTCACCTTCGGCCAGCGCACGGCGGAAGCCGAGCGGATGCTCGGCGAGCATACGCGCACGGTGTCCGACGCCTTCAGCAAGCAGACCACGCAGCTCAACCAGGTTCTCGCCCATAACCACCACCTCATGCAGCAGACCGCGGATCAGGTCGGCGCGCAGTCGAAGGAAGCCGTGACCGTGCTGACCTCGCAGACGGGAACCTTGCGCGACGTGTCGCGCGGGCTGCTCGAGCAGATCCACGGGCTGACGCAACGCTTCCAGGATCAGGGCCAAGCCATCCTCACCGCGGCACAGGCGCTCGATTCCTCGAACACCAAGATCGACTCCATCCTGGAGAGCCGGCACCAATCGATCATCTCGCTGCTTGGGACGGTCAACGGCAAGGCGCAGGATCTCGACACCATGATGCGCTCCTATGTCGGCATGATCGAGGGTGCGCTCTCGCAGGCCGAGGCGCGTGTGAAGCAGGTCAGCTCCGCGCTCGCCCGCGACACGTCAGGCCAGGCGCAGCAGGCGCTAGCCCAGATCGTGCGCCTGCGCGAGGAGGCGCAAGCGCATACCGCGCACGCGGTCAGCGATCTCAAGGGCAGCTTCGAGCAGGTCATTACGCAGATCGGGCGGCAGCTCGAGCAGATGCGCGGCCAGTTCGATCAAACCTCGCACACGATGCGCGAAGCCGCGCAGCAGACCGCGACCAATCTCGACAGCCTGCGCCAGGAAATGCAGAAGCGCATGGAGACGCTGCCCGAGCAGACCGCGCAGACCACTGCCGCCGTGCGCAAGGCGCTGACCGAGCAAATCAAGGAGATCGAGGCGATGAAGCCTCAGCTCGCGCGCGCGGCACAGAATGCGGTCCCGCCCGCGCCGCCGCCCGTTGCACCCTTGCCGGTCAGTGCCTCTGAACCTTACCGGCAGCCTCAAGGCTATGACGCCCCGGTGCAGCCGCGGCCGCATCCGCTTGCCCCACGCGGTGACGACACCAGGGCCGCAGGCCAGTTCGACATGCCCTCCCCGATGCCGCGCTTCGACACGAGAGGACGGCAAGTGTCTGGGCGCGCTGGACCAAGTCAAAAGCGGCCTCGCGCACGAGCTTGCGGATGTCTCGCAAGGCGGCCACCGGCCGGTGGCGTCTTCCTCCCAACCCGAGCCCGTCTATACGAGCGGCGCGCAGGGCTATGGCGCGCGCGGCGCTTCGCAGCCGCAGGCGCAAGCGGGCGGCTGGTTCCGCATTGACGAGGTCGCCCGCGCGATCGATGCCAGGACCGCAGCCGGTGTCTGGCAGCGGTTCAGAACCGGCGAGCCCGGCGTGCTCGGCCGCCATATCTACACGCCCGACGGCCAGTCGACCTTCGACGAGATCGCCTATCGCTATACCAGCGAAAGCGATTTCCGCATCTCGGTCGACCGCTACATCAACGATTTCGAGCGGCTGCTCGGCGAGGCGGAGCAGTCCGATCCAAGCGGCCGGGTCGTGCAGAACTACCTCACCTCGGACCAGGGCCGGGTCTATCTCCTGCTCGCGCATGCGAGCGGGCGGCTGCAATAGTCCCGCATTCGATCTGACGACAGGCTCCCCCAGCCTGGGCCCCCTCCTCCTGCGCGGAGCGAGGGGGCCAAGCATTTTGGGGAGACCCACCCAAACGCTCAGGCGTCATTCCCGCGAAGCGAGAATTCAGTACGCGCTTGGTTTGGAGCTTCCTGGAGGGCAGGGATTACTGCATTGCCCGGCCAAGCCGGGCAATGACAGCTAGCCGCGGCGGGTGGCGATCCAGGTGGTGATGTCCTGCACCACTTGCGTGAAGGCCTGGTTCAGCGCGGCGAAGGCGTCCTCAGGCGCGTCGGTCCTGGCAGGCACCCGCGCGTTGAAGCCCTTTGTGGCGATCACCTTGCCCGTGCTCAGATTGATCAGCTTGGCGAAGACGTCGACCTCGGCCGCGGCGCGCCCGGTCGTCACGTCGATCTGGAAGGCCCGAATCTCCGAAGCCAGAGCGTATTGGCCATAGGTGTTGCTCACGGCCTTGACCGCGCCCGAGTTCTGGAAGCTCTCGATCATCCGCGCCTGCACGAGGCGGGGCAGCCGGTCGCTCCAGGCGATCCCCTTGTAGTAGGAGACCTGGTCGGGCTGCGGGCGGACCATCAGCCGGTTGGTTTCGAGCGTATGCACAGCGACCGGCTCATAGACGGCGAGCTGCCACGGCGCCTTCTTGACGCTCCCGGCAAAGGCTCGCGGTGCAATGAGATCGTAGGTCGCCGGGGCCTTCGAGCCGCCGCCCGCGCAACCCACCAGCCCCAGGCACACCAAGCCTGCAGCGAGAAGTGGCGCCGAGCGAGGCATTTCCGACCGCCCCCTGTTAAAGACGTGCCTCAACGGCCCTTACATGGGCTCTGCTATTGGGCTCTACCGTCCTCGCGGAGTGTATTCCGGGACCTGGCTGCCACCAAGCAAAAAACCCCTCGGATTGGCCTCAAGCTTCTCGAGAATCCGGTTGAGGGTGGAGGCGACCTTGCGCCCCTCGCGCATGAAGGCCGAGAATTCCTGGATACCGTCCTGGGCCTGGCGGGTCAGCCCGTCCATGTTCTGACCGAGCGAGACTTCGAGCTTGCTCGCCAGCGATTTGAACGACTGGGCGCCTTCCGACACGTCGGTCACCGCCTGGCCGATGGAGTCGCGCCTCTCGTTTAGCATGGTGGTGAACTGCTCGACATTGGTCAGAGTGGTGCTGATCGCCTTCTCGTTCTCGGCGACCACGTCGTTGAGGCGTTGGAGCAGCGCGTTAGCGTTGTTCATCACCGCGGGCGCCGCGTCGAACAGACCCTGGCCGCCCCCACGGTCGGCATTGATCGTGGGCACGGGATCATCGGCCGTTGCCACGAGGAAAGGTTCTTCCGGCGTACCGGCCGTGATTTGAATGCCGCTGCCGCCCGTGAGCCCCATGGACTGAATGCTCGCGCGCGAATTCTCGCGCACCGGCGTATCGCTGCGCACGCTGACGATCACCTGCACCTTCCGCGCATCCTCCGGATCGAGCGCGAAGGACTGCACCTCGCCAACCTTGATGCCGTTGAAGCCGACACTAGACCCCGTGGTGAGCCCCGCCACCGAGTTCTCGAACACGATCTTGTAGCGCTTGCCGCCCGAGCCGAAATTGCTCATCCAGAAGACGAAGAGGAAGGCGAGCGCGAGAACGCCGAGTACGAAGCCGCCGATCATCAAATAGTTGGCCTTGGTTTCCATCCAGACGGTTCCTTACACGACACGCATCAGGCAGGGATTCGCGGGCGCATGGCAGGACTCGCTGCACGCGCCCGCTCGCCGCAGAAATATTCCTTGATCCAAGGATGATTGGGATGGTGCTGCAACTCGGTTGGAGATCCCGTCCGCACGATCTTCTTGTCCGCCAGCACCGCTACCCTGTCGCATACCGTGAAGATCGTATCAAGGTCGTGGGTAACCATATAGACAGTAAGGCCAAGTGTCTGTTGCAGCTTGCGAATCAGGTGGTCGAAGTCCGTGGCGCCGATCGGATCGAGGCCTGCGGTCGGCTCGTCGAGGAACACGATCTCCGGGTCGAGCGCGAGTGCCCGCGCCAAGCCGGCACGCTTTCGCATGCCGCCGGACAGCTCCGAGGGGAATTTGTGCGCGGCGTTGGGCGGCAGCCCGACCATGGTGAGCTTGAGGAAGGCGAGGTCGTCCATCATCGACTGCGGCAGGTCGAGATGCTCGCGCATCGGCACCTGGATGTTCTGCAGCACCGTGAGCGAGGAGAACAGCGCGCCGTCTTGGAACAGAATCCCCCAGCGCTTCTCGATGTCGAGCCGGTCCTGCGGGCTCAGCGTCTTGGCGTTCTGACCGAACAGGCCGACCTCCCCGGCGTCGGGCGTCACGAGACCGGTAATTACACGCATCAGCACCGACTTGCCCTGGCCGGAGCCGCCGACAATGGCGAGGATCTCGCCGCGAAAGACGTCGAGATTGAGCCCGTCCCAAATCTGGTGGCTGCCGAAGCTCTTGGCGAGCCCGCGCACCCGGATCACTACCTCTCGTGCGTTTTCGACGATCACACCCCGATCCCCGACAGGAACATGGCGAACACGCCATCCAGGATGATCACCAGGAAGATCGCCTTGACCACGGCGCTCGTGACATGCGTGCCGAGCAACTCCGCGCTGCCCTCGACCTTCAGCCCTTCCAGGCAGCCGACCAAAGCGATGATGATGGCGGCGAACGGCGCCTTGATCATACCGGTCATGAAATGCTTGTAGTCGACCGCCTCGCGCAATTTGTCCATATAGGCCGAGGCGTCGAGCCCAAGCACGCCGTACGCCATCACCCCGCCGCCGGCCAGAGCCATGATGTCGCCAAGGAAGGTAAGCAGCGGTAGCGCCACGACGAGCGCGAGTACGCGCGGGAGCACGAGCGTGTCCATGGGATCGATGCCGAGCGTGCGCATGGCGTCGATCTCCTCCCGCATCTTCATCGAGCCGATCTCGGCGGTGAAGGCGGAGCCCGAGCGGCCCGCGACCATGATCGCGGTGAGCAGGATGCCGACCTCTCGCAGCGCGAGGATCGCGACCATGTTGACAGCGAAGGGCTCGGCGCCGAACGGCTTGAGCTGCACCACGCCCTGCTGCATCACCACCGCCCCAATCAGGAAGCAGATCATGGCGATGATCGGCACGGCGCGGAGGCCCGCATGGTCGAGGTGATGCACGAAGGAGGTGACACGGAAGCGCCAGGGCTGGCGCAGCATGCGCCAGAAGGCGGCCGTCACCTCGCCGAGAAAAGCGGTCAGCTCGACAGCGTCGCGCCAGACCCCGATCGATGCCCTGGTCAGATCGTCGCGAAGCCCTTGCAGCATGCCGCGCTTCTCGACCTCAGGGCGCACGGCATGGCCGCGGCTCTGCACCTCCTCGATCAGGATACGGAAGGCCTCGGTGGCGCCGGCATAATGGGTGCGGAGCCCGCTTGCCTGCCAGGCGGCGGCCGTGCGCTGCAGAAGCCAGGCGCCGGCCGTGTCGATCTCGGCGATTCCGGCGATATCCATCTCGCCGGTGAAGTCGGGCGTAGGCGGGATCGGCACGCGCAGGCGTTTCAGGGCGGCGTCGAGCCTGGTGGCCTCGGCAACGGTCCACGCGCCGGTTGCGACAAGCCGGAAGGTCGTGCCCTTGAGTTCGACCTTGAAGCCCGGCGCGCGGGCTTGCGTGGGCAGGACAAGCTGATGGTCTCGCTTGAGCATGAAGTCCTGGCTTGGCGGAGTTGACGCGGGCCCGCTGGAAGTCTCTGTTTTTGGACGAAAATGCGGCAGAAAGAAAGGCGTTATGGGCGAGCATGAGACCGAGCGCGAAAACCGGCATGGGCCCTTGAGCCTTGCCGTGCGCGTCGAGCGCTGGCCCATTGCCGGCGCCTTTGCGATCTCCCGCGGCTCCAAGCGCGAGGCCGTCGTGGTGGTCGCTGAGGTCGGCGACGGTACGCATATCGGCCGTGGCGAGTGCGTCCCCTACGCGCGCTACGGCGAGAGCGTCGACGGCGTGGCCGCGGCTATCGAGGGCTGCGCGTCGCATCTTGTGCGCGGATTGAGCCGCGCTGAGCTTGCCTCTCTTCTCCCCGCCGGCGCAGCGCGCAATGCGCTCGATTGCGCGCTGTGGGATTTCGAGGCGAAGCAGGCGGGCCGGAGCGTGGCTGCGCTTGCGGGTCTTGGCACACTCCGCTCGGCACTGACGGCCTTCACCATCTCGCTCGACACGCCCGAAGCGATGGCGGCCAAGGCGCGCGCGGCGGTGGCCTACCCACTGCTGAAGCTCAAGCTCGGCGGCGCGGGCGATGAGGAGCGGCTCGCGGCGATACGCGAAGCGGTGCCGCAGGCGCGCCTCATCGCCGATGCGAACGAGGCCTGGCAAGCGCATGAAACGGAGTCGCTTCTCGCCGCCGCTGCCGCCGCAGGCGTAGAGCTCGTCGAGCAACCCCTCCCCGCCGGCGAGGACGCGGTGCTTGCTCAGATCGCGCGGCCGGTTGCGGTCTGTGCCGACGAATCCGTGCACGACAGTGCCTCGCTCGAAGGCCTCGCCGCGCGCTACGACGCGGTGAACATCAAACTCGACAAGACCGGCGGCCTGACCGAGGCGCTCGCCACCGCAGAGCGTGCCCGCGTGCTTGGGCTCAAGATCATGGCCGGGTGCATGGTGGCAACATCGCTCGCGATGGCCCCTGCCCTGCTGATCGCCCAGGATGCCGACTGGGTCGATCTCGACGGGCCGCTGCTGCTCGCGCGCGACCGCGTGCCGGGTCTGATCTACGAAGGCGGCATGGTGCTCCCGCCGCCGCGTGAGCTGTGGGGTTGAGCTAAAGGCGCTCGACGACGCTCTTCAGTCTGCTCTGGACCTCTCGCGCGATTTCGGCAAGGCGCGGGTTCTGGGTCGCCTGCATCGAGGCCACGGGATCAACGGCGGAAACCTCGACATTTCCTTCGGGGCGCTCCTGCACGATCACGTTGCAGGGAAGCATGGTCCCGATCTTGTCCTCGATCTGAAGCGCGCGGAAGGCGAGCGGCGGATTGCAGCGCCGAATCCGATAACGGCGAAAGTCCTCGCCGAGCTTCGCCTTGAGCGTCGCGCTCACATCAATGTCGGTGAGCACGCCGAAGCCCTCGTGCTTCAGTCCCTCGATCACGCGCGAAATGGCTGCGTCGAAAGGCGCTCCGCGCTTGAGAAGCGATAGGTCATGGCACCTGCAACGCTATGTGGTGGACCGGCAGGGGGTCTGGCTTAGCCGCTTTCATCGAGCCTGTATTCGAGGACAATCGCTAAGAGCTTCGGGCGCGCTCGGCCTGCCGCCCCGAAGGGCTAGTTTCGCCGCATGGCTGAAGCTCGGGCTCAGACCCGTCACAAGACCCCGCGCGAAAAGATGCCCTCGCCAAGCATTGCGCAGACCGCCGCATCATCTCGACAAGGACATCGTCGGCGCGACCGAGGAGCTCGACAGCATCGTCGAGGAGACCGAGCGGGCGACCTCCGAAATCCTCGAAGCGGCGGAGGACATCCAGGAAGTGGCCTGGACCATGCGCGAGAAGAGCGTAGAGCTTGGGCTGTGCGACAAGATCGACCGGCGCGCGACCGACATCTACACGGCCTGCTCGTTCCAAGACATTACGGGCCAGCGAACGGCGCGGGTCGTGCGCACGCTGCGCTTCGTGGAGCAGCGCATCAACGCCATGATCGCCTCCTGGGGGACCGAACGCATCGCCGGCAAGGTGGACGACATCGCGGCGCAGATGGAAACCTTGATGGACACTGCGTCGCGCGACCTCGAGCATCTTGAGCGGGCCTCAAGGCATCGGCGATGGGCTGAAACAGGACGAGGTCGACCGCATGCTGACAGGACGTGCGGGCCCCGACAGCGCGCCGGAGGCCCTTTTCCTGCCGGCCGTGGGCCAGGCGGGCACGTTGGCGGCTCCGGACCCTCTGACCTTCGCGGAACTCGATGCCGTCAAGCGTGCCACGCTATTCGGCTAGAATATTTTTCAACAGTGATACCAATGGTTTAGTTGAGAAGGCCGAAGATTTTTTGGTGCCCCCTTGAAACCGAACCGGCCGCTAACTATTTTTGAGAAGACGCGAGTTCCCCCAAAGCGTCCCCCAAACTGACGCATGAAGTGAAACGACCCGGTCCCCCCCACCGGGTCGTTTCTTTTTGGCCTCGGGGCCGCCAAGCGTGGCACAGTCCTATCCAGCCTTGGAAGGCGCCGGACCCCGCGTTGCCAGCACGTTCTCCAGGAACTGCCGCGCCGAATTCTCCCAGCTAAACGTCCGCGCGTGCGACCGCGCCGCCTTGCGGTCGAGCGACAGCGCGTGGAGCGCCGCTTGCTTAAGGTCTTTCGAGAGCACGCCGGCGCGCGGGTCGGTCAGCACGTCTTTCGGCCCGCTGACAGGAAAGGCCGCAACGGGAAGACCCGAGGCAAGCGCCTCGATCATGACCAGGCCGAATGTTTCGGTGAGGCTCGGAAACACGAACACATCGGCCGAGGCGTAAGCCCGGGCGAGATCCTGCTTCTCCTCGGGCCCGGCAAACAAGGCATCCGGATAAAGCCGCTCAAGCTCAGGCCTTTGCGGCCCATCGCCGACCAACACCTTGCGGCCGGGAAGGCCGAGATCGAGAAACGCTTTGAGGTTCTTCTCGACCGCGATCCGCCCGACATAGAGGAACACGGGCCCTTCGCCGAACAGACGCACGCGCCGCGGCCTGAACAGGTCAAGATCGACGCCGCGCGACCACAATATCAGCCGCTCGAAGCCGCGTGCTTCGAGTTCGGCCTTGACCGACGGCGTCGCCACGAAAGTAGCGGCGGCTCCGCCATGGAAGCGGCGTTGCAGCCCGTACAGCCATCCTTGCGGGACCGGCACCCGCGCCGCGACACATTCCGGAAAGCGCGTGTGATAGCTCGTGGTGAACGGCAAATGCCGCTTGCGGCAATAGCGCCTCGTCATCAGACCGATCGGCCCCTCCGTGGCGATATGGATGAAGTCGGGGCGCGCCTCTTCGATATGGCGCGCGACCGAGCGCGGGCCGGCGAGTGCGAGCCTGATCTCGGGATAGGTCGGGCAAGGCAGCGTGCGAAACGCCGCCGGCGCGAGGAAGCTCAACTCGAAACCGAGCTTTGGTGCCTCCTGGGCAAGCCGCTCGTAAGTGCGCACCACCCCGTTCACCTGGGGGTGCCAAGCATCGGTTGCGACCAGCACCCGCATCAGGCGGCCGCCTCAAGCTCCTCGACGCGGGCTGCGGGCACACTCAGGTCGTGGGATGGGCTCGTCCAGCGGATGATCTCGAAGATCCCGTCTTCGGTCTCGGCCACCGCCGTGCAGCTTTCCACCCAGTCCCCCGTATTGATGTAGACGATGTCGCCCACGGGCCGCATGGCGGCGTGGTGGATGTGGCCGCAGATAACGCCTTGCGCGCTGTGGCGGTGGGCCTCCTGGGCGAGCGCGGTCTCGAACTCGCCGATATAGTTCACCGCGCGCTTGACCCTCTGTTTGAGATAGGCCGCGAGCGACCAATAGGGCATGCCGAGCCAACGGCGCGCGACATTGAGATGCATGTTCGCCCACAGCGCGAGCGCGTAGCTCCAGTCGCCGAACAGAGCGAGCCATTTGGCGCAGCGCACGACGACATCGAACTCGTCGCCATGCATGATCAGATAGCGCCTGCCGTCGGCGCCGACATGGATCGTTTTGCGCTCGATCGCGATGCCGCCGAAGCGCATGCCGCAATAGTCGCGCAGAGCCTCGTCGTGGTTGCCGGGAATGAGCACGAGGCTCGTGCCTTTGCGGGCCTTGCGCAGAAGCTTTTGCAGCACGTCGTTATGCGATTGCGGCCAGTAGATGCCGCGCCGGATACGCCAGAAATCGACGATGTCGCCAATGAGATAGATTCGGGAGGCGTCGTGGCAGCGCAGGAAGTCGAGAAAGGCTTCGGCCTGGCAGGTCTTGGTGCCGAGATGCAGATCCGAGACGAAGAGGGCGCGGTAACGCTTCACGCCGGTCTTGGCCTGCACTTTGTTGTTCCCCGCGTTTTCAACACGATGCGCGGGGACTTAAGCTGTTTCTGTTTCAAGCTTGTGACATCTGGAGGCGGTTGGGGCGACATGAGCGGCGGCAATCTTTTGGCGCGGATTGAGAAGGCGCTCGGTGCGCGCATCACCGCGTCAAGCGCGCTGCCGGTCGGCTTCGGGCTTGAGGGCCTTGAGCTAAGGCTGGCAGACGGGCGGCAGCTTGCCGTGAAGGCGCGCGTCGCGGGCGCGGGACCGAGCCTCGAGATCGAGGCCTATATGCTTCGTGAGCTTGCGCGTCTGTCAGAGCTTCCGGTGCCGCACGTGCACTATGCCGACGCCGAGCTCCTGGTCATGGATTTCATCGAGACCGACGGCGGCGGCATCACGGAGAGCGTTGAGCGGCATGCCGGCGAGCTGATCGCTCAGTTGCACGCGACTCCGCGGGAGCGCTTCGGCTATGCGCGCGACACGTTGATCGGGCCACTGCCCCAGTCCAATCCGCAAGAAGAGCGCTGGGTGCCGTTCTTCCGCGACCACCGGCTGCTACACATGGCCGAGCGCGCGAATGCCGAGGGGAGTCTGCCTGCGCCGCTAATGCGCCGCATCGAGCAGTTGGCTGGGCGCATCGAGGACTATCTCGTGGAGCCAGCCTTCCCGAGCCTGCTGCACGGCGATCTCTGGACTGGAAACGTGCTGGTGCGAGGCGGGCGTATCGCGGGCTTCGTGGATCCCGCGATCTGTTGCGGCAGCCCGGAGATCGAGCTTGCCTTCACCACCATGTTCGGGACGTTTGGGCGGGCTTTCTTCGAGGCTTATCAAGGCTCAATGCAGCTGGAGCCCGGGTTCCACGAGGTCCGCTGCGGCCTCTACAATCTCTACCCGACGTTGGTGCATGTCAGGCTGTTCGGAGCGAGCTATCTCGGGCGCGTCGATCAAACGCTGAGCAGGCTCGGAGTCTAGGCAAAAAAGAACCGGCCCGGACGAACCGGGCCGGTCTTCCCTGCGAAACGAGCCGAGCTCCAAAAAGGCATGGCCTTGATTTGCGGGCTTGGCTCGCCCCCCCATCTTGTTCCTGAGCCGTACGTCCGAGTGCTTCAGGTCCCTCTTTCGCTCTAGTTCCAGGGCCCCCCAGCCCCGTCCCCCGTCGGTGTAGGGCCCCCCAGCCCCGTCCCCCGTCTGTGACGCAAAGCTAGCGCAGCCCGGCTCAGCGCTTCAACATTGTGCAGGGGCGAAGATGCAAAACAGGCAGCGACTGTTGCGGAAATGCAAAAGTGCTCCGGCGAGCCGTTGTCAGCTGCCTACGGACGATCCAATTTCTGATCCTGGTTCAATGCGTTAAGCGGAAATTTGGCTGAGTTGTGGGGCATCCAGACTGCCCCTCCCAGCCGGCTTTCCGCAGCCCTCCAGGGGCAATTGCGGCGAAAACTTTGCAAGGCTTTGTTGCAGTTCAGCAACGGTTCGCTTGCCGGGGTCATGGGGGTGCTCAACTGCTTCGCCCGCAAGCCGAATCGCCCCGCGTTGCACATGAAACCGGGCCTTGTCACGGCCCGGGCCATCATGCAGAAACCGGCGCGAGGGGGACCAGACATGAAGCTCCTGCGTATCGGTGATCTTGGGCGTGAAAGGCCGGCTTTGCTCGATGCGAGCGGGCGCATCCGCGATCTTAGCGGCGTCATACATGATCTTGCTGGGCCGTCGCTGGGCGGCGAGAGCCTCGCACGCCTCAAGGCGCTCGACCCTGCCAACCTGCCGCTCGTCCAAGGCAATCCTCGCATCGGCGCGCCGGTCGGGCTCGTGCCGAAGTTCCTCGGCATCGGGTTGAACTATCGCGACCACGCTGAGGAGACCGGGCAGCCCATTCCGGAAACGCCGATCGTGTTCGCCAAGGCGAGCTCCTGCGTGTCCGGGCCCAATGACGATGTCGCCGCGCCCGAAGGCTGGACGCGCATGGACTACGAGGTCGAGCTCGCCGCGGTGATCGGCACGCGCGCGAAGAACGTGCCCGAGGCAGACGCGCTGGACTACGTCGCGGGTTACGCAATCTGCAACGACGTGTCGGAACGCGGCTTCCAGAAGGGCGGTCCCGGCGAATGGTTCAAGGCCAAGAGCCACGATAATTTCGGGCCGCTCGGTCCGTGGCTCGTGACGACGGACGAGATCCCCGATCCGCAGAAGCTCGACCTCGCGCTCGACCTGAACGGCGCGCGCATGCAGACGGGCTCGACCGCGACCATGATCTTCAGCGTGGCGCAGCTCGTCGCCTATATCAGCAAGTTCATGACGCTCATGCCGGGCGACGTCATCACCACGGGCACCCCGCCCGGCGTCGGCATGGCGCGCGATCCGCGCGTGTTCCTGAAGCCCGGCGACGCGCTCAGGGCAAGCATCTCGGGCCTTGGCGAGCAGCGGTGGAACGTGGTGGCGGAGAGTTAGCCTCGCTCCCACCAATGGTGGAAGTGATGCACGGGTCCCCTGCCCTTGCCGATGTCGAGCTTGTCCGCTTGCTTGAGCGCCTCGGTGAGATAGGCCTTGGCCGTGGCAACCGCATCACGAAGCGAGGCACCCTTGGCGAGCTCGGCGGCGATGGCCGAAGACAGCGTGCAGCCGGTGCCGTGCGTGTTGCGCGTGACGACGCGCGGCGCCTCGAAGCGCATCTCGCCCAACGCGTCGCGGTAAATGTCGACGGCCATGTTGCCCTTGGCGTGGCCTCCCTTGACGAGCGCGGCGTTTGCTCCGCGTTTGCGCAGCTCTTGCGCCTGTCGGTCCATGCCGGCCTCGTCCACAGCCTCATCCTCCTCCAAGAGCGCGGCAGCCTCCGGCAGGTTAGGCGTGATCAGCGTCGCAAGCGGCAGAAGCCGGGCACGCAGCGTCGCGACCGCGTGCTTGTCGAGCAGCGCATCGCCCGACGCCGCAACCATCACCGGATCGAGCACGACCGGCACGCCCAGAAAGTCGGCAAGGCCGTCGGCGACGGCCCCGATGATAGGCGCCGTCGCCAGCATGCCGATCTTGATGGCGCCGACCTGCAGATCGCGCGCGACGGCCCACATTTGCGCTCGCACGAAGTCGGGCGGCACGGCGAGCACGGCGTCAACGCCAAGCGTGTTCTGCGCGGTGAGCGCGGTGATCGCGCTCGCACCATAGACGCCGAGCGCGGCAAAGGTCTTGAGGTCGGCCTGGATGCCGGCGCCGCCGCTCGAATCCGAGCCGGCAATGGTGAGCGCGATTGCGGTCATGGCCGGCACACTATCGGCGGCGCGCGCCCCTCGCAAAGCCGCATTCAGCCGATCTTGGCGAGGCCGGGGAACGCTTCGAGGATCCAGCCCGCGATCACGGTCATGGAGCCCGTCAGGAACAGCACGCCGGTCAGCACGAGAAAGCCGCCGAGCAACTTCTCGACCATTGCGAGCTTGTTGCGGTGGCGCGCCATGCTGCGCATGAAGGGCTTGATGGCGAAGGCGGCGGCGATGAAGGGGATGCCAAGCCCGAGCGAATAAACGAAGAGTAGGCGAGACGCCCGTGCTGACCGAGTCCTGGCCCGCGGCGATCGCGAGGATCGCGGCGAGCACCGGTCCGATGCAGGGCGTCCAGCCGAAGGCGAAAGCGAGCCCGATGACATAGGCGCCGAGCAGGCCGGCGGGCCGCGCGTCGGCATGGTAGCGCGCCTCGCGGTGCAGGATGGGCAGATGGATCAGTCCGAGGAAATGCAGCCCGGCGAGGATGATGATGACGCCGGCGATCTTGCTGAGCAGCGGCATGTTCGCGGCGAGCATTTGCCCCGCGACGGTCGCAGTGGCGCCGAGCATGACGAACACGGTGGTGAAGCCGAGCACGAACGCGACCGAGGAGAGCACCACCGTCTGATGGACGTGGCGCGGCGTCTCGCCCTCGCCGGTGAGCTGGTCGAAGGTGGTCCCGCCGATGAATGCGAGATAAGGCGGGACGAGCGGCAGAACGCAAGGGCTGAGGAAGCTCAGCACGCCCGCGAGCAACGCGCCGAGATAGGTGACCTCCAAACCGCTCTCCTTGCGATGCCGCCCGCGACGGCGGGCATTTAGTCGATGCAGCTCTTCATGGGATAGTGGATTGCCGATCAGCCAGGCAATGACAAGTCACGTTAGCGTTAGCCGCCCGAATCGTGGCGCCCGCTCTCCCCTTGGGTGAGGCCCGCGCTCGCGTCGCGAGCGCGGTGAGGGGGAGGACGCGAAGCGGCGTCAAGCGTTTGACCCCCCTCACCCTTCCCGCCATGCGACTTGCGCCGGCGCCGCTTCGCGGCACGCGCAAGATCGCGGCGCTAAGCCCTCTCGCCAACGGGGAGAGGAGACAGCCTAAGCCGCGGCGGCGCGGGCGCGCAGCGCGGCGTTCCTGATGGCGTCGATATTCTTCTCGTAGGCGCCGCCCTTGAACACGGCGGAGCCCGCCACGATCGCATTGGCGCCGGCCTCGACCACGAGCTTCACAGTGTCGGCATTGATGCCGCCATCGACTTCGAGATGGATCGGCCGCGCGCCGATCATCTTGCGGAATCGCGCGGATCTTGCCGAGCTGCGACGGAAGAAAAGCCTGGCCGCCGAAGCCGGGGTTCACCGTCATCACCAGCACCAGGTCGATCTTGTCGAGCACGTATTCGATCGCCTCCTCGGAGGTCGACGGCGTGATGCTGACGCCGGCCTTCTTGCCGAAGCTCTTGATGAGCTGCAGCGAGCGGTCGAGATGCGGGCCGGCTTCCGCATGCACGGTGATGATGTCGGAGCCAGCTTTGGCGAAGGCCTCGATGAAGGGATCGCAAGGCGCGATCATCAGATGCACGTCGAAGATCTTCTTCGAGTGTGGGCGGAGCGCCGCGACGACGTCGGGGCCGATGGTGATGTTCGGCACGAAATGCCCGTCCATCACGTCGACATGGATCCAGTCGGCGCCCGCCTGGTCGACCGCGCGCACCTCCTCGCCGAGCCGCGCGAAATCGGCCGACAGGATCGACGGGGCGATGACGATGTCTCTGGCCATGGCTCCTTGAGCCTTCCCGCTAGTCATCATGCCCGGCTTATGACCGGACAACCTCAGTCATGCCTCCTGGCTTTCGCCAGACAGGTCAATGAAACCGAGTCGCTTGACTGATTCCCGCTCCGCGGGACAAGCCCGGCTATGAGAGAAGGTCAGACAACGGGCAGCGGCGCCGAACGGGCGAGCGCCGCGACGCCGGGCAGCGCCGCGCCGCCGAGCCATTCGAGGAAGGCGCCGCCGGCGGTCGAGACATAGGTGAAATCGTCGGCAGCGCCGGCCTCGTTGAGCGCCCGCACGGTATCGCCGCCGCCAGCCACGCTGACGAGCTTGCCTTCTTTCGTGAGCTTGGCCACCGCGCGGGCGAGCGCGAAGGTCAACTCGTCGAAGGGCTTCGTCTCGAAAGCACCGAGCGGGCCGTTCCACAGCACCGTTTTGATCCCGGTGAGGCGCCGTTTGAGGTCCGCAACGCTGCCGGGACCGAAATCGAGGATCATGGCGTCGGAGGGCACCTTACCGACCGGGCAGATGCGGACATCGGCGTCGTCCTTCAGCGCTTCGGCCACCACAACATCGCTCGGCAGCACGATCTCGCAGCCGGACTTGGCGGCGCGGGCGATGATCTCCTGCACCGTCGGCACGAGATCGCGCTCGCAGAAGGAGCGGCCGATCTCGACGCCTTGCGCGGCGAGGAAGGTATTGGCCATGCCGCCGCCGACCACGAGCTGGTCCATGCGGTCCACGAGATGGTTCAGCACCTCGATCTTGGTCGAGACCTTGGCGCCGCCGACGATCGCCATAACGGGGCGCTCAGGGCTTTCGAGCGCGCGGCTAAGCGCGTCGATCTCGGCCATCATCAGAAGGCCGGCATAAGACGGGAGCAGTTTGGTGATCGCGTCGACCGAGGCGTTGGCGCGATGCGCCGAGGAGAAGGCGTCGTCGACATAGATTTCGCCGTGCGCAGCAAGCGCCTTGGCGAAGACGGGATCGTTCTTCTCCTCGCCCGGATAGAAGCGCAGATTCTCCAGCACCGCCACCTCGCCGGGCTTGAGCGCGGCGAGCCCACGCTTCACCTCCTCGCCGATGCAATCGCCGATGAAGCGCACGCTCGCGCCGGGCATCAGCTCCTTCATCTTCTCGGCGACCGGGCGGAGCGAGGTCTCGGGATTGGCCACGCCCTTGGGGCGGCCGAGATGCGACAGCACCACGACCTTGGCGCCCTCGCGCGCGAGCCGCGCGATGGTCGGCAGCACGCGCTCGATGCGGGTCGCGTCCCGCACCACGCCGCCCTCGATCGGCACGTTGAAATCGACGCGGACCAGCACGCGCTTGCCCGCGACGTCCACGCCCTCGATCGTCTTGATCTTGGAGAGGTCGAGGCCCGCGGGCTCTGTGCTCTGCCCTCCCCCCATATCGTTCATATCAGCCGCCCCATGGCGACCGCCGTGTCGGACATGCGGTTGGAGAAGCCCCACTCGTTGTCGTACCAGGCGACGACGCGGCAGAACGTGCCGTCGACGACCGTCGTGCCGTTCAGATCGAAGATCGAGCTCAGCGGATCGTGGTTGAAGTCGGACGAGACGAGCGGCTTGTCGTTGACGCCGAGAATGCCCTTGAGCGGGCCGTTGGCGGCGGCGGTGACCGCCTTGTTGATCTCCTCGGCCGTGGTCGGGCCGCGCCGACTGGAAGGTCAGATCGACAAGGCTCACATTCGGCACCGGCACGCGGATCGAGGCGCCGTCGAGCTTGCCCTTGAGCTCGGGCAGCACGAGCCCGACGGCCTTGGCGGCGCCGGTCGAGGTCGGGATCAGGTTCACGGCGCTGGCGCGCGCGCGATACGGGTCCTTGTGCAGCGTGTCGACCGTGCGCTGGTCGCCCGTATAAGCGTGAATCGTCGTCATATAACCGTGCTTGATGCCGATCGCGTCGTTCAGCACCTGCGCCACGGGCACGAGGCAGTTCGTGGTGCAGGAAGCGTTCGACACGACGTGATGCTCCTGGGTGAGCTTGTCGTGGTTGACGCCGTAGACGACGGTGAGGTCGGCGCCCGTGCAGGGGGCGGAGACCAGCACGCGCTTCGCGCCGGCGGTGAGGTGCTTCGCCGCGCCGTCGCGATCGGTGAAGCGGCCGGTGCATTCCATCACGATGTCGACGCCGAGATCGCGCCAGGGCAGCTTCTCGGGCGTGGCCTCGGCAAGCACGGCGACATCCTGGCCGTCGGCTTTGAGCTTGTTGCCCGCCACCTTGATCTTGCCGGGGAAGCGGCCATGCACGCTGTCATATTCGAGCAGGTGGGCGTTCATGTCGGCGGAGCCCAGATCGTTGATCGCCACGAAATCGAGGTCCTTGCGGCCCGATTCGAGGAATGCCCGGAAAGTCAGCCTGCCGATCCGGCCGAAGCCGTTGATGGCGACGCGCTTGTTAGCCATGTCAGTCTCACCCTTACCCTTCTTCTTCGCCTTAGCCTTTTTGCCCTTGCGCTTCTTCGCGGAGGTCAGATCGCGCGCGGCCGCAGCAACCGCGTCCGCCGTGATGCCGAAATGCTTATATAGGTCTTGCGCGGGCGCCGAGGCGCCGAATCCGTGCATGCCGACAAAGGCGCCGTCGGCGCCGAGCCATCTCTCCCAGCCGAATCCGGCGCGGCCTCCACCGCGACGCGCGCGGCGCTGCCGAGCACCGCGTCGCGATAGGCCTCGTCCTGCGCGTCGAACAGCTCGCAGCACGGCATGGAGACGACGGCGGCTTTGATCCCTTCGCCTTCGAGCTGCTTGGCGGCCTCGACGGCGAGCGAAACTTCCGAGCCGGTGCCGATCAGGGTCACGTCGCGCTTGCCCTTCGGCTCGATCAGCACATAGGCGCCGCGCGCGGACGAGGTTCTCGTCCGTGGGCTCGGTGCGGAGCACCGGCAGGCCTTGGCGCGTCAGCGCCAGGATCGACGGCGTGTCCTTGGCGAAGCAACGCAAGCTCCCAGCACTCGGCGCATTCGACCAAGTCCGCCGGGCGGAACACGTTGAGATTGGGGATCGCGCGGAGCGAGGCGAGATGCTCGACCGGCTGATGCGTCGGGCCGTCCTCGCCGAGCCCGATCGAGTCGTGCGTCATGACATAGATCACGCGCTGGCCCATCAGCGCCGAGAGCCGGATCGACGGCCGGCAATAGTCGGTGAACACGAGGAAGCTGCCGCCATAGGGCACGATGCCGCCATGCAGCGCGATGCCGTTCATGGCCGCGGCCATGCCATGCTCGCGCACGCCGTAATGGATGTAGTTGCCGGCGAAATCGCCCGCCTTCACCATCTTGTGCAGCTTGGTCAGCGTGCCGTTGGAGCCGGTGAGGTCGGCGGAGCCGCCGATCAGCCCCGGCACGACCGGCACGAGCCGCTCGAGCACCTTCTGCGAGGACTGGCGCGTGGCGAGCTTCGCACCCTCGCGCGCGAAGTCCTGCCTTCGCCGCCGCGACCGCCTGGCGTGATCGCCCTGGCAATCTTCGCATCGACCGGGTCGGTCAAATGCGCGCGCGCCTCTGCGTCGAGCCGCCCCGCGGCCTTTGTCCAGGACTCATACGCCGCGCGATGCCGCGTGCCGGCGGCGCGCCAGGCGGCGAGCACCGGCTTCGGCACCTCGAACGGCTTGTGCCGCCAGCCGAGCTTCTCGCGCGCGCCGGCGACCTCCTCGGCGCCCGAGCGGCGAGCCATGGGTCGAGGCAGTGCCGGCCTTGCTCGGCGCGCCATAGCCGATGATGGTGCGGCAGGCGATCAGCGACGGCTTGTCGGTCACGCTTCGCGCATTCTCGATGGCGAGCGCGACCGCCTCCGGGTCGTGCCCATCGACGCTCGCCGTATGCCAGCCCGACGCCCTGAAGCGCTCGATCTGGTCGTCGGAGACGGAAAGGCTGGTCGGCCCGTCGATCGAGATCTGGTTGTCGTCGAACAGCACGATGAGCCGCCCGAGCTTGAGATGCCCGGCAAGCGAGATCGCCTCCTGGCTGATGCCCTCCATCAGGCAGCCGTCGCCCGCCACGCAATAGGTGAAATGGCTGACCACCTCGTCGCCATAGCGCGCATTGAGCAAGCCGCTCGGCGAGCGCCATGCCCACCGCATTGCCGAGGCCCTGCCCGAGCGGGCCGGTCGTGGTCTCGATGCCGGGCGCGTGGCCATATTCCGGGTGGCCGGCGGTCTTCGACCCGAGCTGGCGGAAGCGCTCGAGCTCCTCGATGGTCATGCCCGGATAGCCCGTGAGATGCAGCAGCGCGTAGAGCAGCATCGAGCCGTGGCCAGCCGACAGCACGAATCGGTCGCGGTCGGGCCAATCGGGGTGGCGCGGCGTCGAATTTGAGGAAGCGGGTGAACAGCACCGTGGCCACATCGGCCATGCCCATCGGCATGCCGGGATGGCCGGAATCCGCCTTTTGCACGGCGTCCATGGCGAGCGCGCGGATCGCGTTCGCCATGTCGGCGTGGCTAGCTTCGGGCAACGCCCGGTCCTGCGTTAGGGCTTCGGCCATGGTCCTCCCCAAGACGCGTGAATAAGCACTAACGCGGAATATTGCTAGTAGGCGCGGACGCCCATCGCCGCCTTGACGGCGTGGTAGCTGACGAGGAGCTGGGTCAGCGCCAGAGGGTGGCTTTTCCCTGCGCCGTTGCCGCCCTCGATGCGGCCGACCTGGTCGCGCAGATGACCGGCCTCGGGGATCAAATTCCATAACAGATCCTCGATCCGCTCGGCCCGGTCGTCGGAGATGTTGCCGCTGATTTCAAGCACGTCGACCGGCTTCCCGTCGCGGTCGCGGGCAAGCTCCATATGCATCCCCGCATTGCTTGAGCCATCGAACAGCGGCGTGAAATCGGGATGCGGCAGAGTCGGCCGCAAGATATGCCGCACGTCGAGCTGGGCGTCCGACCCATTCGCTCCGCGCGCCCGCCGGAAGCGGATCACGATGTCGGCGAAGGTCCGCTGCGGGTGGATGAAGTTCGCGCTGTCCGGCTTGCGGCGCTTCAGCTCTTCCGGCACCTCCTCGCGCGTATAGCCGCGCCGCGTGGTGTCGCGGTGGATCTTCCACTTCACCCTGAGGTCCTCGTCAGGATCGAGATAGATCTTCACGTCGTAGCAGTCGCGCATGGACCGGGTCGTGTAGCCGAGCAAACCCTCGGCGATGACGAAGTCCTTGGGCTTGATATATTCCGCCTGATCGAGCGTGCCGTGCGTATGATCGTAGATCGGCTTCAGGATCGGCTCGCCGGCGCGGAGCAGCCGCATATGCTGTTCGAGGATGTCGATGTAGTTGGCGCGCGGGTCGAGCGGCGACAGGCCGGCAGCCGCGCGCGCCTTGCGGTCATAGCGGTGATAGTCGTCGGTGCAGAACACCGTGCAGTGCTCTTCGCCGAGAATGGCGGCCACGCCGCGCGACAGCGTCGTCTTGCCCGACGCAGAATCGCCGACGATCCCCAGGATGATCGGATGATCAACCCGCTCCGACATTGCGCACTCCAGGCCGTTCCTGCCTAAACGTCTTCAGTCTTGTTGTACTTGATTATGTGTACTTGATTACGCCACGTCACGCGCCGCTACGCTCACGAGGCGCTCGTTCGGAATGTAGCTCGTCATGATCTGCCGCTCGCCGGTGGCGCCGGTGATCATGAAGTCTGAACCTTGTAGTGGGTCTTGCCGCGATCGACGCCTTCGAGAAGGAGGCCGGTGGTGATGCCGGTCGCACAGAAGAAGACGTTGTCCGACTTGATGATCTCGTCGCGATCGTACCATTTCGACGTGTCGATGCCGGCGTCTTTCACGGCCTTTCGCCTCGGTTTGCAGTTGGGGGTCGAGGCGGCCGAGGAACTCGCCGCCGATCCCCCTGATGGCGCATGCGGACATAACGCCTTCAGGCGTGCCGCCGGTTCCCATCAGCGCGTCGATTCCGGAGCCGGGGATGGCGGCCATCAGCGCGCCCGCCACGTCGCCGGCGGGATAGAGCGCGACGCGGGCGCCGGCTGCGAGGATCGAATTGACGAGCTCGCGGTGGCGCGGCTTCTCCAGCACGAAGACGGTGAGGTCGGAGATGTCTTTGTTGAGCGCCTCGGCGAGCGTGATGAGCTTCTTGTTGGTGGGCCAGCTCGGGTCGATCTTGCCGCGCGCCGGCGCGCTCGCCACGAACTTCTCCATGTAGAAGGCGGGCCCGGGATTCATCATGGCGCCGCGCGGGGCGAGAGCGAGCACGGCGAGCGCGTTGGTCAGGCCGCGCACGAGATAGCTCGTGCCTTCGACCGGATCGACGGCGATGTCGGCCTTGAAGGCGGCGCCAGGCCGCCCGAGCCGCTCGCCGCGCTGAGGCTGGGGCGCCTCGCCCTTTGTCGCCTCGCCGATCACCACCAGTGCGTCGATGTCGATCTCGGCAAGCGCGTGGCGCATGGCGTCGAGCGCCGCGCGACCGCCGTCCTCGGCGTCGCCGCGGCCGATCCAGTTGAACGCGGCGCAGGCGGCGCGCTCGGTCACTCTGCGGAGCGAAAACACAAGCTCCGGATTGCTCTCCATGTCCTTTTCCTCAACGCTCAGGCCGGCACGCGGGCCGATAGCGCGCCCCGTCCGCCAGGCCACTATGGGTCGGGCCGGACCCAACATGCAAGCACCGCGAGCCATTTCCGGGCGGCTCAGGATAGGCGCTTCCGCGGGTCGAGACGGTCGCGCAACCCGTCTCCCAGCACATTGACCGAGATCAGGAGCAGGACCAGCACGAGGCCCGGGATGACCGTCACCCACCAGGCGCCGGCGAACATGAGGTCGTAACCGGACCGGATCAAAGTGCCGAGCGAAGGCTTGGTTACCGGCATGCCGAGGCCGAGGAAGGAGAGCGCCGCCTCGGCCATGATGGCGCCGGCCACCTGGGTGGCGGCGACCACGATGAGCGGCGAGGCGATGTTGGGCAATATGTGGCGCCGCACAATGGCCGCATCGCTCGCGCCGAGCGCGCGGGCGGCGCGGACGTAGTCCTTAGCCGCCTCCCCTAAAGTCGCGGCACGGGCGGTGCGGGCGAGATACGGCCATTCGGCAAAGCCGATGACCAATACCAGCAGCGGCACGGCGAAGCGGCCAAGCGCCTCCCCGCCAAGCGCTGTGCGGAACAATGCGAGCGCGATGATCGCCATCATGAGCGTCGAGAGCGAAAGCTGGATGTCCGCCGCGCGAGTGATGATCGTGTCCACCGTTCCCCCGCGATAACCCGCGATGAGCCCAAGCGGCACGCCGATGGCCGCCTGGATCGCCACCGCGAGCACGCCGACCATCAGCGAGATGCGCATGCCGTAGAGGATGGCGCTGAACAGGTCGCGGCCTTGCGCGTCGGTGCCGAGCAGGAAGCGCGGGTCGCTCCCCTCCTGCCACACGGGCGGAAGCCCTGCAGTCGAGCAGGTCGAAACTCGCGAGGTCGAACGGGTCTTGCGGCGCGATCAGCGGCGCTGCGAGGGCTGCGATTGCGGCGACCGCAAGCAGGATGGCGGCGACCGCCGCGCCGGGGTGGTTGGCGGCGAAGGCGCAGAGCGGCGCGCGGGTCGCGCGTCGCGTCGCTCATCGCGTGCCCTCGAGGCTGACGCGCGGGTCGAGTGCCAGGCTCACGATGTCGACGAGCGTGCTGGTCACGACGAAGATCAACCCGACAAAGACGAGGTAGGTGGTGATGAGCGGCACGTCGGCGCGGGTCACGGCCTCGAGGAACAGAAAGCCCATGCCGGGCCATTGGAACACGGTCTCGGTCAGCAACGTGTAGGCGATCAGCGTGCCGATCTGCAGCCCGCCGACGGCGACGAGCGGGAGCAGCGCGTTGCGGAGCGCATGACGAAGCCAAACGCGCACGGGCGCGCGCCCCCTTGGCGCGCGCGGTGCGCACATAATCGTGGCCGAGCTCGTCGAGCATCGCGCCGCGCACCAGACGTATGAAAAGCGGGAGCATGATCGAGGAGAGCGTGATGGCTGGCAGCACGATATGCGAGAGCCCGTCGCGCGTGAGCAGTCCCGTCTCCCAGAGGCCAATATTGACCGTGTCGCCGCGCCCGAAGGCCGGGAGCCAACCGAGCCAGACGGAGAAGATCGTGATCAGGAAGATGCCCGTCAGGAACACGGGCACCGAGATGCCGAGCACGCTGAGCCCGAGGATCAGCTTCGCGCCGAGCGCATGCGGGCGCACGGCGCTATAGACACCCGCCGGCACGGACAGCAGCAGCACGATCAGGCTTGCGGCGAGCACGAGCTCGAAGCTTGCCGGGAATTTGGCGAGGATCACGTCGAGCGTCGGGCGCTTATAGATGGTGGAGGTGCCGAGATCGCCTTTGACGGCGCCGCCGAGATAGCGCGCGAGCTGCACTGGCCACGGGTCGTTCAGGCCAAGTTCCTCGCGCAGCGCCTCGCGCTCGGCTTCCGGCACCGCCTCGCCCACGATCTCGCGCAACGGATCGCCGAGTGCCGAGCGTATGGCAAAGGCAATCGACCAGGATCGCCAGCATGACGAGCGCGGCCTGCGAAAGCCGCCGCGCGAAGAAGGTGATCGCCGCTGCGAGACCCGTCATAGGCGCGAAGCGCAAGTGCGGTCTAAGCGCGTGGCACCGAGGCGCGCGGCACCAAGGCGCGTGGCACCGAGGCGCGTGGCACCGAGGTGCGCTGCACCGAGGCGCGCTGCACCTAGGTGCGTTGCAAGGTCAGGGCATTGGCGAGAGCGGCGGCAACAGCCGCCTGCCAGGGCACGAGCAGGAGCGCGATCGTCTCGTTGGTGACGGCGGGATAGAGCAGAAGCCCGAACAGCGCGCCGGCTGCCGCGACAGGCCCCAGGCCTCGGTCCGCCTGACGCTCTCGGCGGCAATCCCGGCCCCGAAGGCGGTGAGCCCAGCGCCCACCGCGCCCGCCGCCACTCCTCCGAGAACCCATCCGAGCATCTCCCGGCTCTCCTTGGCGCCCGGCTCGGTGCCGAACAGCTCCGAGCTCACGATCAGGAGTCAGCACGTCGTTCGCGGTGTTCACGGCGGCGAGCCAGCCGATCAGCGTCAGCACCATCGCGAGCAGGCACTTGCCCGGGTCGCGGCTCGCCCAGAGCCATACGATCAGCGCCACGCCCACGCCGAAAGCGATGCCCGCATGCAGTGGAACACGCTCGGCGCTGACCAGGATCTCCGGCTCGTCCAGCTTCAGGTCCGGGAGCGGCGACGGCAGGCTCGAAATGAGGCCGGTAAGCACGCCGATACCGGCCGCAATCATCAGCGCCCGCGCCCTTGGCGGCGGCCTCGGCAACACATCGATCCTGAGGACGTCCCACGTCATGGCCGTTTGCGGGCAAATCCGGACGCGCCTCCGCCCCCCTTGTGGACACGTCCCGACTATACTTGAGCCGCGCCGAACTCACCATGCCCGGCGCGAAGCCCGCGCCTCCGTAACGCGCGCGACCGGCCCGCTGTCTAGCCGGGGCTGCGCGATTCCGCCGTGGCCTTGAGCTGGGCTAGTCCCTTCTCCATGTCGTCGCCGATCATCTTCTTGCCGTTCATTACCAGGCAGAACGCCTTCTCCAGGAAGTTTTGCTGGGCGTTCATGGTCCAGGTCACCGCTGTGCGCTTGCCGTTCGGCTTGAAGGCGAATTGCGAGGTGCTGCTGCCCTCGAAAGGCTTCACAAAGTCGACCTTGATCTTGACGAGGTCGCTCGGCCGGCTCTCGACCAGCGTCATCTTTCCTTCGCCAACCTGATCGTTGCCGGCCCAGGTCATGACCGTGCCCTGCCCCTCGGGCGGGCCTTCGAAGGCAACCTTGGCCGCGGGATCGAGCTTCGCCCAAGGCGACCACGCCTCCCATTTATGGAAGTCGTTCACCTGCGCGAAGACTTCGCCTTGCGGGGCGGCGATCTCGGCCGTGCGCTCGACATGGAGCTCCGAGGGCTGCATGGCGACCACGACCACGAAGAGGAGGATGAGGGCCGCGAGGGCGATAAGGATCTTTTTCAGCATGGGCTTCTCCGCAACTATGGCCTGTCGCAGGCCAGGAGCTTACTCGATCACCAGATCACCGAGATAGGGCATGTCGATGACGTTGAGCACCGGCTCGATCTTGACGTTCTTGCGCGCGGCCCAGGAGAGATGCTGCCAGTGCAGCGGGAGCACCGCCGCATCGTCGTAGAGGATGCGTTCGATCTTTTTTAGCACCGCCGCGCGCGCCCCAGGGTCGGTCATGGTCTGGGTCTCGAGCGTCAGCCGGTCGACCTCCGGATTGGAATAATTGCCGGCATTGTACTGGCCGTAGCCCGTCTCCTTGTCAGGAGTCATCACCAGGAACTCGTAGAAATTTCCCGAGTCCTGCGTATCGGACTGCCAGCCGATCATCATAATGTCCCCTGCCCGCTCGTCGAAGCGCTGCCAATAATGCGCCTTGGGCATGGTCTGGAGATCGACCTTGATGTTGATCTTGGCGAGCATGGCGGCGACCGCCTCGGCGACGCGCGCGTCCTCGATATAGCGGTTGTTCGGCGCCAGCATCGTGGCGGAGAAGCCCTTCTCGTAGCCCGCCTCCCGCATCAGCGCCTTGGCCTTTTCGAGGTCGTGGCGCGGCCTGAGTGCAGGATCATGGCCCGCATAGACGGACGGGCTGAGCTGACCCGCGGCAGTCGCAAGCCCGCGCATGATCTTGTCGGCAATGCCTTCGGTGTTCAGCGCATAAGCCATGGCGAGCCGCACGCGCGCATCCTTGAAGGCCGGCACGCGCTCCTGGTTGAGCTGGAACATCAGGATGCGCGGGCTCTCCATGGTGACCAGCGTGCAGCAGGGCGCGGCCTTCAATCTGGCGAGATCGGTCGGCGGCACTGGCGCGATGAAATCGACGTCGCCCGCAAGCAGCGCCGCAACGCGCGTCGCGGGCTCCTTGATCGGCGTGAGCACGATCCTCTCGACATTGCCGGGCGAGTCCTTGTCCCAGTAATCGGCGAAGCGGTTCAGCTCGAGCCGCACCCCCTGCTCCCGTGTCGCCACCACGAACGGCCCAGTGCCGCCCGCATGCGTCGAGGCAAAGGACGCACCGTGCTTGACGATCTGGTCCTTCGGCCGTCCGCGCTCGTCCTCGCCCGCATAGATTTCGCGGTCCATCGGGAAGATGTAGGTCGCAAGCGCGAGCACCAGCGGATAGGGCTTCTTGGTGACGAGATCGACGGTGAGCTCGTCGACCGCGCGGGCACCCTCGAACGGCTCGAACAGAGCCTTGAAGTCCGGGCTCTGCTTCAGCCGGTTCACAGTCCACACCACGTCCTCTGCCGTGAGCGTGCGGCCCGAGTGGAATTTCACGCCGGGGCGCAAATGGAAGCGCGTCGTGCGCTCGTCGATCTGCTCCCACTTCTTGGCGAGCCGGGGCTCGAGCGTGAGGTCCTTGCGGAAACGCACCAGCGGATCGAACAGGAGATGCGAGATCTGCAGCGTGGCGCCGGAGAGCTGCTCGTGCGGGTCGAGCGAGGTCGGGTCGGCGTCATAGGCCATGCGCAGCGTTTTGGCCTCGGCGTGTGTGGCAAGGCCTAAGGCGAGCAACGCAAGGAACGAGAAAACGAGACGCATGACTTAGGACAGAACTCCGCGCTAGTTCGGCCTGTTCAGCTGTTCGAGCACCTCGGGCGGCAAACTCGATTTCTGCTCGTCAGATAGAAACAAGATCAGCGCGGTCCCGATGGCGATGGCAAGCGGCACGGCGATGAAGAAGATGCCGGCGCCGACCTGGCTTCCGCCGGCCGATTGCGTCTCGAGCGTCGCGCGCTTCGGGTCTTGCGGGTCGTAGCGCACGGCGATCGTGGACCCTACCGGGTATTTCGCCACGATCTCGTCGGCGAGCGACCGGCTCTGCTTTTCCAGATCGCCGAAGCGGATCACCTCGGATTCGTACTCGGTGCCCGCGACTTTGTAGCCGTAGCGGATTTGCGGCTTGTAGTAGGTGACCGTCGAACTGTTTTTCTGGCGGCTGACGCGGCTGGCGACATCCGAGCTCAGCACCGTCCCGCCCGCGACGGGCCACGTCTCGCTCGCTCTGGCGGTGCTGCGGTTCCTGATACCGGAATAGATCAGATAGGCGCTGATCACGCTGAACACGACGAGCAAGAGGCCGGCGATAACAAGCATGGTCTACTCGGTGGTCAGGCCCGGTATGGGCTGCGCCGCGGCGGGGCCGGCGGTCAGGATCGTGGCGGCGGCGGCAGGGCCCAAGGATCGGAGCGCGGTCGAGGACGTTGTCATGGGCCAAGGTCTCGCGTGGTGTCGGGCGTTGGCTTTGTCGCCTGAAACGTGCGCTCGCGTCCACTCCCCTTTGCCTTCGGCCCCGGTCTCGCTAATGTCTGGCCGGCGCGGGGGCGACGCGGACAGGAGCCGTTGGGGTAAAGACCAAGCGTGGAAGGATTTTTCGTAACTGGCACCGACACGGATGTCGGCAAGACCGTCGTTGCGGCGTGGCTGCTCGCGCATCTCGATGCCGCGCAGCTCGACGCTTGCTATTGGAAGCCGGTGCAGGCCGGCACCGCGCCCGAGACCGACTCCGCGACGGTACGACGGCTTGCCAATGTGGACGGGGCGCGCATCCTGCCCGAGGCCTATGTGCTGCCTGAGCCCATCGCCCCGCATGAGGCCGCGCGCCGCGCCGGTATCGCCATCGACATGGCGCGGCTGATCGCGCCGCCCTGCGACGGCGGGCTATTGATCGTTGAAGGCGCGGGCGGGGCCATGGTGCCGCTCAACGACGACGCGCTCGTCATCGACCTTGCCGAGGAGCTTCGGCTGCCCGTGATCCTCGTGGCGCGCTCGACGCTCGGCACCATCAACCACACGCTGCTCTCGCTCGAAGCGATCAGACGGCGCGGCCTGCCGCTCGCGGGCGTCGTGATCAACGGGCCGGACACGCCGCATAACCGCGCCGCAATCGAACGCTACGGCCAGGTGGAGGTGATCGCGGAGATTCCGTGGCTCGACACCGTGGACCGGGCGGCGCTGCTCGCCATCGAGCCGGAGATCGACCTTCACAAGCTCGCGCAGGCCGCAGCGTGAAGGACGATCCAAAGCCGGGCTTTGCGCCCGACGCACTTGCGCGGGATTTGCTCGCGCGGGACCGGCGGCATGTCTGGCATCCCTTCACCCAGCACGGGCTCGGCGAGACACCGACCGTCATCGCCCGCGCCAAGGCTGCCTCGCTGTTCGACGCCGAGGGCCGCGAGATCCTCGACCTCATATCGTCCTGGTGGACCTGCACGCACGGGCATTCCCATCCCACGCTCAACGCGGCACTCGCCGCGCAGGCCGCGCGCTTCGAGCATGTGATGTTCGCGGGCTTCACGCATGAGCCTGCCGTGGCGCTCGCCGAGCGAGTGACTAAGCTCCTGCCGGGCGACCTCACGCGCGCGTTCTACTCGGACGACGGCTCAACCTCGGTCGAGGTCGCGCTCAAGATCGCCTATCAATATTGGGTCAATCTCGGCGAGAGAAGGCGACGCCTGCTCGTTGCCTTCGACGGCGGCTATCATGGCGACACGCTCGGCGCAATGTCGCTCGGGCGCGGCTCGGAGATGTTCACCGCGTTCAGCGACCTGATGTTCGAGGTTCGCGTGCTGCCCTTTCCTGCGACCTTCGAGGGTGATGAGGCGGTCGGGGCGCGCGAGGCCGACGCGCTCTCAGCCTTCGAAGCACTGATCCGCGAGCATCCGCACGAGATCGCGGCGCTGATCATCGAGCCGCTACTGCAAGGTGCGGGCGGAGTGCGCGTCTGCCGGCCGCAATTCCTAAAACGCCTCGCCGAGACGGCGCAAGAGGCGGGCGTGCTCGTGATCCTCGACGAGGTGGCGACGGGCTTCGGACGCACCGGCACGCTATTCGCGCATGAGCAAGCGGGCATCGTGCCCGACCTCGTCTGCCTCTCCAAGGGGCTCACCGCGGGTTACATGCCGCTTGCCATGACGGTCGCGCGCGAAGCGGTGTTCGAGGCGTTCCTTGGCGAGAGTTTCGACCGCGCGCTGCCACACGGCCATTCCTTCACCGCGAACCCGCTCGCTTGCGCGGTCGCGCTCGCTTCGCTCGACCTGTTCGAGACGGAAGGGACGCTCGCGCTCATCGCAAGGATCGAGGCCCGGCACCGGCATATGCTCGCAGATCTTGCCGCCCGCGAGGAGGTGACACGCCCGCGCGTGCTGGGCTCGATCCTCGCTTTCGACGTGAAGCGGCTCGGAGCGTATCAGTCGGTGGAGAGCCGGCGGCTGCGCGACTGGTATCTCGCGCATGGGTTCAACATTAGGCCGCTCGGCGAGACGCTCTATCTGATGCCGCCTTATTGCATCACCGACGACGAGCTGACCCGCGCCTATGCGGGGCTGGTCGAGGGATTGGACATCATCCGGCCGTAGACGATGTGCCAGGTGATGCGGCCGCCATGCGCGGCATCGGCGGCGTGGATGGCGCGGCGGAGCGCGCCCGGCGGCAGCGGATGGTAGCCGTCGCGCGGCGTCAGCCCGCCGACCGCCTTGATGCGCTTCAGGAACGCGAGCGCGCTCGCGTCCGGCGTGAGGCGTTCCTCGTGGATCGTGCCGGGAAGTTGCGGCAAATACGCAAGGCCGCTCGGCAAGCCTTCTGCCTCAAGCACCGCGCGCCACTCCGCGAAGCTCTCCGGCCCGAGCGCGCTATAGAGCAGCATGCCGCCTGGTGCCAGCATCGCGCGTAGCCGCTCGAGGCTGGACGTGGGTTCGATAACCCAATGCAGCGCCATGCTGGAGGCGATCAGGTCGTACGGCCCGTCCCCGCCCGGCCGGCTTGCGTCCATCAATTCGAAGCCGACGTCGCTGCAGAGCGCGGGCGCGAGGTTGTGGCGGCATTCGGCGAGCATCGCGGGCGCGGCGTCGGTCAACACGAAGCGCCCTTCGGGATAGCGCGCCACGAGATGGCGGCTGAACAGGCCCGTGCCACAGCCGAGCTCGAGCACGCGCGGGCGCGTGAGCTCGGGCAGGAGCTGCGCGAGCCGGGCTGCCACGTCGCGCTGCACACCCGCATGCGCCTCGTAGCTTGGCGCGCTCGCATCGAACGCCGCCGTGACCGCGGCGACGCGCTTAGAGTGAAGCGGCGAAGTCAAGGACATGGCGCGCGCACCATCTTGGATGCCTCAAAGGGAGCACATGGCCGCCGTCCCGCGACCAGTCGATACCCGTGTCCTGCCATATCGCCTCGGTCATGGATACGGGCACGATGGGATCATCGCGGGAGGCGAGCGCGCGCATGGGGCATGCGAGCCGCGCCCGCTTGACCTGCGCGTCCCATCGCATCAGCCAGTCGAGGCCCTCCCCGAGGCGCTCGACGTTCAGCGCCTCGGGGAGCGCGAAGCCGGAAGCGCCGCAGTTCCGCCAGAAGGCCTGGAGCGTACCGGCTGGCTCGCGCTCGATCCCGCGCTGCAGCGCCTTTACCCGCGACGGCGCGATATGGCAGCAGAAGCAGTCGAAGCCCTGGATGCTGACCAGTGCCTTGAAGCGCCCTTCCCCGCGCTCGAGCAGCCAAAGCAGCCCGAGCGAATGGCCGATTGCGATCGCGTCCTCGGGCCATTCCGTTGCGCCCTTCGGCCCGCCCGCGACGAAGCCGAGATCGACCAGGGTCACGTCGGCACCGTTGAGATACGCGACGAAGTCCGCCCAGATGCCGGCGTGGAAGCCCCACCCATGGACAAGCACGAAATGCATGGATCAGAGAGGATAGACCGTCTCAGGCCGCTGACCAGCCTTCTCTTTGAGCAGATCGGCCAAACGCTCGGCATCGGCGTCGGTGAGCGCCGCGGTAAAGGCGAGCCGCACCCGTGCGGTGCCCGCGGGCACGGTGGGCGGCCTGATCGCAGTCGCCCAGAAGCCAGCAGCGCGCAGCGTCTCGCTCAAGGCAAGCGCAGCATCGGCGCTACCTGCGATCAGCGGCACGATCTGCGTGGCCGAGGCGCCCGTGTCGTACCCCGCTGCGCGTGCGCCCTCGCGGAAGCTTGCCGCAAGCCGCGCTACGCGCGCGCGCTCGGCATCGAGCGCCGGCAGAAGGTCGAGCGCCGCATCGGTGGCGCCGAGCACCGGCGGCGGCAGCGCCGTCGCATAAATCAGGCCGGTGCAGCGATTGATGAGATAGTCGCGGACCGTCTGCGAGCAGGCGACATAGGCGCCGAAGCTGCCAAGCGCCTTGGAGAAGGTGCCGATGGCGATATCCGCCTCGTCGGAAAGTCCGCGTCCACCCTCGCCAAGAATACCCGTCGCGTGCGCATCGTCGACGATCAGTATCGCATTATGCGCGCGCGCGAGCCCCCCGATCTCGGCGAGCGGCGCCACGTCGCCATCCATCGAGAACACGCTCTCGGTCAGGATGAATTTGGGGCGGCTATCGCCTTGATATCGTCTCAGAAGCTCGGTCAGGTGCTCGGCGTTGCAATGGCGGTAGCGAAGCTCGCGCACGCCCGCAGCCTTGCAGCCGAAATGCATGCTCGCGTGGTTGAGCCGGTCGGCGAAGACGAGCGGCTCGGCGCCGAGCGTGGCGCGATCGAGCAGCGCCGCCAGCACCGAAGCGTTCGCCTGGAAGCCCGAGGCCATGATCAGGGCGGCCGGCTTCCGCTTCAGCTTCGCCACCTTCTCCTCGATCCCCTCGAAGAGATCGAGATTGCCGGTGACGAGCCGCGAAGCTCCCGACCCGGCCCCGTACAGCGCGGCCCATTCACGCGCGCGTTCGATCAGCTCGGGGCGGAAGCGCAATGCGAGATAGTCATTGCTCGCCAGATTAACGTAGTCGCGACCCTTCACGCTGATGGTGCGGGCGTCGCGCGGGGCCATATCGGTCAAGCTGCGCCGCAAGCCCTCGCTTGAGGCCGAGGTTAGAAAGGCCTGGTACGTGCTTTCGCTTTCCACCATGATCCTGTATTACCCTAAATTGGAAGAATGTACAGTATTATCAATAGCTTGTTGTTTACAGTGACCCTGGTACATAGCCGGAAAGAGACGAGAACAACCGAGCATTCTGTAAACACTCGTCGTTGGAGCGTTGACCAATCGAAGAAGCGCCGAAAGGCCTAAAGCTGCAGCGCCGCGTGCAGGCCAGGGGCGTCTATAAGACCTGCCGCAAAGAGCACCTCGTCGAAGCGGCCAACATCGTATACAGCTTGGGAAGCGAAACCGCTGTGGGGTTCGACGCAGAGATTAGTTGCGTAGACCCGGTCAGGTCGCGTTCTTCACGTCCATTGTACGAGAGTGGTTTCGGCCGAAAAGCCTGGCCCGAAGGCTGCCAGGAGACCGTACGCACCGGAGCGGTGGCTCACCTTTCGCAACTGGTCGTCGAGCACGAAGAGCACGGTAGCGCTCGACATGTTGCCGTAGCGGTTAAGCACTCCATAGCTCGACACAAAATCCTCCGGTCTACGGCCGAGAACGTCCTGGTAGGCCTCGAGGATGCGCTTGCCACCTGGATGAAAAATGAAGGCGTCGATTTGATCGGTGGTGATTCCCCGTCCATCGATTACCTCGCGCACCGCTTCCGGCATCATGTCCATGATGACATCGGGAACCGCACGCGAAAAGACGACCCGAAAGCCGGTGTCGACAAAGTCCCAGCCCATCAAGTGATCGGTATGCCGCCTGAGGAGGCTGACGCTCTTGAGGACCTTAATTGGGCCGTCAGAATCGCCACCGAACAACACTGCGGCCGCTCCGTCGCCAAACAGGCTGGTGGCTACTAGGTTCGATTTAGTCAGGTCGGCGGGCTGAAAGGTTAGCGAGTTGATCTCGACCGCGACGAGCAGGATCGTCGCCGACGACGACGTAGAGGCAAGCGAATTGCACAGCGCAATTCCAGCGGCGCCACCGGCACATCCCAGTCCAAACAGTGGCAGACGTCTGATATCGGTTCTTAGCCCGAGCTTGTTGATGATGGCGACGTCAAGGCTCGGCGTCGCAATTCCGCTCGACGAGACGAAGACGAAGTGATCGATCTTCTCGCGGGCAACGCCGACGCCCTCAAGGCACTTTTCAATCGCGGCAAGGGATAGCTTCTCGGCCCATTCCAGATAGAGACGGTTCTTGGTCGCGAGGCTATGGTCGCGGCGAAACCAATCTGGTTCAACGCAGAAATAGCGTTCACTCACCAGCGCGTTTTTGAAGACCTGAAGATATTTGGCGATGTTGACGATATTGCAGGCGAAATGATCTCCGGCCAGCTGTCTGGCCTCCTCCTGGCGCATCAGAAAGGGCGGGACGGCAGTGCCCACCGAAACGATACTACTCATCGGTTCGATGCCTCCTCCGCCCAGTCAATCGCCGAGTTTCTCGAAGGCAAGCCGATGAATGGTCGCGTACTTCTCGTCGATAAATTTCCAGGCTAGCACAAATAAAGTCAGATACCGATTGTACTCGCGCGCACCGCACGGCCTCGTCGCGGTGCGTTGCTAACCGATCGTACCAGGCTTTCCATGAAGGCCGATAGTCGTGGGTCGAGCCGTGGACGAGCCTAAAACCGGCCGCCTCGGCTGCGGCAATCTGAGCCCTGAGCGTCGTGAGAGCGAAGTCGGAAAAAAATAGCTCGCCCAGGAGGAAGGTCGCCGGCGTTTGTGGCCGCTCAGCGCAGCTGTAAAAGTGATAGCGCTCGTCCAAGAACAGAAGGAAGAAATCGCTCGACACGTTGTAATGGTCGGCAATGTCGCCGAGGTTGCGGCTGTGGCTATTCGCATCGATGATGGGCTTGGCGATGAACTGCGGTGGATAGTTCTCGGCGAGAAATTTCGTCAATTGATTTCGATATTTCGTCCAGAAGCGCCAAGTCCGAGTTGCGTCGATCGGCGTCGGCGAACTCTATGTCAGCCTTTGCCAATGCGTAGAAGACGCCGTATCGCAGTGCATCGCGGGACCGGTCTAACCTCATGACACCCACCATCCGTAGCCTTGCCAAGAATATCGGGGTCGATGACCGTGCAGAAGTCTATCAGAGGTAGCTTCGATGTGCGACCTGATGGCTATCGGGTCGGCAGGTGAAATGACCCCCAACCTTTCAGCTTTCACCAATCTGTCTACGGCGCTGAAAACGCTCAGGGGAATCGTCTTCGTCATCCACCCCTTCCCCGCGTTGATAAATGCGCTGGCGGGGACCCTGTTCTACTTTATTGCCGCGGACTTGGCGCAGGGGATCCCAGTCGCTTCAATATTCCTTTCGATCCTTTTGATTCATGCCTCAATCGGGAGCATGAATGATTTTTGCGACATCGACCTCGATGCGAAAACAAAGCCGAGAAAGCCGATCGTCCGCGGCGATATCGGTCCGCGGGCTGCCCTTGTGATTTCGTGCGTCGCGGCGATCGCCGGTACTCTCTTGTCGCTGTCGTTCAGCTGGTCCACGCTGGTCGTCGCCCTCGCTGTGCTCATCTCGGGCATGGCATATAATTTCTGGGCGAAGGGGACTGTTTATAGCTGGGTCCCGTACAGTGTCTTCATTCCGGCACTACCGGTCTGGGCGTTCGTGGCAGCGGACAGTCTCACGCCCGTCGTTCTATTCAGTTTCCCCCTCGGCGCGCTGATGTCGCTAGCGCTAAATGTCGCCAATACGATTCCCGATCTCCAAGGCGATACGCAATACGGTTTGCAGGGGCTCGCGCACCGGCTGGGGCTTGAACATTCGTTGCTCGTTCTATGGTCATCCTTAGCTGGGACGATCATTCTCCTCGCGCTCACCCCGCGCATCCTCGGTAACAATGCGACCTATCTTTTGCCAGGCACCGTGCTCGGGGGCGTGCTGTTGGTTGTGATGATCCTCGACCGGCTCCTCAACCGGTCCGACGCAAGCCTTCGGCGTGGCTGGTATCTCAGCGCGGTGATTGCCGCGATCCTCGGCGGCGCCTGGGTGGCGAGCCTTCCAAGCGGCTAAGGGGCACGATGAACGTCGAGAGTAACCATGAGCTTGTTGTGCTGGTCGATAGCGATGACACCTCGATTTACGTGCCTGAATAGGCTAAGCCCAAGAGGTCGCGCTATGCTCTAAAGTGATGGCTCAACCACAGATAGGCAGGAGCCATGGGAAACGAGATTAGGGGACCGCTGCCGGTCAAGGTCGATGCGACATCCAATGGCGAGTTTCGCCCGGTGCCACTGACCGAGCATGTGGCGCGCGCCAACAGCGAAGCCGAACTGCGGATCGGCGAGCACGCCAAGCGCGTCGGACTTGGACGCCGGGCGTTCCTACAATCGCTCTGCGGTGCGGCGACCACGTTGCTCACGTTGAACGAAGCCTTCGCGGCACTCGGCAACACCGGCGGTCTCTTTCGTTTGCCCAAGGAGAGCGCATTCGAGCCCGCAGCGGCAGCAGAGGCGCTAGCCGGCGACGAGTTCATCTTCGACGTGCAGACCCACATGGTCGACCCGGCTGGCGCTTGGCGCAGCTCCGCCGGCAAATATTGGGAGCAGATCCTCGCCAACTTCCCCCAAGGCTCCTGCGGCGAGGAGGATCCGGTCGACTGCTTTTCCGCCGAGAAGTTCATCAAGCACGTGTTCATGGACAGCGATACCGACCTTGCGGTGCTCTCGTTCGTGCCCGAATTGCCCGAAAACAACCCACTTTCGCTCGAGGAGGCAAATCGGGTGCGTGTTCTGGTTGACCGGATGGAGGGCGCTCACCGGCTCTTTCTCCACGCCATGGTGGTGCCGAATGCTGGCCCAGAGATGGCCCCGCTCCAGCTCATGAAGGATGCGGTCGACCGCTATCCCATCGCGGCCTGGAAGTGCTACACGCAATGGGGTCCTGAAGGCAGCGGCTTCGAACTTGACAGCCCCGACATTGGCATACCCTTCATCGAACGGGCGCGCGAGCTCGGCGTGCGCAACATTTGCATCCATAAGGGTCTGCTGTTCTCGGGATTCCCGGAAGAATTCGGCCGATGCGCCGACGTCGGCCGCGCCGCAGCGCTATATCCCGACATGAATTTCATAATTTACCACTCCGGCTATGAGGCGGGAACGACCGAGGGCCCCTACGATCCAGCGAACGCCACCCGCGGCGTCGATACCCTGATCAAGTCGGTGGAGACCAACGGCATCGGCCGAAACGCCAACGTCTATGCCGAACTCGGTTCGACCTGGCGCTTCGTCATGCGCGATCCGACCACCGCCGCGCACCTTCTTGGCAAGCTCTTGAAGCACATCGGCGAGGACAATGTGCTCTGGGGCACCGACTCAATCTGGTACGGCTCACCTCAGGACCAGATCCAGGCCTTCCGAAGCTTTCAAATCGCACCGGCGCTGATCGAAGCGCACGGGTACCCTGAGCTTACGCCGTCGCTCAAGCAAAAGGTGTTCGGCCTCAATGGTGCTCGCGTCTATGGTGTCGATGTACCGGAGCGGCGCCGAAAAACTGAGGCCGATCCGATCGGGACACGCAAGCAGGCTTATCGGAAAATGCCGGATCCGACTTTCGAGACCTACGGACCTAAGACCGATTCCGAATATGACGCTCTGATCGCCGAGCGCGGCGGCCTTCCGGCCTGAAGCACTCACCTCGGAGACGCGTTCAAGTCTCGCCGCGCGCCCAGGAAAGCGAACACCCGCCACAGAAAACGTTGCAACCGGCAGCATACCGGGCGCATAGCAGGTGAGGGCGCCAAAGGAGGAACTCCATGCTGCGTGAGCTGCAGAACATCATCCTCCTTCGCGATTGGCGAAAGCCAACCAGCAGAGCCGAATGGTCTGTCGGGATTTTTGGCGGCGTCATCGCTCTAGTCGGCATCATTCTCGCCTTTGGCGGCGCCAAACTGATCGGAGCCGGTGGCTCTTGGTATTATCTTTTCGCCGGACTTGCGCTGATCGTCGCCGGCTTAGCGGTCGCGCAGCGCAAGACTGCTCGGCGCCTGGATCTATGCCGGCGCTTTCGTGGTGACCGCGCTCTGGGCTTTTTGGGAAGTCGGCCTTAACGGCTGGGCACTGGTGCCGCGTCTGGTCGGGCCGCTCGTTCTCTTGCTGCTCGTGATTTTGTCCTTGCCTGTATTGGACGCGCCCCGCGGGCGTCGGCGAAGGCTGTTCGGACTCGGCGGCTTTGCGCTCATTGTGATCGTGTTGGGCGTCGCAGTGGCGCAGGCCAACCGGCCAGACGGTCCCGGCGCGATGCCAGAGCCATTCGCGCAAGTCATGGTGGACGCCTCGCTCATGAAAGTCGGCGCCGATTGGCCCGCCTACGGCGGGACCTACAACGCGCAGCGTTACTCACCGCTTGATCAGATTAATCGCGAGAACGTGCGCGGGCTCGAACGCGCGTGGACCTTCCGCACGGGCGACATGCCGAAGGAGCGCTGGGGCGCGGAAACGACGCCGCTCAAGATCGGCGATACGCTCTACCTGTGCACGGGACGCAGCACGCTTATCGCGATCGACGCCGCCACTGGCGCGGAACGTTGGCGCCATGATCCGGAGGTCGCCGATGCAAGCATTCCATATACGGCTGCGTGCCGGGGCGTCGCGTATTACGCGGCGCCAAACACCGATCCCGCCGGCGCATGCGCGACGCGCATCATTGCGGGCACACTCGACGCGCGGCTGATTGCCGTCGATGCGCGCAACGGAAAGCCGTGTGCGGATTTCGGCAAAAACGGTGGCGTCGATATCACAATCGGCATGGGCGAAACCGGACCGGGCATGGTGTCGATCACCTCGCCGCCGACCATAGTCAGGGGCGTGGTCATCACCGGCCATCAGGTTCTCGACGGCCAGCGCGCGAATGCGCCCTCGGGTGTGGTGCAGGGTTTCGATGCAATCACCGGCGCGCTGCGCTGGGCCTGGGACATGGAGCATCCGGAACGCACGGGTCTGCCGCCCGAAGGCGAAACATATGCCCGCGGAACGCCCGAACATGTGGACGACCGCGACCGGTGATGAGGCGCTGGGGTTCGTCTATCTGCCGCTCGGCAACGCCGCGGCAGATTATTGGAGTTCGCACCGATCGCAAGCCGAGAACCAACACTCCGCCGCGCTGGTCGCTCTCAATGTCGAGAACGGCCGCGAGGTCTGGCGCTTTCAAACCGTCCATATGGGCGTCTGGGACTATGATCTGGGCTCGCAGCCGACCCTGATCGACTTTCCCACCGAAGCGGGCCTCGTTCCCGCCGTCATCCTCCCCAGCAAACAAGGCGAGATCTACATTCTCGATCGGCGCACTGGCGTTCCGCTCCACGGCGTCGAAGAGCGCCCAGTCCCAGGCGGGGGCTTGGAGCCGGAATTGCGCAGCCCGACGCAGCCCTTCTCGCGCTACCACACTTTGCGCAAGCCCGATCTCCGCGAACGCGATATGTGGGGCATGTCGCTGATCGATCAGATGATCTGCCGCATCCAATTCCGCCAAGCGACCTATCACGGTATCTACACGCCGCCGACCACAGAGACGCGCTGGATCCAGTATCCGAGCTACAATGGCGGCTCCGATTGGGGCGGGATCGCCGTCGATCCGCGCCGCGGCGTGATCATTGCCAATTACAGCGACTTGCCGAACTACAACCGTCTCGTTCCGCGTGACGAAGCAACCCGACGCGGATGGGCGCCGCGCGATCAGGCGCGCGGGGGCGACATGAGTTCAGGCGCCGAAGGCGCCGGCGATCCACAAATGGGTGTGCCGTTCGCCATCGACGTCAACGCGGGCTGGCGCATGCCATCCACGGGTCTCCTCTGCAAACAGCCGCCCTATGGGGGCATACGCGCCATCGATCTGCGCACGGGGCGAACGATCTGGGATCGCCCGCTCGGCACGGCGCGTCGCAACGGCCCGTGGGGCATTCCTTCCATGCTGTCGATCGATATCGGCACGCCGAACAATGGCGGCGCGGTCGTCACCGCGGGCGGACTCGTCTTCATCGCTGCGGCGACCGACAATCTCATCCGTGCCATTGATGTCGAAACCGGCGCGACGCTATGGCAGGATCTCTTGCCGGCCGGCGGTCAAGCGAATCCGATGGTCTATGAGATCGGCGGCCGGCAATATCTCGTCATCATGGCTGGCGGGCATCACTTCATGGGGACCCCGCCCGGAGACTACGTCATCGCTTACACTCTGCCGCAACGCTGAGGGCCGCCTTACCGTGCCTTATCTCAACAAGTCTGATGTCGCCTTAGCTACCACAGCGCGATCATCCGGAGGAGCGCCCATGGATGCCCGAAGGAGCCGCTATCACGAGGTCTATGCCCGCTGGCAGCACGACCCGGAGGGTTTTTGGGGCGAAGCCGCGCAGGAGATCGACTGGATCGAGCCGGCGAAGCAGGTGTTCGATCCCGATGCCGGCATCTACGGGCGCTGGTTCGTCGGCGGCGTCTGCAATACCTGCTGGAACGCGGTCGACCGCCACGTAATGCAAGGCCGCGGCGAGCAACCGGCGATCATTTACGATTCGCCGCTGGCTGGCCAGAAGCGCACGCTCACCTATCACGCACTCCAGGTCGAGACCCAGGTGTTGGCTGCGATCCTGGGTAAGCTCGGCGTCACCAAGGGCGACCGTGTGGTGATCTATATGCCGATGGTGCCGGAGGCAGTGATCGCCATGCTCGCCTGTGCGCGCATTGGCGCGGTGCACTCGGTGGTGTTTGGCGGCTTCGCGGCGAGCGAGCTCGCGACCCGCATCGACGACGCCAAGCCGAAGGTAATCCTGTCGGCTAGCTGCGGGCTCGAGCCCGGCCGCATCGTCAAGTACAAGCCGCTGCTCGACGAGGCGATCCGGCTCTCGACGCACAAGCCCGACGCCTGCCTGATCCTGCAGCGCCCACAGGAGGAGGCGGCGATGGTTGCTGGCCGCGACCTCGATTGGGCGAAGGCGCGCGACGAAGGGATCATTTGTGCGCGCTCGGGGTACGATTGCGTGCCGGTCGCGGCCACCGACCCGCTCTACATCCTCTACACCTCGGGCACCACCGGGCGGCCCAAGGGCGTGGTGCGCGACAACGGCGGCCACTTGGTTGCGCTCAAATGGTCGATGCGGAACCTCTACGGCGTCGAGCCGGGGGAGGTTTACTGGGCCGCCTCCGACGTTGGCTGGGTGGTCGGCCACAGCTACATCGTCTACGGGCCGCTGCTCCACGGCTGCACTTCGATCCTTTACGAAGGAAAGCCCGTGGGCACGCCCGACGCCGGCGCGTTCTGGCGCGTGATCGCCGAGCACCAATGCGTCGCGATGTTCACCGCGCCGACCGCGTTCCGCGCGATCAAGAAGGAGGACCCGCAAGGGAGATTCTTCGCGCAATACGACCTCAAGAGATTCCGTACGCTGTTCCTCGCCGGCGAGCGCGCCGATCCCGACACCCTCGCCTGGGCGGAGAACCTGCTGAAGAAACCGGTGATCGACCATTGGTGGCAGACCGAGACCGGATGGGCGATCGCCGGCAATCCGGTGGGCCTCGGGCAATTGCCGGTGAAGCACGGCTCGTCGACGGTGGCGATGCCCGGCTACGACCTGCGCGTGGTCGACGAGACCTGCAAGGAAGTGCCGGCAAACACCATGGGATCGATCGTCGTCAAATTGCCGCTGCCACCGGCGTGCCTGCCGACGCTGTGGCAGCAGGACGACTGGTTCAAGCAGAACTACCTCGCCGAGTTCCCCGGCTACTACAAGACCGCGGACGCCGGCTTCAAGGACGACGACGGCTACATCTACGTCATGAGCCGCACCGACGACATCATCAACGTCGCCGGCCACCGGCTCTCGACCGGCGGCATGGAGGAGGTGCTGAGCGGCCACAAGGACGTCGCCGAATGCGCAGTGATCGGCGTCGCCGACGCGCTCAAGGGCGAGATCCCCTGCGGCTTCATCGTGCTCAAGGCGGGCGTGAACCGGCCGGTTGCCGAGATCGAGCAGGAATGCATCGGCCTCATCCGCGAGAAGATCGGGCCGGTTGCGGCCTTCAAGCTGGCGATCACGGTCGCCCGGCTGCCGAAGACGCGCTCGGGCAAGATCCTGCGCGGCACCATGAAGAAGATAGCTGACGGCGAGCCTTGGACCATGCCGGCGACGATCGACGATCCCGCGATCCTCGACGAGATCGGCAGCGCGCTGAAGGGCAAGGGCGTCGTCGCGTGAACGACTTACGCATGACGCTACCGGACGAGAACCCGCCATCTTGGTAACTGTCCGCTTTAACCCAAAAGCGGACATAACGGTGCACTACGCGATCGTCCGCTTTGCGCCCACTAGCATAGATCATGGCAGTTCCAGAACGACTCTCTGGTTATGACTTTGACAAGCGCCGCTTGTTCGACCTGACATGTGATCGGTAGCGTCGGATGACGGTTCCTGCTGAGCCACCGCGGGCCAGCGTTGTCCCCGCTTCCGCTAGGGCGGTGGTTTTTTCCGAAACCATGCGCAGTGCCTCAGCCTGGGCTGCTCGGCCTCCGCGAGATAGCTTCATTAGTCGCAGACCCATCACCCGCTGACTTTCCAAGCCCAGCAGCACTGCATCATGAGTCAACTGCATCCAGTTCCTGAACATAATCTCTCCGAATAAAAATTGGCGTGCTGGCCAGTGCCTGCGCGAGACAACGGCGGCTAGGCGTGTCCGTTCCATTCGCAGGGCATCATCACACTGGAACGTCTTCGACCACTCTCATTCACGCGCGCAGGTTGTTCCTAAGCAGCAAGTGAGGCAGATTTGTGCGATGCAATATTTGTGTTGAACTCTTGTGCAATGCAGCATATATGCCTGTTCTATATGCAACCTATTCCGCCGAGGCGGAAGCGATAACGAGGTAATGAAATGTCAGACGTTCAAAAGTTTGGTGAGGAGTTTCAGCGGGCAAGCAAGGACGGCTTCGATGCATCTGTTCGCTCGCTTGGTGAGTGGAACAAGGGCTTCCAGGCCATTGCCGCCACAGTTGCCGACTACTCCAAAAAGTCTTTCGAGGACGGCACGCGTGCCTGGGAGCAGCTTATTGGCGTGAAGTCAGTTGAGCAGGCGTGGGAAATCCAGTCGCAGTACGCGAAGAAGGCGTTCGATGCCTACGTTGCACATGCGTCAAAGCTCAGCGAGATGTATGTCGACTTGGCGCGCAATGCCTACCGGCCTGTGGAGCAAGCCACTGCTAAGGCCGCCAGGAAGGTCGCCTAACGCTTTGCAGTTTCGACAAGAGGCTCGTGGGCCAGGCCCCGAGTCTCTTTAACTTCCCTTTGAAACGCTGTGACACTCCTCGCGTAACAACATGAGGCCAGTATCATGACCAAGTCCGCTTCCAAAGCTGCCGCGCGGAAGACGCGCAATGCAAACCCCAAGACGGCTTCTAAGGGCAGGGGGAAGGCGGGAAATAAACATCACAAGCCCGCTGCAAAAGTTGCCGCCGAGATGGTCCGCGACACACATCGGAAGACCACCGCTCTATTCGAGCAATTTCCCGTCACGCAAGTGCCGGACACATTCCGCGTCCTTGCCGAAAGGAACGTGGCTCATACGCGCGAGCTGTATGAGGGATCGAAGAATACTCTCCAAGCCGTATTGGAAAGCTGGCAGAAATCATTCGGCGCGGCTGGTCAGGGTGCCGCGGTGCTCAATCGTAGGTTCATCGACCTTGCTGAGCGCAACATCAATACCGGCTTCGATCTTGCGACGGGCCTAGCTGGAGCGAGAAACCTGGCTGAGGTCATGGAATTGCAGGCAGCCTATTGGCGCAAGCTGCTGGGCGAACTGCGGACCCATCAGGCAGGACGCGCACTGTCATCCAAAGCCCGCGTTCCGACCCGAAACCGGTAACAGCTTAGTGCGGAGTTGTGGGGCATAGATACGGGGGACCTTGAGGCTCTGCTCGCGGATCGCTTTCTAACCTACGCGCGCCTCATTGCAAACGTCCGCTTGAGGTCAAAAGCCGACATTACCGCAACAAATGCGACTGTCTGCTTGGTGCCAGAAACAGCTGCGAGAAGATCGCCCCAGCCCGCAGCTGCAGCAAACGGATTCGACAAGCGTCCCGTGATTCTCGCCCACGAACTCCTTGGCCGAAAGCGTCGGACGGCGCGGCGTCGAGCTCGGACCGAGCGATGCAGCTCTGAGGAGAAACGCACGCGGAGTTTGAGCTGGACACCTTACGGACTTTCGGCACGCGATGCTTTTTCGAGTTCACTTCTTAGCCGTTCAATCTCCGATCCCGCCTCATCCAATTTTGCCTGAAGGTCAATGCGCTGCCCGTCGGCTTTTTGGAGTTCTGATTTGAGACTGGCCGTCTCTTGCTCAAGCTCCGTGACTTGCGCTCTTATCTCTGCGGTCTCTTGCTTAGCGCTTTCAAGTTCGCCTTGCGCCGCTCCCAGAAGAGTCTGCGTCTCCGCAAGCCGAGAATGGACTGATTTGGTTTCCGATGCGGCCTCGTCCAATTTGGCCTGAATTTCAGTGCGCTCGGCGTTCGCATTCTCAGCCGCTTGCTCGGCGCTCTCCAGTGCGCTTTGCGCTGCTTCCAATAGAGGCTGCGTCTTAGCAAGCCGAGATTGTGCCGATCTGAGATTTGAAGTCGCTTCATCCAATTTGGCCAGAAACTCCTTGCGCTCGGCGTTCGCCTTCTCCGCCGCTCGCTTAGCGCTCTCAAGCTCGCTTTGGGCTGCTGCTAGGTGCTGTTGGGTCTGAACGATGCGATAACCGGCGAAAATGCCTACCCACACAATCACCGCGACTACGATCCATGCCCATGCCGGGATCGTGCTAGTTCTCTGAGACATTATTGTTTCTTTTCCCATTACGACGCCGCATCGGGCAGAGCAGTGAGTGTCAAAAACAAAAGACTATAATCCTTTACGGTAAACAGAAAAAGAGATAAGTTTCGATACATGTCTAGGACCAAAAAAGGCCGCTCCCCCGGGCATGCCAAAAACGGTCGTTTGCGAGGCACTTCCGCTCCCCTGATTGGGTACATGCGAGTGTCGAAGGCGGATGGGTCGCAGGTGCTCGACCTGCAGCGGGACGCGCTTCTCGCCGCTGGCGTCGCTGAGCGCCACCTGTACGGCGACAGCGCGTCTGGCAAGAAGGACGACCGACCGGGTCTTTCTTCATGTCTGCAGGCACTCAGGAAGGGCGACACGCTCGTCGTTTGGAAGCTCGATCGCCTAGGACGCAACCTTCGGCACCTCGTGAACGTGGTGCATGACCTTACGAACCGAGGCATCGGTCTGAGGGTGCTCACCGGCCAGGGTGCCGCAATCGACACGACCACACCTGCAGGCAAGCTGATCTTTGGCATCTTCGCTTCCCTCGCCGAGTTCGAGCGGGACTTGATCTCTGAGCGCACCCGCGCAGGTCTGGCCTCAGCACGCGCCAGAGGACGTAAAGGAGGTCGCAGACCGAAGATGACACCAGCCAAGCTACGGCTCGCCATGGCCGCCATGGGCAAGCCTGAGACGAACGTCGGGTCTTTGTGCGCAGAGCTGGGCATTACGCGGTCCACCCTTTATCGACATGTCTCACCAACCGGGGAAACTCGTGGCGATGCAACTCCGCTCCTGAAGGAGTAATGCCTAGCCGGAACGCTACACTGCAGCCGCCTATCCCAATCCGGCTACGTTAAGCGTCGGACGACAAGCACCTGGGCCGACCTGATGGAGCGAACGCCTGCAGGCAAGATTAGGCACGAGGGGTACGTGTTTCATGGTCTTCGCGCGTCGAACTGCGAGAAGCTCCGCGAGGCTGGATGCAATGATCGCGAGATCGCGGCTATAACCGGCATGTCACCGGAGATGGTCACCCGCTACAGTCGCTTTGCTGATCAGAAGAAACTCGCCAGGGCAGCCGCTGCGGCCTAGAAAGTCGAACGCTCCGTGGACCCGGGCAGTGAGCATCCTGGCAAAGACTGTAAACATTGGGGTTTTCTGTAAACACTAAGTACTTGGAGCAGATCAGAAATAGACGAATTGACGCTAATCCTGTATTAGCCAAGGGTCTCACCCACAGCAATCCGCAGCTCGGCCACGTGTCCGATACCCTGGAAACCGCAAATCCTATCAACGGCAAGCTGCGCCCGGCGCAGACGCCGCGCGAGCGCCCCCAGGGGCTTGGGATTCGCCATGACTGGACTTCCTACGAGATCCTCGCGCTGCTGACGGCCCCCCTGCTCGACCTGGTCGACCAGGCGCGGGAGGTGCACCGGTGCCACCACGCCGACGGCGCGGTGCAGCTTGCGAGCCTGCTCTCGATCAAGACGGGCGCCTGCCCCGAGGACTGCAAATACTGTCCGCAATCGGCGCATTACGCCAAGCGGACCGGGCTCGCCCGCGAGGCCCTGCTCGACGTGGACGACGTGCTCGCCAAGGCAAGGCTCGCGCGCGAGGTCGGCGCCACGCGCTTCTGCATGGGCGCCGCCTGGCGCGAGGTGAAGGAGGGGCTGGCCTTCGACAGCGTGCTCGACATGGTGCGCGGCGTGCGCGCGCTCGGCATGGAGGCTTGTGTCACGCTCGGCATGCTGTCGCCGGCGCAGGCCGACCGGCTCGCGGGCGCAGGCCTCACCGCCTACAACCACAATCTCGACACCTCGCCCGAATTCTACGGCGAGATCGTCACCACCCGCACCTATCAGGACCGGCTCGACACCATCGCCTGCGTGCGCGACGCCGGCATCGAGGTCTGTTGCGGCGGCATTATCGGCATGGGCGAGAGCATGGAGGACCGCGCGCGCTTGTTGCAGACGCTCGCCACGCTCGATCCGCATCCCGAGAGTGTGCCGATCAATGCCCTGGTGGCGGTGCCCGGCACGCCGCTCGAGGACCGCCCGCCGGTCGACCCGCTCGATCTCGTGCGCATGGTGGCGGCGGCGCGCATCACTATGCCCGCGTGCCGCGTGAGGCTGTCGGCGGGACGGCGTGCGCTCACCCGCGAGGCGCAGGTGCTCTGCTTCCTCGCGGGCGCAAACTCGATCTTCTACGGCGACAAGTTGCTCACCACCGCCAACAACGACACGTGCGACGACCTCGCATTGATCGAGGAGGCCGGCCTGTCAGTGCAGGATTCGATACTGCGCTAGTGGCGCTTGGACACAAGCTTCGGCGGCTGACCCGGGTTTGTGTGATAAGTGACCATCAGCATGGCTAGCAGGATCGACGCCATCAGGCCCGCCAATGTGCCGATCCAGACCGGCGTGTCGGCAAGGTCGCTGCGCCGCGCAATTTCCAAGGCGAGACTGCCCGCGCCGAGCGATGAGACCGCGGCATAGATGGCGACAAGGCCCGGCGTCTTGGAATCGTCGGGGCCCAGGCCCGCGCCGCGCGACAAGACCAGATTGCGGACGACGACTGCGATCGTCGAGCCGAGAAAGCCGGCGAGCAGCGCGAGATACCAGTTCTCCATCGTGCCGCCGAGCAGCAGGCCGACCAACGCGCCGACCACCGTCCCGACCAGCAACACAATCAATACGCTTGCTGAAGTCATTTCTTGCCCCCTCCCTTGGACCCGGCTCGCATCAAGGGCCAAGCCCTGTCATCTCAGGCGACGGAGTATGCCCCAAGCGCAGGGTCGAGAAAAGCGACGCTCGCCCGCCCGCCCCCATCTCTTGCGCTCGGCACAAGCGGGCGCTAGGCAGTCGCTTCCGCCGCTTGCAGCGCTCCCGTTCATGCCCCGCATCGTCTATGTCAACGGCGCCTACCTCCCCGAGGAGGAGGCCAAGGTCTCGGTCTTCGACCGCGCCTTCCTGTTCGGCGATGGGGTCTACGAGGTCACGGCCGTGGTCGGCGGGCGGCTAGTCGATTTCGCGGGCCATCTCGAGCGGCTCGACCGGTCGCTGTCCGAGATTGCGCTCGCGCTGCCCTTGAGCCACGCGGGCTTGCGCGCGCTGCATGAGGCGCTCGTGGAGCAGAACGGCGTCACCGAAGGCGGCGTCTATCTGCAGATCACGCGCGGCGTGGCCGACCGCGATTTCCTCTACCCGGAGGGTGCCGCGCCGACCGTGGTCGCGTTTACGCAAAGCCGGCCCGTGCTGGAGCACCCATATGCGGCCGCGGGAATCAAGGTCGTGACCATTCCGGACCTCCGCTGGAAGCGCCGCGACATCAAATCCACCTCGATGCTCGCGCAAGTGATGGGCAAGCAGGAAGCCAAGCTGAAAGGCGCCTACGAGGCCTGGATGGTCGAGGACGGCGTGGTGACCGAAGGCACCTCGTCGACGGCCTTCATCGTTGACGGCGACGGCGTGGTCCGCACCCAGCCACTCGGGCCGCATCTGCTGACTGGGGTGACGCGCCGCGCGGTGCTCAGGCTCGCCGCGACGCAAGGGGTGCGCACCGAGGAACGCCCGTTCAGCGTTAAGGAGGCTCTCGCCGCGCGCGAAGCCTTCATCACCGCCGCCACGGCCTTCGTTCTGCCGGTCGTGGAGATCGACGGCGTGGCGATCGGCGACGGCCGCCCAGGCCCGGTCGCACGCGCCTTGCGCGAGCTCTATATCGAGGAAGCGCTGAAAGCCGATCGGGAATAACGAATCCATTGCGCTAATTCCTGCTCTAAACTAGGCCGGAGCGCGCGCCTTCGCTCGAGCTCCGGTCCTTGGGGTCGGTCAGCAGTCCCACGCCTAGCGGCGGGACTGCGCCTTCTTCTTCGGGGCGGGGGCGCGTCGTTTGCTCGCTGTGCCGGTTTTTCTCTTCGTGGTGGCGCCGGCCGCCGCCGGCCGCCGTTCCGGAGTGTGGGCCCGGGACCGCGCGGTCCGTCCCGTTGCCTTCCGGTTGACGCCGCCCTCGGCCAGCACGTTGAGCTTCTTGTCGGCCGCTTTCTCCTCCTTGAGATTGGCGTTGAGCAGCGGCACCACATTGTCGTGGCCGAGCTCCCGCGCCCAGGCGATCAAGGTGCCGTAGCGGGAAATCTCGTAATGCTCGATGGCTTGCGCGCTACCGATAATGGCGGCGTCGAGCACTTTCTTGTCGTCGACCTCGCCCGCGACTTCGTTGGACTCCTTGATCAACCCGTCTATGGCCGGGCAATCCACGCCCTTCGGTGTCTTATCGAGGCGCTCAAAGACTTGCTCGAGCCGCCTGACTTGGCCCTCGGTCTCGCGCAGATGACTGCGCAGGCCCGCCGACAACTCGCGATTGGTGGCCTTGTCGATCATGGCCGGCAGCGACTTCACGATCTGGTTCTCGGCGTAATAAACGTCCTGCAGAGTATGCAGGAACAGGTCGTCCATCGATTTGATGTCTCTCGTGAACAGCCCCATGGGACGCTTCCTTTCGGTAGCTTGCTTGTTGTTGAGAGCGGATCGCGCTCCGCGCAGCCTACAAAGGCTGCGACGGATAATCGTTATGGGTGGCGCGCGGTTCCCGTTCGGGTGCTGACGCGGCGAAGAATCGGTTATGCTCGCGCGCATGTCCTCTTCCGCGGACAGGCTGGACGTCAAACGTAAGCTCGTGGGCTTGCGTCCCGGGCTGTTGCAGGCGCTCGAGCTTTTGGCGCGCGACGCCGGCACGAGCCTCAATGCGCTGGCCGAGGAGGCCTTCACCGACCTCCTGCGCAAATATCACCGGCCGGTGTCGCTGAAAGAGGCTCTCAAGGAGAGCGCACGGCTCCTGCCCGCCAACGACGATACCCCGCCGCAGCGCCACGGCACTTGACGGTCTTGACAGTCTCGAGCCATCTCGGGCGATGATCGATTGGCTTGCAGACGGCGCCAACGCCATCGCGATTGCAGACCATCTCGACGGCGCACGGCTCGGCCTGCTCTGGGGGCTCCCCTTCGCGGGGCTGCTGCTCTCCATCGCCTTCCTGCCGGTGCTTGCGCCGCATTTCTGGGAGCATCATTTCGGCAAGGTCGCCTTCTTCTGGGCGCTCGCGCTGCTCGTGCCCGCGGCGCTCGCCTTCGGGTTGCCGCCGACCATCGCGGCGCTCTTGCACACCGTGCTCCTCGAATATGTCCCGTTCATCCTCATCGCGTTCGCGCTGTTCGTGGTAGCCGGCGGCATCCGGGTCAGCGGCAATCTTCGTCGGCACGCCCGGCACCAATACGGCGATGCTCGCCGTCGGCACTTTGTCGGCGAGTTTCGTCGGCACGACCGGCGCCTCGATGGTGCTGATCCGCCCGATGATCCGCGCCAACGAGGACCGCCGGCACAAAGTCCATGTGTTCGTGTTCTTTATTTTCCTCGTCTCGAATATCGGCGGCTCGCTGACCCCGCTCGGAGATCCGCCGCTCTTCCTCGGCTTCCTCAAGGGCGTCGATTTTCTCTGGACGTTAGAGGCGATGCTGCTGCCCATGCTGTTCATGAGCATCCTCCTGCTCGCGCTGTTCTACGTGATCGACCGCATGGCCTGGAACCGCGAGTCGCCCGCGCTTCGAGGCGCACCCGCGCACGCGGGAGCCAATCCGCATCGAGGGGCAGCACAATGTGTTCTATCTGCTGGTGATCGCGCTGACGGTGCTGGCGAGCGGGCTGTGGAACCGCGACGCCACGGTTCCCATCGGCTTCGGCATCGACATGCCGGTCAACGGGCTGTTGCGCGACTTTGTTCTGATTTGCGATCGCGCTCGTGTCGTGGATGACCACGCGCCAATCGCTCCGCGTCGAGAACGCCTTCACCTGGGCGCCGATGCAAGAAGTGGCCATGCTGTTCGCCGCCATCTTCATCACCATGATCCCGATGCTGGCGATGCTGAAGGCGGGCACGAGGGCCCGTTCGCGCCGCTGCTCGCGCTGGTCTCGACGCCCGACGGCACGCCGATCGACGCCGCCTATTTCTGGATGACCGGGATCCTGTCGAGCTTCCTCGACAACGCGCCGACTTATCTCGTGTTCTTCAATCTCGCCGGCGGCGACGCGCAGGAGCTGATGGGCCCGCTCTACTCGACCCTGCTCGCGATCTCGGCAGGCGCCGTGTTCATGGGCGCCATGACCTATATCGGCAACGCGCCGAACTTCATGGTGCGGTCGATTTGCGAGGAGCGCGGCATCAAGATGCCGAGCTTCATCGGCTACATGCTGTGGTCGGGCGCGATCCTCTTGCCGCTGTTCGCGGTGTTCACCTGGATCTGGTTCCTGTAGGCCCCGCCTATTCCTTCAGCCGGGCGAGGATGGCTTCGAGCGCGGCGGCGGTCTCCGCCTTGCCGCGCTTCTGCAAATCGAGCAGGACCTTGAAGCCGTCGCCCTCCTCGCGGATCACGCTCCCCTCGCCCGCGAGGTCGTCATAGATGCCGAGCACCTTGTAGCAGCGGACCGGCTCGGCGAAGCCCTTCACCTTGATCGGCGCCTGCTCCTCCACCGCGACCTCGTCCTTGACCAGCGAATAGGTCTCGTGGCCGATCAGGATGCCGTCGATGCTCGGAATTCGACTGAAGCCGCGCGGTCAGGTTCACCGCGCTGCCGATGATCGTGTAGTCCATGCGGTCGTCGCTGCCGAAATTGCCGACCGTGCACATAGCCGGTGTTGACGCCGATGCGGAGGTGGAAGGGCTTCTCTGCGCCGAGCTCCTGCCATTCGGCCTGCAGCTCGCGCATGCGCCGCAGCATGGCGACCGCCATGCGCACGCAGGCCCGCGCATCTTCCTTGACGCCCCTTCGACTCGGGATCGCCGAAGAACACCATGATGGCGTCGCCGATATATTTGTCGATGGTCGCGCCGTGCTCGAGCGCGATGTTCGTCATCTCCGTGAGATAGTGGTTGAGCAGATTGGTGAGGTCTTCGGATTCGAGCTTGTCGGTCGTCTCGGTGAAGTTCACAACATCGGAGAAGAAGATCGTCAGCTTCTTGCGGTTCGAGGCGATCTCGACATTCTGCGCGCCGGTGAAGATCGAGTGGTAGATCTGCGGCGAAAGATATTTCGAGAGCTTGTTCGACAGCGCTTCGAGCGCCTTGTTCTTCTGCGCGATGACTCTGCCGGCTCACCATCGCTTCAGCTGCTGCTCGTTGCGGTCGCGAGAGCTTCATCAGCCTGCCGCGTCGTGCGGAACAGCTTCTGATAGTCCTTGAGAAGCTGCTCGAAGCGCTGGCGGTTCGCCGCGTCGGCGAAGCGTGCCATTCGTCGAGCAGCTCTTGCGCCGCCGCGATGACTTGCTCTTCGCCCGCGAACAGATCGTCGGAGGACATCAGCCGGGCATCTTCTCGAGATGGAACTTGGCGTTCTCCAGGTCCTCGCCGAATTCCTCGCCGAGCTCCTGCATGGTGTCGTCTTCCTTGTCGTAGAACCAATAGCACGTCGACCGAGGCGCCCTTGGCGGCAGCCGCTTCGAGCTTGTCCATCAGCATCATCACGGCCTTGGCGCTCGAGCTGTTGAGATAGATGAGCTCGAAATCGACGCGGCAGCTCCCCTGCTCCAGCCCGCCAAGATAGGCGTCGAGCGCTGCGAAGACGGGTCCATAGAACTCGGTCACGTCCTCAGGGTACGATTCGCCCGCTGATCTTCAGATGATGTTTGGCGAAATCGAAGTCCACCGCGGGCGTGCGCGGAGTGGCCGGAATGTCGAGATTGTCTCGGCATCGGTCCGGCCCTCAGATGGTCGCTTTCAGCGCGAAGAACGTATAGTCGCCGAGATCGGTGAAATCGAACTCGATCGGCTTCGAGGCACGCCGCGCGATCTCCATGAAGCCGAGGCCGGCGCCCTTGCTGCCTTCCTCGGGGTCGGCGCGGAGCTGCTCCTTGTAGAGCGCCTTTAGCTCCTCCTTGCTCATCTCCCTGATGCGGCTGAGCCTGGCATGCAGGCGCTCGACGTCGCCGCGCTCGATCAAATTGCCGGCACAGACGACGTAGTCGTTGCCTTCCCGGCCGATCGTCAAGATGCCGTAGCGCAGCTCCTTGAGCGCGCGCTCGTCGGCTGCCGGCGGCAGCGGCGCTCGCGACCTTCTCGGCGGAGTAGCGGATGATGTTCTGCATCTGCTCGACGAACACGGCGAACACGCTGCGCAGCGTCTTGGTGTCGGCGTCGTCGATGGCGAGCTTCTGCTTCAGCGCCTCGCCGACGCCGCTCAGCACCGGCTCGGTCACATAGCCGCTATAGGCGAAGATGACGCCCCTGCTTGTGCAGCATTCCGCGCAGGTCCAGCAATTGGGAAGCAAGCATCGGCGCTCCTTAGGAATGCGGCACGAAGCCGAGCACGGTGAGGTCGTCGCGGCGGATCTGCTGGCCCTGATATTTGGCTAGAGCGTCGCGCAAGAATTGCTCTTGCTCGCGCATGGGGGTGCCACGGGATTTCTTGAGGAGCTCCTGGAATCTCCGCTTGCCGAAGGACCGCCCGCGCGGGCCGCCGATCTGGTCGATGAGGCCGTCGGTGGTGAGGTAGAAATTGTCGCTCGCCTCGTAAGGGAAGGTCGTATCGGTGAACGCCGTCTCGTGCGGATAGCGCCGATAGCCGAGCCCCGTGCGATCGCCTTTGATCTCGATGACGCCGTCCCGGTTTGCGCGCCATAGCGAGAAGCGCGCGCCGGCGAAGGTGATGCGCTGCTTCTGCGGATCGACGAAGCAGATGCCGGCTTCGAGGCCGTCGTCGGTCTCGCCGCGGTTCTCCTCCTGGCCGAGCAGGCTCTTCACCCCGCGATGTAGCCCGCTCAGCACTGCGCTCGGCCTGTCGCTCGCGGCGCTACGCAGCATGCGGTCGAGCAGGCCCCAGGCGATCAGGGTCATGAACGCGCCCGGCACGCCATGGCCAGTGCAATCGCCGACCATCACCGCATAGCCCTCGCTGATCGGCTGGAACCAGAAGAAATCGCCGCCGACGATGTCGCGCGGCTCCCAGATCAGGAAGTGGTCCGCGGCGACGGCCTCGAGCTCCTGGCGCGCGGGCAGCACGGCGTGCTGGATGCGGCTCGCATAGCGGAGGCTTTGCAGGATGAGCTGGTTGGCGGCGGCGGCACGGCGCTCGCTCTCCTTGACCTCGGTCAGGTCGCTATAGACGGCGACGGTTCCCCCTGCCCCGGTGTGCCGCTCGCTCACCTGGAGCCAGCGGCCGTCAGACCGATGCTCGAGCAGCGGCTCGCCCGGATTGCGATGCAGCGCCGAGACGCTGACGGAGCCAGCTTTCGCCCTGCCCTCGAGCGTCGGCGATGAGGCCGTGCTGCGACGGCGCGGCCGATGATCTCCTCGAAGGTCGCGCCTGATTTCGGCGCTCCGTCGCCATGGTCGAACAGCTCGGCATATTTGTAATTGCCGAGCACGAGCCGGTCGTCCTTGTCGAACAGCGAGAAGCCTTCCGAGATGGTCTCGATGGCGTCGGTCAGGCGCTGCTCGCTCTCGGCGAGCGCCTGCTGCTCGGCGGTCTTGCGCGCGGTGACCTCGCTCCAGGAGCCGATGACTTCGAGCGGATTTCCGTTCCGGTCGCGCACGAGATGCTGCTCGTCGCTGACCCAGCAATAGATGCCGTCCTTCTTGCGGAAGCGGTATTCGGCGACGTGCCGCCCCTCCTCGAACAGCTTGGCCTGCTCGGTCTCGACCTGGGCAAGGTCTTCAGGGTGCACGCGGGTGCGCCAGAAGTCCGGCTGCTTCAGATAATCGTCGGGCTCGTAGCCGAGCACGCGCTTGATGTTGTCGCTGACGAAGGTCGGCGCGTAGTCGCCGCTTGCCTTGAAGCTGTAGACCACGGCCGGCGCGCCGTGCAGCAGAAGGTCGAAGCGCGCGCGGGCGGCGTTCTCGGCCTGCTCGGCTTCTTTGCGTGCGGTGATGTTGCTCCACGAGCCCACGATCTCGGCGGGCTCGCCGTCGTCGCCGCGCAAGAGATATTGCTCGTCGCTGACCCAGATATATTTGCCCGTTCATCTTGCGGAAGCGGTACTCGGCGGCGTGGCGGCCGGTCTCGAACAGCTTCGCCTGCTCGGCCTCGACCGCGGGAAGGTCCTCGGGGTGCACGTTGTTCCGCCAGAAATCGGCGTGCTCCAGATATTTCTCCGGGCAATAGCCGAGCAGCCGCTTGATGTTCTCGCTGATGAAGGTCGGCGCGTAGTCGTCCTTGGCCTTGAAGCTGTAGATCACCGCGGGCGCGCTCTCCAGGAGCGCCGAGAGCCGGGCCTGGGTAGCGTCCTTCGCGGCTTCGGCTGCTTTCGCGCGCTGATGTCGCTCCATGAGCCGACCACGTCGGCCGACTCGCCTGCCGCGTCGCGTACGAGATGCTGCTCATCGTTCACCCAGCAATAGGAGCCATCCTTGCGCCGAAGCGGTATTCGAGCGTCTGCTCGCCGGTCTCGAAGAGCTGGCCGATCTCCGCCTCGACGCGGGGGAGGTCGTCGGGATGGACATGCTCGCGCCAGAAATTCGAATTGCCGAGATATTCGGCGGGCGCATAGCCAAACAGGCGCGCGATGTTCTGGCTGACAAAGGTCGGCGCGAAATCATCCCGCGCCTTGAAGCTGTAGATCATCGCCGGCGAGGCATCGAGCAAACGCCTCAGCCGCGCATCGGCAGCAGCCTCGGTCTCGGCGAGGTGAAGCCGCTCTCCTTCCTGCTGCTCGCGTGTCGCGTCGGCCAAGACAGTCTCGACGATGTCGGCAACGTGCCCCGAATCCGTCCCAGGCTTCAGCATTTTAGCAAGCGAGGCCGCAGCGATCTCGGCGTATTTTCTGGGGGTCATGGGGGAACCGGCGCGTTGGGGCGATCGGACGGGCAGAACGTCCCGCCTAGCCGGGGATAGTTTCGGGAGCGCCAAGCTCTGTCAATGGCAAGACGGCGCCCGCGCGCCGTGACGCGCACGGCAGGTGCCTAAACGCAGGCATGGTTATCCGCCACCTCGGCCAAGGACACTCCGACCCTGGCCTAGGCTACAAGCGACCCTCGCGCGATCTGCGCGCCTTACGGCTGTGGCGACGGCTGCTCAGCAGGCGCCGGCGTCTCGGCTGGGGGCGTTGGCGTCGTGGTTGCCGGCGTTGTCGCGCTCCTGCCGAGCACGCAGTCGAACCAGCCTGCGTCGCCGAACGTGCAATTGTGCCGCTGGCTCTGCACGACCGCAAAGATCGCGGCCACAATGAGCAAAATGAGAAGAATCCGCATGGTTAGCACCCTCCCTTGTCTCTCCCCGCGCGTAACCTATACGAATGCAAGGCAAACCAAAAGGGCCGGCACTCCGGCCGGCCCTGATGGGTTGGTCTAGCCGAGGCGCCAAACTATTCCTTCGGAACCGCGGGGCTGCCCGTGCCGGTCGCGCCAACGCGCCCCCTCCCTCAGGCCGAGGCTCGAAGGAGAGGACGCTGTCTGCTAAATAGCGGCGGTACTTCCAGCGGGGTCCATAGGACTGACCCCAATAGGGCGGATACTGCCGTAATTCCGGTAACCGTAGTTCCGATATTTGTACCGCGGCGCATAGCCTTGGCGCGGGCCGATATAGATATTAACGCCCGGGCCGCCGCCGCAGCCGCCCCAACCGTAATCGCGCTTGGCGGACGCGGTGTCGGGAGTGAAACTCACTACGCTCAACGCCAGCGCCCCAACTGCAATGCCTGTAAGAACATGTCTCATGCAATCTCTCCTTGAATGGATTGGCGTCCTCGGCGACGCGCTTAGAGCGGGAACGCGAGCGCTGCGCGACCGTTCCGCCTGCCACAACACGGCCGCATGCATGGCTCGAATGGGATGTTTCGATGATGTCTGAAGATCGTCGCATCTCGCGTCACGAATTCTTGCGTACCGCGCTTGCACTCGCTGCAGTGCCGTTCCTGCGCTTCATACCCGCGCGCGCTGCGGATGCGTTCGGCGTGAAGGAGATCGCGCCCGGCGTGTTCGTGCATCAGGGCCGGTACGAAGTGCAGTCGCCGGAGAATCGTGGGGACATGGCGAATGCCGGCTTCGTGGTCGGCAGCGATGCCGTCGCGGTCATCGATACGCTGGGCAGCGTCGTGGTAGCGCGCGAATTGCGCGAGGCGATCCGCGCGGCGACCAATAAGCCGATCCGTTATGTGATCAACACGCATATGCATCCCGACCACACGCTCGGCAATGCAGCATTCAAGGAAGACAAGCCCGACTTCGTCGGCCACTACAAGCTGCCCCGCGCGCTTGCCACGCGCGCCGACCGCTATCTCGAAAGCAACAAGCAGATGCTCGGCGAGGCGGCGTTCGAGGGCATCGAGATCGTCATGCCCACAAGAACGGTGCAGGAAGGCGTGATCGTCGAGCTCGGCGGGCGCGACCTGCTTCTAGAGGCGCAGCCGACCGCGCATACCGACAACGACCTGATCGTCACGGACAGTGCGACCAAGACGCTGTTCCTCGGCGATCTGCTCTTCTCGGTGCACGTGCCGACGCTCGACGGATCGATCATAGGCTGGCTCGAATTGATCGACACGCTCAAGACGCGAGAGGCGCCGCGCGTCGTGCCGGGACACGGGCCCGCACACCATGACGCTGCCCGACGCCTTGGATCCCGAGCGGCGTTATCTTGCCAGCATCGCCGAGGACGTGCGCCGCCTGATCGCCGAAGGCAAGACGCTGGAGGACGCAACCAAAACCGCCGGCTTCTCGGAGCGCGACGCGTGGAAGCTGTTCGACGACTATCATGTCCGCAACGTCAGCGCGGCGTTCGCCGAACTCGAATGGGAGTGATATAATGGCGCAAATCATTCCAAGGAGCAGGCGATATGCCATTTAAGATCAATAGCTTAGCCAGGACAGGTGGCGCGGCCGCCCTTGCCTTGGCGCTCGCCCTGCCGGCGCTTCCCGTAAGCGCGCAGGACGTCTGGCCTCATCTGAAGCAGATGACCTTCGCCGACCGCGCCATCGCCGAGGGAGACGGCATGGTCGTGATCGAAGCGCCCGACACGGTTGAAGACGCCGCGCTCGTGCCGCTTACCATACGCGTTCCGCCGCAGGTCAAGCAGAACCTCAAATCGCTGACCCTCGTCATCGACAAGAACCCGGATCCCGTGATCGCGAAGCTCAGCTATGGGCCGGCGGCGGGGACTGGCGGCGAGCGCAGCTTCTCTACGCGCGTGCGCATCGAGAGCTTCTCGCATGTGCGCGCGATCCTCGAGACCGAGGACGGCAGCTTGCACATGGCGACCAAATTCGTGCAGGCCGCCGGCGGCTGCGCGGCGATGGCGGCCAAGGATGTCGACAAGGAGAACGAGGGCCTCGGGCAGATGATCGTGAAGACCACGCCGGCCCGCGCTCGACGCCAACCCGATCTGGTCGGGCCAGGTGATGCTGAAGCATCCCAACAGCAACGGCATGCAGCGCGACATCGATACGTTCGGGTATATCCCGGCGCGTTTCGTCAAGGAGATGACGGTAAAGCGCGGCGGCGAGCTCGTGTTCAAGCTCGACAGCACCTTCTCGATCTCGACCAACCCGAATTTCCGCTTCACCTTCGGACGCGGCGCCGACAACCACCTCGACGTGGTCATCAAGGACACGGACGGCACGGTGTTCGCCGGGCAGTCGAAGCCGACCGGCTCTTAATTGTGCCGGCGAAGTTGTCTTGAGCGCAGCGGGATAGCGCGACCGATGGCTGCTAAGGCACCCTGCGGACTGCTTTGGCGAATTCCAAAGTTCCGCATCCCGGAGTGCGTGTTTGACAAAATCCTGCTCGTACTAGCGCGCCGCTCTCTACAGAGGTTTACTGCTTCTTGCTGGCGTAGAAGGCCTCGGCGCGTTCGATGACGCCGTCGGGGTTCTTCAGGAACAGCTCCTTCGAGTGTTCGCCGCCGAAGCAATAGGTCTTGCCCTTATAGACGGTGTTGATCGAGCAGTCGGTCTTGTAGACCTTCTCGAGCGCGAGGCTCGTCGCGCAGGCATTGTCGAACTCGCCTTGCGTCTCTGCCGCGATCGCGCCGCTCGCGCCAATCAGGACTGACGCTGCGGCAATCAGGAACAAAGCCTTCATCTTGGTCGCCTCCCTGATTGGTATTGGTGGGCGCACAAGGACTCGAACCTTGGACCCGCTGATTAAGAGTCGGCGGCGCAGGTAACAAAATCAAGGCCGTTTCTGACTCTCCCGCTTCGTTCACGCATAAGGACATCAGTGACTTAGATAGGAAGTCAGAATGGCCCAGTGCGCCGCGAGAGCAGACCGCGGGCGTGATGCTACCATGGAGGATGGCGCGAGCAGGCGACGTTCTCAATTTGTGACCCGTTCCCGCGCTCGCCATCCCGGGCCTCTGGCAGGACTATTGGCCTAAGCCATCCTGTTCTTCTTGCGTGTGGCAGCCGCCTTTGCGGCCGTGGCGTTTCGCTTCCGGGTTGCCGCGGCCTTGCGTCCCGCGGCCCGCCGCTTCCTGGTCTGCGCTGCCTTTTGACCGGATGTGAGCTTCTTGGTTGCTGGCATTGTCCCCTCCCCCTATGGAGTAGGCAACGTACTTGAGCAAACTGGGCAAACCAACCCCTCAAATAGGGTTACGACCGTCGGCCGCTCATGTCGCCTTCATGCTTCCGCGCGTTGCGCCACCGCTGGCGACGAGATCTCACCACTGTAATTGCTGCTGCAAACGCGGGACGTGATGGCCCTGCGTCTAGCAGTGGACCTCTAACTCAAGGACACGGCGCAGGCTGATGGGCTGGAAGCTGGCCGAACGCCTTGTAGGTCAGGAACGACTGCGGGTGTATGCCAGCCGCAATCACCAAGAACTGCTGGTCAACTTCCTTTGCGCATCAGTTTGACCGGCTGCTGCGTTTTCACTAAGTGAGTCCGCGCAATTTCAATGAGCTCCTCAATGCCTTTTTCACCGGACTTGACCGTCAGACCTGCGATTTCAACTACGGACAGGTCCGTTTTTGGGGCCAGCATCAGTCCAGCCTCCTTTGGTCCATCAGTTGCAACCAGTGCCCTGATGTTCCCCTTGGAATCGTGGTGCGCGAAAACTTTCATGACTGCTCCTCAGCGTCCGATCCAACCAACGCCTAGGCCATAGCGCGGGATTGGGGTAGATCCAACATTTCGAACTGTAAAAATAAGTCGGTTTCCGGTTCTGAGCGTCTCCGTGTGTACATTCTCCACGATTAACGCCCGACGGGCCCATGCCGCTAAATCGGGAACCGCGTGTGCTGTGACGCTGATTGCATCCCCGTAGCGATATCCCGACGCACTCCATGTATGTGTTTCTCCGGGTTCGAAGTCATCGCCAGGTCCGGTAGACACATAGGTTCCAAACAAAAGAGTTACGCTTGCCATTGGAGCCCTCCAATATGGGACAGTGTCGTTAACATAACACGCCTTTAGGATTAGGTAGGCCGAACGCAATCGGAAGACTGATGCCCAACGCCACGCCAGCGCCTTCCAGTGAATAGGGAGAGACAAACCGTACAGTGCGAATGCATCGTGTGGTCGACCGTGCAGGACGTTGGCGAACAGCCTTTCAGTCCTATAGTTCACGCGAAAAAGAGAGGGGGCTAACTTTCGGCTATTTGGGCGTGTTTGCGTGAGCTATTCTTTGAGCGCAGGTCTTTCAATCATAGGAGGATTGATAATGGCCATTCGCTTCCTCACCGCCGTTACAGCGGTCGCAATTTCAGTTCTGCTCACGTCCAATTCAGGTTCGCGCGAGAGAAACTTACTTACCAACAAGGAATGACGGCATGTAATGCGTGGTGCAAAAAGCACAACTCGACCTCGGCCAGTCGGAACGAGTGCTACCTCAATTGTTATCTGTATTGGAGCAAAAACGGGTCAGATAGGAGTGCCAGTCCCCGCTAGGGCGGGAACGCACGGACGCGATCCAAATCAAACCGCGTTTTAGGGCGCGCCACAACCACCGCCGAATTTACCGCCACGTGGTGGTCCCGCCGATCACCAGCACGACCGGCACGGTGCTACGAACTTAACTTTGGGCTATTTGGGCATGTTTGCGTGCACGGCGCAGCCCGCCTGTGGCTTCCCGGGGACCCGCCCCCCGTCTGCTATCGTCTACGCCGCTCCAGAGTTCATAAGGGGAATGTCGGCTGACAGTATTGAGCCGGGCCAAGATTTTTTTGCCCGTATTGTTAGACCAGGTCGCCAAGTGCGACATCGTCCTCGCCGTTATTGGTCCAAACTGGCTCAACGCCCGTGACGAAACAGGCAAACGTCGTTTGGATAACCCGAACGACTGCAAAGTGGGTGTGGCGCGCGCCGAATGCGCGAGCGATAATGCCGACCGAACAAGACATTCATCGCAGGAGACGCGCAGATGCCTCTCACGCGGCTTAAAGACGAGTACCTAGAACAGGATGGTGTTCGGTTCTTGATGGAGGACGAGAGCGGGAGCACCGTGGCCTGCAGGGTGAGCCACGAAGCACTGCGAGATCTTGCTGACCGCTTGCACCTGCCCGGTAGCGATGCGGAGATTTATGAAGCGTACCGCGAATTGATTGAGCAAATTGCGAGTGATGCCCATGACGCGGCGGGGCCTTTCGATGATCTTGGTCGAGTCCTTGTGGCTTCCGAGGCAATCGCACGGGTGATGCGTAGCGCGTGAGCGGCATTAGGGCAGGCTTTCGATGAGCTACGGCAAACAGGTTGTGGGAATAATCGGAAAGGAGCGCACGCGACGAGTTCCACCTCGCGGCCATCGTGCAGAATCTCAAGATGCTCCGCTCAGGCAGTAGACTTCTGACTAGCTTATTCCCCAAGAGGGGCCCTGCGTCTCGTCTGGCCGCCGCCAGACCTCGCGACCGCGTCGGTTGCGTGAGCGTCAGTGGCGTCCGGTATCGTCAATGTCGAGCCCGCAGCCCCGGCTGGGTGCGGATGAAGGCAAGAACCACCTCAACTCGGCCTCGCAGCAGCGAGGGGGACCAAGCCGGTCACGCCGCCGACTTTATCGACAGTATCGGTCCCCTTAGCGGACGTTGCCAGAACAGCCAGTTGGAGCGGCCCCATATCGGACGTGCTCGTTTCGGGCGGCGACAGTCTTCGCTCACCATACCGATCCGAATCCAGGATATTCAACATGCCTACCGCTGCAGGCGCCTTCCGACAACCCGCCCTCGGCACTGCCACAAACACCATTTCCTCCTTTGAGCTTCCGGGTGCACAATCAGGATGAACGCTACGCCCGCGACGAAAGCCCGGGCGCGGGATTTCGGTGCACGAATGTCACCAGCCTCAAGCACGCTCGACGCCTTCATCAACCGGGTCGGCGGGATCGCGACGCCCTTCTCCATTGAGCTGCCGAACGGCGAGAAGCGGAACGTGGGCCAGGGCAAGGCCAAGTTTCACGTAGGCCTTCGCAACGAGCGGGCGCTCAGGGCGCTCCGCACCCTCGACGAGGGCGACATCACCGAGGCCTACCTGCAAGGCGACATCGATATCGAAGGCGACCTGTTGAAGCCGTTTGAGCTGCGCGCCTCCCTCGACGACCGTCATCCGCTGATCAGGGCCTGGCGCTTCATCCAGCCTCTTCTGTTCGGACAGGTCTACACCAACAAGCAGGCCATCTCCTCCCACTACGACGTCGATCCCAAGCTGTTCTTCAGCTTTCTCGATCCCATCTTCCCGGCCTACAGCCAGGGTGTCTATGCCCATGACGACGAGCCGCTGGCCAAGGCGCTCGAACGCAAATTCGACTGGGTCATCGAGAAATGCGAGCTTGGTCCGGGCAAGACCGTGCTCGAGATCGGCCCCGGCTGGGGCGCCTTCGCGGGACACGCGCTGCAATCCGGTGTGCGCTTCACCGGCATCACCAATTCCGAGGTCTCGCAGTCCTACCTCAAGGGCAAGCTTGCCAATTTCGGCGACCGCTTCGACATTGTGCTAACCGACTTCTACGACTTCGAGCCGAAGGAGCCGTTCGACGCCATCGTCATCATGGGCGTCATCGAGCATCTCCCTGATTACGAGCACGTGCTGAAAAAGTTCTACCGGCTGCTCAAGCCCGGTGGCCGCGTCTTCCTCGACGGCAGCGCCGCCAAGAAGAAATACGAACTGTCGACCTTCATGGTCCGCCATTTCTACCCCGGCAACCACTCCTGCCTCGTGCTCGACGATTTCCTAAACAAGCTTTCCAAGACGGACTTCGAGTTGATGGAGGTCCATAACGACCGCTGGAGCTACTCTCTCACCTTCAAGCAGTGGGCGCTCAACCTTGAAGCCAACAAGGACTATGTGCAGCGTGCCTTCGGTGATTTCGAGTTCCGCAAGTTCCGGCTTTTTCTTTGGGGAGGCGCCTACGAGTTTGCGCGCAACCACGATTGCTACCGGCTGATGCTCCATAAGCCGCAAGCGCTTGCGAGTTTGAGCTCATGATCGGTTCCAGGTTTCGTCTAACCCGGGGGCGCTATGGCTGCTCCGGAGCCGGCCGCGCTAGATTTGCTTACTATTGCTAACCCTGTACTCCGCTGCTGAGAGCCTGTTGGCTCTATGTGGCATGCAAGAGCCAGGTGGCTTATTTACCGGCCTGTGACCGGCGCGGAACTCAGGTCTATCCGGGAGGCGTTTGGCCTTTCTGCCTCCGCAATGGGACGCGCCCTCAGCTACAGCGGCCCGCGGGCCAACCTAGCTGTGCTGGTCAGGCGTTTTGAGCGAGATGCTCGCTCTATCCCCGCCCCGGTCGCACGGCTTGCGCAAATGTTCGCACAGAACGGCATCCCGAAGGAGTGGTACGCGCGCCTAGCAAAAAACGAGCAGTTACCTAGGCCGTCGAGAGGGATCTCAAGCCGTCACTGGGCAAGCGGCTACGTAGCCGTGTGGCTCTGGGATCAAATGGGGGAACCAGCAATAGCTTGCCTATTCAGTCGACAAAGACTCGCGGCAGCGCGCAAACGGCGCGCGTGGGTCGAACAGGAACAAAACGAGGCGAAAAGTCAGAATGAAGCCAGTGAGGCAAGTCAGAATAACTGGCACAAAAATCGCTAAGCGATTGATTTGTTGGTGGGCGCAGTAGGACTCGAACCTACGACCCGCTGATTAAGAGTCAGCTGCTCTACCACCTGAGCTATGCGCCCTAGACTGCCGCCTTCCCTTGGCAAGGCGCACCCTTGAGGGTGCTCCCCTTATCACCCGACAGCTTGCCCGTCCAGTTCGGCTGAACCTCACCAGAGCGGCCCGAGTTCCTCGCGCCGGATCGGCAGCTTGCGGTTGATATGGGCGTTCAGCACGAAGCCGAAGCCCACCATCATGGTCAGCATCGAGGTGCCGCCAAAGGAGACGAGCGGCAGCGGCAGGCCGACCACCGGCAGGAGCCCCGTCACCATGGCCACGTTGACGAACACATAGGTGAAAAGGCAAAGCCCCATGCCGGCCGCGATAAGTCGCGCGAAGGTGCTGCGGCTTCTCAGCGCCATATAGGCGATGAAGAGCAGCGCGATAAGATAGAGCGCGAGCAAAATGACCGCGCCGACAAAGCCCGTCTCCTCGGCATACATGGTGAAGATGAAGTCGGTGTGCTTCTCCGGCAGGAAGTTGAGCTGGGTCTGCGTGCCCTGCATGTAGCCCTTACCGGTGAGCCCACCCGAGCCGATGGCGATCTTCGACTGGAGGATGTGGTAGCCGGAGCCGAGCGGATCGCGCTCGGGGTCGAAGAAGGTCAGCACCCGCTCCTGCTGGTAATCGTGCAGCTTCTCCCAGATATGCGGCAGGATCGCAATGACTGCGGTGATCGCGCCGATGAAGTAGACCCAGCTCACGCCGGCGAGGAACAGGAGCCCGCCCCCGATCGCCATGAACAATAGCGCGGTGCCGAGATCGGGCTGGTCGAGCGCGAGGACCACGGGGAGTCCGATCATCAGAAGCGGCAGGAGCACGAAGTCCGGACGCGATACGCGCTTCGGCGGCAGCCATTGGTAGTAGCGGGCAAGCGCCAGTACGAGCGCGATCTTCATCAGCTCCGAGGGTTGGAAGCTCGCATCACCTACACCGAGCCAGCGCCGCGCACCCCCGCTCTCGACGCCGATCAGGAGCACCAGGGCGAGCAGGATGAGCGCCACGAAATAGAGCGGATAGGCCGCACGCAGCCACCATTTGAGATCGGTGAGCGCAACGACGAAGACGAGCGCAAGCCCGGCGCAGAAGCGAAGCACGTGCTTGTTCGCCCAAGGTTCGAGCGCGCCGCCCGCCACCGAATAGAGCGCGGCCACGCCGAACAGCGTGATGAGCGCGATGAGGGCCAGGAACGGCCAGTTGAGCAGCGCGAGCTTCTTCTTGAGGGCGACCGTCGGCAGATCGAAATTCTCGGCGAGGAAGAGCGGCTTCATGGCGCGCCTCCCGAGCTACCGCCTTGCCCTCCGGCCACGTCGGCCGCGGCATGGTGAGGCGCGGGCTCGGCCTCGCTCGCGGCGTCATTGCTCGCGACTTTGTCGTCCGGGACGAAGACGGGCCGCGCGGCTGGATTGCGCAGCAGGACCTCGGTCATGACGTCTTTCACCACCGGGGCTGCCGCGCGCGAGCCGCCGCCGCCATGCTCGACCACGCAGGCCGCCGCGTAGCGGGGCGCATGCGCCGGCGCAAATGCAATGAACAGCGCGTGATGCTCGGATTCCCAACCGCCGAGCTTCGCCTTGTTGGCGAGGCTCACCACCTGCGAGGTGCCGGTCTTGCCTGCCATCTGCACGTCGGGAAGAGCGAGCGCCGAGCGGACCGCGGTGCCGCCCTTCTCGTTGACCGCGCCGAGCATGCCGCCGCGCACATAGTGCAGATAGACCGGGTCGATGTCGAGCAGCGGCGCAAGCTCTGGCTCCGGCGCCCCTTTCTCCGGCACGACGAGGCGGGGCACCACCGCCCTGCCCGTGGCGACGCGTGCCGCCATCACCGCAAGCTGGAGCGGCGTCGACTGCATGAACCCCTGGCCGATGCCCGCGATCACCGTCTCGCCGCCATACCAGGGCTCGCCAATCGCCTGCCGCTTCCAGCTCGTGTCGGGCACGATGCCCTTCTTCTGCCCGGCCAGGCCGCAATCGTGGATCTGGCCGAGACCGAGCTTCCTCGCCATGGCGGCCAGCGTGTTGATGCCCATGCGCTTGGCCGTCTCGTAGAAATAGGTGTCGCAGGATTGCTTGATCGCCTCGTGCACGTTGATGCCGCCGCCATGCGCGCGCCAGCAGCGGAAGCGCTTGCGGCCAACCGCGTAGCCGCCGGGGCAGCTCATCGTCTCGTTCGGCGTGATCACGCCGGCGTCGAGGCCCGCGAGCGCCGTGCAGACCTTGAACGTGGAGCCCGGCGGATAGAGGCCGCGGATCGCGCGGTTCTCGAAGGGGTTGTCGCGCGTCCGCGCCAGAGCCCTCCAGTGGCTCGCGTCGGGCCTGAAGGCGACGTCGTTCGGATCGAAGGTCGGCGTCGACGCCATGACCAAAATCTCGCCGGTCACCACGTCGATCACCACGATCGAGGCCACGCGATGCTCCGAAAGACGGTCGAGCGCGATCTCTTGGAGCTCGTGGTCGACGGTGAGGACGAGGTCCCTCCCCCGCGTGCTCGGCGCAGACCCAAGCTCGCGCATGATGCGCCCGTGTGCGTCGACCTCATAGGTGATGCTGCCGGGCTTGCCCCTGAGCGGCGCATCGAAGCCCTTCTCGATGCCGGTCTTGCCGGTGCGGAAGCCGGGAAGCCGCATGACCGGGTCTTCGTTGATCTCCTCCTTGTCGGCCATGCCGACATAGCCGACGACATGGGCAAGCCCGCGGGCGTGCTGATAGTGCCGCGAGGCGCCCTGGTCGGTTCGGACGCCGGGAAGCTGCGGCGCGAGCACGTTTAAAAGCGCGAACTGGCGCCAGGTGAGGCCTTCGGTGACGAGCACCGGGAAATAGCCGCTCTGGCGTCTGGCGGCCCGTCTCACGCGGTCGCGCTCGTCCGCCGAGACGGGGACGATGCTGCCGATCGCATCGAGCGTCCGGGAGCAAGTCCTTGCAGAATACCGGAATGACAAGCACGCGCAGGTTCTCGCGGTCCTCCGCGATCGGCATGCCAAAGCGGTCGTAGATGGCGCCACGCGAGGGCGCCACGAGCTGGAAGGTCAGCCGGTTCTCGTCGGAAAGCAGCCGGTAGTCGGACGATTCCAGGATCTGGAGCTGGTGCAACCGCCAGCCGAGCAGGCCGAACAGCCCGACCTGCGCCGCTCCGAACAGGACCATGCGGCGGGAGAAGCGATGGCGCAGGCGCCGTTCGTCGCGGGTTGGGCCTTCGTCGTCCGTGATCACGTCCGCCCCCGGAAGATCAAGGCGCGGAATTGGTTGCCGTGCCTGATCCAGTCGACTCCGCGCAGCACCACGGGAAAGAGCAGGATCGACGCAAACGCCCCAAAGGCGATCGGCCGCGGATCGATCCAGCGCATGTAGAAGAGCGAGGCGACCAGCCAGCCGAACCCGGCAAGAAGCGCGACGAAGACGATCCAGAACAGCCAAAGCGCGCGCATGCGGCGTCCCTCGCCTAGCCCCCGCGCCCACTCGCCGGCGATCGCCGCGATCAAAGCCAGCAGACCGAAAAAGCCGAGCGGGCCGCCGCTCATCACGTCGGTGAGCAGGCCGAGCAACATGGCAACGGCCGGGTTGAGCACGGCGTCAGGGATGGTGCGCCAGCAGAACACCATCATGACCACGACCAGAGGCAGGATGAAGGTCGCGTCCGGCGGCAGGCCCCACGGAACGGCGGTCGCGAGCACCAAGAGCAGGACCGACAAGACCGGAAGGGCGGCGATCATTGCTGTGTCTGCGCGCCCGCTGCGGCTTGCGTTCCGGTCTCGGCGCCAGCCTGCTGAATTGTGGCGCCGGACGGCAGTCCGGAACCTGTGTTGGCCTCGCCCGGCTCACGCGTTTTGCCGCCAGCATCGGGCGTCGTCGAAAGCGGGCGCTTGGCAGCATCGGCGGCCGGCGGATCGGTCGCGGCGAGCGCCGGCGTGTCGAAGAACAGCACGCTCACCGTATCGAGCGCGCTCAGATCGGCATGCGGGCGCACTTTGTAGGCACCGTTGGCGCCGGCGACCATGCCCACACGCAAGCCCCGGGGCAGCACGCCGTCGCTCCCCGATGTATAGACCTCGTCGCCGACTTGGAGCACAGCACCATCGGGGACGAGCTCGAGCTGGAGCTCGGCGCTGTTGTCGCCGACCGCGAGCGCACGGATGCCGGCGGGGCCGACCAGCACCGGGATGCGGCTGTTGAGGTCGTTGAGCAGAAGCACGCGCGCGACAGAGGCGCCGGCATCGACGGTGCGCCCGATCAGCCCGTCGCCGTTGATGACCGCGTAGCCCACGCGCAGGCCGTGATCGCGCCCAAGATTGATGAGCGCGCTGCGCATGAAGGGGCCGCGCGCGTCGGCGATCACGCTGCCGGTGACGTAATGCAGCGCAGGCTCGTCGACCGCATTCAGCAGCGCGCGCAACTGGGCGACCTTGCGCTCTGCGGTCTTGGCGCGCCATTCATATTGCTTGAGTCCGGCATTCTCGACGGTCAGGCGGTCGATCTCGCCGAACAGGCCTGCATAGGACCTGGCGCGCGCCATCGACGTGCCGCGCCTGGATGGCCGGGATCGACGCGGCTTCCAACACCGGCGCGGTCATGTCAACGAGCCAGTCCCGCGCGTCGATGATGATCCCGTGGCTGATGCGGCTCATCACGAGGAGCACGGCGCAGACGAAGAATAGGCCGAAGTTCAACAGCTCGCCCGGCGCCCGCCAGGAACGGCGGGGCCTGAGATAAGACGGTGCTGCGCGGCCTCCACATGCTTCTCACTTCAAGGCGCCCCGAGACGGTCTTGCGCCTCTTCCAGTCTTGGGCCGGCGCCGGCAAAGCGCGCGCGCCCACGCAAACTTACGGCTCGCTCATGGCTTGATCAGGAGATCGGCCATGGCGTCGACCTGCTCGAGGACCTTGCCGGTTCCCCGCACGACGCAGCGCAAGGGATCGTCGGCGATCCTGAATTTCACTCCGGTCTCGTTGAACAGCCTGACATCGATCCGCTCGAGCAGCGCGCCGCCGCCCGTGAGATAGATGCCGGTCTCGTAGATGTCGGCCACGATCTCGGGCGGCACATCAGCAAGCGCCTGGCGGATGCCGGCCGACGATCTGCTGGATCGGGAGGGTGAGCGCCTCGGCGATGTCCTCGGGCTCGAGCGTGATCTCGGTGGGGAAGCCGCGCTGGAGATCGCGGCCCTTCAAGTGGATGGAGACGCGCTCGCCGTTCGACTTCGGCACCGCCGAGCCCGCCTCGCGCTTGATGACCTCGGCGCTCGACGCGCCGATCAGGAGGTGGTGCTTGAAGCGGACATAGTTGACGATCGCCTCGTCCATGGCGTTGCCGGCGGTGCGGATCGAGCGCGAATACATGACGAGCCCATGGAGAGCACCGCGATGTCGGTGGTGCCGCCGCCGATGTCCAGCAGCATAGAGCCGCGCGTCTCGGAGATCGGCAGGTTGGCGCCGATCGCCGCCGCCACCGGCTCTTCGATGAGATAGACGCGCCGCGCGCCGGCCGCGAGGCCCGCCTCGTGGACGGCGCGGCGCTCGACCGGCGTCGCGCAAGCCGGCACGCAGATCATGATGCGCGGATTGTTGAAGATCCGGCGCTTGTGCACGCGGCGGATGAAAAACTTGATCATCTCCTCGGCGGCGGCGAAGTCGGCGATCACGCCGTCGCGCAGAGGTTGCACCGTCTCGATCTTGTGCGGGGTGCGGCCAAGCATGGTCTTGGCCTCGTGGCCGACGGCGATAACGCGCCGCTCGTCGCCGCGCTGTGCGATGGCAACGACCGAAGGTTCCTCGAGGACGATCCCTCGCCCCGGCACGTACACGAGCGTGTTCGCCGTGCCGAGGTCGATGGCCATGTCCGCCGAGACAAAGCCCAAGGCCCGCGAGAGCATACACCGCCCCACAATGGCCCACGCGAAGGGGGCCGATAACGCCACGGATGCGCGAGCGACAAGGCGGCTGCCATGCCCGCCGGTTCCTGGCCGTCTTGTCGTGCGCGTCGCTATGTTGCTGCAATTCGCAGCGCCGAGCAATGCATAGAAGGGCCGAATTGAAAAAAACAATTCGCTTGCGGACCCCGGGCGCGGCGGGCCTCGCCCGGGAGCCGGGCGAGCTTAACCGGGCCTAGCAGGGCCGGTCACGGTTAATGGGGCCGATGAGCGGCCGGTTCCAAGCGACTCACGCGCCGCCCAATTCCGGTGCAGCGCCTCAGGAGGCGAGCATCGTCTCGGGCTTCCGCCTTTCTTCGCGCGCGAGCAATTTATTCAGCGCACTGACATAAGCGCGTGCGGAGGCGACCAACGTGTCGGTGTCGGAGCCGCGCCCCGTGACCGTCTTGCCGTCGGCCTCTAGGCGCACCGTCACCTCGGCCTGGGCGTCGGTCCCTTCGGTCACCGCGCTCACCTGGTAGAGCGGCAGCCGCGCCTCATGCGGCACGATCGCCTTGATGGCGCGGAAGGTCGCATCGACCGGGCCGTCGCCCGTCGACTCGCAGGTCTGCTGCTTGCCGTCGACGTCGAGCGTGATGGTCGCCTTTTGCGGACCGCCGGTGCCGGCGATCACCGTTAGGGCCACAACCTTGATGCGATCATGCGCGGACGCGATCTCCTGATCGACCAGCGCTTCGAGATCCTCGTCGTAGACATGCTTCTTGCGGTCGGCGAGAGCCTTGAAGCGGACGAAGGCATCCTCGAAGGCGTTGTCGCCAAGCTCATAGCCGAGCTCCTTCAGCTTCTCGCGGAAGGCATGGCGCCCCGAGTGCTTGCCCATCACCAACGAGGACTCCTTCAGCCCGACGCTCTCCGGCGTCATGATCTCGAAGGTGCTTGCGTGCTTCAGCACGCCGTCCTGGTGGATGCCGCTCTCATGCGCGAACGCATTCCGGCCGACGATCGCCTTGTTGTACTGCACCGGGAAGGCGGTGACGCGCGAGACGAGCTTCGAGGCGCGGGTCAGCATGGTCGTGTCGATGCCCGTCCAGAAAGGCATGGCGTCGCCGCGCGTCTTGATGGCCATGACGATCTCTTCCAGCGCCGCATTGCCGGCGCGCTCGCCGAGACCGTTGACCGCGCACTCCACCTGCCGCGCGCCGCCGGCCACGCCTGCCAGAGAATTGGCGACGGCAAGGCCGAGATCGTTATGGCAATGGGTCGAGAAGACGATCGTGTCAGCGCCCGGCACGCGCTCGACCAGCATGCGGATCAGCGCCGCGAACTCGTCGGGCGTGGCATAGCCTACGGTGTCCGGGATATTGACCGTGGTGGCGCCCGCCTTGATCGCGGCCTCCACGCAGCGGCAGAGGAAGTCGTGCTCGGTGCGGGTCGCATCCATGGCCGACCATTCGACATCGTCAGTATAGGAGCGCGCACGGGTAACCGACTGCGTGACGCGATCGAGCACCTCGGCCTCGTCTATGCCCATTTGATATTTTCGGTGCAGCGGCGAAGTGCCGATGAAAGTGTGGATGCGCCCGCGCGCGGCCGGCTTGATCGCCTCGGCGCAGACATCGATGTCCTTCATCTGCGCGCGCGCGAGCCCGCAGATCACGGCCTTCTTGGCGCGGCGGGCGACCTCCTGCACGCTTTCGAAATCGCCCTGGCTCGCGATCGGGAAGCCGGCTTCGATGATATCGACGCCCATCTCGTCGAGGACCTCGGCGACTTCGAGCTTCTCGTCGAAGGTCATGGTGGCGCCGGGGCATTGCTCCCCGTCGCGCAAAGTGGTGTCGAAGATGACCACGCGGTCCTTGTCAGCGTGGGGCTTCGGATGATCCGGATTGGACTCCATCTCTCTCGTCCTTAAGGCTCGGCGGCTAGTCTAGCATGACCGGCAGCGTCTTGACTTTTCGTGGGCTTGTCTTGCCATCCCCTGAACGCCCGCCCCGTGTAGTCGGAGCCCTGGGAGCTCAGGGGCGTCTAAGGACGAGGCGCAGCGCGCAGACATAGGCCGCCCCGCGCGTGACCACGCCGGACTTCTCGCTCATCTGCTGTTTCAACCGCTGCATGGGCGGAAAATAGTGCGAAGTCCACGCCAGGGCAAGCGCGCGCTATTTCGCGCCAAGGGCGGCAATGCCAACCTCCCAGGGAAGGCGCCGCCCATTCTTGAGCCAACCTATCGCCCTGATGGCCGTGGCCGGTATCCGGCCGTCGCGCCCCTTGACGATGGACTTGGCGAACTGGCGCGAGGCATGCAAGCGCACAGCCAGGGCAGCCATGGCGCGCGTGCGCCAATCGTCGGGACCCACGAACACGGTGCCCATGTCCTTGTGCCCGTTCCAAAGGCCCGCAACGACGTGGCCTTCTTCCGTGGCGGTCAGGCGGCATCTCGTAGAACGCCCGAAGACGAAATATCGAGCACGAAGCGGGCGATCGCCGAAGCCCGTCATGCTCGCGCAAGAGCGCGTGCGCCGACGCAGCCGAGGCGATGCCAGACGCCTTGCAGGGGGTCGAGAGAAGGACTGGGATCAGCGCTGAAGCGCCGCTTCAACCTGGGCAATTTATGGTTAAGGCCCCGTCCCGGTCCTACCCCCCTGTAACAATGAAGGTCGTGCGGTCGAGCCCCGTATTCCCGTTCCGCGGATCGTGCGCATAGACGATCACCTCGTAAAGGCCTGGCTCCTTGGCGGGCACCTTGGTCGCGAACTGGCTGGTCTCGCCCGCATAAGCGAGCGGGATTTCCGAGATGCGCTCGCCGTTCCGCCGAACGATCGCCCTCACCTCGAGCTTGTTGGCATCCCACATTCCGCCCGGCTCGATGGGGCATCCGCACATCATCACCACATTGGCGCGGACATCCACGCTGTCCGCATTCGGCGAGACCCTGATATGCGCGGGCGGGCTGAGCACGTCGACGACGAGGCCCGGCAGCTCGAGCACCCAGGCGTCCCCGCCGGTAATCTTTCGGCCGGGAACGACCCATTGCGTGGCGAGCACGCGCGTTGCCGCCTGAGGCTGGCCGAGGGGGCCGTAGGCTTCGGCCTCGACCAGGCGCGGCTCATCGAGATCGAGGGTTGTGGTGAATTTGGCCGCGGAGTTGTCGGAGAGCACCGCGCGACTGCCACGGTTCTCGTGCATGATCAGCGCGGTATCGCCGGTGCCGCCTTGGGTCACCCCGGTCGTCAGGATCTCGCCGGTCTGTGCATCGCGCAGCACGATGCGCATGCCGCCCATGCTGGTGCCGATGAATTTCGAGTCCTTGGCGAGCACGCGCACGGTGATCTCGGTCGGTTCGGCGCACGCAACTGCCGGAACCATGCAGGCCACGAGCGATAGGGCAGCGACGGTAGCGCGCATCCTTGGTTTCCTCCCTTGAAGAGGCGGGCAGGCCGTATTATACGCTATTTCCTGTCGGTGCGGCGGCGTTTCGGCGTGCGCTTCGGGGGCGGCGCGGCGCCTGGGAGGTCTCCGTCGTGCTGGTTGACGAAGATCAGCACCGCCAGAACCGTCAGGAGGATGCGGAACGCGGGCTCCTGGGCATTCCACGTTTGCGATTGCCACATGGCGAACCATTCGCCGGCCACGACCATGAAGCCGAAGTCCCAGATCAGGAAAGCGAGAAGGCACGCGCCGATGACGAAACCTTTGGCCTCGTTGAACAGAGTGGCGCGGGCCTCGCGAGCTTGAAAGAGGCGAATGCCGCCGACAAGGAAGAGCGCGCCGGCAATGGCCTCAGCGGCGATGATCGCCGCATAAGCGAGGTGCCAGAGCGTCGGGCTCGTAATCGCCCGATACATGAGCGCGTTGCCGGGATAGGTCGTGTCCATGCTCAGCACATGCTGCACGAAGAGATAGTTCGTGCCGTAATCGGTGATGTTATCGAAGGCGACGAGCAGGCAGAAGGACGCGAGCACGAAGCTCATGACGATCTTGGCGTAGCGCGTGATCAGCATCGGTGAGGGACTCTCCACCGCAATTGGTCATGCGTGGGCGACGGCGCTGCCGTTGCCCACGCTACATGGTCAGTTCTTGCTCTTGTCGACCATCTTGCGCTCGGCGATCCACGGCATCATCTCGCGCAGGCGTTTGCCGACCACTTCCATGTCATGCGTGTCGCATTTGGCGCGCATCGCTTTGAAGCTCGTCTGGTTGACGCGGTTCTCCAGCATCCAGTCCTTGACGAACTTGCCGGACTGGATATCGGCCAGCACTTGCTTCATCGCGGCCTTGCTCTCCGGACCCACCACGCGCGGGCCCGAGACATACTCGCCGTACTCGGCGGTGTTCGACACGGAATAATTCATATTGGCGATGCCGCCCTCATAGATGAGATCCACGATCAGCTTCACCTCGTGCACGCACTCGAAATAGGCCATCTCGGGCGCGTAGCCGGCCTCGACGAGCGTCTCGTAGCCGTTGCGCATCAGCTCGACCAGGCCGCCGCAGAGCACCGACTGCTCGCCGAAGAGATCCGTCTCGCATTCCTCACGAAACGTCGTCTCGATGATTCCGGCGCGGCCGCCGCCGATCGCCGCGGCATAAGAGAGCGTGAGATCGTGCGCGTTGCCGGTTGCGTCCTGCGCGATCGCCATGAGGCAGGGGACGCCCGCGCCGCGCGAATATTCCGCGCGCACCGTGTGGCCGGGGCCCTTGGGCGCCACCATGCAGACATCCATGTCGGGGCGCGGCTCGATCAGGTTGAAATGGATGTTGAGGCCGTGCGCGAAGAAGAGCGCCGCGCCCTCTTTCATATTGGGTTTGAGGTCGCGCTCCCAGATGCCGGCCTGCAGCTCGTCCGGGGTCAGCATCATGACCACGTCGGCCCATTTGGCGGCCTCGGGCACGTCCATGACCTTGAGCCCGGCCTTCTCCGCCTTGGCGGCGGATTTCGAGCCTGACCTAAGCCCCACGGCGACGGTCTTGATGCCGGATTCCTTCAGGTTCAGCGCATGCGCATGCCCCTGGCTGCCATAGCCGATAATGGCGACCTTCTTCCCCTTGATCAGATTGAGATCGGCATCCCGATCGTAATAAACGCGCATCAAGAACTCCCCTGCCCTGAATGGCTCGATCCTATGGCTCGGCGGCGTTTGTGCCGCCCAGAACGGTCCTTTGCAAGCCTTGCTAAGTCCGGTCGGACCCGCGGGAGATCGAGGCGATGCCCGTGCGGCAGACCTCGACCAGGCCGAGCGGCTGCATCTGCGAGATGAATTGCTCGATCTTCGTTGGCTCGCCGGTGATCTCGAACACGAAATGCTCGGTCGAGGAGTCGATGATCTCAGCGCCGAGCGCCTCGGCCAGACGCAGCGCCTCGACCCGCTTGTCGCCCAAGGAAGCTACCTTGACCATGGCAAGCTCATGCTCGATCGGGCTGCCCTTGACGGTGAGGTTGGTCACCGAATGGACCGGGATCAGCCGTTCCAGCTGATGCTGGATCTGCTCGATCACCATGGGCGTGCCGGAGGTGACGATGGTGATGCGCGACAGATGCGCCTCGTGCTCGGTCTCCGACACGGTGAGCAACTCGATGTTGTAGCCGCGGCCCGAGAACAGGCCGATGACGCGCGCGAGCACGCCCGGCTCGTTGTCGACCAGCACGCTCATCGTGTGCCGCTCGAGCTTCTGCTGCGGCTTGCCGTCCGGATAGGCCGATCCAGGCTGGGACATCAGTGCTGATCCCGCTTGTCGCTGGGCGAGGCGCCGTCGGCGCTGCCGTTCCCGCCCGTGCCATGGCCCTTGCCGCCGGCGAGCTCGATCATGCGGAGCGCGATCGCGATCATCAGGATCGAGGCGGGCAGCACGAGCATCGACCACTCGAAGGGCTTTCCAGAATCCACGGTGCCGACCACGACGCGGGCGAAGATGACGATCAGGACCACGATCACCACCTCGGACAGGATGCCCTTCAGCTGGCTCACGCCCTCGATGCGCATCCAGTTCGGCAAGGTCTCGACGTAGTCATCGGGCAGCGTGAAGACGAAGCCGATGGCGATGCCGTAGGCGAAGATCACTAGCACGATGCCGAACAGGAAAGCGTCCACCGCCTCGAGCACGGGCACGGTCACCGCCCGCTCGGCTATTTCGATACCCGGCGCCAATAGCGTGTGCCAGGCTTCATAAAGATAGAGGCCGCCCTGGTAAAACATCAGCAGAGAGCCGATCAGCGCCCCCGCGGAGCCGAACAGCATGACCGTCCTAAGGCCGAGCACCAAGTTCAGGAGTGCGCGCTTTCCTTCCGTCATTCAAATCGCCCTTGTCGAGGATGTCAGGCCAGCAAAGCGGAGACCTAGACCATCACCTTGCCTTCTTCGGTGATGGCGTTTTCGAGGTCTTCCTCGGTGAGGTCGTCGCCCATCAGCATGTTGTTGTGGGCCTCACCGCTCGGGATCATCGGGAAGCAATTGGCATGCTTGTCGACCCGGCAATCGAAGATGACGGGCTTCGGCACGGCGATCATCTCGCGGATCGCGTCGTCGAGCTCGGACGGCTTCTCGGCCCTGATGCCGACGCCCTGATAGGCTTCGGCCAGCTTGACGAAATCGGGCAGCGCCTCAGTGTAGGAATGCGAATAACGCCCGCCATGCAGCAGCTCCTGCCACTGCCGCACCATGCCCATATATTCATTGTTCAAGATGAAGATCTTGATCGGCAGGTCGTATTGCGCGGCGGTCGACATCTCCTGCATGGTCATCAGCACCGAGGCCTCGCCGGCGATGTCGATAACGAGCGAGTTCGGATGCGCCATCTGCACGCCGACCGCAGCCGGCAAGCCATAGCCCATCGTGCCGAGGCCGCCTGACGTCATCCAGCGGTTCGGCTCCTCGAACTTGAAGAACTGCGCCGCCCACATCTGATGCTGACCGACCTCGGTCGTGATGTAGACGTCATGCCCGCGTGTCAGAGCGTACAGCCGCTCGATCGCATATTGCGGCATGATCACGTCGTCGCGCTTGCGATAGCGAAGGCATTGCCGCGCGCGCCAGCGGTCGATCTCCGCCCACCAGGTCTGGAGCGCCGCCTTGTCGAGCTTCGGCTTTTTCTTCTCCCAAGCGTCGAGCATCTGCTGCAGCACGAGCGCGCAATCTCCGACGATCGGGACATCTACGCGCACGTTCTTGTTGATCGAGGAGCGGTCGATATCCACGTGGATCTTCTTCGAGCCGGGCGAGAATGCGTCGAGCCGGCCGGTGATACGGTCGTCGAAGCGCGCGCCGATGCAGATCATCACGTCGCAATCGTGCATGGCGTTGTTGGCTTCGTATGTGCCGTGCATGCCGAGCATGCCGAGCCATTGCGGATCAGAAGCGGGATAAGCACCGAGCCCCATCAGGGTCGAGGTGATGGGGAAGCCCGTCATGCGCACGACCTCGCGCAAGCGCCGGCTCGCCTCGGGGCCCGAATTGATGACGCCGCCGCCCGTGTAGAAGAGCGGCCGCTTGGCGCCAGCCATCAGCTCGACGGCAGCGGCAACGGCCGCATCGTCGCCGGTCGTCGCCGGGCGATAGCTCTTATGCTGAGAATTGGTGAGGCCGGTATATTCGCCCTTCTGGAACTGGATGTCCTTGGGGATGTCGACGACGACCGGGCCGGGCCGGCCGGTGCGCGCGACATAGAACGCCTCGTGCAGCACGCGGCTAAGCGCATTCACATCCTTGACGAGATAATTGTGCTTGGTGCTGGGGCGCGTGATGCCGACTGTGTCGCATTCCTGGAAGGCGTCGTTGCCGATCAGATGCGTCGGCACCTGGCCGGTGATGCAGACGATCGGGATCGAGTCCATCAGCGCGTCGGTCAAGCCCGTGACGGCGTTGGTCGCGCCGGGGCCGGAGGTCACGAGCACGCAACCGACCTTTCCGGTCGAGCGCGCATAACCTTCCGCGGCATGCACGGCGCCCTGCTCGTGGCGGACAAGGATGTGCTTGATCCGATCCTGCTTGAACAGCTCGTCATAGATCGGGAGCACCGCGCCGCCCGGATAGCCGAAAATGTGCTCCACGCCCTGGTCGGCGAGCGCTTCGAGCACCATTTCTGCGCCTGTCATCGTGCGCGACATCATTTCAACTCACTGGCACGAGCTTAGCCTTGCGGCAAGGAACGTCCGCCGCCGGCAAGCTCGAAGAATGGCGGAAAAGCCTGAATAAGGCGCGCACCCTAAGACTTGCGTGAGTGAGGGTCAACGGTAAACGCGAATGAATGGCAACATTTGGCCGTCTTATCTTTCTGATTATTGCTCAACAATGTTAGTGGGCAGAACTTTATTGCTCAGTGCAAATCGTGCCGGAAACCCCTGGCCAATGACGCGCCCCCATGCCCCTGCGAATGGCGGCCTGGACAAGGCGGGGCTTCGCGCCTATGTCGTAGCCGCTTTGTGGATCGCGCCAGCCACTCGCGGCGTTGGGCGACTTGAAGCTGCGCGATACAACATCCAACCCTCCCGAATGCCGCACGCCCAATCAGACCATCCTGCCGCCAACGGCGCCGACTCCGACGCGCCCATAAACCGCGCCTTCTGGGCGCTGACGCTCGGCTCGATCGGCGTCGTCTACGGCGATATCGGTACCAGCCCCCTCTACGCGCTCCGCATCGCCGTGGAGGCCGCGACCGGCGAAGGCCGGGTCACCGAGAGCGCGGTGCTCGGCGTGCTGTCGCTCATCTTCTGGTCGCTGATCGTTGTCGTCACGCTCAAATACGTGCTGGTCCTGTTGCGCGCCGACAATAACGGCGAAGGCGGCACGCTCGCGCTGACTGCGCTCGCGTTCCGCGCGCTCGGCAAGCGCACGCCGTTCGTCATCGCGCTCGGCATCGTCGGCGCGTCGATGTTCTACGGCTCGACGCTGATCACGCCGGCGCTGTCGGTGCTGTCGGCGGTCGAGGGCCTTCATGTCGCGACCGCGGCCTTCGGGCCCTACGTGCTGCCGCTCACCGTCGTGGTCCTCATCGCGCTGTTCGCGGTGCAGTCGCGCGGCACGGCGCGGGTTGCGACCTTCTTCGCGCCGATCATGATCATTTGGTTCATCGTCATCGCCGTGGCGGGCGCCGTCGAGATCGTGGCGAATCCCGCGATCCTCGCCGCGCTCAATCCGGTGCACGGGCTGAGCTTCCTCGCAAGCAACGGAATGATCGGGCTCGTGACGCTCGCTGCCGTGTTCCTCGCGGTGACGGGATCTGAGGCGCTCTACAACGATCTCGGCCATTTCGGCCGGAAGCCGATCCAGACCGCGTGGCTGTTTCTCGTGCTGCCGGCGCTGCTGCTCAATTATTTCGGCCAAGGGGCGCTGGTGCTCGCCGAGCCGCGCACGCTGGAAAATCCCTTCTACCTGCTGTTTCCCGACTGGGCGCTTTACCCGATGGTGGCGCTCGCGACCGCCGCCACCGCGATCGCAAGCCAGGCGGTCATCACCGGGGCCTATTCGATCACGCGCCAGGCCATGCAGCTCGGCTTCCTGCCGCGCATGGAGGTGCGCCACACCTCCGAGTCGCTCGCGGGGCAGATCTATATGCCGCGCGTGAATTGGCTGCTGCTGACCGGCACACTGCTGCTCGTATTCATGTTCAGATCGTCGAGCGAGCTGGCCGCGGCCTATGTGCTTGCGGTGGCGACCACCGAATGGACCGCCGGCGTGCTCGGCTTCATCGCTCATCTGGAAGCTATGGCGCTGGCCGCTCTGGGCCGCGGCGGGGCTGATGATCCCGCTGATCTTCGTCGACACGGCGTTCGTGCTTGCGAGCATGCTCGAAATCCTCGAAGGCGCGTGGATGCCCGTACTGATCGGCGCGGCACTTGTAGTGATCATGTACACATGGCGGCGCGGCACGCGGTTGCTCGCGCAGAAGACGCGGCGCGTCGAGGTGCCGTTCCAGCCGCTGATCGAGAATCTCGAGGCGAAGCCGCCGCATCTCGTGCCGGGGACCGCCGTGTTCCTAACGAGCGATCCGGATTTCGCGCCGACGGCGCTCCTGCACAATCTTAAGCACAACAAGGTGCTGCACGAGCACAACGTGATCCTGACCATCGTCAACGAGGACATCCCACACGTCCGCACGAAGGACCGCGTGCGGATCGAGAAGGTCACGGACAAATTCATGCGGCTCGCGCTGCATTTCGGCTTCATGGAGCGGCCGAACGTGCCGCGCGCCCTCGCGATCGCCCGCAAGCAGGGCTGGAACTTCGACATCATGTCGACGTCGTTTTTCCTATCGAGGCGGTCGGTGCGGAGCGATCCGCGCTCGGCTATGCCGGGCTGGCAGGATCGGCTCTATATCTTTCTCGCGCATAACGCCGACGACGCATCGAGCTACTTCCAGCTCCCCACCGACCGCGTGGTCGAGATCGGCACGCAAGTCACGGTGTGATCGCCGCGGCTGCTTCCTTCGCGTCGGGAAACCACTGCCAGTCCGTCATGAAGCGGCGAAGCCACGTCATCTGGCGCTTGGCATAGCGGCGCGTCTCGGTCTTGGCCTTGGCAACCGCGTCCTTGAGGTTGCTGGCGCCGGCTTGGTAAGCGGCAAGCTCGCGCACGCCATGCGCGCGCATGACAGGCAGGCCAGGGTCTAGGCCGAGCACCATGAGATCGCGCACCTCCTCGAGTGCGCCTCCCTCGATCATGCGGTCGAAGCGTACATCGATCTTCGCGTAAACAGCCTCCCGCTCGGGCGCGATGACGAGCTTCGCGACCTCCGTTAGAGCCAACACGGGCGGAGTGCTGGCGCCCTGCCATTCGGCGAGAGAAACGCCGGTCGCGTCAATCACCTCGAGCGCGCGTACCACGCGTTGCGGATCGGTAGGTCTGAGCTTAGCGGCCATGGCTAGATCGCGCGCCGCCAACTCGGCGTGCAATGCGGCCGCATCGCTCGCGCCAGACCGCTCCCGCCAATGCGCGCGGATCTCGGGCGGGATGTCGGGCACGGGCGCAAGCCCCTCGAACAGCGCCTTGAAATAGAGCCCGGTCCCGCCGACCAGGATCGGCACCCTCCCCTCTGCTTGCGCTTCGCGGATCGCAGCTCCCGCGGTCTCGATCCAGCGCCCGACCGAATAGGCCTCCCGCGCGGTGACGGTGCCGTAGAGACGATGCGGCGCGCGCGCAATGTCGGCGGCGGCCGGGCGCGCGGTGAGCACCGCAAGCTCGCGATAGACCTGCATGGAATTGGCATTGATGACCGTGCCGCCGAGCCGTTCGGCGAGCGCAAGTGCGGCGGCCGACTTGCCGCTCGCGGTCGGCCCCGCGATGAGGATGGCTTGCAGCTGGCTCGCTTGGTGAGGAGAAGTCACTTGGTGGCTGGTCACTTTGTGACTAGTCACTTCGTAACGAGCCAGGGACGGCTCCACAGCCGGTAGACGGACCAATAGGTGTTCTCGACGAGAAAGCCGAAAGCGAGCGACTCCTTGGCCCAATCGCCGTCGCCGCCGAGCGTGCCGCTAAGCTTGCCGCTGAACGCGTAGCCGTCGCCCCACTTCTCCTTCTGCTCGGCGATGAAGCGCTCGATATATTCGCCAAGCGTGAGCTCCTGATCCGGGAGGGCACGCGCCTCTTCGCCGACCGCAAAAAAATTGCCGAGCGCGCCTTTCGAGATGATGCGGACCTGATCGAGATAGCGCTCGGCCACGGGGTCCTTGGTCTCGGCGGCGAACACCGCATAGTCCTTGCGCGGCATGTGCACACCGATCACAACAAGAGCATTCCGCAGCATGGCGATGTCGACGCGGTCGTCGAAATAGAGCAGGCCGCCGCAAGCTTCTTGCGTCGGCGCGCCACGGAACGGGTCGGACGAGGGCCGGTCGAGCCCGTAATAGCCGAGATCCGGACCGACCCCGTAGGGTGTGATAATGATGGGGACGTTGAGGCCGAGCCCCTGCGGCACGGGGCGGGTGAGATCGCCCGGGCGCACCGGGAGCTCGCGTCCCGGCCAACCGCTTTCAAGGATCATGACGCCCGCCTCAGCCTTCGCCATGGGAAACCTCGGCCTGGACGATCAGCTTGTCGGGACGGCGACGAATTTGAGCTCGCCCTTTGCGTCGGAGAGCAGCAGTAGCACGGAACGCCGCCCGGCTTTGCGCACGGCCAGCAGCCGCGCCTTCACGTCTTGCGGCTGCTTCACCTTCTCCTGGGTGACCTCGACGATCACGTCGCCGGGCTTGACGTTCTTCTGCGCCGCCGGGCTGTCGGGCTTGACCTCGGTAATGACAACGCCCTCGACGCCCGGGCCGATGCCGTAGCGGTCGCGCAAATCGTCGGTGAGCGGGGCGATAGACAGACCGAGCACATCCTCGCGCTCAGGCTGCGGCAGCGGCTCTTCCTCGACCCCAGGCTCGCCCTGTACCGAGTCCTCGGCGTCCTCGCCTTCGGGCAGGCGCGCGACTGTCACCATCACGTCCAGGGGCGAACCCTTGCGCAACAGCGCGACGGTAACGCTCTTGCCGATAGGCGTGGCGGCGACAGCGCGCGGCAGGCTGCGCATGTTGTCGATCCCCTGACCGTCGAACTTGACGATCACGTCCGAGGGCTGAATGCCGGCCGCTGCCGCCGGGCTTTCAGGCGAGACCTTGGCGACGAGCGCACCCGTGGGCTCTTTCAGCCCAAGGCTGCCGGCGATCTCCTCGGTCACGTTCTGCACGTGCACGCCGAGCCAGCCGCGCCGCATCTCGCCATATTGCTTGAGCTGGTCGAGGACCTGGACCGCGCTGTTCGACGGCACCGCGAAGCCGATGCCGATCGACCCGCCGGTCGGAGAGATGATGGCTGTGTTCACGCCGATCACCTGGCCGTCCATGTTGAAAAGCGGTCCGCCGGAATTGCCGCGATTGATGGCGGCGTCGGTCTGCAGGAAATCGTCGTAGGGTCCGGCATTGATGTCGCGCTTGGTGGCGGAGATGATGCCGACGGTCACGCTGCCGCCAAGCCCGAACGGATTGCCGATCGCCATCACCCAGTCGCCCACGCGCATCTTGGAGGAATTGCCGAAGGACACGGCCTTGAGCGGCTTCTTGGGCTCGACCTTGAGCAGCGCGAGGTCGGTCTTCGGGTCGTGACCCAGGATCTTGGTGACCTTGAGCTTCGTGCCGTCGGTGAAGTTGAGGATGATCTCGTCGGCGCCCTCGATGACGTGATTATTGGTGACGACCAGGCCGGACGGATCGATGACGAAGCCCGAGCCGAGCGAGCTTACTTTGCGCGGCAGGCCGTCTTTGTCCTCGTCGTCGAAGAAATCGTCGAAGAACTCCTCGAAGGGCGAGCCTTTGGGACCCGATCCTTCGTTCGCGCCCTCCTCCTTGCCGCTCTTCAGGGTCTGGCTGGTCGAGATGTTGACGACCGACTCCTGAAGGCCCTCGGCCACGTCGGCCACCGAATCGGGTCCGCGGCCGAGCGCCGGCGCGCCGGTCAGCGCGAGGCCCGTCACGGCGAGCGCGACCGCCACCGCCGCAATCCGAGGCAGGCTGGGCAGGCGCCAAAGCTGGAGCATCGATCGAACTTCCCGCATCTTCATGGCCTTCAAAATCGGCAGCATCTTAGCGGAAATTGGGGAACCAACGCACGTCCTCCCGAATCCGCGAACCGACTTTAGCCTCTCGCGAGCCAAACGACGAGCACGCCCGCCGCGACGGCGATGGTGCCCCCGAGCCGCAGGGATTGCTCGGACATGTCGGCGCTTGCCAGCAGGAGCCTGCGGCCGAAGCCCGGCGCAAGGGCCCAGAACAATCCTTCCAGGACAAGAACGAGGCCGATGGCGACAGCAAGATCGGTCATCGCTGCCCTGGCGGCAAATGGCCTATGGCGAGGGAGCCTGTTCTGGAGTTGTCTCGCCGGCAGTGGCTTCCCGGCCCGGCGCAGGCGCGGCATTGGGCGCAGTCGTGCCTTGGGGCGGCACCTCTCTTGCGCTTGCGTCCGGCGGAGCTTCCGGCTGGGGAGAAGGCGCCGGGGAGCCGGGCTCTGGAGGCGAGGCAACGGGCTTGGCGGGCGACCCGGCAGAGTTGTTGAAATATTGGAAGAACTGCGAATTGGGGCTGAGCAGCAGCCGGGTGTCGCCCGCTTTCAACGCGCCCTCATAGGCCTGCATGGAGCGGTAGAAAGAGAAGAAGTCGGGATCCTGGCCGAAGGCCTCGGCGAAGATGCGGTTCTTCTCGCCGTCGCCCGCACCGCGGATGCGCTCCGATTCTCCAGTTGCGTTGGCTTTGAGCACGGTGACCTCGCGGTCGGCGGTGCCGCGGATACGCCGCGCGGCGCCTTCGCCTTCGGCGCGGAACTCTGAAGCCTCCCTTTGCCGCTCGGTCTGCATGCGGCGGTAGATCGCCTGCATATTGGCCTCTGGCAGGTCGACGCGCTTGATGCGCACGTCGACGATCTTGACGCCGAAGGGCGAAGCCTCCTGATTGACTTGGCCCCCGATGGTCCGCATCAAATCTTCGCGCTTATCGCGCACCACGGCGAGGAAGCTCGCGCCACCGAGCACGCGGCGGAGCGAGGCTTCGAGGATCGCGCCGATGCGTGCGCTCGCGATGCGCTCGTCACGCAGGCTTTGGAAGAACTGCAAGGGATCGACGATGCGGTAGCGGGCGAAGGCATCGACCACGAGACGCTTTTTGTCAGAGGCGATCACCTCCTGCGAGGCGGTATCGACGTCGAGGATCCGTTTGTCGAAGAACTCGACGTTCTGGATGAACGGGATCTTCCATTTCAGCCCGGGCTCGGCAATCACGCGCTTCGGCTTGCCGAACTCAAGCACCAGCGCCTGCTGGGTCTGGCTGACGGTGAACAGGGTGAGATAGGCGACGAACGCGGCAAGGCCGAGAACGACGAGGAGTGTAGTCCAGACGGTGCGGCTCATTGGGGCTGGACCTCCACCGCGGGTTGCTGCTCGCGCTGCTTCGAGAATTCGGGCAGCGGCAGATAGGGGATGACGCCAGGCCCGGACTTGCCGTCGATGATCACCTTCTCCGTGTCGCCCAGCACCTTCTCCATGGTCTCGATGAAGATGCGCTTGCGCGTTACTTCGGGGGCCTTCTGATATTGCTCATAGACCTTGAGGAAACGGTCGGCTTCACCTTTCGCCAAGGCGATGACCTGGTCGCGATAGCCTTGCGCCGCCTGAAGGATGCGCTCCGCCTCGCCGCGCGCCTCGGGGATGATGCGGTTGGCGTAGGCCTCAGCCTCATTCTGCAGGCGCTCCTGGTCGGCGCGAGCGGCTTGCACGTCGCGGAAGGCGTCGATGACCTGCGACGGCGGATCGACCTTCTGCAGCTGGACCTGCGTCACCTGCACGCCGGCGCCGTAGCTGTCGAGGATCTGCTGCATAAGGCCCTGCACCGCGGCTTCGGTCTTGGCGCGCGCCTCGGTGAGGATCGGCTCGATGTCGTTCTGGCCGACGATCTCGCGCATGGAGCTTTCGGCCACGGCCTTCACCGTGCCTTCTGGGTTCTGGATGTTGAACAAGAAGTCAGGAGCGTTGGCAATGCGCCAGAACACGACGAAGTCGACATCGACGATGTTCTCGTCACCGGTGAGCATTAGGCTCTCCTCCGGCACATCGCGGATGGTGCTCGTCGCATCTCGGGAGTTGGCCGAGCCGCGCATGCCGATCTCGATGCGGTTGATGCGCGTCACCTTGGGCAGCTCGACCTGCTCGATCGGATAGGGCCAACGGAAGTTCAGGCCGGGCGGAAGCTGGCGGATATATTCGCCGAAGCGGAGCACGATACCGAGCTCATCGGGGTTCACCCGCACGGTGAAACCGAAAAATCCGACCAGCGCGACGAGCAAGACCGCAAGCAGCACGGCGAAGGGTCCGCCCATGCGGCCGCCTGGCATGGCCTGCCGCAATTTGTCCTGGCTGCGGCGCAGAATCTCTTCCAGGTCAGGCTGCTGGCCTGGCGCGCCGGGACGCGGGCCCCAGGGCCCTCCGGAGCCGCCTTTCCAGCCACCGCCTCCGCTCTGATTGCTCCAAGGCATGATGAATTTCTATCCTGAAGGTGATGATGGGGGTGGCGCGGATTCGCCCGAAGGTAAAGCTGCTAGCCGACGAGACTAGAAGCAGCAAAATGGCGATCCTGCGACATGGGCTGGACGGTTATAGGCCAGTCATCCGGGCCGCGCAATGCGGGGGGTTCCGCTTCTCTTAATGCCGCTCCAGCACGACGAAGCTGAAGGGATGGTCGTCCTTAGAGCCCGGCTCGTGCGCCTCGCGCAAGACTTCGCGCCACAGGCTTGCGTCGAACGCGGGGAACCACGTGTCGGCCTGGGGCTGCGCATGCACCTCGGTGAGATAGATGCGGCCGGCGAGCGGAAGCGCCTCGCGGAACACGTCCCCGCCGCCGATCACCATGATCTCATCGACCCCGGCCTCGTCGGCCGCCTTGCGCGCGCGGGTGAGCGCGTCCTCGAAGTTCCGCGCGACAACCACGGCCGGCACGTCGTATTCAGGGTCGCGGGTAAGCACAATGTTGACGCGCTGGTCGAGCACACGGCCAAGCGAGTTGAAGGTGCGGCGGCCCATGATCACGGGCTTGCCGAGCGTCAGCTTGCGGAACTGCTTGAGGTCGCTCGACAGCCGCCAGGGCAAGTCCCCTCCCCAGCCTATGGCCCCGTTCTCCGCAACCGCGACGACCAGCGCGATCACGGGCTCACGCTTGCTCAAACCGCGACCTGGGCGCGGATGGCGGGATACGGGTCGTAGCCCACGAGCTTGAAATCCTCGTAGGCGAAGTCGAACAGCGAGCGCACCTCCGGATTGAACTCCATGCGCGGCAGCGCGCGCGGCGAACGCGACAACTGCTCGTCGGCCTGGTCGAGATGGTTGAGATAGAGATGCACGTCGCCAAAGGTATGGACGAACGTGCCGGGCTTGAACCCCGTCACTTGCGCCACCATCAGCGTGAGCAGCGCGTAGGACGCGATGTTGAACGGCACGCCGAGAAAGACATCGGCCGAGCGCTGATAGAGCAGACAGGAGAGCCGCCCGTCGCCCACATAGAACTGGAACAGGCAGTGGCAGGGGGGCAACGCCATCTTGTCGAGCTCGCCGACATTCCAGGCGCTGACGATGTGCCGGCGCGAGTTGGGGTCGCGCTTGATCCCTTCCACGAGCCGCGTGATCTGATCGACCGTGCCGCCGTCGGGCTTCGGCCATGAGCGCCATTGCCGTCCATAGACCGGGCCGAGCTCGCCGTTCGCATCGGCCCACTCGTCCCAGATCGTCACGCCGTGCTCGTTGAGGTAACGCACATTGGTCGACCCTTGCAGGAACCAGAGCAGCTCGTGGACGATCGACTTCACGTGCAGCTTCTTGGTGGTGATGAGCGGGAAGCCGTGCGTCGAGGTCGAAGCGCATCTGCTCGCCGAACAGGCTGAGCGCACCGGTGCCGGTACGGTCGCCTTTGCGGAGACCTTCCGTGCGGATGCGGGCGAGCAGATCGAGATATTGGCGCAAAGCGACACCTCGCTACATGCGGACCCGGCGTTGAAACGCCGCTGCCCCGAGTCCATTCCTGTTATAAAGTGGCGATCCCCAAGTCCAATCGTAAGGTGCCTCCCATGCGCGTTATCCCCGCTCTCATCGTCTTCAGCCTCGCCTTCGCGTCGCCTGCCTTGGCTTACCCCGTCAGCATCGAGGAGGTGCGCGACATGGCCTTCGCCAAGGGCATCGTGAAGATCAAGGAGATCGAGATCGACGATGGCATCTGGGAGGTCGAGGGCAAGGACGCGACCGGCCACGAGATCGAGATGGAAGTCGACGCCTCGAGCGGCGCCATCATCAAGCTCCGCCGCGACTAGGCCCGACCGCCGCACCCCAGGTGTCGAGTACCGGACACCCGAATCGTTCCTTGGGGTTTGGCGAACTACAATCCTTTTTTTTGCCGCCATACAGGCTTATATGAATCCCTGTCGGCGCAAGCCGACTATGGCGATAAATGGCCTTCGTAATAAGCCACTCGGACCCGGGGGCGGTACCCGGCGCCTCCACCAAAGTGATCAGTGACGGCGATCATTTTGGAGGGGGCGAAATAGGATCGACGAGGGTGTAAAGGTGGTGCTTTCGCTCGGCATGGTACCGCCGTTATCGGGCCAACCCTATAGTTGCCAATGACAACTATGCGGAGGCTCGTCTCGCCGCGTAAGCAGCGCGATAGCCTGAAAATGAAGTCCTAGCCGCTTCGCGGCGACTAGGCGCGGTTCGGAGGGCACCGGCCAACAGAAGCCCTCCACTTTATGACGGGGGAAACACGCTGCCTCCAAGTCGCGGCGACAGAGGCGGCGGCACTCAATGGCAGAAGACGAGATACGCTACGATCTCCTGACGCAGGACGCGCTGCGCGGCGTTGTGCGCGAAGTGCTGGCGCGCGTGCAGCGCGAGGGCCTGCCCGGCGAGCACCATCTCTACATCGCCTTCGATACCGGCGCCGACGGCGTCTCGGTCTCGCGTCGCCTCAAGGAGCAATATCCCGAGGAGATGACGATTGTCCTCCAATACCAGTTCTGGGATTTGCTGGTGTCGAACGACAGGTTCGAGGTCAAGCTCTCCTTCTCCAACGTGCCGGAGCGTCTCGTCGTCCCCTTCTCCGCGGTGAAGGCGTTTTACGATCCTTCCGCGCAGTTCGGGCTGCAGTTCGGCAAGCCCGGTGCCGCCAACGATTCGGCGCGGCAGCATATGGCCGCGGCGCTCCCGGATCTCGTGGGTGAGCCCGAAGAGTTACGCGGCACCCCCGAGGCCGAAGAGAGCGGCGAACCGCAGGGCGCCGAGGTCGTAATGTCGCGTCCGCCGGCCGAGGTCGTGCATCTCGACCGTTTCCGCAAGAAATAGCGCCGCCGGGATTGCCCGGTCTTTAGGCCCTCTGCCCAAAATTTTGCCATCTCCCCACGCGCGTGCGCGGCATGTCCTTGAAGCGACGCGCGTTTTCAACTGGCACGATTTCTGTTTAGGCTTCTAGGCTCGCGCGTTGGCGCCCGAGCCTGGGGAGCGGGTTGGACGATATCGCTGGCGCGGCGCGCATAGGCGAATCACGCACGGCCGGAGCGCTCGCTCCGGTCGAAGAATATCTTGCCGAACTGCATGGGCGGATCGCCAAGGTCTCTGACGGCAAGCCCGCCGACTATATCCCCGAGCTCGGCAAAGCCGACCCCGATCTCTTTGGCATCGCCATCGCCACCGTCGATGGCCAAGTCTATGCCGTCGGCGACACAGACATCGCCTTCACCATACAGTCGGTGTCGAAGCCCTTCATATACGGCCACGCGCTCCAGCATTACGGCCGCGAAGCCGTGCTGAAGCATGTCGGGGTAGAGCCGACCGGGGAAGCGTTCAACTCCATCGTGCTCGACGAGGTCGCCAACCGCCCCTTCAATCCGATGGTGAATGCGGGCGCCATTGCCGTTGCGGAGTTGATGCAGGGCACGACGCAAGACGAGCGCATCAAGAACATGCTCGCGTTGTTCTCGAGCCTCGCCGGCCGCGAGCTCCCAATTGACGATAGCGTCTACAAGTCCGAGCTTGCGACTGGGCATCGGAACCGCGCCATCGCCTACATGATGCTGAATTTCGGCATGATCACGCGCGACCCGAACGAGGTGCTCGACCTCTATTTCCGGCAATGCTCGGTGAGCGTCACCTGCCGCGACCTTGCGATCATGGCGGCGACGCTCGCCAATGACGGGAGGAACCCGCTCACGCACGAGGCGGTATTCGACACGGAATATGTGCGCGACATGCTGTCGGTGATGAACTCCTGCGGCATGTACGACTACGCGGGCGAATGGGCCTACGAGGTGGGCATGCCGGCCAAGAGCGGGGTGTCGGGCTGCATCATCGCGGTGATCCCGGGACAGATCGGTATCTCCGTCTATTCGCCGCCGATCGACGGCCAAGGCAACAGTGTGCGCGGCATCGCCGTCTGCCAGGAAATTTCCGACGAGTTCGAGCTGCATGCCTTCAACAACCGGACCAATGTGCGGAGCGTGATTCGGCGCGATTACCGGGCCGACCTCGTGCGCTCGAACCGGCTGCGCACGCCGCACGAGCGCAAGATCCTCGCCGAAGACGGCCGCAAGATCGCCGTGGTCGAAGCGCAAGGCGCGCTGTTCTTCGGCTCGACCGAGCAGTTCCTGCGTAGGCTCACCCAGCTCGCCTCGGACGCGCGCTACATCGTCGTCGACTTCAAGCGCGTCCATCTCGCCGACAGCGCGGCGCGCAAGTTGATCCGGCGCGCGGCATGCTCAATGGCGGGCGGCCCGGCCGAGCTCGTGTTCGCCTCACTTGCCCCCGAGGGTCCGCTCGCCCCGCTTGCGCTCGATCTCGCCGCGCCTGAGGAGCAGCACCTCGCGCGCGTATTCTCCGACGTCGATGCGGCGCTCGAATGGTGCGAGGACCAGCTGCTTGCGGATTCGCCCTACAACGTGTCGCAGCCGAAATTCGCCATCAGCGAGATCGACCTCTTCAGGGGCCTCACGCCGGAGGAGTGCCACCTGGTCGAAGGCATCGTCCAGCCGCTGCAATTTGAGAAGGGCGACGTGATCATCCGCGAAGGCGCTGAGGCCAATCTCCTGTTCGTGCTCGCCCGGGGCAAGGTCAGCGTCCAGATCAGGGTGCCAGGGCAAGGCGGCCGGCGGAAGCGCGTGGCTTCGATCGGAACGGGCTTGAGCTTCGGCGAGATGGCTCTGCTCGACGGGGGAAAACGCTCCGCCGACATCGTCGCCGACGAGCGGGTGATCTGCTATGGGTTCCGGGTCGAGCAGCTCCAGGCGCTCGCCGCCGAGCACCCAAACATCCTGATCACCATTCTCGGCAATCTCACCCGCGAGTTTTCCGAGCGCCTGCGCCACGCCAACGAGGCAATCGGTGTTTTGGAATAGCCTTAGACCGCGGCGGCGGCTTTCCGAATGCCGCGCCTCTGGATAGGCCGAACCGAAACCTCGACATTTACTTCCTGCCCGAGCTTGCCAAGGATCGTGATCATTCGGTCGATGGTGAAGCGCTCGAGCTTCGCACCGCGGATGCGGGAGAATTCAGCCGCACCGACGCCAGTCAGACGCTCCGCCGCACGCACGCTCAATTTGCGATCATCAAGCACGCCGATGATCTTCGCCGCGAGGATGGCGCGTGTCTGGGTAAGGTCTGCGTTCGGCTTGCCGAGGTCTCGAAAGACGTTGCCGCTTCCCGAAACCAGTTCCAAATCGCTCATTCCAATATCTCCTTAAGTCGCTTCAACCGGGCCTTGATGAGATCGATTTCCGGCTTTGGCGTAGCGATCCCGCTTTTCGACTTCTTTTGAAACGCATGAATTACCCAGAGCGCGTCATCCAATTGCAACACGTAGACGACACGGAATGTGTCGCGATGCCGAACCACGATCTCGAAGACACCGCTGCCGAAGCCTTTGAGCGGCTTGGCCGTATCGGCCTTTTGTCCTTCGGCCGCAACGGTCAAGGCACCAGGGGAGGCTCTTGCACAGCCTCCGGGAAGGCCTCGAAATCCTTCAGCGCCGCTTTGATCCATGAGACCGGCCGCGTAACGCGCATTTAAAGTTGTTGACAAATTTGTCAACGGCAGTCAATCAGATTTTGCGCCGGTGGGCAGGCTTAAACGGTGGCGGCCGCGCGCGCCGGCGGCTTGGCGCGCGGCTCCTTCGAGGGGACAAGCGGCACGTTCAGCTCGACATAGAGGCCTTGCGGCCTGAAATCGACTTTGGTCTCGCCGCCGAGATTATGGCGGATGCCCCTGTCGATGAGCTGCATGCCGAAGCCATTATTGCGCCGCCCGGTGGCGACCGTCGCGCCCCGCTCTTCCCAGGTCAGCATCAACCGGTTGCCGCCGCGCGCGGTCTTCCAGGCGATCCAGAGTTGACCGTTATTGTGGGAGAGCGCGCCGTATTTCACGGCGTTGGTGGCAAGCTCGTGCAGCGTCATGGCAAGGATCGAGGTGCATTGCGGCGGCAGTAGCACGTCCGAGCCCTTGATCGTGATGACGGGCCCGCCTTCGCGCTTATAGGGATCGAGCTCGCGCTCCACCATGGCCTTGAGGCTTGCGCCCGACCATTGCGATTCGAGCAGGAGATCGTGCGCGCGATGCAGCGCCTGCAGACGCTCGGCGAGCGTCTGGGCCATCGCCTGCGCGGGTTTCGAGGTCGCCTGGCGCAGGCTCGCCTGCACGAGCGACTGCACGATGGCGAGCGCGTTCTTGACGCGATGATTGAGCTCGCCGACCAGCATGGATTGTCGTTGCGCGGTGCGCCGCCGTTCGGTGACGTCGCGGAAGATCAGCACGGCGCCGGCGAGCGATCCGTCGAAGCCCACGATCGGCGCCCCGCTATGCTCGACCGGCAGCTCGTGGTCGTCGCGGGTGACGAGCAGAGCGCCCGATTCGAGCCGCGTCACGGCGCGCTCGCGCAGCGCCTTCAGTGCCGGATCGTCCACCGGCTTGCGGGTCCCCTCGTCGATGACGCGGAACACCTCCCAGATTGGCCGTCCGCGCGCTTCGGCACCGTCCCAGCCGGTCAGCTCCTCGGCGATTTTGTTGAGCAGCAGCACGCTACCGTTCGGATCGGTGGCGATGACGCCGTCGCCGATCGAACCGAGCGTGGTGCTCAGCCATTCGCGCTGGCCGCGCAGTTCCATCAAGGCTGCGTTGCGGTCGCGATCGGCGCGCCGGACCGCGCCAATGGTGGTCCAAGCGAACACGGCGAGCACGAGGATGCTCACCACGGCGAAGATCGCAAGCGTGCCTGGTGTGTCGAAATAGTTGTGGGCCTGAGCCTTGTGCGCGAACCATCCGATGACCAGGGGGAGCACGACGATGCCCGGCAACAGTCTGCGCAGCATCTCGCCCGCCGGCGACTGCTCGATGATCGCCGCGGCGATGCCGTATTCGGGAGAAGCGGCGAGCAGGCCGAGCGCAAGCAGGAAGGCGCCGCTCGCCGCATAGATCGGCATGGAGGTGAACGGGAACGGGTAGGAGTCCGTCGCCACGCCGTAAGCGTAGCCGGCGAGTACGATCAGCACTTGCGCGAGGAGAAAGATGGCCAGGATCTGGCTAAACGCGGATAGCGCCCTCCCCCGCTTCGCGTAGAGCAGCGCCAGTCCAAACAGGATCAGCGCGCCGGTAATGCCTGGAGCGAGCCGCGCCGCGCGCTCGGCGGGGGTGGCGTCAGGCGGGATGAGGGCCTGCTCGATGCCGAGGTCGAAGCCGAGCAGGTCCTGGCTCAACAGGATGATCAAGCCGACGGCGACAAGGGCGAACGCGACAAGCCGAGCGAGCAAGCGCAAGCCCCTGAAGGTGAACCAGAACAGCGCCACGCCCGCGGCGATGAACCCGACCGCGCCGGTTGGCGTGGTCTTCATGAGGGCTGGAAACATCTCGGCCAGTCCGAGCGCGGGGAATCGCCAGGCGGCGAGGATGAGCGCGCCGATGGCGATGACGAGCACGGCCACGAGCCTTGCCGTGTGCAACGACAGGCGCTCACCGCGCGGCGCGGGCAGAGCCAGTTTCGCCAGGGTCTCAGCCAATAGTTTTCCTCATCCCACCGTGGTTCGCAGTGGAGCCGACTTCCGGCTCCAGGCACAAAGCGGCCACGCCGTTTAAGCGCAGCCTTTCCGCCCTCGAGCGGCGTGTTGCTAAGCCCCTAAACCCCCGTTACCACTCGGCAAACACTCAAGACTTGGAAGGGGTGCTTGACCGCAACGCGAACCACAAGGAAAACGTGAGCATGCCCCTACCCGACGGCCTTGAATCCCCTGCCGCCCCAACGCGCACCGAGACAGATTCGTTCGGCCCAATCGACGTCCCGGGCGACCGCTATTGGGGCGCCCAGACCGAACGCTCGCGCCGCAATTTCCGGATCGGCGACGAGAAAATGCCGAAGCCCCTGATCCGCGCCATGGCCATGGTTAAAAAGGTTGCAGCGCTGGTCAATTTCGAGCTCGGCCTCATCGACCAGGCCCTGGCTTCGGCCATAGCCCAAGCCGCCAACGAGGTGATCGAGGGCAAGCTCGACGGCCATTTTCCCCTCGCCGTCTGGCAAACCGGCTCCGGCACCCAAACCAACATGAACCTGAACGAGGTGATCGCCAACCGCGCGAGCGAATTGCTCGGCGGCGCTGTCGGCACCAAGCGTCCGGTCCACCCCAACGATCATGTCAATCTCGGACAATCCTCCAATGACACCTTCCCCACGGCCATGCATGTCGCGGCCGCCGTCGAGATCGCCTACCGGCTGGATCCCGCCCTGGCCCGCCTTTCCCAAGCCCTCAAGGCCAAGGAAGAGGCCTTCCAGGACATCCTCAAGATCGGCCGCACCCATATGCAGGATGCCACTCCGCTTACTTTAGGGCAGGAATTCGGCGGCTATGCGGCGCAGGTCGAACACGGAATCGCGCGGATCAAACAGTCGCTGTACGGGCTTTACGAGCTCGCCCAGGGCGGCACGGCCGTAGGCACCGGCCTCAACACCCACCCGCGCTTCGCCGAGCTTTTTGCCAGCAAAATCGCGGAGATGACAAAGCTTCCCTTCGTTACTGCTCGAAACAAATTCGAGGCGCTCGCGAGCCACGACGCCTATGTGTTCGCCCATGGCGCGCTGACGGCAAGCGCCGTGGGGCTGTTCAAGATCGCTAACGACATCAGGCTGCTCGGCTCGGGCCCGCGCTCAGGCTTTGGGGAGCTCCTGCTGCCGGAGAATGAGCCGGGCTCCTCGATCATGCCCGGCAAGGTCAACCCCACCCAATGCGAGGCTGTGACCATGGTGGCGGCGCAGGTGATCGGCAATAGCGCCACCATCGCGTTTGCCGGCAGCCAGGGGCATCTCGAGCTCAACGTGTTCAAGCCGGTGCTCGCTTACGCGATGCTCCAATCGATCAGGCTGCTCGCCGACGTCGCCGACAGCTTCACCGAGAATTGCGTGATCGGCATCGAGGCCAACCACCCGCGGGTCAAGGAGCATATGGAGCGCTCGCTGATGCTCGTCACTGCGCTTGCGCCACATATCGGCTACGACAATGCGAGCGAGATCGCCAAGGCGGCGCATAAGCGCGGCACCACCTTGCGGGAGGAGGCGGTGCGCCTCGGCCACGTGAGCGAAGACGAGTTCGACCGGCTGGTGAGGCCCGAGGACATGACCGGTCCGACGGGGTGAGCAAGCGTTCGGTCACGATCGCCCGGCACCGCACCAGCATCTCCCTAGAGGAGGAATTCTGGACGGCGCTCGCCGAGATCGCGGCGGAAGACAGCAAGTCCGTCGCCGCCCTGATCGCGGAAATCGACAAAGGGCGCGGCGCTGAGGCCCTCGCGCGCGCAAGCCTTTCGTCAGCCATTCGCCTCTACGTGCTGAAGCGCGCGCGGAAGACGCCCTAATACCCGCCGAGGAAGGGGATGCCCTTTTTCCAAGCGTCCCGCTTTTCGCGCTTCACGCGGGAGGCGCGGCGCGGCTTGGGGGAAGGCTGCGGCTCGGTCTGATCCGTTTGTTCGAGCGCATCGGCGCCAGCCGGCTGCGCCTCCGTCTGCTGAAACGGATCGGCCGCCAGTAGCGGATCGGTCTGATCGGTGGCGGGCAATTGCGGCCCAGTCTGCTCAACCGCGGCGGCGGCAGGGTCAGTCGGCGCAAATCGCTCGGCGGCCGGATGCGGCTCAGCCTGCTCGATCGGTTCAGCGGCGGCAGGCTGCTGGTCAGCCGGTTCGGCAGCAGCGGGCTGCGGCTCGGTCTGTTCAGGGTGCAGCAGGGTGGGTTCAGCGGCAGCAGGGTGCGGTTCGGCCGCTCGGCCTCCTCGGTGGCGGCAGGCGGCGGCTCCGCGTCGGGAACAGCCTCCGGCGCCACTTCAAGCGACGGCGCCTCAGGGCTTTCGGACCCGGAGACTTCAGGCAGAGCCTCGGGCCTCGGCAAGGGCTCGCTTGGCGTCTTTGCCGCAGTCTCGGTCTCGATCTCCCGCAAAGGCTCCGGCGCCGCGTTTGGCACCGGCATCTGCATGGCTTCTGTTGCGGGCACGTCGACATGGGCCTGTGGCGCGGATTGCAGCGCAGGCACATCCGCTGTGCCGCGCGCAATGCTTGGCGCCGGAGGCGCGACCGGCGTTGCTTCTTGCGGCGGCCCGGGCTCGCGCGGCGGCTCCCCGAGGGCGGGTAGTGCCTGCCCGCGTGCCACGCCTTGGGAGGGCGCGGGCTCTGCGGGGGCATCTTCAGCACGCATGGGCTCGGCAGGAGTTTCGGCGGTCGGTTCCTCCTGTGGGGGCGTGCGCCCGCTCACGTCGAGCGTTTCGAGCTTCTCGACGTCTTCCTGCAGGCGGCGAAGGGTGAGGTAGCTCTCGATCGCGGCGGTATCGACGGCAGGGGCAATCTCGCCAGCCTTGTCCAAAGCGCCGGTGAAGACGAGGCCTACGGGCGGGATTGCCTTGTTCGGGGCGCCGGTCAAGCTCATCGCCCATTCGCTGTCGAGCTTGAGGCTCGCAAGCTCGACATAGGCGTTGATCTTGGTCTCGACGCCCGAGCCTTGCAGCGTCGCGGGCTGAAGGCGCAACGTGCCGTTCTTCATGTCGAAAGCAAGCTTGGAGGCCGGATATTTATAGACGCCGCTCGTGAGCTTCTCGCCGACCGCGCGCGCATCGGCGGCGATCTGCTCCTTGCCGACCTTGCTCGTCTTGCGCGCCGTGGTCGCCGCGAACTGGCGGAGCGGCTCGGCGCTCAATGGATGGACAGAGCCCGGCCCGAGCGCGAGAGTGCCCTGCCCGGAGAGCCCCGCGACAAGGCCGGGCGGGCTGAGACCCTCACCCTGAGCTGTAAAGGTCAGCTCGAACGGACCCTTGGCGAGGCCCTTGCCGACGAGACCCGCGGAGACCTCTTCGAGCTTCCCACCTTTCAGCTCCGCGATCGCCTCGAACTCGGCGCCGGCGCCGCGCGGCGACAGGCTTCCCGATGCACCGAAAGTGCCCCCGAACAGGCCGCCCCTGAGGTCGGTCACGGTCAGCCCCTCTTTGGTGACCTGGGCCGCGAGCGTGGCGCCGCTGAGCGGGAAAGCATGGCCGAGAGACAGCGTCTTGGCGTTCAGCTTCAACTCACCCTCGGCATTTTCGATCGCGCCAAGCGCGAAGCCGCGCGAGGGCCAGACTTCAGAAGCGCCGACGCCGACGGCGCCGAGTCCGTCCTCGGTCGAAGGCGCGCGCTGCCATCCCACGAGCACGCCGAGAAGCGACGGCAGCGACACGGCGCCCGCATCGGCATGCAGCGTGAAGCGGGTCTTCTCCCCGCTCGTATCGAAATGGGCGGTGCCCGCCACGGCCTCGCCGGCGACGGTCCCGGCGATCCTGTCGACGGCGATGTTGCCGCCTTCCTTGACGACATCGGCGCTGAGCGACAACGGCACGTTCGCAGCGCTCGGGGGCGCTTCGAGACCCGCCATCATCAGCGCGAGGCTTGTATCTTGCGTCGCGATCGAGCCGCGCCCCTGAAGCGCAAGGCCGCTCTCCTGGAACGATCCCTGCCCGTCGAAGGCAAGGGTCATCGCCTTGGTCTCAAGCGCCAGGTTCCCCGTCATGTTGACGTTCGGCACGCCGGAAAGCTTGACGGAAAGCTTGCCCTGGCTGCCGCCCGGCGCCGCGAACCGGTCGGCCGGAAGGTTCGGAAACAGCAGCACGAGCAGAGCCTGCGGCCGCTCGCCGGTGACGCTGCCATCCAAGTCGATGCTCGCCTCGCCGAGACGTGTCGGCTCGCCGACGGCCCGGGCGGTGAGCGCCAGGTCCGAGCCTGCCGCGTTGCCACCCAATTCCAGCACGGCCTTGGTGGCGTCGCCTTCGCGCGTCGCCGCGAAGCCTACCTCGATGTCGAGCGGCGCGAGGCTCGAGAGATATTTCGACTTGCTCACGTCCTCCGGCAGCCCCGCAAGCGCCGAGGCGATGCGCAGGCTGTCGGTGGTGGCCGCACGAAAGGCGAAGCCGACGCGGCCCGTAGGCCGATCGCTCACATGCTCGATCCGGCCGCTGCCGGTGAGTTTCAGCTCGTCAGCTGCCGCGAAGTCGAGCTTCTGCACGTCGAGGACATCGTCAACCAGCGTGAAGCGCGCATCGAGCCTGCCGGGCGGAACGTTCGGCAGGAGCAGCTCTTCCACCTCGACGGTCACGCGCAAATCGTCGTCGCGAACTTGCGTCAGGACGTTCGGCGCGGACCCATCGGCCGCCTGGCCCTTACCGTTCGCCGCCGGAAGCCACGCGCGCCAGATCGGCCCCTCGCCGATCATCTCGCGAAGATCGAGACGGTCGCTGTCGAGGTTGACCTCGATCAGGTTCCGCTCGCCGCCTTTGTAGTTGAGCGAGCCGCCGAACTTCGTCCCGCTCAATTCGCCTTGCACGTCGGCGAGTCTTGACCACGCCGTCGCCAACGGTGGCGTTGGCGGCAAGCACGAAATCGCCGGTCGAGGCCTGCCCCGTAATGTCGCGGTCGCCGGCGGCCCATCGCGTCAGAGTTTTTAGCCCAGCGCCTTCGAGCTTGATCGGTCCGGCAAACACCGGGCCGAACTCGCCGTGGCTGAGCTTGCCTTGGACCTCGATGTGGTTCTTGCCGGGAAGCGTCGCCTTGAGCCGCTCGATCTTGACTCCGGCATCGTTGGTGACGAGCGCAAGCTCGAAGCCGCCGAGGAGATCGCCGCCAAGCCCCGCCTGCTCGAGCGATGCAACGAGCGAGATCTCGCCGTATTTCGCGGACTCGTTCAGCAAGGTGTCGGCGAACATATAGAGCACCGCGGCGGGCGGAAGCCGCTCCTCGGCGCTCGCTACGCCGAACAGCGCGTCGAGATCGACGAAGCGGCCGGAAAGCTCGGCAGAGGCCTTAGGGGCAGCGGCCAAGTCGAGCGCGAGCTTGCCCTTGAGCAGCTGCGGGCGCCCTTGCGCATGGACGGTGAGCTCGAATTCGGGAAGCTCGACGCGGTCGGGCGTGGCGCTGAGAGGGCCTTTTAGCTCGACGAAGGAGCCGGGGTCGGCGGGCACGGGCGTGGGCTTGCGGAGGTTCGCCGTTTATCTGCTCGGCGGGAAGTGCTCGTTGCATCGCCCTGTATCACGGGTGACGGCTTCGTGACGCGCAGGATCGCATCGCCATCGAAGGAAGGCTTGGCGCCGACGCCTGCCACCACGCCGTCAAGCTGGTAGGTCGCGTTGACCTCGGGGTCGCGCAGCGCGGCCTTGAGCCGGAACAATCCGTCGGCATCGGCCTGGTTGGTGGAGAAGCGCAGCTCCTGCCGCCTGCCATCATAATCGTAGGCAAGCGCCGCCTTGTAAGGCCCCGAGAGCGACTGCGCGCTTGCATCGCCCTCGATGCCCTCAAGGACGAGTTGCGGCTTTCCATGCTTGGAGATTTCCAGGCGGCCGCCGCTGATGCTGACGGAGTTGAGCATCACCTCTTTCGGGGCGAAAGGCAGCGCCACGCCAGGACGGCCCACGTCGCGCCAATTGCCTGTGCCGTCTTCCTTGAGATCGAGCCGGAGGACCGGATCGACGATCGTCATCTTGCGCGCCTCGACAGCGCCGGACAGCAGCGAGCTGATATTGAGCCAGGCTTCGATCGAGCGCGCCTCGAGGAACGGCCGCTCGAGGCTGCCCGTCTCGTCGGCGACCTTCACGTCGTCGAAGCGGAGCTCGGGAGACGGCAGCAGGACGAGATGCACCTTGCCGTCGACCTTCACGTCGCGGCCGAGCAGCTTGCTCGCTTGCGCCTCGAAAACGGGGCGGTATTCGTTCCAGTCGATGAAGAGCGGCGCCGCGAACAACGCGGTCAGCACCACGATCGCCAATGCGGCCAAGCCGAGTAGGAACGAGTTCACGGCGGGTTAGGCCCAGTTCTGGTTGCGAGCGTGCTCATGCGCAGCGACGGCCAAGGAAGCCGGAGCGGGCCGGATTCCCGGCAAAGCATTGTTATGGTAACGCAAAAATCTTGCCAGGATTGAGGATATTCAACGGGTCTAGCGCCTTTTTTATGGCGATCATCGCCGCAAGCGCCGAGCCGTGCTCGGCGGCGATATAGCCGATCTTGCCCTGACCTACGCCATGCTCGCCGGTGCAGGTGCCGCCGCAGGCGAGCGCCCGCTCAACCAGCCGGTCGAGAAATGCCTGCACACATGCCCCCTCGCCCGCATCCTGCGGGTCAATGAGCGGAAGCACGTGGAAGTTCCCGTCGCCCGACATGGCCCACGATCGGCGCAAGCAGGCCGAGCCGCTCGATGTCCTGTCGCGTTGCCTCGACGCAGGCGGCAAGCTCGGAGATCGGCACGCAGACGTCGGTCGACAGCACCTCCGCGCCGGGCTTCAGCGCGCGTGCCGCCCAATAGGCATCGTGGCGGGCCTGCCAGAGCCTGTTGCGATCCTCCTGGCGCTCGGCCCACTGCAACTCCCCTCCCCCTTCGGCGCGCGCGATACGGCGAACGTCTCGACTTGCTCGCGGGCAGACGCGGGCGTTCCATGAAACTCGACGAACAGCGTCGGGCGCTCGGGTAGCGCAAGATGCGAATAGGCATTGCAGGCGCGCATCTGCACCGCATCCGCTAGCTCGATGCGGGCGAGCGGCAGTCCGATCTGCAGCGCGGCGATGGTGGCGTTGCAAGCGCCCTCGACCGAGTCGAACGGACAGACGCCCGCGAGGATCGTCTCGGGAATGCCGTAGAGCTTGAGCGTGAGCTCGGTGATGATGCCGAGCGTGCCCTCCGACCCGATGAGCAGATGGGTGAGGTCGTAGCCCGCCGCGGATTTCCGCGCGCGGCCGCCGGTCCTGATGACGCTGCCGTCGGCGAGCACGGCGCGCAAACCCAGCACCACATCGCGCATCGTGCCATAGCGCACCGCGTTGGTGCCGGAGGCGCGCGTCGCCGCCATGCCGCCAAGCGTCGCGTCGGCGCCGGGATCGACGGGGAAGAACATGCCGAGGTCGCGCAGATGATCGTTGAGCTGCTTGCGAGTCACGCCAGGCTCGACCACGCAGTCGAGGTCACCTTCATGCACGGCGATGACCCGCTTCATGCGCGACAGATCCAGCGACAGTCCACCGTAAGGCGCGTTGAGGTGGCCTTCGAGCGAGGTGCCGGCGCCGAACGGGATGACCGGCACGCGGGCTGCGGCGCAGAGCGCGACCGTCTCGGAGATCTCCGCTTCGCTCAGCGCGAACAGCACCGCGTCGGGCGGTTCGGTCTTCAGCCAAGTGAGCGTGTTCGCGTGCTGGGTCCTGAGCGCTTCGCTCCGCGAGAAGCGCTCGCCGAAGCGCGCGGCGAGCGCTGCAAAGACGGAATCCTTGCCCTCAGAGATTCGCGCGCTCGGGCGCGTCGGCCATGACAATGCTCATGGGCCGCATTTTACAGGCGATCCTTAAGGAAAAGCTCGCGCTTTTGTCCGGGCCGTCAGGCCGAGGCGGCAATCGAGACGACCGCCGCGTAATGCACGCTCGCTGCCGTCAGCACGAAGCCGTGCCAGATCGCGTTCTGATAGGGCAGCCGGTCCCAGAGATGGAACACGACGCCGACCGTGTAGAGCACGCCGCCGAGGATGAGCAGGGTCAGCGCGTGGCCCGGCAGCGCCGTCATCAAAGGCTCGATCGCGAGAAGGACCGCCCAGCCCTGCATGAGATAGATCGCGGTGGAAAGGCCCTCGAGGAAGCGCGGCGCGAACAGCTTGATCGCGATGCCGACAACGGCCATGCCCCACACGAAAGCGAGGAGGCCGAGCCCCCAGGCAGTGTTCATCTTGATCAGGATGAAGGGCGTGTAGGTGCCGGCGATCAGCAGGAAGATGGAAGCGTGGTCGAGCCGCCGGAAGATCTCCTTCGGCGTTGGGCGGGAGATGAGATGATAGCCGGCCGAGCAGGAGAACATGGCGACGAGCGCGAGCCCGTAGATCACGAGCGCCACGACCCAGAGCGTCGCTTCCGCCTTGGCGCCGATGAAGAGGAGGGCGGCCAGCGCAAAGACGCTCGCCGTCACGCCGACGAAATGGATGCATCCGTCGGCGACTCGCTCGCGCTTGCTGTACCCCGGAAAGACTCCGCTCATGTCCTTTGCCCACTTGCCATTAGAGCCCACCGCTCTGAATGTCAGCTTACCACGCTGTATGGCAAGCGTAAGACATGCCCGGCCCGACGCCGGGTATGACGGGCAATGACACTAGATGAGAGCTAGTTGCCGCAGGCGACCGAGCCGGTCGTGCACACATAGGGCACGACGACGCCAGTGAAGCAGGTAGTGTAGAACTGCGCCGTGACGATGTCCGGGCTAAGCCTGGCTTTTTGCGGTACGCCGCCCGGACGGACGGCCTTCCAGAACGGATCGCCCTCGACCATCTTCGCGCGAAGGCTGATGCTGCTCCATCCCCTCCGCTGCTGCACTTGGTAGGCGCTCTGGAGCGTCAGTTGCTGGGAAGCTTGCGCGGCCGCGAAATGTGAACCTGCGCTATGGGTTGCCTTCACGAGCTCGCAGCCCGCCTCGGCGGGTCCGGCGGACCAAACGAAACCAGCAATGGCAAGCCCAGCAACACCCATCCTCAAACCTTGAAGCATCGGTCGGTCTCCAGTTCGTTCTGGTTGGCCTTTAGAATTTTTTGCGCGGACGATTCCAACGCATGGATCAGGCAAAACGTCGCCTGCTACGCGCGACTTTCAACGATTGAAACTTAATCCGTTGGACAGGGCGGTCCTTCCGGACAGGCTCCGGCGCGGTGGCGATGCACGTTCATGCCGTGAGATTTGGCGTCCTTGTCGGACCCGGTTTCCGTGTCACCTCGATCGTCGGCCGAACCTTGATCTTTCGTGTCCGAGGTATCGCGCCTTTTCTTCTTCGGTATTGGTGTTCGTGGATTCCGTGGCGCTTCCAACCTGTTCCCCATCATCCGCGGCGATGACCACGCAAGGCGCGCCGAGCGCGAACAGTGCGATCAGGGCGGCGGTGAGAACCGTTTTCATGGAGTTGAACTTCCTTCTTGTCGATTGGTTTGTTCGGCGCACGCGGTCTTGGCGAATTCCGCAAGTCTTGCGAAACGCGGATCGGCTTCGACCGCCTTTGCCACCCGTTCAAAGTCTTCGAACGCTTCCGGTTGCCGGTAATTCTTACGGATGCGTTCGATATAGGCTTTGATCTCGGGGTATTCATACGCCTCTATGATAAAGGCGCCAAAATAATGGCCGATCAACGCCGAGCTGATCGCCCCGCGCTGCATGAACAGGCCGAGATCTGAGAAGAACCCGAGATATTCGTTGAGCTGGGTGTGGGTGAACGCGCCGCCATCGCTCTTGTAGAGTTTCTGGCAGCCTTCGATCGCGTTGGCGATCCGCAAATAGGGCTTCTGGTCCGAGTAGAACTCGCCAGAAAGGTCGCGCGCGAGCTTAACCTCCTCGGTCTGGTGGTCGAGCTTGGTGTTTCGGTAATGCAGCGTAACGACGAGCATCTGCGCGATGACAAAGCTCGACACGGCGAACAGCAGCGCCAGCCATTCGCGGCTGAGCAGGCCCTTGTGCCATTGTTGCTCGGCCGCTACCGCCACCGTCTCGGCGCTGGCCAGGGCGTGGTGCTTCAGCCGAAGTTCTTCGTCCTTATTTGCAGCCATTCAAAGCCAGTCTCGCTCGACGGGTTGAGGATTAAGGCGCGGCGCCTTTCATAAGCCAAGCGCGGGCGGAAGCCTAGACCGGCGAGCGCCCTTTCTTTTCTCGCTTCCGAGGGTGATATAGTTCCTTGAGATGAATAAGATTCGAGCGGCAAAGGCTGCGCTTCCGCCCCCCGAGCACGAAGACGAGAGCGCCGGAGAGGTCCCTCTTTCGGCCCGTGCTATGCGGCGGCGCCCAGGGCATTACCTCGACGCGCTCAACCCCGAGCAGCGCGAGGCGGTCGAGACGCTCGACGGCCCCCTGCTGGTGCTTGCCGGCGCGGGCACCGGCAAGACCCGCGTACTCACCACCCGCATCGCGCATATTTTGAGCCTAGGCCGCGCGCGGCCTGGCGAAATCCTCGCCGTCACCTTCACCAACAAGGCGGCGCGCGAGATGAAGCATCGGATCGGCGAACTGATCGGCGGCGTGGTCGAAGGCATGCCGTGGCTCGGCACCTTCCACGCCATCGGCGTCAAGATCCTGCGGCGGCACGCCGAGCTCGTGGACCTCAAGCCGTCTTTCACCGTCCTCGACACCGACGATCAGATCAGGCTGATCAAGCAGCTCCTCCAAGCGGAGAACATCGACGAGAAGCGCTGGCCGGCGCGGCTGCTCGCCGCGATGATCGACGGCTGGAAGAACCGCGGGCTTACGCCCAAGCGCGTGACGGAAGGCGAGAGCTTCGCCTTCGCCAATGGCACGCGCGCGCGATCTCTATGCCGCCTATCAGAAGCGGCTGAAGGAGCTCAACGCGGTCGATTTCGGCGACCTGCTGCTTGAGAATTTCCGCCTCTTCCAGGAGCACCAGGACGTGCTCGAAAAATATCAGCAGCGCTTCCGCTACATGCTGGTCGACGAATATCAGGACACGAATGTCGCGCAGTATCTGTGGCTGCGCCTGCTCGCCCAGGGCAACGGCAATATCTGCTGCGTGGGCGACGACGATCAATCGATCTATGGCTGGCGCGGCGCCGAGGTGGACAACATCCTGCGGTTCGAGACCGACTTCCCCGGCGCCAAGGTCATCCGGCTGGAGCGCAATTACCGCTCGACCGGCCACATCCTGGGCGCCGCGTCGGCCTTGATCGCACACAACAAGGGCCGCCTCGGCAAGACGCTGCGCACCGATGGCGCGAGCGGCGACAAGGTCGTGGTCGAAGGCTGTTGGGACGACGAGGAGGAAGCGCGCGTCATCGGCGAGGACATCGAGCAGCTGCAGCGGCAGGACCACGCTTTGAGCGAGATCGCGATCCTGGTGCGGGCGTCGTTCCAGATGCGCGCCTTCGAGGACCGCTTCATCACGCTCGGTCTCCCCTATCGCGTGATCGGCGGTCCGCGCTTTTACGAACGCCAGGAGATCAAGGACGCCACCGCCTATTTCGACGTGACGCTCAATGCCGCGAACGACCTGAAATTCGAGCGCATCGTCAATACGCCGCGGCGCGGCCTGGGCGAGGCGACGGTGAAATCTCTGCACCAGCTTGCGCGCGCGCAGAGCGTGCCGTTGTTCCAGGCGGCGCGGCTGATGGTCGAGACCGAGGAACTGAAGCCGCGCCCGCGCAAGGCGCTCGCCGATCTGATCACAGCGTTCGACCGCTGGCGCTCGCTGCTCGACACGATGCGGCATACCGAGCTTGCCGAGCTGATCCTGGATGAGTCCGGCTATACCGGCATGTGGCAGGCCGAGCGCTCGCCGCAAGCGCAATCGAAGCTCGAGAACCTGAAGGAGCTGATCCGCTTCATGGAGGAGTTCGACACGCTCGCAGGCTTCCTCGAGCATGTCGCGCTGGTGATGGATGCGCAGACCGAGGAGGGCGCCGACCGCGTCAATCTGATGACGCTGCACTCCGCCAAGGGGCTCGAGTTCGACACCGTGTTCCTGCCCGGCTGGGATGAAGGTCTGTTGCCGCATCAGCGGAGCCTCGACGAAGTCGGGCCGCGCGGGGCTCGAAGAAGAGCGGCGGCTTGCGCATGTCGGGCTGACGCGGGCGCGGAAGCGCGCCAAGATCACCTTCGCCCAGCACCGGCGCAATCACGGCACCTGGCAGACCGCGCTGCCCTCGCGCTTCATCGACGAGTTGCCCGATCGATCATGTCGAAGTGGCCGAGGAGAAGATGGCGCGCGGCTACGGGCCGAGCCGGTTCGATACGGCGGAGAACCTGTTCGCCGACGGCTTCTACGAGACGCCCGGCTGGCAGCGCGCGCAGCGCAATCGACCGCGCGGGTCGGCGCCTGCCACGTTCCGGCGCGAGCCGCTCACCATCGAGGGCACGCTGGTCGCGGCAAGCGCGGCCGAGGGCATAGGCCTTGCGATCGGCGAGCGGGTGTTCCACCAGAAATTCGGCTATGGCCGGGTGGCGCAGATCGACGGCAACAAGCTGACGGTGGATTTCGACAAGGCCGGCCAGAAGAAGGTGGTCGACAGCTTCGTCGAGCGGGTGTGAAACTCTCCTTGGCATGTCCCTTCTCGGATCGGTGAGCGGCGATTGGTCTTTGGATGCGTGCGTGTCAGCGTAAAGCGTGGTTGCGGTACGGCGTGCTTGCGGCCTTCGGGGCTTGCGCGGTCGTTGCGGAAGCGGCTTCTGAGCCGGGCTGGGCCGTGTATCGCGATCAGGTTCCCGCCCTTCTCTATGGCGATCCGGAGAAGGCGCTGATCTCGATCATCTGCGGCCGCGACGAGGAGACGAGTGAGGACGAGACCTGGATCACCGTCGAGGTCGAGCCTGGCGTGAAGCCTGCGCCGGTTAATGTCGTGCTGGTGCTCGAGAATGGGACCGCGCGCAAAGAGGTGCCGCTCCAGCCGCGGGCCTGCGCGCCAAATCAATGCACGGCGCGCTCGGAGGGAGAGGTCTATCAGTACGAGGCGATCTTTCCCGGCCTGGAGCCGGCGCTCGACATTGCCGAGAACGTGACGAAGCTCTCGATCGATGCGCCTGGCGCCAAGGTCTCCGCCGCCGCCGACGAGAAGGCCTTCACCAGCTTTGCCGTCTTGTGCCGGAATTGGTGAGGCCGAGCGAGGTCAGCGAGCACGCCGGCAGCCCTTCCCAGATCCGTTCGACAAGCTCAGGCTGATGGTGACTGCAGGGGGCGGAACGGTCGCGGGCGTCGTGGGCGCGGGAACGAAGCTGCTGGCCATCACCAACCCTCTCACCGTCGCGGTGGGGCTTGCGAGCCTCAGCGCGGTGATCTTCCGCCAAGTGTGAACAACGTGTTCCACACGCGCAACAACTACATGATGCTGCTGGCGCAGAACCTGTACTTCCACGCGCTCGCCAACAATCACGCCGCGCTCACGCTGATCGCCGACGGCGCCGAGGCCGAGGACGTGAAGGAGGACATGGTGCTCTACGCGTTTCTGGCGAAGCACCCGCTGAGTTTCGACGCGCTCTCCGAGATCAAGGCGGAGATCGAGGCGTTCTTCACCGAACGCTGCGGCGTGACCGTCAATTTCGACGCCGAGGACGCCTGCCGCAGGCTGGTCGCCGACGGGCTGATCCGCAGTGACGCGAGCGGAAACCTCGACGCCATCGCGCCGGCCGAGGCGCGCGCGCATCTCGACAAAATGTGGGACCGGCTGCTCGATACCGACACGCTCGCGAAGGCGAGCCAAGCGCTCAAGACATGACCGACGCCGCGTCCGGCGCCGCGGTTTATCAAGCGCGCATCGAGGCGCCCGCTGCGCTGGGGCCGCGCATCGCGCTCGCGCTCGAGGAAGCGCATCACCCCTCCCCCGTCGCGATCTCTCTGTTCGAGCTCGCGCAAGGACGCTGCGAGGTCACGGCGCATTACGCGACACTTCCGGCGCGCGAGGACCTGCTTGCCGTGATCGACGGCGCCGCGGGCGAAGCGTTGGGCGCGCTCAGCATCGAGGCGATCCCTGCAAGCGACTGGGTGACGCTTTCGCAAGCCAAGCGCGGGCCGGTCAGAGCCGGTCGCTTCTATGTGCATGGCAGCCACGACCGCGATCGCGCGCCGACGCGGCGGTTCGTGGTCGAGATCGACGCGAGCCAAGCTTTCGGCACGGCGCATCACGCGACCACGCGCGGCTGCCTGCTCGCGCTCGACGACGTGCTGAAGCGCAGGCGCCCTAAGCGCATTTTCGATCTCGGCACCGGCACGGGCGTGCTGGCCATCGCCGCCGCCAATGCGCTCAAGGTCCGCGTGCTCGCGAGCGACAACGATCCGCTTGCCGCCTCGATCGCCGCCGGCAACGCCGGGGCGAATTGTGCCGCGCGCCTCGTGAGCGTCGTCGCGGCGGAGGGTCTCGCGCACCCCGCGCTCAGAAGCGCGCGGCCCGATCTGATCCTTGCCAACCTGCTGATGCGGGCTTTGCAGGACCTCGCGCCGGAGCTTGCGCGCGGCATCGCGCCCGGCGGCACAATGGTCCTGTCAGGCCTGACCGCGGACCAGGCGCCACCCATCGTGGCCCGCTATCGCGCGCAGGGCTTCATCTTGAGAAAGCGAATCGTTCTCGAAGGATGGGCGACTTTGGTGATGACCCGTGGAAGCTGCAACGCCAGCCGCCGCACGCCGGGCTCGCCTCGGGATCGGCGCGAGCGCGATTGATCGCGACAGAGCTTTAAGCTTACAAAGTCGACCATGTATCAGAGTTTCGAGGCGGCAAGCGTAGGCCCGGCGAACGGCGAGCGGGTCAAGACGCTGCAACGGGAGCTTAAGGCGCGGAAGCTCAGGGGCTTCCTCGTGCCCCATAGCGACGAGCACCAGAGCGAGTTCCTGCCGCCCGCGGCGGAGCGGCTCGCCTGGCTCACCGGCTTCACGGGCTCGGCAGGGGTCGCCGTCGTGTTGGACCGTGCGGCCGCTCTGTTCGTCGACGGGCGCTATACCCTGCAAGCGCGGGAGCAGACCGACCCCGAGCTGCTCGAGGTGCTGCAGACGCCGGAAGCCAAGGCTTCAAGCTGGCTTGCCGGCAAGCTGCCGAAGGGCGCCGTCGTGGGCTATGACCCCGCGCTGCATACGATCAGGGAGATCCAGCGCCTTACCGAGACGCTCGGCAAGTCTGGCATCAAGCTCGAGCCGGTCGAGAGCAATCCGATCGACGGCTTGTGGAGCGAGCGGCCGAAGGCCTCAACCGTTCCCGTCGTGCTTCACCCTGTCGAGCGCGCCGGCAAAAGCGCGCAGGAGAAGATCGAATCCGTGCAGGCCCTCCTGAAGGAGGAGAAGGCCGACGCCGTGCTCATCACCCTGCTCGATTCCATCGCCTGGCTGTTCAACATCCGCGGCGGCGACATCAAGCATACGCCGGTCGCGCTCGCCTTCACGGTCGTGCCGGCGTCGGGCCGGCCGACGCTCTATATCGATCCCGCAAAGCTCACGCCGAACGTGCGGCGGCGGATCGAGGAATATGTCGAGATCGCCGAGATCGCCATGGTCGAAGAGAGGCTCAAGACGCTCGGCCGTGCCCGCGCGCGGCTGCGGCTCGATCCCGAGACGACGGCGATCCGCTTCGCCCGCGCGTTCGAGTCCGAGGGCGGCAAGTTCGTGAGCGGCGCCGATCCCTGCATCGCGGCCAAAGCGATCAAGAACGAGGCGGAGATCGAAGGCGCTCGGACGGCGCATCTCCGCGACGGCGTCGGCATGACGCGCTTCCTCGCCTGGCTCGACGAGGTGGGCTCGACCGGCAAGGTCGACGAGGTCGCGGCCGCGCTCAAGCTCGAAGGATTCCGGCGCAAGTCGGGCCAGCTCAAAGATATCAGCTTCGACACGATCTCGGCCTTCGGGCCGAACGGCGCCATCGTGCACCACCGTCCGACATACGCTGCGAAGGAAATGCTCAAGTCCGGCTCGCTCTATCTGATCGACTCCGGCGGCCAATATCTCGACGGGACGACCGACGTGACGCGCACGGTGGCGATCGGCGCGCCCACCTCCGAGATGCGGCGGCATTACGGACTCGTGCTGAAGGCGCATATCGCGGTTGCCACGGCGCGGTTTCCGAAAGGCACGCGCGGGCAGGATCTCGACCCCTTCGCGCGGCGGCCGCTCTGGGAGGCGGGGCTCGATTTCGACCATGGCACCGGCCACGGGGTCGGCAGCTATCTCGCCGTGCATGAGGGGCCGCAGCGCCTGTCGCGGCTCGGCACGCCGGAGCTCGAGCCCGGCATGATCCTGTCGAACGAGCCGGGCCTTTATTTCGAGGGGCGCTACGGCATCAGGCTCGAGAATTTGGTGCTGGTGGCGCCGCTTCAGCCCGTGCCCGGCGGCACGCGCGAGATGATGGGCTTCGAGACGCTGACGCTCGTGCCGTTCGACCGACGGCTGATCGACCCGAAGCAGCTTCTGCCGTGGGAGCTTGCCTGGCTCAACGCCTATCACGCGCGGGTGCGGCGCGAGATCGAGCCGGTGCTGCTCAGCGACGACCGCGCGTGGCTGCGCCACGCCACCGCGCCCATCGGCTAGACCGTGTCGCTCGAAACGCTCGTGTCGGCGGTTGCCGCGATCCTCACCACGCTCGCCTTCGTCCCGCAGGCGCTGCACATCATCCGCTCCAAGGAGACGCGCGCGATCTCGCTGCAGATGTATGTCGTGTTCGCGATCGGGGTGGCGTTCTGGCTCGCCTTCGGGGTGATGATCGTGAACTGGCCGATGATCGTGGCGAATACGATCACGCTCGGGCTTGCGGTCGCAATCCTCGCGATGAAGTTGCGCTACGGGTGATCAGTCGATCAGCTTCAGCCATTCGTCCTCGGCTAGCACGGCGACGCCGAAATCCTTGGCGTTCTTGAGCTTCGAGCCGGCGCCGGGGCCGGCCACGACGTAGTCCGTGCTCTTCGAGACGGAGCCGGCGACCTTGGCGCCGAGGCGCTCGGCTCTCGCCTTCGCCTCAGAGCGGGTCATGCGCTCGAGCGTGCCGGTAAATACCACCGTCTTGCCGGAGATCGGCGAGACCTGGTCCACGCGCTCAAGCGGGGTCGGCCTCACCTGCTCGAGCAGCGCCTCCACCACTTGGACATTGTGTGTCTCTGCGAAGAAATCGGCGATTGCTGCGGCCACGGTCGGGCCGATGCCTTCGATATTGGTGAGGTCGGCGAAGGTCTCGCCTGCCCTGTCCTTCGCCGCGCGCATCGCGGCGAGGAAATTCTCCGCCGTGCCGTAGGTGCGGGCGAGCAGCCGCGCGGTGGTCTCGCCCACATGGCGAATGCCGAGCGCGTAGATGAAGCGGTCGAGCTTGACGGCGCGGCGCGCTTCGATCGCGTCTAACAGCTTCTGCGCGGAGATCGCGCCCCAGCCCTCGCGCGCGGCGATCGCGGGGCCGTGCCTACTCGCGGCGAGCGTGAAGATGTCGGGCGGTGACTGGATGATGCGGTCGGCGTATAGCTCCTGGATGCGCTTCTCGCCCAGCCCCTCGATGTCGAAGGCATTGCGCGAGACGAAATGCTTGAGCCGCTCGACGCGCTGCGCCAGGCAGATGAGCCCGCTGGTGCAGCGCCGGACGGCATCCTCCTTGCCGGTGTTGGGGTTGATCTCGCGCGTCGCCTGGCTGCCGCACACCGGGCAGACGGACGGAAAGACGAATCGTTTTGCGCCCTTAGGCCGCTTCTCCTGAACCACCCCGAGAATTTGCGGTATGACGTCGCCCGCGCGCTGCACGACCACCGTGTCGCCGATGCGCACGTCCTTGCGCGCGATCTCGTCCTCGTTATGCAGCGTCGCGTTCTGCACCACGACGCCGCCGACCGTCACGGGATCGAGCTTCGCGACCGGCGTCAGCGCGCCCGTGCGGCCGACCTGGATGTCGATGCCGCGCAGCACCGTGGTCGTCTTCTCTGCGGGGAATTTGTGGGCGAGGGCCCAGCGCGGGGTGCGGGTTCGAAAGCCCAGACGCTTTTGCAGGTCGAACCGGTTAATCTTGTAGACAATACCATCGATGTCGTAGCCAAGCCCGGCTCGACCGCTCTCAATTTCCCGGTACGTAGCGAGCATTTCCCCGATGCTGTTAGTGAGTTGCATCAGCGGGTTGACGGGAAAGCCCCAGCCGACAAGCGCCTCGTACATGCCCCATTGCGTGTGTGCAGGCAGCGATTCGACCTCTCCCCAGCCATAGGCGAAAAAGCGTAACGGGCGCGAGGCCGTGACCGCGGCATCAATCTGCCTGACGAAGCCTGCCGCGGCGTTGCGCGGATTGGCGAACACTTTCCATCCTTGCGCCGCCTGCTCTTCATTGAGCCGTTGGAAGTCTGCATGGCGCATATAAATCTCGCCGCGAAGCTCAAAGGGCGACGGAAAGTCCTTCGCCCTGACAGACTTCGGAATGTCGACGATGGTGCTGACATTTGCGGTGACATCTTCGCCCTGATAGCCGTCGCCGCGCGTCGCGCCCTGGATCAGCCGGCCGTCCTCGTAGCGAAGCGCGATCGAGAGTCCGTCGATCTTCGGCTCGACCGTCACCTCAATAGCATCGTCCGCGGCGATGTTAAGGAAGGCACGGGCGCTACGCAGAAACCCCGCCACTTGCTCCTCGGTGAAGGCATTCTCAATCGAGAGCATTGGCACGCGATGCGCAACCTTGCCAAAGGCCGAGACGGGCGCGGCGCCAACCCGCAAAGACGGGCTGTCGTCGCGCACGAGATGCGGGAAGCGCGCCTCGATCTCGTCGTTCCGGACGCGCAGCGCATCGTAGGCGGCGTCGCTGATCTCTGGCTCGTCTTTGCGATAATAGAGCTCGTCGTGATGGGCTATCTCGGCGGCCAGGCGCTCGAGCTCGGCCGCGGCCTCCGCCTTATCGAGCGCGGCGACGGGTTTCACCGCGAGCGGCTTTTGCGCGCTCTTTTTTCCGGTCCTGGCCTTGCTCATCGTCCTGTCAGGCCGAGCGGGTCATCAGGCGCTCGGCGGCGGCGCGCGCCTCGTCGGTGACGGTCTGACCGGCGAGCATGCGCGCGATCTCCTCGCGGCGATGCGCGCCTTCGAGCGCGGCAACCCGCGTAACCATGGCGGCCCCCGCTTTGCCGCGTACCGCCTCCTTGGCGATTAGCAGATGGCCGCGCGCCACGGCCGCCACTTGCGGCGCGTGTGTCACGGCAAGCACCTGCGCCTGCTCGGCAAGGCGCGCGAGCCGCTCACCCACCGCCGCAGCGGTCGCCCCGCCGACACCCTGATCGGCCTCGTCGAACACGAGCGTCGGCGCGGAGCCGCGCGCGGTGAGCACCACCTTAAGCGCGAGAATGAAGCGGGCGAGCTCGCCGCCTGACGCCACCTTCATCAGCGGCCCAGGCTCAGTGCCGGGATTAGTGGCGACGAAGAAGGCGATACGGTTGATGCCGGACGGGCCGCCCTGGTCGAGGGGGACGGTCTCGATATGGGTCGTGAAGGCCGCCTTGTCGAGCTTGAGCGGCGGAAGCTCGCGCATCACCTCGGAGTTGAGACGCTTGCCGGCCTTCTTGCGAGCATCGCTCAAGGCGGTGGCCGCGCCCTCGTAGGCCTTGCGCGCGGCCTGCGCGGAAGCGGCATGCTCGGCGGCGCGGGTCTCACTCACATCGATTGCCGTGAGGTCTGATTCAAGGCGTGCGACCAGGTCAGGCAGATCGTCGACGCCGATCTTGTGCTTGCGGGCTGTGGCGCGGAGCGCGAAGAGCCGCTCCTCGGCGCGCTCGAGCTCTTGCGGCTCGAAGGCGGTCGCGGCGAGCGCCTCCTCGATCTTAGCCCGCGCGGCGTCGGTCTCGGCGAGCACGCGCTCGAGCGCCTCGGCAACCGGCTGAAGCAATGCGCCGCCGATCCCGGCTTGCCGCTCGAAGCGGCGGAGCGCGGCCGCAAGGCGCGCGCCTGAAGTCCCCTCGCCTTGCAGCGCATCGAGCGCCTCGGCTAGCTCGGCCGCGATCTTCTCGGCATGCATCATCAATTGGCGCCGCTCCGCCAGCCGCTCCTCTTCGCCGCGTTCTGGCTTGAGCACGCTAAGCTCCTCAAGCGCATGCGCGAGATAGTCGGCATTGGCGCGGGTCGCGGCGACGGCGCTCTCGTGACGCGCGCGCATCTCTTCCGCCTCCTGCCAGGCAACGAACAGGCGGGCGACCTCTTCCCCCTTCCCACCCAGTCCGGCAAACGCATCGAGCAGGTCGCGGTGGCCGCTCGGATCGATCAGCGCGCGCTCGTCATGCTGGCCGTGGATCTCGACAAGCGCCTGCCCGACCTGGCGAAGCAGTTGCACGCTCACACTCGTGTCGTTGATGAAGGCGCGGGAGCGCCCGTCGGCGCCCTGCACGCGGCGCAGGATGACGGCGTCGTCCGCCGCGATGCCGTTCTCGGCGAGCAGCGCGAAGACGGGATGGCCCGCGGCAAGATCGAAGCTCGCCGTGACTTGGCCTTGCGCCGCGCCCTGCCGCACGAGAGCGGTGTCGCCGCGCGCGCCGAGCGCGAGCGACAAGGCATCGAGCAGGATCGATTTGCCGGCGCCGGTCTCGCCGGTCAGCACGGTCAACCCGCCGCCGAATTCGAGATCGAGCCGGTCGATCAGAACGATGTCGCGGATCGAGAGGGCGGCTAGCATGGCCTGGCCAAAGGCGCAGCCGTCAGGAGGGCCTGCCTTCCCCTCTCCAGGTTTTGGTGATCCAGGAACCCGCGTCCTGCCGCGGCTGGACGCCGCGCTGCCCCAGGATCTTGTAGGCGTGCTGGTACCACTTGCTGTCCGGGAAGTTGTGGCCGAGCACGGCCGCCGCGGTCTGAGCCTCGTTGACGATGCCTAACGCCATATAGGCCTCGGTAAGCCGCATCAAGGCCTCTTCCACCTGCTCGGTGGTCTGGTAGTCGGTGACCACGACGCGGAAGCGGTTGATGGCCGCGAGGAAGTTGCTCTTGCGCAGATAATAGCGTCCGACCGACATTTCGCTCGCCGCCAGGAGGTCGCGCAGGACGCGCGCCCGGTTGGAGGCCTCTCCCGCGTAGCGCGAGCTCGGATAGCGCTGCAGCAACGTGTCGTAGGCCGCGAGCGCCCGGCGCGCGTAGGTCTGGTCGCGCTTCGGATCGAGCACCTGTGCGTAATACGACATGCCGATGATGTTCTGCGCGAGGTCCGCCTCCTGCGTGCCCGGATGGAGGGTCAGGTAGCGATCCGACGCCGCGATCGCGTCGTCGTATTTGCCGGCCTTGTAATAAGAGTAGGCCGCCATGACGATGGCGCGACGCGCCTCCTGCGAATAGGGGTGGTTGATATCCACCTGCTCGTATTTGCGGGCGGCTTCCTTGAAGTCACCCTTGTTGACCAGCTGCTCGGCGCTGCCATAGATGACATCGGGCGGATCGTTGTTCTCGGGCTCGGCCTTCTTGCTCCAAAGCGAGCCCCCGCAAGCGGCAAGCATGGTGGCCAAGAGCGCGACGCAAGCCAGGGAGGCCGGCCGGGACGCCCGCCTGGCCCAAGACGCACGCGGGCGCGCCGGAGCATGGAGCTTATAAATGCGACCGGACATTGAACCCCCGAACGTCCCGTGAGCCTTGGCCCCTCGCGCACGAAACCCGAGGCGTTTTGCAAGGTTAGCGCGGACTGACCGCAACCAACCAGCGGATTATGGTGCTTTTTTGCCCTTTCCGACCGGGTTGCTACGCTTGCGGCCGACAACCCCTAGGCATCGGCCTATCACCTCATACCTCCTCCTCGTGGGGAGGTCGACCAGCGTAGCCGGTCGGGTGGGGGCTTCTCGCGAATCGCAGGGGTACTCACCCCGACCCGCTCGCCGGTTTGCGGCGAGCTGCCCTCCTCGTCAAGGGGAGGGTTGAAGCCGTGCCGCTGGCTAGCTTATTACCTTGGAATAGCCTTGCCCGATCAGCTCCGCTCGGCGGCGAAATTCGCGGCCGCGAGACGGTGGCTGAGTTCCGCATGACGGACCTCGCGGTAACGCGGGGCCTCGATCATGGTCCAGGCGTCCGCATCCGCGAACAGGGCCTTGAGCACGAGCATGTTGAGCCGATGGCCGCCGCGGCGCGAGCGGAAGGCGCCGAGAATGGGTGCACCGGCGAGCGCGAGGTCGCCGACGGCGTCGAGCGCCTTGTGCCGCACGAACTCGTCCGAATAGCGCAAACCCTCGCGGTTGACGACGCGGTCGTCGCCGATCGCCACGGTGTTGTCGAGCGAGGCGCCGAGGGCGAGCCCCGCGGCCCAGAGGCGCTCCACGTCCTTCATGAAGCCGAAGGTGCGCGCGCGGGCCAATTCGCGGCGGAAGGAACCGGGATTGACGTCGATCTCGATGCGCTGCGTGCCGATGAGCGGCGTATCGAACTCGATCTCGACATCGAGATGGAAACCGTTATTCGGGACGAGCTCGCCATGGGCGCCGGCGTCCTCAACGGAGATCGGCTTCAGAACTTTCAGGAAGCGGCGTGGCGCCTCGAGCTCGGCGAGGCCGACATCGTCAATCGCCTCGACGAAGCCAGCGGCGCTGCCGTCCATGATCGGGACTTCGCAGCTGTCGATCTCGATCTGGGCGTTGTCGACGCCGAGGCCATGCAGCGCGGCGAGCAGATGCTCGACGGTCGCAACGGACGCGCCGTTGCCGTCGCCGAGCACGGTACAGAGATTGACACCCGTGACCGACCGCTGGTCGGCGGGAATCTCGGTGTCGCCGTAACCGTTCGAAAGGAGGAAGCGTATGCCGGTGTTGTCGTCGGCCGGACAAAGGCAAATGGAAACTGGCGCTCCGCTATGGACCCCCGTCCCGGTGAGTGAGACCTCGCTCGCAAGCGTGGTCTGCCGCGCGCCAATAAATCCCTTCATGCCCCCGTCGGCCCCCGCCGTGTCTTGAGTTCCCTACCTGCTCAGGAGAACCCCCGAGCCCCCCGTCGATCAGCGTTCCTTGGCATTTCGGACCGGGTTATTATCGGCTCCCGGCTTGATGCCTTTTGGTCCAGCGGATCGACCTGTTAAGAACCTTAACGCTGCCTCTGGGGGGCGACAAATCACGGTTTCTTTCTGTCTGTTACCGTCCGAGACGTCTCATAACACACTGAATACGCATACGTTTTTAGCATCGGATGACGGCAGTCACGCGGCGCCGTTAACCTTGAACCCAAAAATCAGTTTGCGCGCCTGCGCAGAAACGCAGGGATCTCGAGATCGTCGTCGGCAAGCGATTCGGCCGGCCCCTCGTCGGGCTCCTGCATCTGCAGCCGCGGCTGCGCCTCCGGCCGCTTCGGCGATGACGGGACGGGCTGTTCGCCGCGCGGGCGCTCGATCCTGACGTTGCGCTGGCCTTGCACTGGGCGTGGGATGTCGGCCACGGTCTGCGGCATAGCGAAATCGGGCTCGCGCTTGCCGAAGCCAGGCTCGCGCTTTGCCGGCAGCTCCGCATCCTCGCTCTTGCTGCGTCCCCGGCCGACATTGGCGAGGCGCTCGAGGAAGCCCACTTTCCGCTTGTGCTCGGTAAGGCCTGATTGCGGCGCTTGGCCAGACTTCGCCTTGATCTCGTTCTGGGCGACGAGCGGCAGCTCATCGACGCTCGGCATCCGGCGCACTGCGCGTTTGATGGAAGTCGGCGGCGCGGGCTGGAAGCTCCGCTGTTGCTGCGGCGCCTGCTTCTGTTGGGCAAGCGGAAGCGCCATGTTGGTCGCCTGCGCCGGACGCTTCTCGATCGTCACATTGCCGGGCGCGCGCCAGACCGAGGGCTGCTCCTGCACCATCTCGGCGGGACCGAGCACGAGGCTCGGCTCGTTCGGGTCGATGGCGCTGCCGGGCAGCGCCGCAAGTCCGGCGAGGCGTTCGGTGAGCCGGCCGCGCTCCTGCGGCATCATCTGCACCATCTGAGCCGGCGCGAGCTGCGCCGACGCCGAAAGGCCGATGCCGGTTGCGACCACAGACACGCGGATCGTGCCGTCGAGCTCGTCGTCGAAGGTCGCGCCGACGATGATATTGGCATCGCCGTCGGCCTCCGCACGGATGCGGCTCGCCGCCTCGTCGACCTCGTAGAGGGTCAGGTCGTTGCCGCCGGTGATGGAGACGAGCAGGCCGCTCGCGCCCTTCATCGACACGTCGTCGAGCAGCGGATTGGAGATCGCGGCCTCCGCGGCCTCGACCGCGCGGCGGTCTCCGCTCGCCTCGCCCGTGCCCATCATCGCCTTGCCCATGCCGGCCATGATCGTGCGCACGTCGGCGAAATCGAGATTGATCAGGCCCTCCTTCACCATCAAATCGGTGATGCAGGACACGCCCGCGCGCAGCACGTCGTCGGCCATGGCGAAGGCGTCGGCGAAGGTGGTCTTCTCGTTGGCGACACGGAACAGGTTCTGGTTCGGGATCACGAGCAGCGTATCGACATATTTCTGCAAGCCCTCGATGCCGGCCTCGGCCGCGCGCAGGCGGCGCTGGCCTTCGAACTGGAAGGGTTTGGTGACCACACCGACGGTGAGGATCCCCTCCTCGCGCGAGGCGCGCGCGATCACGGGCGCTGCGCCCGTGCCGGTGCCGCCGCCCATGCCGGCGGTGATGAAGACCATGTGGCAGCCGACGAGATGCGCCTTGATGTCGGCCATGGCCTCCTCGGCCGCGGCGGCGCCCACCTCGGGCTTGGAGCCCGCGCCGAGACCTTCGGTGACGTTGGTGCCCATCTGGATGCGACGCTCGCAAGCCGCGCTGAGCAGCGCCTGCGCGTCGGTATTGGCGACGACGAACTCGACGCCTCTAAGCCCGCAGGCGATCATGTTGTTGACCGCATTGCCGCCGGCGCCGCCCACACCGAACACGGTGATACGCGGCTTGAGCTCGGTCAGGTCAGGAACTCTGAGGTTGATGGTCATGGCCGCCTGGTCCTTCATTATCCGCTGCTCGGCTCCCTTTGCAGGCGCTTCCCCGCGATGCGCCGTCTGGAGCCCCTCTCGTCCGATCAAAAATTGTCCCTTATCCACTCGCCGACCTTGGCGAAGTAGCCTGTGCCGGTTTTGAGGAAACGCTGCTCGCCGCGTCCCTGTAGCCGGTCCTCGCCGCGCGCAAGGTGCAAGAGAAGGCCGATGCCCGCCGCGAAGTCGGGCGCGCCCGCGGCAGCGGGAAGTCCGTTCAACGAGCGCGGGCGGCCAAGCCTCGCCGGGCGCCCGAACATGTTGGAGGCGAGCTCGGCAAGGCCCGTGAGCTGGCTCGCGCCGCCGGTCAGAACGAGATGCTGCGTGACCTCCGAGGCAAGGCCTGCGCTTGCGAGCCGCCGCCGCATCAGATCGAGGATCTCCTCGATGCGCGGCCTGATGATCTGCGCAAGCTGCGCCTTGGTGATCTGGTTGAGCGATGGCTGTGGGCTCGCGCTCACGCAAGGATAGGTGATGATCTCGCGCTCGTCGGAGAGCGTCGCAAACGCGCTGCCATGCAGCGTCTTGAGGCGCTCGGCATGGTCGAGCGGGGCGGCGAGCGTGCGGGCGATATCGAGCGTGATGCCGTTGCCGCCGAGCGCGATCGCGTCGGTGTGGACGAAATGCCCGTCGGCGATCACCGCGAGCGTCGTGGTGCCGGCGCCGAAATCAATGCAAGCCACACCGAGCCGCGCTTCGTCCGGCGTCACCACCGAGAGCGCGCTCGCGTAGGGCGCGGCGACGAGGTTGGCGACGCCGAGATGGCAGCGCTCGACGCAGAGCATGAGATTGCGCATCGCCGCCTCGTCGGCGGTCACGGCGTGGAGATCGACCGACAGTCGCTCGCCGCACATCCCGTGCGGGTCGCTGATGCCGGGGCTCTCATCGAGACTGTAGGAGGTGGGCAGCGCGTGCAGGACGTTGCGCTTGTCGCGGCCGGCATATTGGCGGCCCCCAGCGAGCAACCTGAGGATATCGTCGTCGCGCACCGTGCCCGAGGGGATGGCGACGCTTGCGGAGAAGCTCTCGCTCTTGAGGCGGCCGCAAGTGACGGAGACATGCACCTCCTCGACCGTGACACCGGCCATGCGCTCGGCCGCGTCGACCGCGGAGCGGATGCAATGCTCGGCCGTGTCGAGATGGGTGATCGTGCCGGCCTTCAAGCCTTCGGCGCGTGTGTGGTCGAAGCCCAGCACCTCGAACTGCACGGCTTCGCCCTTGCCTTCGAGCCAGTCCGGCGCCGGCGAGGTCTTGGCGATCAGGCAGCAGATCTTGCTCGTGCCGATGTCGAGCACGGCCACGATGCGCTGGCGCTTGCTTCTTATTGTCGTGGTGTAAGCCATTCCCCGCCTTCGATCCCTCGCCTCAGGTTCGCCCTTTAGATCTTGCTGTCGTGGTGCTGGCGGTCGGCGTCTCGGCTGGCGCATTGGCGTCATGCGGCGCAACCGTGTCGCCTTCGCGCAGGCGCACGGTGATGCGGTCGAGCAGCCGCAAATCGACGGCGGCGATGTCGCGGTTGAGCATGTTGCGGCGCTCGTCGAGCTTGGTGAAGGACTTGAGCGCCTCGTCGATCGCGTCGTCGGGCAGCATGATCTCGAGGCCGGAGACGAGCTTCAGGTTCCAGCGCCGGTCGCCGACCCTGACCGCGGCCACGGTCTTGGCCTTGAGGCCGTCGAACGGCTCGAGCGCGGCGAAAAGCTCGCGCGCATTCTTCCCGCCCCCTCGCCCACGACGAAGGGCAGATGCTGATAGGCCTCGCGCAGAGCGGGCGCGAGCACTGCCCCTTCCGCGTCGACCACATAAGTCTTTTGCTGGCTTTGCCAGATGGCGAAGGGCTCGCGCTCCTCGATGACGACTTGGAGCGTCGAGGGGAGCAAGCGCATGACCTGCGCGTGCCTGATCCATGGCACGGCCTCGAGCCGCGCTTTGGCTGCGTCGGTGTCGAAGCCGACAAGAATGGTATTGGGGCCCGCTTGCAGCGCGGCGGTGATCTCGGAATCGGTCGTGTGGCGCCTGCCTTCGACCGTGATGCGCTCGACGCCGAAGCCTGCGGCCACGGCAAGCCTAACGGCGCCGTCGGTAATCGCATTCCACAGCCGCGCAGTTTGGCCGCCGAGAACGGCGCCGTAGCAGAGCGCGGTCGCAAGAAACACGATGCTCACGATCAGCCATTTGCCGCGCATGCGGTCGCGCCGCAGCCCGCCGAGCCTGATGCTGCGCGGGGCGCGGACGATGATGTTGCGCCGTTGGGCGACAGCCGGCAGCCCGCGGCCGCGCGAGGACGCAATGCCGCGCGCGAGCAGGGCTTCCTGCGATCGACCTCTGGCTTGCCCGCGTCCCGGGCCTAGCGGTTGCACGACGCATCCTCCACGATCCAGCGCACCAGCTCGCCGAACGAGCGGCCGGCATGGGCTGCAAGCTCGGGCACTAGAGACGTGGACGTCATGCCAGGCTGGGTATTGACCTCAAGGCAGATCAATTCGCCTGAGGCCCCTGGCCGGTCGTCGAAACGGAAGTCGGAGCGACTGACCCCACGGCAGCCCAGTGCCCGATGGGCCGCTACCGACAGCTTCTGTACCAATTGGTAAACATTTGGTTTAAGCGGCGCCGGCAGCAGGTGAATTGAGCCCCCGGGGGCGTATTTCGCGTCAAAATCGTAGAAGGGCAGACCCTCGGCCGGCCGTATCTCGATCACGCCGAGCGCCTCATCGCCCATGACGGCGCAAGTGAGCTCCCGGCCGGGATATAGCGCTCGACCATGAGCTCCTCGCCGAGCGCCCAATCGGCGGCATTGAGCTCCTGCGGCGGATGGGCCTGGTCCTCGCGCACGATATAGACGCCGAAGCTCGAGCCCTCCTGCGGCGGCTTGATCACATAAGGCGGCTTCATCGCGTGCGCGCGTGCGGCCTCGGCGCGGGAGATGAGGAGGCTTTCGGCGACGGGAACACCCGCCGCGCTGAGCACGGCCTTAGCGCGCTCCTTGTGCATGGCGAGCGCCGAGGCGAGCACGCCGGAATGGGTGTAGGGGAGCCCAAGCGTCTCGAGCAGACCCTGGATGCAGCCGTCCTCGCCGAAGCGTCCGTGCAGAGCGTTGAAGCAGACATCGGGCTTAATCTCGGCGAGGCGCGCCGCGACGTCGCGGCCGACATCGAGCTGGGTCACGCGATAGCCTTCGCCTTCGAGCGCATTGGCGCAGGCCGCGCCAGAGCGGAGCGAGATCTCGCGTTCCGACGACAGGCCTCCCATCAGCATCGCGACATGAATCTGCTTGCTTGGCATATGTGCCCCTTCCTGCTCCTGAAGGCGTCATCGCCGGGCTTGACCCGGCGATCCAGTAATCACCGGCGATGGTTACTGGATTATCCGCTTCGCGGGCAATGGCATGGGAAGGACCTTTGAGCGCCACAAGAGCGGCTCAAGCTGTCGAGGGGCGCTACAACCTCGCGAGGCCCAATTCAACTATAGATGGCGAGATTTGCGTGCACAGCTTGTAATAGCATCGGCCAGGCGCCATATCTAAGGGTACTGGCACGCCGCAACGGCGCTGACGGCAAAGACTACCGTGCCAACTTCGTGCACGCCTCCTTTCCCGCATTCTCAGCATGAGTGCCCTTCGCGAGCGGCATGCAACCGGTCAAAGCCCTATCGGGCATCGAGCCGCGCGACCGCTGTCTTCGATAATTTTACATCGCAACCACACGAGGCACATCATGACCGCTAACTTCAATCCCCAAGCTGCCGCCGAGCAAGCCCGCACCGCGTACCGCAACATGACAGCTCAGTTCGGTCTCGCCGGTCTCGACATCGCGATTCCAGAGGGCGTGCGTTCTGTAGCTGAGAAAAGCGTCGCCCAAACGCGGGAGGCCTTTAATCGCTCCAAGGATGCTCTCGATGCATCCGTCACGACGTTTGAAAGAACCTTCGATGCGGCGGGACAGGGCGCGCTGGCGTTCAACCGCAAAGTCATCGACATCGCCCAGCGGAACTTGCTTTCCGTTTTCGATCTGTCCAAGAGCGTGGCAGGCGCGAAGAACCTCGGCGAGATCGTGGAGTTGCAGACGGCCTATTGGCAGACGCAGTTCAACGCCCTAACCGCTCAGGCCGAGGAAGTTCGTGCGCTTTCGACCAAGGTCACCGCTGCCGCGGTCGAGCCGGTCAAGGCCCATGTGACGAACGGCATGGAAGACCTCAAGAAGGCGAACTGATCCCTCGTCTCAGCAATGACGATTCGCACGACCACTAAGACCGTGTCGTTCCACCGGCCTTTTCGTGTGAAGGGTGTGGATCGTTTCCTGCCGGCCGGCGATTACCGGGTGGTGACGGATGAAGAGCTTATCGAGGGCCTGTCCTTTGCGGCGTACCATCGCATCGCGACCGCCATCTTGGTGCCGGCGCCATCCGGATCCGCAATCGAGATGGTGACGGTCGACCCTGCCGCCCTCCAGGTTGCGCAGGAGCAGGATGCGGCGGCGCTCGCTGCTCACGCTCGTTGAGCGGCGGACGCAGCTTGAGTTTTGCGCGCTAAATCAACTCGTAGACCCACGTCGTAGACAGACGTCGTCACGAGCCTTTTTTCTGGGCGCCGCTTCGGCCGGGCTTCCCGCGCTGATCGAGCGACACCATGGGCGAAGCCGCCTGGGTCACTTTCTTCTTGTCCTGCTTCGGCTTCTTCTTCTCGCGATTGCTTCGCTGCTGGCTCTTGGCCATGGCACCTTCCTCCGATCGATGAACGGCTTTACTGCGAACGCCGCCAACCCGCATCTATCCCATTCGCCGCGCAAAAAGAAAGCCGCCCGTGGGCGGCTCACGTTCGTAAAGCAGAACCCCGAGACCGCCATGACGCGGCCTCGGAGCGGAAATCTTGGACTACGCGCCGGCGCCGATCTGGCGACCCTTCAGCACGGCATCGACCTCACGCTGAGCCTGCGCCTGGTCCATGTTGTACTTGGCTGCGACCTGCGACACGAGGTCAGCCTTACCCTTGAAAGCAGAGGCATCCTGCGCCGTAAACTTGCTCCACTTCGCGCAGATGTCCTTCAGGACGTCCTGCTGGTTCTGGTTTGAAGTCTGCGGATTCGCATTGGTCTGTGTGGATGAATTTTCCATCGGTATGCTCCTAAATATGAGGAAGTCATTTGAATGATCATCATTCAAATCGTATGTTGACCATGGGCGCATGGCTGCGTAAAGGCAAGTGAATTATAAATATTTTTAGGAATATGGAACCGCGCCTTGTTCTGAAACACAGAAAATCTATTTAATTTACACTGTGACAGTCTATTTTTCTTACTTTCTCGTCTACAGCACAACTTTTACAATAATTAGCCTGGCAGCGATTCGGCTTTCCTAATCGCAGTTCTAGCCAGCTTGCACTCAGGCAAGTCCTACCCCGGTGGGGCCGCGCCGGGAACATCAGGTCGGGAGGCCGAGGCGCTTGATCTCCCATTCGAGCTCGACACCGCTCGCCTCCTTGACGCGCGCGCGCACCGTCTCGCCAAGCTTTTCGAGATCGGCGCCGGTGGCGCTGCCCTCGTTGATGAGGAAGTTGCAGTGCATCTCAGAGACTTTGGCGTGGCCCACCACGAGCCCGCGGCAGCCGGCCGCGTCGATGAGCTGCCAGGCCTTCTTCCCTGGAGGATTCTTGAAGGTCGAGCCGCCGGTGCGGCTCTTGATGGGTTGCGCCTGCTCGCGATAGGCGGCGATGCCGTCCATCTCGGCGAGGATCGCGTCAGGGTCGCCCGGCTCGCCCTGGAACAGCGCCTCGGTGAAGATGAGATCCTCCGGCGCGCCGCAATGCCTGTACGCGTAGTGCAGCTCGGCCACGGGCAGCGTGTGCACCTCCCCCTTGCGATCGACCGCGCGCGCCTCGACCACGACCTCGCAGGTCTCGCGCCCATGCGCGCCGCCGTTCATGCGCAGCGCCCCGCCGACGCAGCCGGGGATGCCGCGATAGAAGGAGAGCCCTGAGATGCCGGCGTCGGCCGCGGCGCGCGCAACCTTCACATCGGGCACGGCCGCGCCCGCGCGGAGCCGCGAGTTGTCTTCTATTGCGATCTCGCCGAAGCCCTTGCCGCCGAGGCGGATGACCACGCCTTCGATGCCGCCGTCGCGCACGAGCAGGTTCGAGCCAAGCCCGATCACGGTGACGGGGATATTGCGCGGCGTCTCGCGCAGGAAGTAAGCGAGGTCCGCCTCGTCGGCGGGCGAATAGAGAACCTCGGCTGGGCCGCCGACCCTGAACCAGGTGAGGTCCGAGAGCGCGGCATCCGCCTTGAGCTTGCCGCGGAGCCCGGGCAGCGCGGAGGCGAGCTCGCCGAGACGTCCGGTCCCGTTCACGCGCCCGCTCTCTGCCCGTTGAGCCGCGCCGGCAGCGCATTGATCCAGTCGGTGATGGTGCCGGCGCCGAGCCCGACCACGAGATCGCCGGAGCGCGCGAACGAGGCAACGGTCGCGGCGAGATCCTCCTCGCCCTCGATGGTCAGCACATTGGGATGGCCGTGGCGGCGGAGCCCTGAGACCAGCTCGTCGCGGTCGATGCCGGGGATGGGCGCCTCGCCCGCCGAATAGACCGGCGTCACCACCACGATGTCGGCGTCGTCGAGGCAGGCCGAGAACTCGTTGAACAGGGATTGCAGGCGCGTGTAGCGATGCGGCTGCATCACGGCGATGATGCGCCCGCTGCCGCCCGCGCGCGCGGCCCGCAGCACCGCGGCGATCTCGACCGGGTGATGCGCGTAGTCGTCATAGACGCGCACGCCTTGCCATTCGCCGACCGGTGTGAAGCGCCGCTTCACGCCGGAGAAGGCGGCGAAGGTCTCGCGGATCACGTCGTCGCTCACGCCTGCCTCGGTCGCTGCGGCAAGCGCGGCAAGCGCGTTCAGCGCGTTGTAATGGCCGAGCACCGGCAGCATGAGATCGTCGAGCTTGCGTGCGCCGCCCTTCACCGCCGGCCCGAGATCGGCGTCGAACACGATCCGGTCCGCGCTCGCGCGGAGATTGGCGAGCCTGATATCGGCGTCGCGCGCCACGCCATAGGTGAGCGTGCGGCGCCCGTTGGCCGCGCCGCCGAGCTTGCCGAGCAGCTCGCGCACCACCGGGTGATCGATGCAGGCGACGGCGACGCCGTAGAACGGGATCGCGTCGATGAATTGATGAAAGGCCTGGTGCAGCGCATCGAGCGAGGGCCAGAAGTCCATGTGCTCGGGGTCGATATTGGTCACGACCCCGATCTGTGTGGGCAGCTTGAGGAAGGTGCCGTCGAACTCGTCGGCCTCGACCACCATCCACACGCCCTTGCCGATGCGGGCATTGGTGCCCCAGGCATTGATGATGCCGCCAGCGATCACCGTCGGGTCGAGATCGGCATGATTTAGGAGATCGGCGATCAGCGAGGTGGTGGTCGTCTTGCCGTGCGTGCCGGTGATCGACACGGTGGCGCAGGGGCGCATCAGCTCTGCCAGCATCTCGGCACGGCGGATGATGGGAATGCCGCGTTCCTTCGCCGCCTCGAACTCGGGGTTGCCGGGCTTCACAGCGCTGGAGATGACGAGATAGGACGCGCCGTCGACATTGGCTGGGTCGTGCCCGATCAGGCAGGTGATGCCGTGTGCGCGCAAGCGGTCGAGATTGCCGCCGTCCTTGAGGTCGCTGCCCTGCACGCGATAGCCGCGCGTGTGCATGACCTCGGCAATGGCGCTCATGCCGATGCCGCCGATGCCCACGACATGGAACAGGCCCGTCTCGTCGGGGTCAGGCAGGTGCATGACTTTACGCCACCCTACTCCTTGGACGCCGTCGACCCCGCAAGTGCCTCGACGAGATCGGCGAGCTTCGTCACCGCTTCGGTCTCGGCCATCGCCTTAGACTTGGCGGCTGCCGCAGCAAGCAGCCCGGGCGCATTGAACAGCCGTTCGAGCTCGGCCGCGAGACGCTCAGGGCTAAGCTCGCTCTGCCTTATGCACCACCCGCCGCCGCCTTGCTCAAGCCGTGTTGCATTTTCGAGCTGATCGTTGTCAAGGGCGTGCGGCAAGGGCACGAGGATCGCAGGCCTGCCGATCGCCATCAATTCGGCGACCGTCGAGGCCCCCGAGCGGGCGATGATGAGATGCGCCTTGGCGATCCGCTCGGGGAGGTCGCGGAAGAACGGCGCAAGATGCGCGGCGAGCCCCGCCTCCTCGTAATAGTGCCGCAAGCCGACAAGGTCCTCCTCCCGTGCCTGCTGCACGAGCGTGAGCCGCCAGCGGAAGGCGGAGGGCAGAAGATCAAGCGCTTGCGGCAACAGCTCCGCGAAGAAATGCGCGCCTTGACTGCCCCCGAACACGAGCAGCAGGAAGCGGCTGGCGGGCTCGGGCGGAACGTAGGGCACGTCGCGCACGGCGAGCACCGTGTCGCGCACCGGCGTGCCGGTAACCACCGATTTGGCTTGCGCTTTGGCGGCGAGATGCTTGGTTGGCGAGAAGGACACCGCCACGCGATCGACGAAGCCCGAGAGCAGACGGTTGGCGCGGCCCATCACCGCATTCTGCTCGTGGACCGCGGTCGGGATGCGGAGCGTGCGCGCGGCGAAGATGGGCGGCAGGGTCGGATAGCCGCCAAAACCGATCACGGCCTTCGGCCCGACCCGCCTGAGCAAACGCAGCGCGCCGAAATAACCCATGCCGAGCCGCGAGAAGGTCTTGGCCATGTCGATGGGCGAGCGGCTCGCGATCGTGGCGGAGGGTATGCGATGAATGGCACGCGCCGGAAACTCGACGCCGTATTTCTCGGCGCGGGTGTCGGTCGCGAGCTCGACAGCATGCCCGCGTCGCGCAAGCTCCTGCGCGAGCGCCGCCGCCGGGAAGAGATGGCCGCCCGTTCCGCCGGCGGCGAGCAGGAAGGGGCGGTCGGTCATGCGGGCTGGCCTCGCGCGCCGGCCGCTTCGGGCTCGGCTTCTACTTCGGCCTCACGCCGCGGCTCGAGCCGCCCGGCCATCGGCCGCTTGCGGGTCAAGCCCAGCGCAAATCCCATGGTGAGCGCCATGGCGAGCAGTGAGGACCCGCCATAGGAGATGAAGGGCAAGGTCATGCCCTTGGCGGGCAGGAGGCCCACATTCACTGCCATGTTGATCAGCGCCTGCAGCCCGAACAGCATGATGAGCCCTGCTACCGCATGCCTGATGAACCCGTCAGGCTCTTGCGAGGCCTTCGACAAGCCGCGCAGCACGATGAAGGCAAACAAAGCGAGCAGGATCATGCAGGCGATCAGCCCATATTCCTCCGCGGTCACCGCGAAGATGAAATCGGTGTGGGAGTCAGGCAGCACGTTCTTGACCGTGCCCTCACCGGGCCCGCGCCCGAACCAACCGCCATTCAGGAAGGAGTCGAGCGAGCGGTCGGCTTGGTAGGTGTCGCCGGAGGCCGGGTCGAGGAACCGGTCGATGCGCGAGGCGACGTGCGGCACGAGAAAATAGGTGGTGGCCAGTCCGGCGGATCCGGCGGCGCCCAGTGCCAGTATCCAAACCATGTTGATGCCGGCCATATAGACGAGCGCACCCCAGACCGCCGTGACCAGCAAGGTCTGGCCGAAGTCCGGTTGTAGCACGAGCAGCGTGGCGAACACGGCAAAGAGCGCGACCGCGAGCTCCATGCCCGGCACGTCGCGCCGCTTCTGGCTCTCGTTGAACAGCCAGGCGGTAAGCACGACGAAAGCCGGCTTCACGAACTCCGAAGGCTGGATCGAGACGACGCCGATCTGGAGCCAGCGCTTGGCGCCCTTGATCTCGGGCCCCACGAACAGGATCAGCGCCATAAGAGCGCAGCCGATCAGGAAGATCAGAAGACTCGCGCGGCGGATCTGTTTAGGCGTCAGCGTCGAGGTGGCGAACATGATGGCGATCGCAGGAAGCAGCAGGGCTGCGTGCCGGCGCACGAAATAAAACGGCTCGAAATCCAGTTTGGCGGCGATCGGCGGGCTCGCCGCGAGCGAGAGCACGAGCCCCGCGCCCATCAGGAGCACGAGCCCAAAGAACATCAACCGGTCAACGGTGAACCACCAGTCCGAGAGAATTGAGCGGTCGGCGCGGGTGATCCTCATGCCGCCCTCCCTTCTTCCGGCTTCGCGCTCTCGGCACCGTCGAGATCGAGCACGATCGTGCGGAACGCCTCGCCGCGCTTCTCGAAATTGGCGAACTGGTCGTAGGAGGCGCAAGCCGGCGACAGCAGCACCACGGGCTCGGCCGCTTGCGAGCGGCTCGCATCCGCCGCGGCCTCAGCGACAGCCTTGTCGAGTGTACCGCATTGCACGTGGTCGACCGCTTGGCCGAGCTTGCGCGCGAAAGCGTCGGCTGCTTCGCCGATCAGATAGGCGCGTGCGATCCGGGGAAAGAACGGCTCGAGACCGGCCAGGCCCCCCTCTTTCGGCCGCCCGCCGATGATCCAGTATATGTCGGTGAAGCTCGCCAAGGCCTTCCCCGCCGCGTCAGCATTGGTAGCCTTGAAGTCATTAACGAACAGCACCCGGCCCCTGCGCGCCACCTGCTCCATGCGGTGGCCGAGGCCGGCGAAACTCTTCAAGCCATGCGCGATCGTCTCCGCGGAGAGCCCCTGCGACCGCGCGAGCGCATAGGCGAAGGCGGCGTTCTGCCAGTTATGCGCGCCCCTGAGTGAACCGATACCCGCGAGATCGACGCGCGCCAGCTCCTTGCCGCTCTCCATTTCGTGCAGCACTCCCGCATCCGCCCACAACCCCGTCTTGACGGCGCGGCCGATGGCGACGCGCTGCACAGCGAACGGACCTTTGAGGCTGTCTGCGATGGCGCGCGACGGCTCGTCGTCAACGCCGACCACGGCCGTCGCGCTCGCGGGAAGCTGCGCGAAGATGCGCGCCTTGATGCGCGCGTAGTCTTCGAGCGCGCCGTGGCGGTCGAGATGGTCCGGCGTGATGTTGATGAGCGCCGCGGCATCAGGGGCGAGCGACGGGGCGAGATCGATCTGGAACGACGAAAGCTCCAACACGTAAGTGAGATCGTCGGCGAAAGCGTCGAGGTCGAGCACGGCCTTGCCGATATTGCCGCCGAGCGCGACACGCTCGCCCCCGGCCTCGAGTAGATGCGCCGTAAGCGCGGTAGTCGTCGACTTACCGTTGGTGCCGGTGATCGCCACGACCTTACCGGGCAACCCGCCTTCTCCGCGCGCGCGGAAGAACAGCTCGATGTCGCCGATGACTTCGACACCAGCTTCGCGCGCCTTCACGACGCTCCAATGCGGCGCGGGATGGGTGAGCGGAATGCCCGGCGCGAGGACGAGTGCCGCGAAGCGCCCCCAATCGACCGTGGCAAGGTCGGTCAGCGTGAAACCGGCGGCGGCAGCCTCCTCACGCGCCTTCTCTTTGTCGTCCCAGGCGAAAACATTGGCGCCCCCCGCCTCGAGCGCGCGGGCCGTGGCAAGGCCGCTCAACCCCAAGCCCAGGACCGCGACGTTGCGTCCTGCGAAACTGGTCACGGGAATCATGGTGGAAGAACTTAGCGCAATTTCAGCGTGGCGAGGCCAGCAAGCGCAAGCGCCACGGAAATGATCCAGAACCGGATCACCACCGTGGATTCGGGCCATCCCTTCTGCTCGAAATGGTGGTGCAGCGGCGCCATACGGAAGACGCGCTTGCCGAACAGCTTGTAAGACGTGACCTGCACGATGACCGACGCCGCTTCGAGCACGAACAGGCCGCCGACGATGGCGAGCACGAGCTCGTGCTTGGTCGCGACCGCGATGGTGCCGAGCGCGCCGCCAAGCGCGAGCGAGCCCGTGTCGCCCATGAAGATCTGCGCGGGCGGCGCGTTGAACCAGAGGAAGCCGAGCCCTGCGCCGACCAGCGCGCCGCAGATCACCGCGAGCTCGCCCGTGCCTTGCACGAAATGGATTTGCAGATAGTCGGCGAACAGTGCGTTGCCGACGAAATAGGAGATGAAGCCGAAGGTCAGCGCGGCGATCATGACCGGCACGATGGCGAGGCCATCCAGCCCGTCGGTCAGGTTCACGGCATTGCCGGCGCCGACAATGATGAAGGCGCCGAACGGAATAAACCACCAGCCGAGATCGATCAGGATGCCCTTGAAGAACGGAATGGCGAGCGAGGTGGCGAGCGGGGCCTGGCCCACTTGCACGATGACGGCAACGGCGGCAACCGCGGCGGCAGCCTCGATGATGATCCGGATGCGTCCGCGCGAGCCTTCAACGGTCTGCCTGGTCACCTTCAGATAGTCATCGTAGAGGCCGACCGCGCCGTAGACGAGGGTGAGCAGCAGAACGACCCAGACATAGGGATTGGCGAGGTTGCCCCAGAGCAGCACCGCGACGGTGACGCCGGACAGGATCATGAGCCCGCCCATCGTGGGCGTGCCCTGCTTCTGCAGCAAATGGCGCTCGGGGCCGTCCTTGCGGATCGGCTGGCCCTTGCCCTGGCGCACGCGAAGCGACCGGATCACGCGCGGCCCGAACAGGAACACGAACAGTAAGGCGGTGAGGATCGCTCCGCCGGTGCGGAAGGTGATGTAGCGAAAGATGTTGAAGACGGATAGCTCGCCGGCAAGCTGGCTCAGCCAGTAGAGCATCGTCTCTTCCCCTCGCGGCCGTTAGGCCGGAACGTTTCCCGCGAAGCGCTGCTTCAAGGCCTCGACCAGCGGGGCCATGCGGCTGCCGAGCGAGCCCTTCACCATGATCACGTCGCCTGCGCCGACCGCATCCGTCAAAAGAGGCCTAAGCGCCTCCGCCGACTTGGCATAAGCGCCGCGGCGGCTCGCCGGCAGGGCCTCGAACAGCGAGCCCATCAGCTCGCCGCAGGCAAAGACAACATCTACCCCGGCCGCGTCAATGAACTCCGCAAGCTCAGCGTGAAGACGCGGGCCCTCGCCGCCCAGCTCCAGCATGTCGCCGAGCACCGCCACGCGCCGCTTGAACTCGGTGCGCTGGGTAAGCCCGAGGGTGGCGAGCGCCGCCCGCATCGAGGCCGGGTTGGCATTGTAGGACTCGTCGATGATCGCGATGTGTCCGCCATTTGCGGCGACGACAAGGCGCGCGCCGCGCCCCGGCCTGGGCTTGCAGCCCGGCAAGCGCCCCGGCCGCGCGGGCGAAGTCGGCGCCGGCGAGCTTCGTCGCGGCGAGCACGCCCAGCGAATTCTGCACCACGTGCCGGCCCGGCGCGCCGAGAGCATAGCGCACCGTCTCACCCAGGATGTCGGCGGTGACGGTCGAGCCTTCGGGGCCAAGCGCAACATCGATGAGGCGCGCGTTGGAATCGGAAGCTTCGCCGAAGCTGACGACTTTCGCGCCGTGGTCGCGTGCGTGCGCCGCGAGCCGGTCGTAATAGGGATTGTCGCGGTTCACGACCGCCGCGCCGCCGTGCTCAAGCCCCCGGAAGATCTCCGCCTTGGCGTCGGCGATCTCCGCGACGGAGCGGAAGAAGCCGAGATGCACCGGCGCCACGGTGGTGACGATGGCGATATGCGGGCGGATCAACCGGGTGAGCGCGTCGAGCTCGCCGGGATGATTCATGCCGGCCTCGAACACGCCGAAGCGTGTGTCGCGCTTCATGTTGGCTAGCGACAGCGGCACGCCCCAATGATTGTTGAAGGACTTGACCGAGGCGTGCACGGCGCCGCTCGGCGCCAGTGCGAGCCGGAGCGCTTCCTTGCTGCCGGTCTTGCCGGCGCTGCCGGTCACCGCGATGACCACCGCGTCCTTCGCGCGGGCGCGCGCGGCGCGGCCGAGATCGTTCAGCGCTTCCAGCGTATCGCCGACGCGCACGATCCGGTCATCCGCTGCCGCGCCGACGAAATCGCGGTCCACGATGGCAAGCGCCGCACCGGCTTTGAGCGCGCCCGCGACAAAGGCATGGCCGTCGCGGTTGACGCCCCTTATGGCGACGAAGGCTTCGCCGGGCGCGATGGAGCGGCTGTCGATCGAGAAGCCCGTGACTTGCGTCGCGGGCGATGCCGCGCTCGTGCCGCCGGTCGCGGCGACGATCTCGCGCAGGGTCCAGAGCGGCTCAGCCAAGTTTCGCCTCCGCCTGCAGCGCCGCCGCCACGGCGTCATGATCCGAGAACGAGATGATTGTCGTGCCGATGGTCTGGCCGGTCTCGTGGCCCTTGCCGGCGATCAGCAGCACGTCACCCTTGCGGAGCGAGGCGATCGCCTCTGCGATCGCGGCCGCGCGATCGCCGATCTCGATGGCGCCGGGCGCTGCCGCGAGAATGGCGCGCCGGATCGCGGCCGGGCTCTCGCTACGTGGATTGTCGTCGGTGACGATGGCGAGGTCGGCCTTGCTCGCGGCCACCGCGCCCATCTCCGGGCGCTTGCCTTTGTCGCGGTCGCCGCCGCAGCCGAACACGACGAGCAGCCGGCTCTGCACGTAGGGCCGGAGCGCATCGAGCGCCTTGGCAAGCGCGTCGGGCGTGTGCGCGTAGTCGATGAAGATCTGCGCACCGCCGAGTGCGCTGCCGGCCAGATCGAGGCGCCCGCGCGCGCCGTGCAAATCGGTGAGCCGCGGCAGCACGTCTGCTGCGCGCGATCCCGTGGCTAGGCAAAGGCCGGCGGCAACGAGTGCGTTCGACGCCTGGAAGCTCCCAACCAGCGGCAGGCGCAGTTCGTGGCGCTTGCCCTTATGCTCTACGACAAGCGTTTGCGCGAAGCCTTGCGGCTCCGCCGAGACGAGCCGCAGCGTCTTGCCTGCCCGTCCGACAGAGATGAGCGCGAGCCCGCGCGCTTCGGCTTCCGCGGCAACGCGCAGGCCGGCTTCGCTGTCGACATCGATGACCGCGCCCGCGCCTTGCGGCAGAAGCGCGATGAAGAGCCTGAGCTTCTGCGCGAAATAGTCCTCGAACGTCGCGTGGTAATCCATGTGATCGCGCGAGATATTGGTGAAGGCGCCGGCCGCAAACCTGAGGCCGTCCACGCGGCGCTGCTGCAGCCCGTGGCTCGACGCTTCGAGCGCAAGATGCGTGACGCCATCCTTGGCGAGCCGCGCCAGGATCGCGTGCAACTCGATCGGGTCCGGCGTGGTGTGCTTCAGCGTCTCCGTGCCGCGCGGGCTCACCACACCGACCGTGCCGAGACTGGCCGCATCGAATCCGAGCGCCGCCCAGAGCTGGCGCACGAAGGACGCGACCGAGGTCTTGCCGTTGGTGCCGGTGACGGCGACCGCCGTCTCAGGCTGACGCCCAAAGAAGCGCGCGGCGATCAGCGCAAGCCGCCGGCGCGGATCGGCATCTTCGATGATCGGCGCTTGCGAAACCGGATGGGCCACTCCCTCCGGTGCGAGCACGGCGGAGGCGCCGCGCCGCAACGCTTCGGCGATGAACTCCGTGCCGTCGGCTTTCATGCCGGGCAGCGCGGCGAAGAGGAAGCCCGGATCGACCGCGCGGCTGTCGGCCGCGAGCCCCGTGACGCTGACGCGCGCGAGCGCGGGAGGCAGGTTCGCCTCCGGCCCCAATAGCTCACCTAAGGTCATGCGGAGAGTTCTAATAGGAGGCGAGCAGCTTGGCGTCAAACTGGCCCTTGCCGTCCTCAAGATCCGGCGCAACCCCAAGGATTGGGCCGATCTTTCCGATGATCTTGCCGGCCGTGGGCGCGGCGTTGACGCCCGCGGTTGCGGCATTGTTGGTCGCCGCGACGCGCTGCGGCTCGTCGAGCATGACGAGGACCAGATATTCCGGGGCGTCGGTCGGGAAAACGGCCAGGAAATTGGTCAAAAGCGCCGATTTCGAGTAGCGTCCGCCAACGACCTTCTCCGCCGTGCCGGTCTTGCCGCCGACGTGATAGCCCGGCGTATCCGCGCGTTTGGCCGTGCCTTTAAGCACGTTTAGCCGCATCAGCTTGAGCATGGATGCGCTGGTCCGCGCCTTGATCACGCGTGGGCTCGCCTGCCCAGCCTCCTCGCGAGAGCGCGGCAGGAAGGTCGGTTGCACGCCGATCCCCCCGTTGAACAGCGGCAGCGAGGCCGTCGCCATTTGCAGCGGCGTCACCGACAGCCCATGACCGAAAGCGATGGTCATGGTGTTCAGCTTCTGCCAATGCGCCGGCACGATGGGGGTCGCGGTCTCGCCGATCTCGGTCGGCACGCGGCGCGTCAGCCCGAGCTTCTTCAGGAAGGCGCGGTGACGTTCCACCCCCATATGCAGCGCCATCTTCGCCGAGGCGATGTTGGAGGAATAGATGAAGGCTTCGGGCACGCTCAGCGCGCGGCCCTTGCCGTGGAAATCGCTGATGGTGAAGCGCCCATAATGGATCGGGCCCGACGCGTCGTAGCGCGAGTGCATCGACGCGAGCCCTGAGTCGAGCACGCCCGCCACGGTGAACACCTTGAACACGGAGCCCATCTCGTAGACGCCGAAGGCGATGCGGTTGGCGCGGTCCTTGTCGAGCGCCTGCTCGCGGCGGTTCGGATCGTAGTCGGGCAGCGAGACGAGCCCGACCACCTCCCCCGAATGCACATCGATCACCAGCGATGCCGCGGCCTTGGCGCGATAGGTCGCCATCGCCGCCTTGAGCTCCTGGCGCAGCACGTGCTGAACGCCGAGATCGAGCGAGAGCGTCACCTGCTCGTCGCTCTCGGCATTGACGACCTCGGACATGGTGAGCTGCGGATTATCGTCGACGAACTTCTCGATGCCGCCGAGCCCCCGATTGTCAACGTCAACCAGGCCGACCACCTGGCTCGCGGTCGCGCCCATCGGATAGACGCGGCGATATTCCTCGATGAAGCCCAGGCCCGGCAGGCCAAGCTCGTGGATCTCGGCCTGCTGCTTCGGCGTCAGCTCGCGCTTGATACGTACGAAGCGGCGTCCATGCTTGAGCTTGGTGAGAAGCTCGCGCGTCTTGATGCCAGGCAGGACGCTTGCGACCTGCTCGACGAGCTCATCCTTGTCGATGACGCGCGCGGGGTCCGCATAAAGAGTCGCGCCCTTGATGTCGGTCGCGAGCAGGCGGCCGTTGCGGTCGAGAATGTCGGGCCGGTGGATGGTGGTCGAGATGTCCTGCAGACTGCCGCCGCCGCGCTCGGTGGCGGCAAAGCCGAGCGTAACGAGCCGGCCCCCGATCAGCACGAAGGAAAGCGCGAAGGCGACGCAAGCCAAGCGGAAGCGGTTGCGGCAGCGCGCATGGTAGGCGCGCTCTGCGCGCGCAGCACCGGCATCCTGCTTGTTCGTGTCGCGCAACGCCACTTCGCCCTTAGTTGGCGGCAGCCTTCACGGCAGCCGGTTTGACGGATGCTTGCCGCGCCGCAGACTGCTTCGGGGCTGCTTGCTGCGGGGCAGCTTGCTTTGCATCAGCCTGCTGAGCGGCTTGCGGCTCGGCCTTGAGGCGGTCGAAATCGCTGTTCGTGACACTGTCGACGGTGACGAGCTGGCGCGGGTCGGACGGCGCGAGCTGCAGGTGCTTCTTGGCGAGCCGCTCGATGCGCTCAGGCCGGTTGAGCAGGCTCCATTCGGCGCGGAGCACGGCGATGGCGTCGCGCTCGGCCTCGATGTCCTTGCCGATCGTCGCGATCTCGGCGTCGAGCGCGCGGGTCTCGTATTTCACCTGATAGATAACGTAAGCGAGCGCGAGGAGGCCGAGCAGGAGGCAGATATTGACGAAACGCAACATGGCGGACTCACTTCAACTGACACGCAACGATCCGCGGCTCAAGGAACCCCGAGCGCGGCAAGGTCGAGCGGATGCGCAGGCGCCTCCGTGCGCTCGGCCGCCCTGAGGCGCGCCGAGCGGGCACGGGGGTTTTCCGCGATTTCCCTCTGATTCGGTTCTAACGGACGGCGGTTAAGAAGCCGGAAGCTTGGGGCGGGCGCCGACCCTTCCTCATCCGGCAAATGGCGCGAGCCTTTGGGCGGCGGGGCGCTGCGGCTGGCGAAAAAGCGCTTGGCGATGCGGTCCTCCAGCGAATGGAAGGTCACCACGACCAGACGCCCGCCGGCCTTGAGCAGCCGCTCGGCGGCGGCCAAGCCCTTGGCCAGTTCCTCGAGCTCCTGGTTGAGATAGAGCCTGAGTGCCTGAAAGGTGCGCGTGGCCGGATGCTTGGTCTCGTCCCATTTGCGGCCGACGACGCGGGCGACGATCTCGGCAAGCTCGACCGTAGTCTCGATCGGCTTCTCGGCGCGGCGTTTGACGATGGCCTTGGCGATCGCCCGCGCGCGGCGCTCCTCGCCGAGCGTGAAGATGATATCCGCGAGCTCCGTCTCGGAGAGGGTGTTGACGACGTCCGCCGCGGTCGGACCGTCCTTCCCAATGCGCATGTCGAGCGGGGCATCCTTCATGAAGGAGAAGCCGCGCTCCGACCGGTCAAGCTGCATGGAGGAGACGCCGAGATCGAGCGCCACGCCGTCGAACGCCTCGAGGCCAAGGGCGGCGGCGACCGCGTCCATGTCGCTATAGCGCGCGTTGACGAGCATAAGCCTGCCGCGGAAGCGCGCGGCAAGCGGCGCGCCTTCCACGATCGCGTCGGGATCGCGGTCGATCGCAATCACCTTGCAGTCGGCAGTATCGAGAATGGCTTCAGTGTAGCCGCCGGCGCCGAACGTTCCGTCGATGAGGATCGCGCCGTCTTTCGGCTCAAGCGCGCTCAGAACTTCCGAGAGCATCACGGGATGATGGCGGGCCGGTCCGCCGACGGCAGTCGAACTGCCGCTGCCCGCCATCATTCCCGTGCTCCCTCTGGCCCGCCGCTTCCGCGACGCCCCGCGCCGAGTAGCGTGCGGAGGTCGCGCACTTTTTTGCGTGCCTCCGACAAATGAGACTTCGAAGCGCTTTGGCTCCCACATTTGAAATTTTTCGCCGAGACCGACGAAAGTGATGTGCGTGGTGATCCCCGCGTGCTCGCGCAAGCGCTCAGGAAGGACCGCACGTCCGTCTTGGTCGATGGTGAGGATTTCGCTCGTGCCGAACAGAGCGGTCGCAAGATGGTCGCGCTCGTCGGAATACGGGGCGAGGTCTTCGACCAGCCGGTTGATCTTGTCCACGAGGCGCTGGCCGCCTGCATCGAGCGCAGGCGCATCGAGCGACGGATAGCAATAAATGCCGTCAAGGCCGTCCTTGGCGAGGACGGTGCGGAAAGGTGCCGGGACCGAGACTCGGCCTTTGGTGTCAATCTTGTTGGTGAAAGTCGAGACAAACTGGTCCATCTCCCCCTCACGCACCCGAGCCGACGCCGGAACCTGACTAGCTTGAGGTGCAGACCCCAGCCCTTCTGGAGTTCAGTGGGAGAGGCGGCGCGGATCCCCCCGTGGCCTCAAAGGAAGCGCTGCCTGCCTCCCCCACTCACTCACCGAACGGGCATTTATGGGATAACATGGGAGTATATGGGCGTCAATGGTCGACACCGGGACGCGCACCCAATTCGGCGGGAAACGCGTCATTGAAACTGCCGTAAACCTTTAGCTTTGGTTAACCGGCGGGAATTGCCGCGTCGAGGCGAAGCAAGCTAAGGTCCGCGCGCAAGAGGGCAGAAGCGTCGTTCCTGATTCGGACCAGCGGCCGCGTAGCGTCCGCCATGAGGACAGGACGCAAAGGATTTTTGCGCGGCGGGATGACACGGAAAAAGGTGAAAGCGGCGGCCGGTCTCGCTGCACTCGCGCTTGCGCTTGGCGCCGTTGCGACGGGCGTCGGCGCGTTCGACGAACCCTATGCGCGGCTTGGGCCGCCAGAGGCGCCGGTCAAGCTGTTCCTTGAGGAGGAAGGCTCAGGTCCGCCCCTGCTCCTGATCCACGGCTTCGGCACGAGCACCTATACTTGGCGGCGCGTGGCGCCCGAGCTTGCCGCGAAGCACCGAGTGATCGCCGTCGACCTCAAGGGCTTCGGCCAGTCGGACAAGCCGATGGACGAGCGCTACTCGGCGTTCGACCAGGCGGAGCTGCTCGCGCAGCTGATCGAGGACCGGAACTTGCGCGACCTCACCCTTGTCGGCCATTCTTTCGGCGGGGGCGTGGCACTCCTGCTCGCGCTGCAAGCCGAGGAGCGGCTGAAGGGACGCATCTCGCGGCTCGTGCTGCTCAACACCATCGCCTACCCGCAGAACATGCCGGTGTTCTTCCGCATGCTGAACATGCCGTTCTTCTCACATGTCGGCGTGCGCATGGTGCCGCCGGCCGTGCAGACCCGCGTTGCGCTTAAGATCGCCTATCATGACGACAGCAAGATCGACGACAGCGAGGTCGAGGTCTACGCGGGGCCGCTCAAGACGGCGGCCGGCAAGCACGCCATGATCCAGAGCGCACGGCAGATCGTCCCGGCCGATCTCGACGCGCTCGCCGAGCGCTACAAGTCGATCGCCCTGCCGACGCTGATCCTGTGGTGCGACCACGACCGCATCGTGCCGCTCGAGGTGGGGCTGAAGCTGCGTCGCGCGCTGCCGAACGCGTCGCTCAAAGTTGTGCAGGGCTGCGGACACATGCCGCAAGAGGAGCAGCCCTCGCAGACGCTCGAGCTGATCCAGGACTTCCTCGGCGGCTGACACGGAAGAATGCGAGCGCGTCCTCCTCTCCCTGTGGGGAGAGGACTTCCTGCCGCGATCTTGCGCGAGCGTAGCTCTTTGCGCAAGTCGCGGGAAGGGTGAGGGACGAAAGCCCTCGAAGCTCGATTCTAAAGCCCCCTCACTTGGCGCGCTAAGCGCGCCGGCCTCTCCCCAAGGGGAGAAAGGGGGGCTGCGGCGCACGACAAGCGCCTCAGCGATAAGTTTAACTTATCTGCGACATAGGCAAATACGATACCCTGGCAGCGCCCACGCTGCCGCGAGAGTAGTGACCACGCGAAACGCCCCCTAGCCCCTCGCGTGGCTTGAGTGGCCCCGGCCGTCATCCCGCAACGACGGTCGGGCGCCCTCTCTTTTTGCGCTTACGGCGCTCCGCGCTACTTGAGCGCAGCGCACGGCGAAAAATCCGAGTGCGGTTCCTTTCTCCTCTCCCCCATGGGGAGAGGAGAAGACTGCGGCCATTTGCATTGGCAGATTAAGTGGAGGCCGGCGGGAGGGTTCTCCTCCGCGCCGGCCGTAACATGTCACCAAGCCTGTAAGCCGGGTTCTGTCTCCCGCCTCGCGGCGGGCGATGGCCATTCATCTTGGGCGCAACTTACGCTAGCGCCTCGTGCAACCAACCCGGGCGGCTCATCTGGAAGGGACTGACGGGTCTCCCCGTCGCACCGCCCCTATTCGGTCTTGCTCCCGGTGGGGTTTGCCGTGCCGCCTCTGTTACCAGAGACGCGGTGCGCTCTTACCGCACCCTTTCACCCTTACCTCGCCATAGCAGCCTAAGCTGCGACGGCGGGCGGTTTGCTTTCTGTGGCACTGTCCCTGGGGTCGCCCCCGCCGGAGGTTATCCGGCACCGTGCTTCCTTGGAGCCCGGACTTTCCTCCCCGCCCAATACGCAAAACATGAGGGCGAAGCGGCCATCCGGCCTGCTGACTTAGGTAATAAGGGGCCTGCCAGCGCCACCGTCAAGCCGTTGGCCGATCTTGGTTAAATCGGCAGGCCCGGGGGAACGGTCGGGGCCCTGGGGACGGCAGGTTGTTGCTGTAACGGCAAATTGATACGCGTCTTGCCACTTGTTCCCGTATTTTTGCGAGCTCGGCGCATCCAGGGGACATCACCGCAATGACACTCCATTTCGCCGACGGGCGTCTGGTCTCCCTGGCAGGCTCGGCCGCGCTCGCGGTTGCGCTTAGCCTCGCGATTTCGCACCCGGCCGGGGCGGCCGAGGACGCGGCGCAATGCTGGGCAGGCCATGTCTCCCCTGGCCCGCGGTCCATGGCGAGTTCGACGACAGCTGCACCATGGGGCTCGCCTCCGGGCAGACCGTGAAGACCGACTGCTCGGTGAGCTGGACTGGCGAAGACGGCAAGGTCTATTGCTTCTCGTCGGAGGCATCGAAAGCGACCTTCCTCAGGAGCCCTGCCGACAATCTGAAGAAGGCGCACGACTTCGTCGCGAGCCGTCAGGCCGCCGCTGCCGCAGGCGCGAAGGATTTCACCGAGGAAGACGTCAACAAGCGCGTCGACGCGGCGATTGCCGAGCGCTCCAAGGACGGCGCCTTCGTCTTCCACGACCCCAAGCTCAATGCCGACCTCAATCTCGTATTCGACAAGATCAAGGTCGTGCGCGGCATGTCGGGCTATGGCTGGTTCGCCAACGTGATCTTCAACGACAAGGATGAGCCCAAGAAGCAATACGCCATCGACTTCTGGTTCAAGCCCGAAGGGAACGAGCTCAAGCTCATGGATATCAGGGTGCAGAAGGGCCCGAAGCGCGACGGCGACAGCTGGTTCATGGTCACGCGTCTGCCCGTCGCCTGGTGGTGGCTGCCGGTGCAGGAGCATCCCGGCGATATGGAGGTCACCCGCGCGTGGCACATCATGAGTGCGATCCACAATTACATCGCCGCCAACAAAACCGCGGAAGGCGCGCTCGAGGTCAAGGACGAGAAGACCGGCGAGACAGTGCCGCTCGAATTCGTCGAGATGCACCAGCCGGTGCGGCGGCTCAAATCCGACGGCCAGTATTTCGCCTGCACCGATTTCCGCAAAGTCGGCAGCAAGGACGAATATTACGACATCGATTTCTGGGTGGACGAGAAGACCGGCAAGCTCAAGGTCGGCAACGTCAAGATGCACAAAGTGCCCGTCCAGGAGGACGGCATCTGGTCGCAAGTTCCGCGCTACACGTTCGATAAGTTGGAGTTCGACGTCACCAACTGACCTCGTTGATCGCGCAATCGTTACAGCACATCGCGCGATCGTGAATGGAACTCTCCAACCTCCGCCACGTTGAGCGCGGACAAGGTGTGCTGCGACCGGCTCTCGCGCCGACCGCAGCAATTCGGGCGCAACAATCACACGAAAGGGAGACTCCCATGAGAGCCTACATTACGTCAGCCGCCATCGGCACGATGATGCTTGCAACCGCGGCCTTCGCGGCCACCAAGGGCGAATTCAACGACATGTGCGCGATGGGTCTTACGATGGGCAAGGAGGTGAAGACCGACTGCTCCATCAACGCCGAGATCGACGGCAAGACCTATTGCTTCGGCAACGAGGACGCGAAGACCGAGTTCATGAAGGACCCCGCGGGCAACCTCGCCAAGGCCAAAGACCACAAGATGATGGGCGGGGGCGAAAGATGGAGGGGAGAGCGAAAGATGTAGGCCTGCCCTGCACGCTAAATGCGCTGAAGGCCCGCTCACGAAAAGTGCAGCGGGCCTTCTTGCGCTTGAGGGTGCGCCGTCTGCCCGGCTGGCATTGGCAGGGTCCGCAGCCGGGAAGTGGCAGCTTCTTGGTCCATTGACGGGAGCATAGGTTTTCTGTTTCTGGCGCGGGCGCGGGCTCCCCTCGCAAATTCATCACACAAAGAGGAAACGACATGACCAAGGCTTATCTCGTCGCAGCCCTCGCCGGCGCCGCCCTGCTCGCCCTCAACACCGGCCTGCTCGTCGCCGGCGAATTCGGGCAATTATTGCGCGGTGGGTCTCGTCAACGGCGAGAAGAAGATCACCGACTGCTCGCTCAGCGAGAAGATCGACGGTAAAACCTATTGCTTCGGCAACACCGCGGCGAAGGAAGCGTTCCTGAAGGATCCGGCCGCCAACATCGCCAAGGCCCAGGAGACTTTCTCAGCGCCGAAGGAATAGGCTCGCTCAATCAAGGCCATGCCTGAAGGCCCGCTCCCTCTCGGAGCGGGTCTTTCATTCGACCTTCGTTCGCCCTGACTTACGACCGGCGTGCCGCGCCGCGCCGCAAGCAGGCGGTCGAGCGTTGAGCGGGTCGAAGCGTCCGCGCGGCCGTCGATGCGCGCTTTGCGGAAGTGAAGCTGAAAGGCCTGCACGACCTGCTCGAGCCCGCGGCCGAACGTGCCGGTGGGCTCCACGCCATAGCCGTAAGCCGCGAGCGCCTCTTGCAGCTTCGCCACCTCCTCGCTCTCGTCGCCGACGCCTAAGCCCAGATCGCCGGACGGTGGCAGCGGCTCGACCCAAAGCCCGATGCCTGCACGCGCGAGCCGCGCCCAGTCGAATTTCTCGCCGGGGTCGCGCTTGCGTCCGGGCGCGATGTCCGAATGCGCCAGCACGCGATCCGGCGGGATGGCGTGGCGCGACAGGATGTCGGTGCAAAGCGCCTCGACCGCCTGCATCTGCGCCTCGGTGAAATCGGGGTAGTCGAAATCGTAGCCGGGATTGTGGATCTCGATGCCGATCGAGCAAGAATTGAGGTCGGTCTCCCCGGCCCAAAAACTCTGGCCCGCATGCCAGGCGCGCTCGGCCTCCGCCACCATCTGCGTGATCCGCCCGTCCTGGTCGACGAGGTAATGGCAGGAAACCTTGGACTCCTCGCAGGTCAGCCAATCGAGCGCCGCCTTGCATGTTTCCATGCCGGTGTAGTGCAGGATCAGCGTGTCGGGCGCGCGCGCGCCTACCCGCGCCTCGCGGTTGGGCGCAGGGCGCCACAGGGTCGCGAGCTTAGAGTCGGGGGCGGCGGTCATGTTTCAAACATTGTCATTGCCCGGCTTGACCGGGCAACCCAGTAGCCCAGGCTTCGCGAGACGATCTCGGGCGGCGACTACTGGATTCCCGTTTTCGCGGGAATGACACCAACGAGGGCCCAAGCCTACATCCCGCGTTCTTTGGCGATCTGGTCGTAGGCCTCGTTGATGGTGGCGACCTTCTCGGTGGCGATCGCGATGAACTCGGGCGGCACGCCGCGCGCGATCAGCTTGTCGGGATGGTTGTCGGAGATCAGCCTGCGATACTGGCTCTTCAGCTCCTCGTTGGTGATCGAAGGCTGGATGCCCAGCACGTCGTAAGGATTGCGCTTGGCGGCGATGACGTGGCGCGCCTTGATGTAGCTGAACTCCGTGTCGGTGAAGCCGAACCGCTTGGCGACCTGGGCGAGGAATTTCTCCTCGTTGTCGTGCAGCGCCTCATCGGACTTGGCGATGTGGAACAAGCCTTCGAGCACGTCCTCGAGGAGCTTGCGGTTGCCCTTGAACATGGTGGCGAGTTGCTCGGCATAGGCCTCGTAGCCGGCCACGTCCTGCTTGGCGAGATTGAACACGCGCGCGACGTTCTTCATCTCGCCTTCCGGCACCTTGAACACTTCCTTGAAGGCCATGACCTCGTCAGTGGTCACGACGCCGTCGGCCTTGGCCATCTTGGCACCGAGCGCGATCACGCCCACGGTGAAGGCCACCTGGTTCTCCGCCGGGCCCTCCTGCTCTTGGTCGCGGTCGATCACGTAATGACCAGCCACGCCGCCGAGCAGGGCCCCGATCGGGCCGCCGATCGCAAGCCCGGCAGCAGCCCCTGCAAGCTTCCCCCAAACCGACATCTAGAAAACTCCCCAGACCTGTTGTTCGCCTACAGCATAAGGACTTTTGCGCGGGGCTGCATGTGGAGAATCGCCGCGTTCAGGAGCAGCTTTCGCCGTCGCTAGCCGCGCAAATTGGCGAAAATGGAAAGCTTCGGCTCGTCGATATCAAGCCCCTGCCCGGAGCCGCCTCTCGACATGCCAGGAGCGGGCGAACGTCCAGGCCGTGAGCCATACCGTGCCAAGCGCGTTGAGGATGCTCGCAACCCAAACAAATCCATGCCCGAGGCCGAAATAGTTCGCGGCGGCCAGGATGAAGGCCTGAAACACGATGCCAAAACCGCCGCCCACCACGATCGCCGCGGCGAGCGAGGTGATGAAGATCGTGGCGGCGCCGGCGCCGTGGCGCGCGGGATCTCTTGGGGTTTCGGTGTCCATGCGCTCGTCTTGGGTTCAGGGGCGACCTCATAGCCCCGTGGCGGTGTGGTGACAAGGGGTGGCTTGCGCGTGGGCTCGAGGCAGGCGCTATGTCGACTGCCTGATGCGCGCTCCGGCGGGCATGACAATAGTGCGCGAGTGGCCTATCCACACTGGCGAAGAAGGAGCACCTGCATGGCGATCTACGCGCTCGACGGCGAGAGCCCTGAGCTTCCGGCGGACGGGCTCTATTGGGTGGCCGACACCGCCGCCGTGATCGGGCGCGTGCGGCTCGGCTCGGAGGCCAGCATCTGGTACGGGTCGGTGCTGCGAGGCGACAATGAGTGGATCGAGATCGGCGTACGCTCGCAGGTGCAGGACAATACGACGCTGCATACCGACCCCGGCTTTCCGCTGACCATCGGACGGGATTGCGTGATCGGGCATAACGTCGTGCTGCATGGCTGCACGATCGGCGACGCGAGCCTGATCGGCATGGGTGCCATCGTGCTGAACGGCGCGAAGATCGGCGCGCATTGCCTGGTCGGCGCGGGCGCGCTGATCACCGAGGGCAAGGAGTTTCCCGACGGCTCCGTCATTCTCGGCGCTCCCGCCAAGGCCGTGCGCGAGACCGACGAGAAGGCGCGCGCCATGATTGCGCGCGGGGCGGATGTCTATGTCAGGCGGTGGAAGCAATATGCCGCGGGGCTCACGCGCATCTCCTGACATGGGCGGCACGTGGCAATTCTTCATCGATCGCGGCGGCACCTTCACCGACATCGTGGCGCGCGCGCCTGATGGCCGCGTGCTCGCGCACAAGCTGCTGTCGGAAAATCCTGAGGCGTATCGCGACGCGGCTATTGCCGGCATCGCCTACCTGCTCGGCGCGCCGCGCGAGGCGCGGTTGCCGGCAGAGATGATCGAGAGCGTGCGCATGGGCACGACGGTCGCGACCAACGCGCTGCTCGAGCGCAAAGGCGACCGCGTGCTGCTGATCGTCTCGGAAGGGTTCCGCGATGCGCTCGAGATCGGCTACCAGGCGCGGCCCATGATCTTCGCACTGCGCATCGAGAAGCCGTCGATGCTCTACGCGCACGTGGCAGAGGTGCCTGAGCGCGTGCGCGCCGACGGCACGGTCGAGACAAAGCTCGATCGCGACGCGGTGCGGGTCGCGCTCGAAGCGGCGCGCGCCGAAGGCATCGCGGCCGCGGCCATCGTGTTCATGCATGCATACGCCTATCCGGCGCATGAGCGCGAGGCTGCGGAGATCGCCCGCGCGGTTGGCTTCGCGCAAATCTCGGCGAGCCACGAGGTGAGCCCGCTCGTCAAGTTCGTCGGGCGCGGCGACACGGCCGTGGTCGATGCCTATCTCTCCCCGCTGCTGGGCCGCTATGTGGAGCGCGTGGCTGCCGCACTTCTCCCCTTGGGGGAGAGGCCGGCCGCGCACATGCGCTCAAGCAGGGAAGCGGTAGCGCAAAAAAAAGGTGAGCGGCCGGGTGAGGGGAATACTGACAGAGCCATGACCCCCCTCACCCCAACCCTCTCCCCAGAGGGGAGAGGGAGTCCCCACCTCTTCTTCATGCAGTCCTCGGGCGGGCTCACATCGGCGTCGCTGTTCCGCGGCAAAGACGCAATCCTGTCGGGACCGGCGGGCGGCGTGGTCGGCGCGGTGGAGACGGCGCGGCGCGCGGGCTTCGACAAGGTCATCGGCTTCGACATGGGCGGCACGTCGACCGATGTCTGCCACTACGCCGGAGCCTATGAGCGAAGCTTCGAGAGCGTGGTGGCGGGGGCGCGGGTGCGCGCGCCGATGATGCTGATCCATACCGTAGCGGCGGGCGGCGGCTCGATCCTGCATTACGATGGCGCACGCTTCCGGGTCGGGCCCAACTCGGCCGGCGCCGATCCCGGGCCGCTCTGCTACCGCCGCGGTGGGCCGCTTACCGTCACCGATGCCAACGTGATGACCGGCAAGCTGAGGCCGGAATTCTTCCCACGCCTCTTCGGCCCCGCGCAAGACCAGCCGCTGGACGAAGACGCCGTGCGCGAGGCGTTTGCCGCGCTTGCCGCCGACCTCGGCGATGCGCGCGCGCCAGAAGAGGTCGCCGAAGGCTTCATCAGGATCGCGGTCGAGAACATGGCGAACGCTATCAAGACCATCTCAGTGCAGCGCGGTCACGACGTGAAGGAGCATGTGCTGAACGCGTTCGGTGGCGCGGCCGGCCAGCATGCGTGCCTCGTCGCCGAAGCGCTCGGCGTCTCGCGCGTGCTGATCCATCCACTGTCGGGGGTGCTGTCGGCTTACGGGATCGGGCTTGCAGCACTCAGTGCCACGCGGACCAAGGCGGTGCTCGCGGTCCTCGATGCGGAAGGTCTCGGCGCAGCGGAAGCCATCGCCGCGCCGCTGCGCGACGAAGTAGTGGCGGAGCTCGTGGCGCAGGGCGTGGCAGGCGACTCCATTACGGTGCGGCGTGCAGCTGCATCTGCGCTATCTCGGCACCGACAGCGCGCTGCCCGTCGAGCTTCCAGGAGCGGCGTGGAGCGTACTGCGGGAAGCGTTCGACGCGATGCATCTGCAGCGATTCGGGTTCGCGAGCCCCGACAAGCCGATCGAGATCGAGGCGGTTGCGGTCACCGCCGAAGGCGGCGGCGCGGCGGCGGATGAGCCGGACATGCCGCCGGCGCGCGGAGCGCCGGCATCGCAGACCAGCACGCGCATCTTCACCAAGGGTGCATGGCACGACGCGCCGGTGTTCCTGCGCGAAGGCCTTGCGCCGGGACGGCGCGTGCAAGGACCGGCGCTGATCATCGAGGCGCACCAGACCGTGATGGTCGAGCCCTTCTGGCAGGCCGAGATCACGCCGAGGAACGACCTGCTGCTCACGCGTGTCGCGGAAGAGGCCAGCCCACGCGCGGGCACCGACGCCGATCCCGTTCTGCTCGAAGTGTTCAACAATCTCTTCACCTCGGTCGCCGAGCAGATGGGCTATGCGCTGCAGAACACTGCGCGCTCGGTCAACATCAAGGAGCGGCTCGACTTCTCCTGCGCGATCTTCGATGCGCAAGCGCGCCTCGTCGCCAACGCGCCGCACATCCCCGTGCATCTCGGCTCGATGGACCGCAGCGTCGAGACGGTGCTGCGCGAGGTGGGTGCGGCCTTGCGGCCCGGCGACGTCTATATGCTGAACGCGCCCTATAATGGCGGCACGCATCTCCCGGACATCACCGTCGTCACGCCGGTGTTCGCCGAGCCCTCCTTCGAGGCGCGCCGTCATCCTGAGGTGCGAGCGAAGCGAGCCTCGAAGGACGGCGCGCACCTAAGGACGCCGCCGGAAATTTTATTCTTCACCGCGTCACGCGGGCATCACGCCGATATCGGGGGCATCGCGCCGGGCTCGATGAGCCCTGCCGCCACGCGCATAGAGGAAGAAGGCGTCTATATCGATCCCTTCAAGCTGGTCGAAGGCGGACGTTTCCGCGAGGAGGCGGTGCGCGCGCTGCTGGCCGAGGGCCCCTACCCCGCCCGCGACCCTGCGCAGAACATCGCCGACCTGAAGGCGCAAGTTTCCGCCAACGCCAAGGGCGTCGCCGAGCTTCGCAAGCTCGTCGCGCATTACGGGCTCGATGTGGTCGCGGCCTATATGGGCCACATCCAGGACAATGCGGCGGAGAGCGTGGCGCGCATCGTCGCCGCGCTCGAGCCCGGCGCCTTCGAGGTCGAGACCGACTCTGGCGCGCGCATCAAAGTCGCTATCCGCGTCGACCGCGAAGCACGCCGCGCCACCATCGACTTCACCGGCACGAGCGAGCAGCAGCCGGACAATTTCAACGCGCCGGAACCGATCACGCGTGCGTGCGTGCTTTACGTGTTCCGCACGCTGATCGACGACGACATCCCGCTCAATGCCGGCTGCCTCAGGCCGATCGACATCGTCGTGCCGGAAGGTTCGATGCTCGCGCCGAGCTATCCCGCCGCGGTCGCCGCCGGCAATGTGGAGACGAGCCAGACCATCGTGAACTGCCTTTATGGCGCGCTTGGGCGCTTAAGCTCCGCGCAGGGCACGATGAACAATCTGAGCTTCGGCAATACACGCGTGCAGTATTACGAGACGATCTGCTCCGGCGCGCCAGCGGGCCCGGGCTTCGACGGTGCGGCCGCGGTGCAAACGCATATGACGAATTCGCGGCTGACCGACCCGGAAGTGCTCGAGCTGCGCTACCCCGTGCTGCTCGAACGCTTCGAGATCGTGCGCGGCTCAGGCGGCAGGGGCAGATGGCGCGCGGGCGACGGCACGCATCGTGTGATTAGGTTTCTTGAAAAAATGGACTGCGCCATCCTGTCAGGCTTCCGCCGCGTGCGTCCCTTCGGCCTATCCGGCGGCGAGCCGGGGCGCGCGGGCGAGAACCTGGTGTGCCGCAAGGACGGCAGCATCGAGCCGCTCAGCGGCTGCGCGCAGATTGTGCTCGAGCCCGGCGATGCCATCGTCATCAAGACGCCGACCGGCGGCGGCTTCGGTCCTCAAAGCGAGCGCGAATAGGCGCGCGTCAGATCGCGTCGATCCAGCTCACATCCATGACGATCGGGGCGTGATGATGCGCGGTATGCGCGCTAAAAGGCGTGCCGGCGCACCTGCACGCTCTGCCCGATCAGGCCCTCGAACGCTTCCGACACGGCGCTATCGAACGAGTAGATGTGGATGTTGGTGGTGCTGCCGACTGCGCTGTCCGCATCACTGCTGCTGAGGCAAGTCGGCACCGGCAAAGTGAGAATATACGCCTGCTCAGGCCGCCCAGCCGCATCCTCGAACTGTCCGGAACCCAGCGTGCCCTCGGCGATCTGATCGGGCTGATTGTCCTGCATGCACTCTACGGCCGCCGAGGCGGACGCCGCGACGGTCATCGCCAAGGCGATCAGAACGGCGTGAACTCGCATGGGCCCTCCACTTGCAGCCAGCGCTCCCATATACGGCATCGGCCGCGCAAAGAAAAAGGGCGCGGGGGTTGGCCCACGCCCTGTTGCCTCTTTTCTTGTAGCGCCGGAGCGGCGTTTACGCCGTCTGCTCGCCGCGGGTCCGCTCGGCCATGAACTGGTCGAACTCGGCCTTGTCCTTGGCGTGGCGAAGGCGCTGCAGGAAGGCCTGGAACTCGGTGGCCTCCTCTTCGAGCCGGCGCAAGGTCGCCTCGCGATAGTCGTCGAAGGCGCGGTTGCCGGTCGAGCCGAACGTCGAAAGCCCGCCGCCGAAGCGCGCAGCCTCACTCGTGAAATAATTGCGCCATTGCAGGCGATTTCCGCATCCCATGCGTCCACTCCAGATCAGATAAGCCAATACGCCAAGCCCGACGGGCCACCACAGCAGGAAGCCGACAACAGCGGCTGTGATCCACGCCGGCTTTCCATACTGGTCAAGGGTCGCAACCACGTTCATTCGAGGGATCCTTCCTTCGGTGTGAATGTTATTCACATTTACATAGATGCGGTGGCTTGGCAAGAAGGTCAAGGCCGCGCAGCGAAATATGGTGAGGATTGGCCACGCTTCAATGCATGGCCACGCCGAACGTCAGAGTGAGGGTACGCCAAGAAATTTTAACCGTCGGCAGGCAAAGCTTGCCCCTTTCGGGGCGGATTGCGGGCGGGCGGAGTGGAAATCTCAGCCACATCATCGTTGCGTCGACTGACATGCGTAGGGCTTGCAGCTCTCGCGCTGGCGGGTCTGGTCGCGCATACCGCGCATTCGCGTACGCTCAAGGACGCGAAGCCGCACAAGGGCGTGACGGCCGCGCACGCCATGCCGATCCAGGGCATCGACGTCTCCTATTGGCAGGGCGATATCGACTGGCAGAAGGTGCGCGCGTCGGGCATCCGCTTCGCCTTCATCAAGGCGACGGAAGGCGGCGACCATGTCGATCCGAAATTCCTGGACAACTGGGAGGGCGCGCGGCGCGCCGGAATCGCGCGCGGCGCCTATCATTTCGTCTATTGGTGCCGGCCCGCGCACGAGCAGGCGCTGTGGTTCATGCTCAACGTGCCGCAGGACGCCGACGCGCTACCGCCGGTGCTCGACCTCGAATGGAATAGCCACTCGAAGAGCTGCCCCAAGCGCGTGCCCCGCGCCGTCGCGCTCGAGAAGATCAGAACGCTGCTCGATGCCATGCAGGCGCATACGGGCAAGCGGCCGATCATCTATACCGATCCCAAGTTCCATAAAGACGTGCTGCAAGGCGAGTTCGGCGAGTATCATTTCTGGCTGCGCTCGGTCGCGGCCAAGCCGCATCTCAGATACGGCGACCGGCGCTGGGCGTTCTGGCAGTTCACCATGACGGGGCACGTGCCGGGCGTTAAAGGCCGGGTCGACCGCAACGTGTTCAACGGCACGGAGAAGGACTGGAACCGCGTGCTGCGCTGGCTCTCCGCCGGGCAGTAACTCTCACGCACGGCCATTGTCATTGCCCGGCTTGACCGGGCAATCCAGTAACCCGCGCGCATATTCAATTGCGACTAGCGGCGCCTACTAGGTGCCCGCTTTTGCGGGCATGACACGTCGCGGGTTTCGTCGCTCGCCCAAGGACGGCAAGGTTTTCCAACAGCACGCGCAACGACGAAATAATCGCGTTTTTTCAGCGCGTTAGCTTGCGCTTCTAGTCGCGCTTCGGCTATCGAGTAGCAAGCCGTTGTGCGGCCGCATTGTGAGGGGTCCGAGCCATGAACACGCTTCTTGCCGTCACCGCCGTCGGGTTTGCGCTTGGGCTCGGTCCGGCAACTGCCGCAGACGAGCCGACCGACATCTTAAACGTATCCTACGACGTGTCGCGGGAGCTCTTCGCCGACATCAACAAGGCTTTCATCGCCAAGAAGAAGGCCGAGACCGGCAAGGATATCACCGTCAACCAGTCGCATGCCGGCTCGTCTAAGCAGGCGCGCTCCGTGCTCGAAGGATTGAAGGCCGACGTCGTGACGTTCAATCAGGTGACCGACGTGCAGATCCTGCACGACCAGGGCAATTTGATCGCGGCCGACTGGCAGGAGCGCCTGCCCAACAAGGCCTCGCCCTATTACTCGCTGCCGGCGTTCCTCGTGCGCGCGGGCAACCCGAAGAACATCAAGGACTGGGACGATCTCATCAAGGAGGGCGTGCAGCCCGTCTTTCCCAATCCCAAGACCTCGGGCAACGGGCGCTACACCTATCTCGCGGCCTACGCCTATGCGCTCGAGAAGTTCGGCGGCGATCACGAGAAGGCGCAGGACTTCGTGCGCAAGATCTTCGCCAACGTGCCGGTGTTCGATACCGGCGGGCGGGCGGCCACCACGACCTTCATCGAGCGCGGCATCGGCGACGTGCTGATCACCTTCGAAGCGGAGGTGCAGGCCATCAACCGCCAGTTCGGCCAGGACAAGACGGCGACCGTCGTGCCGAGCGTGAGTCTGAAAGCCGAGTTCCCCGTCTCGGTGGTCGACGAAGTCGTCGACCAGCGCGGCTCGCGCAAGCTTGCGGAGGCGTATCTCGACTTCCTCTACTCGCCCGAAGGCCAGGAGATCGTCGCCTCCTATTACAACCGGCCGACCGACAAGGCGGTCGCCGAGAAGCACGCCAAGGATTTCCCCGAGGTGCGCCTGGTGACGGTCGAGGACGTGTTCGGCGGGTGGAAGAAGGTCACCGAGGAGCATCTCGCCGACGGCGGCATCCTCGACAAGATCTACGTGAACCGGTGAGGCGCTAACCGGCAACACGGCGTCATTCCCGCGAAAGCGGGAATCCAGTAGCCCGCAGATCGCGACATTCTGCAAGGCTGCGACGTACTGGTTGCCCGGCCAAGCCGGGCAATGACACAGTGTGGCGGCGCGCTAAGGGGACGCCGGCACCCCTTCCCCGTCAGTCAGAATGCCGAGTCCTTTCAGATAGATCAGCATGTTGCTTTCGAGGATTTCCTCAGGGCTGAGCGGCACCTTGCGCGACTGCAGCGCGCCTTGCGCGAACAGTGTCGCAACGCCGTGCGAGATCGCCCAGATATGCAGGCTCATCAGCTTGAGTGGCGGGCGCTTCGCTTCCGGCAATTGACGGCAGAGCGCGGCGGCGGCCTTCTGCAGCACGTCGAAGGCGCGCTCCGCGGCGGGAAAGGATTGGCCTTCCGCGCTGTGCACGAGCCCGCTCTCGAACATCACCGCATAGCTCGCCGGCTCGTCGCTGGCAAATGCAAGATAGGCGCGGCCGAGCGCATCGAAGGCCGAGAGCGGCGTCGGCACGCCGTTGTTCCACGCCATGTCGAGCCGCGCCGCGAAACGCTCGAAGCCCGAGCGCGCGACCTCGGCAAGCAGCGCCTCGCGGTCGCGGAAATGACGGTAGGGCGCCGCCGGGCTGACGCCGGCAAGTCGCGCGGCCTCGGTCAGGCTGAAGCCCGCCGGCCCATATTGCTCGATCAGCTTGCGCGCGGCCTCGAGCAGCACCTCTTTCAGGTTGCCGTGGTGATAGGCGCGGGGTCTGCGCCAATTGCGGGCTGAGGGACTCATGTTAAGGGCTTTTACATCAAAGCCCTTAACGGAGCTAGACGAAGCGAGGCAACTCAGCGCTCAATATCCCGCGCGACGCGAAAGCCGTAGAAGCTTAGTCGGGTGGGCGTGTTCGTCAACACTTTGCTGCGGAAGCTAGCGGTCAAATAGGCGTGCGGAAAATTCCATGCGCCGCCGCGCAGCGTCCGATAGCGCGTATACCCTTCATCGATCCAGACCGATCCGTCAGCCGGCGCGCACCGATATAGTTCTGGTGCCACGGGTCTTCGACCCATTCCCAAACATTGCCGAACATGTCGTGGAGGCCGAAGGCGTTCGGCTTTTTCCCGCCGACCGGATGCGCACTGGTGTTCGAGTTCTTGGCATACCAGGCATAGTCATCAGCCGCGGAACCGTCGGCGCCGAAGGCGAAGCTTCGTCGTGGTTCCGGCGCGCGCGGCATATTCCCATTCCGCTTCCGACAGCAGCCGATAAGGCTTGCCGGTGATGCGGGAGAGCCAGGCCACATTGCTTGGCGTCCACCCAGTTCACGTTGATGACGGGCTGCCTGCCACGGCCCCATCCTCCATCGAGCGCGGCGCCTCGCGCGCGTCCGCCGCGAGCAGCTCGTGGGGGCGCTTTGTGATGCGGCCTTTCGCGTCGATCTTGAACTGGAGCGCGGGAAGCATTCTTGCTCCGGATCGCCCGGGCTGCGTCGACGATGAGGGGAACGACAAGCCGGTCCGGATGGCGCGCTTTGAACAGCCGCACCTCCTCATTGACGTAGCAGCTCTTCGCGGCGGACGGTGAGCAGATCACGATCAGCGCCCGCGAAGCGTCGAGCGCGGCGAGCGTCTGCTCGCTTAAGCCGCCGCCCGCCGTGAACTCGTCGCGATCGCGGAACACGGGGCGCAGCGCGCTTGGGATTTCGCCGCGCTCGGTGAAGCGCCCGGCGAGGTCCTTGCCGATCGGGAAGGACACGATGGCGCGATGCAGCCATTTCGCCCAATCCTGATCGGCGTGTCTGTAGGAAATGAAGGCACGATATTTGAACGCGATAGGCTCAAACATCGACGAGAGGCCCTGCCAGGAACGCCAAATCTAGCATCTCGCCGGTCGCGTGTCCGCGCGACGGCGTGACGGCATTGCCGCCGGCGGCGCCGTGCTAGTCTCCGGCGCTCCGCTCGAGGCGGAAGGGGAATTGCGTGAACCAACGGCCCCCAAAGCGCAAACAGACAGCCGAGCGCTTGCGTGGCGTGCTTCGCGCGGAAACGCCCGCACTCGCGGGTTGGGCGACGCTCGCCATCGTGCATCTGTTCCACGAGCGGCTCTTCGCCGACCTGCACAACTACCCGCTCACCGTCCTGCTGTTCCTCTGGCTGTTCGGCACGATGATGTGGTGCGCGTTCCTCGTCGTGCGCCACGCCGATGCGATCGCCGAGCAACTGGGCGAGCCCTACGGCACGCTGGTCCTCACGTTCGCCGTAACCATCATCGAGGTGGCGATCCTCGCCTCGGTCATCCTGCACGGCGAGAACAACCCAACGCTCGCGCGCGATGCGATGTTCGCCACGCTTATGATCGCTCTGAACTTCGTGGTGGGCATGGCGCTCGTCGTGGGCGCGCTTCGCTATTTCGAGCAGGAATACAGTCTCGCCGGCGCCCGCGCCTATCTCTCGGTCATCGCCTCGCTCGCCGTGTTCACGCTCATCCTGCCGAAATTCATGCAGACCGAGCCCGATCCGAGCCACGCGCCGTACAAGACCTTCCTGTTCGCCGCCATCCCCATCCTGTTTTACGCGGTCTTTATCGTGATCCAGACGGCGCGGCATCGCGCGCTGTTCGATGAGCCGGAGGGGAATGGAACAGCGGGCGCACCAGCGCAACCGTGCATCATGCAGCGGAGCGCGGCTCGCTCGCCTATCACGTCCCGATGCTGGTCTTGACGCTCGTGGCCGTGGTGCTGCTCGCGGAATATCTCGCGGTCATTATCGATTTCGGGCTCGAGGATCTCGACCTGCCCGATGCGCTCGGCGGCGTGCTGATCGCCATTCTGGTGCTGTCGCCGGAAGGGCTGACCGCCTTCCAGGCCGCGCTCGACAATCGCCTGCAGCGCGCGGTCAATGTTTGCCTCGGCTCGGCGCTGGCCACGATCGGGCTCACGGTGCCCGCCGTGCTGATCTTGGGGCTCATCACGGGCCGCGAGGTGCATCTCGGCCTCGATGCGGTGGACGCGGTGCTCCTGCTGCTGACGCTCTTTATCAGCGGACTCACCTTCGGCGGCGCGCGCACCAACGTGCTCCAGGGCATCGTGCATCTTGCTCTGTTCATCGTGTTCGTGGCGCTGATCTTCAGCCCGTAAGGCTTGGTCGGGCGGCACTTCGAGGTGCTAAATCAGGGTGCAACAACGGCAAATTTCCGCCCAAACGCGATGGAAGTACGCCCTACCGCAGAGGAGCCGCTCAAGGTCGGCTGGCGCGAATGGGTCGGCCTGCCGGAGTTTCGGGTCGCCGCCATCAAGGCCAAGATCGACACGGGCGCGCGCACGAGCGCGCTGCACGCTTATCGCATCGAGCCATTCCGGCGGGCAGGCGCGCTCTGGGTCCGGTTCGAGCTGCAGCCGCTGCAGCGCAGCCAGACGGTCAGGGTTATGTGCGAGGCGCCTGCTGTCGACGAGCGCGTGGTGCGGAATTCGGGCGGCGGCGTCGAGCGCCGCTTCATCGTGAAAACGCTTGTCAGGCTCGGGCGAGCGCTCCTGGCCCATCGAGCTTGCGCTCGCCAATCGCGACCAGATGGGCTTCCGCATGCTGCTCGGCCGGACCGCGCTCAAAGGCCGCGCTCTGGTCGAGCCCGGCCGCTCTTATCTTCTCGGCCGCGGGCCTTCACCGCTTCGCCGCAAGCCCCGCGTGCCGCCGCTTCCGGCGAGAAGGCCCCTGCCCTAACCACAAGACCACTCCGCCGAGACCGCTCCCATGAAGATCGCGTTGCTCGCGCGCAATCCGAAGCTCTACAGCCATCGCCGCATCTGCGAGGCGGCGCGCGCGCGCGGGCATGAGATCGAGGTGATCAACACGCTGCGCGTGTCGATCAACATCACCTCGAAGCGGCCGGCGCTCTATTACCGCAAGCGGCAGCTCGAGGGTTTCGACGCGGTGATCCCGCGCATCGGCGCCTCGGTCACGTTCTACGGGCTCGCGGTGCTGCGCCAGTTCGAGGTGATGGGCATCTATCCGCTGAACGAGTCGGTCGCCATCGGCCGCTCGCGCGACAAGCTCCGCTGCCTGCAGCTTCTCGCGCGGCGCGGCATCGGGCTTCCCGTGACGGCCTTCACCCACGATCCGAAACAGGCCGAGGACGTGATCGACCTTGTCGGCGGCGCGCCGGTCGTCATCAAGCTGCTCGAAGGGCACGCAAGGCATCGGCGTGGTGCTCGGCGAGACGATCAAGTCGGCGAAGTCGGTGATCGAGGCGTTCCAGGGCGCCAACGTCAACATCCTGGTGCAGGAGTTCATCAAGGAGGCGGGGTCCACGGACATCCGCGCGCTCGTCATCGGCGAGAAGGTCGTGGCGGCGATGAAGCGCCAGGGCCCGCCCGGCGAGTTCCGCTCCAACCTGCATCGCGGCGGCATCGGCGAGAAGGTGAAGATCACGCCGCAGGAGCGCGCCACCGCGGTCAAGGCCGCGCGCACGCTCGGACTCAATGTTTGCGGCGTCGACATGCTCCGCTCGCGTGACGGGCCGCTGGTGATGGAGGTCAATTCCTCGCCGGGCATCGAGGGGCTCGAGAAGGCGACAGGTGTCGACGTCGCGGGCCTGATGATCGAATTCCTGGAGCGGAACGCGCCTCGGGGCAACACCCGCACCAAGGGCAAAGGGTGAGGCCTGCAAGCGCGCCATAACGACTTCGTAATGTCGATCGGCCGCGGGGACGGTGTAAGTCTGCCCTTCCCAAGCCGCCCGGGTTTTGGGCTAAATACGGAAAGTCTTGGCCCTGGAGTTTTGCAATGGGTTTGCCGTCTCTGCCTCTAAATGTTGCCGCGGCCCGCGGTCTCAAGGTTTCCGACGCTCGCCGCGGCCACGGTGCTGGCACTCGCCGGCCCGGCAGACCCGGAGGAGAAGAAGCCCAAGCCCCTGCACCGAGGACGCGATGATCGTGTTCGACGCGTCCGGCTCGATGTCCGGCAACCAGACGCTCGGCATCCCGAACTCCAAGCCGCGCATCGACGAGGTGAAATCGGCGCTGTCGCAGGTGCTGCCGAGCGCGACCAAGTTCCGGCGCGTGGGCCTAATCACCTACGGGCCCGGCCCGTACAACCAGTGCAACGTCAAGCTCGACCTGAAGCCGATGCTCGATGCGGCCGACGAGATCATGAGCGCGGTCGAAGCGCTCGTGCCTGCCGGCAAGACGCCACTGACCTCGGCCGTGGAAGAGGCGGCCGAGGTGCTCGACTTCCGGCGCAAGCCCGGCGTGGTCGTGGCCATCACCGACGGCGAGGAGACTTGCGGGCGATCGCCTTGCGAACTCGCCAAGCAACTCCAAGCGAGCGCGCGAGCAGCTCACCGTCCATGTCATTGCCTTCCGCTACGAAGGCTATCTCCTGGACCGGCGGCAACAGCGTCCTCGACCTGATGTGCCTCGCCGAGTCAAATCACGGCCTTTACATCAAGGCCAACAGCGAGGCGGAGCTGGTCGAGGCGCTGGAGAAGACGCTCGACTGCCCGATGGTCTCGGAAGCCCCGCTCGCCCCGCTCACCGCCCGCCCTTGACGGCGGAAGCGGCTACTTCCGCTTGATCAGGAAACAGGTCGCGACGATCTGATTCGCCGGGCTGATCGCGGCTTGCGTGTAACAAAGCTCAAGCTCATGGCCGACAGCACGGTGAAGTAGAAAAGCCCGTCAGTGTCGGCGCCATAGGCGCGCTTGCCGTCGAGCGAGATCGCGCCGGCGGCGATCACCGCGGCGCCGAGTTCTCATGGCAAACGCACCCGAGCCTAGAGGCCCATCGCCTTGTGGGCGTCCATCATAAATTTCATGCATTCGTCTTTGTTGCCCGCCTTCATCGCGACCTTGGACTGATCGAGCGCCGCTGTGGCTTCCTTCTGTTTGTCGGCGTCGGTCATCTTGGCGATCATGTGTCCATCTGCGTCATGTGTGCGTCGGTGCAAAGATGCTGGTCGGCATAGGCAGTCGAGACGGCCAAGAGGGCGAGGCCGGCAGCGGCAATCGATGTCTTGAGCATGGCTTCCTCCGATTCACTTGCTTCGAAGCAATGAATTCTACGGGCGGAACCGGGCAAATTGGTGGTGCCGCCCCCTTCCCTGCGGCCGATAGGGCAGGAGGCGAACCGGCGCGAAGCGCGCAATCTCTGGGTCTGTGCCTCGTCCTCCAATGCGGACGCCTTGCGCTTCTACGAGCGCCACGGCTTCCGCCAGGCCGCCGCCCTTGCCTGGCCCGGTCGCCGACGGCTTCGAGGAGATCCCTACTGCGCACGTTTGCGGCACCCCAGGCAGCTTGGGACAATGCGGACGGGCTGGAGTGAAACCAAGTCGGGGCTCAAGCGTTTATGGCTCGCCCTGAAGCACAAGGAGTTGGTGCAGTGCAAGAAGGACCTTTCTCGGCGACGATCGAGGGGGCAGGCGGGCTCGGCGCGAAGGCGGGCGGCACCCTCCCTTCGAAAAGGAGTTTCCGATGGAACTCACCCAAGCTTTGACCGCCATCACGGCGATCATATCGTTCGGCTTCGTGGCTGCCGTCATCCTCGGGATGGTGTAGCTGCTACTCTGCCGCTTCAGCGATCAGCTTCGGATCGTAATTGAGGATCGGCGCCAGCCATCGCTCGGCCTGTTCGAGGCTCCAGCCCTTGCGCGCCGCATAGTCGGCGGCCTGGTCGCGCCCGATCTTGCCTACGCCGAAATAGCGCGACTCCGGATGCGAGAAGTAAAACCCCGAGACCGCGGCGGCCGGCCACATCGCATAGCTTTCCGTGAGTTTCAGCCCGGTCGCCGTCTCGGCGTCGAGCAACCTGAACAGCGTGCCCTTCTCGGTGTGGTCGGGCTGGGCCGGATAGCCGGGCGCAGGCCTGATGCCGGCATAGTCTTCCGCGATCAGCGCCTCGTTGCTCAGCTTCTCGCCGGGCGCATAGCCCCAAAGCTCGCGGCGCACCTTCGCATGCAAAGCCTCGGCGAACGCCTCAGCGAGACGATCGGCCAGCGCCTTGACCAGGATCTTGGAATAGTCGTCGTTGGCGAGATCGAAGCGCCGCGCCACATCCTCCTCGCCGATGCCGGCCGTGACGGCGAAGCCGCCGACATAGTCGGCGATGCCGGAGTCTTTGCGGCGCCACGAAATCGGCGAGCGCGAGATTGACCTTGCCCCGCTCCCGCGTCATCTGCTGGCGCAGCGTGTGCAGCGTGGCGACGACCTTGGTCGCGGCTGTCGTCGGCATAGAGCTCGATATCGTCGCCGACTGCAGTTCGCCGGCCAGAAGCCGACCACGCCGTTGGCTGTCAGCAATTTCTCCTTGATGAGCTGCGCCGAGCATCGCCTGCGCATCCTCGAAGAGCGGACGCGCGGCCTCGCCATATTTGTCGTCCTGGAGGATGCGCGGATAGGTGCCCGTTCAGCTCCCAGGCGTGGAAGAACGGCGTCCAGTCGATATAGCGGGCAAGCTCGGCGAGGTCGTACGCCTTGGAGGCGCGCGTGCCGAGGAAGGTCGGCTTGGGCGGCGCGTAGTTCGCCCAGTCGAGCTTGAGCTTATTTTTGCGCGCGTCGGCAATCGAGGTGCGCGCCTTCTCGGCCTGACCGCGCGCGTAGGACTCCGCCATGTTGCGATATTCCTCGCGCACGCGGGCGATCGCTTTGGGGCGTTCCTCGGGCGACATGAGCCCCGACACCACGCCGACCGCGCGGCTCGCATCGGTGACGTAGATCGCCTGGCTGCGGTGGTAGTTCGGGCTGATCTTCACCGCCGTGTGCACGCGGCTCGTGGTGGCGCCGCCGATGAGCAGCGGCAGGTCGAAGCCTTCGCGCTCCATCTCGGCCGCGACATGGCACATCTCGTCGAGCGACGGCGTGATCAGGCCCGACAGGCCGATGATGTCGACCTTCTTCTCCCGCGCAGTGTCGAGGATTTTCTGCGCCGGCACCATGACGCCGAGATCGGTGACCTCGTAATTGTTGCACTGAAGCACGACGCCGACGATGTTCTTGCCGATGTCGTGCACGTCGCCCTTGACCGTGGCGAGCAGGATCTTGCCGGCGGGCTCGCCTTGCGCGAGCCCAAGCTCTTCCTTTTCCTTCTCCATGAAGGGCATGAGATAAGCGACCGCCTGTTTCATCACGCGCGCCGACTTCACCACCTGCGGCAGGAACATCTTGCCGGCGCCGAACAGATCGCCGACCACGTTCATGCCGGCCATCAGCGGGCCTTCGATGACATGCAGCGGGCGCGCGGCCTTGGCGCGCGCCTCCTCGGTGTCTGCCTCGACGTAAGTGCCGATGCCGTGCACCAGCGCATGGACCAAGCCGCTCGTCGACCGGCTTCTCGCGCCAGGAGAGATCGACCTCACGCTTCTGCGCCTCGCCGCCTTTGTAGCGCTCGGCGGCTTCAAGCAGGCGGTCGGTCGCGTCGGGCCGGCGGTTGAGGATCACGTCCTCGACGAGGTTCGCGCAGCTCAGGATCGATGTCATCGTAGAGCGCCAGCTGGCCGGCGTTGACGATGCCCATGTCCATGCCGGCCTGGATCGCGTGATAGAGGAACACCGAATGCATCGCCTCGCGCACGCGCTCGTTGCCGCGGAAGGCAAAGGAGAGGTTCGACACGCCGCCCGAGACATGCACGTAAGGCAGCTCCGCCTTGATGCGCCGCGTCGCATCGATGATAGGCGCGGCCGTAATCGTTATGCTCCTCGATGCCGGTCGCGACCGCGAAGATATTCGGATCGAAGATGATGTCCTCGGGCGGGAAGCCGACCGTCTCGGTGAGCAGCTTGTAGGCGCGCTTGCAGATCTCGAACTTGCGCTCGGCGGTCTCCGCCTGGTCCTGTTTCGTCAAAGGCCATCACCACGACGGCGGCGCCATAGCGGCGGACTTTGCGTGCGTGCTCCAGAAAGGGCTCCTCCCCTTCCTTCAGGCTGATCGAGTTCACGATCGATTTGCCTTGCACGCATTTCAGCCCCGCCTCGATGACCGTCCATTTCGAGCTATCGATCATGATGGGCACGCGCGAGATGTCGGGCTCGGCGGCGAGCAGGTTGAGGAAGGTGCTCATCGCCTTCTCGGAGTGGAGCATGCCCTCGTCCATGTTGACGTCGAGCATGTTGGCGCCGCTCTCGACCTGCTGGCGCGCGACTTCGAGCGCGGCCGCGTAGTCGTTCGCCTCGATCAACTTGCGGAAGCGCGCGGACCCCGTGACGTTGGTCCGCTCGCCAACCATGACGAAATTCTGCGCCGCGTTGGTCATGCTTCTTTTGCACCCGCCCAGAGGCTCGGTCCTCCTCTCCCCTTGGGGAGAGGACGGCGCGCTCTCGCGCGCCGGGTGAGGGGGACCGCGCTCGGCCAAGGCCACGGCGATCACTGTGAGGACACCTTCAATGTTGGTGTGAAAGTCGACATTCCAGAAACGCAACACCAATAGGCCCCTACGCTCAAGCGTCCGCAGTGCGCTGCCGGTCCGCCACGCTGCGCTGATCGGCATGCTGGCCGCCTTCCACCTCCACGACGAGGCGCGCTTCTGCACACAGAAAGTCTGCGACGTACGATCCGCGCGGCAGCTTGGCGTCTAAACTTGAAGCCCATCAGTCTCCGATCTCTGAGAGCGCGACCATAGCTTCCGCTCCGCCTCGGTCGCACGACGACGCAACGAGCGCGCCCTATCGGTGAGTACAATCTTCAAAACCCCTCACCCTTTCCACCATGCGACTTGCGCAAGGCTACGCGCGCGCAAGATCGCGGCGGCAAGCCCTCTCCCCAAGGGAGAGGAGAATCGATACTTGCTCGGGCCTTCATCCTTCTCACCCATGCACGAAGGGTTCGAGGCCGGAGAGGCGGAGCTTGTGCACGACCTCGGGCAGAGGGCGCGGCTTGTATTTCGAAACGGCGGCAGCGATGGCGCGGATGTGATCCGGCGTCGTGCCGCAGCAGCCGCCGACAATGTTGATCAACCCATCCTTGGCCCATTCCTCCAGCAGCCCGGCCATGAATTCGGGGCTCTCGTCATATTCGCCCATCTCGTTGGGCAGGCCGGCATTGGGATAGACGCTCACAAGCGTATCCGCCACGCGCGCCATCTCATCGACCGACGGCCTGAGCTGCTCAGCGCCGAACGAGCAATTGAGTCCGATCGAGAAGGGCTTCAGGTGCTCCATCGAGTACCAGAAGGCCTCGGGCGTCTGGCCTGAAAGATTGCGGCCCGAAAGGTCGGTAATGGTGCCGGAGATCATGATCGGCAGTTCCACGCCGAGCTCATCGAAGACCTGCTCGACAGCGTAGCCGGCGGCCTTGGCGTTCAGCGTATCGAACACTGTCTCGATCAGGATGGTATCGACGCCGCCTTCGATCAGCCCGCGCGTCTGCACGGAATAGGCCTCGACCAGCTCGTCGAAGCTCACATTGCGGAAGCCGGGATTGTTCACGTCCGGCGAGATCGACGCGGTGCGGTTGGTCGGGCCGATGGCGCCGGCGACGAAGCGCGGTCTGTCCGGCGTCTTCGCGGTCCAGGCATCGGCCGCTTCGCGCGCGAGCTTCGCCGCGGCGACATTCATCTCGATAGGCGATGTCCTCGAGCCCGTAATCGGCCTGGCTGATGGCTTGCGCGTTGAAGGTGTTGGTCTCGGCAATGTCGGCGCCGGCCTCGAAATAGGCGTTGTGGATCTCGCTGATGATCTCGGGCCGGCTGAGCACGAGAAGGTCGTTGTTGCCCTTGAGATCGCGGCCGAAATCCTTGAAACGCTCGCCGCGATAGCCCGCCTCGTCCAGCCTGTAGCGCTGGATCATGGTGCCCATGGCGCCATCGAGGATCAGGATGCGCTCGCGGGCAGCGTGCTTCAGGGCTTCAATGCGTTCGTCTCTTGTCATGACGCGGCCTTCTCTTTTGTCTCGGTGAAGGCCTTGGCGGGGCGAAGGCCGAGCAGATGGCAGATCGCGTAGACGAGGTCGGCGCGGTTCAGCGTGTAGAAATGGAACTGGGCGATGCCCTGGTCGACCAGGCCGAGCACCTGCTCGGCGGCCACCGCAGCCGCCACCAGATGGCGCGTCTCCTGGTCGTTGTCGAGGCCTTCGAATCTGTGGCCGAGCCATTCGGGCACGCTGGCACCGGACTTGATGGCGAAGCTCGATGCTTGCTTGAAATTGTGGATGGGGATGAGGCCAGGCACGATGGGAATGTCGATGCCCGCCGCGCGCACGCGGTCAAGGAAGCGGAAGAACACCTCGTTGTCGAAGAAGAACTGGGTGATTGCGGCGGATGCGCCGGCGTCGACCTTGGCCTTCAGCATGTCGAGATCAGCCTCGAGGAGTCGCCAACTCCGGGTGCTTCTCGGGATAGCAGGCGACCGACACCTCGAACGGCGCGATCTTCTTGATGCCGGCGGTCAGGTCGGCGGCATTGACGTAGCCGCCCGGCGTCGGCTCGTAGCGCTCGCCAACGCCGCCCGGCGGATCGCCGCGCAGCGCCACGATCTGGCGCACGCCCAAATCCCAATAGTCGCGGATGATCTCGTCGATCTCCTCGCGCGTCGCGGCGACGCAGGTGAGATGCGCGGCGGGCTTCAGCGTCGTCTCGCGCAGCATGCGGGCGAGCGTGGCGTGCGTGCGCTCGCGCGTCGAGCCGCCAGCGCCATACGTGACCGAGACATATTTCGGACGCAGCGGCTCAAGCCTGCGGATCGAGCGCCACAGAGTCTCCTCCATCGCTGCAGTCTTCGGCGGGAAGAACTCGAACGAGACTTCGATATCGCCGCGGCCGAGAAAGCGGCTTTTCTGTTCGCTGGATGCGAGCATCACGCGGCGGCCTCCACATTGGCTGGGCGCTTTCTTCGGCTCGCAGCGGCGGCGGGCTTCACGCCAAGCCAGAGCGAGACGGTAAGCTTTCCGTCGGCGGGTCGCTGGCGCAAGCTCGCGGAAGCGCTCTAGCTTGAGACCGGCGCGCGCAAGCTGGCGCTCGATCTGGTCGCGCGCGAAGCCGAGGCGGCGATGCGCAGATTGCTCGCGCAGGAACTCGAGCTCGTGCGGCGCGAAATCGACCACAAGCAGCTTGCCGCCCGGCGCGAGCAAGCGCGCGGCCTCGGCCATCGCGGCTGCCGGGTCGTCGAGGAAATGCAGCACCTGGTGCAGCACCACTGCATCGGCCGCGCCGTCTTGCAGCGGCACGTTATAAAGATCGGCATGGCGCACTTGCGCATGCGCAAGTCCGGCGCGCTCGAGCTTCATGCGCGCATAAGCGAGCATCGCATGGTTGATGTCGAAGCCGAGCGCGCGCGCCGCGCGGCCGCCGAACAGTTCGAGGATGCGGCCGGTGCCGGTGCCGAGATCGACAAGCAGGTCGAATGGCCCCTGCCCCAGCGCCTCGTCCATCGCCACCTCGACATCTTTCTCGGCGACATGCAGCGCGCGGATCTTGTCCCACTCGCCGGCATGCGCCTTGAAGTAGGCCTGCGCCGCCTCGCCGCGCGTCTTCTGCACGGCCTCGGCGCGCGCGCGGTCGCGGGCGAGCGTGAGGTCCGACGCATCGAGGCTTTCCACCACCGCGCGCGCGAGTGCGCCCTCGGCGCCCTGATCGGCGATGCGGAAGAACACCCAAGAGCCCTCGCGGAAGCGCGTGACAAGGCCCGCTTCCGCCATCAGCTTGAGATGCCGGCTGATGCGCGGCTGGCTCTGGCCGAGGATCTGTGTGAGGTCCTTGACGTTCAGCTCGGCGCCAGCCAGCAGCGCCAGGATGCGCAAGCGCGTGGCCTCGCCAGCGCCCCGCAGCGCCGCAAGGGCGCGGGCGCGCGATAAGCCTTGGAGCTTCCGTGCATCGTCACTAGACATAAAGATATGTTTATACGTTCTGGGAGAGCGCTGCAAGTGCCTCGATCAACCTCGATGATGGGCCGAGAAAGCGGCGCCTGATCTAGCGCCTGCCGCGCTGCGCCTTTCCGTCTTCAACCAATCTTGAATTGGCGCAGGGGTTTGCAGCCGACCGTTTGCTGCTACGCTGCCTGCAATCCACCATTCCAACAGCTTCGGGGAAGACATGATCGCGATACCAGAGCCCTGCCCTTTTGCTTCTGACGCTCGGATGTTTCGCGCTCGCGTCTTTCATCGCGCATGCGGAGCAGACGCCGGCGCAGGACGATCGCCTGAAGGAGATCATCGCCGGCGACCACAGATCGGCGGAGAACAGAGGCGCGCGACCAATATCGCAATCCACTCGAGACGCTCACCTTCTTCGGCATCAAGCCGGACATGACGGTGGTCGAGATCTATCCGGGCCGGGGCTGGTACACGGAAATTCTCGCGCCCTATCTCAAGGGCAGCGGCACGCTTTATGCGGCTGAGCACCCGGGCGATCCCTCCTACGAGGCGGTTCAGAGGTCGCTCGAAGCCTTCGATCAGAAAGTGAAGGCCGCGCCCGAGCTTTACGGCGAGGTGAAACGGACGAAGCTGACCAAGGACGGCGACATCGCGCCGCCAGGATCCGCCGACCTCGTCGTCACCTTCCGCAACGTGCATAGCTGGATGGGATCGGGCACCGAGAACGAGTCCTTCGCCGCCATGTTCAGGGCGCTCAAGCCCGGCGGCGTGCTCGGCCTCGTGCAGCATCGCGGCGATCCCAAGGTCCCGCAGGAACCCAAAGCCGGCACAGGCTACGTGACCGAGGATTACGTGATCGAGCTTGCCAAGAAGGCGGGCTTCGAGCTTGCGGAGAAATCCGAGATCAACGCCAATCCGAAAGACACGAAGGACTATCCCAAGGGCGTCTGGACGCTGCCGCCCTCGCTTCGCCTCGGTGAGGAGGACCGCGAGAAGTACTTGGCGATCGGCGAAAGCGACCGCATGACGCTGAAATTCGTGAAGCCCGCGAGTTAGGCGCGGGCGAATTTCTTGTATTTGATGCGCTTCGGCAGCACGGAATCCTCGCCGAGACGGCGCTTCTTGTCTTCCTCGTAGTCGGCGAAATTGCCCTCGAACCATTCGACATGGCTGTCGCCTTCGAACGCCAGGATGTGCGTGGCGATGCGATCGAGGAAGAAGCGGTCGTGGCTGATGATGACCGCGCAGCCGGGGAAGTCTTCGAGCGCGGCTTCGAGCGAAGACAAGCGTCTCGACGTCGAGATCGTTGGTCGGCTCGTCGAGCAGGATCAGGTTGGCGCCGGACTTCAGCATCTTGGCGAGATGCACGCGGTTGCGCTCGCCGCCGGAGAGCTGGCCGACCTTCTTCTGCTGGTCGGTGCCCTTGAAGTTGAACCAGCCGACATAGGCGCGTGACGGCACCTCGCGGGCGCCAAGCTTGATCACGTCGGAGCCGCCGGAGATTTCCTCGAACACGGTCTTCTTGCCGTCGAGCGCATCGCGCGACTGGTCGACATAGCCGAGCTTCACGGTCTCGCCGACGCGGATCGCGCCGTCGTCCGGCTGTTCCTGGCCGACGATCATGCGGAACAGTGTCGTCTTGCCCGCGCCGTTCGGCCCGATCACGCCCGACGATCCCGCCCGGCGGCAGCTTGAAGGAGAGGCCGTCGATCAGGAGGCGCTCGCCGAAGCCCTTCTCCAATTCGCTCGCCTCGATCACCACGTCGCCGAGCCGGGGACCCGGCGGGATGGTGATCTGCGCCTTGCCGGTCTTGTCGCGACCGGCCTCGGCGACCAGCTCCTCATAGGCGCGGATGCGCGCCTTGGACTTCGCCTGCCGCGCCTTGGGGCTCGCCCTGATCCAGTCGAGCTCGCGGGCGAGCGTGCGCTGCTTGGCCTCTTCCTGCTTGCCCTCGACCTCGAGCCGCTTCTGCTTCTGCTCGAGCCACGACGAATAGCTGCCCTTGTAGGGAACGCCTGCGCCGCGATCGAGCTCGAGCGTCCATTCGGTGATGTTGTCGAGGAAGTAGCGGTCGTGCGTGACCATGATCACGGTGCCCGGATAGTCGCGCAAATGATGCTCGAGCCATGCGACGCTCTCGGCGTCGAGATGGTTGGTCGGCTCGTCGAGCAGCAGGATATCAGGCCTGGACAGAAGCAGCTTGCAAAGCGCCACGCGCCGCCGTTCGCCGCCCGACAGCGTCTTGACTTGCGTGTCGCCTGGGGGGCAGCGCAGCGCGTCCATCGCCTGCTCGACCTGCGCATCGAGGTCCCACAGATTCTGCGCGTCGATCTGGTCTTGGAGCTGCGCCATCTCGTCGGCGGTCTCGTCGGAATAGTTCACGGCGAGCTCGTTGTAGCGGTCGAGCTTGGCCTTCTTCTCCGCCACGCCCTCCATGACGTTGCCGGTCACGTCCTTGCGTCTCGTCGAGCACCGGCTCCTGCGGCAGATAGCCGACGCTCACGCCCTCGGCCGCCCAGGCCTCGCCGACAAACTCCTTCTCGTCGCCGGCCATGATGCGGAGCAGCGTCGACTTGCCAGCGCCGTTCACGCCGACCACGCCGATCTTGGCGCCCGGCAGGAAGGCGAGCGTCACGTCCTTCAAAACCTGCTTGCCGCCCGGATAGGTCTTGGACAAGCGGTTCATGACATAGACGTATTGGGGCGTGGCCATGCGCGTGTTCTTCGGCTCGTGGTTGCGGGAGAGGCTCGCGGCTTTTAGCCAATCGGCGCACCGAACTCAACGCCCTCGGGCTGCACAGAAACGCCGCATTTCGCGCCGCCATAATCGGCTTGACGGGCCTCGTTCGCGCACGCTACGGCACGCGGAACCTGGTCCGGACAAGGGCTTGAACGAGGGGCGCTTTTCTTCAATGAATTCCGTCGGCAGAATGATCGGCCATTTCGGTTTTTGCGTGCTCGATCCAGCAGGCATGGGGGGCAGCTACAAGCGCCGCGAGCGCTTCAACAACGCGGTGTTCGTCTCGCCGAAGCGCGACTTCCTTTACACGAAATGTGAGAAGTGCGCGAACGTCACGCTCAGGCGCTCGCTGCAAAATCTCGTCGCCGAGAAGGCGCTCCCCGAAAGCATGAGCGACATCGACCGCTGGCACGCGCCGCTTCTGCAGCCGAGCGACCTCAAGCTCACCCGCATCAAGAGCATCAACGACATTCCCTTCAAGTTCGCGGTCGTGCGCAATCCTTATTCGCGGCTGCTGTCGTTCTATCTCGGCGCCAAGGCCGAGAACTACCGCAAGGTAATCGGCACGAGCGAGAAGCCGGCGTTCGGCGAGTTCGTCGATCTCGTCTGCGAATCAGGCCGGTGGAAGAGATGAACCCGCATTGGCGCGTGCAGTATCACAACATCTTCTGCGACGTGATCAAGTACGACCACTTTTTGCGTTTCGAGAACCTCGAAGAGGAGCTCGCCGCCATCATGTCGCGCTACGGCAAGAAGCAGGCCGAGATCCGCAGCGTCCACAAGAACCAGTCCAATGCCGGCTCGAAGCTCGGGTCCTACTACACGCCGGAAATCGCCCAAGACGGTGCGCGACAAGTACGCGATCGATTTCGAGTATTTCGGCTATTCCACGGAGCTGCCGGTTTGAGCCCGGAGACGGCTTCGCGGCAACGGATGACAGTTTAAGGGAACGGTCTAAACTCGACTCTGAGGGACGGCTAGGAAGTTCCCGAGAGCCGCCCGACTGGAACAGCATTGGAATACCCCACGGGACAGGCCGCGCAGGACGAGATGCGCCTCTCTTATCTGCCTCATGTCGACGGTCTACGCGCCATCGCCGTCCTCTCCGTCATCGCCTTTCACGCCGCGCCCTCGCAAGTTCCTGGCGGCTTTGTCGGCGTCGACATCTTCTTCGTCATCTCAGGCTTCCTGATTACCTCGCTGCTGCACAAGGAGATCGCGCGGAACGCGTTCTCGTTGCCGAACTTCCTCGCGCGGCGCGCGCGGCGCATCGTGCCGGCGCTGGCGCTCGTCATGCTCGCCTCGCTTCGTCGCCGCGCTATCTTCATCCTGTCGCCGGAGCAGATGCGCGAGTTCGGCCGCAGCATCACCTCGGCGTCCGCTGTTCGGCGCGAACATTCATTTCTACCGGACTACCGACTATTTCGCGCTGTCCGCGCAAGAGCAGCCGCTGCTGCACACCTGGTCGCTCGCGATCGAGGAGCAGTTCTACCTGATCTGGCCGCTCGTCCTGCTGCTCCTCCTGACGCGCGTGCCGCGGCGGACGTGGCATTCATCATTCTTGCCGTGGCTGTCGCCGCCTCGCTTGCGGCGTTTCTCCTCTATTCCTGGACCGAGCCGACCTACGCCTTCTTCATGCCGCATACGCGCGCCTGGGGATTGCTGCTCGGCGCGCTGCTTGCGCTCAGCGTCGACGGGCTCAATTTCTCGCCGCGGACCTCCGAGCTCTTGGCCGTGCTCGGATTGGCGGGGATCGCCGCGAGCATTTTCCTGTTCTCCGAGACGACGCCTTACCCCGGCATCGCGACGACGCTTGCGACCTTGAGTGCCGCGGCGATCATTGCCGCATGCAGCGGGAACCAGCCCTGGGCCGGGCGCCTGCTCGCGTCGACACCGCTCGTCTTTGTCGGGCTGATCTCCTACTCGCTCTATCTCTGGCATTGGCCGATCTTCAGTTTCGCGCGACTCCAAGCTCCCTCTTCGTCCGTGACGATGATCGCGCTCATGCTTGCCGCGAGCTTCGTGCTGGCCTGGCTCTCCTGGCGCTATGTCGAGACACCGCTCAGAGGCCGGTACGGCCAGGCGATGTTCTCCACGCGTAAGGCGCTGGTATCGGCCGCCTGCCTGCTTGTCGCGATCGCCGCCGTCGGCATCTCGATCAAGGCGGGCAACGGGTGGGCCTGGCGGCTCGACAGCATCTCGCGCAGCGTCTACGACCAGATCGCCTCCACCAATCCGCGGCGCGGCAAATGCGACGGGGTCGAAGGCATTTTCCGCGAGGACCCGTTCTGCGCCTTCGGGCGCCGCAAGAGCGCCGGCCAGTCCTACGACGTGGCGATCTTCGGCGATTCCAATGCCGATCATTTCGTGCCGATGCTGTCGCTCCTTGCCGAGACCAAAGGGCTCGCTGGGCGCCAGATCACGCAGAGCACCTGCGCACCGCTCTTCGGCGTGTGGCGCATCGAGTATGAGGCATGGCGGGAGAAGACGTGCCGCGAATATCAGGAGGGCATCATCGGCTTCCTCAACGCAAACCCGGGCCTCAAGCTCGCCATCCTGTCGGCGAACTGGTCGAGCTACGGCGCGGGACTCGGGCATAACGGGTTGGACCTTACCAGCGGTAAGGCGTCCGGCGCGCCAGACCCTTCGCCGCAAACGCTCGAGGCGCTGCTGCAAACCACGGTGGACTACCTGACGAAGCGCGGCGTGAAAGTGCTCATCCTCGGCCAGGTGCCGCATCTCAAGCAATCGGGCGCGTGGCCCGTCGCCTGCGCCATCGACGCGAAGCGCAAGGGCGCTAGCGCCGAGACCCGCGCCTGCGGCATCCCCGCACAGCCCGTGCTCGAAGTCCTCGGGCCGTCGAATGCGGCGATCAGCGCGGTTGCTTCGCGCGTTCCGGGCGCAAGCGCCGTGCTCGGGAGCGATCTCCTCTGCGACGCAGCGCAATGCTACACGGTGATGGACGGAGTGTTCCTCTACCGCAACCAGGGGCATCTCAACCGCGTGGGCTCCGAGCTTCTCGCCAACTACATTGCCCTTCCCGACCTTGCCGTTTCGGCGGCGAGCCGACGCCCTTGACGGCACGCATCCGTTGACCGCAAATCGCCGCCGGCTCGCGGGACCGGACGGCGCGGGCGCGCGGAAAGGAGCCTCGCGTGGCTAAAGACAGAGAGGGAGCGGACTGGATCTTGAAGGCCATGGTCGCCGTCGCAGGCGCCGACCGCGAGCTGGACGACCGGGAGATCGGTTTGATCTGTCAGGTCTATCAGGACCAATCGGGCCGCGCGATCGAGCTGGTCGAGGTGGAGCGCGTCGCCTCGGCCAACGAAGCCGGCGACCTGTTCAAGGAATTCGCGGCCGCTTCCAGGACGCTGGGCATGGAGACGAAGGAGGAGATCGTGCGCGCCGCCTATCTCGTCCTCCTCGCCGACGACCGCATCGCCGGCGAGGAACGCAAGAAGCTCAAGGACCTCGCTGCGGCCCTGGACATTTCCGAGATCCATTTCGGGGCGATTCTCGAGGACCTCGCCGTCTGGCTCGCATCGCAACGACAGGGATCAGCATGATTGCGAGCCCACCGCCGCTCAAAAACAGCAAGGTTTGGTCGCAATTCCTCTAGATAGCTATAGACGCTGCCCCATAGGGCCAGCCACTAGTCCCACAACGCCAGCGCCCACACGATCCAGCTCGCAGCGATCACATACAGGCGATGATCGACGTGAAGGCCTCGACGCCAGCGGCTAACGCGCTGTCTTCGTCTTCGCCATCATCCACCATCGCGCAAAGGGCAGCATGAAAGCGTCCGACATGTTTGTGACTTCGATGCCCTCGACGCCCGTCTCGGGGAATTCGCCAGGGTGCGGGCGCCAGGCCGTGCCAAACATCACATCATAGAATGGGAACCACACCGCGAAGTTCTTGTTCCGGTGCTCAGGCCGTATTGAGTGGTGGATGCGGTGATATTGCGGGCTCGACAAGAGCCACCAAAACCTGCCGAACCCTACTCTGATATTGGCATGAACCACGTAGGACCACACCGTGGGCGCGAGCGCGATCCAGACGATGGTCCGGTCGGGCAGCTCGAACAGCAGCATGATCGGCGTAATCATGAAGAACGGCGTCAGCACGTGCTCGAGGAAATGCACGCGATGAGTGGTCGTCACGTTGAGCGCCATATCGCTATGATGCAGCATGTGAATCTGCCACATCGGGGAGACCGTATGCTGACAGCGGTGAAACCAGTAGAAGAAAAAATCGGTCACCAGCGCCTCGACCAGCATGGCAAGGACGACGAGCGGGATCGAGCCGCCAGTATCGAAGTTGAGATTGAAAATGTTTCTCACCCCGAGCCATTCCGTGATCGTCTCGGCAATGAGGATCTGGATCGGGAAGATGGCGCCGAGGAATACCAACACCAATGCGCTGTAAGGAATGTTGAGGAGCCTGTTCGACTCTGGCTGCTCGCGCGTGGGGATCAGCCTTTCCAGAGCAAAGCCCAGCACCGCCATGCCGAAAAGTATCTGCAGGGTGAAATCGTCGTAGAGACTGCTGCAGAACTCGGTGAAGCTCGAACGCAATTCTTCGCTTAGGCTGCCGGAAGGCTCATCGGCATCGATGCCTGTCGAATAGAAGCCAATGGCGACCGCGCTCATCGCTAGGAGTGCGAGGACGGCCGCGATGGAGCCCCACGGCAGACGCCGGGCCATGCCCCGCGCTAGCGGCAGCACCCTTCCCTCGCCGGATTGCAGCGGAGCTTCGACGATCTGATCCAATTGTGGGCGCTCCGATCGGTCTCCGTCGGCAAGTGGCGGACTTTGAGCGGCGGCGCTCGTGCGCGCAAGACGAAAAAAACAAACAAAAAAGCTATTGCTCTTGCCTCAGCAAAAAGCCCGGGAAGTGGGAATTGCAAGCCATCACGTGGGTAAAGGCGGCGCGGTCGTACTCATCGCCCGAACGGTAATGCTCGAAATAGACGTTGAGTCGCTCGACGCGATCCAGCATCGAACCGACGGCCTGTAGTCCGACCGGCACACCGTAGTCGGTGAGGCTACGGGGTCGGGGCCCGATTAAGCACAACGGGATCGAACCATACGTTCTTCCATTAGGCTGCCGATCCGCCGGTTCTAATCTCGGGCCACTGCATCTGGCCACGGTGCGAGAAAACCCTCACCGCTCTCACGAGCACCTCGAGCCCGAGTTCATTGTAGAGCGGACGCCAAATTCGCTCGGGTATGGTCTCTATGTCCGCTTCATCCCTCGAAGTCGGCACCGGCCTCACGCCGGTTGCTCATGCCCATAAGGTTGAGGGGCCACTGACGGCGCTGACGCTCGATTACCGCCCGATCAACCTCATTGGCGGCTAGTTGGTTAAGCTCTTTGATGCACTCGCGGGGCTCTGCTTTGCCTTTGGCTGCTAGAAGGCTTTAGCGGCATCCTTGGCCTGCTCGTGAGCAAATCGCTCTAGCCGGCTACTCGGCAATTATTGCATAATGAGCGTCGTTTGTTTTCGTCATCCAATGGAAGGAGTGACGCTATGAAGGCTCTTGTTCCCGCATTGGCATTGTTGCTGGTAGTTGCCTTTAGCCTCCCTGCTTTCGCTGCCACGAGCAAATCGGCGTGCCAAAAAGCGGGCGGCGTGTGGGATGCGAAAACCTCTAAGTGCGTCGTAAAACCAAAGAAAAAGAGCTATTATTACTGATCGTCACGACGACGCTAACTTTGGCTTGCTCGATACGCTTAACCGGGTTCCGTCTTCCTGAAGGCGACCTCCGGTTGTGTTGCGCCTCAACAAGCTAAAGAGAAGAAGCAAGGCGACCCGGGCTAGTAGCCGAAGATTTTGATGACTTGGGCTTGAGTTCGGGCGCGTTAGGCTTGGATGCTGAAGTTAGTAGCTCGACTTCTTCGCTTTCGGTTTCGAGCTGGCATAGGCAGTGGAGTTTGACGACGGAGTTGTCTGTAACTGGTTGCTCCATAATCGCCATAGCCTGATCCTGGTCCAAAGCTGAACTTGAAGTTGACCCCTGCCCGGACGATGTCCCACCGTGCGGTCGTAGTCATAGATGACTGGGGTCCGGTTGCAGTTGTGGCTATGGGATCCAGGTAGCTGGCCTCGCCGAAGTCCATACGCAGATATTCTACCTTTGCGGATATACGGTCGGAGACCGCGTATTCCGCACCGCCGCCATACACAAATCCCCATGCATTCGAGTCGTTGTAGCCGCGGTAATAGGTGATCTTCCCATTGGGCCCCACGACGTATGGATCGCTATAGTCGTAAGAGAAGCGATAGGCGGCTCCGACCATCCCAAAAAGCAACAAGCTTCTCTGTGGCAAGCACTCCCCCACGCACGCGCACTATCCCATACCATTTATTGCTGTCGCCGTCGGTCGGATCGAAGTTCACAGCGGTGTAGGTGTTTGGCTTCGCGGTACCATAGATCGGTATGCCATAAACGTCGTAGCCAGTGATAGGAGCGGAAGTGTTCGTGGGCAGACCGAAATAGGCGGTGCTGCGAACCGGATCGTGGCTCACATCCGCGTATTGAAGGTCATATTCAGTCCCGAGAACGAAAGCTCCAAATCTATAGCCATAGCCGAGGGTGCCACCTGCACTGAAACCATCGTGCTGGGTATCCGCTCCCCCTCCATAGCTCGAGAGGCCGATGACGCCGAGATCGGTGTAGTAGGATGGGTCCGGGTAGCTGTTTTTGCTTCGCCAGCCCCAGCCAGCGTTGGCTCCGAGATACCACCCGGACCAGTTGAAGGCCTTGCCGCTGTCGCCGTAGTCGTCGCCGTAGCTGTAACCGCCGGCTTGTGCCGGCAAGCTAATCCCGATGATCAATAGGGCGGAAATAAACTGCGCACGAAAATTGTTCAGCATGTCCCCCTCCCAGGTCGTCTTATTCTGTCAAAAGAAAAAATACCGCACGCGGAGGCTGTACTCGCAAAGAATTTCGCTCTTATCCCAAGATTGGGCTTCTTGTGTTGCGTGCCGGCAACGGTCAGAGGTTTAGCGGGCGACCCCCAATAACCGCCGCCCGGCTTGCAAACGACGCGGCAAAAACGGCGGAAACGACCTACCGACTCCATAGTCATGCTTCGACAATGGAGGTTCGCGCATGCACGAAGCCTATCACCCAGCCATGAAGCGCATTGTCTGACGCGCCGCCGCTAATCACCCAAAACACGATCGACCTCGCCTACATTCACGAGGGCTCGGCCTGGATTATGTCCGAGTTGATCCGCACGGCAACCGGCCTAAGAATGGAAGAGGCGGGTGCACTTATTGAGCTTGTGCACGCCCCAGTGGGAACGCTGGTCGAAGACATCGGCGACGTCAGGCTCGTGCAGCCAACGTTTCGATCAGGGCAGAGCTGCTTATCCTGCTGCACAGTTATTACCCATCGCCGTCTCGATGAAAGCGGCACGAATGTCTGCTTTGGGTCAGAAGCGGATAGCCCGCTCTTTCATCAAGCGGCTCCCGACAAGTCGCCTTCCCGGTCGTAGAAACGACGCGACAGTTGTCGCGTCCACCCTACGGGCCCGGTACGGGAGAAATGAGAATTAAATCAATGGTTTATTCTTTGAATTGGTGGGCCCGGGAGGGCTCGAACCTCCAACCAGACGGTTATGAGCCGCCGGCTCTAACCAGTTGAGCTACGGGCCCCACTTCCCTCGATACGCGCCGCTTTCCAGTCGGCGCTTCGCGGAAGCGCCTCATAGCAGACTTGGCGGCTCCGGCGAAACGCCGCAAGGGCGCCGCAAACCTCTCCGCAAGTTAAGTTGCGCCGGCCTTACGCCCGCGCGATGCTTCCGCGCCCGGCCCTCTGCCCCGGTCAGCAAATCTCGGAGACCCCATGCTACGCTCACCCAAGACATCAATCCTCGTCCTTCTACTTCTTGCCGCGACCGCGCTTTCCGCCATGACGCAACACGCCCGCGCCCACGACAGCGAGCAGAAGCGGACGCTTTCGCTGTCCGCGACCGGCGCGGTCAAGACCACGCCCGACAAAGTCGACATCACAACCGGGGTCACTGGCGAGGCGCCGACGGCACGCGAGGCGCTCGACAAGAACACCGAGGCCATGACCGCGATCGTCCAGGCGCTCAAGGCCGAAGGCATCGAGGCCAAGGACATCCAGACGGTGAATTTCAGCGTCATGCCGGTCTACGAGCAGTTTCAACCAGACGGGAAACCCCGGCCCGCGCCGCGCATCACCGGCTATCGCGTCATCAACCAGGTGCACATCCAGGTCCGCGACACGGGCAAGCTCGGCGCGATCCTCGACAAGGTGGTGAGTCTCGGCGCCAACACGATCGACGGCATCGCCTTCGACGTGGCCGAGCCCGCCAAGCTGCGCGACGAGGCGCGGAAGCTCGCCGTGCAGAACGCGATTGCCACCGCCAAGGTCTACGCCGAGGCCGCGGGCGTGACGCTTGGGCAGATCCTTTCTATCAGCGAGGACGAGTCCGGCCCGGTTCCGTTCGGCAGGCCTGCGGCGGCCCGCATGGAGATGTCAAAGGACGTGCCGATCGAAGGCGGGACCGCCACGGTCGAGACGCGCGTCCGCGTGACTTGGGAACTGCAATAGCTTGTAGGGTGGCAAACGGTTTGCCGTTGCCCACGTCTTCGCCCGTCGCACATGCGTGGGGCACGGCGCGCGTCATGGTGAGGCGCCCGGCCGTACTTCGAGGCTCGGGCGGCGACCTTCGCACCTCAGGATGACGGCCGGGCCTCGAACCACGCGCCTTTGCCCCCTACTCCGCCCCCCATATCCTTGCCTTTTTGTAACGTTAGAGCGAAAGCCCATCATGTTAAGAGCGGAGCGCCGGGGAAAACGGCGGAACTCATGGGAAAACGCTGGTTTCCGATCTTGCTTGTCGCGCTGCTCGCGGGCGGCGCGGCCTATTATTATTTCTGGCACCACCGCATCGCGCCAAAGCTTGACGTGCAGACCGCCGTCGCCACGCGCGGCGACGTGCGTCGCGTGGTCTCGACCTCCGGCACCGTGCGCGCGCTCGGCACCGTCGAGATCGGCTCGCAGCTCTCGGGCAACATCGGCGAGCTCAACGCGGACTTCTCCTCCGAGGTGAAGGCGGGCCAGGTTCTCGCCCGCATCGAGCCTTCGACCTTCGAGGCGCGGGTGCGCGAGGAGGAAGCGGGGCTTGCCATCGCCAAGGCCAATGTCGCGCTGCAGGAAGCAACCGTGCAGCGCGCCGAGGCGAATTTGCGCAAAGCGGAGCTCGACCATTCCCGTGCCGCGGAGCTCGTGCGCAAGGGCGTCGGCGCGCAGGCCGCACTCGACACGGCGACAGCAGCTAAGGAGAGCGCCGCCGCCGATCTGGGCATGGCCAAGGCCCAACTCGAGAATGCGCGCGCCACGCTCGAGCAGCGCCAGGCCACGCTCGACAGCGCCCGCATCGACCTCGAACGCACCTATATCCGCTCGCCCATCGACGGCGTGGTCATCGAGCGCACCGTCGAGGCAGGCCAGACGGTGGCCGCGAGCATGACGGCGCCGAAGCTTTTCACCATCGCCCAGGACCTTGCCCGCGTGCAGATCGATGCGCAGGTCGACGAGGCCGATATCGGCCAGGTCGCGCGAGACAACGACGTCAGCTTCACCGTGGACGCCTATCCCGACGTGACCTTCAAGGGAAAGGTCGAGCAGGTGCGGCTCGCGCCGATCACGCTCACTAACGTCGTGACCTATACGGTGGTGATCGCCGCCGACAACACTCTCGGCCGGCTGCTCCCCGGGATGACGGCGAATGTCCAGATCGTCACCGGCGAGAACAAGCAGGTCGTGGTCGTGCCGACGGAGGCGCTGCGCTATCAGCCGCGCGGGTTAGCGCAGGCCGCGCTCGTGCGCGATACCTGGTCGACCTCCGGCGTCAACCCGCTCGCAACCGACCGCCGGGCGCGGCTGCTTGCGCGGTTGAAGGACGAGTTAGAGCTCGGCGAGGACGAGATCGCCAAGATCAATGCCGGCCTCGAAATCGAGTTCGCCGCGATCCGCAGCGCCGCCGCGTCTACGGGCACGGCCACCGCGCAAGAAGACATGCGCGAGCAGGCGCGGCTCCGCATCGCCAAGGTGCTGCGCTCCGTGCTGTCGCCGGAGAAATACAAGCGCTACGAGGAGATCCAACGGCAAAGGCCTGCGGGCCCGCGGCGGGGAACGCTCTGGACCTACGACAACGGCGCGCTCTGGCCGCACGAGGTCAGGCTCGGCTTGAGCGACGGCAACCTCACCGAGGTGCGCGACGGCCTACCTGAAGGCGCCAATGTCGTGCTGCGCGTGCGCGAGATTGCGCAATGAGCGCGCGGGCTGCGCCGGGCCCGCAAATCGCCGCCCGCGACCTGGTCAAGGCCTACAGGCTCGGTGGCAGCACGATCGGCGCGCTGCAGGGCATCAGCGTCGACGTGGAGCGCGGTGAGTATCTCGCTGTCACCGGACCTTCCGGCTCCGGCAAGTCCACCTTCATGAATCTCATCGGCGCACTCGACCGGCCGACCAGCGGCTCGCTCAAGGTCGAGGGCCGCGAGCTAAGCAAGCTCCGCTCGGACCGGCTCGCGCAATATCGCAACGAGACGGTCGGCTTCGTGTTCCAGACGTTCAATCTGCTGGCGCGGACCAGCGCGCTCGACAATGTCGCCCTCCCCCTCCTCTATTCGCGGCATGGCCACGCGCAAGCGCGCGAGAAGGCGCGCGAAAGTCTCGAGCGCGTTGGGCTTACCGACCGCGCGCGGCACCAGCCCTCCGAGCTTTCCGGCGGACAGCAGCAGCGCGTGGCGATCGCCCGCGCGCTCGTCAACGATCCGCATATCCTTCTCGCCGACGAGCCGACCGGCGCGCTCGACAGCCGCACAACGGAAGAGATCATCGGCCTGTTCGAAGCGCTGAACGAGACCGGGATCACCGTCGTCATCGTCACGCACGAGCCTGACATCGCGCGGCGCGCGAAGCGGCGGATCACGTTCCATGACGGCCAGATCGTCGAGGACTCGGCGGCATGAACCCGTTCGATGTCCTTCCGCGTCGCCATCGGCGCGCTGAAAACGAACGCGCTGCGCAGCTTTCTCGCCATGCTCGGCGTGATAATTGGCGTGGCTTCCGTGATCGTCATGGTGTCGGTTGCGAGTGGTGCGGCGGATGCGATCGAGCAGCGCATCAGGGCGCTCGGGACCAATCTCCTGATCATCTCGCCGGGGTCGTTCACTTCCGGCGGCAGGCGCGCCGGCGAAGGCACGGCCACGGCGCTGTCCGAAGGCGACCTTCAGCTGATCCGCGCCAAGGTGCCGGGCGTCGCGGCAGTAGCAGGCATAGTCAGCGGCCAAGCGCCCGTCGTCGCGGGCGCCGCCAACTGGACGACGTCAATCGACGGCGTGAACGAGGACTTTCTCGAAGTGCGCGATTGGGCGCTCGTCGAGGGCCGTAACTTCACCGAGGCCGAGATGCGCTCGGGCGCCAAGGTGGTGATCCTCGGCGCCACGGTCGCGCGCGAGCTTTACGGCGCTGCCCCCGCGCTCGGCGAGCAGCTTCGCATCAAGAACGTACCCTTCACCGTGATCGGGCTCCTCACCATCAAGGGCCAATCGGGCTGGGGCAGCGACCAGGACGACACCGCGCTCGTGCCGATCTCGACCGCGCGGCGCAGGTTGTTCGGCGCGGAGCAGACCGTGCCCGACAATCTCCGCACCATCATGGTCGAGGTGGCCTCGGCCGAGGAGATGGCCGGCGCGCAGGCCGAGATCGAGACGCTGCTCCGCGAGCGGCGGCGCGTGCGCACGGGTGCGCCCGACGATTTCCGCGTGCGCGACATGGCGGACTTTATCCGCACCCGCACCGAGACACAGAGCATTCTGAGCCTCCTGCTCGGCGCAACCGCGATCATCTCGCTGATCGTCGGCGGCATCGGCATCATGAATATCATGCTCGTCTCGGTGACCGAGCGCACCAAGGAGATCGGTTTGCGCATGGCGGTCGGCGCGCGGCGGCGCGACATCCTCAACCAGTTCCTGATCGAGGCGGTGACTTTGTGTGTGACCGGCGGGCTGATTGGCTTGGCGATCGGCTGCGGTCGCGGCGCTCGCCATGTCGATCTGGGGCGCCTGGCCGATCGCGCTCTCGCCGGCGCTCGTGCTGATCGCGCTTGCCTCGGCGGGATTGGTCGGCGTGTTCTTCGGCTATTACCCGGCGCGGCGCGCCTCGCAGATGAACCCGATCGACGCGCTGCGCTATGAGTAGCTCGCTACGAGTGATTAGGCCAGGCGCTCGATGGCGTTGCCAATGCCCAGCACGACAACGGTCGGGTGGTAGTTGCGCGCTTCCTCGGCCGGCACCTGGCAATAGGACACGATGATGACCTTGTCGCCGGTCTGCACGAGGCGAGCGGCGGCGCCGTTCACGGCGATCGCGCCCGAGCCGCGCGGCGCCTCGATGGCGTAGGTGGTGAAGCGGCCGCCGGTATTGATGTTGAGCACGTCGACCTGCTCGTGCGGCAGGATGCCGGAGGCGTCGAGCAGGTCACGGTCGATGGCGATCGAGCCTTCGTAATCGATATCGGCGCCCGTCACCGTCGCGCGGTGAAGCTTCGCCTTGAGCATGGTGAGCAGCATAGACGCCCCACTCTGTGGCGTCCGCGCCACAGCGGACCGCCAAGTGTTCTGGATATAGGGTAAGGCGTCTCTTGTTGCAATGCAGCAGTGCCAAGCGCGCGTTAGCCCGAAACGCCAAGCGCCCGGCGCCGAGCAAGGCGATCCGGTAGGGTCGCGCACTTTGATGTTTCGCCCGAAGAACTCCAACTGACAGGGGCAGGAAATCTGCTCCGACGGAGCGCGCGGGCGACAGGCAGGGGGACTAAATGCACTACACTTATGCGCGGAATCCGCGTGGAGCGGCGAGAAGCGCCCCTCAACGGATGAGGTGCGTTGAGTTTAAGGCAGGCGCAGGGTGGGGATAAGAGGCGCGGCGTCTAGACAAAATCGCTCCAGGATTTCAAAGGCAACATTTCTTGAAAGTCTGATAAAGAATACCTTAACCACTGCTCCCGGGCGGAAATCTTTAGCGCGAAAAATCCTTATTTACCAAAGTCGACCGTTTAAAAACTCCAAGAACACTTCAGAACTGACGAGGTCTCCAGGCATCCCGACTTCGAGATATAGATCGCGAAATGGTCGCATTAACGCCCTGAATCAGTTAGGGCGCGGGCGCTGAAGGCTAATTATCCAGGAAACTGCGTAGCTTCCGTGAGCGGCTAGGATGCTTCAGCTTGCGCAGGGCCTTCGCTTCGATCTGGCGGATGCGTTCGCGGGTCACCGAGAATTGCTGGCCGACTTCTTCCAGCGTGTGGTCGGTGTTCATGCCGATGCCGAAGCGCATGCGCAGCACGCGCTCTTCGCGCGGCGTGAGGGATGCGAGCACGCGCGTCGTCGTCTCGCGCAGGTTGGACTGGATGGCGGCGTCGATCGGCAGCACCGCGTTCTTGTCCTCGATGAAATCGCCGAGATAGGAATCCTCCTCGTCGCCGATCGGCGTCTCCAACGAAATCGGCTCCTTGGCGATCTTGAGAACCTTGCGCACCTTCTCGAGCGGCATGGCGAGCTTCTCGGAAAGCTCCTCCGGCGTCGGCTCGCGGCCGATCTCGTGCAGCATCTGCCGGCTCGTGCGCACGATCTTGTTGATGGTCTCGATCATGTGCACGGGGATGCGGATGGTGCGCGCCTGGTCGGCGATCGATCGGGTGATCGCCTGCCGGATCCACCACGTCGCATAGGTCGAGAATTTGTAGCCGCGGCGATATTCGAACTTATCGACGGCCTTCATCAGACCGATATTGCCTTCCTGGATCAGATCGAGGAATTGCAGGCCGCGGTTGGTGTATTTCTTGGCGATCGAGATCACGAGGCGCAAATTCGCCTCGACCATCTCCTTCTTCGCCTGGCGCGCCTCGCGCTCGCCCTTCTGCACGATATGCACGATGCGGCGGAACTCGGAGATTTCGAGGCCGGTCTCGGCGGCGAGGCGGTGGATCTCGGAGCGCAGCTCCTTCACCAGCCCGCGCTCGTCATGGATGAAATCTGCCCAGCCACGCTTCTTCAGGCGGCCGACGCGCCGGAGCCAGTTGGGGTCGAGCTCGTTGCCCTGATATTCGTCGAGGAAGTCCTCGCGCTTGACGCCGTAGCCCTCGGCGAGGCGGAGCAGCCGGCCTTCGAAGCCGAGCAGGCGCTTGTTGATGTCGTAGAGTGTCTCGACCAGGCTCTCGATGCGGTTCTGGTTGAGCGAGAGCGACTTGATCTCGGCGACGATCTCGTCCTTCAGCACCTTGTAGCGCTTCTCCTGCCCGGTGGAGAGCGAGTCGTTCTTCAGCGCGCGCTCGACGACCTGGTCCTGCAGCTTGCGGAGCTTCTTGTAGTTGGTGGCGACGAGGTCGAAGGTCTCGAGCACTTGCGGCTTGAGCTCGGCCTCCATGGCGGCGAGCGAAAGCGCGTTCTCGAGATCGTCCTCGTCGTCCTCGAATTCCTCGCGCTCGGGCTCCGCCGCCTCCTCATCGCCCTTGCGCGCGGGCTGCGCCGGGGCGCCGGCTTGCGGGGCCGCCTGACCGTTGGCCTCGCCGCCGCCGTTCAGCCCTTCGGGCAGAGGCTGGGAGGGGACCTGCTTGGCGTCTGGCCCCTGATAGGTGGCTTCGAGGTCGATGATGTCGCGGAGGAGGATCTTCCCCTCGTTCAGCTCGTCGCGCCAGATGATGATGGCCTGGAAGGTGAGCGGGCTCTCGCAAAGGCCTGCGATCATGGCCTCGCGGCCGGCCTCGATGCGCTTCGCAATGGCGATCTCGCCCTCGCGGGAAAGAAGCTCGACCGAGCCCATCTCGCGCAGATACATGCGTACGGGGTCGTCGGTACGCTCGGTCGGTTCCTTTGCGGTCTCGACCTTGGCAATTGGCGTTGGCGCGATCACGGCGCGTGGCTCGGCGCCATCGGCCTGCTCGGCGCCTGGCTCCTCGGCCTCGTCTGTGTCGACCACGTTGATGCCCATGTCGGATAGCATGGACATCGTATCCTCGATCTGCTCGGAGGACACCTCCTCAGAGGGGAGAACCTCGTTCAACTCGTCATAGGTCACGAAGCCCCGCGCCTTGGCGGTCTTGATCAGCTTCTTGACGGCGGCATCGGACATGTCGAGCACGGGCCCGTCCGGCGTCTCCGTCTGCGTCTCGCCTTGGTCCTCGGTTTCAGCGGTCTTCGTGGCCATTCATCTCACTCCGAAACACGTCTTGGCTCTGCGAGGGAAACGCGTGGGACGCGCCTCCCGCCATGGTGCGGGTCATTTACGGCAATCGCGTGGGCCGGCGCCCTACCCTTAGGGACCTCAGCAAAGCGATTAACCTTCTCTCCCTTAATCGTCAATTAAGCATGACTGTAGCCGGCCCAGATCGCCAGAACCCGCAATACTGGCGGTAACATTGGGTCGACTGCGACTATGACAAAAATACAGCTCTCGCAAGGCGCTAGACCAGAGACTAACCTGCGCCGTTACTTACAGATGGTGCCCCGCGGAGGGGGTCATCCTGTCTTGTAGGGTCCGGTTCCAGCCCCGGTACTTGTCGGTAGATCGCCCGCGTCCGACCCAAATCAGGCACGTCTGGCGGTTGCATGCCACTGGAGGATGACTTGGCGAGGGCGCATCCCCCTGTCAAGACCGAGAACCCCTATGGAGCCAAGGATTTTCTCGCAATTGGGCGCAGGTTTTGGCCCGCGGCTTACGTAGCCGGCCCCGTCCCCCTAACGGTACTTCTCGGGACGCCGTCCAGGCTTCCAGCTGCCCTTCTCGCGCACCACCTCGGCAATCTTCTTGGCGAACTGGTCGTGGAAGGTCTGGTCGCCTGCATCCTCCGGCACGTCACGGCTCACGGCGCTCGCGACCTGCCGCTGCAGCTGGGCGAACCGTTCGAACTCGGCTTCCGACAGGTCCGAAAGCTGATCGGCGCCCTCGGAGAGCTCTTTCGAGAGGGCCGGAAGCGCGCAGAAACGGAAAATGAGATCTGCGAATTGCTCTTCGACCTCGGCCGGCGGCGCGGACGGCTGCACGAAATGCACGCGCGCGAACGCGCTCTCGCTCGCCTTCGCAAAGAGCTTGGCGTGCGGGCTTGCCTCGATCAGCTCGACCAGACGCTCCCTGCCGATGCCATGCTCCTCAAACAGCGCGCTTGTGACGAAGCCGAGCAAACCGGCAAGGCGCCTGTCCCTGATTTCCAGGGTCGCGACCTCCTCGGCGAAGCGGTCGAGCAGCCAAGGGTGATTGATAAGCGCGAGCGCGATGACGGTCGCGAAGCCGTAGGCTGAGGGACGCGGCGGCGTGCTGCTGCTTGCTGCCCCCTGGGGCGCTGGCCGCGTCGCCGGCCCCTTGCGCGCGGGCCGCTCCCGCCAGAGCGCGAACATCCGGTTCTTGACGTCGCGGCGATAGTGGTCGCGCACACGCGCATTGGCGATCTGCGTGAGCAACGTCTCGAGCCGCGCCTCGAAAGCCGCGCGCCGCTCCGGCGTGTCGACCGCTTGCGCCGACCGCTCGCGCCGCCAGAGCACGTCGATGAGCGGATGCGAAGCGGCGAGGCACTCGGCGAGCGCGCGCGGTCCCCCGCTCCGCACGAGATCGTCCGGGTCCGAGCCTTGCGGAAGGAAGGCGAAGCGGAAGGAATGGCCTTCACGCAGGACAGGCAGCATGCGGTCGATAGCGCGCGCGGCAGCCGCTTCGCCCGCCTTATCGCCGTCGAAGCAGATGACGGGCTCGGGCGCGAGCTGCCAGAGCAGCTCCATCTGCCGCTCGGTGAAGGCCGTGCCGAGCGTCGCGACCGTGTTGGCGAAGCCCGACTGATACAGCGCGATCACGTCCATATAGCCTTCGACCACGATCAGCGCGCTTTTCTCGAAGGCGGCCTGACGGGCGCGCGCGAAGTTGAAGACGGTCGAGCCCTTGTCGAAGAGACGCGTCTCGGGCGAGTTCAGGTATTTCGGCTCGGCGGCAGGATCGAGCGCACGCGCGCCGAAGGCGATGACGCGAGACTTGGCGTCGAGGATCGGAATGGTCAGCCGGTTGCGGAAGCGATCATAGGGCTCGCGGCCATCGTCGGGCTTGATCAGAAGCCCCGTCTCGATGAGCTGGCTCTCGGTGAAGCCCTTCTTCAGCAGCGCCACCTTTAGCGCGTCGCGCGATTGCGGTGCATAGCCGATGCGGAATTCCTTCAGCGTGTCGCGCGTAAGCCCGCGATGCTCCGCGTATGCGAGGGCTTCGTGTCCCTCGCGCGCCAGGAGCTGCGCCTCGAAGAAGCGCGCGGCAGCTTCGAGCGCATCGAGAAGGCCGAGCCGCTCCTTTGCCGCGCGCTCGAATTGCGGGTCAGGCTTCGGCAGCGCGATCCCTGCCTCGCCGGCGAGCTTCTCGACGGCCTCCGGAAAGGACAGCCCTTCCGTCTCCATGACGAAGCTGAACTGGTCGCCGTGCTTGCCGGAGGAGAAGCAATGATAGAAGCCCTTCTGGTCGTTGACCGTGAAGGACGGGGTCTTCTCCTTGTTGAAGGGCGACAGCCCCTTCCACTCGCGCCCGGCGCGCTTCAGGGGTACGCGCCGCCCGACCACCTGCGAGACAGGCAGCCGCGCTCGGATTTCATCCAGAAAGGAATCAGGGAACTTCATAGTGGAGCCGCTATGCTGGGGCTGAGTCTCCAAGGAGAAGCCTAGCACGGCGACGCGGTTCGAAGGGTTTGCACGGGGGTTGCGGAAAGCTTGTGGAAAAGCCGCGCTCCGCCCGAGGTGACGCGGAACGAGCGTCCAGGCTATTCAGCTAATTGCGCCTTCAGGGAGGCACGGCGCTTCTTGCTTGCTTCCCGCTTGCGAGCGTTTCCGCGTCTCGCTTTTCAGCTTGTTCATGAAGCTGCCGCCCCAAACCGGGAGTTGCGCCGGTTTGTACCTCGAAGACGTTGATTGCCCGTTTCCGCGGGCAGAGCTTAGCGCCAAGCTTGCCAGCTGCGAAAGAGAAGAGCCGGGCTGAATCCCCCTGCCCGGCTCCCGCCTGAATGTAGCTTATGTAGGCACTCTCGCGCTTAAGGCTGCGGCGTGCAGTGGCCGAATTGCGCGAAGGTCCTGCCCAGATTGGAGATCGATCCCGACGTCTCACCGGTGTTCTTGTCGACGACCGCCGTCCAGGTCTGCACGCCCTTGCGGCCATGCAGGAATGAGGATCCTCTCGTCTTAATGGATGTCCCCGGCCGCAAACAGCGCGTCGCCGCCGAACAGCCCCGAGAACAGCTTCTTTTCCTTGACGTTGAGCGTCACCATCGGCGGGAGGTTGGCTTGCCTCGCCGATACCCGCTTGCAGCCGGCAACGGCCGTGCATTCGAACACCTCGGCGACCGCGCACGCATATTTCGCAGAGGCCTCAGTGGGGACGAGACAAAAAACCTGCAAGCATGGCCGGCGCCGTGAACTTCGAGAGTTGCATCGCTTACTCTTTCCTTGGACTTCGCGGGCGCCATCCTGTCGATCTTGTCTTCCCGCGACAAGAAAAATGCCGTTTAAGGGCAAACGAAAAGCCGGGCGGCGCGGCGGCGCTACCCAGCTTTCAGTCTTCTCGCATCATGCCCCGCTCCTGCGGGCTGACGAATGGGTCAGCGCTATTGCTTTCCGAGCGCGCCAGTCAGGATCAGCTCCGGCGGCGCCACGGCCGCGAGCGTCGCGGCATCGGCTCCGCAGAGCAGGCTCATCGACTGACGCTGCGCGCCGTCGAGCTGCACGGTCTGGCCGGGCTTCAGGCTGATGCGCACACGCGCAGAGCCATATGGCGCGTCGGCGCCCTCATCCTTCCAGACGACGGCGCTGACGCTGCAGCCGCCGCGTTCGGGCACATAGAAGGCGACGATGCGCTGGTTGCCGAGCGTGACGAGGATCGGCTCGCCCGGTCCGACCGGACCGAAATTGGTGATGGCTTCATCGGCGCGGGCGGACACATTGCCAGCGGCGAGAACGGCAAGCGCAATTGCTGCGGCGGCGAAGAATTTTAGACGAGAGAACCGGACCATTGCTGGCCTCCTTTCGGCTCGAGCACGAATCATTTCGTGCTGCATTGCAGCGTGGATAGACCGCCGAAGTGACAAGACAATGCTGCACTGCAACGACAAAAGGCCGCGTGGCGCCCCGCCGCAGCATTTTGTCGAACGCACGATCCGGATTTCGGATCGCGCACGCGCGTATCCGCTCACGCTTTGACTTCGTGGCCGCGTTTGCTCACGATTGCGGCACGCCTAGCAAGAAATGCTCGTCGCGCGGTCGATACGCTCGAAGAGGGACAGATGCTGACCATCATCATGCTCATTCTTCTCGCGCTCGTCGTTCTCGTCATCGCGGCGTGGTGGCTCTTCGAGATCGAGTTGCCGGACGTGGTGGTTGCCGGAACGGCTCCGGCGGCGGGCGCCTGCATCGTCTATTTCTACGGCACGCTGCTCTCTTGGATTATCGGGGGTGGCGCTGTTCCTCGCCGGCGGCGCCTACCTGATCTACAAGTGGACGCGCACTTCGAAGTCGGGCTCTGACCCCGAGCCCAAGTGATTGAGGCTTGTCATTCCCGCGAAAGCGGGAATCCAATAAGTAGAAGCGGCCGCTATTTTAACCGACCGCTTCGGTTACTGGATTGCCCGGTCAAACCGGGCAATGACATGCAACCACCTAGCCGAGTTTCGCCTTCACCAGTGCGCTCGCCTTGGCGAAATCCATCTGGCCCGAATAGCGCGCTTTCAGCGCCGTCATCACCTTGCCCATGTCGCGCACGCTCGTGGCGCCTTCAGCCGCGATCGCCTCGGCGATCGCCTTGTCGATCTCCGTGTCGGAGAGCTGTACGGGAAGGAACTCGCGGATGATCTCGATCTCTTCGCCCTCCTGCGCGGCAAGCTCGGCGCGGCCGGCATCGGCGTAGATCTTCTGCAACTCCTCGCGCTGCTTGATCATCTTGGCGAACAGCTCGAGCAGCTCGGCGTCGGTCGCCTGTTCCTTACCCGCGGTCCGCGCGGCGATATCGCGGTCCTTGATGGCGGCGCTGACCATGCGAAGTGTCGAGACGCGACGCTTGGCTTGCGCCTTGGTGGCAGCCTGCAAGGCGGCGGTGATGGTCTCGCGCATGGCTGTCTCGCGGGGCTTTCAGGAGGAAGTTTCCAACCTAATCGAGGGCAAAGATCGAGGCAAGGGATTTTGCCGGTCTAATCCTTTGTTTTCACAGGAAAATCTTTTCTCCTTTGGATTGACCTGCGGGCGCCCCTGACATAAGAGTCCGCGTGGCTAGTGGGGCCTGCCCCCGCAGCCCTTGATGTTGCGTCACACGCACCCGACCTAGCAACCGGCCGCCCGCCGACGGCCACCCAGGAGCCATGAACGATCGCGCCGACACTCTGGCCCAAGAGGCCGCATCTTCGCGCGTGCGCGCGGTGCCCGATTGGGCCGACCAAGCGCCGACCGCCCTCCTCGTTCTGGCCGACGGCACCGTCATCGAAGGACGGGGCGCGGGCGCGACCGGCATCGCGGTCGGCGAGGTCTGCTTCAACACGGCGATGACCGGCTATCAGGAGATCCTCACCGATCCGTCCTATGCCGGGCAGATCATCACCTTCACCTTCCCGCATATCGGCAATGTCGGCACTAATGACGAGGATATGGAGTCCGCGAGCCTCGCGGCCGGTGGCGTGCGGGGCTGCGTAATGCGCGCGCCGATCACCGCGCCGTCCAATTGGCGCGCCAGCCAACATCTCGACCCTTGGCTCAAAACGCGCGGCATCATCGCCATCAGCGGCGTCGACACGCGGGCGCTGACCGCGCTCATCCGCGAGAAGGGCATGCCGAACGCCGTGATCGCGCACGATCCGGACGGCAGGTTCGACGTCGAGGCGCTGAAGCGCGAGGCGGCAGCGTGGCCCGGCATGGTCGGGCTCGACCTCGCCAAGGATGTGACCGCCGGCCAGAGCTATGCGTGGGACGAGACGGACTGGCGTTGGGGCGAAGGCTACGGTCGGCAGGAGGCGCCGCGCTTCCATGTCGTCGCCATCGATTACGGGCTCAAGCGCAACATCCTGCGCGAGTTGGCAAGCGCCGGATGCCGGCTCACCGTCGTCCCCGCCACGGCCACGGCGCAAGAAATCCTCGAGCGGATGCCGGACGGCGTCTTCCTGTCGAACGGGCCGGGCGATCCGGCCGCGACCGGAATTTATGCCGTGCCCGAGATCAGGAAGCTCGTGGACTCGGGGCTCCCGGTGTTCGGCATCTGCCTTGGGCACCAGATGCTGGGCTTGGCGCTCGGCGGCACGACGGCCAAGATGCATCAAGGCCATCACGGCGCGAACCATCCCGTGAAGGACTTCACCACCGAAAAGGTCGAGATCACCTCGATGAACCACGGCTTCGCCGTGGACCGTGAGAGCCTGCCCGCGACCGTCGAGGAGACGCATGTCTCGCTGTTCGACGGCTCCAATTGCGGGCTCAAGGTGAAGGATAAGCCGGTGTTCTCGGTGCAATATCACCCCGAGGCCTCACCCGGCCCGCAAGACAGTCATTACCTTTTCACGCGCTTCGTCGAGCTGATGCACGCGCGCAAGCGCGCATGAAACCCGCTTGCCGCGCCAGACCGAAGTGCATCAACCGAGGAAAGGGATGCAGATGACGACCCCCTGATTGAGACTGGCAGGGATCGCGGCTTGTGCGCTGGCCGCCGTGCCGTTGGTGCTGCCGTTCGAGCAGAGGCCAGAAATGAATGCCGGCTTCGAGATCGACGGCGACAAATTCTCGCCGGCAGATCGCCGAGGCCACCACCGCCCCCGCCGCCGGACATGACGGCAGAAGACGCCAGCGAGCACTGGGAGACTGCGGTGCTGGTCCGGCTTCGGCACGGCCTACTGGCCTGCTTCTTGCCGAGGCGCAATGACGAGGACGACGAGTTCTGCGAAAGCGCCAAAGAGCTGAAGGCCGACTCAGAAACGCCGAACGCGCAGTAGGCCCAGGGAGCCTCTCCTTCGGGGAAGAGGGTGTGCGAACCGATCCCCGGCGCGCTTGCGGCGGGGGCGGCATTCCGAAGTAAGCGCCGAGCGAGCACTCCTCCTTATGCCCAAGCGCACAGACATAAAGTCCATCCTGATCATCGGGGCTGGGCCGATCGTGATCGGCCAGGCCTGCGAGTTCGACTATTCCGGCACGCAGGCCTGCAAGGCCTTGAAAGAAGAGGGCTACCGGATCGTGCTGGTGAACTCGAACCCGGCCACGATCATGACCGACCCCGAATTGGCCGACGCCACCTATATCGAGCCGATCACGCCCGAGTTCGTCGCCAAGATCATCGAGAAGGAGCGGCCCGACGCGCTCTTGCCCACCATGGGCGGGCAGACGGCGCTCAACACGGCGCTCAGCCTCGATCGCGCCGGCATCCTCAAGAAGTTCGGCGTTGAGATGATCGGCGCGCGTGCCGAGGTCATCGACAAGGCCGAGGATCGGGAGCTGTTCCGCGAGGCGATGAACGCGATCGGGCTCGAGACGCCGCGCTCGCGCCTTGCCGATGCTGGCCGCTTAAGCGCGCCGATCGTGCGAAATACAAGGAAGAGGTCGCCCGCATCGAGGCGGAGCATGCGGATCCGCAGACACGCGCAACGGCGCTCTCGGCGTTCGAGGCGGAGTGGGCAAAAGGCGAGGCCGGGCGGCGGCGGCGCTATGTGGAGAAAGGCCTGATCGAGGCGCTGGAGGCGGTGCCCGACATCGGGCTGCCCGCGATCATCCGCCCCTCCTTCACGCTCGGCGGCACCGGCGGCGGCATCGCCTATAACCGCGAGGAGTTCCTCGAGATCGTCGAGCGCGGGCTCGACGCGTCGCCGACCAGCGAAGTGCTGATCGAGGAGTCGGTGCTCGGCTGGAAGGAATACGAGATGGAGGTCGTCCGCGACAAGGACGACAATTGCATCATCGTCTGCTCAATCGAGAACATCGATCCGATGGGCGTGCATACCGGCGATTCGATCACGGTCGCGCCGGCGCTTACGTTGACCGACAAGGAATATCAGATCATGCGCAACGCCTCGATCAAGGTGCTGCGCGAGATCGGCGTGGAGACCGGCGGCTCGAACGTGCAGTTCGCGGTCAATCCAAAGGACGGGCGGCTCGTCATCATCGAGATGAACCCGCGCGTGTCGCGTTCCTCGGCGCTTGCGTCGAAGGCCACCGGCTTTCCCATCGCCAAGATCGCGGCCAAGCTCGCTGTCGGCTACACGCTCGACGAGCTCGCCAACGACATCACCGGCGGCGCGACGCCAGCGAGCTTCGAGCCGACCATCGACTACGTCGTGACGAAGATCCCGCGCTTCGCCTTCGAGAAGTTCCCGGGCTCTAATCCCACGCTCACCACCTCGATGAAGTCCGTCGGCGAAGCTATGGCCATCGGCCGCACCTTCCCGGAGTCGCTGCAAAAGGCATTGCGCTCGATGGAGACGGGGCTGACCGGGCTAGACGAATTTCGCTTCGAGGGGCTCGGTCAGGGCGACGACAAGAACGTGATCCGCGAGGCGCTCGGCACCCCCTCCCCCGACCGCATCCTCAAGGTCGCGCAAGCCTTGCGGCTCGGCGTCGACCACGCGCAGATCTACAATTCCTGCAATATCGATCCGTGGTTCATCGAGCAGCTGCAGGACATCATCGACTGGGAGGAGCGCGTGCGCGAGCACGGCCTGCCGCAAATGCCGGCGCAGTTCCGCGCGCTCAAGGCGATGGGCTTCTCGGACGAACGGCTTGCCGCGCTCTCAGGGCTGGAGGCTGATGAGGTGTCGGCGCGGCGTCGCGCGCTTCGTGTGCATCCCGTCTACAAGCGCATCGACACCTGCGCGGCTGAGTTCGCCTCACCAACGGCCTATATGTACTCGACCTACGAGACGGGGCTTGCCGGCGCGCCCGAATGCGAGGCCCGGCCGTCGGGCAAGGAGAAGATCATCATCCTGGGCGGCGGGCCGAACCGCATCGGCCAGGGCATCGAGTTCGACTATTGCTGCTGCCACGCGGCTTTCGCGCTGTCCGACGCCGGCTACGAGACCATCATGGTCAACTGCAATCCGGAGACGGTCTCGACCGATTACGATACCTCCGACCGGCTCTATTTCGAGCCGCTCACCGAGGAGGACGTGCTGGAGATCGTCCGCACCGAAAGCGCAAACGGCAAGGTCAAGGGCGTGATCGTCCAGTTCGGCGGCCAGACGCCGCTCAAGCTCGCCGCGGCGTTCGAACGCGCGCCGCGTGCCGATCCTCGGGACCTCGCCCGACGCGATCGACCTCGCGGAGGACCGCGATCGCTTCAAGGCGCTGATCGAGCGGCTGGGTTTACGGCAACCGCGCAGCGGCATCGCGCGCTCGGCGGAGCAGGCCAAGGCCATCGCCGCAGAGATCGGCTTCCCGGTCGTCATCCGACCGTCTTACGTGCTCGGCGGCCGCGCCATGGAGATCGTGCATGACGAGGCGCAGCTCGCCCGCTACATCGCCGAGGCCGTGGTGGTTTCAGGCAAAAGCCCGGTGCTGATCGACTCGTATCTCCGCGATGCGATCGAGGTCGACGTCGATGCGCTTGCCGACGGCAAGGAGGTGTTCATCTGCGGCGTGATGGAGCATATCGAAGAGGCGGGCGTGCATTCGGGCGACTTCGGCCTGCTCTTTGCCGCCGCATTCGCTGAGCCCAGCGATCGTCGCCGAGCTCGAGCGCCAGACCGTTGAGCTCGCGCGCGCGCTGAACGTCGTCGGCTTGATGAACGTCCAGTTCGCGATCCAGCACGACGACATCTATATCCTGGAAGTCAATCCGCGCGCTTCGCGCACCGTGCCGTTCGTCGCCAAGGTGATCGGCCTGCCGGTGGCGGGTATCGCCGCGCAAATCATGGCCGGACGCAAGCTCGCGTCATTCGGGCTGAGGCGGCCCGTGCTCGACCATGTCGCGGTGAAAGAGGCCGTGTTCCCCTTCGCGCGCTTTCCCGGCGTCGACCCGGTGCTCGGGCCCGAGATGCGCTCGACCGGCGAGGTGATGGGCATCGACCGCGACTACGCGATCGCGTTCGCCAAGAGCCAGCTCGGCGGCGGGTCGAAGCTTCCCCTCACGGGCACGGTCTTCGTGTCGGTCAAGGACTCCGACAAGGACAAGGTGCTCGCTCCGGTGCGCATGCTTGCCGAAATGGGCTTCCGCGTCATCGCCACGCGCGGCACCAAGCGGCATCTCGATGCGCACGGCATACCGTGCGAGCGGGTCAACAAGGTGCTGGAGGGACGGCCCGCATATCGTCGACGCGATCACCAACGGCGAGGTCGACATCGTGTTCAACACGACCGAGGGCGCCAAGGCTCTCGCCAACTCCTTCTCGATCCGCCGCTCGGCCTTGCTGTACCATATCCCTTATTATACAACCCTCGCCGGCGCCCTGGCCGTGACCGAGGCTATCAAGGCGCTCAAGGCCGGCGGTTTGACCGTCGCACCCTTGCAAAGCTATGTCGGCCGGGCCCCCAAAAAGCTCGCCGAGACGGCTTAGGAATCGGCCAAAATCAACAGATTCTTGACTTGGACCGGGCATATCCTGAACACTTGCTTCGGGGGGCCCAAAGGAGCTTTGACCGACATGGAGAAGGTGCCGATAACCGCGGAGGGCTATGCTGCGCTCGAGGCTGAGATCAAGCATCTCAAGTCCGTCGAGCGGCCGCGGATCATCAAGCAGATCGCCGACGCCCGCACCCATGGCGATCTCGCCGAGAACGCCGAATACCACGCCGCCAAGGAGCAGCAGGGCATCACCGAGGCGCGCGTCGCCGACCTCGAGGACAAGCTGTCGCGCGCCGACATTATCGACGTCACCAAGCTCAAGGGCGATCAGGTCATGTTCGGGGCGACCGTGACGCTGCAGGACGAGGATACCGACGATAAGGTCAAGTATCGGATCGTCGGCGAGACCGAGGCCGACGTGCGGAGCGGCAAAATCTCCATCACCTCGCCGCTCGCACGCGCGTTGCTCGGCAAGCGCAAGAAGGACATCGTGGAAGTGTCCACGCCAGGCGGGGGCAAGTCCTACAAAGTGGTCAAGGTCGAGTTCAAATAAGCCGCCTTCTCAATTTCCCTCGCTGAGCGTGCGGGCGCCGGTGGCAAGCGCCGTGCGCAGGCTGGCGGCGGCGCCCTTCAACGCGGCGAACTCGGCGAGGATCACATAGATCGGGATCGGCGCGAGGAACGCCTGCATGCGACCCTTGGCCTCGAACGCCTCTCTGAAAGCGCCCGCGGTGAGCAGCGGCAGGATTTTCGGCGCGATCCCGCCGCCGATATAGACGCCACCGCGCGCACCGAGCAGAAGGGCCGCGTCGCCGGCAAAGCGCCCGAGCCACGCAACGAACAGATCGAGCGCCTCGTCGGCCGTTGCATCCTCTCCGCTTAGCCCCCGCACGATCACGTCGTTTGGCGCAAGCGGTTCAGCGATCTCGCCGCGAGAGGCGGCGATGGCCTGGTGGAGATCCGGCGAGGCCGGGCCCCGACAAAGCGCGCTCGGTAGAGACATGGCCGCGGCCCTGGCGCAGGCGCTCGATCAGATCGAGCTCGCGCGCATTGTCTGCGCCGAGAGTTGCATGTCCGCCCTCTCCCGGCATGGCGATCCAACGATCACCCGTCCAGACGAGGCCCGCAACGCCAAGTCCGGTGCCCGGCCCCAGCACGAGCTTCGGCGCGTGCTCGACTGCCACCACGCCGCCGATGCGGTGCAGCTCATCCTGAGCAAGATGCGGCAGCGAATGCGCCAGCGCCTCGAAGTCGTTGAGCACAAGCAGGCCGTCGAACCCGCTCGCCCGGCAGAACTCGCCCTTGGCGAACGACCAGGAGAGATTGGTGAGGCTGATGTCCTCTTGCGCCACGGGGCCGGCCACGGCGAGCACAGCGTGGCGCGGCGGGTCGGCGAGATCTGCGAGGTAGGCCGCCATCGCCGCATGCAAGCTAGCATGCTCCGCGCAAGGGCCATGGCGGATGTCGGTAAGCTCGAGCGTGGCGAGGTCGGCGACGGCGAAGCGAGCATTGGTCGCGCCGATATCGGCGACGACGGCGCGGGGCAGAGGCGGTCTCGCATCGCTCATGGCTCGGGGCTCGGGGTCCGCGCAGGGTGCAAGCCCCTTGCGTAGCGCATTTTGCCCGCGCCCGCGAGCCTTGTGGCCGCCCCGAAGCGGCATTTGAGCCCTTCGCGTTGCGGATCGTGCGGCCGGCGCTTCGATCTATGAGGTATCGCAGACCGCCTTCACTGTTGATGATGACGCGCCGGAGGGCCAAAATCGTGCCGATGGCATGGGTCAAGGGCCGGCTTGCATGATCGACAAGCTCGAATTCATTATTGCGCTCGCGCGGGAACGGCATTTCGGCCACGCGGCGGAAGCCTGCGGCGTGAGCCAGCCGACCTTTTCCGCCGCCATCAAGCAGCTCGAAGACACGCTCGGCGTGCTGCTCGTGCAGCGCGGCTCGCGCTTCCAGGGCTTCACGCCGGAAGGCGAGCGCGTGCTCGATTGGGCGCGGCGCATCGTCGGCGATACGCGCGCCATGCGCCAGGAGATCGACGCACTTAAGCGCGGCCTCGCCGGCCATATCAAGCATCGCCGCCATCCCGACTGCGCTCGCCATGGTTTCGATGATCACCACCCCCTACCGCGCGCAGCATCCCGACGTGAGCTTCACCGTGCTGTCGCGGAACTCGATCGAGGTGCTCAGCCTGCTGGAAAATCTCGAGGTCGATGCCGGGCTGACCTATCTCGACAACGAGCCGCTCGGCCGCGTGCAGACGGTGCCGCTCTATAGCGAGGACTACCGCCTGCTTGCGGCGTCAGACAGCCCGCTCGGCAAACGCGACAAAGTCACATGGACCGAGGTCGGCAAAGTCCCGCTCTGCCTGCTCACCCCCGACATGCAGAACCGGCGCATCATCGAGGGCCTGCTCAGGCAGGCGGGCGCCGAGGTCGCACCGACACTCGAAGTCCGACTTCGATCGTGGTGCTGTTCGCGCATGTGCGCACGGGCCGCTGGGCGAGCGTGATGCCGGCGAAGCTCGCCGAAGTGCTCGGCCTGACCGAGAAGGTGCGCGCCATCCCGATCGTCGATCCGGTCGTCACGCATTCGATCGGACTGGTGGTGCCGCAGCGTAACCCGTTGACACCATTGATCAACGCGCTCGTGAACGAAGCCAAACATCTGGCCCCGATCCTGAGCGCAGGAATTCCGCTGACGGCGGGGCCGGATGCCGCGCAGAGCGCGCGCAAGAGCCGCGCGCCGGGCCGCGTGGTCTAGGGCATGATGGCGACGCCCCACGGCAGGCGTCCGACCGGGACCGACTTCTCCGCCTTGAGCGTCGCGACGTCGATGATGGTCATGTCGTTGGTGAGCCCGTTGGCGACGTAGTATTTCGTGCCGTCGGGGCTGAACTCGCCATGCCAGGGGCGCTGGCCTACCAGGATGTACTGCTTGACTTCCTTGCTCGCGGTGTCGACGACGCCGACGCGGTTCGACGGTCCGAGCGGGACGAACAGGAGCTTGCCGTCCTTGCTGAAATCCATCCCGACCGGCTGAAGCTGCTCGGGACGCACGCCCGGCACCTCGAAGCCGATCTCCTTCACGACCTTCCAGCTCTTCGGATCGTCCCAATTGGAGGCGTCGATCACCGAGATGGTGCCGCCGATCTCAGACGACACCCAAAGCTCCTTGCCGTCGGGACTGAACTTCGCTTCGCGCGGGCGGCTGTCGACCAGGATGTTGCCGACGAGCTTCATGGTCGCATTGTCGATGATATGCGCCATGCTGGTGCTTTCGGAGGTGGCGACGGTGTACCGGTCGTCGGCGCTCACCGTCATGCCCTCCGGCTCGACGCCGACCGGCACTTCGCCCAGCACCTCGCCGGACTTGATGTCCATGATGGTCACGAGGCTGTCGTCCTCGTTGGCGATGTAGATGACCTTACCCTTGGAATCGACGGCCATCAGCTCGGGGTCGGGGCCCGATTCCAATTGCCGCGTCACCTCCAGCGTGCCCGTGTCGATGACATCCATGATATCCCCGTCGCCGGCGGCCACGAATAGCTCCTTGTAGTCCGGGCTCAGCATGATGCCGCGCGGGCGTCGCGAGGTCTTGATGGTCTTCTTGATCTCAAGCGTCTCCCCGTCGATCACGGTGACGGTGTTGTCCTTCTCGTTCGACACGAAGATGGTCAGGGCGAAGGACGGCACGGCGGCGGCGGGAAGGACGAGTAGCGCGGCGGCTCCGGCCACGGCAAGGAGGATGCGGGTCATGGGTCTACCTTCGGTCGATGGTCAGCGGAACTTGCACTTGCTCTCGGGCTGGTCGAAGCCGAGCGTGTCGGTGAGATTGGTTTGATGGAGGAACCCTTCCTGCGGCGAGGTCGAGACGGGAACCCGCGTGCCGCCGCCAAGGATGATCGGTTGGCGCATCTGATGGTCCCAGGTGCGGAAGCTCAGCGCCTGGCCCTTGAAGGCCTCGAGCTTGAAATCGTCGGACAAGAGATAGGCCTTCAGCTCCTGCGGGCGTGGTCTTGCCGGATTTCATCGCAGAATCGGCGATCGCGCGGATGGCAACCCAGGCGGTGTAGTCGCGCTCGACCGGCTTGCGCTTGGCGATGCGCGGGATGGCGTTCTGGAAATGCATGGCGCCGGACTCGGTGTAGGACTTGTCCCAGGCGGTGGCTTGCAGGCCTTGCGTGCCGACAACGGGGCGCGGCATGTCGGTGCGGTACATCAGATAGTCGCCGAAATCGTCATCGCTGTTGATAACCCAGACGACGTCGTGCTCGGGCGCGCCTTGCGTCTCCATCGGGATCTGCGTCTGCACCTGCTGATGGCCCGAGTTGAGGTTCCGCGCGCCGGGCGGCAGCCTATAGACCCTGATCCTCGACGACCTTGGCACCGAAGCGCTTGGCCGCGCGCTGGATCTGCGCGAGATAGTCCTGGTCCTCGGGCGTGTCGCGCCGCATCACGAACCAGCGCGGCCATTTCTTCCAGACGAGATATTGCCCGAGCGCATCGGCGCGCATGGCGAGGTCGGGGATGACGTGGAAGACGTTGTCGCGGCACTCTTCCTGCCTGAGCACCGTGGCGCTCGAGCGGATGTTCATGATCACCGAGTTCTTCGCCTCGGGGAGATCGGCCACGGCGAGCAGGTCCTTGGGCTCGAGATCGGCGATGATGAAGCTGTCGCCGGCGGCGAGCACCTCCTTGGCCTTGGCGACGATGTCGCCGTCGGCCGGGATAATCGCCTCGACCAGCTCGAAGCCATGGCCGACGAAGCCGCCGGCCTGGTTCGCCTCCTTGATCATCAGCCGCGCGCCCTGAATGCCTTTGTCGGTGATGATCTCCTCGGCATAGGACAGCGGTAGCGGCTCCTCATATTCCTTGCCGAGATAGACGATGCGGATCGTGGAAGCGGGTTGCTCGCCGCCCGCATCGGCGGCAGGGGCAGCGGCGGGCTCCGCCGACGTGTCGGCGGGCTGCTTCGTTTTGAGCGCCTCGGCAGGTTTTGCGGCAGGTCGGGCTTGGCCTCCGCAGGCTTGGGCTTGGACTCGGTGGGCGCAGCTTCGGCTGGAGCTTTGGACGGCGCGTCCTCTGCCGCATCGACCGGGATCGAAACGGCGAAGAACAGGGCAGCAGTAGCGACGAGCGCAGCAATGCGCCACGAACCAAGGACGGACACACTCACCATGGGCTCAAGCTTCGCTCCGATGCCGCCTATTTCAGCATTGTCCCGCCTCAAATATGGCAACTGTCCCGCCGGCGTTCCAGCGCTCGAATCATAAATAAAATTAATGTGTTGCGGCCTCTTGTCGCGCGTTTTGCGGGACCATGGCCGACCGGCCCTTGGGAGCACCTCAAAGGGCCGGCCAAACGACCAAAGCGCGATCTCGACAAACGCTATTGCGGCGGCGGCGGGACGGCGGATGGCTTCAGCGAATCCGGGTTCTTGTAGCGGATCCAGGCGATCATCTTCCAGAGATCGTCGGACGTCTTGATGAGCTGGCCGAAGGGCGGCATCGGGCCGACCACGATCTCAGACCCTTTGCGCACAGAGCCCGCCTTTTGGAGCTCCGCGGAGCCGAGCGCCACCAGGCGGAACAGCGTGTCGTCGTCGCGTCCATAGATCCAGGTCTGGTTGGTCAGCGGCGGGCACATGCCGCCACCGCCGCCACCGCCGTGACAGCCATTGCAGCTCAGCCCCATATAGAGCTTGTGACCCGCTTCCTGGGTCGCGTCGATCTTGTCGTTATAGGGATTGTGCAGGCCGCCTTTCGGGACCGCCTTGATGAGGTCGAGTGTCGGGGTGGTGTCGCCCGCCTTGCAGCATTCGCCGCCGGCCGCAGCCGTCTCGCCGCCCGCGGCAGGTTTCTCACCTTCGGCCGCCGCCGGGGTCTCGCCTGCGGGTTTCTCGCTCACCGGCCGGGGCCTCGCCCGCGGCGGGCGCTTCGGTGGACGATTTGTCGTCCGTTTTGGCAGGCTCTTCAGCGGCACAGGCAGCCGTGCCAAGGCCCGCTATGAGAACGAGTGCAGAAAGTCCCGTGATGATGTTGCGCACGATTGTCGTTTCCTTACCCTAGTTGCCATTCTCGTCAGTCTTTTGCAGTCGAGATCGATGAGGTTCGGCGCCCAGCCGGGGTAGGAGCCGGAAAGGGAGCCCAGTTTGCTTCTCCGGCATGCTTCTGTCATTGGGAAACCGGGCCTTGTGACAGCGCTGTCATACCGCAAAAGAGCCGCCATACAATAGCCGCGGAAGGCCAGCTGCGGCATTTTACCAGCATATTTTCGGTGATCTTTGCTTAACGGGGCGGGGTCAGTTGGTGATGTCGAAGTCCTTGCCCTCGAAAGTGTAGCGCGGCACCTGCGTCCAGATGCCGTCCTCCTGCACTGGGACCTTGTGCATCTTCACACCCTGCACCTGAAGCTTGCCGGTGGACTCGTCCACCCAGAAGTCGACGTCGTAGTACTCGTCCTTGCTGCCGGGTTTTCGGAAATCCGTGCAGGCGAAATACTGGCCATCGGCCTTGAGCTTGCGGATCGGCTGGTGCATCTCGACGAATTCGAGGTCGACGGTCTCGCCGGTCTTCTCGTCCTTGATGGAGAGTTGACCCTTCTCGTTCTTGTTATTGGCGATGTAATTGTGGATCGCGCTCATCACGTGCCAGCCGCGCGTGATCTCCATGTCGCCGGGATGCTCGGACACCGGCAGCCACCACCAGGCCACCGGCAGCCGCGTCACCATGATCCACTCCTCGCCGTCGCGCTTCGGGCCCTTCTGCACGCGGATGTCCATGAGCTTCAGGGCGTCGCCCTCGGGCTTGTACCAGAAGTCGATGGCGTAGCGCTTCTTGGGCTCGGCCTTGTCGTGGAAGATCACGTTGGCGAACCAGCCATAGCCCGACATGCCGCGCACGACTTTGATCTGCTCGAACACGAGGTTGAGGTCGGCATCGAGCTTCGGATCGTGAAACACGAAGACGCCGTCCTTCGACCGCTCGGCGATCGTCCTTGTCCACTTCCTGCTTCACCTCCTCCTCGCCGATATCCGCAGCGAAGAGCGGCGCGACCTAAGAAAAGAGCCACGGCAACAGCCATGGCTCCAACCAGTCTCGACAGGCGACCCATGACGGATCCGCTCATTGGCTTGTGCTTTCCTCGGCGGCGCCTTCGGGTGCCTTGGCCGACCTTGCGTTGCTCAGCACGAGAATGGCCTGCGACGCTTCGAGATTGCCGTTCAGCTCCGCCACGTCGCGCGCCGTCTGCCCGCGCTTGTTCTTGATGTCGGGGTCCGCGCCGGCATCCATCAACAGTCCGATCATCGGCGGGCTGTTATGCGCCGCGGCGACCATGAGAGCGGTCATGCCGTCATTCGACTGCGCGTCGATGTTGGCCTTGCGCTCGATGCAGCCCCTTGGCGATGTCGGTCGGCCGCGTGCTGCCCGGCAGGAACATGCGCGCCTTCGGCGGGGCCGGTCTGCGCCGCCACGATCATCAGCGGCGTGAGGCCCTCGTGGCCCGAAGCAACGCTCACGTCGGCGCCGGCCTCCATGAGAGCCTTGGCGGCCTCGTATTTGCTTTCGGCGATGGCAAGAGCGAGCGGGCGGATAGCCCCGAGGCCCAGGCTGCTCGATGTCGGCGCCGTTCTCGAGCAGCGCCTTGCACGGACGGCACGTGATCGCGCATGATGGCGGCGATCGAGCGGCGTCATGCCCGCGTTGTCGGCGCGGTTGGGATCGGCGCCAAGCTCGATGAGCACCTTGACCAGCTCGTCTTTCTTCTGGCGCGCCGCGTTCTGCAGCGGCGTCCAGCCTTGCGGATCGGGCGCGTTCACGTCGGCGCCCTTCTCGACAAGGAGCTTGATGCGGTCGACATCCGAGGCGATCACCGCGTTGGACAGCTCCTGATTGAGGTCGGCGCCCTCGGCGAGCCAGCCTTCGAGCTTCTCCTTGGTGACCACCTGGTCGGGCGAGGCGAGGTCGGGCCGCGCCTTGAAGTCCGATCTGCTGCGGCTGGATGTAGCTGCCGTGGGCGGGCAGATCGCCGGCGACCACGCAGCGGCTGCACTGCACGAGCGGGCACGCCGAAATCGCGGAGGATCTTCTCGACCTCCTCCTCGTGGTCCTCGAGCGCGAACTCGAGCAAATATTTCAGGAAGGCGTCCGTCTGGCGCACGCCGAGCGCGAGCTCGAACTCGAGCGGCGTCCTGTCGTCCATCAGATTGACCGGAAGGATGGTGATGGGCTCGCCCTTCATGGTCTTGACCCAGCCGGCGAAGGGGCCGAACACCGCGGCGACGTCGAACTCGCCGTTCAGCATCCGCTGCACCACGTACCAAGGCTGATTCTCGGGAACGAGATCGCCGTCGTGGGTCTGCAATTGCAGCTTGACGTTGTCGATGACGCCGCGCTTGGCGAGCGCCGCGCGGATGCCCGAGGTCTGGAACACGCCGATCGTCAGATCCTTGAGCTTGGGATCGTCGAGGTCCTTGATCTCGATGCCCTTGTCGCTGCGGTAAACGAGCACATAAGGCGTCTTGTAGACGGGGAAGGTCGTGAGCAGGCGGCCGTAGGTCGCCGGCACGTCGAACATCACGTCGCACATATGCTCATCGAAGGTGGCGCGGGTCAGGCCGCGCTCGATGAAGGGCTGCCAGTGATAATTGAGCCGCGCGCCCGTGGCATCGGCCAGGAGCTGCGCCAGCTTGTTCTGGAAGCCTTCGCGCTTGATGTTGGAAAGCGGCATGTTGCCCGGGTCGGCGCAGACATTGCAGGACCCTGAGCTTCTTGTCCTTGTAGGCCGCCTTGGCGGCCGCGCGGATGGCGATGTGCTCGCTCGGCGTCAGCTCGTCGAAGAGCTTGCTCTGGTCTCGCTGAACGGGCTTTTTTTCGGGGGCGGCCGGCGCCTGGGTGGCAAGGCCGAGAGCGGCAAGGCCTAGAGCCAGGGCCGCGACAATAGACAGACGTGAGGGGGACACTGGTCATTCTTTGCTGTTAGAGCGGGCACGAGCGAAAAGGGGCAAGCCCATTGGGTTCGTGGCCCGGCATGAATGCCTAATCTTCCAGCATTATATAGGAAAAAGACGCCCGATGCCGCAAGGGCACCGGGCGTCCAATTTTGTCTAGACGGTCCGTCTATTACTCGAAGAGACGGAAGGTGTTCAGCTCACCGCCCTGCGGGATATGATTCAGGCCAGCGGCCTTGGTCATAGCCGTCGCACCGATGGCGCCGAACTTGTCTTCGAGGTCAAGACCAGCCGTCACGGGAAGGCCGATCCAGCCGCCGATGCCGGAGTAGACGCCGACATACTGCTTGCCGCCCACCTTGTAGGTGATCGGGTTGCCGATGATGCCGGACCCGAGCTTGCGGCTCCACAGGATCTTACCGGAGCTCCGGTCGACCGCGCGGAAGTCACCGCCGAGCGAGCCGTAGAACATCAGGCCGCCTTCGGTGACCATGGTGCCGCCCCAGTTCGGGTACGGATCCGGGATCTCCCAGACGGTCTTGCCGGTCAAGACGTCATACTTCTTGATCTTGCCGGTGGTGCCGGGCTTCTCAGGATACATGAACACGTTGGCGAACACATAGACCGTGCCCTGATTGGTGTGGGTACGCTCCTGGGGCTCCAACTCCATGCACCAGTTGTTGGTGGGCATGTAGAAGATGTTGGGCTCCTTGGGATCGACCGCACCGGGCTGCTGGTCCTTGCCACCCATAGCGGAGGGGCAAGAGACAACGTTACGGCCAACTTCGAGCGGCGAATGCTCGCGCACCTTGATCGGGCGGCCCGTCTTGAGGTCGACCTTCTCGGCCCAGTCCGTCGTCACGTATTTCGTGGCGCGGTGCAGGGTGCCGTCGACGCGATCGAGCACATAGGCAAAGCCGTTACGATCGAAGTGTGTGAGAGCCTTTACCTTCTTACCGTCGATGTCCATGTCGGTAAGGAAGTTCTCGTTGATGCCGTCATAGTCCCACTGGTCGAAGGGGGTCATCTGGTAAGCCCAGACTGCTTCACCGGTCTCGATCTTGCGGGCGAAGATGGTCATCGACCACTTGTTGTCGAACTCACCAGCGTTGCACTCTTCGTGGGTCTTGTCGGGGCAACGATAGGCCGGGCTCCACAGACCGGGGTTACCGGTCGAGTAGTAGACCAGCTTCAGCTCGGGATCGTAGCTGTACCAGCCCCAAGCAGCGCCGCCGCCGATCTTGTAGTCTTCGCCCGGGAAGGTCTTCACACCCAGGTCTGAACCAGCTTGACCGTATTGCGGGTTGGCTTTGTTGGTATCGGCGGTCAAGCACACGTCCTTATCGGTACCCGTGCTGTGGCACACCCATGCCTCAGAACCGTCCTTCAGATTGAAGGCAGCGACGCGGCCGCGAGCGGCGAACTCGTCACCACCAAAGCCGGTGAACACCTTGTTGTCGGCGATCAACGGAGCCGAGGTGATGGTCTCACCCTTCTCGGGGTAAGCATATTTAACCACCCAGACTTCCTTGCCGGTCTGGCCGTCGAGGGCGATGACAAAGCCATCGAGCGTGCCATAGACGAACTTGCCGTCGGCATAGGAACCGCCGCGATTGACCGTGTCGCAGCAAGCGCGCGGAACAGCGGACTCGTCACGATCGGTCTTCTTCACGTAGCTCCAAACCTGCTTCGGGTTGTCGGCGTCGGTCAGGTCGAGGGCCTGCACCACGTTGCAGTTCGCCATCGAGGGGCAACCCGAGATCATGAACAGCATGGTCTTGCCGCCCACATCCTTGATCACGAGCGGCTGACCTTCGTGACCACGAAGGGCGTTGGTGCCCTGCAGCCAGATCATCTGCAGCTTGTTGACGTTCTTGGTATTGATGTCAGCAAGCGTGCTGTGACGCGTAAGGGCAAAATCACGGCCGGGTGCCGGCCATTGATCAGGATCAGCCATACGAGCAAGCTGCTCCTTATCAGTGTCTGCCATTGCCTGGCCGGACATCGCCATCGTCACCGCGACGATGGTACCGGCCAGAACACCAAACTTCATTTTCATATCGTTCTCCTCTCCCTAGCTACTCAGTTCACCGAAAGAAGCTGAGTTATTCTGTGTCGCTTGGGTGCGTTGCCTCTCCGCAGTGAATGCCAAGAGAGCATCGAAGCCCTTGCAAGTTTTCAAGCTGTCACTGTGGATATGGGAGGCTGCCCTAAAGCGCCGAAGCTATCGATTCCGCCTCGCGCCCCGCGACATGCGGCGGGTTCTCCGATGAACACATCACGCGGTGACACCTCACGAGGAATCACAGCCTAACGCAGAGTCGACATCGGCGTTACCGCAATACTAATGGAAACGCTCGGTCTGCTCCTTGCCAAGCTGTCCGCCCATAATTGCCAAATGTCCTCGCATTGCAAGTGAAAAGTTCTCATGGCAACGAATTCTGCCAAACAGGATTGATTTTCGCTGCACTGCATCATCCAGGCACGCGACACGAGTCGGCATCCCGGTGGAATTTAAAGGAAAGTTGTTCGCTTGCAATGTTCCAATCGCAGGCATAAGCGCAGTGGTCCGGGAGCGGAGCGAAGGCGGCGGACGGACACAAATACGCAAGAAAGGCATAGATAAATAAGAGCGCCCGGTGCCGCGATGCACCGGGCGTCGATTTCGTCTAGTCGGTGCGTCGATTACTCGAAGAGACGGAAGACGTTCAGCTCACCACCCTGCGGGATATGCTGCAGGCCGGCGGCCTTGGTCATCGCCGTCGCACCGATGGCGCCGAACTTGTCACCGAGGTCAAGCCGGCCGTCACGGGTAGGCCGATCCAGCCGCCGATGCCGGAATAGATGCCGACATACTGCTTGCCGCCCACCTTCCAGGTGATCGGGTTGCCGATGATGCCGGACCCGAGCTTGCGGCTCGCTCGGCAAGCTTCCCGCTGCCAATTATGCGGGCAGCCGGACCGACAGCGTGTTCGGATTGCCACGCCGGGACCCTGCGTGGATCCGCGCGCATCGCGGCCTCCCCCCTTGGGGCGTGCCTCTAGGCGGGGGCGAGATGCCGAGTCAAGTCGTGATCGGGGGCGTTGGTCAAGTCCTTCTGCAGGTCGTCGACCACAAGTTCGGCAACCGGTTTGTCGAGGCTCTTCCTGAGCTCCGTCAAGGCGCCGGCCGGTGCGACAAGAACCAGTCGGTCGAATTGCTTGCGTTTATGGCCGGCATCGATCTCGTGGGCGACGAGCTTGACGAAATCTTCCTCGGCCGCCTCCTTCAGGTCGCGGCGCGGCGCGATGGCATGGCGCGTCGACGTTGCGCTCTCATGCCCGCGCGACGGCCGGTCCCGGCCGAGATCGCTGGTGCGATCGTGCAGTTCGGTCGAGACGAAGCTCGCGACTGTGCGGAACACACCCTTCTTATCGCGCTCGACGAAGCGCGCCTTGCCCCCATCGGCGATGACGTACCAGATTTTCGGTTTCTTCCTCATGGGCGCCTCACATCTTCCGGATTGCGCCTAGCGTAACGCGCGAGGCATGCCGGCGGTGCCCTTATTCCCGGGTGCCGAGGCTCATTGAGGTCCGCAAGCTCGCTCTTGGTGAGCGGGATTTGCGGCATCGGGTGCTTGGGCAGCACGATGCTCGGCGCGGCGGGTGAAACAGCGCGCAAGGGCGCGCCGGATCAAGTCCCGTCGTCCGGGACGAGATAAGGCTTGGCCTCGGCCCAGTTGCGCGGGCGCACGATGATATGATTGTGCACGGCCAGCACGCCCGGCACGTTCTCGACCGCGACGCCGGCCGCGAGCCTCTGCTCCTCGGTGTTGACGACGCCCCAGAGATTGGCCGCGCCGTCATGCACCGTGATGTTCACGAGCCAAGGCCGCCATGGCTCGTCCGCAAGAGCGGCAAGCGCGTCGGAGCGGATTTCCGAATCCTTGCGCGTCTGCTTGGCCTTGGGCTCCGCGGGTTTCCCAGCCAGCGCCTGAATCAGATTGGCGCGGGACACGATGCCGACCAGCCTGCCCTTTTCCACGATCGGCACGCGCTTGATCGCGTTCTCCTCGAGCATCAGCGCGATGTCGGCGATCGGCGTATCGGACTTGGCCGTGACGATGTCGCGCGTCATCAGCTCGGAGACTTTCTGCCCGTGCGCCTTGACGTAGTCGGTGGCGAGCGTGCGGTTGGGGGTCAAGAGCTCGAGCCACCAGGAGCGCGACCGCGCCGTGCCGAGCTCGGCGCGCCGGACGAGATCGCCCTCGCTCACGATGCCGAGCAGCTTGCCCGATGCATCGACCACGGGCAGCGCGCTGATACGGCTCGCGATCATCTGCTCGGCCGCATCCTTGGCGGTCGCTTCCGGAGCGATGGTGACCACCTTGGTGGTCATGATATCGGCGGCATTCATCTTGTCACTCCTCGTTCGGCCTTCCCACATCGCGGCTCATTGCGGGCCCACGCCTTGATCCCCCTCAAGGCGCGCGCCCCCGCGCGGCCTTGTGTATTGTGCGTTCAACGCCCAATCGCCTCAATTGTCGGCTATGTTGGGCGCTGGTTCAATCAGGCCCGACCGAGGAGGAGACGAATGGCCCCGAAAGACGCCGAAATGCCGAGCTACGAGACCTTGAGAGACGACGTCCAGACGATTGCCAAGCACCTTGCGAGCCTGCGCGGGGACCTCGACAAGGTCACGGCGTCCGTCAAGCGCGCCGGCGTGCATCAGGCGGAGCATGCGCGTGACGCGGCTTCCGAGATGCTGACTTCGGTCGAGAAGGCCGTGCAGCGGGACCCGGTCGCGGCGGTCGGCATCGCGCTCGGGGTCGGGCTCCTGCTCGGGATCATGCTCCGCCGCTAAGGCTAACGCCCGCGCCGAGACCTTGATTTCATTTCAAGGACTTTCGCTGATCCCGAGCATTTTGCGTTAGGATGAGCACTTTCGTTCCGAAGTCAGGAGCGATGTCGCCATGCAGTTTCCGCTGGAAATCAGCGTTCCGCAACATGGACCCTCGCCCGCCGTCGAGGCGCGCATCCGCGAGAAGGCGGCAAAGCTCGAGCGCTTCCACGACCGCATCATCGGCTGCACGGTTGTCGTCGAGGCGCCGCATCGCAGCCAGCACAAAGGGCAAGCTCTACAGCGTGCGCGTTGACATCAGCGTGCCGGGCAAGGACGTCGTGGTCGATCGCGCCAAGCCGGTCGATCACGCGCATGAGGATGTCTATGTGGCGGTGCGCGATGCTTTCAGCGCGGCGACGCGCCGGCTCGAGGACCAGGTGCGCAAGCGCCGCGAGGGCCCGAAGCTGCGCGGGACAGGCCGCCAGCCTGCGGCCGAATAGTTCGGCTCATGCCTTCCAGAACGGCTTCGTCTTGGCGAAGCGCGCATAGGCGTCTTGCGCATCCGCAAGCAGGCTCTTGGCGGCCGGGTCCTTGCGCCAATTTTGCGTGTCTTCGCCGGCCGCATCGCGGGCGCCGAGCAAGGTCTTGTGCGTGGCAAGATCGTTGAGGCCGCCGAGCGCGTCCTGCAAATCCTTCAGCGCGGCGAGCGACTCGGTGCGGCGCGCGCGCGTCTTCTCGCCCGCGAAGGTCCCGGCGAAGAATTCCGTCGCGTAGCGAAGTCGTTTCGCGCGGATACGAAGCTTGTGAAGCGCGCCGACGCCTAGACCCGCGAGCTTCGCGCCGCGCCTCTTGATCTGCTTGCGCAGCAGCATCAGCTCGTCCTTGATGAGCTCTTTCACGGGACGGTCGCTCCGGACTTCGTCTTCGTCCTCGTCGTCGTCCTCCTCGTCGTGATCACGCGCCCAGGTGCCGAGCTCGACCCATTCGGCGAGATCGAGCAGCGCGCCGCGGAACCGGTCCGAGCGAACCGAGCCGCGCGCACGCGCATAGGCCGCTGCGTGGCGCGCCTTGAACTCGCGCTGCGTGGCGGCGACCGTTTCGGGGTCGGGATGCTCTTCGCTCAGCAGCGGCAGCACGTCGGCGGCGAACACGTCGAGCTCGCGCGCGGGTCCGAGCTCGCGCGTGATCCATCTGAGCTCCTCGACGATGCGGTCCCGCTCGTCGCCCGCGACGATATCGTCGAACAGCGAGATCGCCGCGCGCAGGCGCCTGAGACCGATGCGCATCTGATGCAGCGCCTCGGGTTGGCCGGCGGCGGTGCCCGGCTGGTTGACCACGATCTGCCTGATGCAATTCCGCGCGATCGCACGGAACGCCTCGGCGCAAGAAACGTCCGGCGCAATATCGAGATCGCGGGCCTTCTCACAGATGGGTCCGCCGCCCTCGACCAGCTCGAAGCCGCGCTCGGCCTTGGTCTTGACCGCGAGCCGGAGCGGCACCGTTTCGCCAATCTTGCGCGCAAGCTGGAAGAGCGCGGCGGGTTCTCCGCGCTTCAACTCGAGCTCGACCTCGGACACAGGCGCAAACCGCGTGCCGGCGACGATCTCGCCCTCGTCGATGGCGACCTCGACGGTAGCGTCATCGCGCTCGGCGATGCGGATGCTGCGCCTGATGCGCGTCTCGAACAGCGGTCGAAGTGCCGAGCTGACCTCAGGCGTGAGCAGCAGCGCGAGCGCGGTGCCCTCCGCCGCCGCAAGATCGGGCGCCGGGCCAGGCAGCTCCTGCTCCCATTCGAGCCGCTCGAGCAACTCGGCCTCGCTGCCGGCAGACTTGACGGTCTGGATGAAGCGCCCGCCTTTGTCGCGCACGCGCAGATGGACCCCCGCGCGCCTGAGCGCAAAATCCGGCGTGTCGTAGTAGGTCGAGAGCAAGAGCTCGCCTTCCGCCGCGCCGGCGCGCGCGCGCAGCACGGGGTGCGACCTCATTTTGGCGGCGTCGGCGGGATCGAGGTCGAGCTTCAGCTCGATCTCCCGCGGCCCCTCCACCTCGCCGGCACCCACAGCGGCAACTCCCTGAAACAAAGCAGATTTTCGCCGCATGCCTGAGGCTTCGCGCCTCGGCCACGCGGCGCGACCAAGCGCGACAGAGCCAATATCCACTGTCACAATCAAGCCTGATTTCAGGGGGCTGCGTGTCCGACGGCTATCCCGCGGGAACGAGAACGAGGCCACGGATGACGTCGCTTCCTTCGAGCCGCTTAAGCGCCGGCGGCGAAGCCAGAAGCAGAGATTTGCGGAAAACGGGTTTCCAATGCGCGCCCATGGGAAGCTGCGCGCGCCAGGAAAATCGCTACAATGCGCACGACCACGTCTTCAAGGGAGGGAGGAAGACATGCCTTTCACATTCAGCCAGCTTGTCGTGTGGCTCGTTGTCGGCGTCTTGGCCGGATCGCTCGTATCGTTGATCGTGACGGGATCGAGAGAAGGGCTCGGCCGTTGGACGGGGCTCGGTATCGGCTTGATCGGCGCGCTGATCGGCGGCGCGCTCTTCCGGTTCTTCAACATTTTGCCGGGGCTCGAGTCGCTCTCGATCTCGCTGCGCGATGTGGTTGCCGCCTTTATCGGCGCCTTGATCTTCCTGGCGATCCTTTGGCTCGTGAAAGAAGAACCAGGCTTAAGCGCGCTGGTCAAGGCCGGACGACCCCGCGGCGCGGAGCTGCATCCACGAGCCTTGGTGATACGTCGAGGCCGGACGCTTTAGCCTGGAGCCGGAAAGGCGCCTCGAAACCCGACCGAGGGGCAGACTTCGGAACTTCGCGCGCGACGCCGCGTTCGAGATATCGGCGCTTCCGCGCCGTTTGCCTTGGTCCCCTCCCCTCACAATCGGCCGAGTGTAACTTGCGAACCCTGCTGCTGCACAATCCGGGCGCCGGCGATGCGCGTCCGGGCAGAGATGAATTGCTGACACAGTTCGAAGCCGCAGGCTTCTCGCCGGTCTATCAGTCGACCAAGGACAAAAGCTACAAGGACGCTCTGCGCAAGAAATGGGACCTTGTGCTCGTCGCTGGCGGCGACGGAACAATTATCCGGGTCGCACGTAGCTTGCGCGACCGCAGCATCCCTCTTGCTATCCTGCCGCTCGGCACCGCGAATAATATCGCAAGCGTGCTCGACCTCCTTGACCGTGACATCGAGGCGATCGTGGCCGGCCTCAATGGGGCGCCGTGCAAGCGTCTCGATGTCGGGCTCGCGCGCGGCCCCTGGGGCAAGCGGCGTTTCCTTGAAGCCGTAGGGTTCGGGGGCATCGCGGCGGCGATCGCCCATGCCCAAGGGCAGGATAGCACACCCAAATCCGCAAGGAAAACGCTCGGCATCGACATGGGCCGCGAAGAATTGCAGGAGCATCTCCACGAGGCGGAAGCCCTGCGCTTCGAGGTCGATGTCGACGGCGAGGTGTTCGCCGGCGAGTTCCTGCTCGTCGAGATCCTGAACATCAGCCGGACCGGCCCGGCGCTCCCCATGTCCTTCCTGGCCAAGCCGGACGACGGGCAGCTCGACATCGTGTTCCTGTTCAAGAACGATCGGGCGCCGATGCAGCAATGGCTTGAGGATCCCGAAGGCCAAGTCTGCCCCGCGACCGTCCGCCGAGGGCGCGAGGTCCGCCTCAAATGGGAGCATGGACATGCGCGGATCGACGACCGCGTCTATGTCGCGCCGAAATCCGCAAGCGCCGTCAAGATCGCGATCGAGGAGAAGAGCCTCACCATCCTCGTGCCGGAACGCCGAGGCCGCTAGCCGCCGCGGCCATCGGTGAAGACTTCCGCGAACCTGTTGTGCGTCTTCTGATCGGTGTAGTCGAGGCAGAGCGGCGTCACCGAGATCAGGTTCGCGCGCACGGCCCAGAGGTCGGTGCCTTTGGGCGGCTCGGCGCGCCGGCGCTCGATGCCGACCCAGTAATAGGCGCGGCCGCGCGTGTCGGTGCGGTCCTCGATGCGCAAGAGCTCCGGGTCGCGCTGGCCCTGCACCGTCGCGGCAGCACCCTTGACCGCGCCCGGCTCGCAATTCGGATAGTTGACGTTGATCACAACGCCCTCGGGCCAGCCCACATCGAGCAGCTTGCGCAGGAGCTCGGCGCCGTGCTCGATCGGCGTCTCCCAGATCGGCGGATGGCGAACCTCGCGCTCCGTCTCGACCGGGCCGCAAACGAGGCTCATGGCGACGGAAGGAATGCCGAGCAGTGCGCCTTGGATCGCGCCCGCGACCGTGCCGGAATAGGTCACGTCGTCGGCGAGGTTCTGTCCGCGATTGACGCCGGAAAGCACCAGGTTTGGCGGCTTGTCCTTGAGCAGGAAGCGCACGCCCATGATCACGCAATCCGTCGGCGTGCCCTTCACCGCGTAGCGGCGCGTATCGAGCTCGCGCATGCGCAACGGCTCGGCGAGCGTGAGCGAATGCGACGCCCCGCTATTGTCGTTCTCCGGCGCCACGATCCAGACGTCGTCGGTGACCTCGGAGGCGATCTGCTCGAGCACGGCGATGCCGCGTGCGCCGATGCCGTCGTCATTGGTGATGAGAATGCGCATGGCTGCCGCCTACCGTCCCGGACTTGCGAGCCGCGGCGCCGCCCGCGGGATCGGACCTGAGACGGTGGAAGGTTTCAGCGATTGCAGAAAGCGCTTGGCCCACAGGCTGATCGGATTGCGCGAGAGCGCGTCGAATATCGCGCGATGGCGCTCGCGACGTTCCGCCAAAGGCATGTCGAGCGCGCGCGCAATAGCGCCGGCAACGGAGTCGGGGTCGTACGGATTGACGAGCAGCGCGCGTTCGCACTCGGCCGCGCTGCCGGCAAACCTCGACAGGATCAGCACGCCGGGATCGACCGGCTCTTGGGCTGCAACATATTCCTTCGCCACGAGGTTCATGCCGTCGCGGAGCGGCGTGACGAGGGCGACGCGCGCCGCGCGATAAAGTCCCGCGAGGCTCGACCGGCTGTAGGTCCTGTTCAGGTAACGGATCGGCGTCCAGGCGACCTCGCCATACATGCCGTTGATGCGGCCCGCGGCGGCGCCGACCGCCTGTTCGAGCTCGGAATATTCGGGAATCTCCGAGCGGCTTCGCGGCGCGATCTGGAGATAGGTGACCTTGTTCTGCCACTCGGGGTGCAGCGCGTAGAACCGCTCGAACGCCTCCATGCGCTGGATCAGGCCCTTCGAGTAGTCGAGCCGGTCGACGCCGATCACGAGCGCGCGGTTGCCGAGGCTTTCAATGACATCGCGCACGAAGGCGGATTGCGCCGCGCGCCGCGCAAGCCGCTGGAACTCGGCGGGCTCGATGCCTACCGGGAAGCTGCCGATCCGGGTCTCACGGCCGTCGCTCGTAAATGCCAGCTGGTGGCCCCCCACCTCGAACACGGGCCGGTCCGACGCACGGTGCTCCGCGACCAAATAGCGAGCGAAATTGCCGACATCGGCCTCGGTCTGGAAGCCGACGAGATCGTATTCCAGGAACATCGGCAGCAGCCGCTCGTGGTTCGGCAACACGGTGATGACTTCCGGCGCGGGAAACGGGACGTGCAGAAAGAAGCCGATCCGGTTCTTGTGGCCGCGCGCGCGCAGTTCCGCGGCGATGGGGATCAAATGGTAGTCGTGCACCCACACGATGTCGTCAGGCTGCAGGATCTTGGACAGCTCGGTGGCGAAGTGCTGGTTGACGCGGAAATAGCCGGTGAGGTCGCGGCGGTTGAACTCGGTGAGATCGATCCGGTAGTGCAGGACCGGCCACAGCACGCGGTTGGCGAAGCCGTTGTAATATTCCTGGTAGTCCTCCTCGGACAGGTCGGTGACGATGAAGCTCCGCTGCGCGGTCTGGATCTTGCGCGTGGTGACCTCGCCTGCCGGGACAACATCGCCGCTCCAGCCGAACCATACCGTCTCCGCGTGCTTCCGGATCGGCGCGAGCGCGACCTCCAGCCCGCCCGCGCGCTTGCCGTCAGCGCTCGGCGTCGCGACACGATTGGAGACGAGGATCAGCCGCGCCAATATCGGTCCTCCCAGCTTCGCGAGAGCCGCATCGCCGTCAGGATCAGGCCTGCCATCGAATAGGTCTGCGGGAAGTTGCCCCACATCTCGCCAGTCTGCGGGTGGATGTCCTCGGCAAGCAGGCCGTAACGGTTGCGATGTCCGAGCGCATCGACGAACAGCTCGTGCGCCTCCTCGCGCCGCCCGAGCCCCCACCAGGCGTCGATCAGCCAGAACCGGCAGGTGAGGAACGCGGCCTCCGGCATGCCGAAATCGTCGCGGTTCGCGTAGCGCATCATGTGCTGGCCGCGTCTCAGCTCCTTCTCGATCGCGGCGACGGTCGAGACGAAGCGCGGATCGCTCGGCTCGATCAGGCCGATATCGGGGAGAAGCAGCACGCTTGCATCGAGCTCGTCGGCGCCGAAGCCGGCGGTAAAGGCGCCGCGCTTCTCGCTCCAGGCACGTTCGAGCAGCGTCGACTGAAGTCCATCCGCGACCTTGGCCCAATGCGCTGCGCGGCCGGGCAGGCCGAGATGCGCCGCGATCGCGGCGAGCCGGCTGCATCCGGCCCAGCACATTGCGGCGGAATAGGTATGCACCAGCGTGCGCCCCCGATATTCCCAGATGCCGGCATCGGGCTCGAAGGCGAGCGCTTCGGCCTTCTGCCCGAGCGTCTCCAGCAGCTGGAAGAGGCCCTCGTTGCCCGGACGCGGCAGTCGCCTGTCGAAGAACATCGGCATGGCCGCGAGGATGATGCTGCCGAAGGTGTCGTGTTGATGCTGGTTGACGGCGTCGTTCCCGACGCGCACCGGACCGTCGCCGCGATAGCCGGCGAGATCGGGCGCGATCCTCTCGTCGAGCGGGTCGGTCGGCACGACGCCGTAGACTGGCCGCAGCTTCTCCTCCGAGGCGATGCCGAGGATAAAGGAGATGAACCCCTCCATCGTTTTCGAGGCGCCGAGCCGGTTCAGCGCCTTCACCACGAAATAGGCGTCGCGCAGCCAGCAGAAGCGATAGTCCCAGGTGCGGCCCGAGCCTGGCGCCTCGGGGATCGAGGTCGTGAGCGCGGCGACGATGCCGCCCGTCTCCTCGAAATTTGAGAGCTTCAGCGAGATCGCCGCGCGGATGATCGCCTCCTGCCAGTCATAGGCGATCGAGAGACGCCGCACCCAGCTCGTCCAATAGTCGCGCGTGCGGTCGGCAAACTCACGGCAGGTCGTGACGATATCGCCGGTCATCGACTCGTCCGGCCCGAGCATCATGTGGATCGGCTTGGTCAGGACGAAGGACGCTTCCTTCTCGATATAAGAGAGCGGTCCGTCGGTGGTGAGGCGGACGGCAAGGCCGCAGCCGCGATAGGTGATGTGGTTGCTGCCGACCGAGCGTTCGGCGATTTGTTGCCCATAGCCGCAGGTCGGCCGCAGCCTGATCGCGATGCGCGGGAGACCGGCGACAGGCTCGATGATGCGGATGAGCTGCGGCGGGCGGAAGATGCGGCCGAAATTGTAGAAACGCGGCGCGAAGTCGGTGATCTTGACCGCGGCGCCGTTCTTGTCGGTAAGCACCGTCGAGACCACGGCCGTGTTGCGCTCGTAATCCGATGCGTAATCGACCATGCCGTCGAGCACCACGTCGGAGAACCCCTTCTCCTCTTCGCCCGCGACGAGGCGCGAGAACACCGGGTCGCCGTCGAAGCGCGGATAGCACCACCAGACGAGCCGCGAAGCCGGATCGAGCAGAGCGGCGGTCTGGCCGTTGCCGATGACGGCGAGGTCTAGGCCGAAATCCTTGCCGTTCTTCATGCGCGGCTCCCGCTTTGACGCGAGATTTCGGTGAGCCAGTCTCGAACGTCCCGGGGCGACCCGAAGGTCCCGCTCGCGCCTTCGATGGATCTGCCTACGGAATAGCCAATCCCGTCGAACTCAGGCAGAACGGCGAAGACGGATTCGTCCGTCGTATCGTCGCCGATGAAGATCGGCGTGCGCCCGGCGAAGGGCTCGCAGGTCATCAGCTCCATCACCGCGGCGCCTTTGCTGAACAATTTCGACTTGATGTCGATGACGGATTTTCCGACGAGGACTTCGATGTCGTCGTCGTCCGCCACGATCTCGCTCACGCCGCCTTTCAGAAGCGCTTCGTGCTCGGGCGCAAGCCGGTAGTGCAGCGCGATCGAGTGCGACTTGTCCTCGACGAGGATGCGCGGATCGGCCTCGGCGAGGCGATGCAGCTTTTCCTTGAGCGCATCGTTCAGCAGAAAGGGCCTCTGGAGAATTGCGGCCCCGTCGGCGATCCGCATCTCGGCACCGTGGCCGCCGATCGCGGGCGTCACGAGCGGTGCGAAGAGCCGGTCGATGGTCTCGACCGTGCGCCCGCTAACGAGCGCCACGGCACCGTCCGCGCGCGCGGTCAGCTCCCCAAGCACGCGGAGCAGCGCCGGCGGGACGACAACGTCGGCAGGCGTCGGCGCGATGTCGACCAGCGTGCCGTCGACGTCGAGCAGAAGCGCCGTTCTTGTCATATCGACGCGGGCTGGCGGCAGGTAAAGTCTCTCCTGATTGCTGGCGGATCCGATGAGGGGTGGGCACGCAAACCGCGCCGTTTAAGTAACGATCTCGTGGCGAATTGGTTCGCGCTGTCGCGAGGAAAAGAGTTCTGATTAATGAAAGTCGCGCGACGGGAAGAGCACCTTGGCTTGATCGCGCGGATGACGCTGCACGCGAGTCGTACCCCGCGCCGATCTGTCGCGCGAGTTGGGTGGAGGCAGGCGCGCGAAACCGTCAGCTGGCGCGCGCGGGGGCTTCAACTGTTCGCGCTCGTGCAGCGTGTCGAGCAGATGCGAGCAATCTTCGATCCGCTCGGCGACGAGATGGGCGACGATCCCTTGCCGCTGCAGCCGTCCCGTCACGCGCATCATGCGCGCCGTCATCACCGTTCGGCGGAAGCGCTCGAGCGTCTTCGGCCAGACCACGATATTGGCGATGCCGGTCTCGTCTTCCAGCGTGATGAACACGACGCCCTTCGCGGAGCCCGGCCGCTGGCGCACCAGCACGATGCCCGCGACCGAAAGCCAGGTCCCGTCCACCGTCGTGACGAGCGTGTCCCCCGCACGTGACGGCGGCAATACGGCACGCAGCAGCGCGAGCGGATGGACGCGCAACGTGAGCCGCATCGAGACATAGTCCTGCACGACATGCTCGCCCATGGTCATGGCGGGCAGAGCGACTTCTGGCTCGGGCCCGCAATCCTCTTCGCCGGCTTGCGCGAAGAGCGGCAGCGGGCGCTCCGCCTTCAGCGCCACGATCTCCCAAAGCGCCGCGCGCCGCTCAAGCCCCATGGAGCGATAGGCGTCGGCGCGAGCGAGCACTTCGAGCGCCGGCGGGCGGATGCCCGCGCGGCGCCACAGATCCTTCGGATGCGCGTAGAAATTCTGCCGGCAGGAGACGATCCAGCCGGCATCCTCCTCGCCGAGCCCCTTGATCATGCGCAAGCCCAGCCTCAGCGCCCATGCGTCTCGCGGCGGCCTCGAGCGTGCAGTCCCAATGCGAAAGATTGACATCGGGCGGCCGCACCTCGACGCCATGCTCGCTCGCGCCGCGCACGATCTGCGCCGGCGCGTAGAAGCCCATCGGCTGGGAGTTGAGCAGCGCGCAGGCGAACACCGCCGGATAATGGCATTTGAGCCAGGCCGAAACATAGACGAGCAGCGCGAAGCTCGCGGCGTGGCTCTCGGGGAAGCCGTATTCGCCGAAGCCTTCGATCTGCCGAAAGCAGCGCTCGGCGAAGGCGCGCTCATAGCCGCGTGCGACCATGCCGGAGATGAATTTCTGGCGGAAGGTCTGGATCGTGCCCGACCGGCGGAAGGTCGCCATGGCGCGGCGTAGCCCGTCGGCCTCGTCGGGCGTGAAGCCCGCGCCGACAATGGCGATGCGCATGGCCTGCTCCTGGAACAGCGGTACGCCGAGCGTCCGCTTAAGCACCTCGCGCAGCTCCTCCGAAGGATAGTCCGGCTTCTCCTCGCCGTTCCGGCGACGAAGATAAGGGTGCACCATATCGCCCTGGATCGGACCCGGCCGCACGATCGCAACCTCGATGACGAGGTCGTAAAAATTCCGCGGGCGCATCCGCGGCAGGAAGCTCATCTGCGCGCGGCTCTCGACCTGGAACACGCCGAGCAAATCCGCCTCGCACAGCATGTCGTAGACGGCCGGGTCGTCCTCGGGCAGCGAGGCGAGCGTGTGGCTCACCCCGTAATGTTGCTTGAGCAGATCGAACCCTTTGCGGATGCAGGTCAGCATGCCGAGGCCGAGCACGTCGACCTTCAGCATGCCGACCGCGTCGAGATCGTCCTTGTCCCATTCGATGACGGTGCGCTCCTCCATGGCGGCGTTCTCGACCGGCACCGCCTCGTCGAGGCGCCCGCGCGTTATGACGAAGCCGCCGACATGCTGCGAGAGATGGCGCGGGAAGCCGATCAGCTGCTCGACCAGGTCGAGGCAGATCCTGAGCCGCGCGTCCGCCGGGTCGAGCCCGACCTCGCGGAGCCGCGCCGCGTCGAGCCCGGTCTCCGACCAGCCCCAGACCTGCGAGGCGAGCGCGGAGACCATGTCGGCGGAAAGGCCCATGGCCTTCGCCACCTCGCGCACGGCGCTGCGGGCGCGATAGCTGATCACCGTGGCGGCGAGCCCCGCCCGCTCGCGCCCGTATTTGCCGTATATATATTGAATCACCTCCTCGCGGCGCTCATGCTCGAAATCGACGTCGATATCGGGCGGCTCGTTGCGCGCGGTGGAGACGAAGCGCTCGAACACCATGTCCATGCGGTCGGGGCTGACGCTGGTGATGCCGAGCACGAAGCAGACCAAGGAATTCGCCGCTGACCCCCTGCCCCTGGCAGAGAATGTCCCTACTCGCGCGCGAAGCGCACGATGTCATGCACCGTGAGGAAATAGGGCGCGTAGCGCAGGCCGGCTATGATGGCGAGCTCGCGATCGAGCTTGGTCTGGATGCCGGCGGGCACGCCTTCGGGGTAGTGGTCCTGCGCATGCACGCGGACCAGCCGTTCGAGCTCCTCCTGCGGGTCGCGGCCGTTCGAGACCTCGTCGGGATAGTCGTAAGCGAGCTGGTCGAGGTTGAAGGCGATGCGATCGGCGATCTCGACCGTGCGGGCGAGCGGCCACCTCGTGGCCGCGGAACAGGCGGCGCATCTCGTCTGCGCTCTTCAGATGCCGCTCGGCATTCTTCAAGACGCGCAGGCCAGCTTCGTCGATCGTGCATTTCTCGCAGATGCAGGTAATGACGTCGGCAAGGGCGCGGCGCTCCGGCGCATGCATCGGTACGGCATTGGTCGCGACCAGCGGGACGCGCGCGGCTTCCGCGATCCCGGCCAGCGTCTCGATCCGGCGTGCATCGTCGCCGCGATAAAGGTGATTGGCGGCGAGATAGAAATTGCCGGGAAATCGCAGGGCGATGCGCGCGAGCTGCTCGGCTAAGGCGGTGTCGGGCTGCTCAGGCGGCAGATATATAAAGAGAGTGCCTTTGCCATGGGCTTCAACGTCTTCCATGTTCAGCTCGCAAGAGCCCTTCTCGGCGCGGCGGCGTCCGACAGTGATCAGCCGCGTCAGGCGTCCATAGGCTTCGCGGTCGGTGGGCAGCGCTACGAAACACTGGCCATCGGAAAGCTGCAGCTCGGCCCCGATCAACACGCGCTGTCCGAGCTTCTTGGCTTCCGCATGCGCGCGCACGACGCCCGCGACGGAGTTGCAGTCGGTGATCGCGACGGCCGGATGGCCGAGCGCGGCGGCGCGGCGCACATATTCCTCCGGGTGGGAGGCGCCGGCGAGAAAGGTGAAATTCGTGCGCACGTTGAGCTCGACATAGGCCATGGGCGTCAGCCTCCGATCCCTTGCAGGAACCAGCGGCTGCGCGCACCGCACGCCGCGTCCCCGATGCGGAACAGCCAAAGCTGCAATCCGCAGGCGCTCCGCACCCACCAATAGTCGCGCGCGCCCGAGCGCCATGCGGGATCGTCGTGCCACCATTCCGGCTCGATCCGCTCAGGGCCTGCGAGCGGCGTGACGGAGAGGTGCCGCCCCCGCCAGTCTATGGTGGACGGCGGCCCCGCATCATCGCGCTCGGCCACAGGCTCGGGGCGCGACAGAAGCCGCGCGGGCCGTGCTATGGGTGGCGCGATCCAGGCGCTTGCCGGGTGCGGCGCGGCTGCGGAGAAAATCGCGTAGGCGCGCTCTGGCAAATGGCTCTCGGCGGACACGAAGCAGAGCACGCGTTCATGGCCGAAGCGGTTGACCAGCCGGTCGACCAGCTCGCTGGCGACCAGCTCGCCATCGTTAAAGTCTTGCGCGCCCAGCGCTTCCGCCTGCTCGGCGGGAAGCGGCTCGCAGCGTTCAGCCTCCACAAAGACGCGCTCGATGCCGAAGCCCGCATCGAGCCCGTCGAGCCGGTCGCGCACGAGACGGAAGAGCGCCCGGGGCGAACGGCTCGGCCGCGCGGTGGCGATGGTGAAGGTGTGCCGCGTGTTGTCGACGCGCTCGAAAGAAAGCCACGCAAGCCGCACGCCCTTCCCGTCCCGCTCGAGCCGCGCGCAAAGCCGCTCGATCACGATGGCGAAAGCCCCTTCGACATCCTCGGTGCGGGCGATGGGCTCGGCGAAGGCAAGCGTCTCGCGTAAGGGCGCCTCGAAGCGGCGATAGGGAAGTGGCTCGTCCTGCTCGCCAAGCGCCTGTTCGAGACGCGTCACGGCGGCAAGCCCGAACCGCGCGGCAAGCGTCCGGCGCGGCAAAGGATAAAGAGCGCCGATGGTGGTAAGCCCGAGCCGCAGGCTGAGCTCTGCCGCCGCCTCATCGATCCTGAGCGCCGCGACCGGCAAGGTCGCAAGCGCCACGGCGTTGGCGCCAGGCTCGACCAATGTGCAAGCACCGCCGTAACGGGCGAGCGCCCAGGCGGCGCCAGGTGTATCGGCGAGAGCCAGGCGCACGGTGAAGCCGAGACGCTCGATCCATCCGGCGAGCGTGCCGAGCATCGCAGTCTCGCTGCCAAAGAGATGCGCCACCCCCGTCACGTCGAGGAAGATCCCGTCGCCGCCGTCGATCGCGACCATGGGGCTAAAGCGCTCCATCAGCCGCGCGAGCGCCTCGATGAGCTTCGCGTCGGCAAGCGGCTCGGCGGGGCGCGTCAGAAGCTGCGGACAGATAGCGCGCGCATCGGCAAGCGCCATGCCGTCGCGCACGCCTTCGCGGCGCGCGCAGGCGTTGGCGGCGTGCACGAGGAGGCGGTTCGCGCTCTCGGCGATGAGCGCGAACGGCACCTCACGCAAAGGCGCTCTGCAGCGCTCGATCCTGTCGATCGGAAGGAGCGGAAACCACAGACAAAGAACGCGACGCATGATCCCACTCCACACAATATTGGGCGGGAAGACCCTCCCGGTTGCGCACAAGGCGAAGATCGAGACGAAGCGGCGCCGGCCAGAGGCCGCTTGTGGCCACGGCGTCCGCCATGGCGACCCGCCAGCGCGTGCGCGCGGACGCCACGAGCCCGTCTTCGGACGACGCCTCGGCGCAGGCTCGCGTCACCAAGCCTATGCCGCCGCCCTCCTCGGCGGCGAGCTGGAGGCGCCGCGCCGGAATCAGCCCGAGCGGCTTGTCGAGCTCGAGCACGACCTGCCAGCCCACGCGCAAGCCTTCATGCGCGGCATGCAGAAGATCTTCGGCGCGGGCGAGCCGCACGAGCACGATGCGCGCAGGGTCGAGTCCGAGCTGGGTGAGCCCCGGCGGATAGCAGCGGTTGTCAGACCAGCCGGGCGCGCACCAAAGGATGCGTCCGCGCGTCCGCGCCAGCACAAGCACAATAAAGAGTGTGGCGCTTGGCCCGCCCGCCTCATGCAGCGCGCCGAAGCGGAGCGCCTCGCCGAGACGGGTATCGGCGGCTCCAAAGGAGAGGAAAGCCCGCCGCTTCCCGCCGCTTTCTTCCAGAGCGCGCAAGGAGGCGCGCAACGCCGCGATCGGATAGGGGCGCATAATCTCCCTCCTGAAGATGTTCTCTATTTGTTCTATAAGTCGGGAGCAGAGTCAAATGCCCCGTCAGGCTGGCGTAAGGCGTTGTAGAAACTAGAGAAATTGAAATAGGGGAGACGCGAGCGAACTCTTGGCGAGGCTAGAAAATCTGAATCCGCGGCCGAGCGATCATCAGCCAGAAGATGGCGAGCACCGAGGCGAAGGCCGGAAAGCCGAAGGCGAACCATCGACGGAACAGACGGTGATATTCGGCCGGAAATGGCTGCGCATGCTTGACCGAAGCCATGGCCAGATCGCGCATGCGGGTTTGTATGCGCACAACGGGCAGCCAAAACAGTCCGGTCACCGCATAGAGCAGAAGTGACAACAGCACCCAGCCTTCCAGGAAGGAATAGCCGACGAGCCAGACGAGCAGCGCGCCGGTGACCGGCTGCAGCACCACCGCGCTCGCGGTGAACAGATAGTCGGCGATCACCACGATGCGCGCCACGCCCGCGATCACGCGCGGGTCACCGGTGCGATGCGCGAGCAGCATGAAGAAGGCGATGCCGGCGCCCGTCCCGAGCAGCACGCTCGCCCCGACGATGTGCAGATATTTCAGGATCAGGTAGGACATGGCCGCGCGCGCCTTAGGGCGAGGCGAGATCGGCGACATGCTCGGCGATGGCGAGCGACGAGGTGAGCCCCGGCGACTCGATGCCGTAGAGCCCGATATAAGACGGGTGGCCGGTCCGTGCCGGCCCTTGGATGGCGAAATCGCCGAACCCGTCCTTCACGATCTTCGGCCGGACGCCGCAATAGGCCGGCACCAGCGCACCGTCGGGCAGGCCCGGCCAATAGCGCCGGATCGCCGCATAGAAAGAGTCCGCGCGCGCGAGATCGACGTCGTAGTCGATGCGGTCGGTCCATTCGAGGTCAGGCCCGAACCGCGTCTGCCCGCCCATGTCGAGGGTGAGATGCACGCCAAGCGACCCGGGCACGGGGAGCGGATAGATCAGCTGGTGGCGGAACGGCGCCTTGGCCCCGCTTAGGACGAAATAGGTGCCCTTGGCCAAGAATTCTCGGCGGGATGGTCGCGGGATCGAGACCGTCGAGGCGGCCTGCGAGATCCCACGCATCGAGCCCCGCCGCATTCACCAGCAGCGCGGCCTCAAGCTCGAACGGCTCGGCGCCGCCGGTGCGGATCGTGACGGCGCGGCGCTCGAGCTCCGCGCCAAGCACCGGCGTGCGCAGCGCGATGGTGCAGCCGGCATTCTCGGCGTCGGCCTGATAGGCGAGCATCAAGGCATGGCTGTCGACGATGCCGGAAGACGGAGAGTGCAGCGCACTCGACGCGCGCAAGTCCGGTTCGAGGCTCTTGAGCCCGGCAGCGCCGTACAGAGCCAAGTCCTCGACGCCGTTCGTTTCGGCCCGCGCCCGCAGAGCCTCCAGCGCCAGATCCTCGCCAGGCTCCGTCGCGACGACGAGCTTGCCGCATCGCCTGTACGGCACGCCCCGCTCCTCGCAATAGTGGTAGAGCCTGCGGCGCCCCTCCACGCAGAGCCGCGCCTTGAGGCTGCCCGGCTCGTAATAGAGGCCGGCATGGACTACCTCACTGTTGCGCGACGACGTGCCGGTGCCGATGGCGCGTTCTTTTTCGAGCAGCAGAACCTTCAGGCCGCGCTGCGCGAGGGCGCGCGCGATTGCCAGCCCGACGATTCCGGCTCCGACCACGACCGCTTCGACGCTTTGCAAGGATGCCATGCCCGCTGCTGAATGTGCGGAAGAGTCATTTATATAGGTTCGAGCGCAGCAGCGCGAACCCGCCATAGGTTTGCGGCCGGAGCACGATATAACCGTCGGGCACGTCGCCCTTATAGTCCGGGGGCAGGATCAGGAACTTGCCGCCTTTACCCTTGTCGACGCCGAGCAGACCTGCGTCCTCGAGCGGCACCTGCCAAGCATCGACGATATTGGGGTTGAGCGAGCCGCCATTCGCCGGCGGGATCTCGATCACGACGGGCCCGACCTCCTTCGTGTTGTAGAACGTCATGAGGTAGATCGAGTCTGGATTTGGGGTCAGCGTCTGGTTGTGCCAGTCGAGCGGGCGTCCCCAATAGACGACATCGTTCTCCTTCGCCGGGGTCTTGGTCAGCATCTCCTGGCGCATGAGGTCGTAATTGACCGCCGGCATGCCCCAGATCGCCGCCTCGACGGCGCGGCGCTCGATGGTGCGCTCGGGCAAGCTCCTCCGCAGAGTACGATGCAGCCAGGGGGTCGTTCCATCCTTTAGGGCGCGCCCGCGAGGCGCCCTTATGCGGGCTCGCGCTTGATGCAGCGGAAGCCGAGATGGCAGGTCGAGGTGTCGATCGGCTCGGCATGGCGCGCCGCCGGCCGATAGCGCCGGCAGTAGTTCGGCGCGCAAAGATGCGAGCCGCCTTTGATCACCTTGCGCGGGATCTTGATCTGCGGCTGGCAGGGATCGTAGCTGTCCTCCTCGCGCGGCCCGCGCGGGTTCGCCGGCATGCAGCAGGCTTGCTCGCTGCTTGTGGCTCGGCCGATACCAGTCCGTCGTCCACTCCCAGACGTTGCCGATCATGTCGTAGAGGCCGTAGCCGTTCGGCGGAAAGATGCCGACCGGCGAGGTCCCCTCGTAGCCGTCCGGTCATCAGGTTCTGCCAGGGGAACTCGCCCTGCCAGGTATTCGCCATGGACTTGCCGCCGGGCGCGAACTCATCGCCCCAGGCATAGTCGGCGCCGTCAAGCCCGCCGCGCGCGGCGAACTCCCATTCGGCCTCGGTCGGCAGCTCCTTGCCGGCCCAATGCGCATAAGCCTCGGCGTCGTGGTAGGCGACGTGCACGACGGGATGGTCGTCGAGGCCCTTGATCGAGCTGCCCGGCCCGTACGGGTGCCGCCAGTCTGCGCCGAAGCCGAAGGTCCACCAGTTGGACCAGTCCTTGAGGTTCGACCGGGCCTCGCGACTTCACGAATACGAGCGAGCCCGCGCGCAGCATATGCGGCAGCGCGCCCGGATAGTCCTTCGGGTCGGGCGCGATCTCGGCGAAGGTGACGTGACCGGTGTCGCGCACGAAGCGGCGGAACTCGCGATTGGTCACCGGCGTCCTGTCGATCCAGAAGCCGTCGACCTTGACGCGATGCGCGGGCGCCTCTTCCGGGTAGTGCCGGTCGGAGCCCATGGTGAACTCGCCGCCCGCGACGAACACCATCTCGCCGTAGGGGATCGACCGCGGCTTGAGCGCCGCTCCCCCTCCCCGCTTCACTTTGCGCGCAAGGCTCATGGCGATGGTTTATTGCGCGGATTGCGGCGCGGGAAAGATGGTTTTCCAGTCGTTCTTCATGTCGACCACGGTCCAGCCCCTGCCCTCGGCTTCGGTGAGGGCCTTGTCGAGCTTGCCGACATGGGAGTCGCGATCATAGGCGTATTCCCGCTCGGCATCGGTATGGTGCACGAGCCCCGCGAAGCAAAGCTTCCCGCAGGCCCAGGTCCATTCCAGCATCTCCTTGTCGCCGTCCGAATTGCCGAAGGCGAAGATCGGACGGCGTCCGATGAACGTGTTGATGCCGGCCGGCTTGCCGGGGCCGTCATCGACGAACAGCACCTTGGGCATTTTTAACGAGGATCGGGCTCGCATCCCACATCTGGTATTCGACGACGCCCGAGGAGCCGATCACCTGTTGCGGCGGGATGCCGTAGCTCTTCTCGGCGAAATTGCGCATGAACTCGACGCCGCCGCCCGAGACGATGAAAGTCTTGAAGCCATTGGCGCGGAGATAGGAGAGGAGCTCCAGCATCGGCTGATAGACGAGGTCGGTGTAGAGCACCTTGAAGCGCGGATGCTTGGCGGTCTCGAGCCATTGCTTGACGCTATCGTTGAACTGATCGGTCGTCATGCCGCTATGCGTGGCGGCGACGATCTCGAGCATGCCCTTCTCGCCCATGGCGGCGACGGCCTTCATGTCGCCGGCCAGCACCGACTTGAACGGCTCCTTGTCTTTCCACTCCGGATGCTCGTTGGCTTTTGCCTTCACCTGGTCAACGGCGAAGACGAACTGATTGTACATCGTTTGCTCGATCCACAGCGTGCCGTCATTGTCGAAGGTGGCGATGCGCTCTTCAGGCTTCACGAAGTCGGGGCCGCCCTCCGTCGTGACCTTGGTCACGAAGTCGACGATGCTCTGCTTGGTGGGCCCGTCGTTCCACGAGGGCAGCGGATCGGTCTCAGCCGAGGCGCCGCTCGCGAGCACGACGAGCGAAAAGATCGCTACGAGCCACGTTCCAAGAACTTTCCTCATTGCCGGCATTGGAGCCTTCCTTTTCGACGAAACGGCGGCTTAAGCTAAATGACCGAGCGAATTTCCGGGCGAATTTCTCCCGCTTTTATGTATGCTGGACGTGAGCCATAAGACAAAATCAAATGATGCGATTGCTTCCGGTCAAAGGATGTAATTCTTCCCTATGACCCGGGACGACTTTGAGCTGGCCGCGGCCTTGCGTATCCTCCGCTCGCCCCGCCGCCCATCTAGTCTTTAGTCGCCGCTTGCTGCTTCCGACATCTTCGCGATCGCGTCGTCGACAGTGAAGGTGTTGGGCTTCTGCACCGGCGGGAACTCCTTGAAGGTGTCGGCAAACTTCGCCGCCGCCGTCTGCGCCACGTAGATGAAATAGGCGTTGTGCAGGAAGAAGTCCCAGTATGTGTTCGACGTCGTGCTGGCGAACTCGTAAGGGTCGGTCCGAAGATTGAAGATCTTCGGCATCCTTAGCCGGGTAAACGGATCGCCCCACACGGCCATGGTGCCCGCGGTCCGCTGCTCCATGAACACGATCTTCCAGTTGTCGTAGCGAAGACCGAGCATGTCGCCATCATCGCTGAGGTAGAAGAAGTAATTGCGCGGGCTCTTCTTCTCTTTGCCCGTCAGGTAGGGCACCAGGTTGAACCCGTCGATATGGTTCTTGTAGGTCCGGCCGATCGCCTTGTAGCCCCTCTTCACCTTGTTCACGATGTCCGGCTCGCCGGCCATGGCGAGAAAAGTCGGGAACCAGTCGTGGTGCTGAACGATCTCGTTCGAGATCGACCCGGCTTTGATCTTGCCCGGCCAGCGTATGAGCTGCGGCACGCGGAAGGCGCCTTCCCAGTTCGTGTTCTTACTACAAAGAGTTCGAAGCCCGGAACACGTTCGAAGGCGAGATTTTCGACGCGGCCGTCACCTTTAAGTTCTGACGGCGGCCGGCGCGCGGATATTGCGCTCTAAGCAGCCGCGTCTCTTTGGGGTCGCCCTGGCTGCCTGCCGGCACTAGATTGCTGGCCGTGGACAGCATCGAACGACAGACGGCGCCGCTGCAGCATTCGCCTTGCGTTGGGGTTTGCACGCTCGACCATGTTACCGGCTGGTGCCTTGGGTGCGGCCGGAGCGGGGACGAGGTCGCGCGCTGGATCGCGATGACCGACGCGGAGCGCCTTGCTTGCTGGGCCGATCTTCCGCCGCGGCTCGAGCGCCTCGCCGTCGAGGCCCATCTGCTTCCATGGGCGCCTGCACGCATCGCGGCCTGGGCGAGCGAGACGCTCGCCGCCGCGACCGGCACGTTTGTCGTGGGCGTCCCGGGCGCGCTCGCGGAATTCCCCTGCGGGCCCGGGCAGGTGGCGAGCTTCACGCGCGGACCGGATTGCGTGATCGCGCGCGCGGCGAAAGCCGCGTTGCGACTTAGGCTCCACGAGAAGCTTAGAGCGTTTGTTTTCGGCAGGACTGGCCCGATCGTTCTCGGGTTGCCCAAGGCACGATCGTCTTCCCCATCGCAGATACGCTGACCCTGCTCGGGGCAGACCACAAAGCCGTCGACGTGCAACATCGCGAGCAGCTTCTGTTCGATTTCGGCCTTGGGCGGGCGGGAAGCCGGTTTTGCATCCGCACCGGCGAGCCCGAGCTCGCCGCAAGCCTCCGCGCGCAGTGCGGCTCTCCCTGGCCGGCGGTCATGGCCGCCATCGGCCCCATGCTCCTGACGAATGGCCCGCATCGCGTGGTGGAAAGCGCGCTCGCGCGGATCGAGGTCCTTGCCCCGATCCCCACGCCGGGAGCGCTCACGCCGCAAGGCGCACGCACGCATTTCTTGCCGGAATTCCTGACGGCGGGTGAGGAAGCGCCGGCGGGGTTGGCGCTCCCGGATTACGCGCTGCCGGTCGCGATCTATTATCCCCCTGAGGCAACTGATCCTTAGTCTTTTGGCGAGAAGCCCACGTCGAGCAGGACGAGGTCGTCAGCGGGCAGGCCCGGCGAGCGCGCGGTCAGCCGCTCTCCGCTGCAAGCGCTGTCGGCGCTAACGGTCGAGATCGCCATGATGCCGAGGGACAGCGCGGCCGCCTGCGCGATGGCGTCCTCCCCATCGGCTCGGATTGATATATCGGACATGACTGGACATTTATGTAGCACCATTTCATGGTAACTCCTCTGCAGCAATGACTTTTAAGTATTCAAGTTTCCCTTTCCTTCATCTTTCGGATTTCGAATGTATTTTGCTTCTCAGTGGATTATTCCTTTGTTACGATTTTTTAAAGCAACCATCTGTGCCTTTATAATGGTGCTTTAAAAGTCATTTGGTTAGATTAAACTAAAGCTCTAGCCAACTTTTTCTGATGGGCATTTGTGAATGATGGAATATAGTAAAGGAACAGATATTTGCTGTGACAATACAGGAATAAATGTACTTGACTCATAGAGGTGTAAAAGTCACACAAGGTCTTGTGTTTGACGTTTAATTAAATTGTATAGAGTTAACATTGAGCTCTAGTAATATATAGGATCAGTAATATAGCCCAGTGATTAGGGTTGCTGGAAAAGTTGGGAGGTCAAACAAATCGCCATCAAAGCTGAAAGATATTGTGGGATTTCTGTTGTGTGCGCGACCTCAGAGTCAAATTCAAGTCTACATGTCCATGACGTGTCAGTAATATTTGAAAACACTCATAATATTTGACTGTTAGCTTTTGCTCACATTTGCATTGATTTTTTGGAACAGGACGCTTATCAGTGGTGACAAAAAGGCCGGCTTTACGATTTTCTGGGCAGACGATGGTTTAGACACAGGGCCAGTTCTTCTGCAGAGGGAGTGTTCTGTTGAACCAAACGATACTGTGGACTCTCTCTACAACAGGTTTCTATATCCACAAGGAATCACAGCCATGGTGAGTCAAAAATAACCATTGCCAATTTCGTTCAGGCCTTCTTTGTTTTATACAACTAACTTATGGAACTATGACTGGGTACACATACTCCACTAGAATTAGGTTGTTTTAATATGAATCACATTCTAAAGCTGAACGAAATTTTGGATCCATGGTCATGATAGTCTTACATCAGAATTGATGTTGGATGGCCGGGAGCTTCTCCCTCGTCTTCTCATCTTCCCACCGACAGTGTATGGTCAGTGTACTTATTATGGCTGAGTTGGCTGGGGATGCAGATGAAGCGGAAGTCTCGAACCAAATTTTTGCCCAGGTGGTGATTTAACCCCGATCTCTCGATTGACAGTGAAGCACACCAGAAACTACACTGTCGAGCACCCCATCGTAAATTAATGATGCACATTTGTGGGGTTGGTGTACGGGTTTGATGCAAACTGATGCAAGACTGTTTATATGTTATGCGTAATTGCTGGGAAGTTTTGAATTTTCTTCAGTGATTTTCCCAGTCACTTGTAGTACTCTGTTGTCATTAAAGTGTTATAAGCAACGACCAGCAATAGGTTTCTACCTGAAGTCCTATCATTTTGCTGCAATGTCTTTGACCAGTTTTGAGCTTTCTTCAGTGCATTTCTCCCTTTTTTATGCCTCTTGACATGTTGTTTGTTTTTATTAAGGGTGAAGCAGTTCAGCTGGTTGCTGATGGAAAAGCTCCAAAAGTTCCTCAGTCGCCAGTGGGTGCTTCATATGAACCAATCGTAAAGAAGGAAAATGCAAAGGTAATCCATTGAAGCTCCTCTGTCTGTGATCGTAATTTTATGTATATTAAATGTTTGATAATCAATCAATCAATCAATCAATATTCGTTTATTTAAGAGATTACAAGCTGTCACAAACGCAACTTGTTTACAAATCGGGATTACAGTTTGCGTAGCATAGTCTAGGCCTTGAGCCCGCAAGAATATAGTTTATTGATGCTCACAAACTGAGTAGATTGCTTTCGATATTAGTATGCGCGTTAATAAAATGGACCGTAGATAGTAAGGTAGTGAGTGGGCTTACGAACTGACGTTAACCTGTCAGGATAAGAAAGTGGTACATAGCAATTATGGTACCAGTTCTTGTGTGGTTTCTAACATGTTTGCCATTCACCTGTGCATAAATGAAAATTAAGAATTTATTGTCAAGTGTTGTAACCGCCCATAAGGAAAAGGTGTTTGCGTTCTATCATATGATTATCTGTTTCAGTTTGCGGTATTGTCAACCTGAATTGTGACCCGTCACCACAAAACCAGTCGCAACTTAAAAATTAATTTTTTTATGTTTTTTACACCATCTTGTAGGTGGTTTATTTACCTTTTCAAAACTGTTTTCAGTTTTGTTATACCTCACATACAACCGAAGTTACAGAATTTTCAATCTGACGGTTTACATAGATTGTTACTGGAGAAAACTGCGTGTAAAGTTATGTCATATTATTATTTATATTCTCCTTAGTAACGGCTATTTCTGTTGGACCGATTTAGCTAAAATTTGGCATCCTTTCAGCGGCTCCCATTGCAAATGCACTGGCCAAATTTGGTGGAGATATCTCAAGTAATAAAAAAGTTATAAAAGTTATTACCGGCTTTACATTTCAGCCGCAACGCGTGACCCGCCCGCGATTTTCCATACCACGTCCACATACAAATATTCGTGCCACAACTCGTGCACTTTCGATCGATCCCATCCTTTAGCATTAAATTTGATTAAACTCGCAATAATATCCTCCATTTCGAAAATTAAGTTTATTAAGCGAAAAATGGAAGAAATAAAAAATCAGCTTGTTCATCCGCTCTATTAACCTGACATTTAACTAGGTCATGCGAATGCGCCTGCTTAAAGCCGACCCTTCAAACCTTCAGCCAACCACGGTGCAAGATTTTGTCACGTGACCAGCGTTGCTAGTCAAGTATAGAAATGTTTACATAAGCCGACCTGTTTTGGGCCAATCCCTGTGCACAACAAATAAAAGAAGGTCATATTTTATTAATAGAACGGGAAAAGGGAATTTCCTTCTTCAAAACGAGACCAGGCACGCTAGAAAACTCGAACTGTAAGCTACTCAAATGCCTCAACAAAGATAGCGAAAAATTGACTTACATTCTGAATTTCCATCTCGAAACAGATATAGGGCTCTTAGTAAAAAGTGTTTTATACGCATTTAGATACGTCTAAGCAAAGATGTTATTTATTATTTCAATTAAATATATATTTTTGTAATTGTTTTTGCATTAATGTCAATTTCGATCGGTTTGAGGTTTCCCATCATAATTGGCCGTTTTCTGCGTGATAACATTTTGCGACAAGCGACTGATTTTGTGATGACGGGTCACATATTAATAAAATAACTGTACAACATACTATGTTACATATGATAAACAGTGGAAACACAAAAAGGGGGACAAATGAATGTTACTGAAGTACTGATCAGCAAAACTAAAGCCAGTATTGCAGACTCGGCCTGTTGAATTATCAGCCTAAAGAAGAGTCATCTTCCAATCAGGGATGCTCCTTTTGATGCTCCTTGACTACATATAGAGCATATTGTATCTGCTCTTCATCTTTGGTAAACAAAGCATTGTATTCCTGGGTGACCCTCCAAAAGCGCCTCTGACAAATGAGCCCTGTCAAAAGTGCCCCGACAAAAGCGCCTCCGACAAATGCGCAAAAAAACACATAAAAACCCCGACATATGCGCTCCGACAGTAGCGCCACAAAATAACCAACAAATGTGCCGTGACAGGGAAACGAAGGCAGCCTTACAGTAAGAACAATATTAACTCATCAGTTGCACGTGGTTTCCAGCAGTTATGGGACTGTTCCAATCCTCGACTACACTCCGGAGAATTGCGCACAATTTACAAATTTAGTCGGTTTAAACTGTCTGACAAGTTAGAGGAACTTATGACAATCGTCTTTCAAAAGATAAAACCTGTAACTGTGTAACTGTCAGCCTGGCAACATACTTTCTTTCTTAGAATGTTTTATTAGTTACTATCTAGTTTATTATTTAGATGTATTAAAATATCGTGCACTGTGCCGCTTTCGTTGTGTCTCATTTTTCGTCTCATTCAACAGGCAGGGGCGGGCGCATTTGTCGGGGCGCTTTTGTCAGGCGCATTTGTTGGGGCGCATTTGTCGGCACATTTGTCGGGGCGCTTTTGTCTGGGCGCATTTGTCACGGGCGCATTTGTCAGTGAACCGTATTCCTGCATCATTGTTATCCTACATTCTGCAGTATCATTCACAACATGCAGATCATTGACTACATCCTCTGCCTGTATATACAGGGTGGGCCAGCATAAATGCACCGACTTTGCATGCATATAACTCAGCCAATTTTTGTAAGTTATTTATACTTAATGCGTCAAATTAAAGATATTTCAGTCTAGTATTAGCTTTGAAAAACTCGAACTGGTACTAGTTTTAATTTTTCGGAAATGTTTGGAACAGCCCTAGCTACCATATTTTGTTGTCATTAGTGACGCAATATGGCGCCGTTGACAGACGATGATAGAGTTTTGATCCGAATTTTGCGAACTGATAAGGGATTTAATTCGTTTCAAATGATTAAAGAGTTTCCTAACAGAGGATGGAATAGAAATAAGTTGAATCGTCTGATACGGAAAATTGATGAAACAGGAACTTCGCGTCGTAAACCACGCGAATCGGTGCGCACGGCGCGCACAACCGCTAACATTGTTCGTGTGTCCGAGTTAATTTGCAGTCAAGACGATGACCCGGGTACAAGCAAATCTCCAAGGGAAATTCAACGCGAAACAGGCATATCCAGAAGCACCGTAAGACGCATTGCAAAAGATGATCTAAAGTTGAAGATATTTCGTCATGGTCAACAGCTTTCGAAGTTGGGCAGAACGGCTCTCCTTTTTAACACCTGAGCTAAAGTGAACAGTGTTTACTATTGTAGAAGTTCTGGAGAATGGATTATTACCTGACATTCGTCGTCGGTCCGGTGCAGATTACATCTTTCAACAGGACGGAGCACCTGCGCACCGATCACGTCACACTGTCGCCTATTTGACTGAAAACGTTCCGGAGTTCATCGAGCCCGACAATTGGCCCCCAATAGTCCCGATCTTAATCCGGTAGATTATTCGATCTGGGGATATTTGCAGCAACTTGTCTATCGACAGAAGATCCGTAACATTCAACATCTCAAAGAGGTCATCGTTAACTGCTGGTCAGATATCAGTCAGCAGTTCATTGACGGTGCGATTGACCAGTGGTCTAGTCGAATAGCTGCTGTTGTTTCAGCACGTGGTAGACATATTGAATATTCATTTGATTAGAAAAGACTGCAACAGACTATCTCCTAATTAAAAATGCAGTACAAATTTGTGGCTATATCGTTTAATTTTTGTGTGTGCAGTTACTGTTAAAATTGGCATGAATGTTTTTTATTAGCTAGTTACTGCAAAAACGATGACTGTTGTTATGTTACGATCTACATCATGTAGGCTAAAGCTACAATAACAAATGTGTTTGAATTTTAATACTAGAATGAAATATCTTTAATTTGACGCATTAAGTATAAATAATGTACAAAATTTGGCTGAGTTATATGCATGCAAAGTCGGTGCATTTATGCTGGCCCACCCTGTATATATGTATGTATGTACGGTCGGCGGTGAACAGCTTGCGGAACGTCATCTCGACGCGTCCACCGATCGCGAGCTCTGTCGGGTCGACGTCGGTGAGCTCGATCGGCACTCGGCCGCCGCCGTCGAAGTCGACGACCGCGAACACGACGGGCGGGCTCGGCGAGTAGGCGAGCTTGTCGATGGTGAACGTGACGATGGTTCCGGTCGCGTCCGCCATCGGGCGCGCGCTGTCGTCGTGCGCCGACGGCGGAAGGTGCACGACGCCGTCGTCGCCGACGGATCCGACGAAGCCGAATTTCCAGTCGATGGAACGGCCCGCGGCCGATGCCGAAGTCCGGGCCGGTTCGGGCCGCCGCGGCGGTTCGACCTGCAGCAGGCCTCGCCACGCGAGGTACTTGCCGTACGTGATCGGTGCGCCGCCGCCGACCTGCTGCTCGAGCGGCACGACCGGTGCGTGATCGGCGAGCGCGGCCGTGGTGCGCACGATGATCACGTCGGCACCGTCGGCGAGCACGACGAGCACGATGGTCTGGTTGGGTCGGGCCGACTCGAGCGCCCGGCACAACAGGAGCGCCGGGTGCGCGGCGCCGGTGTTGCCCACCGTCGACTCCGAGCCCGTCGACGACGCGGTCGGCCGCGACGCCGAGCTTCTTCGTCGACCGCGCCCGCCGCCCGCTCGTGGGTGCTCGTCACCACGAGATGGTCGATCTGGTCGGCCGCGAGGCCGGCGTCCTTCAGCGCGGCTTCCCACGCCTCGACTCCGAGGCTGGTGTAGCGGGTCTCACCGAACCGCTCCTCCCACACCTTCGAGCGCACGTCGCCCGGCGTACGCCACCGATCGAGGAACTCCTCGGTCGACGACTGCCACGTCACGAACTCGGCGAGCACCGGGCCGTCGGTGTCGTCGCCGACGAGCAGCGCGGCCGCGCCGTCGCCGCCGGTCGCCTCGTCGGGACCACCGGGCAGTCCGATCCGCGTGTCGGCGGTCACGACCAGGCTCGCACCCTCGCTGCCGAGCGCGGCGCGGAGTGCGCCGAGGCCGGAGCGCACCGAGCCGACCGCGTCGTAGGCCGCGGCGCTCCGACCGAGCCGCAGCGCCGCGTGCAACGTCGCCGCGTTGGTCTTGTCGAGGTAGGCCGGCGCGACCGTCGAGAACCACACCGATCGCACCTCGGCGCCCGGCGCGTCGCGCACCGCCCGCCGGGCGGCTTCGACGCCCATCGTCGTGGTGTCTTCGTCGTACGACGCGACCGTGCGCGTGCCCTTGCCACCCCCGCCGCCCGCGACCGCGGCGATCGTCGTGCGATCGAGGCGCCGGTACGGCAGGTACGAACCCCAGCTCAACAACCCTCGCATGGTCCGGACCGTACTCGCGCGCACCGGGTTTCCGTCAGCCCGCGGTCGCGCGGATCGGCCGGACGACGTTTCCGTAGCCCGCTCCCGCGGGTTCACCGACCGGCCACGTGCGTGTCACGGCCGGTCGGTACCGTGGCGTCATGACCACGACCGGCGCGCCCGACCGTCTGCTCGCGCTCGAGGGCTCGTTCAACTTCCGCGACCTCGGTGGCTACGAAGCCGCCGACGGCCGGCACGTGCGCTGGCGGCAACTGTTCCGAGCCGACGGTCCGCACAACCTGACCGAGTCGGACGCGCGCGTGCTCGGTGGACTCGGCCTCGCGACGGTGGTCGACCTCCGCACGCCGGACGAGGCCGAACAACGCGGGCAGTACCGCGAGCGCGTCGGGCGCGGCGATGTTCCATCACCTTCCGATGATCGACGTGCTGCCGGAGGAACGCGAGCTGCGGGAATGGACCGACCCTGCCTACGTCGGCCGCCACTACGGCGAGATGCGCGAACGGGCGCCGGGCGCGATCGCGCAGGCGATCACCATCCTCGCCGCGCCCGAGTCCCTGCCCGCGATGTTCCACTGCAGCGCGGGCAAGGACCGCACCGGCGTGCTCGCGGCGCTGCTGCTCGGCGCGCTCGGCGTTCCCGACGAGACGATCGTCGCCGACTACTCGCTCAGCCGCGACGCGATGGAGCGCATGCTCGTGTGGCTCCAGGAACGCGCCCCGGATCCCGAGACGCTGGCACGCTTCGCGCCCGCGATCCGCTGCCGCGGAACCCGTCACGATGGAAGTGTTCCTCGCCGGCTTGCGCGAGCAGTACGGCACGTTCGACGACTACTTCGCGTCGCTCGGCCTCGCCGACACGGTCGCGACGCTGCGCGCGACCTTGCTCGAGCCGTAGCGCTCAGTCGCTCGGCGCGTCCGACGAGGAACACGCGGCAAGACGAGCTCGAGGAACTCGCCGTAGAGGTCTTCGCCGTCGGCTTCGAGGAACATCGCCTTGTAGAAGCCGTCGGTCGCGGCGTCCATGATCGCCGCCATCTTGCGCGGCAGGGATGCTCGGCCTGACGTCGTTCTCGCCGCGTAGGTGTCGATGAGGTCGGCCATCTTCTCGATCGCGTGCCGGCGGTGTTCGATGTACCGCGGCCGCATCTCGGGGTGTCGGACCGCGTAGAGCAGGAACTCCAGGTACAGCGTGTACGACTCGATGTCGGGCGCGGCCCGCCGCCAGGTGTTCGCGATGATCTCGGGGTTGCGCGGGTCGAAGTCCGGATCCGCACTGAACTCGGTGCGGAACGCGGCGACGTTCTGCGTCGATCTCCCGGTCGAAGAGGGCGAAGAACAGGTCCTCCTTGCCGTCGAAGTTCTTGTAGATCGCGCCGCGGGTGAATCCGGCCGCCTCCGCGATCTCGTCGAGGGACGCGCCCTCGAACCCCCGCCGGGCGAACACCGTCTCGGCCGCGTCGAGCAGGGCGGCACGCGTCATCTCCCGCCGCCGGGCGGGCGTCAGCTTCTCGACCATGCCCGCATCCTGCCACACGAGATACGGTCTTGACTCTCAGATACGGAAGCGTATCTTGGATACATGAGTGAATCTAAGCCCGGTGGGCGGCACGACGTCGAGGCGGTCCGGGCCTGGGTTCGCCGGCAGTTGGCGTGGGAGGCCTTCCTCGACCGGGCGCGCGTCGACCACGCCTGGCACGAGCTCCGGGGCGAACTCGGATCCGTCGTCCCGGTCGACTCAGCCGTCGAGCACCGACGCCGCGACGAGCTCTTCCAAGTAGCGGCGTGTCCCACCAGTCGAGCTGCAACGCCTTGGCCCGGCGGAAGTACAGCTGGATGTCGTACTCGACCGTGAAGCCGACACCGCCGAAGATCTGCTGCGCCATCGCCGTCACGTCGCGGAACGTCTGGCGTCGCGAAGAGCTTCGCCATCGGCGCGAGCCGATCGACGGGTCGCCCGTTGTCGTGCGCCCACGCCGCTTCCCACACGAGCGTGCGCCCGCCGTCGACCGTGCACTTCGCGTCGGCGAGGTAGTGCGCGAGCGCTTGGAACGCGCCGAGCGGCTTGTCGAACTGGTGCCGGTCCTTGGCGTACTGCACCGTGATCTCGAGGGCGTAGGCCGCGCCGCCCATCGCGTACGCGGCGAGCAGGACGATGCCCGTCGCGCATCGTCGCGTCCCACGTCGTCCCAGCCGGAGCCGGCCGCACCGATGCGCGCCGACGCCGGCACCCGCACGCCGTCGAAGTCGACGCGGAACTGGGTGTCGGACGCGACCGACATCTGCTGCGTGAGCGTGACGCCCGGCGCGTCGCGCGGCACGAGGAACAGGTCGATCGTCGAGCGTCGTCGGGGCCGGTGCGCGCGAGCACGACGAGCGCGTCGGCCGCCTGCGGCGAAGCGCACGTGCCGCTTCGTGCCCGACAGGACGAACCCGTCGCCGTCGGCCTCGGCGTGCAGCTGCACGCCGCGCGGTCCGAAGCCGCGATTCGGGCTCGAGCCACGCGGGCGTGAGGATCGCGTCGCCGGCGGCGATGCGCGGCAGCCACTCGGCGCGCTGCTCGTCGCTCCCCGCCCGTTCGAGCACGCCGCCGCTCAGCACCGAGCTGACGAAGTGCGGCGACGGCGCGAGCGCACGGCCGAACTCCTCGTAGACGACCGCGGCGTCGAGCATCGTCATGCCGGAGCCGCCGTACTGCTCCGAGATCGTGAGCCCGAGCAGACCGAGGTCGGCGAGCTGCGTCCAGAACGATTCGGGGTAGCCGATCGGGTCGTCCTCGACCTCGCGGACGACGGTCGAGCGACGCGTGCTTCTCGCAGACGCCGCGCACGGTCTCCCGCAGCATCTCCTGCTCGTCGGTGAAGTCGAGATCCATCGGTTCGATCCTTGTCTCGTGGTCGAGCGCGCTACGGACGCCAGGCGTCGCCGCGCCGCGTCCACGGGTTGTCGTCGTCGTCGACGGGCACCGCGACGCGTACCGTGCACGTGGTCGCGACGGTGTCGCCGACGGCGAGCGTCACGTCGAGATCGACCCAACCGCAACCGGCGTCGTCGGTGACGACCTCGGTGACCGTCGCGCGCAGTGCCATCGTGTCGCCCGGGAACACCGAGCCCTTCATGCGGAACGTCATCCGCCCCAATCGGCCCTTCGGACCGGTCCAGTCGGTGACGTAGCGCTCGAACCACGCCGCCTGGTTCGGCGTGTTGAGGAAGATGTCCTGCGTGCCGTTGCGTTCCGTCGCGAAGTGGTAGTCGTGGTGCATCGGGCGCCAGTCGCGCGCCGCGAGCGCGCCGAGCACGACGGTGGTCGACGTGACGTCGTACGCGAGCGCCGGCAGCTCGTCGCCGACGTGCACGTTCGCCGAGCGTGAGCGAGGATCGTCGTGGTCGTCACGCGTCCCGCCGGTAGCCGAAGCCGGTGTACGACTCGACGCAGACGAGCTCGTCGCGCTGGTTGTGGTACACGACGTCGATCACCCAGAAGCGGCCGGTACCGAGCTTCGTCGTCTTCTCGTCGCTCACCGAACGCAGCACTTGATGCGTGCGCAGCCGGTCGCCGACGCGCACCGGCTCGTGGAACACGAGGGTGTTGTCGCTCATCACCGCTTCGGGGAGGTCGAAGCGCGCCTTCAGGTCGAAGTGCGACTGCAACGGGACCTGCGGTTCGGTCCGGCCCGGTCGCCAGTGATGCGGACGGAACCACACCGACACCATCGTCGGCGGCGCGATCGGTCCGCCGGTGATCTCGGTCGCGACGTCGTCGTCCCAGAACAGCGGGTTGCCGTTCTCGACCGACGCGCACGACGTCCAGATGTAGCCCTGCTCGACCGGGAACTCGCCGACCTCGGCGTACTGCGGCACGTCGATCAGCTGCTCGACGTCGGCCGGGAGATCGGTCACGCCACCACTCCTTCGCGCGCGCAGCTCGTCGATCTCGGTCGCGGTGAAGCCCGGCCGCGGTCGAGCAACGCCTCCGACGTCGGTCTCGGTCGCGTCGCGCAGACGGTACGGGCCGTCCGGCGGCGTCTGGCCCGCGAGCACCGGCCCGACCTGGCGGAAGCGTGCCCGCGGTGGGGTGCTGCGCTTCGACGAACGCGCCGCGCGCCGACGAACTGCGGATCGTCGACGAGTTCGGGCACCGACAGGCACCGGCGCGACGCACGTGTCGGCGGGCGTGAGCTGCGCCGCCCACTCGTCGCGCGTCTTGGTCTTGAACGCGGCGCGCAGATCGGCGCGGATGTCGTCCTGGACGGCGTCGTCCATCTGGTGGTCGATCCACTGCTCGCAGCCGATCGAGCCGGCAGAGGTTCGCGCCAGAACCGCGGCTCGATCGCCGCGACCGACAGCCAGCCGCCGTCGGCCGCTTCGTAGTTGTCGTAGCACGCGTACCGGCCGGTGAGGAGACCGTGGCCGGGGCCCGGCACGACGCCCGTCGCGAGGTACTCGTCGACCGCGAGCGACATCAACGCGAGCACGCCGTCGGCCGCCGACACGTCGAGGTGCGCGCCCGGCACCGGTCGCGCCGCGGCGCACGAGCGCGGCGAGGATCGCGACGACCGCGTGCATCCCGCCGCCCGCGCTGTCGGCGACCGTCGCGCCGGGCACCGGCGGCCCGCCGTCGGCGCGCGGGTGCGTCGTCGCGAGGAACCCGCCGACCGCGAGGTAGTTGAGGTCGTGTCCCGCGTACTGCGCGTGCGGACCGTCCTGGCCGTAGCCACTCGTCGAGCAGTAGACGATCGCGGGGTTCACCGCCGCCACCGCGTCGTAGTCGACGCCGAGCGACGCCGACGACGCCGGGCCGGAAGCTCTCGATCACGACGTCGGCCGCGGCGCGCGAGCCGCAGGAACGCGGCGCGCCCGCCGTCGGCCTTGAGGTCGACGAGGATGCGCTGCATGCCCCGGTGCCCGCCGTACGAGTGGAACGGCGGCACGATCTGCACACCGCCGTGCTTCGGCACCGGTCCGACCTTCACGACCGTGCGCGCCGTAGTCGGCAAGCCAGCGCGACGCCGCGCGCGGCCGGACCCGACCGACGCCAGATCGAGCACGGTGATCCCGTCGAGCATCGCGGTCATCGGCACGATCAGAAGTTCTTCGGGAGGCCGAGGCCGCGCCGGGCGATGATGTTCTTCTGGATCTCGGAAGCGCCGCCGCCGATCGTGTCGATCACGGTGTAGCGGTACGTCGACTCCGCCCGCCCGGCCATGGGCGCTTCCTCGGTACGCACCCGCAGTTGCGCGCCCGGGCCGCCGATGTCCATCGACGCGTTCGCGAGCCGGCGCGAGAACTCCGTCGCGTAGAGCTTGTAGACGGACGACTCGATCGTCGGCGGCGGCACCGCCGCTCGTCTCCGACTTCACCGACGCGTCGACGACGCGCAACCCGAGCAGGCGTGACACCTCGCCTTGCGTCACGAGCTGCGCGATCTTCGACCGCACGATCGGATCGTCCTTCAGCGGCTCGCCGTCGATCTCGGTGTCGCGCACGTAGTCGCACAGCACGTCGAGTCGTTGCCGCATCGGCGAGAACGTGAACATCGTGAACCGCTCGAGGTCGAGCGCGGACGAGATGTACTGGAAGCCGCTGTTCACCTCGCCGACGACGTGGACGTCGGGCACGAAGACGTCGTCGAAGAAGACGTCGTTGGTGCGTTCGTCGCCCATCGTCCAGATGCCGTTGATCGTGATGCCCGGGTGGTCGAGCGGCACGAGGAACAACGTGATGCCGGCGTGCTTCGGTGCGTCGGGGTCGGTGCGGGCGCCGACCCAGTACCACTCGGCGAAGTGCGCGGAGGTCGTCCACGTCTTCTGCCCGTTGAGGATCCAGCCCGAGGTGCCGTCGCGCTCGACACGCGTCGCCTTCAACTTCATCGACGCGGCGTCCGAGCCGGCGTCGGGCTCGCTGTAGCCGACGGCGAACTCGACCTCCGCGTCGAGGATCTTCGGGAGGAACTCGGCCTTCAGGTCGTCGCTGCCGACCCGGATGAGCGTCTTGCCGATGATCCCGACGCCCTTGCCGATCTGCGGGCCGCCGCGCCCGGCGAGCGCCTCGTTCAGCAGGAACTCGTAGACGCCTTCGCCGTCCTGGCCGCCGTACTCCTTCGGCCAGGTGATGCCGAGCCAGCCCGCGGTCGGCGAGCTTCTTCATGAACGCGCGCCGCGGCGGCGTGTCGACGATCTGGGCCATGTTCTCCCGGGTGACGTCGAACACGTCCGGGATCGTCGTTGGCGTCGAGGAACTGCTCGACGTCTTCGGCGAACGCGCGCTCCTCCGGGGAGAAGTCGAAGTCCACGTTGCCCTCCCTCCGCGGCTGCGTTCCGGATCCAGAATCTGACGGGTCGTCAGGTTAGGCCAGCGACCTGTTCGCTCACACAATGGCTGCGATGCGCGGCGCCGTAGCGTCGGCTCGCGACGGTTGCAGCCGAGGAGCACCGAGTGCACGATCCGAAGGCCGACGGCGCACGGTGTGGCGGTGTGGTCGACGCCGGAGTGGCGCGCCGAGGCCGCGGCGTGGCTCGACGAGCAACTCGAGCGGTCGCGGCATCGAGCGCACGGGCGCGGTGGAGCAACCGCGCGTGCGCCCGTGGGCGACGGTGCTGAAGGCGCCGACGAATCGGGGCGTGGTCTGGATGAAGGCCGCCGCGCCCGCGACGGCGTTCGAGGTCGGACTGTACGAGCTCCTGGCGCAGACGGTCCCCGACGCCGTCCTCGTCCCGATCGCGGCCGACGTCACGCGCTGGTTGGCTCCTGCTCCCGGACGGCGGCGCGCCGATCGCCGAGCGGCTCGACGGCACCGATCTCACCGATGCGTTCGCGGCGGCGATGGCGCAGTACGGCCAACTGCAGCGCGACCTCGCGCCGCACGTCGGCGAGCTCCTCGCGCTCGGGGTCACCGACATGCGACCGGACGGTGATGCCGGAACGGCTCGAGACCGCGCTCGCGGTGACGGCGAGCGCGGCGGCGTACGCGCGCGGCCGATGCAGGAGAGCGACACGAGCAGGTCGCGGCGATGCGCGGCGACGTTCGCGTCGTGGTGCGCCGAGCTCGCCGCGTCGTCGGTACCGGCGAGCCTCGACCACAACGACTTCCACACCAACAACATCCTCGGTGACGGAACCGGGCGCGGCGCGGTTCTACGACTGGGGTGACAGCGTCGTGGCCCACCCGTTCGCGGTGATGCTCGTCGCGCTGGACTTCTTCAAGCATCTCCTGGACTGCGAGCGGCGACGACCCCCGCGTCCTGCAGGCGCGCGACACCTATCTCGACGGGTTCCGGCCGGCCGCGCCCGACGAGGATCTCGTCGCGACGCTCGAGCTCGCGTGCCGGGTCGGCAAGGTCGCGCGCGCGCTCGTCTGGGATCGGGCGCTGCAGGCCACGCGCGAACAGGGTGAGCCGATCGACGACGACTGGGTGACGGCGCCGATGGAGACGCTCTTCTCGCTCCTCGACCCGTCGTATCTCAGCGGGCGCTGAGGTACCCGTGAGGTACGCGTCCGACGGCGACGACCGCGTCGCGCATCCACGGATCACCGACGAGTGCCCCACCGGGCCGACGACGAGCTCGCTGCCCGGCCACGCCGCGTGCGAGCTCCCACGCGCTCACCAACGGGCCACCCAGGTCGAGGCGGCCGTGGATCAGCGTTCCCGGGATGTGCCTGCAGCCGGTGCGCATCGCGCAGGAGCGCACCTTCCTCGAGCCAGGCGCCGTGATGGAAGTAGTGCGTGACGATGCGGGCGAACGCCATGCGGAACCGAGCATCGTCGTAGCGCGGGTTCGGCTGCGCGTCGGCGGTCGTCGCCATCAACGCGTCCTCCCACGTGCACCAGTCGCGCGCCGCCTGCTCGCGCACGGCATCGTCCGGATGCTGCAGCAACTCGTGGTACGCGGCGACGAGGTCGCCGTCGCGCGCCGGTTCCGGCACGCCGGCCCGGAACCGCTCCCATGCCTCGGGGAAGTAGCGGCCGACGCCGTGGTAGAGCCAGTCGATCTCCGAACGGCCGCGTCATGCCGACGGCGACGAGCACCATCTCCGTCACCCGATCGGGATGTTGCTCCGCGTAGGCGACGCCGAGCGTCGATGCCCCAGCTGTTGCCGAACACCAGCCACCGTTCGATGCCGAGGTGCTCGCGGAGCTGCTCGATGTCGGCGATCAGGTGCGGCGTCGTGTTCGCCGCGAGATCGGTCGTCCGTTCGCTCGCGTGCGGGATGCTGCGCCCCGACCCGCGTTGGTCGAACAGGACGATGCGGTAGCCGCTCGGGTCGAAGAAGCGGCGGTACATCGGCGCGCAGCCGCTGCCCGGTCCGCCGTGCAGGACGACGGCCGGCTTCCCGTCGGGTGCACCGCACGTCTCCCAGTACACGACGTTCCCGTCGCCGACCTCGAGCATCCCGCGCTCGTACGGCTCGATCGGCGGATAGAGGTCGGTCACACGCCGGCTACTTCGTCAGCGGCCAGTGGGTCCGACGAGCGCGCCGCCGGCGGTGCCGCGCTCGGCAGCTCGCGCCAGGTCGAACCCGCCGCCCGATGAGGGTCGCCCGTGATGCGAGGCAGCCGACACGACCGCGACCAGCTCGTCGTCCATGGTGACGCCCGCTCGACGATCTCGAACCAGTCTGGCCGCGTCGCGCGGTCGGCCCAGGCGATGTGCCGGTCCAGGGCGGTGCCCACACGTCGTGTCGGCGAGGAGCTCAAAGCGGGTTGATCGTTCGCCGGTCATCCGCGACCCACGGTGAAGCACGTCGGTCCGAAACGCGAACAGGGTTCCGCCGGACCGGTCATCGAGACCTCCTCCCGGCGAACGATCCCGCGGGGAGGGAGTTCGTGATGTCGTGATCCCCGGGGATCGGCCAGTACGGGACGCTCTCGCCGACAGACAGCGGAACGATCTTGGTAGGGCCGTCCTCGTCGCCGACGTCTGACAGGAGGATCCAGCTCTGCCATCTGCGTGGCCGGCTGGGAGCGCTTGGGCACGACGAGGCTGTGGTTGACGAAGTCGCGGTGGTGGCCCTGGTCGTAGTCGACGGCCCCGGCGTACTTGGCCCACAGCTCCGCCTCGTGAGCCGCAGGTCGGCCGAACCAAGGAAGCGCTCCGCCAGGTCGAGCAGGTCGGGGTGGAAGGCCAGTCGGTTCAGGCTCCACGACGCCACGGTCCGCCGACGATGCCGGCCCACTGGTCGGTTGCCAGCCACGCATGCGCGGCCGGGTCGGCGAAGTACTCCTCGGGCCGCGGGTAGTGCAGCCACAACGCTTCCTGGGCCGCCGCCAGCTCGTCAGCTTCGATGCAAGCGCCCGAGCACCGCATCAGCCCGGCTGCAGCGCACGCCACCGGCGCGATCGTCGGCCGAACACGCTGCTCGCTCGGACCGCTCGGAGCGACGTCACCGCGGAGCTGCGCCGCAGCACGCTGTAGCGCACGAGCTGCCACGACGCACTCAGGTGATGACGCCGGCGGACGCGCAGGGCGTCGATTTCGGCGTCCGAGCAGTCCAGTTCGGCTTGCAGCACCTCGGTCGTGTGCTCCCCCACCCACGGCACGCGCGTCTCCGGACCCTCGGCGACGCGTGACATCTTGATCGGGTTGCCGGGCACGAGCACCGAACCGGAGCCGTCCGGTCGCTCCATCTCGACGAGCATGTTGCGCGCCGCCAGGTGCGGATCGGCGACGACCTCGGCAGCTTCGTGCACCGGTCCGACTGCGAGGCCCGCGGCCGACAACGCGGCTCGCGGCCTCGCGCTTCGTCAGCGTCGACGCCCACGACTTCGATCGCCGGGCGCAGGTCGGACTCGAGGTGGACGTCCCAACCGGTCCGTTCCGCGAAGCGCGGATCGGACTTCCACTCCGGCCGTCCCGAGCAGATCGGCGAGCGCGAGCGAACTGGTGCTCGCGCACCATCTGCATGACGAACCAACCGTCCTTCGCCTTGAACGACGTGATCAGGTACGGCACGGGCGACGGCTGGCGTTCCCACCCGAGCGAGTAGAAGTTCGGGACGATGTCGGTCATCGCGACCGTCGCGTCGTACATCGCCATGTCGATGCGTTGACCGAGCCCGGTCGCGTCGCGGTGCCGCAGCGCGGCCAGCACGCCGATGACGGCGAACAGCGCGGTGGAGATGTCGCCCAGCGCGCCCACCGGGTTCGGCCGCGGCCGCTCGTCGGGCCGGCGCATGAAGTCGTAGATGCCCGACATCGCCTCGACGATCGACGCATACGCGGGCCAGTCGCCGTACTCCGATCCGTCGGCACCGAATCCCGAGACCGACACGTACACGCAACCCGGGATGGACCGCCGAGACGACGTCGTAGCCGAGGCCGAGGCGATCGATCGGTCCCGGCCTTGAAGTTCTCCGCGAACACGTCGAACTTCGGCGCCAGGCGCAGCACGAGGTCGCGGCCCGCATCGGACCGCAGGTCGATCCCGACGCTGCGCTTGCCGAGGTTGCTGCGCAGGAACGTCGCGCCGACGACGCGGCCCTCGGGATCGAGGATCGACGGCGACGCGGCCCGCCCCGACTCGCCGTGCACGGGATGCTCGACCTTCACGACGTCCGCACCGAGGCGCGCCAGCAACTGCGTCGCGAACGGCATCGCCGCCATCTGCTCGAGCGCGAGCACCCGCACGCCGTCGAGCGGCTTCCCGTACTGCTGCGCGCCCTCGTTGGCGACGTCGCCTACTCGCAACCCAACTCCTCGATCGCCGGTCGCCCGACTGTGTATGGGCTGCCGCTGCGCGACCGGCAAGTTCTGCGGTACGCCTACTCGACCGGCGTGCGCACGAGCAGGAACGCGCGCGACCGGATCGACCTTGCCTTTGACCTCGACCGAACCGAGCGGTTCGACACGGACCGCGTCGCCGAGGAGGTCGCGGGTCGCTTCGCCGATGACGATCTGACCGGGTGGCGCGAGCGTCTTCGAGTCGGGACGCGAGGTTCACGGTGTCGCCGATGGCGGTGAACGAGCGGACGTCCTCGCCGCCGATGTTGCCGATCAGGGCCGGGCCGCTGTTGATGCCGACGCGGATCTTGGGCCACTCGGGATGCGCGGACGCGACCGCGTCGATGGCCTCGCAGACCGCGATCGCGGCGCGCGCCGCGGCGTGCGCGATGGTCGGCCTGCCGGATCGGCGCGTTGAACAGGACCATCAGCGCGTCGCCGATGAAGTGCGTGACCGTTCCGCCCTCGGCGAGCAGGAGCGGAACCGCGAGCCCGAAGTAGTGGTTCAACATCTGCACGACTTCGGTGGGCTCGCGGTGCTCCGAGAACGCGGTGAAGCCCTGGAGGTCGGCGAAGAGGACGGTGACGTCGCGCTCCTCGCCGCCGAGTGCCGCCTGGGACGGATCCGCGAGCAGCGCGGTGGCGACGTCCGGCGACATGTACTGCCGGAACAGTCGATCGAGATCGTGGTACATCGCGCGCGTTCTCGACCGCGATCGAGAGCTGACCGGCGAGCGTCGCGAGCAGCGCGCGGTCGTACTCCGAACCGCGTCCGTGCCGCGTGACGCTGACGAGACCGGCCGGCCGGCCCTTCACGTAGAGCGGGCACCGCGAGCGCGTCCGCGGGTGCCGTCGCGTTCGGATCGAGGCTGATCGTGACGTCGTCGGGCGCGAAGCCGGTGCGCAGGTGCTCCGTCGCCTGCTCGACCACCTCGCTCTCGGTGCGGATCACCGAGACCTCGCCGCCGATCGCGGCCAGCGCGCCGAGGCGCCGGATCCGCTCGCGCTCGTGGCCGAGCGCGTCGGCCGCCTGCGCGAGCAGCTGGACTTGCGAATCGGAGAGCTCGAAGCGGTCCGCGAGCCCGGCGGCCGTCCGCTCGACCGACGCTTCCTCGCCCGACTCGATCGACTCGACGAGCGTGTCGAGCGCGGTTGCGTAGTCGGTGCGAATGCGTTGCAGCGTCTCGTCGAACGCCACCGCGCGGAACAGTGAGCGCGACGAACCTTCGCGCGAGTACTCGACGAGCACGCCGTACGCGACGAGTGCGAACGCGATCGTCATGAGGATGTGCCACGTCCACCACGACGCTTCCCAACTGCGACCGACCAGCGTGGCGACGCGCGGCCTCGGCGAGCAGCACGAATGCGGTGAGCACCGAGAGCAGCACCATCGACGGCCGCTTCAGGTACTGCAGGAAGTAGATGAGCGCGGCCGCGCAGAAGAGCATCGCGGCGGGCACGACGAAGATCGCGAAGTCGGAGCGGTGTTGCTCGACCGTCGGCTGGCCGTCGAGGGGCGGCCACCGCGCCAGCGACCACACGGCCCAGACCGCGAACAGTGACGAGCACGCCGCCGAGCAGCCAGGGCGCGTTGCGGACGACGACCGGTCGCAGGCGCGGCGGGAGGAACGCAGAGGCGACGGCCGGGATCACCGCGAGCGTCAGGCCGACCGGCGTGGCGAGCACGAAGCCGGTGTTCGACACCTCGATGAGCACGGTCGGCGTGCCGAGCGCATGCAGCCCGAGGAAGCCCGCCGCGATGAGGAACGACATCGCGACGAGGAACAGACCGTGCGTCTTCGTGCCGGCGCGCCTCGAGCGCGGCCTTGATCGCCAGCAGCGCAGCTGATCACCGCGGTGACCAGCACGAGCCAGAAGTGCGACGGCTGGTGCTGCCACATGAGGGCGTGGTCGACCTGCGGGATCCTTGACGAGCAGCCAGAGCCCGAGCAGCGGCAGCGCGACGTGCACCAGCCAGCACGAAGGGACGCGCGGAGACGCGACCGAGCCGACATGGGAGACCACCCAAGCACACCGTCGCGGTTCCGCCTAGGCCGCAGCCTGCGATTCGCGCCGAGCGCGACCGGCCGGTCGGTCTCAGTCCTCAGGAACGGGATGTCGAACCGGCCGAGGATCCAGTCGATCGGCGCGTGGTCGGCGACGACCTTGAGCGCGCGGGCCGCGAGCCCGGGCAGCGTGTTCGCGCTCGTCGGCGTCGTCGATGGCGCGGATCAGGCCCGGCGCGCAACGCCTCTTCGAGCGTGTCCTGCGTCCACGTCACTTCCGGGCCGAAGCCGCTGCGCGGCTCGAGCGAGAGGATCAACTCCTCGCGGCCGGTGTGCAGATCGCACGCGGCGCCGTTGATGGCCGACAGCGCGATGCGCTGCAACGTGCCGTCGATGCCGTCGCCCTGCGGGAACGGATCCTCGGGCGCGTCGCAGGGCGCGACGTACTCGCGGGTCCCGAAGTCGCGCGCGCCGGCGCGGAACTCGGCCGCGATCAGCACGACGACGAGCACGATGATCGCGGCGGCGACGCGTGAGCGCGTCGACGTTGCGCGGCACCGAACGCAACACGCGGGAGCAGCGCCGGCGACCGAGCGCGGCGAGCGCGCCGAACAACGCGGCGATGAGGAACGACGGACGGAACGCGCGCGTCAGCGTGTCCCGGATCGACGTCGACGACGCCGTCGCGCGCATCGCGCAGGTTCGCGTCGTCGGCGGCACCGCGCTCGTTGAACGGCACGGACGGGATCGGGTACTTCTCCACGCGGCGCGTCGGCGACGAGATCGCGCAGGTCGAGCGCGAGGTCGACCTTGGTCCGCAGCGAGATGTCGGCGTCGAGGATCTCCGCGGTCGTCGCCCGCGTCGCCTCGAGCGTGGCGCTGTCGATCTGGGACGCGAGCACCGGCGCGATGACGGCGAGCGCGAGCACGAAGCCCGCGTGCGCGCGCCGCGATCGAGATCGTGGCGGCGCGCACGTTCGACCTCGGTCGGCGGCACCGACGCCGGCCCGAGCACGCCGCCGAGCAGCCCGAGCCCGAGCCCGCACGCGAACAGCGCCGGCGCCGCCCAGCCAGCCGGTCGCGGACGGGAGGAACGCGAGCGCGACGAGACCGCCGGCGAGCGCGACGCCGCCCGCGACCGCGGCGACGCGCGACGGCAGCAGCGGGCGCGAGCTTGCGCACGAGCGACCGCGCCGACCGGCAGGCCGCTGACGACGAGCGCGCCGGTGATCGGCGACCAGCCCCACACGATCACGAGCAGCAACACCGCGAGGAACAACGCACCCACGAGCGCGCCGTACAGCAGCAGGAACCCCAGGTTCGCCGAGAACCGGTGGCCCGCCCGTTCCCGGCGCGGCGCGATCTCGACGGCGCGCGCCCGCCGGTCGATCACGGCGACGAGCGCGATCGCGGCCAGCGGCGCTTGCAGCAGGAAGATGCTGCGCCAGCTGAACAGCTGCGTCAGGACGCCGCCGAGCGCGGGTCCGAGCCGCGGCGCCGATGCTGCCGGCGAGCGCCCCAGACGGCGATCGCGCGCGCGTCGCTCCCGCGGATGCCGGCGAGCACGGGCACGGTGCCGGCCAGCGCGAGCGCGGCGCCGAAGCCCTGCAGCACCGGCCGGCGATCAGCATCTCGAACGAATTGGCGAAGCCGCACACGAGCGAGGCGGCCGAGAACAGGCCCAGTCCGATGCCGGCGAACACGTGGCCGCGGATGCGACGCTCGAGCGGGAGCACGGCGAGCGCGCCGACGACGATCGCGATGTTGTACGCGGTGATCGTCCACGACACGCCGACGATCGAGACGTCGAAGGTCCCGTAGAGATCCGGGCAGCGCGAGCACCACGACCGACGAGTCGGCGACCGCCAGACGCGACCGCGAGTGCGACGACGGTGACGAGCAGCGGATCGTGCCGGCGCGGGACGTGGGTCGAGACGCTCACTACCGCTCGTCGACGGGCGTCGCGAGCAACGTCTGCGTGTAGCCGGTGAGCGTGTTGTTGTCGACGTAGATGTGCTGCGTCCCGGCATGGATGTCGCGGAAGCAGCGCTGCAGCACGCTCGGGTTGCGCAGCGCGTCGGTGCCCGCCCACGTGTACGCGAACCGCGCCGCGTCGGCCGCGATGCGGGTCGCGTACGTCGTCGCCTGCCGCATGCGCTGCTGCTGGACGAGCGTGCACTCGCGATCCGGCGAGCACCGTCGCTTCGGCCTCGCCGAACGACTCGAACACGTACGCGCGCGCGGCGCGCATCGCGGCGTCGTGCATCGCGAACTCGTGCTGGAACAGCTGTTGCGCGGTGACCGACTCGAAGCTCCCCATGCGCTGCTTGGTCTCGGCGATGGCGAGCACCTCGACGAGCGCCCGCTTGCCGACACCCAGCGCGAAGCCGGCGTGGCCGGACGCGACGAGCCCGAACAGGCCGATGCGGTACATCGCGCCGCCCCGCGCCGGCTCGGCTTCGAGCAGGCGGAACGTGAACCCGGCGTCGACCACCTCGTCGGTCGACCGCGTAGTCGTAGCTGCCCGTGCCGGCGAGGCCCATGACGTCCCAGTTGCCGCGCAGCTCGACGTGTTCCGGCGGAGGAACCCGACGAGCAGCGACGGGAGGCCGGCGTCGGTCGTGACCACGTCGCCGTCCTTCGTCTCCATCGCGCCGGCCGCGATCCACTGCGCGTGCCCGCACCCGCTGCCGAAGCGGTAGTTGCCCGAGAACACGGTAGCCGCCGTCGGCGGCCTGCGCGTCGCCGACCGGTCCGAACATGCCCGCGTGGATGCCCGGCGCGCCGGGCGGGAACATCGCCGCGACCGCGTCGTCGCCGCAGTAGATCGCGGCGAACGTCGACGACGACGCGTTCGGCCATCACCGACCAGCCGGTCGAGCCGTCGGCGTAGGCCAGCTCCTCGAACACGCCGAGGCAGGTCCGCGATCGGCGCCTCCTGCCCGCCGCACGTCCTTCGGCACCATCGTCCAGAACAGCTGCTGCTCGGCGACCGCGTCGACGACCGGCTTCGTCGTGGTGCCGGTCGCTTCGGCCTCCTCGGCTTCCGCCTCGATGAGCGGACGGAGGGCGCGGGCCCGGGCGACGAGATCGGACGCGAGCATCGGTCATGGTGCCCAGGCTCCCCGCGCCCCCGTCAGACGGCAACTTCTGCCGTGCGCCGTTCGCATCCGCTTTTCACGGCGCTCAGGTTGGCTGCCCGTTGCGCCGAACCTTCAGACATGCGTGTGCACCGCGCCGGCGGGCGGCCGGACGGGGCCGAACTGCGGTTCGGCGGCCACCTGACGACGCGCGCGCGACGCCGCACGCGGCCCGGCCCCGAACGCGCGAGGCGCAGGGTGCGGCCGAGATCGCCGTGATGCTCGACGGCCTGGCCGAGTACCACGTCGTCGCCCGGCACCAGGTCCGGCTCCGGCGGACGCGGACGAAGCTCGACCACCTGCTGATCGCGCCCTCGGGCGTGTACGTCGTCGCCACCGAAGCCTGGACCGACCGCGTCGAGCTGCGCGACACCGGGTCGGCCTGCTCCGACCGAAGTCACGACTGTTCGTCGGCGACCGGGACCGCACCCGCCGCGCCGATGCGCTCGTGAAGCACGTCGTGGACGTACGCCGCGCGCTCGGTGCGCACTGGTGCCGGTGCACGCGGTCATCTGCGTCGTCGACGGCGACTGGCCGCTGTTCCCGAAGCCGATCGAGATCCACGGCGTCACCGTGCTCTGGCCGAAAGAGCTCGAGCGCCGCGTCGTCCAGCTCGGCAAGCTCGAGCCCGACGCCATCGACGACATCGATCGCCGTCTGACTCGCTCGCGCCGCGCGCGCTGCAGCGCTCACCTACGAGCTGTGCGAAGTGCGCTGAGTCTCAGCCCACGCTCGCGCCGGCAGACGCCGCCGCGGTCGCCCGCGCGTAGAGGTGGCGCAGCAACGCGAGCAGCACGGTCTTCACCGACTCGCGGCTGCGGGAGTCGCAGAGCACGACCGGTACACCGCGCGGCACGCTGAGCGCCTCGCGCACTTCGGGGATCGGGTAGTGGTACGAACCGTCGAAGTGGTTCACGCCGACGACGAACGGGATGTTCCGCGTCTCGAAGTAGTCGAGCCCGAAGAACGCGTCCGACAGGCGGCGGGTGTCGGCCAGCACGATCGCGCCGAGCGCACCTTCGCAGATGTCGTCCCACATGAAGCCGAACCGCTCCTGTCCGGGCGTGCCGAACAGGTACATCACGAGCTCCTCGTCGACCGTGATGCGGCCGAAGTCCATGGCGACCGTGGTGGTCGTCTTGTTCTGGACCTGCGAGGTGTCGTCGATGCCGACGGACTCGGTGGTCATGGCGGCTTCGGTCGTCAGTGGCGTGATCTCGGAGACGGCACCGACGAACGTCGTCTTGCCCACTCCGAAGCCGCCGGCCACGACGAACTTCACCGATGTCATGCGCCGCACAGGCGCGTTAGAGGCTTCGTACACGATCGATCATCCTCGTCAGCACGGAAAGCTCAATGTCAACCGGATCGTTGTGATGAACGATCAATCGGTCCTCGGCAACCAGGTCGCCGACGAGGACACGGACAACCCCGAGCGGGAGCTCGAGCTTGGCCGACACCTCGGCGATCGAGTGCGGGGTTCGGCACAGTTGAACGATGCGTCCCGGCTCGAAAGCGGCATCCGCCGCATTGGCGCTCGTCTGCACCAACGTCTCCACGCGCAGCGTGTCAGCCGCAGCGCGTGCGTCCGCCGGTCATCACAAACGGACGTACGAGATCACTCATGAGATCACCTCGCCTCGCCTCGCCTCAGCCCCGCCCAAGTCCGTTCACGACAGCACGGACTCCTTCAGCTCGGCCACGAGGGCCGGCGTCAGCACCGAACCGGCGCGCTCGACGAGCAGGCCGATCTGGTAACCGACACTCCCGATGTCACACCCGCGACTGGCGAGCACGCCGAGGCTGCTGCCGTCCGACACGGACGAGACGAACAGGAAACCACCTTGCAGTGCGATGATCACCTGGTCGAGCCCGCCGAGACCGAAGCACCGTGCGGTGCTGTGGCCCAGGCTCGCCATACCGGCGATGATCGCCGAGAGCTGTTCCGCCGTGGCGCGGTCGATCGAGTTCGACATCGCCATGAGCAGTCCGTCGGACGAGACGGCGACCGCGAGGGTCACACCGCTCGTTCCTTCGACAAAACTCGTGAGCAACCAGTTGAAGTTGCGCGCTTGCGCGCTCAGCTCGTGCTGGACTGTCACGCCCCACCTCCGTCGCTTCCGCGGCGCACCGCGTCGGCGCGGCCTTGGTCAGTCGCTGCTCGGAACGCAGCGAACAATTCGTAATTCGGTCGAGCGCGATCGCTTCGGACACCGGCGGCGTCGTCCGGTACCGGGACACGCGGCGGCGGTGCCACCGGATTCGGCGTCGAGCTCACGGCGCGGCAGGGGCGGCGCACCGGCCGCCGCGGCCTGCACCGGCTCCTGCTCGAGCGCGACGATCGTCTCGGGCTCCGCGACCGGCTCGGCCGGGCTGACGCTCGCGGCGATGCGCAACACCTGCGCCGGCACCGCGGGTGCCGGCGTCTCCGGCACCGCGTCCCGACGCCCGGCCGCGGCGCGGGAGCTGCGGCAGCAGGTCGTCCTGGATCGGCGCGGCGACGAACGAGCAACTCGGGCGCAGCCGACGTTGGGCTCGGCGCCGTCCGGCTGGTTCGACACGAACGCCTGCACCGGTTCCGGTTGCGGTCCGTCCGGCTCGACGAGCGGCTCGTCTCGTCCTTCGCCTTCGGGGTCGGCGCGGCAGCCGTCGCGTGCAGCATCGCCGCGAACGCACCCCGGTCGGGACCGGGCGCGACCGGCTCGGCGACCTCGGGCGGCGCGTCGACCGGCGCCGGACGTCGCTTCGCGCGACCGGCACGCGGCGCGACCGCGGAGGCGGCATCGGCGAACGTCGTCGGCGCGAACTGCGGGTCGGGCGGCTCGGGGAGGTCGGCGACGCGGCGCCAGCGGCGGCAACCGGCTCGATGGTCGGCGAGCGGCGGCGCGGCCGAGACCGGGCTCCGGCGCGAACCCGTGCGTCGGCGTCGCCGTACGGGCTCGTCGGCGAGGCCGGCGAGGGCGTCGAAGACCGAGTCCCGCGGCGACCTCGGGCTCGACCACGTCCGCGTCGACCGCAGCGGCGTCCGGCCGTCGGACTCGTGCGTTCCGGCCGCGGCGACTGCGGCCTCGAACGCAGCCGGCTCTCGACTGCGGGCGCGTCCTCGACTTCGGCGACCGGATCGGGCTCGACCATGAAGGCGGCACCCGGCGATGAAGTCGGGAACGTCGAGCGGGTCGTCGTCGGCGGCACCGACCGGCGCCGGCGGACTCACACCGTCGACCGGTTCGGGTGCACCGTCGAGCACGGCGAGCTCGTCCGGCAGCGCGATGTCGCCGAACGAGAACGCTTCGATCTTCGGGCATCTGGTCGATCGGCGCGCCCAGCCCGTCGTCGAGCAGCGTGAACGGCAGCAGGATCGCGGCCGTCACCCCCGCCGACGGCGACGGCTCGAGCGTCGACCTGGATCTGGTGCCGCAGCGAGAGCTGCGCGACGACGTAGTGACCGAGGTAGCGCGACGGTGCGAACGGTGAAGTCTTCGGTCGCACGAGAGCCGCTCGTTGGCGCGCTCGATGTCCTCCTCCGACATCCCGATGCCGGTGTCGACGATCGTGATCGTGTAGCCCTCGTCGCCGTGACGTCCGTAGACGTTCACGTTCGAGTCCGGCGGCGAGAACGTCAGCGCGTTCTCGACGAGCTCGGCGACGATGTGACTGACGTCGGCCACGGCCTTGCCGGCGACCGTCGTCTCGTCGATCGGACTGCAGAGCGAACCCGCGCTGTACTGCTCGACTTCGCCGAGCGCGGCACGGAGCACGTCACGCGACCGGGACCGGCGCCGACCACTGCCGGGCCGGCTCTTCGCCGGCGAGCACCAGCAGCGACTCGGCGTTGCGGCGCATGCGGGTCGCGAGGTGGTCGAGCTGGAACAGCTGCTCGAGCTCCTCGGCGTCCGACTCTTCCTGCTCGAGGTGCGTGATCAGGTCGAGCTGGCGGGAGAGCAGGTTCTGGTTGCGGCGACCGAGGTTGACGAACGAGTCCGCGATGTTCCGGCGCAGCAACGACCTGCTCGACCGCGAGACCGATCGCACTCTCCTGCACTGCGTTGAGCGCTTCGACCGCACCCGACACCTCGGCGCCACCGCGCACGTGGATCGGTTCGATCGTCGGGGGGACGACGTCGTCACCGAGCGGCGTCTCGAGGATCGAGTTCACCGCGTTGGGCAGACGCTCGCTCGCCATGACGCGAGCCTCGTCGGCCAGCCGGCTGAGCGGCTTGGTGATCCAACGGTTCGCGAGGGCCAGCACGAAGAGCGCCAGCGCGACCGCACCGACGGCGGCGAGCAAGTAGTTGCGTTGCTTCGTCGTCGCGTCGTTGCGCAGCCAGTCGGCGCGCGCTTCCACGGTCTTGCGCGACCGAGTCCTGCGCGGTGCGCAGCTGCGCGCCGGGCGCGTCGGGCGTCGAGTCGAGCATCGGGCCGATCTCGACCTTCAGCGGGTCGTTGGCGGCCGCGTCCATCGCGACGACGTACGGCGCGCGGTCGGGGTGGTCGAGCACCGCCAGCACCGGCGCTTCGTAGTCGCCCACCGCGAGGTTGCGGACGTGCCGCTCGTTCGCGGCACGCGTGCCGACGAGCTTGGCCGTCTCGACGGCCGCGACCTCGTCCTGGAGGACGCCGGCGACGAGTGCCTCCCGCACGACGCGGGCTTCGATCTCGACCTGGCGGGACATCGCGTCGAGGAGCTCGACACCGGTCCGCAGCTCGGCGTCGTCGATCGTGATCGACACCTGCTCGTTCGCGTCGAGCAGCTCGCCGAGCAGCGCGGTGTAGTTGCCGAAGAGCGCGCTCGCCTGCCGGTGCCTGGTCGAGCGACGGCGTCTGCGCGAGCGCGTCGGCCGTGCCGCGCAGGTCGTCGATGCCGCCCTCGATCGCCGAGACGGCGGGCAGGTAGGCGTCGGCGGCCTGCGGGTCGAGGTCGGTCGAGACCGTCGCGGAAGTCGTTGAGCGCCTTGTCGGTCGCGGCGCGCGCCTCTTCGGGCGACTTCACCGGCAGCTCGACCGCGGTGTTGAAGCCGATGCTGCGCAGCGCCTCGAAGTTGCGCTCGTTCTGCATCGCCGTGACGATGCCGGCCGGGCCGGTCGCCGAGGTCGCGAGGTCGGCTTGCGACCTTCGCGTCGTCGGTGTCACCCACCGAGTCGCGCACCTGCACCGCGACGAGGGCCGCCGAGCGCGACGAGCGGAACCGCGAGTGCCGCGGCGAGCTTCGAGCGGATCGTCAGCCTGCTTGTCACGTCCGATTCCCGTCCGATCGGGCCAGTTCCTGGCGACTCGTACCGCCCGTTTCGAGCGGCTCTCGCACCGCACCCAGCGCGGGATCCATCTCCCGCGCCTCGTGCAGCATCTCTGTCTTGTCGGTCACAACCACCGTCCTCTTCAGCCCCGAAACGGAAATCAGGGCCCCAATCAGGTCTTCACCCGGCTCGGCGCCCGGTTCGATGAGCACGAACAGGGGCTCCGGGGCGTCGAGCGCGAGGTCCCGCAGGACCCGGCCGATCGCCGAGAGACCCTCGTCGCCCGCCGTCAGCTCCTCGCGGCGGTGCGCGCAGCTCCGCGAGCACCGCGTCCACGTCGTCGCGATCGGCGTCGGTGTCCATCCGGTCCAGCGCGTGCTCGAGCTGGCGGGCCGCGGCCTCGGAGTCGCGCCGGGCGGACTCCGCTTCCTGCTCGACCGCTTCGACTTCGCTGGTACGGGCCGCTTCGGCGTCGCCGAGCGACCGTTCCACGGCCTCGATCTGGGTGCGGAGCGCCTCGGCCTCCGCGGCCGGGTCCTCGGGCAAGCCCGGCGGCCCGCCGCTCGGCGAGTGCGTCCTCCGCCGTCGGCGAGCGCGGCGCGCGGCGGCCTCGACCCGCTCGCGTGCGGCCTCGATGACCTGCTCGGCCGTCGTCGTTGCCGGCCAGCCGGCGCAGCCGGTCGACCTCGAATCGCGCGGTGTCGAACGCGCGCTGGGCCGCCCACAGCTCGAGCTGGTGCGACGCTTCGTCGAGCGCGTACGCCGCCGCCGACGCCCTGCTGCTCGATCCGTGCGAGCTCGCCGTTGGCTCCGGTCGAGCTCGATCTGGGCCTTGCGGATCTCGGGTCCGCCGTCGCTCGGCGGTCTCCGACGCAGAGCAGCAGCGCGGCCTCGGCCGCCTGCAGCGGCGGCGGCGGCGTCGGTCGACGGCGCTGTTCGAGCTCGGCGTCGGAGACACCGGCGCTCTCGAGCACGCGAGCCGGGCGCGCGCCTCTTCGACGGCCTCGTCGACCTGCGCGCGCTGTTCGGCGACGCGTTCGAGGCCGGCCTGCGGCTTCGACGAGCCGCACTTCGACTTCGGCGACGCGGCGGTCCGCGGCGTCCTGCTGCTCGCGCGCGCTCAGGATCCCTTCGATCGCCTCGTCGAACGCGGTGACGACGATCCGACGCGTCGTTCGCCGTCGTTGCGGGCGTCGGCGACTTCCTCGGCCGTGAAGATGCGCGCGGCGACGTCGACGGCGAAGGTGAGGCGGAACGCTTCGAAGTCGGCGGCGGCGCACGGCACGAACGACAATCGCGGGTGCAGCACGACGCGCGCGACCCGGTCCGGGCCCGGCTCGAAACGCGCGAGCATGGCATCCGGGTCCCCGAACTCTGCGGCCTCGGTCCTGTTGCCGTAGCGCATGGGATCTTCTCGCCTCCTGCTGATCCCTCGGCGGAGGTCAGCCCGAGTTGAGAAATGGAGAGCGCTACCGTCTTGCTCAGGCGCAGATCCGGAGGCGGGGACCCGTCCGGCGTCTCCGGAGATCGAGCGCCGGAGGTCGTAGCCTCGAAGACATGGCCAGTTCGGCACGCTCGACGCTCGCGGGCGCCTCTACCGGGACCCGTCGCCGATCGTGCAGGCCAAGAAGGTCGCCGCGCGTCGACGAACAGGCCCGCCGATTCATCGCGGGCTCGCCGTTCTGCCTGCTCTCGACGGCGGACGCCGACGGCCACTGCGACGTCTCGCCCCGCGGCGGCCCGCCCGGTTTCGTGCGGACCCTCGACGAGCACCGGCTCGGCGATCCCGGATCTCAGCGGCAACAACTTGCTGGACTCGTTGACCAACGTCGTGGCCAACCCGAACGCGGGCCTGCTCTTCGTGATCCCCGGGCGGGACGAGACGCTGCGGGTCGAGGGCGTCGCCTGCCTCACGACCGACCCCGAGATCCTGGCCCTCTGGGACGACGAGCTGCGCCGCCCGAAGGTCGCGATCGGGATCCGTGTCCGCACCGTGTACATCCACTGCGCGAAGTCGTTCCGGCGCGGTCGGGTCTGGGACCCCCAGTCGTGGGCCGAGCTCGCGGGCGCGCCCGACATCTGCGACGTGATCATCGAGCAGGTCGGCATGGACGCATCGAGCGAGGTCGTCCGCACGCGCTCGAAGGGCTACGCGTTCGATCTCGAGAGCGGAGCGGCGCGGCCCCGTCACCACCGACGGGTCAGCGCGACGCACGGGTACACCCTCGGCGATCCCAACCCGAGGAGCGCATGGACCAGGCGAAGCTCGTCGAGCTTCTGAACGAAGACCTCGAGCTCGAGTACCGCTCGATCGTTCAGTACACCCAGCACATCGCCTCGGTGAAGGGCGCGCAGTACCAGTCGACGCTCGACGAGCTCGGCGCGCACTGCGCCAGGAATTGGATCACGCTGACGCTCGCCGCAGATCGACTTCCTCGGCGGCGTGCCGTCGACGAACGTCCCGACGTCCCGCATGCCGTTGACGCGCGCCGGTTGCAGGACGATCTCGACCTGGAAACGAATCAACTCGAGCGCTACCGCGAGCGCGTCGACAGGCGACAGGGCTTCGCTCCCCGATGTGGCGGAGGCCTTGGCCCCGCTCCTGGAGCAGACCCAAGAACACGCGCGTGACCTGCGGGCCGCGCTGGGCTAGTCGTGGAGGTTTGACGTGGTTGCGACCACACCCGGAGCGATCGAGCGATCGACCGGCGCCATCGGCGCGACGATCACGGACATCCTCGGTGGGATCCGCCCGTCGCATCGACGCCTACGACGGGATCGAGCGTCGGCCCGGACGACGCCGCGACGCGGCTCGTGCTGCGATCGCCCGATGCGATCCGCTACATGGTCTCCGCGCCCGGGCGAGCTCGGCTTCGCGCGCGCGTACGTCGCCGGCGAGCTCGACCTCGAGGGCGACATCTTCGAAGCGCTCGCGCTGCGCGATCGGCTCCCCGACGTGCAGCTCGCGCCCGTCGCAATGGCTCGCGCTCGCGCGCCTCGTCGGCGCCGACGGGTTCCGGCGTCCGCCCGTGCCGGCCGAAGAAGCGCGCCTGCACGGCCGCCGGCACAGCAAGGCGCGCGACGCGGCCGCGATCGCGCACCACTACGACGTCTCGAACGACTTCTACCGCATGTGCTCGGACCGTCGATGACGTACTCGTGCGCGGTGTGGTCGTCGCCCGACGTCACGCTCGAGGACGCGCAGGCCGCCAAGTACGAGCTCATCTGCCGCAAGCTCGGGCTGCGGCCCGGGCATGCGCCTGCTCGACGTCGGCTGCGGCTGGGGCGGCATGGTCGATGCACGCGGCGCGGCACTACGGCGTCGAGGCCGTCGGCATCACGCTGTCGCGAACGCAGGCCGACGTACGCGACGCGCGCCGTGCAGGACGCCGGCTCGACGACGTCGAGATCCGCGTGCAGGACTACCGCGACGTCGACGGCCGCTTCGACGCGATCAGCTCGATCGGCATGTTCGAGCACGTCGGGCTCGGCGCAGCTCGGCGAGTACTTCACGCAGCTGTACGAGCTGCTCGGCCGGGCGGCCGGCTGCTGAACCACGGCATCAGCCGGCCGCGCCGGCAAGCACCGCGCCGCGCTTCAGCCGGCGCGGCTTCATCGACCGCTACGTGTTCCCCGACGGCGAGCTGCACGAGGTCGGATCGCGTCGTCTCGCGGATGCAGCAGTCCGGGCTTCGAGGTGCGGCACGTCGAGAGCCTGCGCGAGCACTACGCGCTGACGCTGCGGCAGTGGGTCCGCAACCTCGAAGCGAACTGGGACGACGCGGTCGCCGAGGTCGGCGCGGCACGGGCCCGCGTGTGGCGCCTCTACATGGCCGGCGTCCGCGCTCGGCTTCGAGGACGGCGGCACCCAGATCCACCAGGTGCTCGCGGTCGCGCACCGACAGCGGGCCGCAGCGGCATGCCCTGGCGCCCCGACTGGCACTGACGCCTAGGCGCGTACCGGGCACGACTTCGACCACGGCCATCATGCCGTTGTCCTCGTGGTTGAGGATGTGGCAGTGGAACACGAACTTGCCGGTGAAGTCGGTGAAGCGCGTCCGGATCACGACGTCCTTGCTCCGGTAGCAGCGGGACCGTGTCCTGCAAGCCCGTGCGCGTCGTACGGGCTCGCCGTCGATCGAGATCACCTGGAAGTCGTTCACGTGGATGTGGAACGGATGCTGCTCGCTCGAGGTGTTGCGGAGCGTCCACTCTTCGACGGTCCCGAGCTTCGGCTGCACGTCGACCCGGTCGGCGTCGAACTGCTTGCCGTTGATGAAGAACTGTTCGTCTTCGTCGTCCTCGGTGAACACCATCGTGCGCCGCTGCACGACTTCGCTCGCAGGGATCTCGCGCTCGGGGCACAAGCGACGTCGGCAGTCGCCGGGGTCGCGACGGCCGTCGCCCGCGATCGCCAGCGTCATCAGGTCCGCTGCGGGATACGGTCGCCACCCTGGTCGTACTTCAGCGTCCGAGCGTCGTAGTCACCCGCCGCCGGGCCGGTGACCAGCACGTCGAAGCGCTTGCCCGGGCGGCAGCACCAGGTCGTCGGCGTCCCACACCTCCCAGACCGGGTTGCCGTCCTCGCCGATCACGACGAACGGCTGTCCGTCGAGCTGCGACGTCGTACCAGATGTCGGCGCCGATGTTCGCGAGCCGCCAGAGCTGCACCTCCCCGGCGCGATCTGCTGCACCGGGACGTGCACGGCGTTCACGGCCCGCAGGGTCGGCGCGTTGCTGTCGATGTTGTCGTTCTTCGATGTCGTCGCCGACGACCTGCGCGTCCTTGAGCGCGATCACGATGTCCTTGATGTCGCGCAGCGTCGGGCGGCAAGAGCTCGGTGAGCCCCTGCACGATGATCAGCCCGGACAGCCCGCCGAACACCTGCTCCTCCGAGATGCCGTGCGCGTGCGAGTGGTACCAGAACGTGCCCGGCGGGATGATCGGCCGGGATGCGCCAGCGAGTACGCGAACTGCTCGCCGGGCTCGACCACGAGGAAGATGTTGTCGCTGTTGCCGGCCGGCGACACGTGCATGCCGTGGAAGTGGATGTTCGTGTGCGCGTCGAGCTGGTTGTCGAGCGTCAGTTCGATCGTGTCGCCGGGGTTCACGACGAGCGTGGGCCCGACGAGTCCCGTCGTCGTACGCGCCGGCCTCGTGTTCGGTTCCCGCGACATTGATGCCGCGGTCGCTCGCGACGAGATCGAAGGCAGCACGCCGTTCGTCGCTTCGACGTGTTCCGGCTCGGTGAACGGCTCGCCGCTCCGGGCGGGACGCGGGTCGGGACCGCGTTCCGTCGCTCGCGCTCGACCCCGACCCTCCGCTGTCGTCGTCGCCACCGCAGGTCAGCGAGCACGACCGACACCAAACCGATCGCACCGATCGTCCGAAGTAGTGCGGCGCGAGCACTCATATGACGGCCTCGCTGCGGTTCGATGCGGGTGTCCCGGCGGCCGGAAACGGCGAAGTCTGTCGAGTCCCGCAGGCAGCGTGCGGCGCGAGGCCACGCGGGGCGGCCCGCCCGCATCACGCTCGACTACGGGCACTGCTGCGGTGGGAGCGGCGACACGGGGTTCCACCCGTACCGGAACGCCTGGATCGACTGGGTCGTCGCGAACGTGCTGACGCCGAACGAGTCGTTCGGGCTGTTGATCCGGCCGATCGGCCGGCGTCGGGCGCCCGTGTTCTGCTGCGACCGCAGCCAGACCATCGGCGACGTGTACGGCTGCCCGCGTGCGTCCGGGCGCGACGACGTCGCGCCAGCACGGCGACGCCGGATCGAAGCCCGGCGGCGGTGATGGCGAAGATCGCGGTCGACGTCGAGTTCGGGTCGTGGCTGCCGAACGACTCTCCACGCGCCGTCGGCCCGCTGGTGGCGGCGAGATACGCCGAGCCCGGCCCGCAGATCGGGGTCGGTCCCCGGCACCCCGGCCGCCGCGAGCGCCTGGATCGCGATCGACGTCGTGTCGACGTCGGCTTCGTTGCCGGTCGGCTCGCCGTTGAAGTCCCAGCCGCCGCTGGCCTCCTGCGCGGCGCGAATGAACGCGACGGTGTTCGCGGGCACGCTGCCGTCGACGAGCTTCTTCGCGATCGCGGCGTAGGCGGTCGCGTTGAACGTGCCGTACGAGCCGTTGGGCTGCGCGCCGCGCGTTGAGCGACCGCGACCAGGTTCTTGCCGGTGTCGCCGTCGGGGTTGAAGTTGGTCACGCGAAGTCCGAGCGGCTTCCGCGACCAGCACGATGACCTTCGCCGCCTGCCCGCGTTGATCGCTGGTGCCGTCGACGAAGTCGTCGATGTCGTGCAACGCGTTGTTACCGTTCGTCGACGGCGCTGGACCGCGTTGCGGCCTGCGTCGTGTCCCACCCGGCCTGCTGCTGCGCGTCCTCGGCGATCGCGAGGATCGCGTCGGAGTCTCGAAACCGGCGAAGCCCGCGAGCTCGAACCCGCCGTCCGGCTGCTGCTGGTCGACGAGCCAGTCGGTCGCCGTCGCGGCCGTCGACTTCGCCGGCGCGTCGGCGAATCCGGTGTAGCGGCACGCACTCATCGCCGCCGCACACGCCACGACGCCGAGCACGGCGCCGATGATCGTCTTCATGTTCTGTCTCGCACGTTCATACCTCCGTCACTGGTCTGCTTGGAGCGCGAGCGATGACGGACTGCGTGGGTGCTGCGCGCATGACGTCACCTCCGTGGGCCCCGCTCCTCGAGGGCTCCTGTCAGCCGCGGTTGCGGCGTTTCGGACACGCCGACGGGTCGGCGGGCAAAGGCGGGCATCCTGGCTCGCAGCGCTCCGTGGCACTGCTCACAGTTGCGGGTCAGCGCCGGACTCTCACCGGCTTCCCCCGATCCCCGATCGCACTCGGTCACCCGCAGTGCTCATCGTGGATCCGTACCGGACTTCCGGGCCCGGCACGACCTGTACCGCCGACGAGCATACACACACCGGGCCGGACAGACGACTCAGACGTTGCCGCGTTGGAAGCAGGCGAGCCGCGTAGCCGTCGGGATCGTGCACGACGAACTCCGTGTGACCGGCGGCCACGATGAACGTCGGCTCGCTCTCGACGACTGCTTCCATCTCGGTCGCGATGCGGTGCATCGCCCGCACGTCCGCGACTTCGCAGTAGGAGCAACACGCCACTGCCAGCTGCGGTGCTCCGGCCGGGATTCGATGGTCGCCGTGCTCGTCGGCTTCCGCCCCGGTGCAACTGGAGCGACCGATCGCGTCGTTGCGACTCAGCATCTCGAAGTCGGGCCCGCCGTGCATGCTCTCCGCGCCGAGCATTCTCTGGTACCAGCGGGACGACGCTTCGACGTCGTCGACGAAAAGAGTCGGCATCGAGCGCCATCGGGACCTCCCTCGACGGCAACGACGAGATGCTAAAGGCTCTACCGCGTGGCTGCTCGCAGACTGCGCCGCCGTCCGCCCTGGTACCCTGCCGCGGACAATCGACAACGCTCGCGTGTCGGGGGAAGCCGGTGGGAAGCCGGCGCTGACCCGCAACCGTGAGCCGCACGTCGTCACCTGGAAGCAGGAACGCGTGCGGCGAGCCGGAACGCCCGGCCGTGAGCACAGCGACTCCAATCAACACCGTCGTGGACCGCGGTACGGAGGCAAACCCATGTCAGCGTGTCGTGTCCGTCGCACCACCTCGATCGCGCTGGTTCGCGCTGCTGCTCGGCGCCGTCGCGTTCCCGCTGCTCGCGATCGCAACCCGCGTCGGGCGCCGACTCGCACGGGGGCGCGTGCGTCGGCGACAGCGGCGTGACCGTCGTCGTCGACGCGACGATGGTCGGCGCCGGGACGAGTGTGCGGTGCGCGCTCGGCCCGCAGGCGAACGGTTGGGAAGCGCTGCAACACGCGCACCACACGGTTGCGCCGCATCCGAGCTTCGCCGGCGCGGTATGCCAGATCGACGGCATCCCGACGGAGGGGTATCCCACCTGTTGGGAGACGAACTTCTGGAGCTACAGCAATACGTAGAGTCGAGGCATGACAGTA
>CAWHUE010000020.1:0-19829 GCA_963832515.1 uncultured Alphaproteobacteria bacterium
CTTCTACTATCGGCGCGCTTCCAAACTGGGGACATAGCCGCGCGTGGGGACGGGGCCCGGCAGGTATCCTCGGCCTCATCCTTGTGATCGTCTTGTTCCTCGTGCTTCTAGGTAAGATCTAAGACGCTCAGACGTCGCTTATGCGGGGCGTCGGCTTCGGCCGGCGCTCCTTTTTGCGAGCCGAACGGCGGAACCGTGTGGCGCGAATATAGGTTGTAGGGCTGACCAAGCAGGGGACCCCCTTACTAGTGATGGAGGACTGATCGAGAGCGGCGCCTTGGCTGTCGATAAGGCAGCACCTAGGGGCACACCGAGATTTTGAAGCGTTGGCCTGGGAAGCTGCTAACGCCAAGGCACGCGCGTTGGGATGGATTTCCTGATCTGAGGCCGGAACATTCGTCAGGCGGGCTCGTTAGCCTGGCACGCCGCCCTACCAACTGGCCCCCCAACCCCCTATGGGCGGCGAGGTCACGGTTAGAAGCCCGGCCTTCTCCCGGGTTGGAGGCTGGGCTTCTTTCTACCTCAACGTTGGTGGCCGAGCGGTATCCCAAGGCTGGTTGCCTTTTGCCTCAAAGCACCCGGAGTGCGCTTCATCTCTCTCGATATGCTCGCGACTGGTGTTTTGCTTCTTGAATGCTTTCTTAGGGTCCTCTCATCCTGGGCCGTCCATTCGCGACGTTTTGCGCGCTTCGCCATTTTAGCAGGTGCCTTTGCCATTTTACCGCCCCAAGTTCGCTTAGTTTGCTTAGGCGCGATATTATAGCGGAAAGTTGTGCAGTGTCCCCTCCGTTGATTATCTGTTCGCTGAGGCACGAGCAGAGGAGGCTACTCCTTGGATTCTTATTCAAACTTCAATCTTCCAGCAACTCTACGACGACGAAATCAATTTCGAGGTTTCGTGCTTCTGGGATGACGGCTTCCACGTCAGGCTCGGCGACCGCATGAACGGCTACCGCGCCGAGGCCCACGTCGCCACCTGGCAGGAGGTGGAAGCGTGGCTCCGCGAAAACGCGTTCAAGGAGTCCCCCCGGCCGGAGCCTGCAGAAGGGCGCGGCGAGCTCGTGCGCGACCTGATCAACGAGATCGACGTCGGGAAGCCGCCAGACGACTATTGGCCTTGACGCGCGTGCCAACGCTCTGCTCGAGCGAGGACTTCAGATCCACAGGCTCGACATGTTTGAAGCGGAAGCCGAGAAGTGGACCGAGGCGGCCAAGGACGGTCGATGGAAGCGTCCTTATACCGAACTGACCTATCAGCCGATGCCGGAGGTGCTGAGCTATCTGCGGGCCAACGGCTTCAAGACCTACATCGTGACTGGAGGTGGCCAGGACTTCGTGCGAGTTTATTTTGAGAAAACCTATGGAATTCCCCGGAGCAAGTGGTCGGCACTGCCGGGGGCACGACCTACAGCTATAACGAGGACGGCAAGCCGATCCTGACCAAGGATCCAAAACTTCTGCTCAATGACAACGACGCAGGCAAGCCTGAGGGTATTCACCTTATGATCGGCCGCCGTGAGCAGTGAGGGAGGACAGGAGGATGAAATGACAAGTCTCAGACGATTTTTGCTCCTGACATTGTTCTTGTCCGCCGCGGTGCTTCCCGGCGGCCTTTTGTTAGCTGAAACGAAACATGCCACTAAGGAGGAAGCTCAAGCGATGGCAAACAAGGCTGCGGACTTCCTTCAAAAGGAAGGTCCTGACAAGGCGTTTGCAGCCTTCAACAAAGGCGATGAGTGGCGTGACCGCGATCTCTATGTGTTCGTTATCTACAAGACCGGCACATGGCGGGCGACCCCAATGCGGCCAGAGGACATTGGCACAAAGAGGGACCTGGACAAGCCTGACGTCCAAGCAATTCTCGCGATCGATAAAAGCGGCTGGCTCGATTACAAGTTTAAGAGCCCGGCAGACAACCAGGAACACGACAAGAGTTCGTACATCGTGCGGGTTGGTGACTTCCTGGTTGGAGTTGGCGCCTACAAATATTGAGGAGCGCAACCGCTGGTAGACCGCCCGCTATGAGTGGGTCTCGTCGACCTACCTAGCAGCGCCTCTTCGTTGGTCATCGGGGTTTTTCCTCGGCGCGCTTCACTTTGCTTCGGAGGCACACTCGCCTCAAGCGCTTGCGACCTGTTGTGATGTGAGCTTGACGACGATGGTCTTTGCAACGACCGAAGGCGTGAACGAGAGCGCGCCAATAAGCCTGCCGCGATTAGAATGATGAGCTTGGACATAGGGGTCCTCTGCAGAGGACCTAGCGTGCCACTGGCAGCCACCTCAGCGGAAGGGCAAGCGCGACACACCGTTACCAATAGATTGCAGCCCCCGCGTGGGCCAAAGTCGGTTTCGGCCGGGGGGGGCCGGGGTGTATCTCAATCGGCCATTGGGGGTGGCCCCTAAGGGGTGGATTGCGATAGGTTAGCCGGGGGGTCGGGGGGTGTTTGGAGTAAGCCCCATGATGAAGAGCCAAGAGCGGCTGTTGGAAGAGCTCGACGCGCTCAACGAGCGCCAGATCGAGGCCGGCCTCGTGGCGGGCGTTTGGGACGAGGACACGCGCCCGTTCGTCGAGAACTACCTCAGCCAGATGACGTTGCAGCGCATCGAAGCCGAGGCGATCGAGCAGGCTCAGGAGACGCGCAAGGCGAGGGATGCGGCTTTGTTTGCGGCGCAAGAGGCCGTCGACGCGAAGCTTAGAGCAAACGCCGCAATCATCATGGCGTTGGGAGCCATGCTGGCGTCATTTCTGGTCATACTCATTTTGGTTTCGCGCTCTTGAGGGTCCTGTCTCCGCCATTTTTTGCGGCTTGCGAATGGCGTAGACTGCGCGAGCGGCCTCGCCGCTTCCAGGAGACCCTCATGCGCAACTTGGTGCTGATGTTTCGTATTGGACTTGGCGCGTTTGCTCTGCTTTCCACTGCCGCAGATGCGGCGCGGGCACGCATCTGTGTGAGTTCAAGTGCGACAAGAAGGACAATTGCTCGGGAAGTTTGCGAGAGCTGCGGGGTCAAGACGCGGGTCCTGTTCCCCGGCCTTTACTCGAATCGCGGCGTCAGGCAGACCGTGAGGCAGGCGCAATAGGCCTCGGCCGGGAAGCCTGCGTGTTGCCCAAGTTGCGGATCAGAGTGCGGCCAGAACGGGGAAGATTATGAGCATGCCGTCGAGCCCAAAGGGCAGCCAGAAGGTCGATCATGCCTTCGTGGAGCGCGAGCGCGACCGCTTTGCCGGTCGCGCGCTCTCGTTCCTGGTCCTTCTGAACGGCGTCGCGGCGATCGTGCTGCTCACGATCTTGGCGCAGGCGGCGCGCGGAACGGTCGATTCGAAGATCTCCGCGGCCATGCTGTTCTTCGCCGGAGGCGCGATCGCGGCGCTGCTCAGCTCCTTCCTCGCCTATATCAACCGGACTGTCAGGATCGAGGCGCCAGAGCGGGCCGCCTTGCGCCGCGCGCTGCGGCTCGTCGCCATCGCCGCGGTGATCGGCAGCAGTGTCGCGTTCCTCACGGGCATGAACATGGTGAGCGGTGCCGTGTCGGAGAAATCGAGCTCGCATCCGAAAGGCCAGAAGGAGCGGCGGGCGCCGGTCTCGGCGCCGAGCGAGCGAGTGATGCTGCGCGATGCGGTGCCCACGGTCGAAGCGCGCTTGGGCCTCCCCGATTAAGACGCTGCCTAGGGCGGGCCGGTCATCTCGCGCGTGAAATCGTTCCAGATCGTTTTGCGCTTCGGCGGTGAGCTCGTCGACCTTCGTGCCCACGACATCCCAATTGACCATCGGGCGCTCGGTCTCGACGCCTTCGGAAGCGGGCTTCGCGCGCGAATCGGCGAAATAGACGCCTGCGACCGTGAGCAGGGACCCTATGATCATGCCGAGGATGAAACGCATGGCCGCTTTCCGAGATGCAAGATCATAGGCCTACCGGCGCCCGAGCGGAAGATCGAACGGAGGTATGATTAGGGGGTCGCGGCGGCAACGCCGTCGCGGACCGCGAGCCGTGTCGCCACGGTCACCCCCGAGGTGAGGGCCCCTTCCATGAAGCCCGCGAATTTGTAGCAGGCATGCTCTCCGGCGAAATGCAGCCGACCTGCGATGCCCTCCTGAAGCAGCGGGCCGACCGTCGTCACCTGGCCGGGCGCGGGGAAAGAATAGCCGGCGCGCGTCCAGGATGCTGCGGGCCAATCCATGAACAGACCCCTGACGAAGGCCTGCTTGAGGCCCGGATAGCGCTTGGCAAGCTCTGCGGCGTAGGCGGCGTCACGGTCACGAGCGGGGATCGCGCGCAAGGCATCGGCGCCCGGGCCGCCCGAGAAGGCGATCATGGCGGCTGGGCCCGTCGCCGCCCTGGCCAGCCGTGCCCTCCCAGTGAACTGCACGCTGCCGTCGCTTTGCAATTCGGCCGAGAGATCCTCGGCGGCCCTGAATGGTCTCTCATCGAGATCAAATATTTCACGTTGCTGCCCATTTGCGGCGCAAGCGGCGCCGGAAGCGCGGGGTCGAAGGCGATCTCGCTCCAGACCGAAGGCGGCGTAGCGAGGATCGCGTCGTCGGCGGTGAAGGCCTGGCCGTTGGCGGCCGTCACGGTCACGCGCTCGCGCTCCGCTCACCCGGTCGCGCGCCTCGAGCACGGTCACGTGATAGCCGGCCGATTTGAGTCATAGGCCGCGGCCAGCCCCCGAAGCCCGCGCCGATGACGATGACCGACTTGCTGTTCTTGGTTGGGGGCTCGCGGCCGCGCGCGGCCCACTGAGTATGAGCGCCGATCTAAGCGTGATCGAGCCATTGCGAAGGCGCGGCGCGTCACCGGATCGACGGGGTGCCGTAGCGCGCGCGGAGATGGGCATAGAGCGAACGCGGCATCGAAGTCCCCGGAAATGTGCGGGCCGCATCCTGCCCGAAATATTCAGGTTTTTGAACGGGAAAGCGCCGCGGGTTGCGGTCGGCGATCAGGTATCGCGGGGGGCTTGGGCAAAATGCCGGGTCATCCAGTCCGCGCCGAAACGCACGAGATCGGCGCCACCGATCAGCTCGCTTGCGGCCTGCCCGACGCGGCCCTGAGCTGCGCGGCCTGTGGCGAGGTATTCGCGCAGGATCGTCGCGAAATAATCCTCGCCCGGCCAGTCGACGATGCCGTGCTCGTCGTCGAGGCATTCGATGGCGCGAATCTCGGGACCGTCTTCGCCCCGGCAGACATAGTGACGGCGGACGCGGCGCTTGTCGGGCACGTCGGCCAGATATTCCGCGAAATGCAGCACCGTGGTCGTGTCCGGGCTCGCGCCCAATCTCAGCACGCGGCCGCCGATCCGGCAGAAGCGATCAAGCGGCGAGCCGGGCCCGTAATAATCGTGCCACGGCGCGTCAGCGAGCAGCTCTTGCGCGCGCCGCCCGCGCGCGCCGAAGCGGCCCGACGGATTGTCGTTCACGAGCGTGCCCGGACGCTTGCGGAACGCTTCGGCGAGATGGCCGACCTCGGGAAGCACCGGCGCGGCTGCGGCGTCGAAGGGCGGCGCGTCGGCCAGCAGAGCAGGGCGCTCCACCTCGGGAAGATGATTGACGTAGTCGTGCGCGATCTCGGCGCCGAGGATCATGAGCAGCGTGCCGTCCGGGCCGACGGCGCGGTCGAGCGCATCGAGCACTCCGTCGGCGCCGTCCTCGACCGGGCCAATTGCCCGCAGCGAGGCATGAACCATCAGCGCATCGCCTGCCCGCACGCCGAGCCGGCGAAGGTCGCTCGTTAGGTCACTGGCGGACGCACCGGATCAGGCGCTGGCGGCGCGGCGCTGGTCGTCCGACGCGATCATCGTCTGCGGCGCAAGCGGCTCGAGCGCCGCCTCGATGGCGTCGTCGACCGTCGAGAGCCAGACGAAGCGCACGGCATCGCGCGCGGCCTCCGGCACGTCCTCGAAGTCCTTCTTGTTGCGCTCGGGCAGCATCACCGTGGTGATGCCGGCGCGCACCGCGGCCAGCACCTTGTTCTTCACCCCGCCGATCGGCAGCACGAGCCCGCGCAGCGAGATCTCGCCGGTCATCGCCGTGTCGCTCCGCACCGTGCGGCCGGTCAGCAGCGAGGTGAGCGCGATGAACATGGCGACGCCCGCGCTCGGGCCGTCCTTGGGGATGGCGCCGGCCGGCACGTGCACATGGATGTCCGACTTCTCGAACGTCGCCGGGTCGATGCCGAGCGATGACGCGCGCGCCTTGACCAGGCTGAGCGCGGCCTGCGCGCTCTCCTTCATCACCTCGCCGAGCTGGCCGGTGAGGATCAGCCTGCCGTTGCCGGGCACGCGCGCGGCCTCGACGAACAGAATGTCGCCGCCGGTCGGCGTCCAGGCGAGCCCGGTCGCCACGCCGGGCACGGACGTGCGCATCGCCACCTCGCTCTCGAAGCGGCGCGCGCCGAGGATCGCGTGCAGGTCCTTCTCCTCGACCGTCACGCGCTCCGCCTTGCCTTCGGCGATGGTCATGGCGATGCGCTGGAAGATCGCGCCGAGCTCGCGCTCGAGATTGCGCACGCCGGCCTCGCGCGTGTAGTCGCGGATGATGGCGCGGATCGCGTCGTCGGTGATCGTCGGCCTGCTCGGGCGTGAGCCCGGTCGCTTCGAGCCGCCGCTTCACCAGATAGCGCTTGGCGATCTCGACCTTCTCCTCCTCGGTATAGCCGGGGAGCTCGATCACCTCCATGCGGTCGCGCAACGGACCGGGGATCGGCGTCGAGCACGTTCGCCGTGCCGATGAACATCACGCGCGACAGGTCGAACGGCACCGCGAGGTAATTGTCGCGGAACGTCGCGTTCTGCTCGGGGTCGAGCACCTCCAGCAGCGCCGCCGACGGATCGCCGTGGAAGCTCTGCGCCGAGCTTGTCCATCTCGTCGAGCATCATCACGGGATTGCGCGTCTCGGCCTTGCGGATCGACTGGATCACGTTGCCGGGCAGCGCGCCGATATAGGTGCGGCGATGGCCCCTGATCTCGGCCTCGTCATGCACGCCGCCAAGCTGAGAGCCGCACGAATTTGCGGCCCGTGGCGCGCGCGATCGACTGGCCGAGCGAGGTCTTGCCGACGCCGGGCGGGCCGACGAAGCACAGGATCGGGCTCTTGCCGTCGGGCTTCAGCTTGCGCACGGCGAGATATTCGAGGATGCGCTGCTTGACCTTGGGCAGGCCGTAATGGTCCTCGTCGAGGATGCGGCGCGCTTCGGCGATGTCGATGCGCTCCTCCGAGAGCTTCGACCAGGGCAGCTCGATCAGCCAATCGAGATAGGTGCGGATCATGCCGTGCTCGGCCGAGGCCTCGGGCATGCGCTCGAGCCGCTTCAGCTCCTTGCGCGCCTGCTTCTCGGCCTCCTCGGACATGCCGGCCTTCTCGATCGCCTCGCGCAGCTCGGCGATCTCGGCCTGCGTGTCCTCGCCTTCGCCAAGCTCTTTCTGAATCTGGCGGAGCTGCTCGCGCAGGATGTGCTCGCGCTGGCGGCCGGCGAGCGATTCCTGCGTCTGCTCGCCGATCTGCTTCGACAGGCGCAACACCTCGATCTGCTGCGCGAGATAGCGCAACAGCTTGTCGAGCCGCTCGCCGACGTCGAAGGTCTCGAGCAGGTCCTGCTTCTCGGCGGGCTGCGAGGTCCGAGACGTTGGCGATGAAATCGGCGAGCGCCGAGGGCGACTGGATCTGATCGATGGCGGTCGGCGATCTCCGGCGGCACGTTGGGCAGGAGCGAGATCGCCTCGCGCGCGCGCTCCTTCAGCTGATGCATGCGCGCGGCGATCTCGGTCGAGATAGACTTCGGCCTCGCCGATCTCCTCGACGCGCGCGACCAGGAACGGATAGCCCGGCAGGAATTCGCGCACGCGGAAGCGCCGCGTGCCGCGCGCGACCAGATGATGGTTGCCGTCGGGCGCGGTGACGTAGCGCAGGATCTCGGCGACGGTGCCGACGCTGATGCAGATGCTCAGGCGCCGGGCGTGTCGATCGAGGCGTCCTTCTGCAGCAGCACGCCGACCGGCCGGTCGGACTTGGCGGCCTCCTGCGCGCCCGCGATCGATTGCGGGCGGCCGAGCGTGAGCGGCACGACGATGCCCGGGAAGAGCACGGCGTTGCGCGTCGGCAAGAGGATCAGCGCGCCTTCGGGGAGCTGCAGCTCGGGGCCTTCGCTCGCGGCAGCGCCGGGCGCGGGCGCCGCGGACTGCGCGGGCCGCAGGCGGCTGTCTGCGGCGCTTCGGCTGAGCGCGGCGTGGTCTGTTCGATGTCGTTCATGGTCTCGACCGGGACTCGTTCACTCAAGATTTGACGAAGGTGAGGATCAGGCAGCCGTTGCGCAGCTCGCGCTCGGCGAGCCGCAGGCGGCGCGGCAAGGGCAATGCGGCGCTCGAAGCGGCCATAGGGAATCTCCAGCCTCAATATATTGGCATTGCGCCCGTCGCTTCGGCAGGGGGCGGGCGCCGGCGATGACGAGCGTCTGGCCTTCGAACTCGACGCGCACCGCCTCGGGCGGCGACACCCGGCAGCGCGGCGATGATGCAAAGCTCGCGCTCGGTCTCGAACACGTCGACCGGCGGCTCCCAGCGCGCGCGCCGCTCCGCGACGGCTCGAAGAACTGGCGGTGCAGCTGCTCGGCCTGCTTGAGCATGGCGCAGGCCTCGGCCCACATCTGGTTTTTCGGATCACGCATCACTGGCCTCGTGCGGGGCGGTCGGCGTGGCGTACCCGACGGGAGACGATCTTAGCGCCGCGCGAGCTGGGTTGGAACTAGGGCGGTCAAGCCGCGGGAGGGGCTAGGTAGGGTAGGGGCCTTGCGCAACGGACACCCTATCTGGGTGCGCGCGCCGGAAATTGCAAGACGTATCGACAAAATGCAGGCATGAGTCTTCGCGCATAGATTGGGGTGGCCACTACTGACGAATTCGGCTCGCGCCGAATATTCCCGTTGCCCTGTAATTGGAGCTGTTGCCGGCCTGCCAATTGCCGATAACGCCGGCGGTTGCGTCGGTACCGCGCCTGCGCGAAAGATCCATAGGCACCGCCACTTACGTCGCCGATTTGCCCGACAGTACCGGATATCGGGCCATTGAAGCTGTTTCTAGCCGTCGAAGCCAGGTCGTCTGGCACCGCAAGGTCCCGGTTGCGTTCAGAGGCCCAATGTTGCTGCTCGGCGCATTGAAGTCACTGATACCGAATTCGCCGCAGCGCGCCTGGAAATCCCAACTGAGTTCAACATTGCCGGCGCCGATATGCGACTGCCATTGCGGGAGACCTTCGGTGCTGACCCGCTGCAATACAGTACCGATCGTGTGACCGGCATAGGAGGCCGATCCAAAGGTCGGCAATTGTCCACTCGTCGGGATGTCGCCGGCGATCCACCAACCCAAACCGATTATATCCTCATATTGCGTGGAACCTTCTCCATTAGAGAAGTGCACCACCGCGCCAGTCGCGCCCCATTTGAAGAAATCGCACTGACTGCAAAATGGCGCGGGCTTTCCGTTTTGCGATGGCGCCGAAAACATCTGGGAACAGCCTCGTGAATCCGACCGCGTCGCCGTCGAAGAAATAGCCGTAGGCGGTAACCTGGGTATAGCGGGATGCTCTGATTGTCGAGGACCACGGCATCGACGAGGATATCGTCAAGGTCGATTTCACCGAGAATGGGCCCGTTTCCGGCGTGCATAGGTGTAGTTCGGCTCGACGTATTGAGGTATTCGATAGGCTTCCAGAAGTTCATTCCGAAAACATAGGCGTTCGTCGCGCCATCGCCCCGATGTCGCGAAATGCGAAAGCTGCGCCCACCCCCTCGGATCCCAAATACGTAACTGTCAGATCATCGGGCGAGGTGCTTCCAACGAAGTTTTCGAAGCCTTGCTGTGGCTGGTTAGAAGTAACGATGCCCGTGGCGTAGCCGTAGTACTGCATTGGCCAGAAGGCGGATTGTTCGTGTCGGGTGGATTGCCCGTGTCAGGTGGCGTGATGCCGGTATCGGCGGCGTGATGCCGGTATTAGGGGGCGGATTGTTTGTTAGTGGCGGATTCGTCCCGGTGTCCGTGTTATGCGGCGGATCATTGAGGTTCTTCAGCTCCTCCTCAAGCGTGGCTTGAATTTGCGTTCTGCGTCGAAAGTGTTGATGAGCTCGTTGATCGTGTTGCTGGCCTGAACGGTATTACCGTTGCGTGTTTGGCGTGGTTCCGCCGTGTTGCCGGTGTTGGCCGTGCCGGTTCCGCTGCCGCCCTTGGCGAAGGCCTTCATGATGGAATTGGTGTCGGCCGCCGTGGTCGGCCTGATCTTCGCCACTACACCCGTGAGATCCAGCGTGTAACCTGGCTGAAACAGCTTTTGGACTTCGCCGTTCTTCGCTGTGAAGATCAGTCCCACACCGTAGAGGAAGGAAATGATGCCCTTGCCGCCGGCGGTGATCTGAATCTGGTACATGCCGCCGCGGATGGCGATCGCGCCCGCCGGCGTCTTCATCTTCACCGCGTCTTCGTTCTTGGAAATCTTGCCGCCGACATAACGCATCACGCCCTTCGAAAAGGTGGTCGTGATCTCGCCCGTTCCCTTCTTCGGATTGTAGACAAACTTGTCGATGACGAGGTCGGAGCCGGGGCCGACGGTGAAGGTCGAGCCGTCGACGAGCAGCACCTGCACGAGGCCGCTATCCGTGGTCTTGATGCGCTCGTTGAAGAAGATCGACTTGCCGATATTGAGCTGGTCGGTCGGCGCGCTGGAAAGGACGAAAATGCGTCCGGATTCACCGCCGCCGCCACGCCGACTTTCGACGCGTCAGCCGGCGCGATCGCGGCCGCCATACCGCCGGCAAGCGCAAGCAAAGCCGCGGCGGCGCTCACGCTGCGCAAACCAAATCTCGGCCACGACAATGGTGTCCGCATCCCCTGAAACCTCTTCCCGTGCCCAAAGAAGAGCTGCTTTTCGGGCGCTTATAGCACAATTTCCGGCCCGCCAGCGCGAATTAAGCGCAAATTCCGGGAAAAACGCCTGGAAAATCGGGCGGTAAACTCGTTGCAAGGAGTGTTGGCCGCCCATAGGCTTCCCGCGATCAGAAGCTCTTCTGCAGGCCGACCATCGCGGTCAGGTCGTCGAACGCTCTAACGTCGTAATTGGACTCTTGGTCGCGATATTCGACTTGGGGCACGACCGACCAAGTCTCGGCGAAGGGCATCACGAGCGCCACGCGTCCCCACCAGATGTCGTCCTCCTCAGCCTCGAAGAGATTGATGAGTGGGATCGGGCTCGTCATACTCGCGCAGGATGACGCCGCCGCCGACCTGAAGCGTCCACGGATATTGGCCCTGCCACATCGGATTGGTGAAGGTCTAGCCAACGCCGCCCGACAGCGCGAACTCCCAGTTGGAATAGAAGTCTGCCGTGACGTCCTCGCGCTGCACATAGCCTTGCGCGGTGAGCATCAGGGAAGGCGAGGTGTAGTAGGCATACGTGACGCCGGCGCGCGTCTGCGGTCCGTCGCGCAAGGAGTTGGTGGGCAGCTCCGGCGTGTCGTCGAACTCGCGGACGCGTGTCTCGACGCGGGCGTCGAGCACGCTGCGCTCGCTGATGGACAGCAGGCGGAGGCCGGCGCCCGGCGCGGCGAAATAGTAGTCGTAGCCGAGATAAGCCAGGTTACCGATGCCGTAGAGATAGAGGCGGGACTTGATCCAAGCCCCAGCGCTTCAGGTTGAAGCTCGGGCCGAGGGTCAGCTCGAGGAAGTCGAGGTCGATGTCGTTCAATTGCTTGTCGAAATAGGCCGTCGAATAGAACAGCGCATCGAATTCCAGGCGGTCGCCTTGCTTCTTCAAGTCGTAGATGTAGTGCAGCGTACCGATATTGAGCGCGCTCCAGCCCGGCTTGCCGACGGATTGGTCGTCGAGGGTGAAGTCGATGCCTTGCAGCGTGATGTTCTGCGTGCCGGGGCCGGCGTTCGCGTTGCTCTCCCAGCGGATCGCCGAGAAGACCGAGGCGTAGAATGGCGGCGGGTCGGCGGCGAGCGCGAGCTGCTGCAGGTAGAGGCGAATCTGCTGGGCGACCTCGGGCGGCGTGCTCGGATTGGCGAGCGCCTGGTCGAAATAGCTGCGCGCCATGTCGTAGGCGCCGATCTTGTAATAGAGCGTGCCGAGCTCAAGCTGCAGCCGCGGCGTGTTGGGCGCGTAGATGAGCATGCGCTCGAGCGTGGAGATGGCGGCCTCGTAATCGCCGACACTCGCGGACAGGGTTGCGTAGTCGAAGGCGAGGTCGAGGTTGCTCGGCTCGGCGATCATCTGCCTGAGAAGCGCTTCGCGGCGGGCCTCGACATCGGGCGGACCGAGCCGGCGCGCCGGGACGGCGGCTTCGCTGGCAGCCAATAGGGGCGCGGTCTCGCACACGACGAGACCGGCAACCGCCAGCGCGATCGCCCAATTCGCCCACCCCATCATCGGACCGCTCGGCCTTTCCGAGGCGCGGTCGCAGGTTGATTCCCGCTAGATCCGCCCCGTCCGCGAAAACGCTATCCAGTTAACCTATTGCCAGCAAGGGGCGGGGGCGGTTTATCTAGTATTTTCAAAGAACAGTGTGGCTCAAGGGGCACGCAAACCACATGCTATGGTTAACGCATGAGCATTCCGGGAATAGATCAGGCGAAGTTATTCCAGGACCTCGAAAAGCCTGAGGCCTACGACCCGGCCCCGCAAACGGTCGAGCAAATCGACACCCATGCCTCGTCGGTGTTTCTGGCGGGGCCCTTCGCGTACAAGGTGAAACAGCCGGTCAAATACCCGTTTCTGGACTTTTCCACACTCGATCGGCGCCGCTCGGCGCTCCTGAACGAGCTCCGCATCAACCGGCGCACGGCTCGGGACGTTTATCTCGACCTCGTTCCGATAACGGCCGGAAAGGGCGGTACATTCAGGCTGGGGGGCGCGGGAGAGCCGGTCGAATGGGCGCTGCGTATGCGCCGTTTTGACCAGGACAAGCTCTACGATCGCCTCGCCGAAGGCGCCCATCTCACTGTCAAGGCCATGCCAAGGCTAGCTGAGACCGTCGTCGATTTCCACGCGACCGCCGACCGGCTGCTCACGCCGTCCCATGCCACGGCTCCGCTTGCCGCAATTCTTAGCGACACCGCGCAGGAACTCGCCGCCCGCGCCGACGCCTTTCCGCCCGAGGCGGTAGCGGCCCTCACGCAGGCGAGCGAAGCGATGCTCGCCGCGCTGACGCCGCTGCTCAGATCGCGGGCGGCCGGAGGTTATGTGCGCCACTGCCACGGCGATCTGCATCTGCGCAACATCGTCGAGATCGACGGCAGGCCGGTCCTGTTCGATGCGATCGAGTTCGACGACGATCTTGCCACCATCGATGTCCTCTACGACCTCGCCTTTCTGTTGATGGATCTCGGCAAGCGCGGACTTGCGGGCCACGCGAACCCCGTGCTCAACGCCTATCTCGACCGCGAGGGGAGTAGCGGCAATCTGCTCGGTCTCGCGGCCCTGCCGCTGTTCCTCTCGATGCGGGCGGGGGTCAGGGCCAAGGTCGAGCTGCTGCGCGCGGAGCGGATCGGCGACGATCCACCAGCGCGCGCCGCAGCGGTCAACGAGGCCAATCTCTATTTTGGCCTTGCGCAAGCGTTACCTCGTTCCGGCGCCGGCGAGGCTGATCGCCATCGGGGGCCTGTCGGGGAGCGGCAAGTCGGTAGTCGCGTGCGCGATCGCGCCTCATGTCGGGCCGTTCCCCGGCGCGGTGCATATCAGGAGCGACGTCGAGCGGAAGCGGCTGTTCGGGACAGGCCTCGGCGAGACCTTGCCCGCGCATGCTTATGCGCCCGAAGTGTCCGACACGGTCTACGCGATCTGCCGCAAGCGCGCGCTGCTCGCGCTCGCTGCGGGACGCGCGGTGATCCTCGATGCGGTGCACGCGAAGCCTGCCGAGCGCGCCGAGGCCGCGGAGCTTGCGCGGCAGACGGGCGTTCCGTTCACGGGGCTTTGGCTCGAGGCGACGCGCGCGGTGATGCGCGAGCGGGTGGCCGGCCGAAAGGGCGACGTGTCGGACGCCACGCCGTCTGTGGTCGACATCCAGCTCGGCTACGATCTGGGTCCGCAGGATTTCGCCGTCATCGATGCGAGCCGTCCGCTCGATGAGGTCGCTGCGGCTTGTCTCCAGCGCATCGGGCAATAGCCCGATTTCACCTTTTGCTAACGCTCTTCAGCCGAGAGTGAAGCCGGTCGCCGGGGAACAGCCCGGCCGTGTTAATTGGCCTGACGGGGATTTCAGTATTGCGTCGGTTGGGTCTGGTCGCGCCCGCTGAAGAAGCGGGCCTGCCTCTATTGCTTATGCGTCTTCGCATGGCCGCGCGCCTCATGCTAGCGCTCGGCCTCGGCGTGGCCGTGGCGAGCGGGCTCACCTGTTGCGGCTCAGGCGGAAGGGGCGCGAAGCTCGGCGAACGCGTCATTCCGCTCGGCCAGCCGGTGCCGAAGGGCGGCGGCGCCTATCGGGTCGGCGAGCCCTACGAGATCGCGGGCACCTGGTACTACCCGCGCGAGGACAAGGCCTATAGCCGCGTCGGCAAGGCGTCGTGGTACGGCGAGCTGTTCCATGGACGGCGCACGGCGAATGGTGAGATCTACGACATGGACCGCCTGTCCGCGGCGCATCCGACGCTGCCGCTGCCGACCTATGCGCGCGTGACCAATCTTAACAACGGCCGCTCGGTCGTCGTGCGCGTGAACGACCGCGGGCCTTACGCCAACGACCGCATCATCGATCTATCGCGCCGCTCGGCGGACGTGCTCGGCTTCCGCGGCAATGGGGTGGCGACCGTGCGCGTGCAATATCTCGGGCGCGCGCCGCTCAATGGCGACGATTCCTACGAGCGGCGCTATCTCGCAAGCCAGGGCTTCCCGCAGGTCGCCGACAAGGGTAAGCCGAAGCGGAGTGCGGAGCCGCGCATCGTAAGCCTCGGCGAGGAGGTCGAAGCCTATGGCATGAGCCGTGCGGCGCCGGCGCAGCAGACGGCGTTGGTGCCCGCCAATAAGGGCGCCTTTCGGCTCGGCACGCCGGCCACTGCAGAGGTCAAGGCGTCAGCCGAGACGACCGGCGCAATCGCCCAGCCCATCCCGCGCGGGGCGCTCGTCATCCAGGCCGGCGCCTTCAAGGTGAAGGAGAACGCAGACAAAGCGCGCACCACGCTTGGGCAGCTGGGCACCGTGGAGGTGGCCGAAATCGATATGAAGGGCGAGCCGTTCTACCGCGTGCGCGTCGGGCCGTTCCGCGACCGGAAGGGCGCCAAGGCGGCGCTCTCGGACGTGACCGAGGCGGGATTCCAGGGCGCCAAGATCGTCAAGGCCGATTAGGTGCCTCTCCGTATGCGGGGGAGGTGTTGATTTTTCGATCCCGTTATTTGATAGTGGCTGCCGACCTGCCGCAATGCGGCCCTAGGTTCGAGCCAGGTCCTGTTCGTCCCGTGTACGTTTCGCGCCTCCATAAAGCGCTCACGCTTGCGCTCACCCTCGCCGTTCTGACGGCGGGCGCCGGTGGCGTGCCCGCGCTTGCGCAGAAGACCGCCACACCCGGCGGCTTCGAGACCAAGGCCAAATATGCCGTCGTCATGGATGGCGGCGCCAATCTCATGCTCTTCGAGAAGGACGCGGAGACGTTGATGGTCCCCGCCAGCATGAGCAAGATGATGACGCTTGCCGTGTTGTTTCGCGAGCTGAAAGCGGGGCGGTTCACGCTCGACAGCGAGTTCAAGGTGAGTGAGCACGCCTGGCGGACCGGTGGCGCGCCGTCCGGCACTTCGGCCATGTTCGCGCCGCTCAACACGATGGTGAAGATCTCGGACCTGATCCCGGCCATCACCGTGCAGTCGGCCAATGACGGCGCCATCATCGTCGCCGAGGGTGTCGCAGGCACCGAGGAGGCCTTCGCCAAGGAGATGACGGCCTACGCGCGCAAGATTGGGATGGAGCAATCGACCTTCGTGAACGCCACGGGACTGCCGGCGGAAGGCCAGTTGATGACCGGGCGCGACCTAGCGGTGCTCGCGCGGCACCTCGTCTATACCTATCCCGAGTACTACCATTTCTTCGGGATGAAGGAGTTCAGGTACCGCGACAAGTTCACCTTCCATAACCGCAACCCGCTGGTGCTCGCCGATATCGGCGTCGACGGGTTGATGAACGGCTTCGTGAAGGAGGCTGGCTATGCCGCGACGATCTCCGGCACGCGCGGCAACCAGCGGCTGATCGTGATGGTGAACGGGCTCGCCACGCCGAAGGAGCGCGAAGCCGAGGCGCGCCGGCTGCTCGAATGGGGCTTCAAGAGCTTCAAGCCATTCCGGCTGTTCGATGAAGGCGAGAAGGTGAGCGATGCGCTCGTCTGGGGCGGCACGAGCCATTACGTGCCGCTGGTCGGCGACGGCAACATCAACATCATCCTGCCCGTCACGACGAGCGGAAAGGTCTCGGCCTCGATCGTCTATGACGGGCCGATCAAGGCGCCGATCAAGAAGGGCGACCAAGTTGCGATCCTGCGTATCGTCTCCGACGAATTGACCGCCACCAACGAGATCCCGCTCTATGCCGGTGACGATATCGGCCAGAGCAACTTCGCCTATCGCGGGATTGACTTTCTGCTGGTGCTCGCGTTCGGCTGGCTGCTATAGCCTTCGACCATGCAACGCGCGGCGGCTGATCTCGGCCGATTTATCACCTTCGAAGGCGGGGAGGGTGCGGGCAAGTCCACGCAAGCCGGCATTCTTGCCAACAGGCTTACGCGCGCGGGCCGTAAGGTGCTTGCCACGCGCGAGCCGGGCGGCTCGCCGGCCGCTGAGGAGATCCGCGAGGCGCTGCTCTCGGGCCGCGTCAGGCAGCTAGGGCCACTCGCGGAGGCCGTGCTGTTCTCCGCGGCGCGCGCGGATCACGTGGAGCACTCGATCGGCGGGGCCCTGCAGCAAGGCATGTGGGTCGTGTGCGACCGCTTTCTCGATTCCACGCGCGCCTATCAGGGCGCCACGGCCGGCGTGCCGAAGCCACTGATCAACGCGCTCGAGCGGCTGACACTCGGCGACCTCCTGCCCGACATCACCTTCATCCTCGACATTCGCGCCGAGGAAGGGCTTGCGCGCGCAGCAGCACGTGCGGTAGGCGGAGCGCCGGATAGGTTCGAGGGCCAGGAGCTGATCCTGCATGAGCGCGTGCGTCGCGCCTTTCTCGACATCGCCGAGGAGGAGCCCGACCGCTGCATCGTCATCGACGCGAGCCAGCCCGAGGCGATGGTCGCGGAGGACGTGTGGGAGGCGGTGCTCGAGCGCCTCCGCCCATGAGCATGGCCGCCGAGCGCCAGCGCGCCGATACGTACGCTTCGGAGCCCGACCGGCTCGAAGGATTCTCCAGCCCGCGCGAGGTCGACCGCCTGTTCGGGCATGAGGCTGCGGTCGCGGAGTTCGAGGACGCGCGCGGGAGTGGCCGCCTGCATCACGCCTGGTTGCTGGTGGGACCCGAGGGTGTCGGCAAGGCGACACTCGCTTACCGGCTCGCGCGCACCCTGCTCGCCGAGGGCGATGCGGATGTCGCGAACGACCCGAGCCGCACCCTGTTCCGCAAAGTGGCTTCGCTCGCGCATCCGAATGTGCTTCTGCTGAGGCGATCCCTCAACGAGAAGACGAAGCGCTACGGGCAGTGGATCGGCGTCGACGAGGTGCGGCGCCTGCGTTCCTTTCTCGGACATTCGGCGGGCGAGGGGGGCTGGCGCGTGGTCGTGGTCGACCGCGCCGACGAGATGAACCAGAACGCAGCAAACGCGCTGCTCAAGGCGCTGGAGGAGCCGCCGCCGCGCACGCTGTTCCTGCTTGTGGCGAGCGCGGAGGGGCGGTTGCCCGTCACGATCCGCTCGCGGACGCGGACGCTTCGCGTGTCGGGCTTGAATGAGGAGGAACTTGCGGCCGCCGTACGGGCGGCGCTTGTTCGCTTCGATCACGAGGTTGATGACGAGGTGCTGGCGACCGCGCTGGCGCTCTCGGACGGCAGCGTGCGGCGCGCGCTCGAGCTTGCCACCGGCGACGGCATCGCGCTTTACCGGGAGATCGTGGCGACGCTCGGCGCCTTGCCGGAGTTCGACGCGCCGCGCCTGCATGCGCTTGCCGACCGGCTCGCGGGATCGAGCCAGACCGACCAACTCGCGCTTCATGTCTCGCTGCTGCTCGGGCTGATCGAGCGCCTGATCCGGTTCGCCGCCACCGGCGAGGGCGCAACCGAGGAGGAACGCCCGATCGCGCGCAAGCTCGTGGGCTACGCCAATCTCGGGGCTTGGGCCGAGGCGTGGGAGGCGATCGCCGCCGCCAAAGACGAGGCGTTTGCGCTGAACCTCGACCGGACGCTGCTCCTGCTTGACATCTGGTTCAGGCTGAGCGCGCTCGTGCGGGACCGCCCCGTTTAGCGAGACGAGAGCGGCCGCTTGCCGGGCACAGCGGGCAAGGCTATTCCTCGCGCCATGGCGGAACGGCAGACTTATTACATCACCACGGCGATCTCTTATCCGAACGACGCGCCGCATATCGGGCACGCCTATGAGGCCGTGGCGACCGACGCGCTGGCGCGCTTCCGGCGCCTGCAAGGCCGTGACGTGTTCTTTCTCACCGGCACCGACGAGCACGGCATCAAGATGCTGCAGACCGCGAAGGCGCAAGGCATCAGCGCGGCCGAGCTTGCCGACCGCAACACGCCGAAATTCCGCGAGATGGTGCGCGCGCTGAATTGCTCGAATGACGATTTCATCACGACGCGCGAGGACCGGCACAAGCGCGCTTGCCAGGAGCTGTGGCGGCGCATGGCCGACGCCGGCGACATCTATCTCGACAAATATGCTGGCTGGTACTCAGTGCGCGACGAGGCCTATTACGACGAGAGCGAGCTGAAAGAAGCCGCCGACGGCAGGAAGCTGTCGCCGCAAGGCACCCCCGTCGAATGGGTCGAGGAGGAGAGCTATTTCTTCAAACTCTCGGCCTATCAGGACCGCCTGCTCGCTCACTACCAGGCACATCCGGATTTCATCGGGCCGGAGACGCGCGCGAACGAGGTGAAGAGCTTCGCGCGCGGCGGCTTGCAGGACCTCTCGATCTCGCGCACGACCTTCGACTGGGGCGTGCCCGTACCAGGCGACCCCAAGCACATCATGTATGTGTGGGTCGATGCGCTGACGAATTATCTGACGGGCGTCGGCTTCCCCGACGAAGACTCGGCGAGCTTCAAGACATACTGGCCGGCCGACGTGCACATCATCGGCAAGGACATCATCCGCTTCCACGCGGTCTACTGGCCGGCCTTCCTGATGTCAGCGGGGATCGCGCCGCCTCGCCGCGTGTTCGGCCACGGCTTCCTCTACAATCGCGGGGAGAAGATGTCGAAGTCGGTCGGCAACGTGGTCGACCCGTTCGTGCTCGCGAACGATTACGGCGTCGACCAGATCCGCCATTTCCTCTTGCGCGAGGTGCCGTTCGGGCAGGACGGCAATTACAGCCGCGAGGCGATCGTGCAGCGGATCAACGCCGACCTCGCCAACGATCTCGGCAATCTCGCGCAGCGCTCGCTGTCGATGATCGCCAAGAATTGCGAGGGGCGCGCGCCGAAGCCGGGCAAGCTCGCGTCCGCCGACGAGACAGATCCTAGCCGGGCGGCTGACGGTGCGCTCGCGCGCGTCGCCGACGCGATAGAGCGAGTTCGCTGTCCACCGCGCGTTGGAGATCGTGTGGGCGCTGATCGCCGACGCCAACCGCTATTTCGCCGGCGAGGAACCGTGGGCGCACAAGAAGACCAACCCAGCCCGCATGGAGACCATCCTCTATGTGACTGCCGAGGTGCTGCGCCAGA
>CAWHUE010000021.1:0-39145 GCA_963832515.1 uncultured Alphaproteobacteria bacterium
CGTGTCCGGCACGCCCTATGTGAGCAATTGCGACTACGACCAAGCCAAGGCGATCCTCGCCTGGATTTATGGCCCGCTAGCCACCCGGCGCCTCAGCCCAAGGGTCGACTAATCGTGTTCTACCAGTCCGCCTTCGCGGAGCCAGGCACTGGTCCGCCGAGAAGGCGTCGTCTATGTCCCGCAGATCTGCGCCGAGCAGCCGGGCTGCCGGGTTCATATCGCGCTCCATGGCTGCGAGCAGTCGCGCGAGACCGTCGGCGACACATTGTAAGGGTTGCGGCTTCGAGGAGCTCGCCGAAACTAACCGGATCGTGGTGCTGTTCCCGCAGATCAAGGCCAGCGTGATAAATCAGAACGGCTGCTGGGACTGGTGGGGTTATACCGGGCTCGATTATCTCGGCAAGGATGCGCCGCAAATCGAGGCGATCTGGGCCATGGTCGAGCGTCGACAGACGCCCTAGGAGACGGGACGCTGAGAGACCGACATCTTGTTCTTGAGGCGCCGATCGGCTCCGACCTCTAGCGCCAGGCCCTGGCGCTGCGCGAGGCGATCCTGCGCCGGCCGCTCGGGCTCAGCTGAAGCGGGCGAGAACTCGCGGACGACAGACTCGCCACATTTCTGCGCCGCTCCTGTACGGCCCCGTGGTGGGCCGGGTGTCGTTCAAGCTGCTCGAGCGAGGCGGTCTACAGCTCAAGCAGATGGCGGTCGCGGAGGAGCGGCGCGGAGAGGCGTCGGCAACTGTGCTCGTCGCCCGTGCCGAGGCCTGGGCGCGGCAGCGGGGCTTCCGCGACATCTGCTCCATGCCCGGATCGGCGCCGAAAATTTTTACGCCGGCTATGGCTACCAGGCCGAAGGACCGGTGTTCGAGGAAAACACCATGCCACACGTCAAAATGAGCAAGCGGCTGCCCTAGCCCTAGCCTAAAGAGTGACGCTCAGGCTCCGGGACACAGCGCGATCTCGCGGGCAGGGAACTGACTTCGCTTCCCCACGTCGTCGGGACGGCGATCCGGTAAGGAAAATAGAGATTGGTTCGAGCTAGGGGAAAAAGCCAAACCTCGATCTCATCGGTCTGCGCCATGAATTTGATGCCGGGATGGTCGGGCCGATAGCCGCTGATCGGCACGAATTTCACGCGGCAAACCGGCATGGGTCCGGACAAGCCAGCCGGCGCCTCCGCATTGGTGCTTTCCAACCGCTTCGGCGAGAGCACGATGTCGAAGCGCTGTTTGCCGTCGAAGACCGGCACGGTCTGCTGGCAGACATCGAGCGGGCCAGGAAGTACCCGTTGGAACGGACCGACAAGAAAGCGGCCGTCAGCGGGTCGAGCACGCGCTCGAGCTGGTCGGTGGCGATGGGCACGGTGCGCGGATTGGGCCGCTTTTTCGGCACGATCGAAGACCTCATCGACCGCCCCGTCGACGAAACTCAGCCGGCGCTCCTCTTTCTTGCTGCCGCCCTTATAATTGACCGTGAAGCGCGAGGGCTCGGCCCCCAGCTTCGACAATCTTCCGCTGCTCGTGTGTTTTGCCCGACGCCCGATAGATCATCCCGGTGATGAACGAAAACTCACCCTGCGCTTGGAGTGGGCAGTTGGGTCCCTTCAGCTTGGCGGTGAGGTGGAAGTCGCCCAAATTGAACGCGGCAAGGTCGACCCGATAGGTCGCCTCGATCTGGCACCGGTCGCTACTCGTTTCGGCGAGACCTGACGCCCGATACACCGCCAATGAGGAGCAGCGTCCCAAGCGCGATTGGGCCGTATCGCCCCATGCTCATTTTGAGCCCCTTTTTCGCTTGAAATCCATTATCACCAAGTTTGGGGTTCAAATTGTGGAATGCCGGGGGCCGGGGTTTGATAGACGCAGGATGCGGGTGCCTTTCGCCACGGCATAGAACCGGGGACAATTAGGTTTCGTTCAGCCGTTTAGGCCCTGCCATGTTGTTTCAGTCGCAGGGTTTCATTCTTATTTTTCTGCCCGCGACGCTCGCCGCCTACTATGCGCTCGCCGAACGACCGGTAGGCCGCGAATACGTCGCTGATCCTGGCGTCGCTGCATCTTCTATGGATGGTGGGACCCGAAATTCGTTCCGCTGTTGGTCGGTCAGACCGTTTTCACCTGGCTGATCGCGGAAGCCTATTTGCGCAAACCTTCGAAGCTGTGGATCGTGGGCGGCGTGGTCGCCAATCTCGCGGTGCTGGGCTTCTTCAAATATGCGCTGTTCGTCGCCGGCGCCGCGGTCTCGTTCGTCGGCTTGCCGGAGCCAGGGTGGAACATCGTGCTGCCGATCGGCATCAGCTTTTACACGTTCGAGTTCGTCTCCTATCTGGTCGATCTGAAGCGCGGCACCGGCGGCCATTACGGCTTGCGCAAATTCTGCCTGTTCGTGTTTCTCTTCCCGCATCTCATCGCCGGGCCGATCATCCGTCACAACGAGATCATCCCGCAATTCGACAAGTCGCCGCTCAGGCCGGGACTTGGCGCAACGTTCGGCTGGGGCATCGCCTTCTTCGTCATCGGCTGCGCCAAGAAAGTTCTGATTGCGGATCCGCTGGCGAGCGATCATCGATCCGATCTTCAACCTCGATCATATCCCCGCGCTCACCGATGCCTGGCTCGGCGCGCTCGGCTTCACGTTTCAGCTGTTCCTCGACTTCTCGGCCTATTCGGAGATGGCGATCGGGCTCGGGCTGATGCTCGGCATGCGCTTCCCCGACAATTTCAACGTGCCCTATCGGGCGACCGATATCCGGGAGTTCTGGCGGCGCTGGCATATGACGCTGTCGCGCTTGGCTCCGCGACTATCTCTATATTCCGCTCGGCGGCAGCCGCAACGGCAGGCGCCGTCTATATCAAGGCCACGCTGATCACGATGGGCTTGTGCGGGCTGTGGCACGGCGCGGGCTTCACCTTCATCGCCTGGGGGCTGATGCACGGCGTCGCGCTGATCGTCTGCCACGTTTGGCAGAAGAGCGGGCGAGAGCTTTCCGCGCCGCGGGTTGGGCCGTCACCATGCTGTTCGTGATCGTCGGCTGGGTGGTGTTCCGCGCCGACGGATTTCGCGAGCGCGGGCCAGATGCTGGCGGGATGGTCGGAGGCCGGAGGCATTGTCGGCGAGACGGAATGGCCGCTGGTGCTGGCGCGCCGCGGCGCGTCGTGTCGCTGTCGGGCCCGAGCACCAAGGAATTCGTCGAGGAGTATTTGCGCCCGCGGCCGATCTATGGCGCGGGCTTCGCCGCCGCCGCCGTGCATCGTGCATGCTGCTAGGTCGGCATGGGTCAGCCGCAGAATTTCATCTACTTCCAGTTCTGAGGGAAGCCCATGTGGAATCGTTTCCTTTGGGCTTTCGCCATCACCGGGTTGGCGGGGCTTGTCGGCTGCCTCGCTGCTGATCCTGCTGGCCGATCCGCTCGGCGTTTCTCCGATCGGCATCGTCCGCCGAAGCCCGGCTATCGCGGTGTCCGACCGGCGGTTCGACGCGCCGCAGATCATCGCCAGCGGCAAGATTCAATTCGTTCCTGGTCGGCACCTCGACCATGCATCAGGTCGATCCCGCATGGGCGAAGGATGCCTTCGGCGGACGCTTCGCCACCGTCGCCATTCACGGCGGCACGCCGTACGAGATCGACCAAGATGATGCGGCTGATCGGTCCAGCGTGGCCCACCGCGACGGATGATCATCGGCATCGACACCAAGCGCTGGTGCAGCGCAATGGCCACGCCCAGGGAGAATCCGAAGTGGTATTTCCGGACTGGCTGTACGACGAGAGCCGGGTCAACGACCTGCCGGCCCTGCTCAATATGAAGACGGTCGAGGCTGCCTATGAGCAGCTCGAGGTCGAGATCGGGTCGAGGCGCCGAGGCTACCGCCGGATGGGTATCGTAATGAGTTGCTCGAACTCGAACTGGAGCGCGGCAAAAGCCAGGGAGAAAATCCATGGCTCCAAGGGCGTCGCGCTGGCCGCGCTCGACCCTTACGGGCCCGGGGACTTGCGGTCGATGACGTTCCGGACCGCAAATTCCCGGATATCGAAATGCTCAAGCAGGCGGCGGCCGAGCTTCCCGCAGGCACAGGGCTGATTCTCGCGATCACGCCGTCAAACGTCGCCGCCTTCCTGGATGATAGTGCCGAGGAACGCGAGAGCGTCGAGCAGTGCAAGCGCAGCCTCGCGAGCGAGTACCTGCATCCGAAGGTGACGGTGATCGATTTCCGCATTCCGTCGGTCTGGACGCGCAACGACGACAATTATTGGGACCAGGGCCACATCCGGGTGGGGCTCGCGCACGACCTCGTGCGGCGCCTCAAGGAGGCGGTCGAGCGGCGGCGCGATGCCGAGGACGGCGTCTATCGCTATCTCGCCGGTCCCCGGCGAGCGGGAGCCAACGACAACCAAACGCGGGAGGATCGAGACGATGAGCTTGGAGGTGGGAGACAAGGCGCCGGGTTTCAGCTTGCCGGCCGACGGCGGGAGCGAAGTCGCGCTCAAGGACTACAAGGGCAAGCCGTCGTGCTCTATTTCTATCCCAAGGACGACACCTCGGGCTGCACCGCGCGAGGCCTGCGCCTTCCGCGACGCGCTGCCCGATTTCGGCAAGGTGAAGGCCGCGGTGATCGGCATCTCGCGCGATTCGGTCGCAAGCCACGACAAATTCAAGGCGAAGTATCAAGCTCCCCTTCCCGCTCGCCTCGGACGAGGACGGCAAGGTCTGCCAGGCCTATGGCGTCTGGGTGGAGAAGAGCATGTATGGCCGGAAATATATGGGCATCGAGCGCTCGACCTTCCTCATCGACGGCAAGGGCGTGATCCGCAAGGTCTGGCGAAAGGTCAAAGTCCCCGGCCATGCCGAAGAGGTGCTGGAGGCGGCTGCCGCTCTGTAAGGGTCGATAGGCGCGCGACATCGACTCGCCTACCGGATGCCCTCCTCCTTGATGGTCTCTTCGGTGACCTTCACCACCTGCCTGTCCTCCTCGGTCAGGCGCGTCGTCTTCCAGTCGCCCCGCGCGAACCAGCCGAGCGAGACCAGCGCGACCAGGACGTTGGTCACCGGGAAGGACCACCAGAGACCGTCGACCCGCAGCGCGGTGTGCTTCGACAGGACATAGGCGAGCGGAAACTGGATCATGAATTGCGAGACGAGCGCGATGACCATCGCGTTCAGCATGTTGCCCGACGCGCGGAACGTCGCCACCACGCAGAGCTGAATGCCGATGCCGCCCCAGGCGAGGCACATGATGCGGATGAAGCGCGCGCCCTCGGCAATCACCTCGGCATCGCCCGGCACGAAAAACGCGACGAGCGGCGGGCGCGAAGACGATAGGCGACGACACCGGCCAGCGAGAGCACGCCGAAGCGCGATCGCGTTGCCCAGCGAGCGCGATGCGCGCCGCGCGCTGCACATTGCCGGCGCCGATGTTCTGGCCGACCAGCGTGGAGACGGCCATCGACAGCCCCATCGCCAGGATCGTGACGACCTGCACGATGTTCGAGCCGACGCCATAGGCCGCGATCGTCAGCGTGCCGAAGCTCGCCACCAGGAAGGACATGATCACCAGGCCGAGACCGCGCGTCGAGAGTTCGATCGAGCCGGGAAAGCCGAGGAAGAAGGCGCGCTTGATGTAAGGCGGATCGGGCCGAAGATCGCGCCAGGCGAGAGCGATGCCGTGCCGGCCGCGCAGCAGGATCACCATGCCGACGCCGCCGCCAAAGCCTGCGTCGCCAAGGTGGCGAGCGCCGCGCCCATGACGCCGTGCCGCGGCACCGGTCCCCAGCCGAAGATGAACAGCGGATCGAGCGCGAAGTTCAGGATCACCGTGGCGAGCACGATATAGAGCGGAATCTCGCGTCTCGCCGATGCCGCGCATCAACGCCTGGAACATCGCGTAGAGAAAGACGAAAATGATGCCGATGAAGGAAACGCGCATGAAGCCCAGCGCGCCCTGATAGACATCGGGCGCGACGCCGAGCAGCTCCAGCAGATGCGGCGCGAGCAAAAAGCCCAGCGGTCCCGAGGATGACGGAGCTGACGGCCACGACCAGCATCGTCTGCGCGGCAACGTGATTGACCATGTCCTGACGGCCGGCGCCCATATATTGGGCGACTGAGGTCGCGCCGGCCATGGCGAGACCCGCGCCGAGCGCGATGACCAGGAAGGTGACCGGGAAGCTGATCGCCACCGCCGCGACGGCGGCGGCGCCGAGCCGGCCCACCCAGAAGGCGTCGGTGAGCTGGTAGCCGGTCTGCAGCGCGTTCCCAAGGATGATGGGAACGGCGAGCCGGATCAGCGCCGGCGCGATCGGCCCTTCCAGCAATTTCTGTCGACGGTCGGACATGCCCGCTCGCGGTCTTCGGCTCCGGTAATGGCGCGACGAATGAGGCTGATCGGGGCGGTTGTGCCGGCTGCCATCGATGCGACGCGCGCGGCAAACGGCAGGCGGGCTTCGGCTCGATGGCTTCTTTGCAGCTTCCCGGAGATCGGGAATGCGACCATCTGATCGGCGAAGGTCGTTCAACATCCGGGCGAAGGTCAACGGGGCCGGGAGGCTCGAGGCCACAGAGCGCGCTGAAATAGGGCGGCTTCCGGCCGATAATCGGTAGCGGAAGCGGCCCTAGATCAGCGCTCTCGGTGCGTTGCGGGCTATTGCCGGCGGGTGGAGCCGGCGGCGTTGCAGGCGGGGTCTCGGGCTGCGGCTCTGGCTGCGCCGCAGGCTGCTCGGCCGGCTTTTGTTCGCCGCCGCCGCAAGTATTGGCCGACAAACCAACAAGCGCGATGGCCGCCGCCGCTGCCACCATCATCAATTTCCTCATAGCGTCATCTCCTTTGCGGGTTTGCTTCCTACCCGAAGCTTGGGTGACTTAAACAATACGCGATTTCGTGGCAATTTCATTACATGAGTGGCGCACCCGACAGGATTCGAACCAGTGACCTCTGCCTTCGGAGGGCAACGCTCTATCCAACTGAGCTACGGGTGCTTCGCCGTGCAACGTAGTCGCCCTGCGCCGGATAAGCAACGCGAGGCCCGCGGGGTCGCGCTACGGAAGCAGCCGGAAATCGGGTAGGCGGGGCGACAAAGCGCGACTTGACCCTAGGAGGCAAAGGAATAGGTATGGCGTGAAAGGCTGGGCAGCCATGAACGACAACCTTCGCGACACGGTCTCCGGCAAGAAGAAGGTGCTGGTGCTCGGCGGCGGCTTCGGCGGGGTCTTCGCCGCGAAGGCGCTGGAGAAGCTCGGCCGCGGCAAGCTCGACGTCGAGCTGATCAATGCCAACAATTATTTCGTGTTCCAGCCGCTGCTGCCCGAGGTCGCGGCGTCCAGCATCCATTCGGCCGACGCGGTGGTGCCGCTTAGGCAATTGCTCCGCCGTATCCAGGTGCGCCAGGCCGAGGTCATGGGCATCGACTTCGACAAGCGCAAGGTCATCGTCGTGCAGGGCACGCGGCTCATCCCCGTGGACCTGCATTACGACGAGCTGGTGATCGCCTTCGGCACCAGCGTCGACCTCAACCGCTTCCCCGGCCTGCCCGAGCACGCGCTGACGATGAAGAACCTCGCCGACGCGCACCGGCTGCGCACGCATGTGATCGGCTGCCTCGAGACGGCCGACGTGACCGACCGAGCCGGAGATCAAGCAGCAGCTGCTCACCTTCGTCGTGGTGGGCGCGGGCTTCTCGGGCGTGGAGACCGTGGCGGAGATGCGCGAGCTCGTGCGCCGCGCGCTGAAATATTATCCGAACATCAAGCCCGACGAGATCCGCTTCTATCTCATCGAATATGCCGACCGCATCCTGCCGACCTTCTCGCCGACCTCGCCGACTATGCGACGCGGCGGCTCGAGATCCACGGCATCGAGGTCCTGACGCGCGTCGGCACCAAGTCCGCGACCGGCACCGGCGTCGAGCTGACCGACGGGCGCTTCATCCCGACCTCGACCATCGTCGCCACCATCGGCAACGGGCCGCATCGGCTGGTGCAGACGCTCGGGCTCGACATGCATTGGGGGCGCATCAAGACCGACCAGATACATGCGCGTGCCCGGCCATGACGGCGTCTGGGCGCTCGGCGACGCGGCGCTGATCCCGATGATCGACGAGCCGAAGGAGGACCCCCTGCACTACGCGCCGCAGACGGCGCAATTCGCGGTGCGCGAGGGGCGCCAGCTCGCCGCCAATATCGTCGCGAAGCTCGAGCGGCAAGGACATGAAGCCCTTCGCCTATATCTCGAAGGGCTCGCTCGCCTCGCTCGGCATGAGCAAGGCGGTCGCCGAAGTCTATGGCGTCAAGCTCTCCGGCACGTTCGCCTGGCTGCTGTGGCGCGGCTTCTATCTGTCCTTCCTGCCGGGCTTCGCCGCAAGCTCCGCGTCGGCATCAACTGGCTGCGTCAACAGCGTGATGCCGCCGAACATCGTGCAGATCCAGTCGACGCCGCCCGCGCACGCGCTACATCCATTACCGCAAGGGCGACAAGGTGTTCGAGCCCGGCATGCTGATCGACGGCTTCTATACGGTGACCAAGGGCCGCTTCAAGCTGACCATCGACAATCCCGAGACGGGCGAGCATTTCGAGAAGGTGTTCGGGCCGGGCGAGCATTTCGGCGAGCGCGTGCTGCTCCGCTCGGCGCTCCGCACCGGGCTCGTCGTGGCGCTCGAAGACGGCGTGCTGCTCTTCATCGCGCAGAAGGACTTCACCCGCTTCGCCCGCGCCTTCCCGTTCCTCGACAATTATTTCAAGGACTATATCGAGCGGACCTTCGGCGGGGCCGACAAGTCCTTCGCGCCTGGCAGCACCGATTCCAAGCCGAGCTGGAAACTTGCCTAGCTCGAGACCGACTCCTTGACGTCATTTCGGCAGCTGGACCCCAGGTGGACTCGTTCATAACTAGGCGCCTGGCTCGATCGACTGGATGGATCGGCAAGATACTCCCCGACTCGTGCCGGCAGGAACTTCGCAACCGAGAATCTATGTGGCAAGATGCCAATCAGGTCATGTCCCTGGCTGACCGCCATCGGAAGCCCGTGGCTAGCGGTGGATGCGCGTGAAGCAACTCCCTGAGGGGGTCGCGATCCCTATATTTGCCCATCATGGCACATCCCCGACGAGCCAGGCGAGGCTGCGCGCGCCGCGCGGCAGAGCGGTCGCAAAAGGCGACCGCGTCTATCTGGTCGACGCCTCGGGCTACATCTTCCGCGCCTATCACGCGCTGCCGCCGCTGACCCGGCCCTCCGACGGGCTGCCCGTGGGCGCGGTGCACGGCTTCTGCGGCATGCTGTGGAAGCTGTTGCGCGAGACGGGCGAGCTCGATCCGCCGACGCATATCGCCGCCATCTTCGACCTTTCCGAGCATACGTTCCGCAACGATCTGTTCTCGGACTACAAGGCGAACCGCTCGGAACCGCCCGACGACCTCATCCCGCAATTCCCGCTGATCCGCGACGCGGTGCATGCCTTCAACGTCGCGTGCATCGAGAAGCGGGGTTACGAGGCCGACGATTTGATCGCGACCTATGCGCTTGCAGGCGCTGGAGGCCGGCGCGGAAGTGACCATCGTCTCCTCCGACAAGGATCTGATGCAACTCGTGCGGCCGGGCATCCGCATGTACGACACGATGAAGAACAAGGTGATCGGCGAGGCGGAGGTGCATCGAGCGCTTCGGCGTGCCGCCGTCGAAGGTCATCGAGGTGCAGGCGTTGATCGGCGATTCCACCGACAACGTGCCGGGCGTGCCGGGCATCGGGGTGAAGACCGCGGCGCTGCTGATCAACGAGTTCGGCGATCTCGACACGCTGCTCGCGCGCGCTAGCGAGATCAAGCAGCAGAAGCGGCGCGAGAGCCTGATTCACATTCGCCGACCAGGCGCGGCTGTCGCGCACGCTGGTGCATGCTCGACTGCGACGTGCCGCTCGACGTTCCGCTCGCCGAGACCGCGCTGCGCCAGCCCGATCCCACCGCGTTGCTCGGCTTCATGCGGAAGCTCGAATTCAGCACGTTGGTCCGCCGCGTCGCCGATGGGCTCGGCGTGGAGGCGCCCGAAGGCGCCGCGCCTCCGCCCAAGACGCCGACGCGCAAGAAGGACGACTACGATCATCCTTTGCGGCGCACACCGCGGGGCGAGGCGGCGCCGCCCTCCCCCGAACCGAAGGCAGACGGCGGCTCGCCGGCGCAGCTGGCCGTCGAGCGCGCGAGCAAACTCGAAATGGTGGCGTTCGACCGCTCGAACTACGAGACGGTGACGGAGGCGGCGCGCCTCGCCGACCTGCTCGATGCTGCGCGCTACCAGGGACATTTCGCCTTCCGGGCGAAGCTCAATTCGTCAGATCCGATGCAGGGCGAGCTGGTCGGCGTCGCGCTCGCGCTCGTGCCGGGACATGCGGCCTATGTGCCGCTGGCGCATCGCGCGAGCGATGGGCTCGATCTCGGCGGCGAGACGATCGCGCAAATTCACGATGCGCGAGGCGCTCGACCTGCTGAAGCCGATCCTCGAAGACGAGGGCGTGCTCAAGATCGTGCAGAACGCGAAGTTCGACATGATCGCGCTCGCGCGTTACGGCATCGCGCTGGTCGCGGTCGACGATCCCTGCCTCATGTCCTACGCGCTCGACGCCGGCCGCGCCGAGCATCTGCCCGCCGAGCTTGCCGGTAGCCTCATGGGCTATACCTGCCTCACCGAGAAAGAGGTGCTGGGCTCGGGCCGCAACGCCGTCTCGTTCGACCGCGTCGCGGTCGCGCGCGCCGCCGAATATGCGGGCGAGGAGACCGACATCGGCTTGCGGCTCTGGATGATCCTCAAGCCGCGGCTTGCGGCTGAGTCCGTCACCACGGTCTACGAGACGCTGGAGCGGCCGTTGGCACCCGTGCTCGCCGAGATGGAGCGCGCCGGCGTCAAGGTCGAGCGCGCCACGCTCGCGCAGCTCTCCGGCTCGTTCGCCCAGACCATCGCGCGGCTCGAGGACGAGATCAGGGAGCTTGCCGGCGAGGACTTCAATATCGGCTCGCCGAAGCAGCTCGGCGAGATCCTGTTCGACAAGATGAGCCTGCCCGGCGGGCGGCGCACCAAGACCGGCGCGTGGAGCACCGATGCGGCCGCGTTGGAGGAGCTTGTCGCCGAGGGGCACGAGCTGCCCCGCAAAGTGCTGGACTGGCGGCTGCTCGCGAAGCTCAAAAGCACCTATACCGATGCCATACCCGCCTATATCCACCCTGAGACGGGCCGTGTGCATACATCCTACGCGCTCGCGGCGACCACGACGGGGCGGCTATCCTCGCAGGAGCCGAACCTGCAGAACATCCCCGTGCGCACGGCGGAAGGCCGCGCCATCCGCAAGGCGTTCGTGGCGGAGCCCGGCAAGAAGCTGATTTCCGCCGATTACAGCCAGATCGAGCTGCGCGTGCTCGCGCATATGGCCGACACGCCGACCTTGCGCCAGGCCTTCGCCGACGGGCTCGATATCCACGCCATGACCGCTCGCGAGATGTTCGGCGTGCCGATTCCCGGCATGGACCCCGCCATCCGCCGCCGGGCGAAAGCGATAAACTTCGGAATTGTCTATGGAATTTCGTCCGTGGGCTTGGCTGCGCAGCTCGGCATCGGCAGGAGCGAAGCCGGCGCCTACATCAAGACCTATTTCGAGCGCTTCCCCGGCATCCGCGACTACATGGAGCAGATGAAGGCCGAGGTCCGCCGCACCGGCTATGTGAAGACGCTGTTCGGGCGCAAGGTGCACTACCCCGAGATCAACACGAAGAACCCGAGCCTGCGCGGCAATTACGAGCGCGCCGCGATCAATGCGCCGATCCAGGGAGTGCCGCCGACATCATCCGCCGCGCCATGATCCGCATGGCGCCCGCGCTCGCCGCGGCCGGCTTATCCTCGCGCATGCTGATGCAGGTGCACGACGAGCTCGTGTTCGAATCTCCCGAGGAAGAAGTCGACAAGACCATGGAAGTGGCGCGAGGCCGTGATGGAGAAGGCGCCCGAGCCCGCGCTCAAACTGCGCGTGCCGCTGAAGGTCGACGCCCGCGCGGGCGACAATTGGGAAGCCGCGCATTGAGCTTAGTCTCGTCATCCTGAGGTGGCCGCCGCAGGCGGCCCTCGAAGGATGACTCGGTCGGAATGGATCGTCATCCTTCGAGGCTCGCTTCGCTCGCACGTCAGGATGACGGTGGTCGCTAGCCCTTCCTCGGGCGCACCACGGCGACGATGTTGGTCTGCACCACGCCGTCGACCTTGGCGATCTTGTTCAGGATCGCCTTGTCGCCGTCGGTCGAAATCCTTGCAGTCGAGCTGCGCCACAAGCTTCTCGTCAGACAGCATCACCACATTGGCGAACTTGCAGTTGTCAGCTCAATCGTCTTGAGCGTGTCGAGGATGGCGGCGGCATCGGCCGAGCCGAGCAGCTCGATGAAGAGATAGATATTCACCATCGGCGTTTCCTCCTCCCAAAGGCTTGACCGGCCCTATCGTAGGCGTGTCACGAACGATAAACTCCGCCTCCCGTCAAGGAGGTCCGATGCGTCCCCCAATTCGCCTGCTAAGCCTGATCCTCTTTTGCGTTGTTGCCCGGCCCGTTTTCGCGATCCCCGCGCCGATGTCCGAAGCGGAGCTCGTGGAGAAGAGCGATCTCGTGGCGCTGGTGCGCGTGCTGTCGGTCACCTGCACGAGCCTCACCAAGGACGAGCAGACCGGCGAGGAGCTGCCCGGCTATCTCGCCACAGCTACGAAGATCCTCGAAGTGAAGAAAGGCGACGTGAAGCCCGGAGACGAAGTGCTGGTAACCTGGCGGGAAATCCCGACCGGCGTGCTTGGGCCGTGGGTCGTCCGCTATTACCCCGGCGAGGAAGTGTGGACGCATCTCGAGCAAGCGGAGCGGCGGCGTGACCTACGCCACCACCTGGTGGAACGCCAAAGGCCAGCCGATCAAGCCCGCGCAGATCACCGAGCTGCCGACCAAGGTCGGCGAGACCGTCACCATTCAGAAACCGCCGGAGCCGTGACGCGCCTGACGGCCTAGGCCTCCGCGCGAAGCGGACGGGCGAGCAGCGCGCCGATCGCCTGATCGACGGTGGCGGCGCCCGAGATCACCGCGTGCACCGCTTCGGCGATCGGCATGTCGATGCCATGCTGCTTCGCCAGCGCAACGACGGCGCTCGCGGTGTGCACGCCTTCCGTCACGGCAAGCCGCCTTGCCAGCGCCTCGTTGAGGCTTTGGCCCTGGCCAAGCTCGATGCCGAGCGACATGTTGCGCGATTGCGAACTGCCGCAAGTGAGCAGCAGGTCACCGAGGCCTGAGAGGCCGGTCAGCGTCTCGCGCCGCGCGCCGAGCGCGGTGCCGAAGCGCGTCATCTCGGCGAAGCCGCGCGTCACGAGCGCGGCATGCGCGCTCGCGCCAAGCTGCTTGCCGGCAACGATGCCGGCGGCGATGGCATAGACGTTCTTGATCGCGCCGCCGATATCCGCGCCGACGACGTCGTCGCTCCAATAGCAGCGAAAGGGCGGATGGCTCAGTGCGTGCGACAGCGCGCGCCCCTGCGCCTCCTCGGCCGTGGCGAGCGTCACCGCGCCGGGCAGCCCGCGCGCGATCTCGGCCGCGAAGCTTGGGCCCGAGAGCACGGCGATGTCAGACCCCGGCAAAACCTCTGCGAGCACCTGCGAGAGGAGCTTGCCGCTCCCCTTTTCGATGCCCTTGGAGCAGATCATGACCGGCTGCCCCGGGTTCACGTAAGGCGCCAAGCCGGTCGCGATCTCCCGCGTATGCTGCGCGGGCGCGACCATGAGTAGCAGGTCGCAATTGGCGACTTCGTTGAGCCGCGCTGTCGCCTCGATGCCGGGGTCGAGGCTCACCCCGGGCAGATAGGCGGCGTTCCGATGCGCCTCGTTGATGTCGGTGAGCGTCTCGAGCTCGTAGGCCCAGACCAGCACGTCACGCCCGGCGCTGCGCGCGACGACGCCAAGCGCCGTGCCCCATGCGCCCGCACCAACAATGCCGACGGATTGCAGCCCCATGTGTCGCCTTTAGACCATAAGTGAGCCAAGCGGAGCCTGCTCAACGGGCCATATTCAATACAGCGCGAGGTAACGGCAAGAGCCGATGCCTGCCATAGCTCAAGCCTTCACCCCGGCGCCGAGCGCGGGAGGCGCCGCCGGGTCGAGCGGCCAGCGGGCGCGGGCCGGCGCGGCAAGGTCATCGGTCAGGCCGCGCGCAAGCCGCATGGCCCCGGCCCAGGCGATCATCGCCGCATTGTCGGTGCAAAGCGCAGGCGGCGGCACGACGAGCCGGAAACCGTGCTTGCTGCCAGGTTTTCGAGCGCAGCCTTGATCCTCTGGTTGGCCGCGACTCCGCCCGCCACGACCAGCGCGCGCGCGCGCCCGCGCCAAGGCGCTCGGTGTAGAACTCGATGGCGCACCCGGTGCGGTCGCTGACGATATCGGCAACCGCTTCCTGGAAGCTCGCGGCGAGATCGGCGATGTCCTGCGTCGCCCGAGCGGCGCCCGCGCGAGCGCCTCGTGCCTGAGCGCGGTCTTGAGGCCGGCGAGCGAGAAATGCGGCTCTTGCCGTCCGAGCATCGGGCCGTGGCAGCTTGACGGTTGCGCGCCCACGCGCGGCATGACGTTCGATCTCAGGGCCGCCGGGATAGGCAAGGCCGAGCAGCTTGGCGGCTTTGTCGAAGGCTTCGCCCAGCGCATCGTCGAGCGTCGTGCCGAGCCGCTCATAGGCGCCGACATCCTTGACGATGACCGTCTGGGTGTGGCCGCCGGAAACGAGCAGCAGCAAATAGGGAAAGCCGAGGCCGTCGGTCAACCCAGCGGTCAGCGCATGCGCTTCGAGGTGATTGACGGCGATGAACGGCACGCCGAGTCCGAGCGCGATGGCCTTGCCCATGGTCACGCCGACGATCAACCCGCCGACCAGGCCGGGGCCCGCTGTCGCCGCGACCGCGTCGATCTCATCGAAGCCGAGCCCTGCTTCGGCGAGCGCCTGGAGGATCGACGGCGTCGAGCAGCTCGACATGGGCGCGGGCGGCGATCTCAGGTACCACGCCACCATAAACCGCATGCAGGTCGAGCTGCGAGCGGACGACGTTTGACAAAATCTCGCCGCGCCCATCGGGGTGGCGGCGGACGAGCGCGGCGGCGGTCTCGTCGCAACTCGTCTCGATGCCGAGACGGTCAGCGTGCGCTGGGTGTTCTCCTGCATGAGCGCCTTTTACAGGATCGCTTTTGACCAATACAAACGTGACTTCCAGCTTGACCGCTGCCCCGAGCTGTCGATAGCAGCCCGGGTAAGTTCGGCGGGAAGGGCCGGAATCCAGTAACCTTCCTGCGAGGATAGCGGTTACTGGATCACCCGCCTTCACGGGTGATGACAAGACCGAGGAGTAGCGACCGTTGCCCAACCAGCCCCTTCTGATTGGCACAAGAGGCAGCCCGCTTGCGTTATGGCAGGCGGAACATGTGCGCGCGGGGCTGGTCGCGGCGCATGGCGGGGACCTCGAACCCGCGCTCAGCGTGATCACCACGTCGGGCGACCGCATCAAGGACAGGCCGTTGCGCGAGTTCGGCGGCAAGGGCCTGTTCACCAAAGAGATCGACGAGGCGTTGCTGGAGGGCCGTGTGGACATGGCGGTGCATTCGATGAAGGACTTGCCGACCGAGCTGCCCGCGGGACTCGCGATCGCCGCGGTGTTGAAGCGCGCCGACCCGCGCGACGCTTTTATCAGTCGCGCGGCGCCGTCGCTTGCCGCGCTGCCGTCCGGCGCGGTGGTGGGAACCTCGTCGCTGCGGCGCCAGGCGCAAGTCAAGCGCACGCGTCCCGACCTCCGCGTCATAGACCTGCGCGGCAATGTCGAGACGCGGCTCGCGAAGCTCGATGACGGCCGCGCCGACGCGACGCTGCTCGCCAAGGCCGGGCTCGACCGTCTCGGGCTCGCTTCACAGGCGACCGCGATCCTCTCGACCGAGGAGATGCTGCCCGCGGTGGCGCAGGGCGCGATCGGCGTCGTCTGCGCGTGCCGACGACGAGGCGACGCGCGCGCTGCTTGCGCCGCTCAACGATCCGCCGTCCGCCACCGCGATCGCCTGCGAGCGCGACATTCCTCGCCCACCTCGACGGCTCGTGCAAGACGCCGATCGCGGGCCTTGCCGAGATCGCAAACGGGGCGATCAGGTTTCGCGGGCTGATCCTCACGCCCGACGGCAGCGAATGGCATTTCGTCGAGATGGACGGACCCGCCGAGGACGCCGAGAGGATCGGCGGAGAAGCCGGCGAAGGTTGCTCACCCGCGCGGGCCCCGACTTTCTCGCGAGGCTTGCCTGATGCGCATCCTTGTCACCAGACCAGAGCCGGACGCGCAGGCCCAGGCCGAGACGCTCGCCGCGCGCGGGCACGAGGCCGTGCTCGCGCCGCTCCTCATCGTCGAAACGATCCCGCGTGTCGCGCTCGGGCTTGACGGCGCACAAGCCGTGATCGTCACGAGCCGCAACACACTCCGCGCGCTAGCGGGTCACGCAGAGCGCGAGCAGGCCTTCCCGCTGCCGCTCTTCGCCGTGGGCGAGGCAAGCGCACTCAAGGCCATGAAGGTCGGCTTCGTGGATGTGACGGCCGGGACCAACAACGCGCAGGGTCTCGTCGCCCTGATCATCGAGCGCGCTCGATCCGAAAGCGGGCCCGCTCGTGCATCTCTCGGGCGAGACGCTCGCCTTCGACCTCAAGTCCGCGCTCGAAGCGCAAGGCTTCGAGGTCAGGCGCAAGATCCTCTACCGGGCCGTGCCCGCGCGGGAGTTACCGGCGGAAGCATTGACCGCCTTGCGCGAGCAGCGGCTCGATGCGGTCATTTTCATGTCGCCCCGCACGGCCAAGACCTTCGCCGATCTCCTCGACAAGCATGCCGCGGTAACGCAAGGCAAGCGTCTCGTTTGCTATTGCCTGTCGCAGGCGGTAGCAGAGGTGCTGGCGCCGCTCCGGTTTACCGTCCGCGTCGCTGAGAGCCCGCGCGAGGAAGATGTCCTTGCGCTGCTCGACGCCGATTCGGCATCCTCGTAAGACGGCGCAAAATCGAGGTTTGAGCGCGATGGCAAAGTCGTTCGGAGACCGGATAAGAAGGACGCGGGCAAGCGCCCGGCGCCGACCATCGAGGGCACCGCCACCGAAGTCGCGGTCGAGCCCGAAGTGGAGGCAGACGGCCGAGACGAAAAAGGCCTCGGACGACGAGCCCGGGGTCGAGACCAAGCCCGAGCAGGCCGTTTCGGACGAGGCGACTGAAGAAAGCAAGCAAGATAGAATTTGGCCCGCCGCCGCCTGAACGCGCGCCGCGGCTCAAGCGCTTCGCGAGCTATCTCGGCGCGGGCTTGCTCGGCGGAGCCGTGGGCGCCGCTGGCGCCGGCCTTGCCTGGAACGGATTGCAGCCCGGCGGACCGGGCGGCGCGCCCGACCTCGCTACGCTCGAACAGCGGCTCGCCAAGCTCGAAGCGGCGCCTCCGCCCGCGGCTTCGTCAGATGATGCCGAGGCCGTTCGCGGCGCTCGAGGGACGCATCAAGGCGCTCGAAGGCCGCGCGGCCGAATCTGCGCCGGAACTTTCGAGCCTTGCGGAGCGCATAACCGACCTCGAAACGGCGATGAAGACGCTCGCCGACACGGCGCAAGAAGGCGGCTCGGTCGCTGACGCCGCGGCGCTCACCGAGCGCATCGCCGAGGCCGAGAAGCGGCTGCAAGCCAAGATCGACGCGGCGCTCGCTGAAGCCGACCTCGAAAGCACCGCCGCCGTGCAGGCGCTCAAGACCGAGATCGGCGAGCTCAGGTCCAAGCTCGGCGCGCTCGCCGAGGCCGAGCTCGGCACGGCCGAAGCTTCGGATCTCTCGCCCGAGCTCGACGCCCTCCAAGAGCGGCTTGCCAAGCTCGAAGCGGCGCTGCCCGGTCTCGAGGAGGCGATCGGCAAGGAAGGCGCCGACGCGAAGTCCGCGGCGCTCGCCATCGCTTTTGCAAATCTCAGCGCGGCGGTCGATGCGGGGCGTCCCTACGCCACGGAGCTCGACACGCTGAAAGCGCTCTCGCCAAGCGCCGACGATCTCGGCGTGCTCCCGGCCCACGCCGCGACCGGCATCCCGACGCTGCCGGAACTTGTCCGCGGCTTCACAACGGCGAGAGATGCTGCGCTCTCGGCGGAGACTCCGCCGCCCGCGGCTGACGCGTCCCTGCTCGATCGCCTGCTCGCGAGCCTGAACGGGCTCGTGAAGATCCGCCGCGTGGATGCGGCGGCGCCAGGCGAGGGCACCGTCGCCGTGCTCGCGCGCGCGGAGGCTCAGCTCGGGAAGGGCAATCTCGATGGCGCCATCAAGGAAGTCGAGGCGCTCGACGGTGCGGCGCGTGCCGCCTTCTCGGCGTGGCTCGACCAGGCGCGGGCGCGCGTAGGCGCTGCCGGCAGCCTGAAGCGCCTCGAGGGGCTGCTGCTCGTAAGCCTCGGCGGCGCGCAAACCCCGGCGCAAGACGAAAACTAGCAAATGGTCAAAGTCCTTCTCTTCACCCTCGGTGTGATCGCGGCGGCGCTCGGGCTCGCGTGGCTCGCCGACCGTCCCGGCACCGTGACCATCGAATGGCTCGGCTACCAGATCGAGACCAGCGCCTTCGTCGGCACGATCGCGGTCATCGCGATCGCCGGCCTGCTCGTGCTCGCTCTGGGCGCTGTTGCGCTATCTGCTCACGCGCCCCGCGGCGATCGCCGCAAGCATGCGCGAGCGCCGCAAGCAGCAGGGGATGGAAGCCCTGTCGCACGGTCTGCTCGCCATCGGCGTCGGCGATCGTTCGCTCGCGCAGCGTTATGCGGCAATCGCCGGGCGCACTTTGCCGAACGAGCCGCTCACCGCGCTGCTCACGGCGCAGGCGGCGCAGCTCAAGGGCGACAAGGAGGCTGCGCGGCACGCGTTCGAGACCATGCTGAAAAGTCCCGAGACGCAGATCCTCGGGCTTGCGCGGCCTGTTCCTCGAAGCCAAGCGCGCCAACGACGTCGATGCCGCCCGCGCGCTTGCCGAAGAAGCTGTGACGCGCGATCCGAAGCTCGCCTGGGGCGTCAACGCGCTGTTCGACCTGCAAGCGCGCGAGGGCAATTGGGAAGGCGCGCTCGACACGCTCGCGATCGCGCGACGCCACGGCCATGTCGAGCCTGAGGTCGGGGTGCGACGCCGCGCCGTGCTGCTCACGGCGGAGGCGCGCGACGCGGAAATCGAAGACCCGAGCAAGGCGCTCGCGCTTGCGACCGAAGCGCTCAGGCTCGCGCCCTCGCTCGTGCCCGCGGCAGAGATCGCAGGTCGCCTCCTTGCGTCACGCGGCGACAGCCGCCAGGCGTCGCGCGTCCTGATGAAGACCTGGAAGCTCTCGCCGCATCCCGACCTTGCGCTCGTTTATGCCTTCGCGCGGCCGGGCGATCCGCCCCGCGAGCGCGTGAAGCGGGTCGAGCAATTGGCAAGCCTCGTGCCCGGCGATCCGGAGGGGCCGATCGCGGTCGCGGTCGCGGCCATCGAGGCGCATGAATGGCAGGCGGCGCGCGAGGCGCTTGCGCCATATCTCGAAGACCGCCCGCCCGCGCGCATCTGCGCGTTGATGGCGCGCATCGAGGCGGGCCAAGGCGACATGGGCCGCGAGCGCGAATGGCTGGCTCGGGCGGTGCGCGCGCCGCGCGACCGCGCCTGGATCGCCGACGGCTATGTCTCCGACCGCTGGCTGCCCGTCTCGCCGGTGACCGGCGCCGTCGATGCCTTCGAATGGAAGGCGCCAGTCGATGCCATCGGCCGCGGCGACGATACGCTGCTGATCGAGGACCGCGCTATGCCGGTGATCGTGCCCGAGCCGGTCCAGGCCACGCCGCCTGCATCCGTCGAGGACACGCGCGGGCGGGAGGGCGTGGAGCAAGACCGGGCAAGCGCGCCCATCGCCGAGGCGGAGATCGTTCCGCCGCCGGCAGATCCGGCCCAAGCCTGCCATCTTCGTGCCCGCGCGTCCGCCCGACGATCCCGGCGTTGCGCAAGTCGAGACCGACGAGTCGCCGACGTCGCTCGAACGCCTAGCGAGCGGCGCAAATCCGCTAGACCGAAGCCGCATAGGCCGCCCCTGGCGCCCGGCTTGCGCCGTCCCGATATTGCCGGTAAGCACGGGACGGCTCCACGCTTCGCGTCAGGCCTGTCAAAGCCGCAATAGCTCAGTTGGTAGAGCGGCGCATTCGTAATGCGTAGGTCGGGGGTTCGAATCCCTCTTGCGGCACCACTTACTTGTTCTGTGACGTTGGAACGCGGATGCAATCGAGCGGCAATTGGCCCACCAGGAGCCGAATGCTGTGCGTCGCGCCTACACACATGCAGCGGAGTATTGGCCTGAGCGCCGTAAGATGATGCAGGTCTGGGCCGATCAGCTCGAAGCTTGGCGAGATGGTACCAAAGTCATACCTGGGCAATTCGGGCGGTCGAGGGTGGCGCCCTAGCTCAATAGGGGGGCCGACCTCGCGCCGGCACTTTTGTCTTGGCAGCTTAACCGTGTACGTTTCGCAGGATACGGGAGAGCGGATGGGAGGTGGAAAATGCGGATGATGCTCAAAATTAAAATGGCCGACCGAATCAGGCAACCGCGCAATCAAGGATGGAAAGCTCGGCAAACTTATCGATGACACGGTAAGCAAGCTTAAGGCAGAGGCGGCCTATTTCGTGGCGGAGGGTGGTGACCGTTGCGCGATGATCTTTTTCGACATGAAGGATTTCAGCCGACATACCCGTCATTGTCGAACCCCTGTTTGCAAGCGTGAATGCGAAGGTTGAGCTCGTGCCAGTCATGAATGCAGAAGATCTCCGGAGAGGGTTGAAGTCCGTGATGGGGAGCGTTTAAGCGCTTCCGCGTTACCGACGGTTCAAGTCAGAGGCGTCGGCTTCGGCCGGAGCGCCCCCCTTTTCCGTGCCGAAACGGCGGAACTGTGTGGCGCGAATTAGGTTGGAAGGCTGACTAAGGAGTAACCCCATGAAACGGTATCTGTTAGCAGCTTTGCTGGTTGGAGTGTCCGCAGTCCCGGCCTCCGCTGCCACTTTCTACGTAATGTTCGATAAGACGACCAAGAAGTGCTCTCTCGCGACTACGCCGCCGACCGAGACTGAGAAATTCAGCATGATGGGCCAATATGACTCTAAACAGGCCGCCATAGACGCGATGTCAACGATGAAAGAATGTAAGCGTTAGTCGTCATACCGTCTCGCCATGCGCGCTTTAAGGGCGTCGACTTCGGCCGGCGCCCTTTTCACTGCCCGAGATTGCTGCGGTCCGCTTTGAGCGCTCGCCGCCATTTTTGCCAGCGCAATATGTTGATCTTACCGGCATGTTCGCGGGTGGGCGGTTCGCCGCGCCTTGCCAGCATTTCGGATGCGGTAGGGAAAACTTGGTCCAAAAACCAAGCGAGGAGCCATAGCGCCGGGAACACAGCGACAAACAGCAATATGTGAATTACGTCAGATCGCGTCATGGACTCGGCAAGGGCTCTCCAGGTTCGGTCGCCAGCTTGGCCATAAGCCCCATCGCTATTGTTTGGCCTTAGTGCATTTTGCCTTGGTCACAGTGCCCAAAATGCCGGCCCCGGCGAAGAAGCCGATGAAGTATTTTTTCGCCGCCTGTGCCGCCTCGGCTTTAGTGCTCGCCGTAAAAGTGCATACGGGTTGGCCTGAAGATGCCTTGGCTTCAGCAAAAACGGGCTTGCAGCCAACATCGGCTTGATCATTCGATGACCTTCTTAACCGCAAAACTATCGGTGGGGTTATTCGCCATGGCCGTGACTGTTGCCCATCTCCACGTCGTGCTTCATTTCGTCGTGAGTGTTCGGAGCGCTTTTCACTAGCGCCTGATATTCTTCAGGTGTGAGATCCGGCAACTTCCGCAGGAACGCCACGATGTCCCAAAGAAGTCCATCGTCGTGCGTCACTCCCCAAGCCGGCATGCCCGTCATTTTGATTCCGTGCTTCACCACCCAAAAATCCTCTGCTGGCGTTGACTGCCTCTTGCGTCGGAGTTCGGGCGCTCTCGGATAGAGGCCACGGCTGATCTCGGTTCTCTTCATGCCGGGAGCGAGGTGGCAGCTTGCGCACATCTCCGCATATTGCCCCGCACCAGAAACGATCCGCCGGGATCGCTGAGATCGCCAGGCGCGGCTATATCTGCCGCTCGAAGAGCGATCGATTGCTCACGCGCGGTCGTCGAGCAGCCAATAAACGGATTGGCTGTGCGGAATGTCGGCGGCGACGTTGTAGACCCCCGCGTAGATTGCGATCGCGCCGGCCGCAAGAATCACCCCGAGTGCCGCCAACGCCGCAAGGATCCAACCTCGCTTCCTTCGCAGCGCCGCACCCGACATTTCTTCTTCCGAGACTGATTGCGGAGGCATCTATTTTTCCATGGCCTCCACGGCGCTGTGCATGTGAGCCACGCAACCCTTCACGTCCTTATTGGCCATCATGTCTTCAGCCATTTTCATTTCCTTCATGGCTGTCGTCTTGGCGTCCCCATCCGCCATCGACTGAATGTCGGCTTTCATCGCGTTGACGCTCGTCTCGGCGCATTCAATCTTATGCGCTTCATGCGCGACCGCCGCCATCAGCGGCGCACTCGCACAGAGCGCCAGAGCAAGAGTTTCAAGGACGAGCTCACTGAAAACGACTTGCGCATGCTGCTTCTCCGTTCGGGTTGGCGAGTGGTCTTGATGCCCATGGTTGCTCGCGTGTTAGCGGTGGTGCTGGGCGTCATGCCCATGCCCGGCATATCCATTCCCGCAGATTTACCTGCCTTGGGCTGCTGCGCGGCCGCGCCGGCGTTGCCGGTATCGACCCAAAGGCCACCGTGCCTTGCGGGTGCTTGTACCAGCCCGGATCGCGATAGTCGCCGGGCGCCAGATCCTCGCGCACCTTCACGACCGTGAACATGCCGCCCATCTCGATCGGCCCGAACGGCCCGGTCCCAGTCATCATCGGCAAAGTGTTGGGCGGCAAAGGCATCGACATCTTTGCCATCTCCGCCATGCCCGTGGTCCCCATCGCCATCGCGCCAGGTGCAGCTCGGCGCAGCGCGCCGCTGAGATCGCGCTGCCGCATGCCGATGAAGTTCGCCACCTGATGCCCCATGGCATTCATGGTGTGGTGCGATTTGTGGCAATGGAAGGCCCAGTCGCCCGGCGCATCAGCGATGAAATCGACCGCGCGGATCGCGCCCACCGGCACGTCGATGGTGGTCTCCGGCCATTGCGCGCTCTCCGGCACCCAGCCGCCATCGGTGCAGCTCACGCGAAATGTGGCCGTGCAGATGGATCGGATGGTTGGTCATGGTGAGATTGGCGATCCTGATGCGCACCGGTCACCGAGTCGCACCGGCAACACGTCGATGCCCGGAAACACGCGGGCATTGAAGGTCCAGATATTGAAGTCCGTCATCTCCGCGACATTGGGCAGGGATGTGCCTGGATCGAAACGGTAAGAGCTCATGACGAAGCGAAGTCGCGGTCGACGCGCCGGAATTGCGGGTCCTTGGGATGCATCACGAACGATGCCCATCATGCCCATTGCCATCTGCACCATCTCGTCGGAATGCGGGTGGTACATGAAGGTGCCGCTGCGATTGAGCAGAAATCGTAGACGAAGGTCTGGCCCGCCTTGATATGCGGCTGGGTCAGCCCGCCGACGCCGTCCATGCCGTTCGGCAGCAGCATGCCGTGCCAATGCACCGTGGTATGCTCGGGCAGCTTGTTGGTGACGAAGATGCGGACCTTGTCGCCTTCGACCGCCTCGATCGTCGGGCCCGGCGTCTGGCCGTTATAGCCCCACAGCTTGGCGATCATGCCGGGCGCGATCTCGCGCTCCACCTCCTCGGCGACGAGATGGAACTCCTTCCATTCGCCGTTCATGCGCCAGGGCAGCGTCCAGCCGTTCAGCGTCACCACCGGCTGGTAGTCTTGGCCCGTTGGCGGAGGAATCGGGGACTGCATGGCCGGCGAGTTCGTGGTCGGCGCCTCGGGGATGGCGGCGATTGCCGCCCTGCCGCTCACCGAGCGCTGCGCCAACCAGGGCTATCGCCGAGCCGGTGAGGAAATTTCGTCGCGACAACATCGACTCTGATCCTTTCTATTATTGTCGGCTGCCGCCGCTGTCGGCGGCGAGGATCGTACTGGACTCCTGGCTCAGGCCGCCGCCGCCGAGAACATCGACGCAGAGATCGGTCGCGGCGAGCCAGAAATTGCGCTTGGCCTCGATGCTCGCCACTTGGCGATGCGGCCTTGGCGCGCGCCGCTTGAAGCAGCGCAAAGGCGTCGACCTGCATGGCGTTATATTGCAGCTCGGTCTCCGCCGAGATGGTGTCGCGGAGCGGCAGCACCTCGCGCTCGTACTGGGTGGCGATGCCGTAAGCTCGCCCGATAGACGCCAAAGGCCTCGCGTGCTTCCGAGCGCGCATTGACCACTTTGCCGCGAGCGCATTCAACGCCTCGAAGTAACGCTGCTCGGCTTCACGCACTCGCGCTCTGCCGAAATCGTAGAGCGGTACCTCGAAGGCGATGTTGAAGCCGCCACCGTCGGCAGAAGGCTCGCCTTTGTCCTTTTGCGTCTTGGACGATGCCGCCGAGCATCGAGCACGTTAATGAAGCCGCGTTTTGCGCGTGAGCCCGAAGGACCGAGCAAACGCTTCGACTTCGAGCCGCGCCACTGCGAGATCAACTCTGCGGTCCATCGCCTGCTGCTCGACCGCGCCGAGATTGCGCGCACGAATCGGGCAAGCGCTGGCAGCGCGCTCGGCAAGAGGGCAGCGAGGTCGGTTTCCACAGCCCCATCAGCCGGGTGAGCCGCTCCTCTGCTGCGGCCGCCTGCTGACGCGCCGCCGTCACTTGCGCCCCATCTCGGTCGCGAATACTTGCCGTTTGGCATGGTCGAGCTTATTGACCGCGCCGGTCTGCGTGAGCTGACTCGCTCAAGATGTGGCGGAGGCCTCAGCCGTCCCTTGGCCTGGTCGAGAGCATGGACGATCTGGCGCGCAGCGACGGCGCGGATATAAGCCCGGCGCGTCTCCGCCGCGAGACGCAAGGTTTCCTCGGCGGCGCGAAGCTCGGCCTGCTCGAAGCGCATGCCGGCGAGCTTGGAACGCGCCGGCAAAGTCGCGAGCGACAGCACGCTGGCCACGATCTGCCGTTCGATGTCGAGCTCGATCGAGGTCTTGACCCAGTCGTAGGAGAAGCTTGGCACCGGCGGACGGCTGGCTTGCACCATGACCGCCTCAGCAATACCGAGCCGGTTGTAGGCGGCTTGCAGCTCGCGATTGTTGAGCAACGCGATCTGCACGGCGGCATCGGCGCTGAGGGGCGCCTGCAGCAGGCGCGCGACCTCGCCCTGTGCGTGCGCAGCGATCTTCGGCGAGCCGATCCGCACCACGCTTTTGTTCAGTCCCCCGCCTGCCACCGACGGCGACGGTGCTCATGCCGCCATCAGGCGTGAAGCTCTTGCAGGCCGACAGCAGCAACGCGCTCGCGATGGGGAGAGCGCGTGCCCAAGTGGTGAGATAACATGGTCCATCCCTCGTCTAGGTTTGACGAGCGCAACGACAGGACTCGAACCCCGCGGGCGCAGATCAGACGATGGGTTGGGAGATCGGGGGCCGGTCGAGGCGCTCGGTTACGTGACTGAACAGCGATGGCTCGCGCGCCGGGCACTGCGCGGAATAGACGAAGGGCGGAGCGATCGCCTCGCCGTTGTTGGCGCGAGCGCGCTCATGCAGAACAGCCCGCAGCATGATGGCTGATGTTTACTGGTCGGATTTGAATGGTCGCCGTGATGCTGCTCTTATGGGGGGTCGCCATTTTGCCGTGGCCAACCATGTCGGCGTGCGCCATGCAGTCGGCCGTGGCAGCCCCGTGACCGAATGCGAGCACGGCGGGCGGCGCCAGGAAGCAAAGGCCGCGAAAGCCAGGAGCGTGATGCCAAGCCTGAAGCGAAGCCGGTCGTGAGTGCTGTGAGCATAATCGTATCCCGATGCCCGATCGTAGGCGCATACCAAGCCTGCCGCAACCCTCGTAACCACCGGTTCTAAAAAGCGACCAATTCCAAAGTTTGCCAGCGGATGGGTGTCTCGCCGCTTGCGCTATAGCTACATTCCCATGGCCTTGTGAGCCTCATTCATATGCTTCATGCACGCCGCCTTATCCCCCTTCTTCATCTCAGCTTTGGACATGTCGAGATGCTTCGTTGCCTCTTTTTTCTTGGAAGCGTCTGTCATCTTGGCGATCATTTCATCCATTTGCTTCATATGGGCGTCATTGCACATATCCTCGGCTGCATAAGCGGGCGACAGCATGACGGCGACAAAAGCCGCCATCAAAGATGTTTTCAACATAGCGGTCTCCTTCGGCAATGAGGCAACTTCAGGGTAGCTAAACGCGTGACTAGGACGATGGTCGCTTAGATCGAGAATTTTTTGATCGAACACCCAGTTATTAATCAAGCGCCGCCACGCGAAGAAACGCCAGGAAATAGTGGAGTTCGTGGGTTGGGCTCTCCTGCACGAGGATCCCGCGGCGGGCGACGGCCGTGTGTTAGTGCGCTTTGCCATGGCACGCAGCGCCGTCATCGAGTTCCACAAGCAACTTGGCGATCAGTTGGAAGGGGACGCATCATGAAGCCCGTCACCCGCCGTTCCGTCAGGGCTGGCATGCTGCGTAGTTCTCGGAACCTCAAGGCCATTGAGGGAGTTTTGCTGTGCCTCCCGAAGCTACATAAGGAACGCCCAAATGACCCGACTGTTAGTAGCTGCAGCTGCAGCGATGATCTTGAGCGTGAGTCCGACGCTCGCGGCAGACAACCCCGCCGCTGGCTCTGATCAATCCACCGGTGCAAAGCAGCAAAGCTCGGCGCCGCCTGATTCTGACGCAGCCAAGAACGAGGATACTAAGTCGACGGAGGGTGCCACCGGCGACAGCTCAACTGGCGCTAAGGAACAGAGCTCCTCACCGCCCGGCTCGTCCGCGGCTGAGGGCAAGCCGAACCCAACTTCGGAAACGACCCCCAACTAAAATTGGTGGCCATACATTTCTAGGGGCGTCGGCTTCGGCCGGCGCCCCGTTTTGGTGTGAGATTATTTGCCGGTGTCTTTCACCATGCCCTTGCCACAGGCAGCCTCAAATTCTGTAACGGTTAGGTTGCCATCAGCATCCGCATCAACCTGCGCAAAATTCACGATGAAGGGGCCAGAGTTGGCTTGTGGCAGCATGTCACCTTCAGGCACTGCCATCTTCCAAAGTTGGCTGCACCGCTCCGGCGTCAAAACTGCGGAAGGTCGGCCTGAGGACATTGTGTTCTGGCCACCACCACCCGCAAGCACAGAGTCCCGTGCCAAGCACCAAAGCCAATCCTGTCAGAATGACCAATTTACTCATGTACGTTTCCTCCTACTTTCCAGCAACATTGTATCTTCTTGTTATGAGGGCACGGCCTAGCGTCGACACACGATTGCCGTGGCCTCGCAAGCATTGCGAATACAATTGACCGAGGTCGGACCGACTGACTTTCCGCCGGGGCTGCTGAGTTGATCGGCGATATAGCGCCGAAGTCTATGTTGCGCCCGGTCTCTTGAGACCTGCTGGTTGCGGGCGTCCGCCGTGGCCCTAACAACGAAGCAATCTTCGTTTTCCGCCCGTGCCGTTGGCGAAGAGACGGCAAAGGCGGTGATCAGCCCCACGGCAATCAATAGAACTTTCATAAACACTCTCCTCTTTTGCTAGATTGCTTAGCGGCCCACATTGCTCTTCGGCGATCCGGCCAAATGCTTCATGGAACTGCAGACAAAATCTGGCGCCCAACCTTTGTGAGGATAGGCGCCAGACAATTCCGGCTAACTGCGTGGCCCGGGAGGGAATACCGGATCCACTATTGAGTGACGTTTTGGCTAGCGGGGGTCTAGCGATATAAGATCAACGCCACACGCAAATTTTTAGCACCGCGCTGTAAAAGCGCAAAAGTGTACGCAGGTATGGCCTGACCTATACTTTGGTCGACAGGCGTCGGCTTTGGCCAGCGGCTCACCCATCAAAAATGCTAAAAACCCGCACATGTCGGGCGACGCGTCGCTGTCTTGCTAGTACAATTCAATTCGCCCTGCGACGGTCACGGGGATCTGACCTGGCGCTCGACATCTTTGCCTTTGGGCGTCGGCCTTCGCGGCCGACCCCTTTTCTCCGTTTGCGGAACATTCACGCGATGCGTGCGTCGATGACTCGAACTGCCTCGCTCATTTGTGCACCCCTCCCCTAGCGGGCAGTTCGTGCTTGATCAACTTGAAGCCCGGTTCTGCTTCCACAGACCGGGCTTGTTTTTTAGAGGTCATGCCGACCACGCAGTCCAGCGCGTGAGGATCCTACTGACGGGAACTTGGCTCAAGCATCGCTTGGTCAGATATTGTCGCTAGCACCATATCGGTGAGCGTGTCGAAGTCGATTTGTCCGGGGCCTGCGATACGAGCAGCGCCGAAAATCTTTCTGCGTAGCGCCTTCTGGCGTGCGCGATCCGACGCTGTATTGCGGGAGGGCTCGCGCGCCAGAACATGCGCCCAGGCGACCTCATAAACCAGGTCGATAATCTCCAAATCCAGTGGATCGAATCCGTTCTTGAACGAGTCCATGATGCCGTCACGCAGTTACCTCGCTCACTGCGTGCCATATCGTGATGCAAGTCAAGGTGGTGGGTGTGCAGTGCAACACTCTCATGTTGCAATCGCGTGTACGTTAGGAGTCAGAAACACGAACTGACTTAGCTTGGTATGGATTCCAATCGGCGACCACGATTTGCCATCCTGACTGCGCGATGAGCCAACGAGGGAGGCTCCCAATGAAAAAACGGACGATCATAGAAATAGCCGTCCTTGCTTTCCTTGTGCTGGGCTTCGCCATTGCTGCTCGACTGACGGGAGGAGCCCCATTCAGCGAGTTGCTACCGTGGAATTGGTGGAAGCCTGCCCCATCAAAAGCTCATATCAAGAATGCGCGCACGCTGTCGCAACGTGATGCGCTTGCCAGGCTTGGACTGAACGGCCGTCGGCGTAGGCAATACGGACCGGGAGATGCAGGGCCGGCCTATCGCCGGGCCTTTTTGTATGGAACAACAGGTCGCAGTGGGGTCAAACCATCAACAAGGAAAAATCTAATAGGGTGGAGAAGTCGGTATGCGATGGGCTGTTTGGATCTCTTTTTTCCTTGGCCTCCTCCTGGGTATCTATTTTGCGTCGCCATTCCTCGCTTTGCAGAGAATTGCAACCGCGGTGGAGACGAGAGATGCCGTCGCTCTAACTGAACGGACAGACTTTCCTGCGGTTCGGCGTTCGCTCACAAAACAAATCGTAGCCACTTACGTAAAGCTGACGGGCAAGAAATTCCGCTTGGTGCAATTGGCCGGGGCTTCGCATTCTCTGTTGCCGATCCGGTTGTTGCTCGTTTGATGACGGTGACCGCGCTCTTGGACTTACTCGCGAAGGGCGACGCCGGAAATAGTGTGAAGGTACAAATCGACAGGGCACCCTTCAGTTCGGCTTCCCTAAAGAGCATCTGGCAGCTTTGGTTGAACTCCCACCAATGGGGAAGAAATTTCTATGTTGACCTTCCGCCGGATGGGGCACGAAATGAGCAGTTTAGAGTGCACCTTCGCCTTAGTCGGTGGCGCTGGAAATTTGTCGGTGTCGACCTGCCAGAGAGCATGAAGGAGCAATTGGCACAGGAACTCGTCGAACTGACGCGAGAGCGGATCAAAGCGCCCGACTAACTCCCCCTAACGGCCCAATCGCTTCCAACAGATATTCGATCTGCAACGTAATGTCGTAGCGGACTTTCCCAAACAAGTTCGCAACGCATGAAGCTGCGAAATAAGCCTCAGATAAACTTTTTTTCGCGAAGCACCTTTTCCGCTCGACTCCAAATTTCAGCTATCCGGCGTTCGGAAAGATCAAGACCAACACGCTTTAGTGCCGTTGAGACGATGGAACTCGCACTCTCTGATTCGGAAGCGTCGTTGCGTGTGGGATTGAAGCCAGCCTTCACCAGCGGGAGCATTAACCACCGCCATATGACATGGTCGCGGAAAACGTTGCTGGTGCCTCGCGCGTCTCTTTTGGGTGGAGCGGTTCTAGACAGCGCATCGAAGGCATACATTCGAAGGCTATTGTCGCTTATGGTTTTTGTCGCACTGAGCACTAATGCGGCCGCATTGCAAATCACTCGATCACACATGTAATCGCCACTTTTAGCGACTGCCATAAACGCCGCCGCTGCGTTTGCGTCGTAAACCATCAGTTTGTCGTGCCACGATATGAAGCTAAGTCCGGGGCGCGGGTTAGTCCGGTCCGACGGCTTGACGGAGCGAAACACCGTGTCAATCGTCAGTAGCCTTAGATAGTCATCTTCCCCGCGCAGGTTGCCTTTTTCATCAAGCATGCTTTCGGCGCGGACGGCGGTATCAGCGATGGCAAACTCCACATCCTGTACCGATGGTTTCTTTCGAGCCATCACGCCGTCTCCTTCTTGATCTGCAGGACATTCTCCGGCGGCGGAGTCACGATGTCCCGTAAGCGGCCAGCCCACAGCTCTAGCGCCTCGCGCATCTCAGTCTCGTACGAGTGCAAATCATAAGTGCGCTGCAGCCCGCGGCGTCCGTTTCCGATCACCATTTCAGCGATCATGTCGGGAACCCGAAGCGACGCGAGGCGCGTTCGTACGGTGCGGCGAATGTCGTGAACTACCCAAGGCTCCGGCTTCTTGCCGAGTTCGGCCGCCATGAGATCATCGATATGTCGCTTGGCTTGGCTAAACCCTGAAACCTCGCGAACTCCAAACGAGGTCGAGAAAAGGAGGTCGCCCTTCTTGAACTCAGGCAACTGTGCAATGAGCGCGAGAAGCAGGTCGGTCAGCGGGACCAAATGCGTTGCGTTCGACTTGAATCGTTCTGCCGGCACTGTCCAAAGCTTCTTGTCGCCGTCGATCTCGCGGCGTCGAGCGCCGGCAACCCCACTCTTGCGAGCCCCGGTTAGCATGAGCATTCGGTAGAGCGGGCCATAGGGATACCCGGTCTTCTCGGTGGCTCGCCAAAGCGCAGCTAACTCAGCGTCACTCAAAACACGCTGACGAGGCTCCTTAGGCCCGATCAGAGTCGTCGGCCGCAACCGATCTGTGGGGGCAGTCTCCAGTCCATAAGTGCCGCGATTAATCGCCCAATTAAACAAAGAGCGCATATGGGCGAATACCAGATGCGCCTTGTACGGAGCTGGGCGATCGGCAATGTCCTCGATCAACGAAACCACATCTTCGCGACGGAGCTCAGAGATGGGCCGATCGCTCCATTCCGAGATCAACTCATTCCGGATTTCCCGCGCAAACTCCTTGGCCGTCCGAAGCTTCTTGATGTGCCGGTCGATATATTCCTCGGCCACGGACTCGAAAGTTTGCTTCTGCTTCCGGATCTCCGCGCGTCGAAGTCGCTCCTCCTCGTGCTTGGGATCCTTGCCCTCGCGGATAAGTTCAATCCAAGAACGGGCCTTGGCTCGAGCCATCTCAAGCGTAATCACGCCGCATTCACCGATGGCTCTGCGAGTCGGATTCTTGCTGCCGCCAAAGCGCGCGATGAGGATGAAGGTGCGCTGTCCTGTGGGGCTCACACGGACGCCAAGGCCAGGGACAACAGCGTCCATGACCTCATACCGCTGTCCCTCTGGAGCGCGTTTCAACGACTTCAACAGCCGGTCTGTCAGTGTCTTCTTTGCCACTGAGATTTTTCCCGCCGGGCAACACCTGGGCAACCTGTTGCCGCGTGCTTCAGTGCTACCCGATGAAACCAGATGATACGCTAGGAATAGCCATTCTCAAGGATTCGTGGACCTTCTGCACCGCTGCGCACTGGTTTGCACGGCCAAGAACCCATTGCCCGTATGGTTCGGGATCAATGGTTTGGCCAAATTTCCTTACAGTCCCGTGAAACCTCCGCTGGCGTGCTGTCATTTCAGGGATGGCCGTAGGCCGGTTCAACGGCTACGCTAGGGGACGAGGGGCTTTGAGATGAGCGGACATTCCAGAGTTGCCGGCTGTTGCGCCATGCTGGCAGGTCTTGTCTTGGCCGCCTCCGCAGCCTGGGCAGAAGGCAGTCCATCGGGCAAATCTGATCCAGCCGCCCAGCCGAGCGTCATTCTGACGATTGCGCCGCCGCCGGGCGGCTTCCTGACCCCGCCTGTCGAGGGTGCACCCGCTCCGCAAAGCGAGGCTCAATCCCCCTCCCCTGCGCCTGACGGCGACTCAATTCAATCCTCTCCAGCGGAAATGCCGGGCACGGAGACGGCGCCGGAAATCGTGCAGGAACCGCCTCCGCCTCCGGCGCACCCAGTCGTCGCCGCGATCCGCGAGAAGCTCGCCGATCCCGCGCTCGCCAAGGGTGACGACTACGCCGCGTTGCAAGCCTTCTACGCCGAGCGCACCGAGCCTCCGCTTTGGGTGACGGAAACAGGGCTGTCGCCGAAGGCGCAAGCCGCGATCAAGGAGATCCAGGACGCAAATCAATGGGGCCTCGATGCGCGCGCCTTCGATCCTCCGAGCGCGGAGGCGCAGTTGGCTAGCGTCGAGGAGCAGGCAGACGCCGAGATCAAGCTCGGGCTGGCGATCTTGAAATATGCCCGCTACGCGCGCGGCGGGCGCCTTCAGCCGTCGCGCATCAGCAAACTGTTCGACCAGAGGCCGCCCGTACGCGCGCCGAAAGCCGTGCTGGCGGAGATCGCGGCAGCCGACGCGCCCGACGCCTATCTCAGGTCGCTCCACCCGAAGCACCCGCAATTCCAGAAGCTCCGTGAGGCGCTGGTCAATGCCAGCGGCGATGAGCGCCAAGTCCAGCTCATCACCGCCAACATGGAGCGCTGGCGTTGGCTGCCTGCGGAGCTCGGCGCGTTTCACATCTGGAACAACGTGCCCGAGTTCAACACACGCGTGGTCAAAGGCGGGCAGACGATCTATGTCGAGAAGACCATCGTCGGCGAGCTCAAATACGCCACGCCGTTCTTCTCCGCCCCGATGCGGTCCGTCGTGTTCCATCCCGACTGGAACGTGCCTGAGACCATTTTGCGCGAAGACCTGCAGCCAGCTTTGCAGCAGCGCGGCTTCTTCGGCCCGAACGTCGCGGTGCTGCAGAAGCACGGACTGCGCGTGAGCCTCAAAGGCCAGCCGGTCGATCCGCGCACCGTGGACTGGAACGCCGTGAACATCCGCGATTACACCTTCACGCAGCCGCCGGGACCGGCCAACGTGCTCGGCAAGTTCAAGTTCAACTTCCCGAACCGGCACGCGGTCTACATGCACGACACGCCGCAGCGCCACCTGTTTGCCGAACCGGTCCGCACGCTGTCGCATGGCTGCATTCGCGTGAACGATCCCGAGCGGCTCGCCGCGCTCTTGCTCGCCGAGGACAAAGGCTGGTCGCAGCAGCAGGTCAGGTCCATGCTCGGAGGGGGCAACAAGGTGGTGCCGCTCGGGCGGCAGATCCCGGTGCACCTGACCTACTTCACCGTTGTGGTCGACGAGTCCGGGCGCCTGCAGACCTTCCCGGACTATTACGGGCTGGATAACCCCACAGTTCAGGCCCTGTTCGGTAGCGCGGCCGTCAGGTTCCAGGGGCCCTCGGTGCCTGCGGGCGAGATCGTGTCGCAAGCGCCGCCACGACAGCAGCAACGTCGCCCAGGACGCATGGGTGGGCCGGGATCGGTCGCCGGCTCGATTTCCGGTCTGTTCGGAAACTGATCCTCATCAAGCGCGCGCGGAGGCCCCAGCGGCGCGCGCTTCGACCGCAGCGAGGATCTTGCGCGCAAGCTCCGTAAGCGAAGGGTCGCGCGCGCCCATGATGAGCACGAGGTCACCGGGCGTTGCCTCCGCGGCGATGCGCGCGGACGAGCCAGTCGCGGGTCGACGCGAATTCGGCCGCAGCACCCTCGGCTTCGATTTCGGCCACGATGTCGGCGGCGGAGAAATCGCGGGTCGCTGTCCCTCCGGCGTAGAACACTTCGAGCATGAAGAGGCGATCCTCGGGCCTGAGCTCGCGTGCGAAGGTGGCGACGAAGTCACGGCGCAGGAAGCGGGTCGGGCCGTAGCCGTGCGGCTGATAGACCGCTAGCACACGCGCGGCGCGGAGCCGTGCGGTCCTGAGCGCCGCGGCGATCTTATCGGCATTGTGCGCGAAATCGTCGACGACCTCCACGCCGCCTGCGCGCCCGACCGTCTGGAAGCGCCGCCCGATGCCGCTGAAGCGCGCAAGCGGCTCCACCATCTCGTCGAGCGGAACGCCGACGAAGTTGCAGGCCGCGATCGCCGCAAGCGCGTTCATCACATTGTGCTCGCCCGGCACCGGCAGCTCGAACCGCGTCGCGTCGACACGGAAGCGGCTTGAGCCGGCGCCGAGCACGACATCCTCCCCGCGGATGTCGGCGCGTGCGCTGAAGCCGAAGCGTGTCGCGCTACCGGCGAAGACGTCGAGGTTTTCCGCGTCGCCGACGACGAGCCCTTCGCGGGCGCGGGCACGCAACGTCGCGAACATGGCGGCGACCTCGGCCATCTCCCTGTGGTCGCGTTGCAGATTGAGGATGACGCCGAGCGCCGGCGCATAGCGCACGAGCGTGCCGTCGCTCTCGTCGGCCTCGACCACGAGGAGGTCGGAGGCGCCGGCGCAAGCGTTGCCCGGCAGCCCTTGCGCCTGCAGGAATGGCAGGTCTCCGCCCGTGATGACCGACGGATCGCGGCCGGCGCCTTGCAGGACCTCGTAGATCATGGCGGTCACGGTGGATTTGCCGCTCGTGCCGGTGACCGCGATGCTGCGATAGGCCGCGACGAAATGCGCGAGCAGCTCCGAGCGGTGCACGATGGGAACGCCTGCCCCGCGCGCGGCGGCGAAGTCCGCGATCTGTTCCTCAATGGCGGTCGAGATGACGAGCGCCGCGCAGTCCGGGCCGATGCCGCTTCCGTCCTGGGGCAGCACCTCGATGCCGAGCCGCTCGAGCTGTGTGCGCAAGGCCCCGCGCTCGCCATTATCGAAGGCGCGGTCGCTGCCGCTCGCGCGCCCCCCGGTCATCACCTGGAACTGGGCGAGCGCGCTCATGCCGGAGCCGGCGAGGCCCGCATAATGAAAGCGCCCCGCCGCACGCGGATCGGGGATCAAGCGCGCGCCGGGCTCGGCGATCAGCACATGGTCGCCCTCGCGCAGGCGGACGAAGAGCTCAGCGATATCGGCGTTGGCCAGGCGCACGCAGCCATGCGAGGCGCGCCGGCCGAGCAGGCTCTCGTGGTTCGTGCCGTGCAGATAGATGTAGCGTTCGAGCGAGTCGCATCCGGGCCCGCGGTTGATGCCGTCCTCGATACCGTCGAGCGTGAGGATGCGGGTGAGGATGAGGTCGTCGGCGCAAGCCTCGCCGCACCATGTCTCGCCGGTCGGCTCGCGCGAGGAAAATACCGTGCCGGGCTCCGCGTCATCGCCGATGCGCCGCGCGACGACGTGCCAGCCGGGCGGGGTGCGGTATGAGCCTTGCTCGCCGCCGATCCCGGCAAGCGCGGTCGATACCGGCCAGGCGGCGACGGGCGCCTCGTCTTCGATCAGGATTGCGATCTGCCGCTCGGCGTCGACCACGAGCAGACGCGCGGGCAACGCAAGCGGCGCGCCCGGCCGGGCGAGGCCCTCGCGCGCAAGCTCGAGCGCGCGCGCGGCGGTTATCGGATCGATATCCCTCACGGCGGCGCACTCTGCCACAGCCGGCGCCGCGCACCGTTAACCTCAATTTGCGGAGTAGACCGGCTTAGAAGAGCGGGCCGCCATACGGATAGATGTACTGCCAGTAGCGGTACTGATACGGCCGCCAATACGGGTAATAGGTCCAGTCGTAGCGGCGCTTCAGTTTAACGGTCTTGCGGCGGGCGTAAGTCTGCCTGCCGCGCGCCTCCTCCATCAATGACGCGGCGTGCGCCTTGCTTGTTGCGGCATGGTTCGCCAGAGGCGGCGGCGACTGCCGAGGCTTGGCCCGGCGCGAGCAGGCAGAGGCCCGCGAACAAAGTGGCGGCGGCAAAGAGATTGCGCATGGTCTCGCTCCTTGGCCCCATTGTCACGCCGAACGCCTCAGGAGTGCAACGCCCTTCGGAGAACCTGGTTTCCGCGCCGTTATTGGGCGTGGAGTCACAACAAGGAGGCGGCGGCGAGCAGGACCAGGATCTCGCCGGTCTGCTCGAGCGCGCCGAGAACGTCGCCCGTCTGCCCGCCGATCTGCCGCAGCGTGAGCCAGGCCATGAACGAAGCGGCCGCGACGAGCAGGGCAAGCGCGACGAGCATACCCATAAGATCGAAGCAGACGGCGAGGGACGCTGCCCCGACAAGCGCGGCGACGATCACGCTTGTCATGGACGGCTGCCCCGTTCCCGCCGCGAGCCCGTCCGCGCGCGCACGCGGCACGAAGCGCATGAAATCTGGAAGCGTCGCCCGTGCGGCGGCGTGCGCTGCGATCAGGGCGGGCGCTGCGAGCACAGGCTCGACAAGGCTCGCCACGGCCCCCGCCCTAAGCAGGATAGATAAGACCAGCGCCGCGACGCCGTAGGTGCCGATCCGGCTGTCGCGCATGATCTCGAGCTTGCGCTCGCGGCGTCACGCCTGCGCCAAACCCGTCGGCCGTGTCGGCAAGCCCATCTTCGTGCAGCGCGCCGGTGACAAGCAGAGTAGCGGCGACGGCGAGGACGCCGGCGACGACGGGAGGCAGCCCGACAGCGGCGGCGCCCCAATAAGCGAGCGCACCGCAAGCGCCGACCAATGCGCCCACGAGCGGGAAGGTCCAGGCTGCGCGCGCGAGGCTCCCGGCCCCGCCTGACGCCCCGCGCACGGGCAGGCGGGTCAAGAAGGCTAGGCCGGTCCCGAGCTCCGTGATAAGGCGGCTGTTGGCGGCGCCGGTCGTCATGCCCTCCCCCCGGCGCGGTCTCTCAAGGAGCCCCCACTGCGCCCGTCTTCCGACGGCGCCGGCAAGTCTATCCGCAAATGACGCGTTTTAGTTCTTTCGCAGAGTTGCATGCGGCCTGTCTCGACCTGCCCCAAGGCGATGCGGAGGCCGCCGCGCGCGTGGCGCGCCGCGAAGCCGTCCTGACCAAGCCGGCGCGGAGCCTCGGCCGGCTGGAGGAGCTCGTCGAATGGCTCGGGCTCTGGCAGGGTAAGAGCCCGCCAAGCCTCGCGCGCGTCGAGATCCTTGTCTTTGCCGGAAATCATGGCGTGACGGCGCAGGGCGTCTCCGCCTTCCCGGCCGAGGTCACCGCGCAGATGGTCGCGAACTTCGCTGGTGGCGGCGCCGCCATCAACCAGCTTGCACGCGCGGCGGGCGCTGAGCTTCGCGTCATGGCGCTCGCGCTCGACCGTCCGACCGCCGACTTCACGCAAGCCCCGGCCATGGACGAGGCGGCGTTCCTCGATGCGGTCGGCGCGGGCTACGACGCCGTGCCGCAAGACGCCGATCTCGTCGGGCTCGGCGAGATGGGCATCGGCAACACGACTTCTGCCGCAGCGCTCGCGGCGGCGCTGTTCGGCGGCGGCGGTACGCGCTTTGCCGGTCGCGGCACTGGCGTCGACGAGCAGGGCCTTGCGCGCAAGCGCGCCGTCATCGATCGCGCGCTGCGCGCTGCATGCAGGCGTACTCGGCGATCCGCTGCGTGCGGCAGCGGCCCTTGGCGGCCGCGAGCTTGCCGCCATGCTCGGCGCGTGCCTTGCCGCGCGGCATTATCGCGTGCCGGTCCTGATCGACGGGTTCGTCTCGACTGCCGCGGTCGCGCCGCTCGCCAAGCTCGCCGCGAGCGCGCTCGACCATGCGCGCGCCGGTCATGTCTCGGCCGAGTCCGGCCACCGCATCCTGCTGCAGGCGCTCGGCTTGCGGCCGCTGCTCGATCTCGACATGCGTCTCGGTGAAGGGTCGGGCGCCGCGGTGGCGGTGCTCGTGCTGCGCGCCGCGCTCGCCTGCCATACCGGCATGGCGACCTTCGCGGAGGCGCAAGTCTCCGGCAAAGAGGCCTGACATCAATCAACACTCGCGGCGATGGCGTGGAAGAAGGTGCCGGTGACATGGCCGCGCCGTCCCCCCGAGGGACCGAGCGCGCGCCCCTGCCCGTCGGCGAGCTCGACGAGCGGCGCATCGCCGCCGGGCGAGACCAGCGCCGCATAATGGAACTCGTGTCCGCGCACGATGCTGCCTGCGGCTCCGAGCGGGCTCTCGGAAAGCACGCGCGCCGCGCGATAGCCGAGATGGAGCTTCCGTTGCGCAAAGCTCGTGGCGTGGCCGAGCAGCCCGGCCATCGCGTGCCGCACGCCGTCCGCATCCTCGAGGCCTTCGCCGAGTACCATGTAGCCGCCGCACTCCCCGTGCACGGGACGCGTCGCGGCGAAGCGGGCGAGCCCCTCGCGGAATCGCGTAGCGGCGGCGAGCCGGCCGGCGTGAAGCTCTGGGTATCCGCCGGGGAGCCAGCAGCAATCGCAAGTCTCCGGCGGCGGCTCATCGGCGAGTGGTGAGAAAGGCACGATCTCCGCACCGGCGCGCCGCCATAAGTCGAGCATATGGGCGTAGACGAAGCTGAAGGCATCGTCCTGCGCGAGCGCGATGCGTGAGCCCGGCGGTTTGATGGCGACGCCTTCGCGCGCGGCGCGCGGCACGGGTCCGAGATGCGGGCTCACCGCAAGCTTCAGGATCGCGTCGAGATCGAGATGGCGTTCGGCAAGTGCCGCCAGACGATCGAGCCGCGCCGCGATGTCCGCATGCTCGCCAGCCTGCACCAGCCCCAGATGGCGTTCGGGCAGCGCGAGTGCCGCGTCGCGCGGGAGCGCACCGAGCAACGGCACGCCGAGCGACGCGATGGCGCCGGCCACGAAACTGAGATGCCGCTCGCTGCCAACCCGGTTCAGCACCACGCCGCCGACCCGCACCTCGGGGTCATGCGAAGCAAAGCCGCGCACGAGCGCCGCCGCGGATTGCGACTGGCCCGAGACATCGACCACGAGCAGCACGGGCAGGCGGAACTGCGCGGCGAGGTCCGACGTGGCCCCGCTCCGCCCCGGCGCGCCTTCGATGCCGTCGAACAGGCCCATGACGCC